>NZ_JFKD01000005.1 GCF_002115725.1 Marivita cryptomonadis
TCCTGATTGGCTGCAACTTCCATCGTGGCCTTGTTCACTGCGCGGACGAGCCCGGCCACCGCTTCGGGGTTTTCCGCCAGCATTGCGCGCGACACCATCAGACCGTTGGAATAGAGGTCCATCCCGTAGTCTTCGAAATTGAACCAATTGTAGTCATTCGCCGGATCTTGACGGTTGGCGATCAGGTTGAACCAGCTGGTCGAGGTGAAGACAAACGCACCGTCGATATCGCCGCGGATCATCATGGGTTCCTGAAGGTTGGGTGCCATGTTTTCCTGTGCGACCTTTTCAAGGTCGATGCCGTTCAGTTCGGCAAAGACCGGGAACAGGCGTGTGGTCGGTGTGCCCTGTGCGCCTCCCAGCGTCTTGCCTTCAAAATCGGCGGGCGACTCAATGCCAGCAGTCTTGGGTGTCACAATCGCAAACGGTGGGCGGTTCCACAGTTGGTACACCATGACCGGAGCTTCGCCCGGGCGGGCGGCTGCGTTCTGGATGATCGCGTTGATGTCACCGAAGCCCGCGTCATAGGCCCCGCCCATGATACGCGTCACAGTGGCGGCCGATCCTTCACCTTGGTCGATGGTGACGTTCAGACCTTCTTCCTCGAAATACCCTTTGTGCAGAGCAAGGAGGAAAGGCGCGTCGGACCCTTGTGTCTTCCAGCCCAGTGTAAAGCGGATGTCGGTCATTTCGGCAAAGGCAGGGGCAGCTCCGGCAAGCATGGCGAGGGCGGCACCGAACAGAGAGTGTTTCATGAGGTCGTCCTTTTCGATTGGAGAGAGGGAAATTTTGGATCAGGTGACGGCGATGTCGTTGCCGCGTGTGGCCCAGCCGGTGACACGGCGTTCAAGGAACGAGAAGACCGCGTAAAGCGCGACCCCCATCAGGGCGAGGATGATCAGACCGGCAAAGACAAGCGAGACCTGAAAGTTCGATGACGCGGTCATCATCACGTTGCCGATACCCATGTTCGAAGCTACGGTTTCCGACAGCACGGCTCCGACAAAAGACAGTGTGATTGCCACTTTGAGGGACGCAAAGAAGTACGGCATTGCGCGAGGAAGGCCAACATTCCAGAGGATTTCTGACTTGGAGGCACCCAGCGTCTTGAGCACGTCCTCGAGTTCTGGTTCCGTGGTGGCAAGCCCGGTTGCGATGTTTACAACAATCGGGAACACACAGATCACCATCGCCGTAAGTACGGCTGGCGTGGTGCCCGAGCCGAACCAAAGCACAAAAATCGGAACCACAGCAACCTTGGGGATCGACGAGAAGCCAACCAGCAGCGGATAGGCCACGGCGTAGGCGATCTTGGATGTGCCAACGATGACACCGAGGGTGACGCCGATCATCACGCCCAGCGAAAAGCCGAAAAGCGTGGAGTAGAGCGTTTGGAGAATGTGCGGCCACAGTACCGGGAAGCGCGTCCACATGGTCACAAGAATTTCTGATGGGCGTGGCAGGATTAGGTCCGACACGTTCAGAACGATGCACAGCACTTCCCAAGTGAGAAAGAACCCGATGATCAGCGAGGACGAAAGCAAGCGGATGCGTTGAGAGTCGGTCATTGGTTAAGTCCTCACGCGTTGCGGACTTGCGCGATCAACTCGCGCAGGCCTTGGGTCATTTCGACGAATTCGGGACTGTAGATCATGCCGATGTCCCGCGGCTGCGGGATGTTCACCGGTTCGTCCGAGATGATTCGACCGGGTCGCGCGCTCATCACGCAGATGCGGTTGGCAAGGTAGCCGGCTTCGCGCAAGTCATGTGTGACCAGCAGCACCGTGGGCTTTCTGTCCAGATACAGCGTCTGCATGATCTGCCACAGCTCTTCGCGGGTAAATTGATCGAGCGCGCCAAACGGCTCATCCAGCAGCAGCAAGTCGGGTTCATGCACCAGCGCCCGACACAGGTTGGAGCGCTGCAACATTCCGCCGGACAATTGCCACGGGTAGTGGTTGGCAAAGTCCTTTAGCCCGACCTGACCCAGCAGGTCGTGCACGCGGTCCCGGAACGCGCCTTTCTTGTCCTTGCGGTATGTGTGCTTGAACGGCGCTACGATCTTGAGCGGCATCAAAATGTTTTGCTCGATTGTCAGCCAAGGCAGCATGGTCGGATTCTGGAACGCCATGCCGATGCGCAATTCCTTGGCCTTCGCCTCTTTTCCGCCCACCAAGACAAGCCCAGAGCTGGGCTGGATCAGGTTGCTGACCAGTTTGAGGATCGTGGACTTGCCGCAGCCCGATGGGCCGACAAGCGCTAGAAAATCGCCGCGGTCCATACGCAGGTTTGTGGGCGAAAGAGCCGTGACTGCAGTGTCTCCGCTGCCGAAGACAACAGACGCATCTTGCAGTTCCAACGCCGGTCGGGGGTGTACGCCTGCAGGTTTTGCCTGCTGCGTGGAGGAAGCGGGTATGGTGGCTGTCATGTTCATGGTGATGGACATGCAGCCGCATGCTTGATGTTAGAAAGCTCTTAAGTAAATCAAAATTGAATTATTTTGCTGCTGCCTGTTTTGCAGGCACGTTTCATTAGCTCTGAGCAAGAATTCTGCATATGCGGAGGTATACAATGTCGCACCCATAAGAGGGATCACGCTGTCGATTCGCGCAACGCAACTGCGTTTTGGATCATCTCGACCACATGCGCCCTGCGCTCTTGTCGCCAAGCCACACTAGAGATGTCACGGCCAAACGTCGCTGACAGGGTATGACTTGCGTTGATATGATGGGCGCTCAGCGCGACGATGCTGACATAGAGTTGCAAGACATCAATGCCGGCGCGGAAGACACCCTCGGCATGACCTCGCTTCAAAGCATCCGAGATCTTGTCGAGGAACGGTGCGGACATCTTCTGGATTTCCGGCATCTGCGAGATGAAACGCCCTCCAAGCAGGTTCTCGCTGCGGGTGATCGACAGAAAGGCTGTGTTGTTTTCAAAGAAATCGAATGTCGTTTCTGTCAGCTGCTTCACGGCTTGTTCCGGGGGAAGGGCATCCAGATTGAGCTCCGCCTCACGCTCGCGGATATCTGAGTAGATCTTGCGAAGCGCCGCGGCGTAGAGGCGCTCCTTATTGTCGAAATAATGATAGATCAGTCGCGCATTACATCCTGCGCTCTTTGCGATCTGGTGGACTTTCGCACCGTCATATCCGTTGGTGGCAAATTCGCTCAATGCGGCCTCAAGGATTTGGCCTTTGGTTCGTTCCGGGTCACGGGTACGCACAGGAGCGGGGCTGGCAGATGTGTTTTTCATATCTCAGCGCTACCAACGAGCTTTGTCTTGTCAACCCTCGCCCATTCTTCGACACCCCACTTGATGGCAAGCCTCCATTCTTGGATCGCCCCTACGCTGTGCACCGATTTCTGCTGCTAATTAGGGCAGCCCGCACTGCTTTGGGTCATGGCAGACATTGATCGTCGCTGGGTAGCATCGGATGAGACGTGATGTCGGATGTCCGGATCAGCGAAACGAGGCGGTTTTGGAACGCTGTGCAAATCGGACTGGTATGGCCTCCACGGCGCATCACAAAGCCGACGGTCCGAAGCGCCGAGGGATCATCTAGTTCCAGCGCGCAAAGATCATCATAGATGGAGCGCGTCGCGAGAGCAGGTAAAATCGTTGCGCCAGCTCCCGCCCGCACCAAAGCCATCAGTGAAATGACGTTGCGCGCACTAAGCGCTGACGCGCGATCTGGGCCATCCTCCTCGAATCCAGAATACCCGACGGTTGATTTGTTGCTGATCAACCGATGCGCATGCACATCTTGGCGGGACAAGGGCTGTTTGATTTGGGCAAGAGGATGGTCCTTGCGGCAGACCAGCCGAAACGGGTCATTGAACAAGGCAACGAAGCTAAGGCCTGTCCCGGCCGCGGGCGCGCCACCGATGCCCAACTCGACGACGCCTGTTTCGACCAGCATATGCACGCTGGTACTGTCGGTATCCAACAATTCGATCCGAACGCCAGCATGATCGGCCAACATCGCGCTGAGCACCGGCGGCAGAAGCTGTGCGGCGACCGAGGGGACAGCGGCAATGCGCAAGACACCTTCCCGCCCTTCGGCAAGCGCGACGATCCGTTCGGTTGTGCGATCATGTTCGCGCAACAAGTCCTGAGCGAGCTTGTTCACTTCAACGCCAAGCGCCGTCAGCGTATGTTTTCTGTCCGTTTCGAACAGGCGGGCGCCAAGATCGTTCTCAAGCTGTTTGAGGGTCATTGAGACGGCGGAATCCGTACGGCGCAGGACCTTGGCCGCGTCGCGGATATTGCCGCAGCTGGCAACGGTGACGAAAACACGCAAGCTCTGGGTTCGGATCATGTCCCGTCACCTCAAAAAAACTGAAGTCAAGTTCACTTTAATTCGTTTGATCTGAATAAGTCACCCCCATAGCGTGACTTTGGGGGGACCAGATGACCGACACGATACTTACATTGGATCAGGTGGAAGACCTTGCGCATCAGACTTTGGCGCGCGCAGGGGCATCCGAGGAACAATCAGCTGCGGTCGCACGCTCGACCCGGCTGGCCGAGCGCGATGGCATTCGCAGCCACGGTCTGATGTATGTGCCGATCTATGCCGAGCATCTGCGCTGCGGCAAGGTTCTGGGCACTGCAACCCCGGTCGTGTCACGGTCGCGCGCTTCAGCGATTCAAGTCGATGCTGCACACGGTTTCGCCCATGCCGCGATCGACGCAGGCTGGCAAGACTTTGTCGCTGCCGTGCGTGGACAGGGGGTTGCGGCAATGGCGGTGTCGCGGTCCTATAACTGCGGTGTTCTGGGCCATCATGCAGAGCGGTTGGCTGAATCCGGTTTGGTGGGGCTGTGCCATACCAATGCGCCCGCTTCGATGGCCCCAATCGGTGGCAGCCGCCCGGTGATCGGGACCAACCCATTTGCATTGGCGGTGCCAGACGGATCAGGGGGAGCGCGTCTGGTGATTGACCAGTCGGCAAGTGCCATCGCGAAATCCGAGATCATTCTGCGCGCCCGCAAAGGCGAGGTGATTGAGCGAGGATGGGCGCTTGATGCCGATGGCCATCCGACAGAAGACGCAGAGGCAGCCCTTGCAGGGTCAATGCTGCCTGCGGGTGGGCAAAAGGGTTTCGGAATGGGCCTTATGGTCGAAATCTTTGCGGCCGCTCTGTCGGGGGGCAATTTGGGGATCGAGGCCAGTCCGTTCTCTGGCCCTAAAGGTGGGCCGCCGGGCACGGGGCAGTTCTTCATCGGCGTTGATCCCGTAGCGTTCTCTGGTGATGGGTTCCATACTGCGATCCTGCGACTGACAAGCGCGATCACGGATCAGACCGGTGCGCGGCTGCCCGGTGCGCGCCGGGTGGCAAACCGCAAACGCATCGAAATGGAGGGTGTGCAGGTTGATGCCGCCTTGATGGATCGGATCAAGACCGCCTGAGCGGCAAGAGGAAATGACATGCAACTTGAAACCTGTAATTTTATCGCAGGCGACTGGCGCGACGGTCCAACCCGCATGGAAAACCACAATCCCTCTGATCTATCGGAAACGATCGGGCATTTTGCACAGGCAGACACGCTCCAACTTGCCCAAGCATTCGCCGCGGCGCGTGAGGCGCAGGCTGTTTGGGGGGCAACGGGACCGCAGAAACGCCATGATGTTCTCATGGCCATCGGCACTGAATTGATGGCCCGCGCCGAGGAAATCGGCACGCTCATCGCTCGAGAGGAAGGCAAGCCTGCTGCCGAAGGCAAGGGCGAGGTCTATCGTGCCGGGCAGTTCTTTACCTATTTCGCTGCCGAAGCGCTTCGCCAGTTGGGCCAGACGGCTGACTCGGTGCGCGACGGCATTGAAATTGATGTGCGGCGCGAGCCCGTGGGCGTTGTGGCGATCATCAGCCCGTGGAATTTCCCGGTGGCCACCCCGGCTTGGAAAATCGCCCCTGCGCTGGCTTTTGGCAACGCCGTGATCTGGAAACCCGCGAACCAGACCCCCGCCAGCGCTGTCGCGCTGACGCAGATCATTGCCAAGCAAGATCTGCCTAAAGAACTGTTCAATCTGGTCATGGGGGCAGGACGTGAGATCGGACAGGCGCTGGCCGAAAGCGCGGATGTCGATGCGATCAGCTTTACCGGTTCCGTGCCAGTGGGGCGCGGTATTGCGGCGGCTGCCATCCCCAACATGACCAAGCTGCAGATGGAGATGGGGTCCAAAAACCCCATGGTCATCATGGACGATTGCGACATCGACCTGGCCGTCGCGCACGCCACCAATGCGGCCTTTGGCGGTACTGGGCAGAAATGCACTGCGGCCAGCCGCCTGATTGTCCATGAACGTATCCATGATGAATTCGTGGACAAGCTTGCAGCCGCCGCACAGGCGCTACGCGTCGGTCATGCGCTGGAAGATGGCACCCAGATCGGCCCCGTGGTGAGCGCCGAGCAGCTTGCCTCCAACCTTGCCTATATTAAGACCGGCACGGCCGAGGGTGCCGAACTGGTGTGCGGCGGCACCCGGTTGGAGCGCCCCACAGAGGGGTATTTCATGGCCCCCACCGTGTTTGCAGGCACGCGCAACGATATGCGCATCAACCGAGAAGAGATGTTTGCCCCGATCACCTGCGTCATCAAGGCCTACAGCTATGATGAGGCGCTGCACCTCGCGAATGATACTGAATTCGGTTTGACCGCAGGCATCATGACCCGCGATCTGGCGCGCGCTACGCATTTCCGCCGCAATGCGCGGGCGGGCTGCGTCATGATCAACCTGCCAACTGCGGGCACAGACTATCATGTGCCCTTTGGTGGGCGTGGTGCTTCCAGCTATGGGCCGCGCGAACAGGGGCGCTTTGCCGAAGAATTCTACACCACGGTCAAGACAGCCTACAGCTATGCGGGGGCGCCGGCATGACCCCGCGTATCGACGCGCTGCAATATGCCAACTGGTCGGAAAAGATCTTTCGTCAGATGCGCGCAGGTGGTGTCGATGCTGTTCATGTCACGATCACCTATCACGAGAACTTTCGCGAGACCGTGCTGAATATCGAGGCATGGAACCGCTGGTTCGAACGCCACCCGGATCTGATCTTTCAGGGCTTTACGGCGGACGATATTGACCTTGCCCGAAATACCAAGCGTACGGCGATCTTTTTGGGGTCGCAAAACCCGTCCTGTATCGAAGATGACATCGGTCTTGTCGAAGTGTTGCACCGCCTTGGTCTGCGCTTCATGCAACTGACCTATAACAATCAGTCCTTGCTGGCATCGGGCTGTTATGAAGCTGATGACACCGGATTGACCCGTATGGGTCGCGAGGTTGTGACGGAAATGAACCGCGTCGGGATGGTCATCGACATGAGCCATTCCGGTGAACGCTCGACACTCGATGCGATTGCATATTCCACACGTCCCATCGCCATAACCCATGCCAATCCCGCAAGCTGGCACCCGGCGCTTCGCAACAAATCCGACCGCGTTTTGCGTGCGCTGGCTGAAAGCGGCGGCATGCTGGGGTTTTCGGTCTATCCGCATCATCTGCGCGGAGGCGGGTCATGCAGTCTGGATGAATTCTGCAGAATGGTCGCCGAGACGGCGGAGAAGATGGGGATTGAGCACATCGGTATTGGCACGGATTTGTGCCAAGATCAGCCGGACAGTGTCGTCGACTGGATGCGCGCAGGTCGCTGGACCAAGGCGCGCGATTATGGCGAGGGCAGCGCAGACAATCCTGGCTTTCCTCCGATGCCCGACTGGTTCCGCGACAATCGCGATTTTGGGCAGATCGAATCCGGTTTGTGCGCTGTTGGCTTCTCTCCCGAAGAGATCGGCGCGGTGATGGGTGGCAACTGGGCACGGTTCTTTCGCCAGAGCTTTGGCGCGGCTGAACGTCCAGACCAAGAGGTCGCGCAATGAGCTGCGAGGACTTGAACCCAATGCCGCAAGCCCGCGCCTTCCGGCGCAGCCCGGACGAGGTGATGCGCCTTGCACGGATGGGGTGCAGCCATCCCACACGCTTGTCATTTCTGCGCCAACTTCTGCTCCGAATGCAGGCCGAGAGCTGGCGCTTTGACCGACCCGTCTGGGAGATCGACGCCAAAGGCGTGGGCTATGCTGTCTATCGCGCCATTGGCCCCGCGCGGACCTATAGTCTTGTGGCATTCGCCCATGATCTGCCGCCCGAGGCGCGCTCGGACCGGGTGATTGCGACCGCATGGGACGCGACGTTCACGCTGTTTGACGGCACGCCGACGCCTGATGATCTGGACCGCCTTGCTGCCAATGTCCCGTTGCAGGAAGCCGGGCGCGTTAGCCCGCGAGAACTCAGTCTTAGCCGGGCCAATCGCTCGGTGAGGCTTTTCGAGCATGTGGTGGAGCGGCTTGCGAAAGGCCTGCAACCTGACCCGGCGATGCTGCTTGAAACCGGCTATCTGATGCGAACGACGGCTGTCTATGGTTCGGGTAAATTTGGCGCTGTGGACCGATCAGCCATCGCGCAGCGCCCCGAAATGCGTGCACCGTTTCAGGCCGAAATGCTTTCGGTCTGGTTGACCCGCGCCTTTACGGTTGATCTGGTCGAGCATCTTGCCCGTGCAAAGGGTGGCGAAACGGCCGTACGGCTTGCGTCCGAATTAAAGCGCGGGCTCGGGGTCGGCAATTCTACAGGTTTGGGTATGGCGCCTTTCCTGATCCGCCATCCGATCTTGCTGAACAACTGGATGCTGGCGCGCGAAGAGGCGTTGGCCCGTGTGCGCGCACAATTCACCGTTGGAGCTGCGCAGTTGGCACAGTTGCATTCGACGTTGGAAGCCGCGCGTGAAAACGCCGCTCTCTGGACGAGCGCGCATGACATCCAGATTGCAAAACTGGCTGATCTGCGTGCCAGTTTGAACCAGATTGCCGACCATGTCGCTCAGGGTTGGGACCAAACCACCCCCCATCCTTGGGATGACCTGTGGCGCTGGGGGCAGGACGTCTTGCCGCTTGAGGGGCAAGAGGCATTGCTGGCCGCGATATTGGAGCCGCATGGCGCATTGATCGACGGCCTCGGCGACTGCATGGAGGCGGATGAAAGCGCCCATTTCGCCATCAATGGCGCGATGCCGGTGGGCGACTTGCGCGCCATTCTAAAGGCGCAATATGGCTGGGCGCTGCGGCCCGACTACACGGCCCGCGCGCAATGTGCTCGCTTTTGGTATGTGTCCGAAGACAAACTAGAGCCGCGCTTGGGAGAACGCCACGAGGAACCGGGTGCCGAACGCGAATTGCCGCTGGATACCGGGCGACAGGCTGCGGCACTCTGGCAGGCGTTGCAGGAACAGCCCGATGACCTGCCGGTTGCGCATGTGCTTTTGGCCGCTCCTGAACACCGCCCCGCGGTGCGGCGGGCGCAGATCACGGCGCGCCATCCTTTTGCGGAAATCCGCGACAATCTGATCTCTGCCGAGATGCTGCCGATCGACATTCTGCGCTGCAAACTCGCGTTTTTCGGCGCGACGCGTTTTGACCCGCGCTCGGACCGCTGGGTGCGGATCAGTTTGTTTCAAGGCGCACCCTTCCCCGACGAGATGAACGGGGATTGCCATGAAGCATGAAGTCCGCAGGGAAGCAGAGTTGGAGCTGTCACTGTCGGAAATTACAGCCTTGTCCGCCCGTGCCGCGCGTGGCGCCGGGCGCAGCTGGGGCGAATCCGAAGAGGTTGGCGAGGCCGCGTGCTGGCTGGCGCGCGCCGGTCAGGACTGGGCGGGCGCAGTGCTGGAGGTTCTGGACGCCGCGGAGGATGGCGGCGACTGTGCGCTGCGCGTGGGCATTGTTCTGGCCGATACAGCGGCTCTTTCCGTCCCGATCAAGACTAAGCTGCCGATGATAAACAGCCCCTTTTTCCTGCTCCCTTTTGCAGCGCGTCTGGCTGATCAAGCCGGACAGCGGATCAGGCTGGACTGGGCAGACACACAGGTTGTCCTTGCACCGGGCGCATGCCCCTCCATTACGGGGTCCGTAGGTATCGCAGGCCCGGCGCAGGTCACGATCACCCCCGACCCGCAGGACAAAACCCCAAGCCCAGATTGGCCACCCACACATCGCGGGACGGTCCTTGCAACCCAATACGCCCGTTTGATGCAGTTCATGATGGCCTCGACGGTGCCGACATCCGCCAGTTCGCTGGCTGGAGCAGGTGCGGGCGGGAATGACGACGACTGATCCAAGACCAACACACAAACCAAAAAACAGGGAGACTGATCGATGAAAAAAACACTTATCGCTACGGCCTTTGCAGGCCTTGCTTTGCCAACCGTTGCTCTTGCTGAGTGCGGTGAAGTTTCGGTTGCTGAAATGAACTGGGCCTCGGGCCAGATCATCACACGGGTGACCGAATTTCTGATGACGCAGGGCTATGGGTGCGAGGTCACGATCGTACCTTCGGCAACCACCACGGCCATTACCTCGCTGGCAGAAAACAATGAACCTGATGTGGTGCCGGAACTCTGGGTCAACTCGGCCCCTGCGTATTTCCGTCTTGAAGCCGAAGGGCAACTGGTCAAGGCAGCGGATGTCTTCGCCGAAGGCGGGAGCGAAAACTGGTGGGTGCCCGATTATCTGGTCGAGGCACACCCGGAACTGGCCACAATAGAGGGCATTCTTGCCAATCCCGAACTGGTGGGTGGTCGTTTCCACAACTGTCCCGATGGCTGGGGCTGCCGGATCGCCAACGACAATCTGGTCAAAGCCTTCGATTTTGAAGGCAAAGGGATGGAGGTGTTCAACCACGGTTCGGGCGACACGTTGCCTGCCTCGATGGCCGCAGCTTACGAAAACCGCGAACCCTGGTTCGGCTATTACTGGGGCCCTACCGCGGTTCTTGGGCGCTATAATATGGTTGCTGTCGACATAGGCCCGCATGTTGCTGAAATCCATGCATGCAACCAGACGCAGGATTGTGCGACACCCGGAATATCGGCCTATCCAGCTGCGCCTGTGTTGACGGTGGTTACATCCGATTTCGCAGACCGGAATCCCGATATTTTCGAGCTGGTCAGCAACATCTCTTTTGGTGGACAGGAGTTGAGCAAACTTCTGGCCTGGCAAGCGGACAACAGCGCGTCTGCCGAGGAAGCGGCTGTGTATTTCCTGACTACAAGTCAGGACACCTGGAAAGGTTGGGTCAATGAGGCTGCAACGGAGCGACTGAGCGCTCTCTTCCAATAAGCAAAATGAACGGCGGGCATGGCTGACAGTCGATGCCCGCCGTCTGTGACGCGCCCGCGTGAGGAGTGACGGACAATGGCAACCTATGATTTCGTGTTCAACGGGCTTGGGCTTCGAGAGTGGTGTGACCAAGACGCAGAGCCGCGCCCCATGAGCATGGCAGACCTGCTGGCCCGCGGATCAGGGGGCGACTCTGATACATCGTGGGCGACGTCGCTTTGGGAGTTGCCGTTTCCATCGCTCGACACATTAAATCAAGCATGCCCGGCGATCGCGCGATCGCGCGACCTGACGCGCGGGCTTGAAGAAAGCTTCCTGAACATCAAAGATCCGTTGAAGGTGGTGTTGGATCCTGTGACCCAGCCTCTGAGCTGGGCGCTTGAGTCTGCACTGCATCTGTTCACCGCAACACCGTGGTGGGTCATGCTTCCGCTGATGCTGGCGCTGGTCTGGGTCGCGTCACGGTCTTGGGCGCTGATGGGGTTCGTCGGGAGCGCCTTGGCGTTCCTCTTGTTTGTCGATCACTACACCTTCGCCATGCAGACCATGTCCATCATTTTCGTGTGTGCCTTCCTATGTGTGCTATTCGGCGTGCCCATCGGAATTGCGATGTCCCGAAGCGACACCATGCAGCGATTGACGATCCCGGTGCTGGACATGCTGCAGACCTTGCCGACCTTCGTCTATCTGATCCCCTTGATTTTCCTGTTTTCCGTCACCGAGCCGAAACTGTACGGAATTGCGATCATTCTCTATGCTATCGTTCCCGTCATCCGGCTAACGGATCTTGGCATCCGTCTGGTAGACAAGGATGTCATAGAGGCTGCAGAAGCTTTTGGCATGACAAGACATCAGAAACTTGTCCGCGTACAGATCCCACTGGCGCTGCCGAACATCATGGCCGGCGTGAACCAAACAATCATGATGAGCCTTGCGATGGTCGTAATCGCCTCTCTTGTCTCTGCGCCGGGGCTTGGTGTGCTGGTCTTGCGCGGGATCCGCAATCTTGAACTTGGGGTCGGCTTGATGGCTGGTCTGGGTATCGTTCTGCTGGCGGTCATCCTCGACCGTGTCACAAAGGCGGCTCTGGCGCGGGTCAATGCCGCAGCCAGCGTTCCGCGTCATTGATCGGAAAACCGATGAGCCAGAATGCAAGCATTTCCATTCGCAATCTCTACAAGATTTTCGGCACGCACCCCCTGAAGGCTTTGGACCATGTCCGCGCAGGCATGGGTAAGTCAGAGCTGATGAGCGAGCATCGTCATGTTCTTGGCCTGCGCGACATCAATGTCGACATGCGCGCGGGTGAGATCACGGTCATCATGGGGTTGTCGGGATCGGGAAAGTCGACCTTGATACGGCATGTGAATCGGCTGATCGAGCCGACTGCCGGTGAAATCCTCGTAAATGGCGAGAACATTCTAGTGTTTGGCGAAGCTCGTCTGCGCGAACTGCGCCGCACGCAGATGTCGATGGTGTTTCAGCACTTTGCGTTGTTGCCGCATGAGACGGTTCTGGACAATGCCGGTATGGCTCGCTCTGTGCGCGGTGAGGATCGGTCAGCCTATGAGAAAGACGCGCTGAACTGGCTGGAGCGCGTCGGCCTTGGCAACCAAGGCGGGCAATATCCTCATCAATTGTCCGGAGGCATGCAGCAACGCGTTGGGATTGCCCGCGCGCTGACCTCGAATGCGCCGATCATGCTGATGGACGAGGCGTTTTCCGCCCTCGATCCCCTGATCCGTACAGACATGCAGGACTTACTGTTGGAACTGCAGCAGGAATTGCAAAAGACCATTGTGTTCATCAGCCACGACCTTGATGAGGCGCTGAAACTCGCCGATCACCTTGTCATCCTGAAAGACGGTATCGTCGTGCAACAGGGCGAGCCGCAGGAAATCCTGTTGAGCCCCAATGATCCCTACATCGTGGACTTCATCAGCGACATCAATCGCGCGCGTGTCTTGCGGGTGCGCTCGATTATGGATGTCGCACCTGACCATACCCCACAAACAGCGGGAACAGTCGATGCCGATGCAACGCTGGAGTCTGTCATTGCGTTGTCAGAGGGCGACACCACTTTAAGCTATGAGGTTCATCGCAATGGTGCGCCTGTGGGCTACCTGAACATGCAGAAGCTTGTCCGTGCTCTGGTGCCGACGCAGGCGGCTAAGAATGGCATGCGTAATTCCACACGCAGCCCTTCTGACTAAAGGGCATGTTGCCAGCCAGTGTCAGCAGCCAAGACGGTACGCATCCTCTTGCGCACGGGATGCTCTGAAACTTGATCAGGCTCGTGGTTCGTTTGCTCAAGGCTGCAGGTGTTCACCAAGGCGGTCATTCCGCAGCCAGCGCAGCGCGATCCTGTCGCGGCGAAAGGCCGAACTTCCGCGCATACTCGCGCGAGAACTGGGCAGAACTTTCATACCCTACGCGAAATGCGACGTCCGACACCTTGGCACCCGAGGTGCGCAGCGCATCTCGGGCGTGCAGCAGGCGCAGGTCCTTCTGGTATTGCAGGGGCGACGTCCCGGTTACGGCTTTGAAATGCTCGAAAAAGGCGGATTGGCTCATTCCGATCCGCTCTGCCAGATCGCTCACGACAAGCGCGCGTGACAGGTCGGATTGGATCTCGCGCGTCGCGGAGAAGATGCGGCTGGCGGTGGTTTCGTTCCAAAGCAGCCTTTGCAACGTGTCTGCATGAGGGCCCAATAGGAGCCGCGCATGCAGTTCCTGCCGGGTGATCGGGGCAAGCAAATGGCGCGACGGCTTGTCTCTACAATGGTCAAGGTAGCGGGCCAGCGCGTCTTCCATCCCATGGTCGGTCTGGCACAATGTGATCGAAAAGGCATCTTGCCTGCGGGTGGTCCGGGCAGGTGACACCGCTGGGGCGAGGCTGCGCAGCAGGTCGAGGTCGAGCGGGAACACCAGCGCCACATAGGGCACTTCGATGATGCGCGAGACGACCGGCAGTGCATGGCTCACGATCAGCGATTGCCCTTCGGCCACCGTCAGATTGCGGGTGCCTGCACTGACCAGCTTTGCCCCTTGCAGAACAAGGCAAAGCAGCGGGCGATAAACGGTGGCGGACTGAGGCGTCTCGGCATCGAAGCGGAGGAAGTGCATCCCACTCTCGACATGGCCCAGTGCGCCTCGAGGCAATCCAGCTTTGTCCAGCACTGCTGTCGCACGGTCCAACAAACCTGTCATGCAATTCTCCCTTCGTGGAAGTTATAGCACATAAGTCATTCGGTTTTGGGCGTTTGTTCTGCTCGTTTGGAGGATTAGGCAAGTAATCAGGATGATTGGGAAAGAAGTCACTGCTTGCTCGGAGTATTGCTTCTGTATCAGCAGGATAGGGGTTGAACAGATGGCAAAGATTTTCATCACCGGAATCGCAGGTGGGTTCGGCCTGCCTACCGCACGCGCGCTAATGGAGCAGGGTCATCAGGTTGCCGGCAGCGTGCGCAGCCGCACGGGGCGCAAAGCTGACATCGTCGCCGCTTTGGAAGCCGACGGCGCACAGATCATCGAGATGGACGTGACCGACGCTGCCAGCACAGAGGCCGGTGTGGCTGATGCTATCGCCGCGCTTGGTGGGTTGGATGTGTTGTTCAATAATGCCGGGATTGGCGCCTACGGCATCCAAGAGCTGATGTCGCCCGAGGATATGACACGCGTCTTTGACGTCAACGTGACCGGCGTGCAGCGCATCATGCGCGCAGCGTTGCCGCATTTCAGGGCGCAGGGGCGTGGCACGATCCTTTATACCTCCAGCCTGATCGGGCGTATCGCGACACCGTTCTACGGCACTTATTCGGCGTCAAAATGGGCGCTGGAGGCGATGGTGGAATGCTACCGCACCGAATTGTCCGACTTTGGCATCGAATCCTGCATCATCGAACCTGGCGCCATGCCCACGGCCTTCTTCGACGGAATGGTCACGCCGCAAGACCCAATGCGAGAGACTGAGTACGGCGACTTCGCGGTCGTACCAGCCCTTTCGGCTCAGGCATTGGCGCAGATGCTGGAGGCCACACCCGATCAGCGCCCCGAACGTATCGCCGAGGCCGTGGCTGCCCTGCTGGCAGTTCCTTTCGGACAAAAACCTTTTCGGACCGTGGTCGATCACACCGGCGTCGGTCCCGAGATCGAACGCTACAACACCGCGCTGCATGATGTCACCTACACCGTCCTGAGCAATTTCGGCATCGCCGACATGCTGCGCCTCAACGCTTGAAGGAGCCATTCCATGCCGACAATTCTTATCACCGGTGCGTCCTCTGGCATCGGCAAGGCCACGGCCCTGCGGTTCCAGTCCGAAGGCTGGAATGTCGTCGCCACAATGCGCGACCCTGCCACCTCAGACCTCGATCACACCGATACTATGTTGGTATCCCGTCTTGATGTAACCGCCCCTTCATCCATCAAGGCTGCTGTCTCCGAAGCGATCGACCGTTTCGGCTCAATCGACGTGCTGCTCAACAACGCAGGATATGGTGCCTATGGTCCGCTCGAAGCCTTCACGACCGACCGCATCCGCCGCCAGTTCGACACTAACGTAATCGGCCTGCTGGATGTGACCAAAGCTGTCCTGCCCCACATGCGGGCATCGCGATCGGGCGCGATCATCAACATCTCCTCCATCGGCGGGCAGGTGACCTTTCCGCTTGGCGCGCTCTATCACGGCACCAAGTTCGCTGTCGAAGGCCTCTCCGAAGCGCTGCACTACGAACTGGAACCGCTCGGGATCCGGGTGCGCATCGTGGAGCCGGGCATGATCAAGACCGATTTCGGTGGGCGTTCCTTTGACTTCGCCATGGACGAAAGCCTCGGTGATTATGCGCCCACAGCCGAAGCGATGGGGCGCGTCTTCGGCAAGCTGGCATCTAACCCTTCAGCACCCGAACTCGTGGCCGATGTGATATGGCAGGCGGCCAACACAAATAGCGACCAACTCAGGTTCCGCGCCGGACCAGACGCTGTCGAACTTCTAGATAAGCGCAAACAGCAGGACGACGCCACTTTCATCGGCAGTATCAAGGCATTGATGCACGACTGACTGCAGCACGCTTGCCCAACTTTCGGACCAAGGCGCCGGGACTCAAGACACTTTGACTTTGAATTGGCGCATACGAAACGGCCCGATCCTCATCCCTGCCTGCTGGCCCCGAACCTTTCGTGAAGTGCTTCTTTGTTTTCGGTCAACAACAGTGTCCTGACTTTGCTTTATGGTCTCCTACAGACACGGGTGCGATTCAAACGCTCCCCTGTCTGGTCGGCTTAGAGGTCTTTTGGAGCCATTAAGGAGCAGGCACATGGACTGGTTTGAACGGATCACGGGCTTTCAGGAAACGGCTTACGCGCAGACCAAGGATCGGCTGAGCGTGCATGAGGGCAAGCTGCACAGCACTGCATCGGCAAAAACGTTTGGTGTCGCAGACTTAGAGGTTCTGTCTCTGGAGGTTCTGAGATCGCGCATTGTCGATGCTATGGCCAAGGATGTGCCGCTCTGTCTGGATAAGGTCATTGGCGATGCTCGCGCCCTGCATTCAGATGCCCGATTCACGGGCGCAACCTTTCAAGTGGCTTCACAATTCAATCTTCTGGAAATGACGTCGCCGGACGTGACGCCTGAAGACGGTATTACGCGCTATGCGTATGACCAGACGCAAGGGCCGGCCTGCGCTATGGCCGCTGGTGCAGGCACGATTTTTCGGAACTATTTTGTCCCGGTATCTGGCCAGTTCGGTCAAACTGCGGACTGCCAGATCGACACGATAGCCAAACTCGGAGACACGCTTGCCGACCGGATAGGCCAACCCAAAGACACATTTTGGGAAATGCGCAACGGATATGCCCTGCTGAACCGCAAGGGTATGCACCTCGCAGAAGAGTATCTTGGAGCACTCTCAGAATTTGAGCGCGACAGGCTGCGATGTTTGCTGCAGGTGGGTGTGCACTGGGGCGTCGAAGTGACAGACGAGGCGGCGGCACCCGGTACCAGTGTCACACAGGTCTATTGCTCTGCGTTGCCCGTCGCCTATTCATCGGTCCGTCAATCGGACTGTCCGGAATTGGCATCCCTCATCCTGGAAGCGGCCTACGAAGCCACTCTGAGCGCCGCGTTTTTGAACGGTCGACGCGGAGGGACGACCACGGTGCTTCTGACGCGGTTGGGCGGGGGTGCATTCGGCAATGCAAATGCTTGGATTGATCATGCGATTCTCAGGGCTCTGGCAGTATTTCAAAACTCTGGACTGCGTGTTCTTTTGGTCAACCAGCGTCCTAAAGATATGGCCACGGATGCGCTGCTATCCCGGTATCACGGTCGCTAAGAGAGCGGTCTTAGACGCCCACATAGGTTTCTGACACCTCGGGCGTGATGTCCGCAAAAGCACCCGACCATACCGTTTCACCCCGTCCAAGGATAACAGCGCGGTCTGACACCTGCGCCAATTCCCGCACCGATTTGTCGATTAGCAGGATCGCGGTTCCTGTTTCTTGTTTCAGCCGCGCGATGGCGGCCCAGATTTCCTGCCGGATGATCGGGGCAAGGCCTTCGGTTGCCTCATCAAGGATCAGCAAGCGCGGGTTGGTCATTAGTGCACGCCCGATGGCCAGCATCTGCTGCTCGCCACCCGATAGCGAAGCGGCCCGCTGGGTATGGCGTTCCCCCAGTCGCGGGAACAGGTCGGCGATGCTGCGCAACGTCCAATCGCCCGGCTGCGCCGCCGCAATCAGGTTTTCTTCGACCGTAAGATCGCGGAAGCAACGCCGTCCCTCTGGGGCAAGGCCGATACCCAACCGTGCCACCTTGTGGCTGGGCAGGTCGTGCAAGGAGTGTCCGGCAAAATTCAATACCCCCTCAGACGCGATCATCCGACAGATCGCTTTGACCGTCGTCGTCTTGCCCATGCCATTGCGCCCCATGAGGGCCACAACCTCGCCTTCCGCGACATCCAGTGTGACACCGAACAGTACCTGCGCCACGCCATAGCGCGCGGTCAGGTTATCGACCTTCAGCAGCGTCACGCCTCTTCCCCCAGATAGGCTTCACGCACGGCGCGGCTTTGCCTGATCTCGTCGACTGTTCCCGTTGCGATCACCTGACCGTAGACCAGCACGCTGATCCGGTCGGCTAGGGCAAAGACAGCGTCCATGTCATGTTCGACCAACAGGATCGGAGCCTCAGACCGCAATTGGTCAAGGAACGCGGTCAGCAGTTTTGATCCCTCGGCCCCCAGCCCCGCCATCGGTTCGTCCATGACAAACGCCTTTGGCGACAGTGTCAGCGCTACAGCGACCTCAAGCTGACGACGTTGCCCATGCGATAGCTCGGCACATCGGGTGTTTCGGTGCTCGATCAAACCCACTCGTTCCAACGCCGCATCCGCTTTGGCAGTCAGCGAAGTGTCCGACAGCGCCCGTGACCAGAACCGCCATGGATTGCCCGAACTTCCTAGCGCCCCAAGCACGACGTTTTCCAGAACGCTGTCTTCCATCGCCAGCGCCGAGATCTGGAACGTGCGCCCCAGTCCGGCTTGCGCCCGCGCCTGTGTGTTGTCCGCCGTGACATCCCGCCCCAACAGGTGCACCGACCCCGAGTCCGGTCGCAACCCACCGCAGATCTGTGCGATCAGCGTCGACTTGCCCGCGCCATTGGGACCGATGATGGCGTGGATTTCCCCTGCGCGCAGGTCGATGGACACATCGTCTGTTGCGGTCAAAGCGCCGAAGTTCTTGCGCAGATTGCGTGTGGCAAGGATTGGCTCAGACATGGGCGCCTTCCTTGCCGGTCAATAGACCGATGATCCCACCACGGGCAAAAAGCACGATCACGAGCAGGATCAGGCCCAGATAAACGTGCCAGAACTCAGTGAGCGCCCCCAACCAGTGCTCCAAGGCCACAAACAGACAAGCGCCGACGACGGGGCCATAGAGCCGCCCAACCCCGCCGATAATGATCAGCACGATCAATTCGCCCGAAAGCTGCCAATTGAACATGGTCGGCGACACAAACCGGTTGAGATCGGCAAAGAGCGCCCCCGCCAAGCCCGTGATCGCGCCCGAGATCACGAACGCCACCAGCTTGAGCCGCATTGGGTTCAGCCCCACTGTCTCGACCCGTGTCGGCACCTGACGCGCCGCGTTCAACGCCAGACCGAAGGGCGCGTTCTGGAGCCTCGCGTTCAGGAACAGCACAATGCAAAGCAGCGCAAAACACAGGCCGAAGAACTGGATCGGCACCAGGGTGTTCAGGCCAGGAAACCCGTTTCTCACATAGATCGACAGCCCGTCTTCGCCGCCATAGGTGCTCCAGGAGATGGCGAAGTAGTAGAACATCTGCCCAAAGGCGAGGGTGATCATGATGAAATACACACCGGAGGTGCGCAGGCTCAGCAGCCCGATGACCCAAGCGGCAAGGGCAGACACAACAACCGCCACCAGCCAGATGATCGGCATGGACTTGGTTCCGGCAAGGCTTAGCCCGAACAAATCAAGCGAGGTGTAAGTCTGCGCGTGGTAGGCAAGGATGCCCATGGCATACCCCCCCAAGCCGAAGAACACCGCATGTCCAAGGCTCACCAAACCGCCAATGCCAAGGGCGATGTTCAGCCCGACAGCGGCAATCGCAAGGATCACCGCGCGGGTCACAAGGGTGATGGTGAAAGGCTCGTCTGCAACGATGGCCCAAAGAGGCACTGCCAGTAGACCCGCGAAGACAACCCAGTTCAGCAAACGTTCGGGGATCATGCGCGTGCTCCGAACAATCCAGTGGGCCGCCAGATCAGGACAAGGCTCATCAGGATGTAGATCGCCATGGAGGCCAGTGCCGATCCGGTCTGCGTGGCAGCACCCGGTTCCATGAACAGCTTAAACAGCTCCGGCAAGAAGATCCCGCCCAGTGTGTCGGTCAGCCCGACCAGAAGCGCCCCGATGAACGCGCCTTTGATCGACCCGATGCCACCAATCACGATCACCACGAAGGCAAGGATCAGTACAGGTTCCCCCATGCCCACCTGCACCGACTGGATCGCGCCCACCAATGCACCCGCCAACCCTGCAAGCGCAGCGCCGATGGCAAAGACAAGAGTGTAAAGCAGCCGGATATCCACTCCCAATGCCGCGATCATTTCGCGGTCGTTCTCGCCCGCGCGGATCTGGATGCCGATGCGCGTGCGTTCTATCAGCGCCCACAGCCCAAGCCCGACCAACAGCCCGACGGCGATCAACGTCAGCCGATAGAGCGGATACTGAATGCCGCCGGGAAGGGCGACCGGGCCGGACAGGTAGTCGGGGATATTGAGGAAAAGTGGGAAAGATCCAAAAAGCCACCGTGTGCCTTCGGAAAAGATCAGGATCAAGGCGAACGTGGCCAACACCTGATCCAGATGCGCCTTGCCGTAGAGCCTTCGGATCACCGTAATTTCGATCAGCGCCCCCGCGATGGCCGCCACGGCAAGGGCCGCTGCCAAAGCCAAAACGAACGAGCCCGTCGCTCCGGCGACCGCTGCCGCTGCAAACGCACCGATCATGTAGAGCGACCCATGCGCGAGGTTGATCAGGCCCATCACGCCAAAGATCAGCGTGAGACCAGCCGCCATCAAGAACAGCATAACGCCGAATTGTAGCCCGTTGAGGACCTGCTCAATGATCAGGAGTGTTGACATGCCGGCCCGCGTTGCGGTGTGCCAAAGACGCGCTTTGGCACACCAAGTGACAACTTACATCTTGCAATCGGCGGCGTAGACGTCGGCGTGGTTCTCAAGCGCAACACCGATAATCTTGTTGGTGAAGACATCGCCTTCCTTGATGACTTCACGTGCATAGATCGTCTGGATCGGGTGATGGTTCGGCCCGAATTTGAAATCGCCACGGGTGCTGTCGAAATCGGCGGCTCGCAGCGCCTCGCGGAAGGCATCCGCGTCCGACACTTCGGCCGTGTCCAGCGCCGACAGGATCAGGTTCGCCGTATCAAACCCTTGGCTTGCATAAAGCGACGGCAGACGGCCGTATTCAGCTTGGAAGCTTTCGACAAAGGCCGCGTTGGTCGGATTGTCGATGTCTTTGTTCCATTGGCTGGTGTTTACAACACCAAGAGCCGCGTCGCCCACCGCTTGCAGGATACCCTGATCAAAGCTGAAGGCTGGGCCGACGACAGGCAGATCGACACCGCTGTCAGCATATTGCTTGAGGAAGGAAATTCCCATCCCACCGGGCAGGAAGAAGAACACGCTGTCTGCTCCAGACGCCCGGATCTGCGCGATCTCGGCGGCGTAATCGGTCTGGCCCAACTGGGTGTAGACCTCACCTGCCGGCTCACCTTTGAACATGCGCTTGAACCCGGTCAGCGCGTCCTGACCCGCCGGATAGTTGGGCGCAAGGACGAAACTGTTGGAATAGCCTGCGGACGTCGCATAGGCGCCTGCCGCTTCGTGCAGGTTGTCATTCTGCCATGCGACGTTGAAATAGTTCTGGTGGCACCCCTGACCGGCCAGCGCTGAGGGGCCGGCATTCGGCGACAGGTAGAACTTGCCCTGCGCGGTCACGCTCGGGATCACGGCCATGGCAAGATTTGACCAGATGATGCCGGTCAGGATATCAACCCGCTCGGACTGCACCATTTTGTCGGCCAATTGCACGGCGATGTCAGGCTTTTGCTGATCGTCTTCGATAACGACCTCGATGTCATCCCGGCCCGACTGGCCGATGGCCAGCATGAACCCGTCGCGCACGTCGATGCCAAGCCCGGCACCGCCGCCGGACAAGGTTGTGATCATGCCGATCTTGGTTTCGGCAAAGGCGGATGTCGCGCCGATTGCCAAGGCCGCAGTGGCCATCAATAGCTTTTTCATCTGGTTCTCCCCGTTGTGGTCGTCCCTTATGATCGCGCCTTTGCTACAGCCGGTCTGTCGGCGCGGGTCTGATCTGGGACGTTTTATCCTTAAATGTGTTGAACAAAGCGGACCGAAAAACAAGGCATTGCTGCGATTAACTTGTGCCATGACCGGTGCTTTGCTGCCGGGATCGCAAAAATTCCCGCTTGGTAAAATCGGTTCAGGCGCGCTGGATGCTCAACCGCGCCTGTAGGCCGGTGGTCGAGTTCTCAAAGGACAGTGCTCCGTTGTGCAGTGCCGCGATAGTGGCGACAATGGACAGGCCCAGCCCGTGTCCTGCAATGTAATCGGTATTCTCGCCGCGCTCAAACGGGCCGATCAGGTCTTGAACATCCTTGGCCAGCGTGTCGGACCCTTCGTCTTCAATCACGATGGTGGCAGTCTGTGCATCGGTTTCGATGGCGACACTGGCGCTTCGTCCGTATTTCAGAGCGTTGTCGATTAGGTTGGTGATCGCCCGTTCCAATGCCACGGGACGCCCGCTTATGATGACCTGCCGCCCAGTCGTGACGACGCTTTGTCCCTGCCGCGACATGAATAGCGACCTGCCTCCCTGAACCACCACATCGCGTGGGGGAACAAGGGTCACTGGCTCGCCCACGTCTTGATAGTCAGACACAATGGTTTCAACGAGCGCGTTCAGCGACAGCTTGCGTGGCGCTTCGGCATTCATCTCTGCGCGGGTGTAGGTCAGGGCGCTTTCGATGATCCCCGTCATCGAGTCGATGTCCGACTCGAGCTTGCGGCGCAATTCGGTGTCAGTAATCAGGGCTGTCCGCAATCGCAGACGCGTGGCAGGCGTGCCCAGATCATGACTGACGCTTGAGAGGACTGCAGCGCGATTGGCAAGCTGTTTGCGCTCGGCTTCGAGAAACGCGTTCAGGGAATCCACGATATCCCGCAATTCGCTTGGACCCGTCGTTTCGTAACTATCCGGTCCGCCAAAGCGCCGATTGCGGAAGGCCTGAGCGAAGGCGTCGAAGGTCTGTGTCGTGTTCCCGATCAGCGTGACCAAAGCTGCCACTGCCAAAAGCGCAACCAGAACCGCCATAAGACGCATGTCGCGCGGAGCGGCGTCGCAGCCCCAGATTGCACTGCCGTCCACCCGGTGCCATGGCCCGTTACCATATCGCGCCAACAGGATTGGATCGCTGCAATAGGTCGCAAAGAGCCGGGTCAAAGCCGCCAACTGTGCCGAAGCGGTGGGCACAGCGTCCGTCTGAATGTCCGCAACCGGATAGCGCAAAACGTCCGAAACCGCGCCGATCTGCAATCCACCTTCGTTGTTTTGCAGCGATAAAACAGTGACATAGGCGGGTTGCGGCATGCCTGAAATGCGTTCGAACTTGCCGGTTTCCGCAAGCACTGCATCCGCCATAGACAAAAGCGCGACGTTCAGGTTGGGGTGTGTGTCCTGTCCGGTCCGCAACGCCTCGTAGGTCAGCAGCCCGGCGGTTTGCGCCGAAGCAAGATGGTCTGTCCACGATTGCGTCGACCTCAGCCACAACAGTGTTGCAACCGACCCCGACACCATCGCGATCGCCACCCATATCAGCGCGAGGCTGCGCAGCCGGACCCCGCGCTTCATCAGTCGGACTCGGCGGCTACATCGACGGCAAAGACATAGCCCGTCCCGCGTTCCGTGCGGATCATGTCCGGTGCCTTGGGATCGGTTTCGATCTTGGACCGTAAGCGGCCAACTAGCACGTCAATGGCACGTCCGGTGGCTTCGGGTTGATCCTGATCACCGGTCACATCCAGCGCTGTTGCGATTTCCTGCCGCGTCAGTGGGATATGCGGATTGGCAAGCAGCACCTTAAGAAGCGCGGTTTCACGACGTGACAGCGTGACCTGATACCCGTCGGGTGACCGCACCTCGTCCTGCTTGCCGTCATAGACCCAGCCGCCAAAGTGGAACGTCTGGATGCGCCTCCGGTAGATCAGCGATGACGACCGACGCGCCCGTGACAGCACGGCGCGCACCCGCGCAAGCAGCAATTCCGGGTTAAAGGGTTTGGCGATGTAATCGTCCGCTCCGGTCTCATAACCCGCCATGCGTTGGTGATCGGCAGAGAGGGCGGAGACCATGATGATCGGAACATCATGATCGCGCCGCAAGCCTTGGCAGATCTCCAGCCCGCTTTCATCGCCCAGCATCACATCCAGTAAAACAAGGTCTATCCGCCCGTCATCGAGATGGCGATGCACGTCGGCTTCGGTTGCGGCAGGCAAGGCGATGCACCCGTGCTGACGCAGATACTGGCACATCATCTGGCGCATGTCCGGATCGTCATCGACGACAAGAAGTCGTGGAATCGCCATCTGCCGTTCTCCTCCCTGCACGGCACGTCTGCACCGTGGCTCCCTCTGTTATGTAACAACAGGAAACGAAATCTCGTCCAGTGTAACAGCGTGTAACGAGAGCTGTAAAAATCTGCACGCCGTAACTGAAAACCCGCCATGACGAGATTGCAATGCTAGGGGTGATTTCGCCAAACATAAGCACCTGATGCCAGAACTGGCACAGATTTTGGGAGGACTACACACATGAAATCCGTATTTTTCGGCGCTGTCTCCGCCACCGCTCTGATCGCATCCGCAGTATATGCCGAACCCCAGGCAGAAGTTCTGCATTGGTGGACATCGGGTGGCGAAGCGAAATCCGTCGCAGTGCTGCAGGAAGAATTTGCCTCGAAGGGTGGCCAGTGGACTGACATGCCTGTCGCAGGTGGCGGCGGTGACGCCGCAATGACCGCTTTGCGCGCACGCGTTCTGTCCGGCAACGCTCCGACCGCCGTTCAGCTTAAGGGCCCGGCAATCCAGGAATGGTACGAAGAAGGCGTTTTGGCCGACATTTCGGCCGTTGCCGAAGCGCAGGGCTGGGCAGATGTTCTGCCGGCGTCCATCGCTGGTCACATGAAGTGCGAAGGCACGTGGTGCGCGGCACCCGTAAACGTACACCGCGTTGACTGGATCTGGGCGAACGCAGATGTTCTCGAAGCCAATGGCATCGAAATGCCGACCACATGGGACGAGTTCAACGCAGCGGCCGAAAAGCTGCAGGCGGCTGGTATCATCCCGCTGGCACATGGTGGTCAGGCTTGGCAGGACGCTACCGTGTTCGAAGCAGTCGCGTTGGGCGTTCTCGGTGCTGATGGTTTCCGCAAGGCGTTTGTCGATCTCGACATGGACACTCTGAAGTCCGATGAGATGAAGGCTGTCTTTGACCAGATGCGCACCATGCGCGGTTATGTCGACGACAACTTCTCGGGTCGTGACTGGAACCTTGCCACAGCGATGGTCATGAACGGCGAAGCGGCGTTCCAGATCATGGGTGACTGGGCCAAGGGCGAATTCATGGCGGCTGGCAAAGTACCGGGCGAAGACTTCCTCTGCGCGTCCGTTCCGGGGGACGGCTTCCTCTACAACGTGGACAGCTTTGCGATGTTCGACGTGGACGGCGACGACAAGAAAGCTGGCCAGGAGCTGCTGGCAGAGCTGATCGTCGGTCAGAACTTCCAGAAGGTGTTCAACTTGAACAAAGGGTCGATCCCGGCACGCGTTGACGTGTCTCTGGAAGAGTTCGACAGCTGTGCACACCTGTCCGCCAAGGACATGGGTGAAAGCTCGGACAACGGATCGCTCCTGCCCAGCTATGCCCACGGTATGGCGCTGCGCGGTGCGCAGTCCGGTGCGATCACTGACGTTGTGACTGCGCACTTCAACTCCGACATGTCCTCGGATGAAGCTGTCAACATGCTGGCCGACGCAGTCGCAAACAGCATGTAAACGCAATCTCCCGCCCCAAAGCACCCGCTTGGGGCGGGACTTTCAGGGACAGATCCAATGACCAAGTGGCTTGAAGAAAACACGCCCAAATTGGTACTGGCGCCCTCGTTCATCGCAGTTCTGATCTTTGTCTATGGCTTCATAGCCTGGACCGCTTGGGTCTCGTTCACGCGATCGCGCCTGCTGCCACGCTATGACATCGAAGGCTTCATCCAGTACGAACGCCTGTTCGCATCGCCCCGCTGGGACACTGCGCTGAACAACCTGTTCGTTTTCGGCTTTTTGTTCATCGTGATCGCGATGGTGCTCGGGCTGGTTCTGGCGATCCTGCTGGATCAGAACATCCGTACCGAAGGCGCGCTGCGCACGATCTACCTCTACCCGATGGCGCTGTCGATGATCGTCACGGGCACGGCATGGAAGTGGATCCTGAACCCGGGTCTGGGCATTCAGGCCATGGTCCGAGGTTGGGGGTTCGAAGACTTCACCTTCGATTGGTTGGTGAACCCGGATATGGCGATCTACACCATTGTGATCGCCGCGATCTGGCAAAGTTCGGGCTTCGTGATGGCGCTGTTTCTGGCCGGTCTGCGGTCGGTGGATGGCGAGATCATCAAGGCCGCACAGGTCGATGGTATCCCGACCTGGCGCATCTATACCGCCATCATCATCCCGTCGATGGCCCCGATCTTTCTCTCGGCCTTCATCGTTCTGTCGCACCTCGCCATCAAAAGCTTTGACCTTGTCATCGCGCTCACCGGCGGTGGCCCCGGCTACGCGACGGACCTGCCTGCAACCTACATGTACGCGATGGCCTTTTCGCGCGGCGATATCGGTCAGGCGGCAAGCTCTGCCATGATCATGATGATGGTCGTCTTCGCAATCGTCGTCCCGTACCTCTATTCGGAACTGAGGACCAAAGATGACTGATCTGTCCATGTCTCAGGCCACGGGCCAAAACCGGACAGGCAAGATCATCCTGCGCTGGGTTTTGTATCTCGCGCTGGGTCTGTTCGCCCTGTTTTACCTGATGCCGCTTTTCGTGATGATCACCACGTCGCTGAAAAGCCTTGATGAAATCCGCACGGGCGACCTGATCGCCCTGCCACGGGACGTCACGTTCGACGCGTGGCGCACGGCATGGTCGGGGGCCTGTACCGGCATCCAGTGTGAGGGCGTGCGCCCGTATTTCTGGAACTCGATCCTGATCGCTATCCCGGCGGTCGCGATCTCGACCCTGCTGGGCGCGATGAACGGCTATGTCGTGGCGCAGTGGCGGTTTCGCGGCGCCAACATCATCTTCTCGCTGATGCTGTTCGGCTGCTTCATCCCGTTTCAGGTGGTACTGCTGCCGATGGCGCGAACCTTGGGGATCATCGGCATCGCAGGCACCATTCCGGGGCTGATTTTCGTCCACGTGATCTACGGGCTTGGCTTCACCACGCTGTTTTTCCGCAACTACTATGTGTCGATCCCGTCGGAGCTGACCAAGGCGGCCAAGGTGGACGGCGCAGGGTTCTTCCGGATTTTCTGGTCGATCTTCCTGCCATTGTCGCTCCCAATCATCGTGGTGACCGTTATCTGGCAATTCACCCAGATCTGGAACGACTTCCTGTTCGGCGTGTCCTTTAGCCAAGCGGGCACCCAGCCGGTGACCGTCGCCCTGAACAACATCGTCAACTCGACCACTGGCGTCAAAGAATACAACGTTGACATGGCTGCTGCGATCATTGCCGCGCTGCCGACGCTGTTCGTCTATGTCGTCGCCGGCAAGTATTTCATCCGCGGTCTGACCGCCGGATCCGTGAAAGGATAAACCCATGTCTCCGATCCTGGACATCAACAACCTCTACAAAAGCTACGGCACGACGGAGATCCTCAAGGACATCAATGTGTCGATCGAACCGGGCGATTTCCTTGTGCTGGTTGGCCCCTCGGGCTGCGGCAAGTCCACGCTTCTGAACTGCATTGCTGGGCTCGAACCGATCTCGGGTGGGGCCATCAGCATCGGCGGCAAGGACATGACCCATGTCAGCCCCAAGGACCGCGACATCGCGATGGTGTTCCAGTCCTACGCTTTGTACCCGACCATGACCGTCGCCAAGAACATCACCTTCGGCATGAAGGTGCGCGGCGTCGATCAGGCCACGCAGGACAAGAAGCTGGCTCAGGTGGCGGCGCAGCTGCAGATCGAACCACTGCTGAACCGCCGTCCCGGTCAACTTTCGGGTGGTCAACGTCAGCGTGTGGCGATGGGGCGGGCGCTGGTGCGCGACCCCAAGCTGTTCCTTTTTGACGAACCGCTGTCCAACCTCGACGCCAAGCTACGGGTCGAGATGCGGACCGAGATCAAAGCCCTGCACCAGAACCTTGGCGCGTCGATGGTCTATGTGACCCACGACCAGATCGAAGCGATGACGCTGGCCACCAAGATCGTCGTAATGAAAGGCGGCGTGATCCAGCAGATCGGATCTCCAGCGGAAATCTACAATCGCCCGGCCAACCTCTTTGTGGCCGACTTCATGGGCAGCCCCGCGATGAATCTGATCCCGGCCAAAGCGCATCGCGCCGATGAAGGCACACGGATCGAGATCACTCGTAAATCTGGCGAGCCGATTGTTCTGACCGACACCAAGAACCGCGATCTGCCCGAAGACGTGATCCTTGGCGTGCGTCCCGAAGACATCGCCGATCCCGATCTGCGCGGGTCCGAGTCGACGCAGGCAGCCGAATGCCTGATCGACATTGTCGAACCAGCGGGGGCGGACACATTCGCTGTGATGCAACTGGGCGGCAAACACGTGACCGCGCGTCTGCACGCGGAAACGACGGCCAAGCCCGGTCAGCCAAAGCGGCTGTCCTTTGATCTGGGCAAGGTGTCGTATTTTGCGCCGGAAACCGGGCTGCGGCTGAACTGAGAAAAGACCGGGTGGTCAGTCTTTGAAAGACCACCCGGATGTTTTCACCTGATCGGTATGCGCCCCTAGCGTGGGCGCAGTCCGGTCCAGCGCAAGGGTTGACGTGCTAAAGGTGATCGGGGTGCGAACCCCCGGTACACCCTCGGGCATGATCTTCATCCCACGGTGAATGATCTGCGGATCGTCGAACACTTCGCCAACCGTATTGATCGGGGATGACGCCACTTGCTTGGCCTTCAACGCCTCAAGCAAATCGGCCTTGGTCATCTTCGCCGTTTCGGCCTTGAGCATCGCGATCAGTTCGTCGCGGTGCTGCACGCGCTGGGCGTTGGTCCGGTAGTCCGGGTTCTCGCCAATGTCAGGTCGTCCCACAATCTCGCACAGGCCTTGGAACTGGCGATCATTGCCCGAAGCGATGATGATATCGCCATCGGAGGCCGGGAAGACCTCGTAAGGAACGATGTTAGGGTGCTGGTTCCCCATCCGATTGGGCGACTCGCCAGTCACGAGGAAGTTCATCGCCTGATTGACTAGACACCCTGTGCCCGCATCCAGCAGGCTCATGTCGATGTGTTGGCCTTGGCCGCTTTGGTCGCGTTCGCGCAGGGCCGCCTGAATTCCGATCACGGCGTATAGGCCGGTGTAGATGTCGGTGACGGCAACGCCGACCTTCTGCGGTTCGCCTGCCGGATCTCCCGTGATCGACATCAGCCCAGACAGCCCCTGCACAAGGTAGTCATAGCCTGCGCGTTCGGCATAAGGGCCGGTTTGGCCAAAGCCCGTGATCGAACAGTAGATCAAGCCGGGATTGGCTGCCGACAGGCTGGCATAGTCCAAGCCGTACTTGGTCAGCCCGCCGACCTTGAAGTTCTCGATCAGGACATCCGCCTCGCGCGCAAGGTCTTGCACAAAAGCGCGGCCTTGCTCGGTCGTCAGATCTGCCGTGACCGAGTATTTCCCGCGGTTGCAGCTATAGAAATACGCCGCAGACGGCGTGTCCTCGCCCTCGCGTTCGATGAAGGGCGGGCCCCATGTGCGGGTGTCGTCGCCCTTGGGGCTTTCCACCTTGATCACGGTTGCGCCAAGGTCGGCCAGCGTCTGACCGACAATTGGCCCTGCAAGAATGCGGGCCAATTCAAGAACTTTCAAACCTTCCAGCGGTGCTGACATCAGAAGAACGCCTGCAACCCTGTCTGTGCCCGGCCAAGGATCAGGGCGTGCACGTCATGCGTACCCTCGTAAGTGTTGACCGTCTCAAGGTTCTGCGCGTGGCGCATGACGTGGTATTCCGCCATGATCCCGTTGCCGCCATGCATGTCGCGGGCGTGGCGCGCGATCTCCAACGCCTTGCCGCAATTGTTACGCTTGATCAGGCTGATCGCTTCGGGTGCTGCTGTACCCGCGTCGAGCATCCGGCCCACTTGGAGTGCTGCGTGCAGGCCCAAGGTGATCTCGGTTTGCATGTCCGCCAGCTTCTTTTGGAACAACTGTGTCTGCGCCAGCGGCTTTCCAAATTGCGTCCGGTCCAAACCGTACTGACGGGCGCGGTGCCAGCTGTCTTCGGCAGCCCCCATCACGCCCCAAGCGATGCCGAAGCGTGCACGGTTCAGACAGCCGAACGGACCTTTGAGGCCCTCGACACCCGGCAGCAACGCATCCTCACCAACCTCGACATCCTTCATCACAATCTCGCCGGTGATGGATGCGCGCAGCGACAGCTTGCCGTTGATCTTGGGCGCGCTGAGACCTTTCATGCCTTTCTCAAGCACAAAGCCGCGGATCTTGCCACCATGCGCTTCGGACTTGGCCCAGACCACGAACACATCCGCAATCGGGCTGTTCGAGATCCACATCTTGGCACCGTTGATGACATAACCACCGTCGGTTTTCTTTGCGACGGTCTTCATGCCCGCAGGGTCCGACCCGGCGTCTGGTTCAGTCAGGCCAAAACAGCCGATCAGCGTCCCTGCTGCCAAACCGGGCAGGTACTTCTTGCGCTGCTCATCCGTTCCGTACGCGTGGATGGGGTACATCACGAGCGAGCTTTGGACGCTCATCATCGACCGATAGCCGCTGTCAACACGCTCCACTTCGCGCGCCACAAGACCATAGCTGACATAGCCCGCGCCCAGACCGCCGTACTCTTCGGGGATGGTGACACCCAGCAGGCCCATCTCGCCCATCTCGGCAAAAATCTCGGGGGCCACACCTTCGTTGAGATACATGTCCGACACGCGCGGCAGCAGTTTGTCCGCGGCATAGGCCGCCGCACTGTCAGCGATCATGCGCTCTTCTTCGGACAGCGAGGCCCGCAGGCCCAGCGGATCTTCCCAGTCGAATTTGGCGAGTGAGGGTCCGTGACCCGCGTGTGACGCATCAAGCATGTCCATGCTCCTCTTTCATATCATTGGCCGCAGCCGATCCGGCGATATGTCCCAGAATTGTCGCTGCCAGCAATCCATTGCCAGACAGATAACCGCTATCACCAGAACCTGAAACACCCACCGCAGCGCCCCCAGCCGCAAAGAGGTTTGGAAAGACGCTTCCGGTGGTTTGGCACACACGGCCCTCTGGATCTACCTTCAAGCCGCCTTGCGTGTGAAACAAGGCTCCAGTCACCTTGACGGCACAATAAGGCGGTTGAAGTGGTTCGCCAAGGAAGCTGCGTCCAAAGGCGTCAGGCCCGCCCGTGGGAATGCTGAACAGGGTCTGTGTTAGCTTGATTTCGGGTACGCCTGTGACCTCTGCCAGTTCCGCCACGGTATCAGCAGTGCGGATCGCACCGATGGCCTCGGCATCCTTGAAGTCCTGAAACTGCCGCGCGATGCCCGCGATGCGGCTGTCAAAGATCGTCCAAGCCACGCCTTCGGGTTGCGCCAGCACCGTGCGGGCGGCTTCCGAATAGCCTTGGCTTTCATCCCAGAAGCGATCGCCATTCAGGTTCACTTGCACGCCACCTTGGGTGATGACCGCCCACGTGATCAGGATGCCCTGAGGATGCGCGACATTGCCGTGGCCCTGGTAAGCGCTCAGATGCAGCGTTTCGGCGCCAAGCGCCTCGCCCCAAGTCACCGCGTCGCCTTGATTGTAGTCATGCCCGAACCACACCGCGTTTTCGATCTCGGGCATGAACTCGCGCACCATGTTGCGATTGCCGCCATAGCCATTGCAGGCGAGAATGAGCGCGTCGCAGCCCACATCTTCCGTACCGTTGGGACCCTCCAACCGTACGCCCCGCACGTGATCCCCCTCAACAAAGAGCGATGTCGCACGGCGGTTGCAGATTATGTCGATCCCCTGCGCTTCGCAGGCGGTGCGTAGCCTGTCGATCAACTCCCGTCCTGCGCGGGTCGGCAGGCCATGCATCCGGCGACGCGAATGGCCGGGATAGTCGAAATCGGTGACGACCGAGAAGGGCAGGCCGAAGCGATCCGCCAGCCACTCGATCACCTTGCCCGACTGCCCTGCCAGCAGATCAACAAGCTCTTGCGGGTTCTCACCCTTGGCTTTCTTCTGAATATCCTTGGCGAAAAGGTCTGCTGTGTCCTCGATCCCTGCGTCCCGCTGAAAACGTGTACCGGCAGCCGGGATAAGCCCTGCGGATAACGCTGTAGACCCGGACGGTGCCGCATCTGCCTCGACCACCAGCACTTCGGCCTCGGCATCATTGGCGGCCAAGGCAGCCACCAATCCACAGGCCCCGGCACCGACAATCAGGATCGGCACGTTCAGATCAAAGCCAGCGGTGGGGGGCGGCAGGATCGACATGGCTCAGTCGTGCCCGCCGGATTCGTAGCGTTTCCCAAGTGCCAGCATCTCGTCCGTGCCAAGCCGTTTGTTCAACCCGTTGAAATCGAACATCCGGTCGGCAAAGGCGCGGTTGCTGCCGGTGCCCTTCAGGCTGGCATAATACGCCTCGGCGGTGTGGGCGAGGGCCCGGACAATGCCGCCGGGAAAGATCACGATGGAAAACCCCATCGCCTCAAGGTCCGTTGCGTTCTGGATCGGCGTGGCCCCGCCTTCGACCATATTCGCCAGAAGCGGTATGCGGTCCTTGAACCGCTGGGCCACGGTGTTCAATTCCTCAACCGATCGCAGCGCTTCGATGAACAGCGCGTCGGCGCCTGCCGAGACATAGGCCTCTGCGCGGTCGATGGCGGCGTCGAACCCCTCCACGGCAACCGCATCGGTGCGCGCGATGATAAGTGTCTCGTCACTCGCCCGGGCGTCAGCCATTGCGGCGATTTTGCCGACCATTTCCTGCGTGGGGATGATGGATTTCTCGGCCAGATGCCCGCAGCGCTTTGGATAGGTCTGGTCCTCGACCTGCAACGCATTGGCCCCCGCGCGTTCATAGAGCCGCATGGTCCGCTGCGCGTTCAGAGCGTTGCCGAACCCTGTGTCGGCGTCGATGATGACGGGCAGGTCCACGCGGTCGCGGATCAGCGCCATCGTGTCGGACATTTCGCTGACGGAGGTGAGGCCGATGTCCGGTCGACCCAACCGTGTATAAGCGACGGCTGCACCGCTCAGGTACAGCGCCTCAAAACCGGCTTGCGCGGCCAATGTAGCAGTCAGGGCGTCATACACACCCGGAGCAACAAGGATCTCATCGGCGGTAAGGCGGGTTTTCAAGCTCATGTCAGGGTTTCCACCATCTCGGCGCAGGTCACGTTCGGGCAAACCGACGCAAGGGACAGCAGCGTGGCGTCATGCACCTCTTGTTTGAACGCAGCGCACCCATCGGACAGCAGGATCGTGTGCAGGTTCCGCAGATGCGCATCCCGCACCGTGCTGGCGACACCGCCATTGGTGACGATCCCGCCAATGATCAGCGTGTCGATATCCAGTGCCCGCAGAATGTATTCCAGCCGCGTCTGGTAGAGCGCGGAATAGGCCACCTTTTCAATGGTGTAATCGGCCGGCGCGAGGGCGTCGACAAGGTTGTGGCCGAACTTGCCGGGGGCGAAATCGCCCTTGCCCAGAAAGGGCCGCAGCTCTTTCAGGTGCGGCGCAATAAGCGGTTCGTTATTCGGCCCCGGCACCAGCGTGAACTGAGCGCTGATATAGGTGCCACCCTTGGCGCGCAGCGCATCCACGACGGGCTTGACCCGGGCGGGCAGGGCGGTGATCGCCTCGGCGCCTTGCCCTGCGCGGCCATAGGCGCCTTCGGGGTGCAGAAAGTCGTTCTGCAGGTCGATGGTCAGAAGGGCGGTGCGCTTTGGGTCGATTGTATGTGCCATGTCTCAGTCCTCGTCCCTTGTGATGATGGTGTTGCCGCAGGCATCGACCGTTGCGGTCAGCCCGGGATCGACCAGAACGGTGGTGTCCGGCTGCACAAGGATCGCTGGGCCTTTGATCTTGGCCCCGACGGGCAGGGACAGGCGGTTGTAAATGGTTGTCTTGAACCACGCATCGCCGAAATGCACTTTGCGGCTGCCCGTGTGCGCCGTTTCGACTGTCCCATCCTTCGGGGCCAGAGTTCTTAGGTCGAACTTGGGTCGCCGACCGATCACGGCGGTGCGCAGGTTCATCACCCGGCGTGTGCCGTTTTTGAGAAGTCGCCCATACGTGGCTTCGTAGGCGGCATCAAACGCTGCTTCGACCTCGGCCACAGTCGGCGCTACGACAGTCGTCCCCTCAACCGTGATCGCCAGTGGCACCGCAACCGTATGCGTCTGACCGACATAGGCCATGTCCAGTTCGACCACGATATCGCGCGCCTCGAACCGGGATTGCGCGGCATCCAGAAGGCCCATGCCCTCGTCGATATGGCGCTGCATCACAGCGCGCAGCGCGTCGGTGTCCAGTGTTGCGGTGAGCGTGTTGATCGTCTGCACGAAGTCCTGCCGCATGTCGGCAATCACGCAGCCCATGGCGCTGGTCACGCCGGGATAACGGGGGACAATGGCGCTGCCGATGCCGACCTCTTTCAGGATCGCGCCAGTATGCAGCGCACCACCACCGCCAAAGGGCATGAAGGCAAAGCGTTTCGGATCGAACCCGCGTTCGATACTGACCAGACGGATTGCGCCTGCCATCCGCGAATTGGCAACCCGCAGGATCGCCTCGGCGGCTTCGATGGTGGTAAGGCCCAGCTTCGATCCGACATGAATGTCGATAGCCTTGGCAGCTGCGTCCACATCCAGACGGTCCAGCTTGCCACCGATGGGATTGTCGGGGTCGATCCGGCCCAGAACGACATTTGCATCGGTCACAGTGGGGCGGTCATTCCCTTGACCATAGGCCACCGGGCCGGGGGTCGACCCTGCGCTTTCCGGGCCAATGTTCAGCAATCCACCCTTGTCGACCCACGCGATGGAGCCGCCGCCCGCGCCAATTGTCGTGATCTCGATCATCGGGTTGCGCACCACCATGCCGAAGTCGATCGAGGTCTGTGGCGACAGCATGGACTGACCCTTGGCGATCAGCGCCACGTCAAAGCTGGTGCCGCCCATGTCGCCGGTGATGACATTCTCGAACCCGGCAGTCGTCGCGATATGCCCGGCGGCGATTACCCCAGCAGCAGGACCAGAGAGCGCGGTGCGAATGGGCAGGCGGCAGGCGGTGTCCGTGCCCATGACGCCGCCGTTGGATTGAACGATCATGAACTCGCCGCCGAACCCGCCCTTGGTGAGGGCTTGATCCAGACGGTTGATATAGCCCGACACTTCGGGTTGCAGATAGGCGTTCAAAGCGGTGGTCGAGAAGCGTTCGAATTCGCGGATTTCCGGCAGGATTTCCGACGAACAGCTTACGTGATCGTTGGGCCACATGGCGCGGACAGCTTCAACAGCCTTGGCCTCATTCTCGGCATTGGCATAGGCATTGGCGAACAGGATCGCGACGGCCAGACAGCCTTCGTCGATCAATTGCTGTGCGGCGGTTTCGACGGCGTCCAGATCTACAGGCGTGCGGATTGTGCCGTCGGCTAGCGTCCGTTCCGGCACTTCCAGCCGCAAGTTTCGCGGGACAACAGGCTCGAAATCGCCGCGCAGGCCCCAGGTGCGGGGCCTGTCGCGGCGGCGCATTTCAAGAACGTCGCGGAGTCCGTGAGTAGTGATCACGCCGATCTTTGCGCCTTTGCGCTCGAGCAGAGCATTGGTTCCGGCGGTGGTGCCATGCACAACAGCCGCGACGGTGGAGAGGTCATCAACTTGTTGGCCGATCCCGTCCAGAAAACCGCCTGACTGGTCAGGCCGGGTGGTGGGTACCTTTGCGACCTGCGCGGTGCCGGTGGCCTCGTCCAGAACGAATACATCGGTAAAGGTGCCGCCGACATCGACGCCGATCATCTTGGTCATGCTGCGACCTCTTTCCATGCGGGGCCGTAAAGATCGGTCGCTTTGTCCGGCGTCAGGTATCCCAACGCAACATCCCGCGCGACGGCCTGCGCATCCCGGCTGGTGGCAGGGCCGTAGCCTCCGCCACCGGGTGTGTCGAGCCGCACGGCCTGTCCTTTGGTCAGCTTGATCCCGAGCATCTTGGACGCGAGCGGCGGGGTCTTCCACCCATCCGCCTGTTCATAGTGAAATACGTTCATCGCCCCAGTTCCGCCGCCTTGCACACCCTGCGGCGCAAAACGCCCGCGTTCGCCGAACAGGAACGCTTCGGCGTTTTCCTCAAGCACTTCGATCTCGTAGGTGGCGCCCAATCCGCCGCGATGCTGGCCCGCGCCCGCACTGTCTGGGCGCAGCGCCCATTGGCGAAACATGACGGGGTAAGCGGCTTCGAGGATCTCCATCGGAGGGATCGTCGCCGTCGAGATCGGCGCGTTGCCGTGGTTGAGGCCATCGCTTTCGATGCTGCCGCCATGCCCACCGCCATAGAAGCTGAACATCACCCAGCGCTGTCCGTTCGCGCGCTTCCCTGCGATGGAAAGCGCGTTGATCGTGCCATAGGCATTGGCGACCACACGTTCGGGGGCGGCTTGGGATGCGGCGCTGAAGATCACGTCGATCATGCGCAGGATGGTTTCGGTGTAGCCGCCTACGGGTGCCGGGAATTCGGCCGAAAGCAGCGAGCCATCCGGCACGCGCACATCAATCGGGCGCATGACACCAGCATTGGCGGGCAGGTCAGGGAATATATGCTTGATCGCCACATAGGCGGTGGCCACGGCGGTCGGGTAGGCGATGTTCACCGGACCAGCAGTGACCGGTGCGGTGCCTTCGAAATCGAGCACCATCGTGTCACCCTTGATCTCAAGTGCCACTTTGATCGGCAGGGCAATATCGGTGATCCCGTCATTATCGAGGTAATCCACCGCTTCCCAGCGGCCATCCGGCAGTCCCGAGAGTTCCGACCGCATTAGCGTTTCGGCCCGATCGCCCAAGGCGTCCAAAGCCGCAGACACGGTCTCGGCTCCATACTCGTCCAGCAATTCGTCTAAACGTTTCACACCCAGATCCAACGCACCCAACTGGCCGTTCAGATCGCCCATCGCCGATTGTGGGAGGCGGGTGTTGCGCAGAAGAATGTCGATAATGTCCTGTTGGATCACACCTGCGCGGGCCAGCTTGACCGGCGGCAGGATGAACGCCTCCTGAAACGCCTCGGTGGCGGATGGGTTGTAATTGCCCGGCACCGCGCCGCCCACATCGTGCCAGTGGCCGACGCTGGCAAGGTAGCAGAACAGCTCTCCCTCTCGGTAATAGGGGCGCACCAGCCGCATGTCGGACAGGTGCGTGCCGCCCATATGGGCGTCGTTGAAAATGTAGATGTCACCGTCCGCCAGATCACCGGCTTCGGCCGCCTTGTCGATCACGGCTTTTACGGCAAAGGCCATCACGCCGACAAAGATCGGCAATCCGGATTTGCCCTGCACAAGCGTGTCGCCGGTGCTCGCGTGGTAGAAGCCGTGCGACGCGTCATGTGCTTCTGCAATGATCGGGTTGAATGCCGCGCGGAAGAGCGTCGCGTCCATCTCGTCGGCGATCTGTTCCATCCGGCCTGCAAGAACAGCCAGAGTAATCGGGTCAATTGCAGCACTCATTGCGCGCGCACCTCTGCCATGTCGTTCCAGACGTCCTGACGCACGATTTTGCCTCCGGTGATTTCGAAACGGTCTATAAAGCGGATGCCGTCAAACGAAGTGCCATCCATCCATTCGCCGTATAGCGCGCCGCGCGCGTAAACGACGGCGACGGCGCCGCTGTGCATCGCGTCGAATCCGTCATAAGTTTTTTTCACAAACCGATAGCGACCCTTGGACCACTCGATCAGTTCGGACAGCTGCGTCATCGGCTGGGTCGCGGGGAACACCATCTGGAAGTCGTCGCCCAGCATCGCCTGTGCGGTATCCAGATCGCGGGCTTCCATCGCGGCGAGGTAATCGCGCACGATCTGAGTGGGATCAGGCAGGGCAGGGGCAGGCTGGCGGTGTTGGCCGCCACGGGCGTAGGCCTCGGACGGGTATTCATGCAGCATCACGGTGATCGCCTCATCGGGTGCTGGAACGACAAATCGAATCGCATCGGTGAGGGCTGATGTGAGGCGGGATTTCTCGGCGGGGCTGTATCCTTCAAGGATATGTGCTTCCACGATTGGCATATGACCCTCCCCAAAATCTGCACTTTTCATATAACAGGTTTTGGTATATTGAAAGACCAACAAATGAAGAATCTTCGTTGGATCATTCTACTGACCACGTGGATCGCCAACCAACAGGAGCCGCGCTGTCGTGACGATAAACGCGCATTCCGGACTTCCAGAAGGCGGTAAGGCCCGTCGGGTGTACCTGTTGCTGCGCGACGAAATATCAAATGGTGTTTTCAAGGACGGCGCGCGCCTGCCGGGAGAGCATAAGCTTGCCGAACAGTTCGATGTCTCTCGCATCACGATCCGGCGCGCGTTGGAAGCACTAGCCGCCGATGGCTGGATCGAGAAAAAGATAGGCGCCGGATCGGTCGTTCGGGCGCAAGAACAGACAGGCCAACGCATGTCTGCTGATTTCGCAACGCTGATCCCACATCTGGTTGAAATGGACCGCACGACAACGGCGCGGCTTTTGTCTTTTTCTTACGACAACGCGCCTGCGTCGGTGGCCGACGCGTTGGGCATCCCCGAAGGCGCGGATGTGCAAAAGGCCGTGCGAGTGCGGTCGTCTGGCGGTCAGCCCTTTTCGCACCTCACAACCTTTGTGCCGAAAGACATCGCTGTTAGCTATGACGAAGCTGATTTGGCGACGCAGCCGCTCTTTCGTTTGCTGGAGCGCAGCGGCGTGAGCGTGGAAAGCGCGCATCAGACAGTGACCGCGGCCTTGGCGACGCCCGATGTCGCTGACGCCTTGGAGGTGTCGGTCGGATCGCCGCTCTTGTTTGTGCAGCGGGTCGTGCGGGATGCAAATGGACAGGGGGTTGAGCATCTGTCAGCCCTCTACCGACCCGATCTGTTCCGGCTTGAAATGAGCCTTGCCCGTGTTGGCGCTGGTGAGGCGCGGCACTGGGAACCGGTGATCGGAGGGCTCAAATGACCGCGCGCCGCCTTTTGGATAAACTGTGGGATGCGCACGAAATCCTGCGCCGCGAAGACGGGACAAGCCTGTTGTGGGTGGATCGCCATCTGGTTCACGAAGGGTCGCATCACGCGTTTGCAAAGATCGCAGAGCGCGGGTTGCCTGTGGCTGAACCCGGTCTGACCTTTGGTGTGGCGGATCACTACGCGCCGACGCGCGGCGGTCCCGCGACCCACGCGATTGCGCGGATGATTGCGACGCTTGAGGCGAATACAGCGAAACACGGTATCTCTTGTTTCGGCCTTGATGACCCGCGTCAGGGCATCGTGCATGTGATCGGGCCAGAACAAGGGCTCACCCTTCCGGGATTGCTTATCAATTGCGGCGACAGCCATACATCGACCCACGGTGCGTTCGGTGCCTTGGCTTTTGGTATTGGCGCGACCGAAGTGGCGCATGTGCTGGCGACGCAGACGGTTTGGCAGAAGAAGCCCAAGGCGATGCGGATCAACGTAACTGGTGTCCTTGGGCCAGGTGTCGGAGCCAAAGACCTTGCGCTTGCGTGGATCGCCAAGCTGGGGGCTGATGGCGCACGCGGACATGCCATTGAGTATACTGGGCCTGCGGTTCGATCTTTGTCGATGGAAGGGCGTATGACATTGTGCAACCTGTCCATTGAGGGCGGTGGGCGGTTCGGGATGATCGCACCGGACGAGACCACATTTGCCTATGTCAAAGGGCGACCGTTCGCACCGAATGCGGAGGATTGGGACCGCGCGGTTGAGGTTTGGTCGTCGCTGGCATCCGATGCAGACTCCGACTTTGAAGCCAGCGTGACATTGGATGCCTCCGAGATCGCGCCCATCGTGACATGGGGCACCACGCCGGAAGATGCCTTGCCTGTGACAGCTACGGTGCCTGACCCCGCCCGCATGACCGGCAGTGCTGCGGAGCGTGCGCGCAATGCGCTGGATTACATGGGCCTGACCGCCGGTCGCGCGCTGACTGAGATTGTCGTGGATCAAGTGTTCATCGGATCCTGCACCAATGCACGCATCGAAGACCTGCGCGCGGCAGCCGTAGTTCTGGCAGGTCGGCGGGCCAAGGTTCCGGGGATCGTGTCGCCGGGATCGCAACAGGTAAAGGCACAGGCAGAGGCCGAAGGACTTGATCGTATCTTTACCGAAGCGGGTCTTGATTGGGTCGGATCGGGCTGTTCGATGTGTGTCGCGATGAACGGCGATCATGTGGAACCCGGCAAGCGCTGTGCCTCGACCACCAATCGCAACTTCCGGGGTCGTCAGGGCCGCGGATCACGGACGCACTTGATGTCACCGGCAATGGTCGCGGCTGCGGCTGTGACCGGGCATTTGACCGACGTGCGCGAGCTTCTGAAAGAGCGGGAGGTCGCATGAGCGGGTGGACCACACATACCGGCCTTGCTGTCGCGCTGGATCGCGAAAATGTGGATACCGACCAACTGATCCCGGCACGGTTCATGTCGACGCCCCGGTCCGAAGGCTACGGTGATTTCCTGTTGCACGACATGCGCAAAAACAGCGATGGCACCGCGGTGTCTGACTTCCCTTTGAACAAAGTGCCCAATGCCAGCATTTTGGTCTCACGCCGGAATTTCGGCAGCGGATCGTCGCGCGAAGCAGCGGTTTATGCGTTGGTCGATTTCGGCATCAGCGTTGTGATCGCGCCCAGTTTCGGCGACATCTTCGCAAGCAATTCGGTAAACAATGGCCTTCTGCCCGCCCGGGTGGCCGAGGCAGATGCGGTGGCGGCTATCGCAAAGCTCGCCGATGGGCCACAAGAGGTGAGCGTTGACCTTTCCGACAAGACAATTCGGCTGGGCAACACCACGCTTGAGTTTACGCTAGACGATGTCTGGCAGCAAAAACTCATCAACGGGTGGGACGATATTGATCTGACCCATAACCATAAACAAGCCATCGCGGCATTCCGGGCGCAGCATGTGCAGCAGATGCCGTGGGCCATACCAGTCCAACAGAACGACTTCAGGAGCGCGGGGCGGGACACCGTTTCGCAGTAACACAGGCCATGATGGCCGAAGGGTGTAGGAGGAACTATCTATGAACATGAACCTTTTGAAAGGCTGCGTTGCGGGTGGCGTCATGCTGGGCACAGTGGCTCAGGCGCAAGAGACCATCACAGCGGTCCACGCGTTTCCCGAGACGCTGATCTACACGCAAAGCTTTTTGTCCTTCGTGGACAAGGTGAACGCAGCCGGCGAAGGCGTGATCCAGATCGAAGTGCGCGGTGGCCCGGAAGCCATCGGTATGTTCCAGCAGCCCGACGCGGTGCGCGACGGAATCGTCGACATGGTCTACACGCCGGGGTCGTTCTACGGCGGCGCGCTGCCCGAGAAAGACGCGCTGGTCGCGTCGAACCTGACAGCTGTTGAGACCCGTGAAAACGGTGGGATCGAGCTGATCGACCAGATCCATCAGGAACGCATGGGCCTCAAGTACCTTGGCTGGTTCGACAGCGGTGTGTGCTACAACCTCTGGACTCGGGATGAGCCGTCGTTTGACGCGGATGGTAACCTCGAAGTGGACGGCCTGCGCCTGCGCGGTAACGCCGTTTATAACGCGTTCTTCACCAACTACCTTCAGGCTCAGGTGATCGACCTGCCGACGGGCGAGGTGTATTCCGCGCTTCAGAACGGTGTGGTGGACGCAACCGGCTGGACCCAGATCGGCCTCATCGACCTCAAGTGGAACGAATTCCTGAATTACCGGATCGAGCCCTGCTTCTTCTCGACCGACCTTGGTGTGATCGTGAACCAGGAAACATGGGACGGTTTGAGCGATGAAGCCAAGACCATCCTGCAAGACACAGCAATCCAGCACGAGATCGACAGCGTGAACGCGCTGCGCACCAAGCGGGACGAAGATTTCGCTGCGCTTGATGCTGCTGGCATGAAGGTGGTCGAACTCGAAGGCGAGGCGAAAGCCAACTACCTTGCCGCCGCGCGCGAAACCACGTGGGCGCGGATGAAAGAGTTGATGGAAGCAGAGCCGCAGTCGGTTGCGAGCTATGACGACCTGATCGCCAAGTTCTACGATCCGGCCGCAGACAACTAAGACCAACGGGCCGGGGCATGTGTCCCGGCCCACCTTTCAGCGAACGGAACTCCCCATGCGCGCCGTTATCCGCGTCTATGACGCCCTGCTTTACACGATGGCCTTTTTCGCAGCCGTGACCTTGGTCTGGTTGATGGTGTCTGTGGTCATGTCCGTCGTGATGCGCAATCTGGGTCTGCAACCCTTCGCGTGGCTGTTTACCTCAGCCGAATACGGCATTCTGTACATGACCATGCTTGGCGCACCGTGGCTTGTGCGTGAAAAGGGCCATGTGCATATCGAACTGGTCACCGCCGCGCTGCCACCCACCTTGCGGCGTTTCGTGAGCCGCTTGGTGGCTGCGCTGTGCGTGCTCGTCTGTATCATCCTTGCGTGGTACGGGCTGCAGCTTTTCCTGACCAATATCGAGCGCAACAACTACGATGTGCGCGCCTATTACTATCCCCGCTGGCTTTTGACCGTGACGTTTCCCATCGCCTTTTCGGTGATGGCGATCGAGTTCTCGCGGTTCGTGTTCGGGTCTGAATTGATGCACTCGGGTGAAGCGGGGATTCACGAATAATGGAATGGTTCGAAGCCCTAGGTCTGCTGGTCGGCAGCATCATGCTCCTCATGGCGATTGGTATGCCCGTCGCCTTGGCCTTTCTTGCCGCCAACATCATCGGTGCATGGGTGTTCATGGGCGGCGACCGCGGTGTGGTCGCGCTTTTGAACAATGGTTGGGGCGCACTGACGATCTTTGCGCTTGTTCCGATCCCGCTGTTTCTGCTGATGGGTGAGATATTCTTCCAGACGGGGCTGGGAAGCCGCATGTTTTCAGCCATCGACAAGCTGTTGGGTCGGCTGCCGGGGCGTCTGAGCTATGTGACCGTTTTGGGCGGCACTGGCTTTTCCACGCTGTCGGGGTCTTCGATGGGATCAACCGCGCTCTTGGGCTCGCTCATGGTGCCCGAGATGAACCGGCGCGGCTACAAGAGCCACATGTCCATCGGTCCGATCCTTGGAACGGGTGGATTGGCGATCATCATCCCGCCCTCGGCGCTTGCGGTGCTTCTGGCGACCTTGGCTAAGATCGACGTGGGCGCCTTGCTCATTGCGGGTGTGATCCCCGGACTGATCCTTGCCGGGTTCTATGTCGCCACGATCTATATCCAGACCCGGATCGACCCGGAGGCAGCCCCCGCTTATGATGTGGAACCGATGACGGCGGGCGAAAAGATCGGCATCCTGATGCGCGACGTGGTCCCAATGATCGGGCTGATGGTCGCCATCGTGATCATGATGATCAATGGTATCGTCACCCCGTCCGAAGCTGCAGCATTCGGCGCGCTGGGCGTGTTGATCCTTGCCGCGTTCTACCGTTGTCTGACATGGGACTCGGTCAAGAAATCCGTCCGTGGTGCTCTGCGTGTGACACTGATGGCCTACCTGATTGTCTTTGGCTCGGCGACGTTCAGCCAGCTCTTGGCCTTCTCTGGGGCATCGCGCGGGCTCATCAACTGGGCCACGGGGTTTGATCTGGACCCGACGCTGATGCTTTTGGTGATGTTTGGCGTGCTGCTGGTCTTGGGTATGTTCATGGAGCAGATTTCGATCATGCTGCTGACGGTCCCGATCTTTTTCCCTCTGGCGGCAACGCTTGGGTTCGATCCGATCTGGTTTGGCCTGATCATGCTGCTCGCGCTGGAAATCAGCTTTACGACACCGCCCTTTGGCCTGCTTTTGTTCGTGATGAAAGGCGTCGCACCGCCCAATACGACCATGCGCGAGATTTATCGCGCCGCGTTTCCGTTCATCCTGTGTTCGCTGCTGGTTGTCGCACTTTTGATCCTGTTTCCGCCTCTGGCGACGTGGTTGCCCGGTCTTGGATAAGGCTGCTCTAGTCTCGTCTGATCGTCTGGCGCCGGAACGGCCTCGCAAGAAGCGCACATAATTTACTCTATCCTGAGGTGATCGGCGCGTCTGAAGTGGGAACCTCATAATCCCAAAGGATAAATGACGCCTTATTTTTAGGCATTAAGCAAAGATTTCGGGCCCCGCCCCTCGCTGCATGCGTGATCGCCTTGCACTTCGCCACGTTGCTGCGCAAGCTTGTCCTATGTCTGAACACTCTGTCTTCGATGAAATGTTGGGTCGTGATGCGCAAATCCGCGCCCCTTATCAGAATTTTTTTGACTGGTTCGATAAGGAAGACCCAAAGCGTCTGAGGGCCAAGAACCGTGAGGCGGAGGAACTTTTCCGTCTGACCGGGATCACCTTCAACGTTTACGGGCGCTCTGAGGCGGAAGAACGCCTGATCCCCTTTGACATCATTCCCAGGATCATTTCTGGGTCGGAATGGGCCAAGCTGTCTCGAGGCATCGAACAGCGTGTGCGTGCGATCAACGCGTTTCTGCATGACATCTATCATACGCAGGAAATCCTGAAGGCCGGGCGCATCCCGCGTGAGATGATCTCACAGAACGAGGCGTTTCAACCCAAAATGATTGGCGTCGATGTGCCGGGCGGTGTTTATACCCACATCGTCGGCATTGATCTTGTCTGCACCGGGCCGGGTGAATTCTACGTTCTCGAAGACAATGCGCGCACCCCGTCGGGTGTGAGCTACATGCTCGAAAACCGCGAAACCATGTTGCAGATGTTCCCGGAGCTTTTCTCCAAGAACCGGGTGCAACCCGTGCAGCAATACCCAATCGACCTGCGCCGGTCGCTTGCGGCCTGCGCGCCCAGCATGTCGCAATCCGATCCCACGGTCGCTGTGCTAACCCCGGGGATCTACAACTCGGCCTATTTCGAACATGCATTCCTTGCTGACCAGATGGGTGTCGAGCTTGTTGAAGGGCATGATCTTCGGGTGATCGACGGCCGTGTCGCCATGCGCACCACCCACGGATACAAGCCGATCGACGTGCTGTACCGTCGGGTCGACGATGACTTCCTCGACCCGCTGAACTTCAACCCGGACAGCCAATTGGGCGTGCCGGGCATCATGGATGTCTACCGGGCGGGCGGTATCACCATCGCCAATGCGCCTGGTACAGGCATTTCCGACGATAAGGCTATCTATTCCTACATGCCGGAAATCGTGGAGTTCTACACTGGCGAACGGCCTTTGCTTCAGAACGTCCCGACATGGCGCTGTTCAGAGCCAGAGTCGCTTGCCTATGTGCTGGACAATCTGGAAGACCTTGTCGTGAAAGAGGTGCATGGGTCGGGTGGCTACGGCATGCTGATTGGTCCGACTGCCACCAAAAAAGACATTGCCGCCTTCCGCAAAAAGCTCAAGGCGCGACCCAAGAACTATATCGCGCAGCCGACGCTCAGCCTGTCCACTGTTCCGATCTTCGCAAAAGCCGGGTTGACGCCGCGCCATGTGGATCTGCGGCCATACGTGCTTGTCAGCCCAGATGGGATCAAGATCACGCCCGGCGGTTTGACACGGGTGGCGCTCAAGAAAGGGTCACTGGTCGTGAACTCATCGCAAGGTGGGGGAACGAAGGACACCTGGGTTCTGGAGGAATAGCGCCATGTTGGGAAAAACCGCCAATGGCCTCTTCTGGATGTATCGCTACATGGAGAGAGCCGAAAACACCGCGCGTCTGATCGAAACAGGCCAGCGCATCGCTTTGACGCGATTGAACCAGACCGACGAGGAATGGCTGTCTGTGTTGCAGTCCGCCGATTGCCTTGAGGGTTTCAACGCCACGCATGACGAGATCTCACGCGATCTGGCTGTCGACTGGATGCTGCGCAGCAAGGACAATTCATCGTCGGTGGTCTCTAGCGTCAACGCCGCGCGGCAAAACGCGCGGCTGGTCCGTACCGCCATCACTGGCGAAGTCTGGGAAGCCGTAAACTCGGCTTATATGGCTTTGAAAAAGGCGTTGTCGCGAAAGGTGTCGGAACGTGATTTGCCGAGTGTGCTTCGCCTGATCCGGCATCACGCAGCTTTGGTACGAGGCGTCACGCATGGCACGATGCTACGTAATGACATTTACGATTTCGCGCGACTTGGCACATTCCTCGAACGGGCAGACAACACAGCGCGCATCTTGGATGTGAAATACTATGTCTTGCTGCCTTCAGCGCGATCTGTGGGTACGTCCATCGACAATGTGCAATGGGAATCAATCCTGCGGTCGGTCTCGGCGCGGGGCGGGTTCCGCATGGAATACGGAGCCGGCGGCGGCCCCCGTGAAATCGCAGATTTCCTGATTCTCGACAAAAGGATGCCGCGCTCGCTTGCGTTCTGCGTAGGTAAACTGTGCGACAACCTCGATTATCTGGCGACCGAGGAAGATGCTGGAGCCGCGTCGCGCGAAAAGGTCGGAATGCTGCGAAACGGGCTGTTGTCCAAGAGCATTGATGATATCCTCGATTATGGATTGCACGAATTTCTTCAGAAAACGCTTCAAGAGCTTTCGATGATTTCGCGCCAAATCGAACAGGATTTCCGTTTTTATGCCTAGGCTTCAGCAAGACCAGTCTGCATGCGCCTGAAGATCGAACACACCACGGTGTATAGCTTCGATACGCCGGTCGTTTACGGATTGCAGCAGCTGCGCAAGACGCCGAAATCGTCATACAACCAGTCAGTTATTTCGTGGGAGACCGACATCATTGGCGGTCGCAAGGAAGTCTCGTTCGAAGATCACCACCACAACACGACTGAGTTGATTAGTTTTGACCCGAACGTCACCGAATTATCCGTGTCGAGTGCAGGGGCTGTGGAGATTACTGAAAACGCAGGCATTCTTGGTGCGCATCACGGAATGACGCCGCTATGGCTCTATGCCATGACGACCCCGCGTACCGAAGTCGGACCGGGCACACGCGCGTTTATCAAAGGGATGGACGCGCAACCGGGTATCCCCGATCTGCATGATCTGTCTGAACGCATCCGGACGCAGGTGCCGTATACGCTGGGGTCATCTGCCCCTGATTGGAGCGCCGAAGACTCAATTGAAGCAGGGCAAGGCGTCTGTCAGGACCACACCCACATCATGATTGCGTGTGCACGGGCGATGAAACTGCCCGCGCGCTACGCAAGCGGCTATCTCATGCTGAACGAAACCACGACACAGGACGCCATGCATGCCTGGGCCGAGGTGCATGTCGAAGGTCTCGGGTGGGTCGGGTTCGATGTGTCGAATGGTGTTTCGCCCGACACACGCTATGTGCGCGTTGCGACAGGACTGGACTATTCCGATGCAGCGCCGATATCTGGTACTCGGATCGGTGGAATCAACGAAGAGCTGCATGTCAGCATCCAAGTGGTTCAGCAGTAAAGGCACAACCAAGTGACATATTGCGTTGGAATGATGCTGAGCAGCGGCTTGGTCTTCATGTCGGACACCCGCACCAATGCCGGGTTGGACAATATTTCAACCTTCAAGAAGATGACAATCTGGGAAGAACCGGGTGAGCGGGTGCTGACGCTGATGTCCGCAGGCAACTTGGCGACCACCCAAGCGGTCGTCAGCCTTTTGGACGAACGCAGTAAACTGCCCGAAGACAGGACGCCGTCGCTGATGAAAGCGCCGTCAATGTTCCAAGCCGCATGCATGGTGGGTGATACGCTGCGCGAAGTCATCAAGGGGCTGCGAGAAGGCGGCCAACGCGCTGATGGCGCGTTCGATGCGACCTTGATCCTTGGTGGACAGATCGCAGGCAGTCCGCCGCGCCTGTTCCTCATCTATCCGCAGGGAAACTTCATCGAGGCGGGGGACGACACGCCCTTTTTCCAGATTGGTGAGATCAAATATGGGCGCCCCATTCTTGTCCGCGCCTACGATCCCGATCTCAGTTTCGCAGAGGCCTTGAAGCTGCTGCTGGTGAGTTTTGACTCCACGCTCAAAGCGAATTTGTCGGTCGGCGCACCGCTCGATTATTTCTGCTACACGACCGACAGCCTCGAGAAAAAGCACGTGGGTCGTGTCGAGGTGGACAATGCCGAGTTTCAGGCGATCTCGACTCAATGGGGCAATGCCCTTAAGCAGGCACTTGATACGTTGCCCGACGTGCATTTGAACACAAACTGAACGAATAGCCGAAAGTCCTGTCATGTCTGCAAGCCCCGTTATCTGCGTCGGCGGTGAAAACCTCATTGATCACGTCACCCGCGATGGAGAGGTCTCTGCCCTTGCCGGTGGATCGCCCTTCAACGTCGCGATGGCACTTGGGCGGCAACAGGCGGATGTGCACTACCTGACGCCGATCTCGACCGACACATGGGGCGATACACTGGCCGACACGCTGGTCGCATCCGGCGTGACGCTTGCTGGCGGGCGCGTCGATGCACCGACGACCATTGCCCGCGTGACCGTGACAAACGGTATCCCATCCTATGTGTTCGAACGCGACGGCACTGCCGAACGCAGCGTCACCGCTGCTTCACTGGCCGCTGCAATGCCTGCGGGAACAACCGTTTTGCACACCGGGTCACTGGCGCTGACCGATGGCGCAGATGCCGACGCTTGGGAAGAGACCTGCAAAACAGCCTATACGTCGGGGACACTTGTGTCGCTTGATCCGAATGTCCGCCTGTCGGTGATCACCGATATCGACGCCTACCGCGCGCGGATCTTCCGCATGATGCAGGCTGCGCATGTGCTGAAACTCAGCGACGAAGACCTCGAAGGTTTGTGTCCGGATATGCCGCAGGATGCCGCCCTCGCACATGTACGCAGCCAGACATCGGCGTCACTGGTGGTCATGACCAAAGGCCCCGACGGCGCAATCGCCATGCGCGGCGACAACACGGTGAACATTCCCGCACCGCCTGTGCCCGGTCTTGTCGACACTGTGGGCGCAGGTGACACGTTTATGGCAACCCTGTTGGCCGGTTTGGCTCGGACCGATGTTCTGGCACCTGCTGCGCTTGATGGTCTTGATGCCGCGCAGGTCGAAGCCCTGATCCGCCGTGCAGGTATGGCAGCCGCCATCAATTGCAGCCGCGCGGGGTGCAATCCTCCGACGTTGTCAGAGCTCGACACCGCTATGACTGCGGTCGGCTGACATTTTGGACCTCTACCTCGATACGGCGGACCGTGCGGCATGGACAGATCTCATGCCAACAGGCCTCTTTCGGGGCATTACCACCAACCCGCTTCTGGCACAGCGCGCGGGGCTGGACTACCCGGCGATCAACTGGGTCGAGATGGCAAAGCGCGCGCATGACCTCGGTGCTCTGGAACTGCATGGTCAGGTGTTCGGGGCTGTCGAAGCCTATGTCGACTGGGCCCATAAGCTTTACGATGCCGGCGCAGCGGCGGGTCTGCGCACAGTCGTCAAAATTCCGATGACACCGGATGCCCTGCGCGCCGTCCCGTCAATCAAGGCGCTCGGTGGCCCAATCCTGCTCACTGCCGTTTACGACCCCAAACAGGTAATCGTGGCCAAGGCGTTGGATGCCGATTTCGTGGCCCCCTATTTCGGGCGAATGGATGAGGCGGGATTGCCTGCCTTGAATCACCTCTCGAACATGCAAGCCATCTCTGGTGGTAAGCCGCGCATCCTTGTGGCATCGCTGCGCACCGCCGATCAAATGGTGGCGCTTGCCGCCCGCGGGCTGGACTGTTTTACCCTTTCTCCAGACCTTGCCCGCAGTTTGCTCAGTGATCCCATGACCCAAGAGGCAGCCGCCGCGTTCGAAGCCGCCGCCTCTGGCCTAAAATCATAGCGACAGCCGCCGCTCCTTGGCACCGCCGCGCCGGCGTGGTTTGGGCAGCGCAAGATCAAGCGGCGTAAGCGGAGCATCCAAAGACGCCTTCAACAGCTTGCAAAACTCCTCAACCGCCGGATCGGTGTCCCGAAACGGTGCGGCTGCCATATAGGCGCAGGTGGCCTCGGTCAGGTAACAGGCTTTGGCAGGCAGCCCACCAAGCCATTGCATATAGCCCAATTGCCCAATCTCCCGCGCACGTTCGGCTGTGCGAGGATTGACCTGTAACTGGGTCAGGGTTCGTTCGATCGACATATCAGCGCCCTCCGCGCAGGGACAGGTCGCATAGAGGTCGTATTCAAGTACCGCACCACAGCGGCGCAAGCCATATCGACCTCCGGAGCACCCCGCCCGGGTTCAGTTCATATGTGATGGCAGGTCTCCTGACTCGCGGGTCATCGTGAAGCTCGCACCTTCCCAGACCATTCGGCCCAGTGGTTTTGCGCGAAGCACTCACCGCTTACAGTTGCGGGGGCAGTCACGGAATTGCACCGTATTCCCTATTCGGGCAGCGCTTCAGACACTGCCCACCATCGCGGTCTACTGTCACAGAAGCGGCGATTCCAATCAATTGGCATTGTGCCAATACGTCCAATTCGACGCAGATCGTACTCTTGCTCACGGCTTGTTAAGACAACGGTGCCAAAACCGGGCAGCACTTGGGCGACACGGTTCAAGTCGTTGCAAAAGGCTTTTCGAATGTCTGTCGTCTACCTGCCATTGTGGCTGGGCGCCTGCCTGTGGGTGCACACCATCTTCCATCGTGGATCATATCGCGAAGGGCGCATCGGATACGCCGACAAGCTGGATCAGGAAGTCGCCATCCGTGGCGGAAAGCGCCTCTTCGTAGAAATCATCGCTGCGGGCAAGACCTTCCTCAAGGCTGATCTGGGATCCGTCGAACTCGGACATCACCATGCTTGCTTCCTCCACATCGGACATGCCGCGCGTAATGGCAAAATGGCTGCCCAAAGCGACCTTGTTCTCAAGATAGGCGGCATCGGCGGCGCTGCCGGTTGCGGCCTTGGCTCCGGCAAGGATCTCCATGATGAAGGTCGACGGCGTCACCGCAGCATTGCTTTCCAGCAGATCAAGCCAGAACTCGAGACCCGACGCATCGGGCGCGCGCCCCAGCACGTTCTGATAGACGGTCGAGACGAACTCCGACAGGTCCGCCACATCGCCATAAAGCGCGCGGGTTTCCGGCTGGTCGAAGAAATACCCGGCGATCTCGCGCAGGCTCATGCCATCAGCAAGCTGGTTGCCCCAGAAGAACAGCCCAACCGCATCGGGCGCCCGGTTGAAATAGGCGATATAGAGCTCGGTCAGCGTGCCCATCGCGTCGTCGGTCAGCCGCGCCATCCCGTCGAAGAGATCAAGGTCGATCCCGGCTTCGCCAAACGAGGAGCTATGGCTGTCAAATTGCAACCGCTCGATATTCCGGATCTGAACTGGCGCACTGTCCAATACCCTGTTTTCCAACCAGACGTCGTCATCCCCAATGCGCAACGAATAAAAAGTCTGGTTGCCGTCCAGCAAGAGTGTGTCAAAGCCCGTCCCGCCGTCTATCGCGCCAATCAGGCTGTCCGGTTGGATTATATCATCACCCGCTGTTCCAGTTTGCACTGGGGCGCTAGCCCCCCCGTCCGACCGCTCGGAAAACGGCGCAACCATAGGGCTTGGCAAGGTTGCCAGATTATCGGCGACCCACTCGACGATTTGGGCGAAGTTGTTGACGACGGCGGGGTGGAGCGTGTTCGGGAGTTGGATGTCTGTGCTTGGGGGCGTTCCATAGAGGGTTGTATAGTGGATGGTTGCGGCGAGGAAGTAGAGGGTTGGTGTGCCGTGTCCTTCAAGGTCCTGGAACAGGTCCTGGGCGGTGAACTCCGCGATGCCGAGATCGCCAAGCATCTGGGCGATCTGGGGTCCGGCACTGATCAGGCGGACATCGAGGTCGGGACGGGCGTCGCGGATGATCTCGTGCAGTGCGACCCACCAGCCGTGCCAGTCCCCGGTGAGGTAGCTGACCCAGTTGCCGAAGGCCTCGGCGCTTGGCGGGAAGCTGTCGGCAAAGGGCTCGAGGCTGGGCCATGTCTCGTAGAGATTGATCGTGGCACCGGGGGCCTGCCCTTCGACCCATGCGATGATGCGCAGTGCGGCCTCGGCGGGCGAGGAACTGGGATCGGCATAGTCCGGGGCGTCCGGGGCCTGATCCTGGGTGAAGTTCTCTTCGGAAATGGTGATCTGGTTGATATTGGCGTCAGCGAAGCTCTGGCCGCTTTCGGGGGCCCAAGACGAGGCGACGCCTTCGATCCACAGATGCGGATTGGGCGGCAGGTTGTCATGCAGGGTGAGCATGCCGGTCTGGATCGAGGTGGCATAGGAGGTGCCGGACGACCCGGCCATCTGCTCCATCCAATGGGCGACGGAATGTTCGGGGTTGCCATCGGCCAGTGCAAAGAGCCCGGTGCCGAACACGTATTCGCGCACCTCTGCGGTCGGCGCGATATCGGGCTGCCGGGTTGGCCTCGGCTGTTCAGGCGTCGGCTCGGGTGTGGGCTGCGGTTGGGGTTCGGGACGCGGCTGTGGGGTGACGACCGGTGTGTCGTCCTCGTCCTGCGGGGTGGGCTCCGGCACGGGGCCGAAGTCGAACGTGGCGTTTCCGACAATCCCGTCCTTCATCGTGGCCGGAGCTGGGTGGCTTTCCATGAACTCCACCACGGCATCATGACGCGCGGTGCTGTCCTGCAGATGGCGCAGCGACCCCCAGCTGCCCCACTGGCTGGGCTCGGAGACATCGACGAAGGCATTGAAGAGCGTGCCACCGGCTGCTTCCCACCCGGCAAGCAGCTCGGTGTAGAGCTGGCCCATGCCGTCGGAGTAGTTCAGGTGGGTGAAGAACTCGGTGAGCAGGTCATTGTTGATCCACTGGCCGCTGCCGGCCACATGGGTGCCACCCTCGTACATCACCAGATCGAGACCGTGCGCATCGGCGACGGACTTGTGATAGGCGAACAACTCGAACAGGCTGACCAGGGAATCCTCGGCATCTCCGGTGACGGAGCCGTCACGCAGTTCGCGCACGGCAAGGGCCACCGCCTGATCGAAGCGGTGCTCGGCAAAATAAGCGTTTGCGGCAGAACCGCTCAGCCCGAGGGAAGCGGCGTCCTGACGGGCCTGCGCCTCGCTCTGGGCAATCCAGTTCAGCACCAGCGGAGCCTTGGCATCGGTGCCGAGACCGCCGCTGAAATAGCCGGTGATGGCGTAGGTGTCGAAGGACAGATAGGGCGCGGCATTGGCCGGGCTGAGCGCCTGCCAGTTGGGGGCCTGCAGGATCGATTCCTCCAACCCCGGCCAGCCGGTATGGGTGGCGATGACCTTGACCAACTGATCCTCAGACCCGGCATAAACGCTGTCCAGCACCGATGCCATCTCGGCGGCACGGGCGCCGTATTCCTGCATCCAGCCATCGCCAAGGTCCTGCCCAAAGCGCTCCTGTGCATCGGCAGAGGCCTCACGGGCCTGTTCGAACATCCAGTTCCAGACCTCGTTGGACATCTCGATATGGGCCCGCAGATCGGGGTCGAGATTGTCACGCACATAGGTGGCGAAGTTGCGGATATAGGCCTCGTCAGCGTTCCAGGGCATGTTGAACCAAGGCTCGGTGCCGGTGGCATTGGCCAGCGCCACCATCACCTCAAGAGGCACACCTTCAGCATAGCTGTAGGTGCCCACGGTGGGGCGGTCGGACCAGCTTTGGACCTGGGAATTGTTGGTCTCCTGCCAATCCATGAAGCGCAGCCCTTGCGCGTCGTTGATCATGTCGAGCCAGAGCGGGTTGAACAGCGCGCCGGCCTCGAAGGCGGGGATGTATTCCTGTTTGACCACCTCGATATTGCGCAGGTAGTTGCCGGTGTTCTGCGGATCGGTCCCGGTGATCGAAATGGTGACCATACCTTCGCCGGTGGGCGTGTAGTTGAACCAGATCTCGCCATTGGCCTGCGATATGATGTCGGCGCCGTGCACATGGATCTCGCCCGCGCCGTCATAGCTCAGTCGGTAGCTGCCCGCCGTATACTGCGCCTCGACCGGCATCTCGGTCAGAATGAAGGTCTCGACCCGATCGACACCCGACGGCAGATCAGTGATCCAGCCATTGGCATCCAGCAGCCCCATCGCCCCAAGATCCTCCGAGCCATAGGCCCCCCACTGGTTCTCGCTGTGCCCCAACCACGGCCGTGCCGTCTTGAACACATCCAGAAACGGTTGCTGAACACTCCAGTCAACAACCCCCCGCAATCCAAAAGAAAGTCCCGCCGCAGACGTCTGCGTTCCGAATACATCGGTCAAGGGTTCCATACCCCACACCCCTCATTCAAAACGCCCCCACGACGGGTGATGCGGAATGAGGAGTGAACGGGGTGTTAAAGAGCGAATTTACTGAAAATTTGGACTGTCTGCGGACCTGTTCCAGCTCGGCACTTCGAGTGCACCGCATTTGGAACGGGCTTTGAAACAAGGGGGATTACCCCTGTCGACGCAACTTTGCGGAAACAAAGTGGGGACTTGGGGAAATACAGAGAAATTGATCTATTCGGCGGCTTACATCAAATGCGCCCAATGTGATCTCATCTTTGGTCGTTGATCACAGCCTATGCCATGGCAATACGAGCCATGGCCTTTGTCAGGTTCGGCGAAGCTTGATCACCACGTTGACGCTGGAAATCTCTGCGCCTTCCGGTGGGCCGGGAATGCGCGCGATTTCGAGTTCGTCCGCGGGTGCGTCTGTCAGACGCCCCTCGTCTTCCCAGAAAAAATGCGGATGGTCATGCGTGTTGGTGTCGAAGTAGCTGCGTGCACCATCGACAGTGACTTCCTGCATCAGCCCTGCATCGCAGAAGGCGCGCAACGTGTTGTACACAGTGGCCAGCGACACTTGTTCGCCGGTATCCTGCGCGGCCGCGAACAGGCTTTCGGCGGTGACGTGGCGGTTCTTACCATCCCCAACGAGCAGAGATGCGAGGGCCACGCGCTGCCGCGTCGGGCGCACGCCGCCTTTGGACAGCCAATCGGTTCCGCGGTCGATGGATCGTGAAGACATACCGGCTTTGCTCCTTGTCACGTAAGTATATAGGGTGCGAATGGCTCGCAGTTCAAATAAATTTCTTGCAACAACTTGTCTCATGCCGCGTCGAGTGGTGGGCTTGCACGCGCATCGGCCTCGGTGATAGAGGAAGCGGGATTTCGCCAATCAATCCGGGAGCCTTGTCGAACATGACCGAATTTCCTCGCAGCTTCGACCGTGACGATCTTTTGAAATGTGCGCGCGGAGAGCTTTTCGGGCCGGGCAATGCGCAGCTTCCCGAGCCACCCATGCTGATGATGGACCGGATCACAGATATCTCGGGCGATGGCGGGGCGCATGGCAAAGGCCATGTCGTGGCCGAGTTCGACATCACCCCTGACCTTTGGTTTTTTGATTGTCACTTTCCGGGCAACCCGATCATGCCGGGCTGCTTGGGGTTGGATGGTCTGTGGCAATTGACGGGCTTCAACCTTGGTTGGCGGGGCTGGCAAGGGCGCGGCTATGCGCTGGGTGTAGGTGAGGTCAAGCTTACCGGTATGGTTCGCCCCGATCGTAAGATGCTGACCTATTACGTCGACTTCACCAAAGCCATCCAGACGCGCCGCCTGACCATGGGGGTTGCCGACGGCCGGGTCGAGGCCGACGGTGACGTCATCTATCAGGTCAAGGATATGAAAGTCGCTCTGTCCGAGAGCTAAGCTGTCAGGTTCACTTCCTTGGTCCCCGGCTGAACACCATTTTCTGGTTCGCCAATTTTTCCCGTGCACCTGTCCACGCGTAGCATAAGAGCGCCGGGTTTTGCTCGGCGACGGTGATGCGGTGGCGTTGTTCAGGTGGATTGAAGATCAGCGATCCCGGCGCATAAACACCCTGATCGTTCTCGGACACAGCGCCTGACAGGCAGATGTAGCTTTCGGAAATTCCGTCATGTGCATGCGCGGGATAGGTGCATCCCGGCGCGAATAGAACGAGACCAAGGATCACCTCGTCGGTGATCACTGGTCCGGTAGGGCCGACCAGTTCGGCATAAGCGTATTTCCGTTCCAAGCCGCGGGGCACTTTTTCATAGCCGTACTGCCAGACCAGATGCCCCTGCACGCTTTCCAGAGCCCGGATAAAGGGCGCGTGCCGCTCCATCCGGCCATTGTCCAGCGCACGCCGCCAATGCGCTGTTACCGGCTTACCCAAAGGTTCGTGTTCCTGTACTTCGGCATTCGCCTTGATGACCCGGCTGATGCCATCGCGGACGGTTTTCTGGTGGCTCCGGATCTTGGCGCTGCCGCCTGCAGACAAGCGTCGATAGAGTTCGTAATAGTCACGCAAGAGATACAGCCAGTCGGGACGGTCCTGAAGGCGGGGTTGTTCGGTCATGTCTCATCCCTGTCTGACGGGTATCGGGTGCATGCTGTGTCGTGATTCCCAGGGCTTGGCGCAAGGCGTCAGAGCACTGTAAACGCGGCATCGGGCCAGAATATCGCAGGCACTTTCGCGATTTGTCCCCGATCTGCGCCGGAGTGCTGCGTATAAAGGCATACAGCGTCAGCATGTTCCTCGATATTCAGGATCGCCCTGTTGCGTCCAATCTGCTTGCTCCTTCCCCCCACCTTCCCCTACACACGCATGCAACAATTGTAAGGAGCCGTGATGCGCCGTGTTGTCGTGACAGGATTGGGAATTGTTTCGTCTATTGGGAACAATGCCGAAGAGGTGGCCGCGAGCCTGAAAGCAGGCCGGTCCGGGATCACCGCAAATGCCGATATGGCTGAACATGGATTCCGGTCGCAGGTGGCCGGTGCCATCGACCTTGATGTGTCCGCGCATGTGGACAAGCGCACGCTGCGGTTCATGGGGCCGGGGGCTGCCTATGCCCATATTGCGATGGGACAGGCGATTGCCGATGCAGGGCTGACACCGGAAGAGGTGGTGAACCCGATGACAGGTTTGATCGCTGGATCGGGCGGGCCGTCGACCAGTGCGATGCTGACCGCGCATCAATCCGTGCTGAGCACAGGTGCAACAAAACGGATCGGGCCGTTCGCGGTGCCGAAAACCATGTCGTCGACTGTCAGCGCCAACCTTGCTACGGCATATCAGATCAAGGGCATGAACTTTTCGATCACCTCGGCCTGCTCGACGTCGCTGCATTGCATCGGCATGGCGGCACAACAGGTGGCTTTGGGGATGCAGGATGTGATGTTCGCGGGCGGTGGCGAAGAACTGGACTGGACGCTGTCCTGCCTGTTCGATGCGATGGGCGCCATGTCGTCGAAATACAACGACACACCCGAGAAAGCGTCGCGGGCCTTTGATGCGGGGCGCGACGGGTTCGTGATCTCGGGCGGTGGCGCGATGGTGGTGCTTGAACCGCTGGAACGCGCGCTGGCACGGGGCGCTACGATCTATGCCGAGGTCACCGGGTTCTCCGCCACCTCGGACGGTGCTGACATGGTCGCCCCGTCCGGCGAGGGGGGCGAACGCGCGATGCGCGGCGCGCTCAAGACGCTGCCAGAGGGCCGCAAAGTCAGCTATATAAATGCCCATGGCACTTCGACGCCCGTAGGCGATGTCGGCGAAATCGAAGCTGTGCGGCGTGTCTTTGGCGATGGATCGACACCGCCGGTGAGTTCCACCAAGTCGATGACAGGTCACAGCCAAGGCGCCACCGGCGCGCAAGAGGCGATCTACTGCCTGCTCGCGCTGCGGGACGATTTCATCATTCCATCGATCAACGTGGAAACACTCGATCCGGCACTGAAGCCGGAAGAGATCGCCACGGCACTGGTGGAAAATGCGGGTCTTGATACGTTGATGACCAATTCCTTCGGGTTTGGCGGCACCAATGGGTCGATGTTGTTGTCGAAGTACATGGATTGAAAATGACAGGACAATTGAAGGGCAAGCGCGGCCTGATCATGGGCGTCGCCAATGAGCGGTCCATCGCGTGGGGGATCGCAAAGGCGATGGCCGAAGCCGGAGCAGAGCTTGCCTTCACCTATCAGGGCGAAGCCTTTGGGAAACGTCTTGAACCGCTGGCGGCCAGTGTCGGGTCGGATTTCATGGTCGATGTAGATGTGACGGATGATGCGTCACTCGACACGGCGTTCGAACAACTGGCCGCACGCCGGCCGACGATCGATTTTCTTGTTCATGCGATCGCGTTTTCCGACAAGTCGGAACTGCAGGGACGCATCCTTAACACGAGCCGCGCCAACTTTAAGAATTCGCTCGATGTTTCGGCCTACAGCTTTATCGACGTGGCACGTCGGGCGCACCCGCTCATGGTGGACAACGGCGGTACGCTGCTGACGCTGACCTATATGGGGTCCACCCGCGTGACGCCCAGCTACAACGTCATGGGCGTGGCCAAGGCTGCGTTGGAGGCCTCTGTGCGCTATCTGGCGAACGACCTTGGTCCCGAAGGCATCCGCGTCAATGCGATCAGCCCCGGTCCGATGAAGACACTTGCCGGGGCGGCGATCGGTGGTGCGCGCAAGACTTACAAGCACACTGATCAGAATGCTCCGCTTCGCTCCAACGCCACTCTCGAAGCTGTGGGCGGGACAGCGGTGTATCTTGCGTCGGATGCCGGTGCTTGCACCACAGGCGAGATCATTCGCGTCGATGGTGGGTTCCATGTTTTGGGTATGCCGCAATTCGAGCATCTTTGACGTAGTTGGGAACTCTGCCCTGAGTTGATCGTTGTCTTCTGCAAAGGAGACACGTCAAATGACATACACGCTGACGCTGCAAAGCATTGAACCCGTGACGCATGACACCCACCATCTGGTGTTCAACAAACCCGATGGTTACGTCTACACGCCCGGCCAGGCCTGCGATTTTGCACTTGCCAAGGACGGATGGCGCGACGAGCAGCGCCCGTTCACTTTTACCGGCCTGCCCACCGATGTGACGCTGGAATTCGTCATCAAGTCCTATCCTGACCATGACGGTGTTACCGAACAGATCGCCAAGATGCAGATGACCGATCAGGTCGAAGTCAGCGATCCGTGGGGCGCCATCGAAGATAAGGGTCCGGGAGTGTTCATCGCGGGTGGAGCCGGGATCACACCTTTCATCGCTGTGCTGAAACGTCGTTTGCAAACGCATGGCACCTTGAAGGATTGCCACCTCGTCTTTTCCAACAAGACCGAGGACGACATCATCCTGCGCGATGCTTTCACGTCAATGCCCGGCTTGAACTGCCATTTTGTGGTGACAGATGATCCTGAAAGCGAGCTTGCGCGGGATCAGATCGACAAGGAGTACCTTGCCCCGATTGTCGCTCAGACGGACGGCCCAATCTACATCTGCGGACCGGAACCGATGATCGACGATATCTCCAAGGCGCTAAAGGATTTGAACGTTTCGGACGAGCGGATCGTCACCGAAGACTTGGACTGATCCCGTCAGTCGAACGTGGTGCAGAGCCGCCCACACATACTGCTGCACAACGTGTGCGGCGCAAAGTGTGGGCGCACGCAGAATGGGACGAGGCCGATTGCCGAACGAGGTACGTGACAATGGACAGAAAAGTGTCTTTTCAACCCGGAGATATCAGCGAACAAGACGCAACTGCGATCTTCAGTGCGTCGACCGTTGCTATGGTTTTGACCAATCCACGCTTGCCAGACAATCCGATTGTCTACGTCAACCGCGCCTTTGAAAGGCTGACCGGGTACACGTCCGAAATGGCTTTGGGCCGCAATTGCCGATTCTTGCAGGGCGAACAAACCTCGTCTTCGGCTGTGGAAGACCTGCGCAAAGCCATTGAACACCGCGAGGAAGCTTCGACCGTGTTGACGAACGTGCGCGCCAATGGCGAAGCATTTCTAAACGCGCTCCTGATTTCGCCGGTCACGGACGAGAACGAAGAGCTTGTGTATTTCGTCGGCCTTCAAAGCGAGGTCGAGAACGACAAACAAGCTGAACGGCTCAGGCAATTCGAAACCGTCATGGCAGAGATCCAACATCGGGTGAAAAACCACCTGTCGATGATCCTTGGCCTGATCCGCATGAAAGCCCGCAACAGCAAGGCGCCAGAGGAATATAAAGATTTGTCGCGCCGCATCGAAAGCCTTCAATTGCTTTACGAGGAAATGTCGGCGGCCACGTTGGAGCGCAATGACGGCAAAATCAAATTGGGCGCATATCTGGGCCGGGTGGCCAACGCAATTGCCTATCTCGACAGTCGTCCCGGAGTGCGCATGAACATCCATGTCGAACCGCTGATGGTCGACACGGAAACCGCCGTGCGCATCGGATTGATCCTGTCCGAAGTTTTGACCAACGCCATGCAACATGCATTCCGTGAGCAGAAATCGGGGCTGGTCGAATTGCGCGTCATGCGCACCGACAATGGTGGGATGCGCGCAATGGTGACCGATGACGGGGTTGGCTTGCCGGAAGATGTGACATGGCCCAATTCTGACGGGTTGGGCGGGCGTATCGTTCAGGGGCTGTGCGACGGCTTGCAGGCGTCTCTGCAAGTGACGCGCGGCGCGGTGGGGACGATTGTCACTTTGGATGTGCCGGGCGCCGAATAGCGAGGTCTAGAACCACTGGCCTGACTCCATCAGCCCCAAATCCAGCAATTGCCGCGAATGCCATTCGAAGGGCACCGAATTGTGCCACCGGAATGTTTCGATCTCGTAGGCCGAACCCGGATTGCGCTTCAGAGCCTTCGCCGTTCGGAATGTCGCCACCGCCGCTGTCAGGTTGTGGTGCCACGGACAGGCATAAGTGTTGTATTCTTCATCGTTGAACGTGTGGTCAGCCCGGAGCCGCAGCCCGGGTTTCGTCCGGAACAGCGCGATCCGGTCAATCTTGCGCCGCTCTGGTGGCACGTGTTCCTCGTACCGCCACCGCAGGCCGCCAAAGAAATCAAGCTGCCGCTCCTTGGGATAGGTTGTGGCCGGATCGGTGCGTCCCAAGGCGTAATACCCCGACCGGTCGATATAGGCGTTGTCGATATCCACTGCGTCTGGATGGGCATCAAGGTCGCCGGCGTATAGGTCGATGGCATAGCACAGCATCGCATCGCGGCGTTCTTCGGTGTGAAAGGCCAGCAATTCCCCGATGGTGCGTGTCTCGCAAAAAGGGAAGAACAGGTATTCCGCATTGTAGCAAACATACATCCACACGCCCGGCGCTTTGTCGATGATGGCGTTCACGATCTCTTCGCGGTTGCCTCGGCGAGTGATGTCGTTGTCGACACGAATGACGTGTTCCGCCGTGTCTTTTGCAAGGTCGAGTTCGGAAGGAATGAAAAGGATATTGGATTTGAACCCAAGGTCCAGATTGTGGCGCACCGTTGTGTCGATCTCTACCGCGTCTTCGGCAAAAACCAATGCAATCGGCCCCTTGGCGAATGCGCCGGGGTTCTGGGATATCAATTCAGTGACGCTGCTGTAACGCATGAGGAGCCCTCTGCCGGGGTTTTGCACAAAGTCGATGAAAAAAGCGTGCATTGCAAGACAGGGGTGACATGCGGTATCGCGACGCCCTGAACCTTGCCCCGGAGGATTGGCCCATGTCCGAACCGAAGAAGCTCTTTATCAAGACCTATGGCTGTCAGATGAACGTCTATGACAGCGAACGCATGGCCGAAGCGCTGGGCGGGCAGGGGTATGTCGAAACGCAGACGCCCGACGATGCGGACATGATCTTGCTCAACACCTGTCATATCCGGGAAAAGGCGGCAGAGAAGGTCTATTCCGAACTGGGGCGCTACAAGGGCCTCAAAGCTGAGAAGCCCGATCTCAAAATCGGTGTGGCGGGCTGCGTCGCACAGGCCGAGGGGCAGGAAATCATGCGCCGCCAGCCGATGGTCGATCTGGTGGTAGGCCCGCAAAGCTATCACCGTCTGCCCGAGTTGGAGGCTAAAGTTCAGAACGGCGAAAAGGCGCTCGACACCGATTTCCCTGAAGAAGACAAGTTCGAGGTTCTGAAAAACCGGCCTAAAGCCAAGCGCGGCCCGACGGCATTCCTCACCGTGCAGGAAGGCTGTGATAAATTCTGCGCGTTCTGCGTTGTGCCCTATACACGCGGAGCCGAAGTCAGCCGCCCCGCCGACCGCATCCTGCATGAGGCCCGCGATCTGGTGGAGCGAGGCGTGCGCGAGATCACTCTGCTGGGTCAAAACGTCAACGCGTATCACGGCGCGTGTGAGGGCGACGACTGGTCGCTTGCTCGCCTGATCTGGGCACTCAACGACATCAACGGACTGGAGCGGATCCGCTTCACCACCAGCCATCCCAACGACATGACCGATGAATTGATCGAGGCACATGGCACGTGCCCGAAACTGATGCCGTATCTGCACCTGCCTGTGCAATCTGGTTCTGATCGCATCCTCAAGCGCATGAACCGCCAGCATACGGCGGAAAGCTACCTCGCAATCATCGAAAAGTTGCGCAAGACTCGCCCAGACCTTCTGTTGTCGGGCGATTTCATCGTCGGTTTCCCGGAAGAGACCGAAGAGGATTTCCAGGCGACCTTGGACATCATCCGCGCGTCGAATTACGGCTACGCCTACAGCTTCAAATATTCCACACGCCCCGGCACTCCGGCGGCAGAACGCGACCAACTTCCCGAAGACGTCAAGGATGACCGCTTGCAACGCCTTCAAGCGCTCATCACCGAACAGCAGAAGGCGGCACAGGACGCCATGGTCGGCAAAGAAGTTGGTGTGCTCTTTGAAAAGCCGGGCCGCTTGCCAGGCCAGATGGTGGGCAAATCCGACCACCTTCATGCCGTCCATGTCGAAGCAGACGGGCTCAACGCCGGTGACCTGCGCCGTGTGAAGATCATCGACTCGGGGCGCAACTCGCTCAAGGGTGCGTTGGCCAAATGACACATCATCTAAGGGTGCGCCGCGATATATAGAGGTTCGCTCTTCCCTGAACCGCTGTCTTTGGTAGTATGAGGGTGAATCGGACGCCCTTTCCCGGAATAGGGCGTCGCCACAGCCGGGAGATGCGGGAATGATAGGGCGGTTGTCCGCATTGGTATTGAGTATCGCGCTGGCCGTGCCCCAGATTGCGTCCGCGCAGCAGGGCGAACGCTACGTGCCCGGCATATGGATTGATCCCGATGGCTGCGAACACTGGGTCATGGATGATGGCGTCGAAGGCTTCATGAGCCCACATCTGCGTCGCAACGGCACACCCGTGTGCCACAAGATCAGCCGTTGTGCGATTGTGCCGACCGATACGATGTTCGCCACCGGCAGCGCCACGATTGCGCCGGGCGGTGCCAATAGCCTGCGCAGCTTCTTCGCGTCCAACCGCGCCAATGGGTTCGTGATCGAAGGCCACACCGACAGTCGTGCCTCTGATGCATCGAACATGGCGCTGAGCGAACGGCGCGCCCGCGCGGTCGCTCAAATCGCCCAGCAAGCCGGCGCGCGCATCTATTCGGTGCGGGGCTTCGGCGAAAGCCGCCCCATCGCCAGCAATGCCAACTCCGCCGGAATGGCCGAAAATCGCCGGGTGGAAATCCTGTGCCTGCGCTGAGGAGCCCCGCCATGATCCGCGCCATTTCGCTTTTCGGACTGTGCGTCACTCTCGCTGGATGCGAATCTGTCGGTGATGATAAAAGCTTTGACCGCGGCATCGACAGCAAGCCACTCAGCCAACTTCAGGCGGGCATCTGGATTGACCCGAACGGCTGTGACCACTGGATCATCGACGATGGCGTTGAAGGCTATCTCTCGCCACGCCTTGATCCCACCGGCAAACCTGTCTGTTCCGGCAATGCCAACGAACGCAACACCGCCATTGGCGACTTTAAGGGCGGCTCTACATCTTTGATTGGGGATGTCCTGTGACAGAAGGGGTGACCGCTTGCACCGCGTGATGGAACTTGCCACCCTGTTCTCGACACCCTTGCACCGGAGACCCGCGTGACCACAGACACCTTGTCAGAAGCGCTTGTAGAATTTCCAGATAACCGTTTGCTCATCGACCTTTGCGGCGAATACGACCGCAATCTGACCGAAATCGAAACTCGTCTCGGGGTCCAGATCCTACGCCGAGGGAATCAGTTGGCCATCCACGGCGAACCCGATGCACAGTCCGAAGCGCGCGATGTGCTGATGGCGCTCTACCAGCGGCTCGAACAAGGGCGCACCGTGTCACCCGGCGACATCGACCGCGAATTCCGTATGGCCCCCGAAGACACCGGCCCCGACCGGCAGATCGAAATGTTCGAAGGTGGTCCGGTCGAAATCAAGACCCGCAAGAAACTGGTAGAGCCACGCACCGACGCGCAAAAGGCCTATGTCCGGTCGCTCTTCGAAAATGAACTGGCTTTCGGCATCGGTCCTGCAGGCACCGGCAAAACTTACCTTGCGGTCGCGGTGGGCGTGAACATGTTCATCACGGGGCAGGTCGACAAGATCATCCTGTCCCGCCCCGCGGTCGAGGCGGGCGAAAAGCTGGGCTACCTGCCCGGCGACATGAAGGACAAGGTCGATCCCTACATGCAGCCGCTCTACGACGCGCTGAACGATTTTCTTCCGGGCAAGCAATTGGCCAAGATGATCGAGGAAAAGACCGTAGAAATCGCGCCGCTCGCGTTCATGCGCGGTCGGACGCTGTCCAATGCCTTCGTGGTTCTGGACGAGGCGCAAAACGCCACGTCGATGCAGATGAAGATGTTTCTGACCCGTCTCGGCGAAGGTTCGCGCATGGTGATCACCGGTGACCGCACCCAGATCGACCTGCCGCGCGGCGTTGCCTCGGGGCTTGCCGATGCGGAAAGGCTGCTCAAGACGATCCCGAAGATCAGTTTCAATTACTTCACATCCAAGGACGTGGTGCGCCACCCGCTTGTGGCCGCGATCATCGAGGCTTACGAGAACGACGCGGAAACGCCCTGATCTTCATCTTGCCAAATAAACTCCGGGGGTTTGGGGGCAGAGCCCCCAAGACATAAGCAGTGACCACGCTGACCGACATCGTGATTGAAGACCCTCGCTGGGAAGAGGCGGGACTTGACGCTCTGGCCGAGGATGCTGCGCTCAAGGCACTGGAATATCTCGGGTTTCCAGTTGATGGCTATGAAATCGCGATCCTCGCCTGTGACGATGCGCGGATCGCCGATCTGAACGCCGAATTCCGCGACAAACCGACGCCAACCAATGTGCTCAGCTGGCCAAGCTACGATCTCGCGGCGGATGAAGACGGCGCGCGACCACACCCGCCACCGCCGCCCGATCCGATGATGGGCGAAAGCCTTGGCGACATCGCCATCGCCTATGATACTTGCCTGCGCGAGGCTGACGCTGTGGGCAAAGATATGGCCGATCATGTCACCCATTTGATCGTTCACGGAGTGTTACATCTTCTGGGCTATGACCATGTTCGTGACCGCGATGCCACGCTGATGGAAGGGTTGGAGACGAAGATACTTGGCAAAATGGGTATTGCGGACCCATATAGGGGCTAGTACGGGCCAATTGGCCACCACCGGAACAGGAAAAAATGGGCGACAACGACGACTCGTCTAACGCAGCGCATCGCGCGCACGAGATGACTGAAACACAACCGGGACGTGGTCTTTTTTCACGTCTGCGCAATTGGATGGGCGGCACGGCTGAAGTGACCGACACCGCTCCGGCGCCGGAAATATCCCGATCAATGTCTCCGATTGATGGCATGATGAACCTGCGCCGTATGCGGGTCGAAGACGTTGCGGTCCCCCGCGCGGACATCGTGTCTGTCGCAGACACCATCACCAAATCCGAACTTGTGGATGTGTTCCGCGAAAGCGGCCTGACCCGATTGCCGGTCTATAGTGGCACGCTCGACACACCCGTGGGCATGGCCCATCTAAAGGACCTCGCGCTCAAATACGGCTTTAATGGCAAGAGCAGCGAATTCGATCTCAAACAGATGCTTCGGCCCTTGCTGTTTGTACCGCCGTCTATGCCGATTGGTGTTTTGCTCGCCAAGATGCAGACCGAGCGGCGGCATATGGCGCTGGTGATCGACGAATATGGTGGTGTTGACGGTTTGGTGACCATTGAAGACCTGATCGAACAGGTGATCGGTGAAATCGAAGACGAACACGACCTTGATGAAGCCACCAATTTCTCACGCGAGAAACCGGGCGTCTACTTGGCCTTTGCCCGCACACCTCTGGAAGAATTCGAAGCCGAGATCGGGCTGAACCTCACCGATCACGATGATATCGACGGCGAAGAGATCGATACGCTGGGTGGTCTTGTCTTCATGTTGGCCGGTCATGTGCCCGCGCGCGGAGAAGTGGTCCCGCATCCCGAAGGCCCCGAATTCGAGGTCATCGATGCAGATCCGCGCCGGATCAAGCGGATGCGTGTGCGCCTCAAGACGACGGCCGCCAGCGACTCAGCCCGCGCTCGCGAGCTTGCCGAGCCTGCTGCAGCCACCGCGCGCTCCGCCTGATCCATGCGTGTCTTTCGCCGCCTTGGCGCAGTGTGTCTTGGTGGCGTCTTTGCCTTGGGTCAGGCCCCGTTTGACCTATGGGCGTTGGCGCTGACCGCTCTGGTCGGACTTCTGTATCTTGCGCGGCGTGCCACAAGCGCACGATCTGCGGGCTGGACAGGATGGCTGTTCGGAACCGGGTATTTCGCCCTGTCGATGCATTGGATCGTCGAACCCTTTGCAGTGGATGCAGCCGCCACGGGCTGGATGGCGCCCTTTGCGCTGGTCGGATTGGCGGCGGGCCTCGCGCTTCTCTGGGCCGCTGCGTTCTGGATAGGGCGTCGGTTGCACCACGGCATGTTCGGTATCGTGCTGTGCTGGGCCGCCATCGAACTGGCACGTGCCTATATCCTGACGGGCTTTCCGTGGGGGCTTGTTGGTTATGTCTGGGCGCCGACGCCAGTGGCGCAATGGCACTCTGTCATCGGTCCGCACGGGATGACACTGCTGACCTTGGCGCTCGCCGCAATGGTGGCATGTGTCACCACTGCGCGAACCGTGAAATTCGGTCTAAGCGCTCTGGGGGGGATCATCCTCCTTTGGGCTGGCGGCACTATCATTGCGCCTCCGGTGCAGGATTTGGACGGTCGCCCAATCGTGCGCCTGATCCAGCCCAACGCGCCGCAGCACCAGAAATGGGACCGCGATTTCATCCCGATGTTCTTTAACCGTCAGGTGGATTTCACCGCGCAACTGCCCAAACCCGATCTTATTGTCTGGCCGGAAACAGCTGTGCCGAACCTGCTCGACAATGCGGGTCCGGCGCTCGAAGTGATTGCAGATGCCGCCGCTGGCACACCGGTCGTTCTGGGCATCCAGCGCGAAGAGCAGGGGCGCTACTACAATTCCCTCGTCACGCTGGACGGTACGGGACAGGTGGCTGAGCTGTACGACAAGCACCACCTTGTGCCCTTCGGGGAATACATGCCAGCAGCACCGTTGTTTGCGCGGTTCAACATCCTCGGTCTCGCGACACGCGCTGAAGCAGGATACACCGCCGGCCCCGGTCCTGCGCTGATCGACCTGGGGGCTTTGGGCACAGCTTTGCCGCTGATCTGCTACGAAGCCGTCTTCCCACAGGACGTCAACGGTGCGCCGACGCGTCCGGACATGCTGCTTCAGATCACCAACGATGCATGGTTCGGCATCAATGCTGGCCCACAACAGCACCTGGTCCAAGCTCGCCTGCGCGCCATTGAACAGGGACTGCCGATGATCCGTGTGGCCAATACCGGCATCTCGGCGATGATCGACCCGGCGGGCCGGACTGTTGGCGCCATCCCGCTTGGCCGGGCAGGGTTCCTTGATGTGCCTCTACCTTCCAAACGCGCGCCTACGCTTTACAGCCGCACAGGCGATTGGCTCGCTCTGACCGCTCTGATCGTGGCATTTGCGACTCTGCTGCTGTGGAAACGGCGCAACCCCATTGACCCGGCAGAGCCTGACGCGTAACGCAGATTATCATTCCCGTCACAACGGCTTCCTGACGTGACGGCAGACCCCAATGGAGCACTTATGTCCCGACAGAATTATATCTTCACCTCGGAATCCGTCTCCGAGGGCCACCCGGATAAGGTCTGTGACCGTATCTCGGACGCGATCCTTGATGCCTTTCTTTCCGAAGAACCCGAAGCCCGGGTGGCCTGCGAAACCTTCGCCACGACCAACCGTGTCGTTATCGGTGGAGAGGTGGGGCTGTCGGATCAGACCCGCCTGCAAACCTATATGGAGCGTATCCCGGATATTGCCCGCGCCTGTATCAAGGACATCGGTTACGAGCAGGACGAGTTTCACCACGCCACCTGCGAGATCACCAACCTGCTGCACCAGCAATCCGCGCATATCGCGCAGGGCGTGAACGCCAGCGGTGATAAGGACGAAGGTGCTGGCGATCAGGGCATCATGTTTGGCTATGCCACCAACGAAACCGACGCGCTCATGCCCGCGCCGATCCAGTTCAGCCACGCAATTCTGCGCCGCTTGGCCGAGGTGCGCAAATCCGGGGCCGAGCCTCTGCTGCGCCCAGATGCCAAGTCGCAGATCTCGGTTCGTTATGAAAACGGCAAACCGATGGGCGTGACCTCAATCGTTCTGTCCACGCAGCATGCCGACGCAAGCCAAAGCTCTGCCGACATCCGTGCGATTGTCGAACCCTATATCCGCGAAGTTCTGCCGGATGGCTGGATCACCGATGCCACCGAATGGTGGGTCAACCCGACAGGCACGTTTGTGATTGGTGGTCCTGACGGGGACGCGGGCCTCACGGGCCGCAAGATCATCGTCGACACCTATGGTGGTGCGGCCCCGCATGGTGGTGGTGCCTTTTCAGGCAAAGACCCGACCAAGGTGGACCGTTCCGCCGCTTACGCCGCGCGTTATCTCGCCAAGAACGTGGTTGCCGCCGGCATGGCCGAACGCTGCACGATTCAGCTTTCCTATGCCATCGGTGTGTCAAAGCCGTTGTCAATCTACGCCGATACGCATGGCACGGGCGATGTCGATGCAGCCGCAATCGAATTGGCGATCCCAAAGGTGATGGACCTCACCCCGCGCGGCATTCGCATGCATCTGGAGCTGAACAAGCCGATCTACGAACGCACCGCGGCCTATGGCCATTTCGGCCGTGCGCCCGAAGCGGATGGCGGCTTCAGCTGGGAACGCACTGATCTTGTGGACGCGCTCAAGACGTCTGTCTGAAACATCAAACCGGGTCGGGCACATATGCCCGGCCCGATTTTCCTTTTGCGACAGAACACTATGTCCCGGGGTGAAATCACCAATAGGGGCAGGATATGTTGAAACACCTGATCTTTCTGATCTTGATGCTTCCGGGGATCGCGCTTGCAAATGATTGGGATGCGCTGGAAAGCCCTGGCGCCTTTGCGATCATGCGGCATGCTCTTGCGCCGGGGACGGGCGACCCTGCCAATCTGACGGTGGGCGATTGCAGCACCCAGCGCAACCTCAGCCAGCAGGGCAGGGATCAGGCCTCCCGCATTGGTCAGGCGTTCCTTGACCGTGGGCATGCTTTTGATGTCGTGCTGACCAGCCAGTGGTGCCGCTGCCGGGACACTGCTGACCTTTTGAGCCTTGGCCCGGTTCAAGAGGTGCCCGCGTTCAATTCCTTCTTTCAGGATTTCTCGACTCGCGACAGCCAGACCGCCGAGGCGCTGACCGTTCTTGCTGATCGCACGGACCGCCCCTTCATCGTCACCCATCAGGTCAATATCCGCGCCGTGACAGGCCAGACGACCCGATCCGGCGAAGTGCTTGTGGTGCGCCACGCAGAGGACCGTCTTGAAGTGCTGGGTTCCATCCTGATCGACCCGTGATGCCGACAAAAACGCAGACCTCCGTTGCGAGAGCGTGTTGCAATCGCTAAACCGCGCGCCATGACAGAGACCAAACACCCCTCAGGCGCGCCGTGGCGCAACTTCTATGGCCGGTTCAAGGGCAAGACCCTGCGCCCGAACCAAAAGGACTACCTCGAAAGCGATCTTGACGCGCTGAGCCCCGGCGCAGTGTCGTGGGAGGAAAACCCCGACCGCATGCCACTTGATCTGAGCGCTGTCTTCGATGGCAAGCCGCTCTGGCTTGAAATCGGATTCGGCGGCGGCGAACACCTTGTCCATCAGGCGCAGACCTATCCGGAGGTGGGCATCATCGGCTGTGAGCCTTTCATAAACGGCGTGGCGATGCTTTTGGGTAAGATCCGCGAGTCAGGTGTTTCTAACCTGCGCGTCCATCCCGGTGATGCGCGTGATCTGTTTGACGTGCTACCCGCCGGATCGGTGGAAAAAGCCTTTTTACTTTATCCCGACCCCTGGCCGAAGAAACGTCACCACCGTCGCCGCTTTGTGACGCAAGAGCATCTTGCACCGCTGTTTCAGGTTCTCAAGCCGGGTGCCGAGTTCCGCGTCGCCACCGACATTCCCGATTATGTCCGTCAAACCCTGATCGAAGTGCCAAAGGCCGGGTTCGACTGGTTGGCCGAGGGGCCAAGTGATTGGCGGCACCCTTGGGAAGACTGGTACTCGACCCGGTACGAAATGAAGGCGTTGCGGGAAAAGCGGATGCCGCATTACATGACCTTTCGGAAACCGGCATGATGTCCCCATTCACAGTCGCCATCGATGGCCCCGCCGCTGCTGGTAAAGGCACGATCAGCAAAGCGGTCGCGGCGCATTTCGACCTCGCTCATCTTGACACCGGGCTGCTCTACCGCGCTGTCGGCGCGCGGATGTTGCAGGGCCAAGACCCGATTTCAGCCGCGCACACCCTTGTGGCGGGGGATCTTGAAAACCCCGACCTGCGTACAGCTGACGTGGCACAGGCGGCGTCAAAAGTGGCGGTGATCCCCGAGGTCCGTGCAGCCCTTCTTGATTTTCAGCGCGCCTTTGCCCGTCGATCGGGCGGCGCAGTCATGGACGGGCGCGATATTGGTACGGTCATCTGCCCGCGGGCCGAGGTGAAGCTCTTTGTCACCGCCAGCGCCGAAGTGCGCGCGCAGCGGCGATTGACGGAATTGGCCGAACGCGGGTTCGATACCGATTTCGATACTGTTCTGGCTGATGTCCAAGCCCGGGATGACCGCGATATGAACCGCGCCGATGCACCTCTGCGCCCGGCTGATGACGCGGTGATGATCGACACCTCCAAGCTGGACGTGGATGCGGCCATTGCGGCCGCTATTGCGGCGGTTGAGGCGCGCCGCACGGGTTGAAACGCTTAAAATTGCGCCGAAGGCCGCCAATAGCAGCCAAGCGCGCGCCGCACACTTGCGCAGTACCACGCGCTCTGCTATGGCCCGCGCGTCGCTAAAAGGCAAACAACGCCGCGAACGAAGATCGAGCAGGGGTCGGCAATCACCGGCCCTCTTTGTTTTGAGGATGCCTTGACCAATCCCGTTCGCCGCAAGCGCGGACACCACCCCAGACCGGCGGAGACAACCGCACGGCCAGATAAATGATACGTAAAGGAAACTGACGCCACATGGCTATGAACGCATCTATGGAAGAATTCGAAGCGCTTTTGAACGAAAGCCTCGAAATGGACACACCGGACGAAGGGTCCGTTGTCAAAGGCAAGGTCATCGCAATCGAAGCGGGCCAAGCCATCATCGACGTAGGCTACAAGATGGAAGGCCGCGTTGATCTTAAAGAATTTGCAAACCCCGGCGAAGCGCCCGACCTGTCTGTCGGCGACGAAGTCGAGGTGTTTCTGCGCTCCGCAGAGAACGCGCGCGGCGAAGCGGTTATCTCCCGCGAAATGGCGCGCCGTGAAGAAGCATGGGATCGCCTTGAAAAGGCCTATGCCGACGACGCCCGCGTCGAAGGCGCGATCTTCGGTCGTGTCAAAGGCGGCTTTACTGTCGATCTCGGCGGCGCTGTTGCGTTCCTTCCCGGCTCGCAGGTCGATGTGCGCCCTGTGCGTGACGCAGGCCCGCTCATGGGTCTCAAGCAGCCGTTCCAGATCCTCAAGATGGACCGTCGCCGTGGCAACATCGTTGTGTCGCGCCGCGCGATCCTCGAAGAGTCCCGCGCCGAACAGCGCGCCGAAGTCATTGGCAACCTCACCGAAGGTCAGGCAGTCGATGGTGTGGTCAAGAACATCACTGAATACGGTGCGTTCGTGGACCTTGGCGGCGTAGACGGCCTGCTGCACGTGACCGACATGGCATGGCGCCGTGTGAACCACCCGTCGGAAATCCTCACAATCGGGGAAACCGTCAAGGTTCAGGTCATCAAGATCAACAAAGACACGCACCGCATCAGCCTCGGCATGAAGCAGCTGCAGGAAGATCCGTGGGATCTGGTTGCTGCCAAGTATCCGCTCGAGTCGGTACACATGGGCCGCGTGACCAACATAACCGATTACGGCGCATTTGTTGAGCTGGAGCCGGGTGTTGAAGGTCTGGTGCACGTGTCTGAAATGTCCTGGACCAAGAAAAACGTCCATCCGGGCAAGATCGTATCGACCTCGCAGGAAGTCGAAGTCATGGTTCTGGAAATCGACGGTGCCAAGCGCCGCGTGTCTCTGGGCCTCAAGCAAACCATGCGCAACCCATGGGAAGTGTTTGCAGAAACACACCCCGAGGGCACCGAGGTCGAAGGCGAAGTCAAGAACATCACCGAATTCGGTCTGTTCGTTGGCCTCGACGGCGACATCGACGGCATGGTTCACCTCTCCGACCTGTCGTGGGACGAGCGTGGCGAAGACGCGATCCAGAACTACCGCAAGGGCGACATGGTTCAGGCCGTTGTCACCGAAGTGGATGTCGAGAAAGAGCGCATCTCGCTTTCCGTCAAAGCGCTGGGTGGTGACAAGTTCGCCGAAGCGGTTGGCGGCACCAAGCGTGGCTCGGTCATCACCGTTCAGGTCACTGCCATCGAAGAAGGCGGTATCGAAGTGGAATTCGAAGGCATGAAGTCCTTCATTCGCCGCTCCGACCTGTCGCGTGATCGTGCTGACCAGCGCCCTGAGCGTTTCTCGGTGGGTGACAAGGTCGATGTGCGCGTGACCAACGTGGACAGCAAGACCCGTCGCTTGGGTCTGTCGATCAAGGCACTTGAGATCGCGGAAGAGAAAGAGGCGGTACAGCAGTACGGTTCCTCCGATTCCGGTGCATCGCTGGGTGACATCCTTGGTGCGGCGCTCAAGTCGGGCGACGACAACTGATCCATCTGATCAGCTGAGACAATTGAACCCCCGCATCCCGAATGCGGGGGTTTTTCTTTTGTCGGTTGGTGGCTGGATACAAGGTACGTCGGCGCATATTGCGCGTATCGTCAACGGAACACCGTCGCGCTTATTGTCCGGTACGTGCCTTGATGCGTTGATGCATCGGCTGTTTCCATTGATGGAAACGGGCGGGGTGCCCCCGTCCGCCAACGGCGGCCACGCCCCAAAGTATTTGTGAAACAACGAAGGTCACGCGTGGGTCAGGCGACCTTGCGCAACCCAAGCATCTCACGCGCCTGCTGCCACGTGGCGACTGGGCGTTCATATTTCTCGCAGAGATCCACCGCCCGTTTGACCAAAGCGGCGTTCGAGGGCGCAAGCGTGTTGCGATCGAAGCGGATATTGTCCTCGAGGCCAGTCCGCGCATGGCCACCAGACGAGATCGCCCATTCGTTCAGCACGATCTGGTTCGGCCCGATCCCGGCGGCACACCAAGGCGTCGTGTCACCGAACAGCCGCTTAACCGTGTGGATGTAGAAATCGAACACTTCGCGATCCACGGGCATTGCGTTCTTCACACCCATGACAAACTGCACATAGGGCGTGTCCTTGATTTCTCCGGCCTGATGCATCGCCGCGGCGCGGAAGATGTGCGACAGATCAAAGGCCTCGATCTCGGGCTTGATGTCGTACGCCTTCATCTCCGAGGCCAGCCACGCAACCAGATCAGGCGGGTTCTCATAAACACGGGTCGGAAAGTTGTTCGACCCAACCGACAATGACGCCATATCAGGCCGCAGCGGCAGCATCCCACCGCGTGTCTGTCCGGCGCCAGAGCGACCCCCGGTGGACAATTGCACGATCATCCCGGGGCAGTGCTTTTCGACACCTTCCTTGAGACGCGCGAATTTTTCCGGATCAGAGCTTGGCGTCTCATCCTCATTGCGCACATGGGCGTGCATGATGGTGGCACCTGCCTCAAAGGCTTCATGCGTGCTTTCGATCTGTTCCGCGACAGAGGTCGGAACCGCGGGATTGTCGGCCTTTGTCGGCAATGATCCTGTGATGGCGACGCAGATGATACAGGGGTTGGTCATATGATCGAGCTGTCCTTGGAACGCATTGGCGCGCACTTTGGCAGGAAACGCCCGGGTGTCAAATCTGTTCAGCCGGTCAGGTGTTGCCGCCCAAATCCGCCCAGATCTCGCGCACCCAGTGTTGGATCACCTGTGCCTCGTCCCAGCGGTTCGACATCTCGCGCCCGTCCGGGCCTGTCATCGCATATTCGGGCGGGCCAAGCTCGCAGACGAAGATGCAATCGCCAGAGGCGTTTCGGCTGCGCCAATCCGCCATGCCTTCGCGCCACCAGCTCTTGAAGAGGTCGACCCATTTCTGATGCTGCGGGAAATCCAGTTGCAGCTGGATCTGCTGACGGCTTGCCACGCGACCCTGAAAGCTGTCCGAGCGTTTCAGGACGCGGCTGATCAGCCCAAGGTCATGATCCGACAGGGGAAACCAGAATTCCCGGTCCACCACGTAATGGGACAAGTCCGCACAGATGCGCATCTCGGGGATGCGGTCGAGCAGTTGCAATGTCGTGTAAAGGTCGTTGGTGATGCAGTTGCGGTGAGTCTCGAACTGGATCGGCATACCGATGCGGTCGGACATCGCCATCCATGTCTCGATCACCGGGATCATGTCGTCCAAGGCAATCGGCATCACCTGACCGATCACATCGACAAACGGCGCGCCAAAATCGACGGCCATGTGCAGAGTGTCTTCAAGGCTTTCAATCGTCTTGGGGAAGGCCACAATCAGCGGCGTCAGGCCGTTGGCCTCCATATGCGGGCGCACGGCATGGGCAACCGCTACATCTGACGCACCCAGATCAATCGCCATGCCGTCGAAGCCGGTACCGGCAACCATCTCGCAGACCTGATCATAGGGCAGTTTCACGCCCGTCTGGTCATGCGGCTGCATCGCCCAGAGCGAGGTGTAAACCTGAAGCCGCCTCACTCGGCAGGCACCCGGCGGGTGCGGCCGCCTGACATGGGCACGATCCAGACCTCGTTCATCGGGTATTGGCTTTCGTCCTTGGCCATCAACTTGCGGATCACCTCGATCTGGAACTCGATCCAGCCCATGCGGTGCACCTCACCAGCGGCTCCTTCGATCTTGTCGTTCAATTCGCGCAGCTTCCAGAACGGCACGGCGGGAAAGGTGTGATGCGCGGTGTGGTAGGGCATCTGCCAGCAGAGCCAGCGAAAGAACGCGTTGGTGCGGGTGGACCGGGTGTTTTCAAGGATGTCGTTCTCGTGGCTGAGCCCCAGATGTTCGATGGTGTTCTGCAACTGATGCACAGGCTTGGTCAGGACCATCGGGATCAGCCAAAAGGTCAGCGCAGCCCAGCTTCCCGTCACCAGCGACATCACCGCGACCCCTGCATAGAGCCCAATGTGGATACGGCTTTCGCGAATGACCTTGGCCTCTTCCTCAGGCCGGATGAACGGCTCCACGATCACACCCCGCGCCCTGCGCACCACGCCGAACACCCGGTTCCGCCAATAGGTGATGCCCGACAGCCAAAGCAGGTAGGTGGTTAGCGTATAAGGTTCGCGCACCAGCTCTCCGTCGCGTTCCCAATCCTGCGTGTACTGGTGATGCGCGAAATGCATGACCTGGTCATAGTCACGCGGGAAGATTTGGACGAACCCGATGATCCTGCCAAATATCTCGTTGAGGCTGCGCGTCTTGAACACAGTTGCATGGCTCAACTCGTGCTGTGCGGCGTAGAGGAAGTTGATCAGCACACCTAGTGCAAAACCTGTAACCCAGACCCACCCCGTGCCCATCGCCTGCGCATGCAGCACGCCGACGATCAGGATCGCACCCAGATGGCTTCCCATCTGGATCGCGCCCTGCATGTCCGAACGTTCCGTCAGACTGCGCAGTTCAGTTGGTGTCAGCAGTTTACGGCGTGAGAAGCTGGCCTCCATCGGGTCCTCCTGAAGACTTTGCGCCAGACTGGCTGGGATTCGTGCAAAAGAAAAGTCTGGTGATGGGCTGGACCAAGGCTCTGTTAAGGGGTGCCGGATTTGCGGGCATCCGCGCAAAACCCCTGCTGTTTAAGCCACCCATTGTGTGACAGGCGACTTGGCCTCACAATACAATCAAAACGCATCAAGAGGTGAGCAGACCGATGCAGATCAATCGACGCCTATTCGGGCTGGGGCTTTTGGGCCTTGGCCTGTCCGCATGTTCCCGCGCGGTGCCGGGAAGCGTGAGCACCAGCACCCCAACAGGGCTGCCCGCCGATCTGCGGCCCGTTCCGAACGCGGCCTATGACTCCTGGGTGACATCGTTTCGGGGCAGGGCGGCGGCGCAGGGGATTTCCCAAACCACGCTGAGCGCAGCCTTTCGCGGCACCGGTTACCTGCCGGGCGTGGTCACACGCGACCGCAATCAGACCGAATTTAAACGCAGTCTCGAAGACTATCTGGCTATCGCAGCATCCGATGAACGCGTTCAAAAGGGGCGCGCCGCGTTTGCCCGCCATCGCGGAACGCTGAACGCATTGGAAAGCCGTTACGGCGTTGATGCGACAATCATCTGCGCCATTTGGGGGCTGGAAAGCTTTTACGGCGAACGGCGTGGCGAAGTCCCTGTGATCTCGGCCACCTCGACCTTGGCCTTTGACGGGCGGCGCGGTCGGTTTTTCGAACAACAGCTCATCGCAGCGTTGCGGATCATCCAGAACGGCGACATCCCAGCCTCGCAAATGACCGGAAGCTGGGCAGGTGCCATGGGGCATACGCAATTCATCCCGACCTCGTTCCTGCAATTCGCAGTGGATTATACCGGCGACGGGCGGCGCGACATCTGGTCGGATGATCCGACGGATGCTTTGGCCTCTGCCGCCGCTTACCTGCAACGCAACGGCTGGCAGCGGGGCGTCTCTTGGGGGAGTGAATCGCCCAATGGGTCTCTGCAGCCGCAACCGGGCGGGCCACGCTTTGCCACTACTGCGAATTTTCGGGTCATCAAGCGCTACAACAACTCCGACGCCTATGCGATCGGGGTCGGTCACCTGTCCGACCGGATCGGCGGGGCAGGGCCTTTGCGGATGGAATTTCCACCCGACGCAAATGGGCTGACCAAATCGGACCGGATCACCTTGCAACAACGCTTGACCGCACGGGGCTTTGACACGCAGGGGGCAGATGGCGTGATTGGGTCTAACACCGAAAGCGCGATCCGTGCTTATCAGACCAGCCGTGGATTGCCTGTCACCGGTACGCCGTCGCAAGCCTTGTTGCAAAGCCTGCGCTAGCCCGGTGTTTCGTGTTTTCGGATGGCTGCGCAACACGGTTCTGTTGATATGGCTTTGCGGTGCCTTGGCGGTCAGTGCGCTGGCGCTCGGGGTGCAGGCGCTGACGCTGTCGGCACAAGTCGCGTCCGCAACAGCCAGCGCATCAGCCGCCGCTTTGGCACATCGCAAGGAACTCGCCCGCGTAGTGGCCAGGACCAAGGCCAAGGCGCGGCTGCGTCGCGCGCTGGTGGCGATCCCGGTGGTCGGTGCTGGCGCCGCTGTTGCCTTCGAGACCCAGGATTTCCGGGAATGGCAGGCCGAAAACCCCGATGGCACGTTTGGCGATTATTCCTGCGAGGTGGCCGCGCTGAGCGCCGAGGTAGTGGACGAGGTTTTGCAGGACTTGCCGGATGGGTTTCGCCCGTCCCGCGACATGATGCTGAACCAACTGCCCGAATGCGCGCCAGAGTCGTGATGCTGCTGATTCATTTTTGATTGGATAATGTGCGAAATTCAAACGGCCGCCCAATTTGTGGGCGTTCAGTTTTGAAGACCCCCGCGATTGGTGGCGCAATACGCCTGTTTTGAGGTCGCTCCGCGAAATGAGTTGGAACTCGGCTGCGACGGATTGTTAGCGTGCCGACAACATGACTCATTTGACCGCCCTCACCACCTTGCCGCCGCGATCCCATGGCAAGCTGCACATCGCCGCCAAAGCGCGCGCCGATGGGGTGTCGGCGCTGGCCGATCTGCACCAGACCGGATCCGCCAAGATTTTGATGACCCCGGCGCGGGATGCGGTTGAAGGCGTGATCCTGAACACCTCCGGTGGGCTGACGGGTGGCGATACATTATCCATTGCCGCCACTGCACAGACGGGTTCGCGGCTTCGCCTGACCACGCAAGCTGCGGAACGTGTCTACCGCACCGCCGACGACACCACCGCACGGGTACGCAACCTCGTGACAGTTGAGTCCGGAGCGCGTGTCGATTGGCTGCCGCAGGAAACCATCCTGTTCCAAAACGGGGCGTTGCGCAGGTCATTGACCATCAAGATGGCGTCCGACGCCCGCCTGCTGGTGGTGGAACCCGTGCTCTTTGGCCGCTTGGCCATGGGTGAGGTGGTCACGCAGGCCCGCTTTGCCGACAGCCTGACCTTGGAACGTGATGGAGAGCAGGTGTTCCGCGATGCCAGCACTTTGAACGGTGACATCACCGCCCTCCTCGACAAACCCGCGCTGGGCGGCGGTGCGCGTGCCATGGCGCTGGTGGTTTTTGCAGCGCCGGAAGCCGAGGCACATCTTGATCCGATCCGCGCGATGCTGCCGCCCACGGCTGGTGTGTCGCTTGTACGGGCGGGTGTGCTGGTCCTTCGTGCATTGGCGGAAGACGGGTACGCGCTGCGCCGCACCCTCATTCCTGTTCTTGATCGGCTGAGTGGTGACGCCCTGCCGCGATCCTGGAGACTATAAGACATGAACCTCACCCCCCGTGAAAAAGATAAGCTGCTGGTTGCCATGGCGGCCATCGTGGCGCGCAAACGCCTTGAACGTGGCGTGAAGCTCAACCACCCCGAAGCGATCGCGCTGATCACCGACGTGGTGGTCGAAGGTGCGCGTGATGGGCGCAGCGTGGCTGACATGATGCAGGCGGGCGCGCAGGTGATCACGCGCGACCAGTGCATGGAGGGCGTGCCCGAGATGATCCACGAGGTGCAGGTGGAGGCGACGTTTCCGGACGGCACAAAACTGGTGACGGTGCACAATCCGATCCGTTGAATTTGCATATTTGTAAAAAGAAGAAGCGAAAGGGTTTTGAAATGAAAAACGGTCTTGCTTTGGCTGCTGCGTCCTTGGTTTGGGCGTCCTCTGCGTTGGCGCATCCCGGCGCCCATGTGCACCCGCATGATGGTGCGCATTGGTTGGCGATCGTCAGTGCGCTGGGCCTGATCGCTGTGGCAGGCGGGTTGGCCTTCGGCAAAATCCGGAAGCGCAAATGATTCCCGGAGAGCTGTTTCCAGCAGACGGGTCGCTGACCCTGAATCCTGACCGCCCGGCGATCACGCTGATGGTGGCGAACACGGGCGACAGGCCGGTTCAGGTGGGCAGCCATTACCATTTCGCCGAAACCAACCCGGCTTTGGATTTCGATCGTGACGCCGCGCGCGGCCACAGGCTCGATATCGCGCCGGGCACCGCGGTGCGGTTCGAACCGGGTCAGCGCCGCGAAGTTCAATTGATTCCGCTGGGTGGTGCGCGCCGGGTCATCGGCTTTAACCAAAAGGTCATGGGAGACCTCTGATGGCGAAAATCGTCACGGCAATGGATTATTGGATCAATGGCCTGCAATTGAGCTTTGTGATGGCCGAGGCGCAAAGCGTCATCGCCATGCGGGCCATGGGCGCGGTTGGGCTGTGGTCGGTGCCAAAATCCGAGAACAGCCGCATGCTCAACGAAAAGGTCTTTGCCTTTGTCAAAGGCACAACAGACGCGTCGATTGCTGCAATCGCCGGCAAGTCTCCGGACGTGGTGGTCGCGCTTGCGATCAAGCCGATCCGGCAGGCGACCCGTGCCAATCACAAACGCCTGACGAAACGTGGATTGAAGAGGGCCTGATATGCCAGCACAGATCAAACGCGCCGATTACGCCGCCATGTTCGGTCCCACCGTGGGTGACAAGCTGCGGCTTGCGGATACTGACCTGATCATTGAGGTTGAACGCGACCTGACTGCCGAAGCCGTAGGCGCGGCGACAGCCGGGGGCAGCGGTGCAAATGCGCTGGTTTACGGCGAAGAGGTCAAGTTCGGGGGCGGCAAGGTGATCCGCGACGGCATGGGCCAGTCGCAGGCCACGCGGGCCGAGGGCGCAGTGGATACTGTGATCACAAACGCGCTGATCGTGGACTATACCGGCATCTACAAAGCCGATGTCGGCCTGCGCGATGGCCGCATCTACAAGATCGGCAAGGCGGGCAACCCCGACACCCAGCCGGGGGTGAACATCATCGTTGGACCGGGAACCGAGGCGATTGCCGGTGAGGGCCGCATCCTGACCGCTGGCGGGTTCGACAGCCACATCCACTTCATCTGCCCGCAACAGATCGAGGACGCGCTGCATTCCGGCCTGACCACCATGCTGGGTGGCGGCACCGGCCCCGCGCATGGCACATTGGCCACCACCTGCACGCCCGGCCCGTGGCATATCGGGCGCATGTTGCAGGCTGCCGATGCGTTTCCGATGAACCTTGCCTTTGCGGGTAAAGGCAATGCTTCCCTGCCAGCCGCATTGGAAGAGCAGGTCAAGGCAGGCGCCTGTGCGTTGAAATTGCACGAGGATTGGGGCACCACCCCCGGTGCCATAGATTGCTGTCTGACGGTGGCCGATGCGATGGACGTGCAGGTGATGATCCACACCGACACGCTGAACGAGTCTGGCTTTGTCGAACACACCGTCAAAGCGATGAAGGGCCGCACGATCCACGCCTTCCACACCGAAGGTGCAGGCGGCGGACACGCGCCGGACATCATCAAGATCTGTGGCGAAGAACACGTGTTGCCGTCTTCGACCAATCCGACACGCCCCTTCACCGTCAACACGCTGGAAGAGCATCTGGACATGCTCATGGTGTGCCACCACCTCGACAAATCCATCCCCGAAGACATCGCCTTCGCCGAAAGCCGCATCCGGCGCGAGACCATCGCGGCGGAGGATATCCTGCACGACATGGGTGCGTTTTCGATCATCGCGTCCGACAGTCAGGCGATGGGCCGCGTGGGCGAGGTGATCATTCGTACCTGGCAGACCGCCGACAAAATGAAAAAGCAGCGCGGTGCGCTGGCCGAAGAAACCGGCGACAACGACAACATGCGCGTGCGCCGATATGTGGCGAAATACACCATCAACCCGGCCATCGCCCACGGCATCAGCCGCGAGATTGGCAGCATCGAGGAAGGCAAGCGCGCCGATCTCGTGCTCTGGCATCCGGCGTTCTTTGGTGTGAAGCCCGAAATGGTACTGATCGGTGGCACGATTGCCTGTGCGCAGATGGGCGACCCCAATGCGTCGATCCCAACCCCGCAGCCGGTTTATACCCGTCCGATGTGGGGGGCCTATGGGCGCAGCGTCGAAAACTCTGCCGTGATCTTTGTGTCCGAGGCGGCGCAGGCGGACGGCATCGGCGAAAAGCTGGGGATCGCAAAAAAGACGCTCGCAGTGCAGAATACGCGCGGGATTGGCAAATCAGACCTCAAGTTGAACACCGCAACACCGAAAGTCGAGGTGAACCCCGAGACCTATGAGGTGCGGGCGGATGGGGAATTGCTGGTGTGCGAACCCGCCGAGGTTCTGCCGATGGCGCAGCGGTATTTCCTGTTTTGATGACAAACGCCACACGAACCGAGGGCAGCGACCGACCGCGGGGGCAGTCGGGGGCCGCCCGTGCTGGGCGCTGACCTCATAAGGACCAACCACATGCTCACTGCCTCACACTACCACAACCATACCCACGGCACGCCCGCTGACCGTATCTCGCTCAGCTACGAGTCCCGCTTCTTGCGGCGGCGTGTCCTCACAACCGATGGCGGACTCGAGTTCCTGCTCGACCTTGAACAAACCACTTCGCTTGACCATGGCGGTGCGATCAAACTCGACGATGGGCGCGAGGTCGAAGTGGTCGCGGCCCCTGAACCACTCTTGGAAATCACAGGGGAGAACCTCGTCCGCCTTGCTTGGCATATCGGCAACCGACACACCCCCTGTCAGGTCGAAGCAACGCGCCTGCTGATCCAGCCAGATCATGTGATCCGCGACATGCTGGGAAAGCTGGGCGCGACGGTCACTGAACGTGTCGAACCTTTCACCCCGGAGGGAGGAGCCTACGGCCATGGACGGACTCATTCGCACGCCCACTGACCCGATCCTGACGCTGGCACAATGGCTGTCGCCGGGCTTTCCCATCGGCGCATTCGCCTATTCCAGCGGGTTGGAACAGGCGATTGCCGACAGGGTGGTGACACCCTTGACGGTCGAGGACTGGCTGTCGGATATGCTGCACGACGGCAACGGCGCAAGTGACGCCATCTTGATCCGCGCGGCGGCCAGCGGGATGGATCCGGTGGAAGTGGACCAAACCGCGCGCGCGTTCTGCCCCAGCCGTGAACGCCTGTTGGAGATCGACGCGCAGGGGGCTGCGTTCTGCGACCAGTTGCGGTCCAACTGGGGCATCGACGCCACCAACCTCACTTACCCGGTCGCCTTGGGCGTTGGGATCAGACACCTCGGCTTGCCACTGACCATGGCTGTGCAGATGTACCTCCACGCCTGGGTCGCCGCCGTGGTCGCTGCGTGCCAACGCCTGATGGCGCTGGGCCAGACCGAGGCGCAGCGGATCGTCGCTGCCTTGGCCCCGCTCTGCTCTGAAATTGCTGCGCAGACCGAAACTCAAACGCTTGACGATTTGACCAGCCAGAGCTTTGCTGCCGATATCGCAGCGATGCGTCACGAAACCCTCAGCCCAAGGATTTTCCGCACATGACCTCCCGCAATGGTCCCCTTCGTGTTGGTATTGGTGGCCCTGTTGGCGCAGGTAAAACCTCGCTCACGGCGGCGCTGGCAAAAAGGCTGAAAGACACCCATTCGGTGGGTGTGATCACAAATGACATCTACACGCAGGAAGACGCCGAGGCGCTGATGCGGATGCAGATCCTGCCGCAGGACAGGGTCATCGGGGTGGAAACCGGCGGTTGCCCCCACACCGCGATCCGCGAAGACGCGTCGATCAATCTTGCCGCCGTGGCCGAGATGGTCCGCCGTCACCCGGATGTCGAAGTGGTGTTGATCGAATCCGGTGGCGACAACCTGTCGGCCACATTCAGCCCGGAACTGGCTGATGTGACGCTTTATGTGATCGACGTGGCTGCGGGCGAAGAAATCCCGCGCAAGGGCGGTCCCGCACTGACCCGGTCGGATATTCTGGTGATCAACAAAACCGACCTCGCGCCGCATGTGGGCGCCTCGCTCGAGGTGATGGACCGGGACGCGACCAAGATGCGCGAAGGCCGTCCGTTCGTGTTCGCCGCCATCCGCCACGATCAAGGCGTAGATGAAGTTTTGGGACACCTTAAGCGTGTGTCAGGCCTTTGAGTGTGATACGCTCACCCCAAGTGAATTTGCAAAATTTATGGTTCTGGCGTATGTTGTGTGTGTAGCAGCAATAATAACTATAAATTGTGGGTGCTGATATGCCCGAAGTTGGAAAACAAATCGCAGCTCTGCCGATGCGGTGGAAAAAGGACGGAACCTTTCAGGTCCTGATGGTCACCTCGCGGGAAACGCGCCGTTGGATCATGCCGAAAGGCTGGACAATGGACGGCAAAAAGCCGTGGGCCGCAGCCGAGATTGAAGCTTTGGAAGAGGCTGGCGCGATTGGCTATATTGGTCAGGAAGTGATCGGCACCTACACCTACAAGAAAAAACTGGCGGATGGCACATCGCTGAAATGCGAAGTGGATGTCTATCCGATGGTTGTCGAGACGCTCAAACGCACTTGGAAAGAGCGGCATCAACGCAAACGTCGGTGGTTCAGCCCCAAAAGTGCGGCCAAGCGGGTGAGCGAGCCGAAATTGGCCAAGCTGCTCAAGAGCCTTGCCAAAAAGCCGTCACAGCAGCCAGTGATCCGGGAATTCCTCAAGGCCTCGTGATAGGGCAAACCCCGTAAAGGATTTAGCAAAACACGTCATCGCGTCTTGGCGCGTCAATCGACCGGCAGTCCGCTTGGAACCGTGGCCGGACGGCCCAAGGGGCGTTCCAATGCCGAGACCCCCGTCAAACTCTCGAGAAATGCCACCAAATCGTCCACCTGTGCCTCGCTCAGCGACACCGGACGCACGTCCAGCGTTGCCGAGCTGCGTTCCATTTCCAGCCGGTCCGATTGGATCACGAAGTCGATCTCTTGCAGCCACGGCACCTGCGGCAGCGCGGCCAACGCAGGTGTCCATTCGGCGCGCATTGTGACCGGATCTGCCATGTGCCGCACCATGTCCCGCAGGTGCGCATAGGCCCCATTGTGGCCGTAAGGCGCAGTCAGGGCTACGTTGCGCAGCGGCGGCGTGCGAAAGCGGTAGGCATCCTCCAGATCATCGGTCGCCCCCATCCGCCCCACATCGCGCGGGATCGGATCCCATTGCCGGGTGCGTCCGGGGCCAAAGGGGGGCAGGGCCATCGCGTGGAAGTCCTGATCGCTCAGAAGTGGTCCATTATGGCATTGCGCACAACGCGCTTCCCCAAAGAACAACTGCCGACCACGTTCGGCATCCTCGGGCAGGGGCGTGCCGTTGGTCAGAAACGCATCATAGGGGCTGTCGTAATTGGCCCATTCCGTCCCGATAAAGGCGGCCAGCGCATTGCCGATCTCGACGATGGTCACATCCTCGGGCCGGTCGATATGGTCGAACGCATCGACGAACATCTGGCCGTAGTCCGGGATCGTCCGCACCCGTTTGGCCAAGATCGGCCAGCCAAGGTCGATCCGATCTTTCACCGCACCGATGATTTCGTTCTCGCCGGTATTCCCGGCCATCTCGAACTGTGCGGTCATTGGGAACAGGGCCTGTGCGGCCAAAATGCTTTGCAATCCCTGTGGCAGCCATTCCTCGGCAGGGCTGTCAAACCCGTTGCCGTAGATGTCCGAGAATTCCAACCGCCCGTCATGGAACAGCACGCGCACATCCTTGTGCCCCAAGTTCCAAAGCGCAGGTGCATTGCGCGGGATACGTTTGGTGATCCGGTCCGGCCCGTCACCGGGGGTGCGCTTTGGCCCAAGTCCCGTGCCGCCTTCTCCGATGCCCAGCGACAACCCGTCGCTTCCACCAAGGTCATGATGATGGCAGGTTCCGCAGGAAATATTCCTGTTTCCACTCAGGATCTTGTCGTAAAACAGCAATTGACCCAGCCGCGCCTGATCTGCGTCAAAGGCGATGAAATCCTCGGCTGTTATCGGTTGCGCCACGGCCGCAGGTGCGGCCCACAACGCAAGGAGCAGACTGATATGTCCCGCCTTCGCCTGTTTGCCCTGTGTGTGCTTTTGGCCAGCCCTGCGCTGGCTGATATCGAAGACGCGCGCGACCTGATGGAAGAGGGGCGCTTTGACGAGGCGCGCGAGGCCCTTTGGCCCGCCGCGCGGTCCGGCAATGCCGAGGCCGAGGAACTGATCGGCGTCATGTACGCGCTGGGGCTCGGGGTTGAGCAAGACTACGTCCGCGCCTTCGATTGGTACCTGCGCGCGTCGATGAAGGGCCACCCCGGCGCGCAGTCGGGCATCGGCTGGTACTACGAGACCGGGCTGGGCCTGCCCGCCCCAGATCTGGTCCGCGCGTTCCTCTGGTATCAACTCAGCACCATCGGCGGAGACCCGGATGCGGCGATCTCGGTCGAGGAGGTGGTCAAGAAAATGACGCCGGATCAGATCGAACATGCGCAACAGCTCGTGGATGACTACAGGGTCTGGCTCTACCCGTTTCGGTGAGTGTTGCGGATTGCCCTAGCAGGGGCAAGTGGCAGGAGTGTGGCGGGTGCGTCTTCACAAGATTTGGAGTGTTGATTCAAATGTTCACTTTTTTCTGTTGGTTTGCGAAAAAATAATTAGGTTTCGTGTTGGGTAGCCTGATTGAGGCTATACGACACATTCGTTAGGATTGGTGTACGCAATTATTTCAAGATTGAGAGTTTTGAGCTGAGGATCCGGGTAATGAGTAATTCAAATGGAACGATGCTCACTGGGAGCGTTGGACGTGAGGGAAATAACCGGAAAGAAGATGTAGAGACGGTCCAGTCGCTGCTGAACTCACTAATGCCGATCAACAGGCTTAAACTAGCCATTGATGGTCGAAATGGACCAAAAACAATGGGCGCGATATCAGATTTTCAGACCAAGGTTTGCAAATTCCGTAAGGCTGACAGCCGTGTTGATCCTGGGGGCCGCACTTGGCTGGCATTGAAAAACGATGCATCCGCCGCGCTTTGGGCACAAGCATCTTCAATGGCGCCAGATATGCCGTCACGACCAGTTCAAGAATCTGTACCAATAGACGTTCCGCGAAGCACTGGGCTAGACCTGATAAATGACAGGTCAGCAATGGCAGTATTTTTTCCTCACCTCAAACAGAGGGAGGGTATCATTACGCATTTTTACTGTGATAACAAAGACCTTGTGACCATTGGAATTGGCAGTTTGGTAGACATGGACGGAACTCTCTCACAGAGAGACAACTTTGGTCGCTCACAATGTCGCGAATTGCTGAATACTTGGCGGGTCCAATTTCTAGAAAGTGATGGCAGTATTGCGTCCGAAGAGTCTGTATTTTCAGATTGGAAGCGCGTGCGGGATGGCAAGGTTGGCGCGAGGGCCAGTGCAAATATCGCTCGTTTGCGAATTTCCAAAAGTTCAGCCGAAGCACTTGCGCGTAAACAGATTGCGTACTTTGCCAATGGAATGTGTCGCAAATATCCATACGCACGGCAATTACACACTTGGATTCAGATGGCATTGATCGATACCCGCTGGAATCCAGCCAAGCGCAATCCTTGGGGCACTACATCCTTGGTGAATAAGATGTGGAAATTACTTGATATTGGCAAACCTACTTTTGATCCGATCGGAGCTCACGCACTGTTTGTAGAAGGATGGAAGGGTCGAGGAACGCCTGCTTATCAGGTTAGAGTAGCTTGGCGAAATGAACGTTTTCTGGAAGGAGCGATGAGGATGATTGCCTGAGCTCGAGAAGGTACAAAGAGGGTGTCCGCACGCCCCATTTCCAACCCGTTAACCACCTCTCCCCCATACCCTCCGCCACAAAGCGCTTTGAGCGGGTAGGGTCACTCCCATGCCGCGACACCATGAACTGACACCCTCTCACATGCCGGAAGGCTGACCATGAGAGACCGGTTTCCGTACAGGCTTGGGTCTCCCCCAAGTACAGGTCGCCCGTTAAATCGGGGATGTTGAGAGAACCGTCAGGTCCATAAGGGCGGCGCCGCTTCTTCTCTTTTACACCGTCATCCTCGGGCTTGACCCGAGGACCTCAGACCGAAGAGATCCTCGGGTCAAGCCCGAGGATGACGATACCTTGTCTCTACATATAAAAAGGCCCCGGAGTTTCCTCCGAGGCCCCATTGTGCAGTGCAAACCGGATCAGTTCAGATCGGCTTCGTATTCTGCCGCCAGATCGGCCTCTGCCTCGGCCACCGCTTTGGTCAGCGCTTCAAAGATTGCCGGACCGCCATCGACATTTGCCTGGAACCAATCGAACACAGGCGCCGCCGCATCGCGGAAGGCCGCTTTCTCTTCGGGTGTCGGCACGTAAAGGTCACCGCCGCCTGCGACGAAATCCTCATAGGCCTGGATCGACTTGCGCTTGGGTGACGCGAATGTCGCCTGCTGGAGGGCTGCAAAGCCGTCGACCACGACGCGGCGCATGTCTTCGGGCATGTCCATGAACTTGGCGTTGTTCATCACCCAGATCGCGCCCATATAAGCGTGACCATCAAGCGTTAGGTACTGCAGGCCGGCATCCGGGAATTTCATGCCCATGATGTCGGTGATCCCGTTCTTCGATCCGTCGACCACACCGGTCTGGAGCGAGGTGAACAGTTCAGGCCAGCTGATCGGGGTTGGGGCGGCACCCAGTACCTTGACCAGTTCCTGCGGCAGATCGGCGACCACGGTGCGGATCTTCAGCCCTTCGAGGTCGGACGGCTGGGCCACACGGCGCTGCGTGTTGGCAAAGTTGCGCCAGCCGCCTGTGTTGCCGATGGTCATGATACGGATCGTGTCGCCGCTGTCTTCCAGCGCCATGTTGCGCATGGTGCGGGTGAAATCGCCCGACAGCACGTGCTCCGCCACGCGGTCATCCGACATGAGATACGGCAGGTCGAGCACCTGAACATAAGGGAAGATGCCCGCGGCACCGCCCGAGGTCGTCACGAACACATCGATGGACCCGTCAGACACACCCTGCAGACATTCTGCCCCGCCCGAACACAGCTGCGTTCCGATGAACAGCTCGACGGCAATGCGGCCGTTCGAGGCGTTCTCGACATGGTTCTTGAACACGACAAGACCGTCATAGTCTTCGTCGTTCTCGTTTGAGTTCGCCGTGGCGCGGATGGTGAAGTCCTGCGCGGCTGCGGTGATGGCGCTGCCTGCCAGCAGTGCTGCGGTCAGGGCCGCTGTGGTAAGACCTTTGAGCATAAGTGTTCTCCCTGTTGCTTTCTCTTGGTCGGTTACACGGGCCATGTGACCCGCAGATGTCAGTCCGCAAATCCGGTGAGGCGCGGAATGGTCATGGATATTTCGGGAATGAAGGTGATCAGGAAGATCACCACGATCTCTACCGCAAGGAAGGGCAGGATCGCTTTGGAAATGGTTTCGACCCGTTCGCCCGATACGCTTGATGCGACAAACAACACAAGGCCCATCGGCGGGGTGGCAAGACCCACAGTCAGGTTCACGGACATGATGATGGCAAAGTGAATAGGGTCCACGCCAAGGTCGACAAAAATCGGCCCTAGGATCGGCCCGAGGATGATAATCGCGGGCCCTGCATCAAGGAACATGCCGACGACAAACAGCAGAAGGTTGATCAGGAACAGCAGGATCAACGGGTTCTCGCTTAGCCCCAACACGAACTCGGCGAGGATTTCAGGCGTGTGCGACAGCGACACCACTGTCTTGAACGCCATCGCCGCGCCCACAAGCAGCAACACGGTCGCCGATGTCATGGCCGCCCGCATGAACACGTCGGGCAGATCTTTGATCTTGAGCGTGTTGAGCACGAACATCCCAATGAGGATCGCATAGCCCACCGCAACAGCGGCAGCCTCGGTTGGGGTAAAGACACCGCCAAGAATGCCGCCAAGAATGATGACCGGGGTCATCAGTGGAAAGAACGCTTTGAGCGAGGCATCGCCTCGTTCGCCCCAGCTTGCCTTGGTACGTGAGGCGGGGAAGTCGTATTTGTCGGCCATGAACTTGACCATGATCATCAGGCCGACGCCCACGAGGATGCCGGGAATGATGCCAGCAAGGAACAGCGCGGCCACGCTTTCGCCCATGACATACGCATAGATGATCATGATGCCCGAAGGTGGGATGATCGGGCCGATGACGGAACTGGCGGCGGTGATCGCGGCGGCGAATTTGCGGGTATAGCCCTCTTTCTCCATCGCCGGGATCAGCATGGACCCCAAGGCGGATGTGTCGGCGACAGCAGAACCGGACAGACCAGCGAACAGCATCGAAGACAACACGTTCACATGCGCCAGACCGCCCCGGAAATGGCCCATCATCGCCTGGCTGAACTCCACCAGCCGCATGGTGATGCCGCCGCGGTTCATCAATTCGCCCGCCAGCATGAAGAACGGGATCGCCATCAGCGGAAAGCTGGCCATGCCGTTATAGACGTTACGATACAGCAGGATCAGATCGCGCTCCTGACCGTTGAGCCATAAGAGGATGCCCGGTGCAGCCAGCATACCGAAAAAGACGGGCAAGCCAATCATCAGGAACAGCAGGAACAGAGGAAGGAACCAGACCAGCATCAGCTTACTCCGCCGTCAATTCGGCATCGAAAGCAGGCCGCAAGCGGTCCTCCCCTCCGGCCAATGTGATGAAATTGCGCAGGATCAATTCGATATTGACGATGAAGAGCATCCAAAGGCCGACAACAAGTGACCCGATTTGCCACGAATTCGGCATCTTCACCCAGCCGTCGGGTGTCGGGTACTTGAGCGAGGCGCTCTTGAATTTGCCGGCAAGGCCCGACATCTCGCTCAGCCCCATCTGCGCCCCGATATACAGGACCATTCCCGAGATCAGCAACAACACCAGCGCCAGCACGGCGGCGCCTCGCTTGGGCAGGGCAGAGGACAGGATTTCAAGCGCCACAAACCCACCGCGCCGATAGGCCGAGGGCGCAATCGCGGCGGTCATCCAAAGCATGAGGAAAATCGCCAATTCTTCGGGCCAAGGCAGAGCGTTGCCCAGAACGTAGCGGCAAAAGACCTGAAGAAGGATCGCACAAACCATCAGGCCGATCGCCGCAACCGCGATCCAGCGCCCAAAACGCAAAACAATGTCGAGCACAACTTCCAATGGCTTCAACAGCCAGAGCAAAATGGCCATCAGGCCTCCTCCCAGTCCCACACCGGCCTCCCCGCCGGTGGCCCCGTTTGTTATGTCTTATCGGGGCGGTTTATGTCGCTTCAGTAAATCCTCCGTAGCGCCCGCTGAAAAACAAAAGCGGGTCTCCTTCTCGTGTGGTCACGCGGCGCACCCGCGCGATGACGATCGAATGGTCGCCGCCATCATGTTCGGCGACTTTTGTGCATTCGAACCGGCTCAGGCAGTTGTTGAGCAGCGGCACGTTGTGATCGCCCATTTCCCAATCGAAGTCGTCAAAGGGATTGCCGTTGCGCGCAAAGGCGGTGCACAGGTCGGCCTGTTCGGCGCCCACGACGTGGATCGCGAAATGATCAGCGGCCATGAAAAACGGATAGCGGCTCGAAGATTTGGCCGGCGACCACAGCACCAAAGGCGGGTCAAGCGACACGCTGGCAAAGCTGTTTGCGGTGATGCCCAGCGGTCCGTCGCCTGCATCGCAGGTTATGACGGTAACTCCAGTTCCAAAACGGCCAAGGGCCGCGCGAAACTCGCGGCTGTTGTCCTGTGCGGGGTCAAAACTATGCGTCAAGGCGTTCATCGCGTGTCTCAGGCCACTTCATGGCCAAGGGCGTGGGTGTAAAGGTCAAACCATGTCTCCCGGTCGATCTGTATCTTGGCAGCATCGCCGATGCGGGCGATGCGGTCCAGATTGTTGGTGCCGAGGACAGGTAGAATGCGGGCGGGATGCGCCAAGAGCCACGCAATCGCCACCGCTGCGATTTCAACGTCATGCTCTGTCGCGATGTTTTGCAGCGCGCCGTGCAGGCCGGACAGTTTGGTGTCGAACAAAGCGCCACCGCCCAAAGGCGACCACGCCATCGGGGGCTGGCCGTTCTTCTGGTGGAATGCGATGTCGCCATTGGTGAATGGCGTGTGGTGCAAAAGGCTGATTTCGATCTGGTTGGTCACCAGTTGGGTTTTCATGCCCGATTGCAGCAATTCCCAATCCCACGGGCGGAAGTTCGACACACCCACCGCGCGGACCTTGCCGCTTGCCACAACCTCGTCCAGCGCGGAGCCGGTCTCGTGGTGGTCCATCAGCGGGTCGGGGCGGTGGATCAGCAGAAGGTCGATGTGGTCGATCTTCATCAGACGCAAAGAATGGTCGACCGAAGACAGGATATGCGCGCGCGAGGTGTCGTAGTGCTTGACCTTCGCACCGGCATAGCGGCCCGCCGGAGCCACGATATCGCATTTGGTCACGATCTCGATCTGATTGCGCAGCTCGGGCGTAAGCGCGGTGCCGAGGATTTCTTCGGCTTCATAGCCACCGTAGATATCCGCCTGATCCATCGTCGTGATACCCTGATCCAGGCACGCGCTGATCTTGTTGCGGATGTGGTCCACGCTGGTGTCGGCGTCGTCACCCAGCCGCCACATGCCATAGACAAGGCGGCTCATTTCAAGGGCGTCGTTGAACTTAACACGATCCATTAGCGGCGGACTCCGTTTCCAAGGGGGGTTGCGGGGGTGCCGTTCGGCACGCGCCCATAAGCTTCGTTCAGTTGTACGGTCTTCAGTTGCGGCAAGACTCGGCTGCCGAAATGGCGGCATTCATCCAGATGCGGATAGCCCGACAGGATGAACGCGCGGATGCCCATCTTTTGGTACTGTTCCAACTCGCTTAGCACTTGATCGGTGGACCCGACCAGCGCCGCACCGCAGCCCGAGCGCGCCCGGCCCACACCGGTCCATAGATGCGGCTCAACGAACCCTTCCATATCAGCAAGTTCGCGATTCTTGGCCTGATGTGACACCCCCAATGAGGTGGCATCCAGCGCGCGTTCGCGGATTGTCTTTCCCTGATCGTCATCCAGCTGGCTGACGATGTGCTGCGCGTATTCGCGGGCTTCGGCTTCGGTGTCACGCACGATGACATGCACGCGCAGACCGTAATCAAGTGTACGGCCATAGCGTTCGGCCACGGCGTTCACGTCTTTCATGCGCTGGGCCAGCGCGTCTTTGGGTTCTGGCCACATCAGGTAGACGTCGCAATGCTGACCGCAGAGTTCGAGCGCATCGGGGGAATAGCCGCCGAAATAGAGCAGAGGTCCGTTCGTCTGGTAAGGTGCAGCAGGATCGGTGGTCAGACCTTCGAAATTGTAGACGTCACCCTTGTAGGTGATCTCGCCTTGGGTCCACGCCTGTTTCAGGATCTCGACCACCTCGCGCGACCGCTGATAGCGCAGTTTGCTGTCTTCTTTCTCGCCCGGGAAATCAGAAGAGATGATGTTCACCGTCAACCGGCCTTCTAGCATGTGGTCCAGCGTGGCAATGGTGCGGGCGAGCATGATTGGCTGCATTTCCCCACACCGCACAGCCGCCAGCATGTTGATCTTGTCTGTGATCGGCGCGCAGCCTGCGACAAAGGACAAAGTGTCCTGGCCGACTTGGTAGGAGGAGGGGCATAGGATGTTGCGAAAGCCCTGCGCTTCGGCCTCTTTCACTATGGAGGAGCAATGCGCAAAGCTTGACCGCAGATTGCCATCTGGCACGCCAAGAAATTCGTAATCGTCTGAACACAGCGCCGCGAACCACGAAACCTCAACCGCGTCGAGGTCGGGAGAGGTGATCGGCACGATGGTCATAAGGTGTCTCCGGAAGGCATCATTTCTACTTGCGTAGCACCGCTAAAAATGTAGATCAATAGTGTATCAATTTTTGGTGCGAGAAATGTCCGACACCCACGCCTTGCCGAAATATGTCCAGATCAGTGAGCTGCTGATCCGGGATATTCAGGCTGGCCGTTTGGTCGATGGTGAACGCCTGCCACCCGAACGGGACATGGCGGCGCGCCTTGGCATTTCCGTGGGGACGCTGCGCAAATCGTTGGATGAATTGACCGCGCTGGGCTTGCTGGAGCGGGTTCAAGGCTCGGGCAATTATGTTTGTGCACAAGAAGATACGCAGTCGGTTTACGCCTTTTTCCGGGTTGAGCTGATCGAAGGAGGGGGCTTGCCAACGGCAGAATTGCTTTCGGTGGATCGTCTGCCCAAGCCCGAAGCTTTGCCGGGGTTTGGCGCCTCTTCCGACGGTCACCGGATTCGCCGGTTGCGGCGTCTTAATGGTGTGCCTGCCGTGCTTGAGGAGATCTGGCTTGATGGCAGTTACGTCGATCAGATCGATGCCGTCGCGCTACGCGAGTCGCTGTACCTTTATTACCGGGAATCGCTGGGGCTCTGGATCACCAAGGCGGTGGACAGGCTTGATCTGGCGGCGGTGCCCGATTGGGCGCCTGTCAGCTTTGGCCTGTCCGCTGGGCAGTCCTGCATGCGGGCGACACGGGTCAGCTATGGCCCCGAGGGCGAGGCGGCGGAGGCCTCGTGGAACTGGATCAACACAGACGTCGCGCGCTATGTCGCGCGCATCACTTAGGGCGCTTCATGACGCGCATCACCTGAAGGACCACCATGAAAATCATCAATTACGGCATCATCGGATGTGGCATGATGGGGCAGGAACACCTGCGCAATATCGCCCTGCTGGACGGCGCACGGGTGGCGGCGATCTTTGAGCCGGACGAGATCATGGCGGCTGCCGCCAAGGCGATTGCGCCCAACGCTAAACTTGAGGCGTCGATCGAAGACCTGCTGTCGCGCAATGATCTGGACTGTCTGCTGGTCGCCAGCCCAAACCACCGCCACATTGACGCGCTGGAGCGGATTGCGGAACTGAACCCGTTGCCGCTGTTGATGGAAAAGCCGCTTTACACCGATCCCGCCGACATCGCGCGGGTCGAGGCGATTGCCGCCCATTACCCCGCGCCGATCTGGGTGGCGATGGAATACCGCTATATGCCCCCGGTCCAGACCTTTGCTGAGGAAGCGCAGCGCGCCACGGGTGGGGTCAAGATGCTCACCATCCGAGAGCATCGTTTTCCCTTTCTGCACAAGGTGGGCGACTGGAACCGCTTTAATCGCAATACCGGGGGCACTCTGGTCGAGAAGTGCTGCCACTTCTTTGACTTGATGCGCTTGATCCTTGGCTCCGATCCGGTCCGCGTGACGGCCAGTGCCGGGCAAGAAGTTAACCATTTGGACGAGACTTATGATGGCGAGGTGCCGGACATCTGGGACAGTGCCTATGTGATTGTCGATTTCGCCAATGGCGCGCGGGCGATGCTTGAGCTGTGCATGTATGCCGAAGGCTCGCGCTATCAGGAAGAGATCAGCGCGGTTGGCCCGAACGGCAAGATCGAGGCCTTTGTTCCCGGTCCAGGGCGGTTCTGGCCGACGCATCTCGGCGCGCCGCCGGTGGCGCAGGTGATCATCTCTCCGCGTCATCCGAAGGGGCCGCAAGCGGTCGATATTCCGGTCGATCCGACGATCCTTGATGCGGGAGATCACAATGGATCGACCTTCTATCAGCACGCCCGCTTCCTTGATCTGGTGCGAAACGGGGGGGCGCCGGAGGTGTCAATAGCGGACGGCGCTTGGGCTGTCAGGATGGGCATTGCTGCGCAGAATTCCGCCCAATCTCATAGCGTTATCGACAGGATCTGACCGCATACCAAGCGGGTTTTTCGCGCAACACTCTATAGGAAAGGGGAAAAAAACGAAATTTCGCCATAATCTCTGCTTTGATCAAATTGTTTTTTCATCTATCAAAAGATAGAGCAAAAATAAGCCGAACCCGAAAACGGGCGGCGTTGAGGTAGAGCGGTGTGGTTATGAATGCGATTAATTTCGTGGTCCGTACGAGTGCGGGCGCGGTCGAACGCGGTGTAGTTGGTGCAGAGGATCTGGGATACCTGATCGACGCTTCCGGTGGCCGCGAAATCTCCCTCAATCTGCATCGATCGGATTTGCGCAGTTATGATCGCGCGGAAAACGATCTGCATATCCTGCTTGCGGACGGCCGGGTGATTGTCTTGGAAGACTATTTCGCGTCAGGCGGAAGTCGTCTTTTCCTCAGCACTGATGGCGTTTTGAGCGAAGTGGCCTTTGCCGAGGGCGACGGTGGGGCGCTGTTCGCGCAATATGCCGATGTCGCGGCCTGGGGAAAATGGAGCCCAGACGACGCACTGGTTTTCTTTGATCTCGCTGAAGTGGTCGCGGCGGATTACGTCGCCGCCGAAGACGAAGGCGGCGTTTCGATGTTGGCAGCAGGTCTGTTGGCTGGCAGCGGCATGCTGCCGTGGCTGGCCGGCGGCGCGGCGGTTGCGACTGGCGCCGCTGTGATCGGCGGCAGCGGTGAAGGCGGCGGAGATGGTGGCGGACTTGTCGGTAACAATGGCGAAAGCGGTGGCCCCCGCGCTCCGACCGTCAATGACGGCGAGTACGTAATCGGTGGCGATGGCCTGACTGAAGAAGACCGCACGGTGCTGGTCAGCGGCACCGCAAACGAGGGCGACACGGTTGTCGTCGTCATCGGCGATAATACAGAAACCACGACCACCGGGTCCGACGGGACATGGGAAGTGGTCTTCGAGGGACCGAACTTCCCGCCTGATGGCGAATACGAGGTGGATGTAAAGGTCACGGGCACAGACGGCGAAACCGATCTGGACGGCCCCACAGTGATCATCGACACCACACCCCCGCCGGTGGCGATCACCAGCGGCACCACGGCGACGGGTGACATCATCACCGACAGTGAATTCGACGGTGGCACAACAGTCACCGGCACCACAGAGATCGGTGCATCGGTTGTGCTCATTGCAGGTGGCGTCAGCCATGTTGCTGATGTGGATGCACAAGGCAACTGGAGCGTGACGCTCAGCAGTTCGACCTTTGAACGCGGCGAGTATATCGAGAACATCACGGTCATTGCGACCGACAGCTTCAACAATTCGACCACGATCAATGACGGGATCGAGATCGACACGGTTTCGGGCGTGACGATCAACACCACGACCATCGAAACCGATGGCATCATCAACGCGGAAGAGCGCAACGACGGCGTTCAGATCACCGGCACAACTGATGCCGGATCGACCGTGGTGGTGGAAATGAACGGCTACACCCGGACCGCCTTTGTTGATGCGCAGGGCAACTGGTCGGTGACGTTTACCGCCACCGAGATCCCGGTTGGCGAACAAAACCTGACGATCAACGCCACCTCGACTGACGAGGTGGGTAACACCAGCAGCGCAACCGGGCAGGTCGTGCTGGACACATGGGTGCGCAATTTCGACATCACAAGCCAAGCGGGCGGTGCAGACGGCATCGTGAACGCCGAAGAAGCCGCGCAGGGCATGGTGGTCACTGGAACTACCGAGCCGGGCGCTTCGGTTTCCGTGAACCTCGGCGGTGTGTCGCGCAGCGCGAGCGTCGATGCGCAAGGCAACTGGACTGTGACCTTCACGGCCAACGAACTGCCCAGCGGCGAACAGACAGCGACCCTCACGGCCAGCTCGACGGACCTTGCGGGCAACACGGCAATCGAGACCCGCAATGTCATCTTCGACACGGATGCAGGCCTTCTTACGATCAGCCCCGCGCCGATCGAAACCGATGACATCATCAACCAGGCCGAAGCCTCGGACGGTGTTGTGATCACAGGTACATCGACCCCGTTTGCGATGGTCGACGTCACTTTGGACGGGGTCAGCAAGACGGTGCAGACCGACGGGTTCGGCACATGGCGCGCAAACTATGCCGCGGGCGAAATCCGCCCCGGCGAGTACGAGGCACAGATCACCGCCTATACTGTTGATGCGGCGGGCAATGAACTGACGCGGTCCGACACTGTGATGGTCGACACTTTTGTGCGCAACTTTGCGGTCAGCGCGAACCCGGTGACCGCCGACAACATCGTGAACGAGGCTGAACAGGGCCAAGGCGTAACGCTGAGCGGCACGACAGAGCCGGGCGCCACCGTGACCGTGGTTGTCGAAGGCATCAGCCGCGTTGCCAGTGTAGATACTGCGGGCAACTGGAGCGCGCGGTTCTCGAGCCTTGATCTGCCGGATGGGACATACACCACCACGGCGCAGATCAGCACCGAAGATCGGGCGGGCAACACCGCGACTACCTCCAAGACCTTCCAAGTTGACACCGAAGTCGTGCCGCTGACCTCGACCAGCCAGCCGGGTGGTGCGGATGGCGTTGTCAGCGAGGCCGAGGCGGCGCAGGGCTTTACCCTGACCGGTCAGGTCGAACAGGGTTCGACCGTCGAAGTGACCATTGGTGGTCAGCGCATGACCGCACAGGTCAGTGGCAGTACATGGTCCGTGGCGGTTCCTGCCAGCGTGATCCCGACCGCAGATGGTGACAACGTGTCGATCCAGATCGCGGCAACCGACCGCGCAGGCAACACCAAGTCGATCACCGAAACGATGGTGGTGGACAACGTTGCGCCCGACGCGCCCGACATGACGGCGATTACTTGGGATCAAACCCAGGCACCGCGTGGTATTATCCTTGAGACATCGGACCATGACGTGTCCATTGTGCGGGTTGGTGCTGGAGGGGCGCAGACTGTTGCGTTCAACGAGCAGGACAACAGTTTCACTGGCGAAACCAGCTATACCTTCAACAATGTTGTGCCGGACGGGTCGCACCTTGTGGTCACGGCAACCGACAATGCGGGCAACAGCACTGGCACCTACGTGGTGCTTGGTGACCCGGATGTCAGCCGCAGCAACGTGAGCCTTGCAAGCAATATCGGTGGGCGCGAGATCGATACGATCGACCTAGAGTTCACCGAAGAGGCGACACTGACCATCACCGAGGCGCAGATTGTTGCCATGACAGGCGAGGACAACACCGTCCGCGTGTTGGGCAACTCGGACGAAACGGTGCGCATCACCGGAGCGACCCGCACAGGCGCGCGGTTCGAGGATGGAAAGAACTTCGACGTCTACGAACTGGGCGACGCCACGGTTCTGATCGACGACGACATCAACAACGTCACAATCTGAGCAAGAGGATAGACTGTTCGGGCCATTCAGCGATGGCCCGGGCCCCGAAACAAAAAAAGCCAAAGGCGGGGGCTCGATCGACATGAGGCAGAATACAAGGGTCATGGCAGGGGCGGTGCTTGCCGTAACGGCTCTTTCGGGATGCATGCAGGACATGGGCACCGGGACAGTGTCGCGGTTCCTGTCCGCACAGCCGGACGCGCGCGCAGACATCTCAGGTGAGACCAAGACCGCCGCTCCGAAAGCGGAAGCGGTGCAGGATGTATCCCCCGTTATTGCAGAGCTTGCGGCGCGGCAAAGCGTTCTGACGCCCGGCAGCCCCTATGCCGAAGTGGCGGCAGGTGTCTTGGCCGCAGATGCCCGTGTGGCCGAAGCGGAATTGCAGGTTGCGCAACTGCGCGCCGAAGCAGCCTCCAAGAACTGGTGGCCTACGATTTCCCCGCGCGTTTCGTTGACTTCGCTGGGTGATCTTGTCGCCGATCTGGTCATCAATCAGGTGTTGTTCGACAATGGCCGCAAGAAGGCCGAGCGCGATCTGGCGAAAGCGGATGTCGAACTGGCGGCCGTCGCTCTGTCGGAAAGCAGCAATGATCGCGTGTATGACGGTCTGGTTCTCTTTCTTCAGGCCGAAGAGGGCCGTGCGGCAGCCGACCTTTATGGTCAGGCGCTTAAAGACATGAGCCATTTCGAATGGGTGATGAACGAACGCGTCAAAGGCGGTGTGTCAGATTTTTCGGATCTCAACGTGTTGAAACAGAAACTGGCGGACCTGCGTGCCCGCGATGCTGCGGCCCGCGAAAAAACGACCCGCGCGGTGGCAGAGCTGAACGCAATGTCTGCGGTGTCGCTTGCTGGTCAGCGCGGCTTGCGTGGCATGGGCAGTACGCCGTCGGATCAGTCGCTGGATGTGCTGCGTGCCAAAGTCGAACGCGACCGGCAATTGGCACAGGCCAAGATCGCCCGTGCCGCGCATTTGCCGGGCCTGTCGGCAGGCGGCAGTCTGCGCAATGGCGGCGAAGGTCTGTCTTTGAGCGCCAGCACTGAACAGATGTTGGGCATCGGAACAGGCGCATCGCTGCAAGCGATTGAGGCCACCAAGATCACAGCAGACCGTAAGGTGACCGAGGCCGAAGACATCTCGCGCCGGGCTATCGAAGCCGATCAGCGCACCATCGCCGCGCTGAAACGGCAGGCCGCCGAGGCCGAAGGCCTGACGTCACAAGCCAAGACCAATCTCGACCTGTTCCAGCGCCAATACGATGCAGGCACGCGTCAGGTGATGGATGTGGTCAGCGTCTACGAGACCTTTCTGCGGGCGCTGGAAAAACAACTCGACCTTAAGTTTCAGGCCGCACGTGCCGAACTGGACGCCGCCAAACGGCTTGGCGTTCTTGCCGATGGAGCAAAGATTTGAGCGGCGTTAGTAACATCACCCTGCTGTCGGGGCGCGCCAAGAACGCTGTTCTGCGCATGGTCCCGCAAGGGATCAAACCAGCCAACGAACCCAAACGTGCGCCGCGCTATTCCGACCGTGTTCGCGCCCGAACCGAACTGATCCGCACCTATGCGGGCCGTCTGGGCCTGACCACGGTAGCATCCGACATCACCGAAGCCATTGGCCTGCATCAGGACCAGAATGGGCTTGTGGGCGAAGCAGCGCTGATCGCTGGCGCCAAAGCGGCTGGCATGTTGGCGCAAGGGCTGCATGTCCCGCGCCCGACGCCCGACCATTGGCCGGCGATTGCGCTTATGACCAACGGTCAGGCGGTGCTCGTGCTGTCTCAGGACCGCATGACACTTTCGGTTTGGGATCCGGCGGCCAAAGACAAGGTCGAACGCGTCGACGTGGCCGAATTCGCGCCCTTCTACAGCGGTGTTCTGGTGCGTGGCGAAGCACCTGTGCAAACGCTGGTGGACACGCACACAGATGCCGGTCTCAAGAGCCATTGGTTCTGGGGAAGTTTCAGCAATTACACCCGTCAATTCGGTGAGGTCGCAGTCGGATCGTTTGTCGCCAACATCCTTGCTCTGTCTGTCGCGCTGTTCTCGCTTCAGGTTTATGACCGTGTGATCCCCCACCAATCTTCGGCCACCCTTTGGGTGCTGGCCATCGGTGCCGCAATGGCGCTGATGTTGGAGGCGTTTCTCAAGGTCGCCCGTTCTACGCTGTTGGATGGGGCGGGGCGGCAGATCGAAACCGGTGTGCAGCAGACGCTGTTGAACCGGCTTTTGGGCATGCGCTCTGACGCGGCGGGGCGGTCGCCCTCGCAGCTTTTTGCATCGATGCGCGAGTTTTCGTCGGTCCGTGAATTCTTCACAGCCTCGACCGTTGGGGCGCTTGCGGACATTCCGTTCATTGTGCTCTTCCTGCTGATGGTCTGGTCCATCGCGGGCAGCGTCGTCTGGGTTCTGGTTGCCGGTGCCGTGCTGATGGTGATCCCGGGGTTCTTCCTGCAAAAGAAGATGATCCGCATCACCCGCGAAATGCAGGGTGCGTCCACCAAGCAATCGCGGTTGCTCAATGAAACGGTGACCGAGCTTGATACGATCAAGACCCAACGCGCCGAAGATCGCTTTGCCCGCCAGTGGGAAGAGCTGACATCGGTGCAGGCGCTGAAATCCTCCGAACAACGCCGCCTTGCCGCAGCGTTGACCTTCTGGAGCCAAGGCGTGCAGCAGGCCACCTATGTGGGTGCCGTGATCGCGGGGACCTATCTTGTCTTTGCCGGCGAGTTCTCAGTGGGCTCGATCATTGCCGTGGGCATCCTGACTTCTCGCACGCTGGCACCTTTGACCCAACTGTCCGGCATCATGGCGCGGTGGGGTAACGTCAAGGCGGCGCTGGACGCTCTGGACGGGATCGCGGCGCTGCCGCAGGATCGGTCGGACAATCGCAAATACCTGCGGCGGGAAAAGTTGGAAGGGCGGTTCGAACTGCGCGAAGTCACCTTCCGCTACGACGACGAAAGCCCGTCGGTTCTGGATATCCCGAGCCTGGTGATTCAACCGGGTCAAACCCTGGCAATCCTTGGAACAAACGGGTCTGGCAAGTCCACCCTGCTCAAGATGCTGTCGGGTCTTTATGCACCCACGTCCGGATCGATTCTGGTCGACGGCACCGATATGAACCAGATCGACATGCGCGATGTTCGCCGGTCTCTTGGGTATCTCGGTCAGGACGTTCGGCTGTTCCACGGAAATCTGCGAGACAACCTGAACCTCAACATGATGGAGCGTGATGACGACCGTCTGTTCGAAGCGCTTGATTTCGCGGGTCTGGGTCAGTTCGTCAAAGGCCATCCGCAAGGGCTCGACCTGCCCATTCGGGATGGCGGCGAAGGGCTGTCTGTCGGGCAGCGCCAATCCATCGGCTGGGCGCGGCTGTGGCTGCAGGACCCCGATGTGTGCCTGCTGGACGAACCGACCGCGGCGCTGGACCAGACGCTGGAAAAGACGCTGATCTCGCGGCTCGAGACATGGCTTGCCGATCGCACCGCAATTGTCGCCACCCACCGCGTGCCGATCCTTGCCCTTGCCGACCGCACAAGTGTGCTGGCGTCGGGACGGCTGGTGGTTGATGGCCCGCGCGATCAGGTGCTCGATCACCTGCGCACGGCACAGGGGGCGTAAGCGATGGCTGTCAGCACAACCGATCTGAACGCCCAGCTAGGCCGCCGGCTGCGCGGCCCATCGATGATCATCTGGCTGTCGGGTGCGGCGGTGTGGCTCTTCATCATCTGGGCGGCCTATGCGTGGATCGACGAGATCGTGCGCGCCGATGGCGAATTCATCTCGACCTCTCGGCCGCAGATCATCCAGAACCTCGAAGGCGGTATCTTGGCGGAATTGCTGGTCAAGGAAGGCGACGAAGTGATGCGTGGCGACGTGCTTGCCCGCTTGTACGGGACGCAGTTCCGGTCCTCAGTCGATGATCTTGAAGACCAGATCACCGCGCTGGACATCCGCCGTTTGCGGATCGAGGCGGAAATGGCCGGGCTGGTGCAATTCGAAATCCCGTGGGAACTGCGGGAACGCAGCCCGGAAATGGCCGCTTCAGAACAGGCGCTTCTGGCGGCGCGGCAGCTTGATTTCAACTCGCGCTATGATGGCGCGCGCCGCGTGCTGGAACAGGCGACGCAGGAAAAGACCCTGATGGAGAACCTTCTGGACAAGAAGGTGGTCGCGCTGATCGAAGTGACCCGTGCCCGCAAGGCGCATGCGGACGCACAGATCAAGATGGACGAGATCATCACCCAAACAGAATTGACCCGCGCGCAGGAATATTCCGAGACGCTCAAGGAACTGGCGACGCTGCGCCAGAACCTGCGGTCTTCCCAGGACCAGTTGAACAGGACAGTGCTGGTGAGCCCGATGCATGGCGTGGTCAACAAGCTGGGCGTGACCACAATTGGCGGCGTGGTGCGCCCGGGCGAGGAGATCCTGCAGATTATCCCTCTGGGTGAAGAGCTCTATGTCGAGGCCAAAGTCGCGCCAGAGAATATCGCGGGTATTCGGCCGGGGCAGGAGGCGACAATCAAGCTTTCGGCCTATGACTTCACTATCTTCGGCTCGCTCAAGGGTCGGGTCGACGTGATCTCGGCCGACACGTTCAAGGACGAACGCCGGCCAGAAGCCCCTGCGCATTACAAGGTGACGGTGCGGGTCGACAAGACATCACTGTCTGACCGGCAGCGGCAATTGGAAATTCGCCCCGGCATGCAGGCGACGGTCGAGTTGCACACCGGCGAGAAGACGGTGCTGCAATACCTCTTGAAACCGCTTTACAAAACCCGCGAGGCGCTGCGCGAACCCTGAGGACATGCCGGGCTGCGCCCCCCATGACAGGTTGTCTCGCCTGCGGCTCGGGCGTGTGGGGCTGTGACGTCCAAGACGGCGTCGGGATTTTGGTCTTTGGTGTGTTTGCATATTTAAAAAAAAGAAGAAGACGGGGGTGGTCCACCCCACCCAAGGCACCGTGTTCGAGCGAGGCTCTTGGTCGACCTCGGGTTGGGGCTTCTCCTTTTACGGTCATCGGCATGCCTGCCTGTACCGTAGGGCCATCAATATCCGGTCAAGTTTAATTGAGAGTTAAGGCGCATGCGCCATGCTCTGCTTCTTCTTTTTCCAAATATGCAAAAGCTCGGGTGAAAAATGCCAAACCGGTTGTGGTCAGTCCGCGGTGTCCATCCAGATCGTGACCGGTCCGTCATTCAGTAGCCGCACGTTCATATCTGCGCCGAAGCGCCCTTTGGCGACAGGGATGCCTTGCGCTGCCACCTGAGAGGCGAAGTACTCATAGAGACGATTGCCGTCCTCGGGTGACGCAGCGGTGGAAAAACCGGGGCGGTTGCCGCGGGAGGTGTCTGCGGCGAGGGTGAACTGGCTCACCACCAACGCGCTGCCCTCGATGTCGCGCAGCGAGCGGTTCATGCGTCCTTCGTCGTCTTTGAAGATGCGCAGCTTGGCAATCTTCGCTGCCAGTTTGTCGGCTTGCGCCTCGGTGTCGCCCTGCATGGCGCAGATCAGGATCAGCAGGCCTTCGTTGATCTCGCCCAGCACCTCACCGTCGACGGTGACGGAGGCTTCGGAGACCCTTTGGATCAGGGCGCGCATTCAGGCAGCCAGCCCCTTGGTGCCGATGTCGAGGAACTTGCGACGACGGTCTGTCACCAGCTTTTTGGGCGAGAGATCGGACAGGTCGTTCAGCATACCGCGCAGGGCTTTGCCCACCGATTGGATTGTCTGCTCGCGGCCGCGATGTGCGCCGCCCAAAGGTTCGGAAATCACTTGGTCAGCCACGCCAAGGTTCAGCAAGTCTTGCGCAGTCAGGCGCAGGGCCTCGGCGGCTTCGCGCATTTTTTCAGCGTCTTTCCAGAGGATCGAGGCGCAGCCTTCGGGTGAGATCACTGAGTAGACCGAGTGTTCGAGCATTGCCACGCGGTTGGCTGTGGCAAACGCCACCGCCCCACCGGACCCACCTTCGCCGATGACAACAGAGATCACCGGCACACCGATTTGCAGGCATTTTTCGGTCGAGCGGGCAATTGCTTCGGACTGGCCGCGTTCCTCGGCGCCTTTGCCGGGATAGGCGCCGGGGGTGTCGACGAGGGTCAGTACCGGGATGCGAAAACGGTCTGCGAGATCCATCAGGCGCACGGCCTTGCGATATCCTTCGGGGCGGGCCATGCCGAAATTTCGCTTGAGGCGGCTTTCGGTGTCATGGCCCTTTTCGTGGCCGATGATGACCACCGGCTGATCGTCGAACCGCGCAAGGCCACCCATGACCGCATCGTCATCGGCAAAGTTTCGGTCGCCGGCGAGCGGTGTGTATTCGGAAAAGAGCGCGTCGATGTAATCTTTGCAATGCGGGCGTTCGGGGTGTCGGGCGATTTGGCATTTCCGCCACGGCGTGAGTTTCTTGTAGAGATCCTTGAGCAGCGCTTGCGCCTTGGCATCAAGTGCGCGGGCCTCGTCTTCGATGTCCATCTCGTCATTTTTGCGGGCCATTGCGCGCAGTTCTTCGGCTTTGCCTTCGATTTCGGCCAGCGGTTTTTCAAAATCGAGATAGTTGGTCATGGTCAGTTGTTGCCCTGTTGCCTGTGGCTGGCGGTTTATATGACCGTCCGGGCGGCGATTTGCAATCGGAACCCGGTCAGGTCCACATAACCGGAACGAGAGACGCCACAAGCAATGCCGCCATCGCCCAGTTGAAGATCCGCAACCGTGTCGGACGGTTGAGCAGGCGGCGCAACTGCTGGCCGATGACGGTCCATGTTGTCGTTGATATGCAGCCCATCGCGACATAGGTGCCCGCGACCCAGAGCACTGCGACGATATCGCGTCCGGTGGCGTAGAGGGTGATCGCGCCAAGGGCCATCGACCAGGCTTTGGGGTTGACCCATTGGAAGGCGGCAGCCTGCACGAAGGACAGGGGTTTGCTTCCCGTTTTGGGTGCGCCATCGGGCGGCGCGGCATTTGCGATGCGCCATGCGAGATAGAGCATGTAGAGCACCGACAGCACCTTGAGGATGGTGTAGGAGAGCGGCCACAGGTCGAAGACCTGCATCACGCCAAGGCCCACGGGCACGATCATCATCGGAAAGCCGAGGCCCACGCCCAGCATATGCGGGATCGAGCGGCGGAAGCCGAAATTCGCCCCCGATGTCATCAACATGAGGTTGTTTGGGCCCGGTGTGATGACTGTGACAAGAGCGAAGCCTGCGAGGGCGAGGAAGAGATCGGGTGTCATCCCGGCAATATGTGACGAATGGGCTGCGCAGAGATTGCTTTTTTATGCCGCCTTGGTGTAATTTTCGCAACTAATGAGTGATATTGATCAAATAGATCGTCAGATATTGCGTGTGTTGTCCCGTGATGGCCGTATCAGCAATCTGGCCCTTGCCGAACGGGTTGGACTTTCGCCGTCGGCCTGTCTGCGACGGGTCAGTGCGTTGGAGCGGTCCGGCGTCATCGCGGGTTATCGGGCGGTGCTCAGCCCCGAGAAAACCGGGATCGGGTTCGTGGCCTATGTCACTGTGGGATTGAGTCAGCACACCAAAGCGGCACAAGAGGCGTTCGAGCGCGCCATTTCGCGCAGCCCCGAGGTACGAGAGTGTCACAATATCACCGGGTCGGTCGAGTATCTCTTGCGTGTCGAGGCGGCGGATCTGGCAGCGTACAAGCATTTCCACACGGAAGTGCTGGGGGTCTTGCCTCAGGTCAATGCGATCACATCCTACGTGGTAATGGGGTCTCCCAAGGATGAGCGGGCCTGAACAGCCATGCACCATGTGCATGTCGCGGCTGTGTCTTTGGCTCTGGTGTCAAAGCTCTACGGTCATAGGTTGAAGGGCAAGGGAGGGACACACAGATCGGAGCGTCCCATGTCACGCCATTTACTCAACCACACCAGCCAGCCCAACCGGATCGCCGCCGAAGATGCGCTGCGCATTCTGACCGAAGCTTGGGCGTATTACACGCCGCTTCCCACCTTGGTGACCGAGCAGTCCAGCCAGCCCTCGCCGGTGTTCGAGGAGTATTACGCGGCCTGAGCAAAGCTTTGCCTATGGATGGAAGACAGGATTGCCTTGCGGCCGGCTTCGTCGCAAGGCTGGCACATGAAACACTTGCGTCTTGTCTCATCTGTGTTGTGCGTTGCGGTTCTCCTCGCCGCCTGTTCGACCACCCCGTCTGAGCCAGCGGTGGAAACCGTTTCGACCCGGAACCTGTACCCGAATGAAACACCGGAGTTGCGGACGCTGATTGTTGCAGCGGCGCAGGAGAACGATATCCCGGTCTCCTTGGTGCAAAGGGTCGTGATCCGGGAAAGCACACATCGGCCCGACGCGCGCAATGGGCCGTATTTCGGGCTGATGCAAATCCTGCCTGCGACCGCGCGGTCGATGGGGTTTCGCGGCGCGCCATCTGACCTTTTGGATGCACAGACCAACCTGAGATACGCGGTGCGCTATTTGCGCGGGGCATGGCTTGTATCCGGTGGCGACGAGGCCGAGGCGGTTGGGTGGTATGCGCGCGGATATTATTTCGAGGCCAAGCGTCTTGGGCTACTGGATGAAACCGGTGTGCATGGGCGCAAGGATTGGTCGCAATAGACCTGAAGTTTTGGGCTGCTTGGCGCTGGCTAAACGGCAAGTGATGCCATCACCTGCTGCGCGGCTGCCCGGTCGGTTTGCGCGCTGTCAAACGCCCAGGACTTGAAGGCATCGACTTTTGGAGTGTTCCATTTCTCACGCCCCCCAAGAATGCAGATACCACCAAAGGGTGATGGGCAAACCAGCTTTGGAAACAGGGCAACCAAAGCTCCGCTTTCGAATTCTTCGCGGCAGAGGACCAAATCTGCCATGACCACACCAACGCCCATGACTGCGGCCTTTGTCGCGATGTCGATGTTAGAGAAGGCTTGCCCGGATTTGGGGTCGACGCCGTTTGGCGCAAAGGTGTTTGCCCATGCGATCCAATCCGAATGTGATCGCGTTTCATGCAGCAATTCGCATCTTGTGAGGTCTTCTGGCGATGTCACAGATCGGTCACGACGGTATCCCGGAGCGCAGGCGGGTGTCAGAAGGGTTGGGAACAGGGGCAGCACCTTGAGATCCGGGGCGCGGTTCGGCCAATTCGTGACGGAGAACCCGATATCTGCGTCGCTGGGATCAAAACCGCGGTCGGCGTAGAAGTCTGTTGTGAGTTTCAGGCGAAACTCGGGATAGGCCGTTTGGAAGGTTTCAAGTCTGGGCAGAAGCCATCTGATCGAGGTGCCGGGGGGGCAGATCACCCGCAGCTCTGTCGCGCTTTGCGACAACCGATCTGTTTCGCGGGCGATTTGCTCGAATGCGTCGGTCAAAACGGGCAGCAGCTGCTGACCCGCTTCGGTCAGGCGCACACCTTGAGGCTGGCGCACAAACAGCGGAATGCCCAGATGGTCTTCAAGCAGTTTGACATGACGGCTGATTGCGCCCCGGGTGACGTGCAACTCGTTGCTTGCGCCGATGAAGCCGCCATGCCGAGCCGCTGCTTCAAAGGCTTTCAGCGCGTTCAATGGGGGCAGCTTGGGCATGGATAGGGTCAGGTTTCCTAATCTAAAGGGGCGGATAACTTGGTTTGCAGCCAGAACGGCGCGTGAGGCATCCTTGCAATGAAGACCCGATATTGCAAAGGAAATAGAAGATGACGTTCCTCAATAGCCAAGGCGCGCGAACAATTTTCCCGATGGCCTGGGTTTCCAGCCTGTTCGAAAAACTCACGCTTATCCAGAATAATGCGGAAGTCGACGCACATCTCTTGCGACACATCGAAAGATTGGCGCTCACTGCACCGCATGTCTTGGCGGATATCGGATTTGAACGGGATGATCGTGCGTCCTTGTCCACCCAAACTGTATGGCGCAAGGGGCGGTTTCGGATCACCCTGATACAGGGTGCCCCGACCGTGGTCCTGAACGTGGAGTGAGGGGATCAGAGTCTTCGTACGAAGACTCTGATCTTGAGAATTTTCGTACGAAAATTCTTACGGCGCGGTGATCATTTCTGACTGACGGACGATCACCTCGGCCTGTTTGATTGACGCGATGTCGACAAGGCGGCCTTTGTAGACAGTCGCGCCTTCGCCTTTGGCTTTGGCCTCTTCCATCGCAGCAAGGATCTCGCGGGCTTCGGTCACGGCTTCCTCGGTCGGGGTGAACACTTCGTTCGCCAGCGCCACCTGTTTGGGGTGGATCGCCCATTTCCCCACCATGCCAAGTGTGGCCGAGCGCAGTGCCTGCGCGCGGAAACCTTCATCATCGGAGAAATCGCCAAACGGGCCATCGACCGGCAGCACACCATGGGTGCGGCAGGCGGCGACGATGGCGGTTTGCGCCCAATGCCACGGATCGGACCAGTATTTCGCGCCTTCGTGCAGCATGTAGTAATTCGCCTGAGTGCCGCCGATGCCAGTTGTCTGCATACCCATGGAGGCTGCGAAATCGGCAGCGCCAAGGCTCATTGCTTCGAGGCGGGGCGAAGCGGCCGCGATGGCTTCGACATGTGCGATCCCTGCAGCGGATTCGATGATGACCTCGAAGGCAAGGCGCTTGTTTCGACCCTTGGCGGCTTCGACGGCGCTGACCAGCGCGTCAACAGCGTACAGGTCTTCGGCGCAGCCCACTTTGGGAATCATGATCTGGTCAAGCCGTTCGGGCGCACGTTCGAGCAGATCGACGACATCGCGATACCAGAACGGCGTGTCGAGGCTGTTGATCCGCACGCTGAGGGTCTTGTTTCCCCAGTCGATATCACCGATCGCCTGAATGATGTTCTCGCGGGCGCTGTCTTTGTCGGTGGGGGCGACGCTGTCTTCGAGATCGAGATTGATCACATCCGCATCCGAGTTGGCCATCTTTTCAAAGATTGCCGGTCGCGAGCCGGGGCCAAAGAGTTGGCAGCGGTTCGGGCGGGCAGGCGGAGTGGGCTGGATGCGGAACGACATTGTGGCCTCTTGGTAAGGATATTTCGTTTGGTGTCGCCGTTGGGTTATGAAATTGCGCAAGTTTCTGCAAGTGCATTTTGCACCTGCGGAATCGTCGCTGCTCTGCAGCGAGTTTACTGGGCGCAAGATTCTCCCGGAATTTGGGCCAAAATCGAAGAAATTTTGTGCATTTGAGGGGGAATGCGAAGGTGGAGGCAATGCAATTCATGCCATGGCCTGCCATTCTTCTGCCAAACACGCTGCTTTACAGGGGACTGCAATGATCAAAACACCGTATCTTTTGTTTTTGGGCGACGCACCGGATGGGCTGGCCGCCAAGGTGGCGCAAGGGATTAAGGATTGGCGTCCCGAAAATTGCGTGGGGCAGTTCCGGATGGAAGGGTGCAAGGCGGATCTTGGCCTGACCGACATGACCCTTGCCGAGGCCAAGGAGGCCGGGGCCAAAACGCTTGTGGTGGGTGTGGCAAACCGAGGGGGCAAGATCAGCCAAGCTTGGAAGAAGGTGCTTGTGATGGCGCTGGAGGAGGGGTTCGATCTGGCGTCCGGGCTGCATAACTTGCTGCGGGACGAACCCGATCTTGTGGCGGTGGCCGAGGCGACGGGGCGCGCGCTGCACGACGTGCGGGTGCCCGAGGTCGAGTATCCCATCGCGGACGGGGTAAAGCGGTCGGGCAAGCGGGTGCTGGGTGTCGGCACCGATTGTTCGGTGGGCAAAATGTATACCGGGCTTGCACTGGACAAATCCATGCGCGCGATGGAGATGAAAAGCACCTTCCGTGCCACTGGTCAGACGGGCATCCTGATCACAGGCGACGGCGTGCCCTTGGATGCGGTTGTGGCGGATTTCATGGCCGGGTCGATCGAATGGCTGACGCCTGACAACGACCCCGACCACTGGGATGTGATCGAAGGGCAGGGCAGCTTGTTCCACGTGTCGTTCTCGGGGGTCACTTTGGCGCTGATCCATGGAGGTCAGCCGGATGCGTTGATCCTGTGCCACGAGCCGACGCGCACCCATATGCGCGGTCTCCCAGGTTATGATCTGCCTTCATTGGAAGCGTTGCGCGATATGGCGTTGCCGTTGGCGCGGATTGCCAATCCCGCATGCGTCGTGGCGGGGATTTCGATCAACACCCAGCACATGGGGGAGGCGGAAGCTGTGGCGTATCTCGAGGCTTTGGAGGATCGGATGGGTCTTCCTGCAGTCGATCCCTACCGGCATGGGGCAGATCGGTTGGCCGAGGCATTGGCCGCGTTGTAATGATCTTTGGCGCGACGCCTGTGTTGGCGTCGCGGTTGCATATTTGAAAAAAGAAGAAGCAGGGGGCGGGCCCATGATCGAGGTGACGCGCGATGTGTTTCGGTTGGCGCAGGTCTTTACGATCTCGCGTGGCAGCCGGACCGAAGCGAAAGTTTTGACGGTGCGGGTGACGCGGGACGGTGTAACCGGCTGGGGCGAATGTGTGCCCTATGCGCGGTATGACGAGACCCTAGAGAGTGTGGAGGCACAGATCAGATCGTTGCCTGACGGGATTGACCGTACAGCATTGCAGGAGGCCTTGCCTGCCGGTGCCGCGCGGAATGCCATGGATTGCGCGCTTTGGGATCTGGAGGCGAAACAGGCCGGGTGCCGGGTGTGGGAGCTTGCCGGATTGGAAGCCCCGCTGCCGGAAGTGACAGCGTACACGCTGTCGCTGGACACACCCGAGGTGATGCAGGCGCAAGCGGCGAAGAATGCGCATCGGCCCTTGCTCAAGATCAAGCTGGGCACGCCGGATGACATGCCACGTCTCGAGGCTGTGCGCGCGGGTGCGCCCGATGCGCGGATCATCGTCGATGCCAATGAAGGCTGGTCGGCAGAGGTCTACGCTGATCTCGCGCCGCATCTTTTGCGTCTAGGCGTGGCGCTGGTCGAGCAGCCTTTGCCTGCAGGTGAGGATGATGCGCTGTTGGGGGTGGACCGCCCTGTTCCGCTTTGTGCCGATGAGAGCTGCCACGACCGGTCGTCGTTGCCCAAGCTTAAGGGCAAGTATGACATGGCGAATATCAAGCTCGATAAAACCGGCGGGCTGACCGAGGCGCTGGCCCTACGCGATGCGGCGCGGGCCGAGGGGTACGATGTCATGGTGGGTTGCATGGTCGGATCGTCGCTGGCAATGGCCCCGGCGGTTCTGGTGGCGCAGGGAGCGGCCATCACCGATCTGGATGGGCCGCTTTTGCTGGCCGAGGACCGCGCGCATGGGCTGCGTTTCGACGAGGCAGGTGTGCATCCGTCCGACCCGTCGCTTTGGGGGTGAGGCCTAGTCGGTGCGCCTGTCAATGCAGGCGGTATTGCCATCCAGTCGCACATCGTAGCCATCCACTGCGGCAGGGTATTCGATCTGAACACAGAGCGAAAACGCGGAGGCCGCTGTTCTGTCATAGGTGATGTCGCTGGCAAAGCCGGTGAGCCGCGTAGGATTTCTGGCGCAGGTCATCGGGTCGAATGTGGCTGGCAAAGCGGCGCGGTCGATGCCTGTGCATTGGGCCACGTCGTTGGTGAGCGTGCGCAGATCAGATATCCGCCACCGGTCGCGCTGTTCGATCTGGCCCTGCGCCGGGCCGCCGACCTGCCAAAACGTCAGCACGAGCGACAAGATCGCCAAGCCGATCAGAATCCAGCCCGCCGGGAGTGGGATCGCCATGTTCGGGATTTTGCGGGCTTCGCCGAAATAGGCGAGCACCACCGCCGCAATCAGCGCCACGGTCGCGGATTTGATCAGAAAGCGCACGGTGATCTGGCCGTCGAGCCAGCTGTAGATCAGGTAGAGCGCGTCACCCAAGAGCGTGATCGTTGCCACAAGCATCGCCAGCGCAGACAGCCAACGGCGCACGGTGCCGTGCTTGCGTGCGGGATCAGCGGTGGAGGCCTGCCGATCTTTGCGATCAAGTGCCCAGAACACCGGCACAAAGACGATGAGTGCTGCCATTGACCACCGCAGACCGGACAGCCGCCCGTAGGCCGCAGATTCGCCCGGTTCGGGCAACCAGATGTTGATCTGTGCAAACAGGAGGGTGAGCGTGCTGCCGACCACCATACCGAACACCACAAAGAGCAGACTGTAGAACAACGCGTCACGCGCTGCGGTAGATCGCATGGGGCGTGGCACGGCACCGGCTCCGTCTTGATGGAGCCAGCCTGCAAGGGCGGCGTCGATCTCGGTGTCTGTCCAGTTGGCGGCGCGCAGGCTTTTGGCGATGTCGTCTTGCGACTGACCCGATTGCAAGGCGTCGCGGATATAGCGGGAGAGCTCTGATGGTATCTGCATTCGTTGCCTTTGAATGTGCTGCACCGTCCATGGGACGGCGGCAGTGCTGCGCGGTCAATGATTTTGTTTTGCCGCACGTTGCGGAGGAAAGGACGATTTTGATCACACACCAGTTCCAGCGTTTTCGACTGCTTTTTCGGGCTGCACTGATATGCTTGTCGCGACTGATACCATCCAAGGGGACAAAGCTGTGATTGATCAAGATAACGACATCCGTTGGCTGAGTTGGACAGGTATGGAAACTCATATGATCTTTAATCTCGGCATGGATTTGCCCGGATTTGCGTCTTTTCCGTTGCTGGACACCGAACCGGGGCGTGCGCTCCTGCGAAAGCTCTACCGCGACCAAATCGCCGTTGCGCAGGAAACGGGCTGTGGTGCCTGCCTTGAGAGTGTGACCTGGATGGCGAATGCGGATCGAGCGGCGGCTTTGGGATATGATGCGGGGGACTTGAAGCGGATCAATCGGGAGGCAATCGGATTTCTCAAGGAACTTGAGGCCGAGATTCCAGTGTGTATCTCGGGGCAAATCGGCCCGCGTGGTGATGGCTATGAGGCAGGGGCAATGACCACCGACGCCGCGCAGGCGTATCACGCCCCCCAGATCGCGGTCTTGGCGGAGGCCGGCTGTGACATGATTTCGGCCTTTACCATCGGAACGGTGGACGAAGCGATTGGCATGGTGCGTGCGGCTGCGGTCGTGGGTGTCCCAATTTCCGTAGCGTTGACGGTCGAGACGGATGGGCGATTGCCGGATGGTACAATCCTGAGCGACGCCATCTCGCGCATCGACGCTGCACCCTCTGACGGCGTGAGCGGCTATCTGGTGAACTGCGCGCATCCTGACCATCTCGTGCTTGAGGAGGCTGGGGCGCGGCTGAGTGGGTTGGTCGTCAATGCCTCGCGGCTTAGTCATGCTGAATTGGACGAGGCAGAGGAACTGGAGAATGGCAACCCGGATGAGTTGGGTCGACAGATGGGTGACTTGGCCAAAAAATACCCACAGATGCGCGTTTTTGGCGGGTGTTGCGGCACAGATATGCGCCATCTGCGCGCGATTGGGCGCGGGGTGCATGGATGACAGCTTGACGACCCGCGTCTCTCGCGCCATCCCACACTTAGAAAAAGGAGATCGCCCATGACCCGCACCGTATTTGTGAACGGAGACTATCTGCCCGAGGATGAAGCGAAAGTTTCGATTTTCGACCGGGCGTTCCTGATGGCGGACGGGGTTTATGAGGTGACATCCGTTCTGGATGGAAAGCTGATTGATTTCGCAGGCCATGCAAAGCGGTTGGAGCGGTCGTTGACCGAGCTCGACATCAAGAAACCGGCGGTGTTCGATGATCTGTTGGAGATCCACCGCGAATTGGTGCGGGTGAACGGGATCGAGGATGGGTTGGTCTATTTGCAGATCACCCGCGGCGCCCCGGGGGACCGGGATTTCGTGTTCCCTGATCCGGAAACGACAGAGCCGACCGTGGTACTGTTCACCCAGAATAAGCCCGGTCTGGCGGACAGCCCGGCGGCAAAGACGGGGATGAAGATCATTTCCATCGAAGACGTGCGCTGGGGGCGGCGGGACATCAAGACGGTGCAATTGCTCTACCCGTCGATGGGCAAGATGATGGCCAAAAAGGCTGGCGCCGATGATGCGTGGATGGTGCAAGACGGGCATGTGACCGAGGGCACGAGCAACAACGCCTATATCATCAAAGGCAACACAATCGTCACGCGGGCGCTGTCGAATGACATTTTGCATGGGATCACTCGCGCTGCCGTGCTGCGGTTCGCCAAAGAAGCGCAGATGCAGGTGGAAGAGCGCAATTTCACCATCGATGAGGCGAAAGAGGCGGATGAAGCCTTTATCACCTCGGCCTCGGCCTTTGTCATGCCGGTGATCGAGATTGACGGTGTGGCCTTGGGTGACGGCACGCCGGGCGCACGGACGGCGCGTCTGCGCGAAATTTACCTTGATGAGAGCCGCAAGGCCGCGATCTGATCCATGGGCACGCAGCCCGCACGAGACAGCTATGATGTGGTGATCGTCGGTGGGGCGATCATGGGGTCGGCGGTTGCGTGGTTCCTGACAGATCTGGGCTTTGATGGGCGCATTCTGGTCGTGGACCGGGATATGAGTTTCGCGAAGACCGCGACGGCGACCTCGACATCGTGTATCCGGCAGCAGTTCTCGACCGAGCTGAATGTGCGGATCAGCCAGTTCGGGGCAGACTTCATCACTGACCTGCGCGGTTTCATGGGGGGCGATCCGCGTGTGCCGCAACTGGGTATCCGCAATTTCGGCTATCTCTATCTGGCGGACACGGATGCCTTTGCCGATGATCTGCGCGGGCGGGCTTTGGTGCAGCAGGGGGCCGGGGCGGCAACACGTTTGCTGTCACGTGACCAGATCGCGCGGCTGTATCCGTTCTACGCGTTGGACGACATCGTTCTGGGGTCGATCAACACGCGGGGCGAGGGGTATTTTGACAGCATGGCCGTCTTTGAGTGGCTGCGCAGACAGGCACAGGAACGCGGTGTCGAATACCTTGAGGCCGAGGTTGTTGGGATGGAAGTTGCAGGGGCGCGGGTGCAGTCGGTCACGTTGGGTGATGGGGCGCGGGTTGCCTGCGGGCAGGTGATCAACGCCGCCGGTCCGCGTGCCGGGCATGTGGCGGGGCTGGCTGGGATCGACCTGCCGGTCGAGCCGCGCAAGCGCTATTCGTGGGTGTTCAAGGCCGAACAGCCGCTGGATCGGGATTTGCCTCTGACGATTGATCCTTCAGGCCTGCACGTGCGTGAAAACGGCGGCGGGACGTATCAGGCGGGGGGGCATTTCGGCGATGACCCGGCGGTGGCGTTCGACGATTTCGCGATGGATCATGGGTTGTGGGAGGCTGAGGTCTGGCCGCTTTTGGCTGCGCGTATTCCGCAGTTCGAGACGATCAAGCTGACCCATAGCTGGGTTGGTCATTATGAGATGAACACTTTTGACCACAACGCAGTGTTGGGGGCGCATCCCGAAGTTTCTAACTTTCTGTTTATCAATGGCTTTTCCGGTCATGGATTGCAGCAGGCACCAGCGATGGGGCGGGGGCTGGCGGAATGGCTGTGCTTTGGCAGCTACCAGACACTTGACCTGAGCGAGTTCCATTTCGACCGTTTGCTGAATGGTGTGCCGCAGGTCGAAAAAGCTGTAATCTAAACCGGTTCCACCTCGAGCCAGACGCCACCTTCGGGGCGCAGGGTGATGATCATCACCGGGTCAGGATCGACGCCCTTAACCGATTTGAAACGGAATCGCCCTAGCAAGGTCGCAAGGATGATCACCGCCTCCTGCACCGCAAAGCTGGCACCGATGCAGATGCGGGGACCATCCCCAAAGGGCAAATAGGCGTATCGGTCGGGCTTTGTGCCGTTGGCCCAACGGTCGGGGGCAAAACTGTCGGGTTCGTCCCAAAGTAGGTGTGAACGGTGCAGTGCGTAGATCGGGATGATCACGGTGTCGCCGGGATTGATCGGCGTGTCGCAAAGCGTGTCCTTGGCAAGCGCGGTGCGTGACACGATGGCGGCTGGCGGATAAAGGCGCAGCGCCTCGTCGATGATCTGCCGGATATAGGGCAGGTTGGGCACGTCATCGGCTGTGGCTGCGCGACCTTGCAGAACGGTTTGCGCCTCATCGCGGGCGCGGGCCTGTGCCTTCGGGTCAAAGGCACAAAGGTACAGAGACCATGCCAGTGTCAAGGCGGTGGTCTCGTGCCCGGCCACGATGAAGGTCAGCAGGTTGTCGCGAATTTCTTCCGTTGTCATGCGACGGCCGGATTTCGGATCTTCGCCGTCAAGCAGCAGATCAAGCAGGTCTGGCACACCCTGTGACCCCTCTGCCTGACGCGCGTTGATCACCCGGTCGGCGGCGTCTTTCATGTCGCCCATGCCGTTGGCTGAAAGGTTGCGACCGGGGCGCGGAATCCAATCGGGCAGGCCAAGCACATCGAAGAGCGACACCTTGCCCGCGTCCGAAATATAGATATCGATCGCCCGGTGCACGGCGGCGCGGTCAAACCCGCTTTCGCCTGAAAAGGTTACGTCGGAAATCACGTCAAAGGTGGCGGTGACCATTTCATCCAGCATGTTCACCGCGCGGTTGCCGACCTTCGCGATGCGCTCTGACGACCGTTCTGCAGCGCGTGTCATTACCGGGGCCAAGGCGGTGACGTTGCGGTGGGAAAATGCCGGTGCGGCCGTACGGCGCTGCCAGCGCCAGTGCTTGCCCTCAGCGATAAATAGCGACTCGCCAATCGCTGGGCGCAACAGGTTCTTGGTAACAATAGATTTCGGATAGGTGTCGACATTTTCCAAAAGCACACGCCGGATTGCCAATGGATCTGTCAACATATGCCACGGCGTTCCGGTCTGGCCCGACACGATCGGCATTCGGGTCGACACCTCGGGGATGATGTTGAGCAAATTCTGGCGAGAGGCCTGCCAACTTTGCAGTAGATTGAGCGGTTCGCGCACAAGGTCCGCGCGCACTGGCAGGCGTTCGGTGGGAAGCATGTTTGGGAGCTGTGACTTGGTTTGCATCTCACCAAGAAGTTAGGCCGCTAAACGCGGGCTGCCAGTGGCGCTGCGTTGCGCCGCCTGCAACGCTGGGTTAGACAGAACCGGATGATATCCCGGGGGGGACGCGATGCGCCGCTTTTTTGTTGCCTTGCCATTGCTTGTGGCACTCGCTGCCTGCGGCAGTTCCACCCGAGATCTTGAAGAACCCACAGAACCGATGGGCGATTTTCGCATCGGCCATATCGGTGTTGTCGCACCCAATCTGCAAAAGCTATTGGTGTCACGCGACGCAACCGAAGAGGAATGGATCGCAGCGGTCACCACCGCGCTGGGCGACCGGTTCAGCCGTTTTGAAGGCGATAAATACTACCATCTTGGCGTCAGCGTCGAAGCCTATTCCCTGCCGCCGCCCATCATTCCCGGCAAGTCCGCTGTCGCCTTGAACGTGACATTGTGGGACGATGCTGCACAGGCCAAGATGAACACCGAGCCGAAACAGATCCAAGTGATCAAGGTGTTCGAGTCGCGTATTTCCAAGAACCGGGATCAGCAATTGACAGGCTTGGCCGAAGAAGCGGCACGCCTCGTTGAAGTCTGGATGCGTGAAATGCAAGAGAGTGATGGATGGTTCATGGGCAGCGCCGACGCCACCTTACCTGCCGCTCCGACAGTGTCCGGGGCGGCGCTTCCAGCCGCCGCGACGGATCAGGAATCGGCAGGCGCACCGCTCTCAGTCACCCGCTGAACAAAGTCGCCCCGATCTTGCGGTATTGCTACCTGGCCACTTGGTGCGTTTGGGCTTGATTTTCCGGTTTTCTACGCATAGATCGCCCGCGATGAAAACCGGGTCGGGTGGACCCCCCAATTCACGAGGCGTCTGTAGAGATGGGCAAGGAAAAGTTTGAGCGCGGTAAGCCGCACTGCAACATTGGCACGATTGGTCACGTTGACCACGGCAAGACGACGCTGACGGCGGCGATCACGAAGTACTTTGGTGACTTCAAGGCGTATGACCAGATCGACGGCGCGCCGGAAGAGAAGGCCCGTGGTATCACGATCTCGACCGCGCACGTGGAATACGAAACCGACGCGCGTCACTATGCGCATGTCGACTGCCCCGGCCACGCCGACTATGTGAAGAACATGATCACCGGTGCCGCCCAGATGGATGGCGCGATCCTGGTTGTGAACGCCGCTGACGGCCCGATGCCGCAGACCCGCGAGCACATCCTGCTGGGCCGCCAGGTGGGTATCCCCGCCATGGTCGTGTTCATGAACAAGGTTGACCAGGTTGACGATCCGGAACTTCTGGAACTCGTCGAGATGGAAATCCGCGAATTGCTGTCGACCTACGACTTCCCGGGCGACGATATTCCGATCGTAGCGGGCTCTGCTCTGCACGCGATGAACGGCACTGAGCCGGAAATCGGTGAGAACAAGATCCGCGAACTGATGGCGGCGGTAGACGAGTACATCCCGCAGCCGGCACGTGCGATCGACCAGCCGTTCCTGATGCCGATCGAAGACGTGTTCTCGATCTCGGGTCGTGGTACGGTTGTGACCGGTCGTATCGAGCGTGGCGTGATCAACGTTGGCGACACCATCGAAATCGTTGGCATCAAGGACACCAAATCGACGACCTGTACCGGCGTTGAAATGTTCCGCAAGCTGCTGGATCGTGGTGAAGCAGGCGACAACGTGGGCGTTCTGCTGCGCGGCATCGACCGTGAGGGCGTTGAGCGTGGTCAGGTTCTGTGCAAGCCGAAGTCGGTGAACCCGCACACGAAGTTCGAAGCCGAGGTCTACATTCTGACCAAGGAAGAAGGCGGTCGTCACACACCGTTCTTTGCGAACTACCGTCCGCAGTTCTACTTCCGGACCACAGACGTGACGGGCACCGTGACGCTGCCGGAAGGTACCGAGATGGTGATGCCGGGCGACAACCTGAAGTTCGACGTTGAACTGATCGCGCCGATCGCCATGGAAGACGGCCTCCGCTTCGCCATCCGCGAAGGCGGCCGCACCGTAGGCTCCGGCGTCGTGTCCAAAATCGTCGAGTAAACCTCAACGATCCTTTGAGTGACAGAGGGCCACCCAATCGGGTGGCCCTTTTGTTTTGCGACCTTTTCGGGTATGATTTTAGTACAACCGATGGAGGGCGACGTGACCATTTCCCTGATCTGATCGACAATTTTTGAAACCAGATTCAGAGGTATGTCATGCCGGAATTTTTCGCTGACCCCAACACCCTGCATCCCGTTGTGCTGCCCGATGGTACGCCGCACACGGGCACCGTTTTTCTGAAACCGGCGCTATCCCATCCACGTATAGAGGTGGGTGATTACAGCTATGCCAGCGCGCATCATCCCCCCGAGGATTGGGCAGCTTGTCTTGCGCCATATCTGTACCCATTTTCGCCCGAGCGGCTCATAATCGGAAAATTCTGCCAGATCGCCAGCGGTGTGCAGATCATCACCTCTTCGGCCAATCACCGGCATGACGGGATATCGACCTTTCCCTTCATGATCTTTGGTGGGGGGAACCCGGCAGGGCGACCCAGTATGCCTGCGCCGGGGCCGGACACCACTATTGGGCATGATGTCTGGATCGGCAGCGGTGCGACGATCCTGCCGGGCGCGCGGATCGGGAATGGAGTGATCATCGGAGCTGGCGCGGTCGTGTCAGGTCAGGTGCCATCGTATTCGGTGGTCGCGGGCAACCCAGCCCGCATTCTTCGCGCGCGGTATGATGCGGACACGGTGGCGCGCTTGGAGCAGCTTGCGTGGTGGGATTGGCCAATCGAAGACATCCTTGCAGCCGAGGCCGCCATTTGCGGAGGCGACATTGGCGCGTTGGAACGCAGGGCCCCCTAAACGATTGAAGACCGCCCGTTTGGGGCGGCCTTTTCATCATCCGCGACGGAGCTTGTGTCAGAGGCTGCGTCGCGGGGAGTGGTGTGCGACCGTCAGGGGCCGTGTCTGGATCACTTGACCAGAGCTTGGATAACGGCGCGCTTTTCGCCGTTGCTGTCACCGGAATGGATGACGGACAGGATGGTGTTGACCTCGGCTTCGGTCAGCGTGGAGACGTCGACATTGGGTGCGAATTGCGAGATGCCCGAGGTGTCGACCATTGCGGATGCCGAGAATGCGGTGAGGGCGAGGGCAGTTGCTGCGATCAGAGTTTTCATTTTCTAAAGTCCTTTTGTGTGAGGGTTGATTTACTTGACGAGGGCCTGGATGACGGCGCGCTTTTCGCCGTTGCTGTCACCGGAATGGATGACGGACAGGATGGTGTTGACCTCGGCTTCGGTCAGTGTGGAGACGTCGACGTTGGGTGCGAATTGCGAGATGCCCGAGGTGTCGACCATGGCGGATGCCGAGAACGCGGTGAGGGTGAGGGCGGTTGCTGCGATCAGAGTTTTCATTTTCTTATACTTGGAGTCACTGAAGACCCGAGATTTGAAGGGTTGACGTGCAAGCAGGTCGCGATTCAGGTTACGGCATGATCCGTCCCGGTTTTCTTACCTCTTCAGAGCGGCATGAGCTTGTTGCGTGCGTGCGCAGCCATCGCGAAGACCACGGCGTTGCACGGCGGGCCAATGCAATCGTGCTCCTTGATGATGGGAAGTCCTGTCAGGCCATCGCGGAGTTTCTCTACCTGGACGATGATACCATTCGGGGCTGGTACAAGACCTACCGGGAGGGTGGCTGGGACGCCCTTTCGACCGACGGCTGGAAGGGCGGCCAGGCCCGCATGACCTCAGTTCAAGAGATGGAACTTTGCGCTTGGCTGGACGAACGCTTCTGTCGATCGACTGTCGAGATCAGGGCGTATATCGCGGCGCAGCATGGCGTGGACTACTCCCATTCGGGCTGCATCAAGCTCCTGGCACGGCTGGGCTACGAGTACCGAAAGCCGAAAGGGCTTCCGCGTGTCGCAAGTACCGAGAAGCAGGCCGAATTCATTGCCATGTATGAGCGGCTGCTGAACGGGTTGGGTGCCGATGAGGCCGTATACTTCGCCGATGCCGTGCATCCCGAATACCAGACAAAGCCCGCGTTTGGCTGGGTCAAGGCAGGCTCAAAACCCGCCGTGACAACCACCACAGGGCGCGGGCGCGTGAATATCCATGGTGCGCTCAACCTTGAAACCTTCGACGCGCCCTTTGTCGAGCCCACCACCGTAGACGGGGTCAGCGCGGCGCAGCTTCTTGCCAAGATTGAGGCGCGCAATCCCCACAAACGCCTCATCCATGTAATCTGGGACAACGCTGCTTACCACAAGGGCCCAGACGTTCGTGAATTCCTCGCGCGGCCGGACTGCCGCATCCACCTGATCCAACTGCCGCCCTATTGCCCACACCTGAACCCTATCGAACGATTATGGGCTGTCATGCACCAATGCGTCACCCACAATCACCACTACCCCACGCAAAAGCAGTTCGCAGATGCGATCCTGAGGTTCTTCCGGGAGACCCTGCCTAACCAGTGGGAAACCTTCCGAAGCCAAGTGTCAGATAGCTTCAGGGTCGTCACTCACGAAAAATTTCGGGTTTTAGCGTAATCGCGGTATAAGTCCTTTTGTGTGAGGGTTGGTTTACTTGACGAGGGCCTGGATGACGGCGCGCTTTTCGCCGTTGCTGTCACCGGAATGGATGACGGACAGGATGGTGTTGACCTCGGCTTCGGTCAGCGTGGAGACATCGACGTTGGGTGCGAATTGCGAGATGCCCGAGGTGTCGACCATGGCAGATGCCGAGAATGCGGTGAGGGCGAGGGCGGTTGCTGCGATCAAAGTTTTCATATGTTTGGTCCTTTGGTTTGTATTGCGATGCGCCGTGTGGCGCGGTTTCGGTTGTGTCTGTCGTCGGTCTGTCTGTCCGACACCAATCAAGTTAGGGTTGGTGCGGCGGGCTTTGAATTCACAGCTCGTGCACAGCGGCTCTCGCAAAAGTGGCCTTGACGCGAGGGGCGGGCGATCACCCCCTGCGCGCGACTGCACAGGCTTGGTGCGGGTCAGGATTTGTTGGGTTTTTGGCGGTGTTCGGATGGCAGGATTTGACACTGCTGCGTGACGGAGATCACGGGTTCGGCGATGTCCTATGACGTATCAAGAAAATGTGACGGTCCGGAAAAGGGCATATGTTTCAATGGGAACACCGGAGTGCGAGCAGCCGAGACCACGGCCGTGATCCTTGTGTCAGGCGGCAGTGCCGGTTTCCTGTGGCTGGGTGAGTCGTTCAGGGCGTATTTTGCTGCTGTTTGGAGTGCGGAAGGTTCACCGTGCAGTTCAAAAGCGGCAACTGGGGCGCGCGCTGCGAGGCAAGCGGCTTCGACGCGGCTTGGTTGAAGAGGTATTGAAACCGCTTGCGCACCGCGTTGCAAACCTAGTCTGAAAACCCGCTTAAACGGGTTTACACTGACGAACACTCATTTTTGCGAAAGCCGTTGGGCTGCTCTTGAGCACGAGAATTTTTTGTCCGTGCTTTGGCGTTCTGGGCCTTGATTTCAGTGTGGCCTTGGAATACCCGTCGTCTCGGCCTTAGGGGTATAGCTCAGCTGGTAGAGCGACGGTCTCCAAAACCGTAGGTCGCGGGTTCGAACCCTGCTGCCCCTGCCACTTCCGAAATACGAATAGTCTGGATCGCTGTCTCGCGGGAACGCAAGGCATTCAAAGGCCCGAGCAACAAAAAAGGCCGCCCCGATGGGACGGCCCTGTGATCATGATTCAGCGGGATCAGTTGATCAGCGCTTCGATCTGAGCGGCCTTCTCATTGCGCGACATGCCGCTGTGCACATAGCTCATCGCGAGGGCCAATTCCTCTTGCGTCAATACGGTGACGTCCGCTTCTGGGACGTAGTTGCGCAACATGGCGGCTTGACCTTCGCCGACGATTGTCAGCGTATCAGCATCCATCTCCGCGCCGCCGAGGATGGCTTCAACACGGTTGGTGATCGTGGCGCGAGATTCGCCACCATAGGTCACGGCCAGTGCTGCTTCGGCTTGCGACTGGGTAATCGCACCAAAATCAGTGTTGGGCGCGTAATCCAGCAGACGCGCCATCTCGGCTTCGCTGATCATCGCGATGCCCATATCGACATTGTCGTCCGTGCCAAGTGCACGCAATTTGGCGGTCTTTTCGCCGTTGGACATGCCAGAGGTCACGATGCCATAGGCAATATCGTAATCGGTGTCAGTGAATGTCGTGGTGTCGATGCCTGCGTTAAAGGTCTGCACCTGTTGAATCTGGGCTTCGGTCGCGGCAAACGCTGCGGTGCCGAGTGTCGTTGCGAGTGCGGTTGCAATCATCATGCGTGTCATTGTGATGTCCTTTCGTTACTATACGTCGTCTTTGGTCTTAGTGCCGGCGGTGCAGTGCCCGTCGGCTCTGGTGGACAAACCGGATCAAGGCGGGAAACGTTCCTGCAAGTCGTTGGAAAAACGGACACATCTTTGTGACGGCGCCAGTTGGAACTTTTCTACACTGACGGCTTCACGCGCGTTCCGCTTTAATGGTGGGCCACATGATGCGTCTTATCGGTCGCGGCTTGCTTGAATTCGGGTTGCGTCTTCGCTAAGTGCGAAGTGAGCAAACGCAGAGTGAGACCATTATCATGGCTACGACCAACCCACTTCAGTTCATTCAGCAGGTTCGTGCTGAGGTGTCGAAGATCGTCTGGCCGACGCGGCGCGAGGTCCTCTTGACCACCGTGATGGTCTTTATCATGGCCGCATTGACGGCAGTGTTCTTTGCGTTGGTGGATATTTTGATCCGCAGCGGGCTCCAGGGCCTTCTGAACCTCTTCGGGTAAGATCGGGTCTGCTCTTGAAAAGGGCGGGCTAAGACGGTAACTGACCCGACAAGACGGAATGAGGCGTGCATCGATTCGAGTTGCACGCCGATTTTTTGTTCCGGAGCGGATGCGCCTGCGCGTCGGCCACAAAACAACAGACGGCGTCTTAGCCGCATGGACAAGAAGGTTTGCGACCAGATGGCGAAGCGGTGGTACTCGGTCAGTGTTCTGTCGAATTTCGAAAAGAAAATCGCAGAACAGATCCTGCAAGCGGTCGAGGAGCAGGGGCTTCAGGACCAGATCGAAGAAGTGATGGTGCCGACCGAGGAAGTGATTGAAATCCGTCGCGGCAAGAAGGTCACGGCAGAGCGTCGCTTCATGCCGGGTTATGTGCTGGTGCGGATGGAGATGTCGGATCAGGGCTATCACCTGATCAACTCGATCAACCGCGTCACCGGATTCCTTGGTCCGCAGGGCCGCCCGATGCCGATGCGCGACGCCGAAGTGCAGGCCATCTTGGGCCGTGTCGCCGAAGGTGAAGAGACGCCGCGTACGCTGATCCATTTCGAGATTGGCGAGAAGGTCAAGGTCAACGACGGTCCGTTCGAGGATTTCGATGGCATGATCGAAGAAGTGGACGACGACAACCAGCGCCTGAAGGTGTCGGTTGTGATCTTTGGCCGGGAAACCCCGGTCGAACTGGAATACACGCAGGTCACGAAGCAATAGTGATCTGAGTGCGGGCAGGGCAACCTGCCGAAAGAGCGTGGGAGGCGAGCGGCACGCGTGTCGTGGACCGGACCACACAACATGAGTGACCTTGGAACGCGTTCCCGGGTCGTTGGAAAAGGAGAGGCCAGATGGCCAAGAAACTTGCTGGCAAGATGAAGCTGCAGATCCCTGCAGGCAAAGCCAACCCAAGCCCGCCCGTGGGCCCTGCGCTGGGTCAGCGCGGCATCAATATCATGGAATTTTGCAAGGCGTTCAACGCCAAGACGCAGGATATGGAAGAGGGCGCACCCTGCCCGACAGAGATTATCTATTACCAGGATAAATCCTTCACCATGAACATCAAGACGCCGCCCGCGTCTTACTACCTGAAGAAGGCCGCCGGTCTGAAGCCTGTTGGCAAGCGGAACCGTCCGCGTGGTGCCGAAAATCCCGGCCGCGAGACCATCGCAACCGTGACTGTCGCTCAAGTGCGCGAGATTGCGGAAGCCAAGATGAAAGACCTCAACGCAAACGACGTTGAAGGTGCAATGCAGATTATCCTGGGCTCTGCGAAGTCCATGGGCATCGAGGTGAAGTAAGATGGCTAAGCTTGGAAAACGCACCCGCGCCGCCCGCGAAGCCTTTGTTGGCAAAGACGACGTGACCGTTGCTGAAGCGGTTGCTCTGATCAAGGCGAACGCAAACGCAAAGTTCGACGAAACGCTTGAAATCGCGATGAACCTCGGTGTTGATCCGCGTCACGCGGACCAGATGGTTCGTGGCGTTGTCGGACTGCCTAACGGCACTGGCAAGACTGTTCGCGTCGCCGTGTTCGCACGTGGTCCGAAGGCTGACGAAGCCAAGGCCGCGGGCGCAGATATCGTTGGCGCAGAAGATCTGATGGAAACCGTCCAAGGCGGCACCATCGACTTTGACCGCTGCATCGCAACCCCGGACATGATGCCGATCGTCGGCCGTCTGGGTAAGGTGCTTGGCCCGCGCAACCTGATGCCGAACCCCAAGGTTGGCACTGTGACCATGGACGTCAAGGAAGCCGTGGAAGCGGCGAAAGGCGGTCAGGTTCAGTTCAAAGCCGAGAAGGCTGGCGTTGTTCATGCTGGGATCGGCAAGATCTCGTTTGACGATGCCAAGTTGGTCGAGAACATCAAGGCGTTTGTCGATGCAGTTGCCAAAGCGAAGCCGACAGGCGCAAAGGGCACCTACATGAAAAAGATCGCACTGTCCTCGACCATGGGTCCGGGCGTGTCGATCTCTGTGGATGACGCTGCTGGTCACTAAGCCAGTTTGCATATTCATGAAAACGGCGTCCTTCGGGGCGCCGTTTTTTGTTGTCGGATTGGGGCGTGTTGCAGGCCCAACAATCACCGTTTGTGCAACTTAGAATTGACCGATTCCCGAGCTATCGTCATGTTGATCTTAATGTTCGGAGTTCAGCGCATGTCCACTTCCATTGATGTCACGCCGGCCCATTGGGGGCTGATCGGGTTTGTGTTCGGCGTGGCCGCACTTTGTGCGGCGGTGGTTTTGACTTCTGGGATGTTGGCGCCTGTGCCAGAACAATCTGTTGGAACGCTGATTGGAGAAATGGCACGCGACATTCGCAATGCCGCGACCGGTGTCGCCAGTGCGCCGGTTGAGAAACCAACCATGGATCTGGATGCGCTTTTGGCCGTGCTGACGCCGGTTCTTGCGGTAATTGCAGCCGTGTTGGGTGGGATAAGCCTGTTCCGACACGAGCCAACCGCACTTCCAAAATTGGCGATTGGTTTGGGCATTTCTGCGTTTGTGATGCAATACGCGTTCTGGATGGCGATGCTGATCTGCGGAACTGTTCTTCTGGTGGCGATCGTATCGAATATCGGCGACATCCTTGGCGGCTAAGGCCCACCCTTCGCAGTTTGGGTTGGGTTGCGCAGATAGGCTCACAGTGATTGAAAATATGGCTTTTGCGATTTCTTCAGGCTGTGATACGTTAATCTCCTGAAAAAGTGAAAATTCGCAGAAGATTTGCAGGTCCGAGGGCTTGGCAAATCCTTCAACGCGTACTATCCCCACATTTGCATTAGACCGCGCGATTCGTCCCGCGGTCTTTTGTATTACGTCCGAGACGGTGGGTTGGGGCATGTGCCGCAATAAATCCTGCCCGAGGCGGGAACAGACCGACATGCCAAGGCTCACCCGTTGAGCGCTGGGCGGGTTTGGGACCGCAAACAGCGGACCAAAACCGCCGGAGCGATCCGGTACCACTGAGCCGGGGGGTCCGCCCCCCAAACTGGAGTACACCTGTGGATAGAGCCCAAAAAGAGAAAGTGGTCGACGAACTCGGCCAGATCTTCGAAAGCTCTGGCGTCGTTGTGGTAGCCCACTACGAAGGTCTCACAGTTGCCGAGATGCAGGATCTCCGGGGGCGCGCCCGCGCCGCTGGAAGTTCCGTACGTGTCGCCAAAAACCGTCTGGCCAAGATTGCCCTTGATGGAAAGCCGTGCGCAAGCATCGCTAACTTCCTGACAGGAATGACGGTTCTCACCTATTCCGAAGACCCTGTGGCAGCCGCCAAAGTGGTCGAGGACTTTGCCAAGGAGAACAAAAAGTTCGAAATCCTTGGTGGGGCCATGGGCGAGACCGCACTTGACCGGGCCGGTGTTGAAGCCGTGTCCAAGATGCCGTCGCGCGAGGAGCTTATTGCTTCCATCGTTGGCTGCATTGGCGCACCGGCGTCCAACATCGCTGGCGCGATTGGCGCACCTGCATCGAACATCGCCTCTATTCTCTCGACCATCGAAGAGAAAGCGGCGTAAGGCATCTGGAAATCTTCGCGGGGTTGAAACCTCGACGTTGGAACACATTTAGATAGGAAAGTCACAATGGCTGATCTGAAAAAACTGGCAGAAGAGATCGTTGGTCTGACGCTGCTTGAAGCACAAGAACTGAAAACAATCCTCAAGGATGAGTACGGCATCGAGCCCGCCGCTGGTGGCGCGGTCATGATGGCGGGTCCGGCTGGCGGCGACGCCGGTGGCGCGGCTGCTGAAGAGCAGACCGAATTCGACGTCATCCTGAAGTCGGCAGGCGCATCCAAGATCAACGTGATCAAGGAAGTTCGCGGCATCACCGGTCTGGGCCTCAAAGAAGCCAAGGATCTGGTCGAAGCAGGCGGCAAAGCTGTCAAAGAGCAGGTTTCCAAGGACGAAGCCGAAGACATCAAAGCGAAGCTGGAAGCAGCTGGCGCGGAAGTCGAGCTCAAGTAATTGGCAGGTGCGTGAGAGCACTTACCCTGCAAGATGTAGGGTGCACGCTCTTCACGCACCGATCCAAAATCAGAGGCTGGGTATGGATTTCCATGCCCAGCCGCTCCCGTCTTAGAAAGGCCCTGCAAGACAAGGGGGGTTTTCTTGGACAGGATCCAAAGATCGGGAGGCGCGCGGTGGGACGTGTGCCGGGAATTGATCGGGTTCGTGTCGTCTCTATTGGGCAGACCGCCGGGGCCCGACGGTGGAATGCTCAGCTGAGAATGAAAAGGTGATATCGACCATGGCGCAAAGCTACCTTGGCCAGAAACGTCTTCGTAAATACTACGGAAAAATCCGCGAGGTTCTGGAGATGCCGAACCTCATCGAGGTTCAGAAATCCTCTTACGACCTCTTCCTGAAATCCGGCGACCAGCCCCAGCCGCTTGACGGCGAAGGCATCAAGGGCGTCTTCCAATCGGTTTTCCCGATCAAGGATTTCAACGAAACCAGCGTGCTGGAATTCGTCAGCTACGAGCTGGAAAAGCCGAAATACGACGTCGAGGAATGTCAGCAGCGTGACATGACCTACAGTGCGCCGCTGAAGGTCAAGCTGCGTCTCATCGTGTTCGATATGGACGAAGACACTGGGGCCAAGTCGGTCAAGGACATCAAAGAACAAGACGTTTTCATGGGCGATATGCCCCTGATGACGCCGAACGGCACATTCGTCGTGAACGGTACGGAACGCGTGATCGTGTCCCAGATGCACCGTTCGCCGGGCGTGTTTTTCGACCATGACAAAGGCAAGACGCACAGCTCGGGCAAGCTGCTCTTCGCCTGCCGCATCATTCCCTATCGCGGCTCGTGGCTGGACTTTGAATTCGACGCCAAGGACCTTGTGTTCGCGCGCATCGACCGCCGCCGGAAACTGCCGGTGACAACTCTGTTGTATTCCTTGGGCCTCGACCAGGAAGACATCATGGACGCGTATTACAACACCGTGTCCTACACACTGCGCAAAGGCGAGGGCTGGGAGACCAAGTTCTTCCCCGAACGCGTTCGCGGGACCCGTCCGACCTATGATCTCGTGGATGCCGCAACCGGCGAAGTCTTTGCCGAAGCTGGCAAGAAAATCACGCCGCGTGCCGTCAAGAAGATCATTGACGATGGCAAGATCACTGATCTTTTGCTGCCGTTCGAACAGATCGTTGGCAAATTCGTGGCCAAGGACATGATCAACGAAGACACCGGTGCGATCTATGTCGAAGCCGGGGACGAACTGACATGGACCGTCGACAAGGACGGTGCCGTGACCGGTGGATCGCTGAAAGAGCTGGTGGATGCGGGTATCACCGAGATCCCAGTGCTCGACATCGACAACATCACCGTCGGCCCGTACATGCGCAATACCATGGCGGCCGACAAGAACATGAACCGCGAAACTGCGCTCATGGACATTTACCGTGTCATGCGTCCGGGCGAGCCGCCGACCGTCGAAGCGGCGTCTGCGCTGTTCGAAACGCTGTTCTTCGACAGCGAACGCTACGATCTGTCCGCTGTTGGCCGCGTTAAGATGAACATGCGTCTCGCGCTCGACAAGCCGGACAGCCAGCGCACGCTGGACCGTCAGGACATCGTCGCCTGCGTCAAGGCGCTGGTGGAGCTGCGTGACGGTAAGGGCGACATCGACGACATCGACCACCTCGGCAACCGCCGGGTCCGTTCGGTTGGCGAACTGATGGAAAACCAATACCGCGTCGGTCTGCTTCGGATGGAGCGGGCGATCAAGGAACGTATGTCCTCGGTCGAAATTGACACGGTGATGCCGCAGGACCTGATCAACGCAAAACCTGCTGCTGCTGCAGTACGTGAATTCTTCGGCTCTTCGCAGCTGTCACAGTTCATGGACCAGACCAACCCGCTGTCTGAAGTGACGCACAAGCGTCGTCTGTCGGCGCTTGGGCCGGGCGGTCTGACCCGCGAACGTGCTGGCTTTGAGGTGCGCGACGTGCACGCGACCCACTACGGTCGCATGTGCCCGATCGAGACGCCGGAAGGTCCGAACATCGGTCTGATCAACTCGCTGGCCACCTTTGCCCGCGTGAACAAGTACGGCTTCATCGAAACGCCGTATCGTCGGGTCAAGGATGGTCATGTCACGGACGAAGTCCAGTACATGTCCGCGACCGAGGAACAGCGTCACACCGTGGCTCAGGCCAACGCAACGCTGGACGAGAACGGCAAGTTCGTGAACGAATTCGTCAACACCCGCCAGTCGGGTGAATACACGCTTGCCCCGAACGAGTCCGTCGATCTGATCGACGTGTCGCCGAAGCAGCTTGTGTCTGTTGCGGCCTCGCTCATTCCGTTCCTTGAAAACGACGACGCGAACCGTGCTCTCATGGGCTCGAACATGCAGCGTCAGGCTGTTCCCACCCTGCGTTCCGAGGCACCGCTGGTCGGTACCGGGATCGAAGGTGTGGTTGCACGCGACTCGGGTGCGGCGATCATGGCGAAACGTGCCGGGATCATCGACCAGGTCGATGCGACCCGTATCGTTGTGCGTGCGACCGAAGACCTCGAGCTGGGTGATGCGGGTGTGGATATCTACCGTCTGCGCAAGTTCCAGCGTTCGAACCAGAACACCTGCATCAACCAGCGTCCGCTGGTGAATGTGGGCGACACCGTGGGCAAGGGCGAAGTTATCGCCGATGGCCCGTCGACCGATCTGGGCGAACTGGCTCTGGGCAAGAACGTGGTCGTCGCGTTCATGCCGTGGAACGGTTACAACTACGAAGACTCGATCCTCATTTCCGAGCGGATCGCACGGGACGACGTGTTCACCTCGATCCACATCGAGGAATTCGAAGTCGCCGCGCGTGACACGAAGCTTGGGCCGGAAGAGATCACACGCGACATTCCGAACGTCGGTGAAGAAGCGCTGCGCAACCTCGACGAGGCGGGTATCGTCTATATCGGTGCCGACGTGGAACCGGGTGATATTCTGGTCGGCAAGATCACACCGAAGGGCGAAAGCCCGATGACGCCGGAAGAGAAACTCCTCCGCGCCATCTTTGGTGAGAAGGCGTCGGACGTTCGCGATACCTCGCTGCGAGTGAAACCGGGCGATTTCGGCACCGTTGTCGAAGTGCGTGTCTTCAACCGTCACGGCGTCGAAAAAGACGAACGTGCGTTGCAGATCGAGCGTGAAGAAGTCGAACGTCTGGCCCGTGACCGGGACGACGAGCTGGCGATCCTTGACCGTAACATCTACGCGCGTCTTAAAGACCTGATCCTTGGCAAGATGGCTGTCAAAGGCCCGAAAGGCGTCAAGTCCAACAGCCAGATCACCGAAGAGCTGCTTGAATCGCTGACCCGTGGTCAGTGGTGGCAGCTGGCGCTGGAAGACGAAGACGACGCCAAGATCATGGAAGCCCTGAACGAGCAGTACGAGGCGCAGAAGCGCGCTCTTGATGCCCGTTTCGAAGACAAGGTCGAAAAGGTCCGTCGTGGTGACGATCTACCTCCGGGCGTGATGAAGATGGTCAAGGTGTTCGTCGCGGTGAAGCGCAAGCTGCAGCCGGGCGACAAGATGGCCGGTCGTCACGGCAACAAAGGTGTGATCTCGAAAGTGGTGCCGATGGAGGACATGCCGTTCCTCGCAGATGGTACTCCGGTCGATTTCTGTCTCAACCCGCTTGGCGTGCCGTCGCGCATGAACGTCGGTCAGATTCTTGAAACCCACATGGGCTGGGCCGCACGCGGTCTGGGCATCAAGATTGACGAAGCGTTGCAAGATTACCGTCGCTCCGGCGACCTGACCCCGGTGCGCGAAGCGATGCGGATCGCCTATGGTGATGATGTCTATGAAGAAGGCATCAAGGACATGGACGAAGCACAGCTGATCACAGCCGCAGGCAACGTGACCAATGGTGTGCCGATTGCCACGCCGGTCTTTGACGGTGCGAAAGAAGCCGACGTCAACGACTCGTTGATCCGCGCTGGTTTCGACACTTCCGGTCAGTCGATCCTGTTCGACGGCCGCTCGGGTGAGCAGTTCTCGCGGTCAGTGACCGTGGGTGTGAAGTACCTGCTTAAGCTGCACCACTTGGTCGACGACAAGATCCACGCGCGTTCGACCGGACCGTACAGCCTTGTGACCCAGCAGCCGCTTGGTGGTAAGGCGCAGTTCGGTGGCCAGCGTTTCGGGGAAATGGAGGTCTGGGCTTTGGAAGCTTATGGCGCTGCATACACCCTGCAGGAAATGTTGACCGTCAAGTCGGATGACGTCGCGGGCCGGACCAAGGTCTATGAAAGCATCGTCAAGGGCGAGGACAATTTCGAAGCGGGCATTCCCGAGAGCTTTAACGTTCTCGTCAAGGAAGTGCGCGGCCTCGGCCTGAATATGGAACTCCTGGATGCGGAGGATGAGGAATAAGCGACACCGTTCGCCCCGGGCGCGGCCAGACTTTTCGAAAAGTCTGGCCAATTCCTTCAAAGGAATTGGCGCCCGGCTCATCCCCCACGCCCTTATTTTGAGGTAACTCTATGAACCAGGAACTGACCAACAACCCGTTCAACCCCGTCGCACCGGCCAAGGTGTTCGACGAGATCAAAGTCTCGCTCGCATCGCCCGAGCGGATTTTGTCGTGGTCCTTCGGTGAGATCAAAAAGCCCGAAACCATCAACTACCGCACGTTCAAGCCGGAACGTGACGGCCTGTTCTGCGCGCGTATCTTTGGCCCGATCAAGGATTACGAATGCCTGTGTGGCAAGTACAAGCGCATGAAGTATCGCGGCGTTGTCTGCGAAAAATGCGGTGTTGAAGTCACGCTTCAAAAGGTCCGCCGCGAGCGGATGGGCCATATCGAACTGGCTGCGCCCTGCGCCCACATCTGGTTCCTCAAGTCGCTGCCGTCGCGCATCGGCCTGATGCTGGACATGACGCTGCGCGATCTGGAACGCATCCTCTACTTTGAAAACTACGTTGTGATCGAGCCGGGTCTGACCGACCTGACCTACGGCCAGTTGATGACCGAAGAAGAGTTCATGGACGCGCAGGATGCCTACGGCATGGACGCGTTCACTGCCAATATCGGTGCTGAAGCGATCCGTGAGATGCTCGCCAATATCGATCTGGAATCCGAGGCCGACACGCTGCGCGCCGATCTCAAGGAAGCGACAGGTGAACTGAAGCCCAAGAAGATCATCAAGCGCCTCAAGGTGGTTGAATCCTTCCTCGAGTCCGGCAACCGTCCGGAATGGATGGTTCTGACAGTGATCCCCGTGATCCCGCCAGAACTGCGTCCGCTGGTTCCTCTGGATGGGGGCCGTTTCGCGACCTCTGACCTCAACGATCTTTATCGTCGCGTGATCAACCGGAACAACCGTCTCAAGCGTCTGATCGAATTGCGCGCGCCTGACATTATCGTTCGGAACGAAAAGCGGATGCTGCAGGAATCCGTGGACGCTCTGTTCGACAACGGCCGTCGTGGTCGTGTCATCACCGGTGCCAACAAGCGCCCGCTCAAGTCGCTGTCCGACATGCTCAAGGGCAAGCAGGGTCGCTTCCGTCAGAACCTTTTGGGTAAGCGCGTCGATTTCTCGGGTCGCTCGGTCATTGTGACGGGCCCGGAACTCAAACTGCACCAGTGCGGATTGCCGAAGAAGATGGCGCTCGAACTGTTCAAGCCGTTCATCTATTCGCGGCTTGAAGCCAAGGGCCTGTCGTCGACCGTCAAACAAGCCAAGAAATTGGTCGAGAAAGAGCGTCCCGAAGTTTGGGATATCCTTGACGAAGTGATCCGCGAACACCCGGTTTTGCTGAACCGTGCGCCGACGCTGCACCGTCTGGGCATTCAGGCGTTCGAGCCGGTTCTGATCGAAGGTAAGGCGATCCAGCTTCACCCGCTCGTCTGTTCGGCTTTCAACGCTGACTTCGACGGTGACCAGATGGCTGTTCACGTCCCGCTGAGCCTTGAGGCGCAGTTGGAAGCCCGTGTTCTCATGATGTCGACGAACAACGTCCTGTCGCCGGCCAACGGCGCGCCGATCATCGTTCCGTCGCAGGATATGATCCTTGGCCTGTACTATGTGTCCATCGCCCGCAATGGGATGAAGGGCGAAGGGATGACATTCGCGTCGATCGAAGAAGTCGAGCACGCGCTGAATGCTGGCGAAGTGCATTTGCATGCCAACATCAAATGCCGGGTCAAGCAGATCGACGACGAAGGCAACGAGATCACCAAACTGTACGACTCCACACCGGGTCGTGTGCGTCTTGGTGCGCTGCTGCCGTTGAACGCAAAAGCGCCGTTTGATCTCGTCAACACGCTTCTGCGTAAGAAAGACGTGCAGAAAGTCATCGACACTGTCTACCGTTATTGCGGTCAGAAAGAGTCGGTTATCTTCTGTGACCAGATCATGACCATGGGCTTTAAAGAAGCGTTCAAGGCGGGCATTTCGTTCGGCAAGGACGACATGGTGATCCCGGAAACCAAGTGGCCGATCGTTGAAGAAACACGCGATCAGGTTAAGGATTTCGAACAGCAGTACATGGACGGCCTGATCACTCAGGGTGAAAAGTACAACAAAGTTGTCGATGCCTGGTCGAAGTGTAACGACAAGGTCACTGAAGCCATGATGTCCACCATCTCGGCAGAAAAAACCGACGAAAATGGCGCGACTATGGAACCGAACTCGGTCTATATGATGGCCCACTCCGGTGCCCGTGGCTCGGTCACGCAGATGAAGCAGCTGGGCGGGATGCGCGGTCTGATGGCGAAGCCGAATGGCGACATCATCGAAACGCCGATCATCTCGAACTTCAAGGAAGGTCTGACCGTTCTTGAATACTTCAACTCGACTCACGGCGCTCGTAAGGGTCTGTCGGACACAGCTTTGAAGACGGCGAACTCGGGTTACCTGACCCGCCGTCTGGTGGACGTGGCGCAGGACTGCATCGTGCGTTTGCATGATTGCGGCACCGATCGTGCGATCACCGCTCAGGCGGCAGTCAATGATGGTGAAGTCGTCGCATCGCTGGCCGAGCGTATCCTTGGTCGTGTGAACGCCGATGATATCCTCAAGCCGGGGACGGACGAGGTGCTGGTGCGCGCCGGTCAACTGATCGACGAACGCATGTCCGACATGATCGAAGAGTCGGGTGTTGCCACCATGCGTATCCGTTCGCCGCTGACCTGCGAGGCCGAAGAGGGCGTTTGTGCCATGTGCTATGGTCGTGACCTTGCACGCGGCACATTGGTCAATAACGGCGAAGCGGTGGGTATCATCGCGGCACAGTCGATTGGCGAGCCGGGTACACAGCTGACGATGCGGACGTTCCACATCGGCGGCGTTGCTCAGGGTGGTCAGCAGTCGTTCCAAGAAGCGAGCCAAGAAGGCAAGGTCGTGTTCGAGAACGCGTCTACGCTGGAAAACTCGGTGGGTGACACGCTTGTCATGGGCCGTAACATGAAGCTGCGCATCATGGACGAGCATGGCGTCGAACGGGCCAGCCACAAGCTGGGCTACGGCACCAAGGTGTTCGTCAATGAAGGCAACATGGTCAAGCGCGGCGACAAGCTGTTCGAATGGGATCCATATACCCTGCCGATCATCGCCGAAAAGGACGGTATCGCCAAGCACGTGGACCTTACCGCTGGTGTTGCCGTACGTGACGAAACCGACGATGCGACAGGCATGACCCAGAAGATCGTCATCGACTGGCGTGCTGCACCCAAGGGCAATGAGCTTAAGCCGGAAATCATCCTGATGGGTGAAGACGGTGAGCCGCTGCGCAACGATGCGGGCAATCCGATCACCTATCCGATGTCGGTGGACGCCATTCTGTCCGTCGAAGATGGTCAAGACGTCAAGGCCGGGGACGTGGTTGCACGTATCCCGCGCGAAGGTGCCAAGACCAAGGACATCACCGGTGGTCTGCCGCGTGTGGCTGAACTCTTTGAGGCACGTCGCCCCAAGGATCACGCCATCATCGCGGAAATCGACGGCTATGTGCGCTTTGGCAAGGACTACAAGAACAAGCGTCGCATCACCATCGAACCGGCGGATGACACCATGGAGCCCGTGGAATACATGGTTCCCAAGGGTAAGCACATTCCTGTTCAGGAGAACGACTTCATCCAGAAGGGTGAATACATCATGGACGGCAACCCTGCGCCGCATGACATCCTGTCCATCATGGGTGTCGAAGCGCTGGCGAACTACATGATCGACGAAGTTCAGGACGTCTATCGCCTGCAAGGTGTGAAGATCAACGACAAGCATGTCGAAGTGATCGTGCGCCAGATGCTTCAGAAGTGGGAAATTCAGGATTCTGGTGACACCACGCTTCTGAAAGGCGAACATGTGGACAAAGCCGAATTCGACCTTGCCAATGAAAAGGCCGAAAAGAAGGGTGGCCGTGCTGCCCAAGGCGAACCGATCCTGCTGGGCATCACCAAGGCGTCGCTGCAAACGCGCAGCTTCATCTCGGCGGCGTCGTTCCAGGAAACCACGCGCGTTCTGACCGAAGCATCGGTTCAGGGCAAGAAAGACAAGCTTGTTGGCCTGAAAGAGAACGTCATTGTGGGCCGTCTGATCCCGGCGGGCACCGGAGGGGCGACCCAGAAAATGCGTCGCGTGGCGCAAGATCGCGACAATGTCGTAATCGAAGCACGCCGCGAAGAGGCCGAGGCGGCTGCTGCGCTGGCAGCTCCTGCGCCGATGGACGATGTGGTGGGTGGCGACGAGTTCGACAACATCATTGTCGACACTCCGGAAAGCCGCGAATAAGCGCGACTTTTTACCAAATGATAAAAAACCCCCGCGCTGGTCGCGGGGGTTTTTGTTTGAACTCCAGTGAAAACAGGAACGGAACCTCTTAACGCACGTTGATCCAGCAACAGCGTAAAAGGAGAGTTTCATGATCCGCTCAATGACAACGACCACTGCTCTGGCCATGTGCCTTGCTGCCCCTGCGGCCGCGCAGGAGACCCACAGCTGGGGCGCAAAGAACGCCGATTTCGAACCCGCGTTTGAAAACCAGACCCGTGCCGAATTGGCACAGTCCGATCTGACATTCGAGTATCGCCAGATCACCGAAGGGCTGGAACACCCATGGGCAGTGGCCGAACTGCCCGATGGGGCAGGGCTCTTGGTGACCGAGCGCCCGGGGCGTCTTGTGCATGTGTCACTGGATGGGGACGTGTCGGAGCCGATTTCTGGCCTTCCTGAGATTTTCAATCAATCGGCCGGCAACAGCACGCAAGCTGGTTTGCTGGACGTAAAAGTTGGACCGAACTTTGCCGAAGATCGAATGATCTATTTTACCTACGCCAAGGGCAAAGGCGACGGCATGTCGGTGACGGCTGCCGGACGCGGTGTCTTGTCAGAGGACATGACGGCCCTGACGGACGTTATGGATATCTTCGAACAAACCCCGCCATCACCAGCCGCGATGCATTATGGCAGCCGGATCGTGTTTGACGGCAAAGGTCATGCCTTCATCACCACGGGCGAGCACTTTACCGACGAAGAGCGCGAGAAGGCGCAAGGTTTGGACAATACGTATGGCAAAGTCGTGCGCGTGGATCTTGACGGATCGGTTCCAGACGACAACCCGTTCGTCGGTCAGGAGGGTGCAGAGGCATCTATTTGGTCCTACGGGCACCGGAATATCCAAGGTGCGGCCATGCGCGGAGAACAACTTTTTATTGTTGAACACGGCCCGGCTGGAGGAGACGAGATCAACATCCCGCAAGCGGGGCTGAACTATGGCTGGCCGGTGGTATCCTACGGCGTGCGCTATGACGGCGAGGACATCGGAACAGGCGGAGCACAAGCCGAGGGTATGGCTGAGCCTGCATATTACTGGGATCCGGTCATCGCACCGGGGGATATGCTGTTTTACGACGGTACCCTGATGTCCGGATGGCAAGGCGACAGCCTTGTTGCGGGACTGGTGGCGCCGGGTGTCGTGCGGCTTGAATGGGACGGAGACCGCGTCAGCTCCGAGGAGCGTCTGTTCACCGAGTACGGCCGCGTGCGCGATATCGAAGAACTGAGCGACGGTAGTTTGATCCTCGCCACCGATTACGAAAACGGTGGGCTGATCCATGTGACGATCGGTGGGTCGGGTTCTTGAGCAACGCAAACGGAGCGCAAAATGCGCTCCGTTTTTCTATGCAGGTTTGGCGCGAAGACCACCCATTGTGGTTTGCGACACGCGGATGGCGACGATCAGGGCCATGACCCAGCCGGTCGAGACAGCGGTTGCAATGCCCAGCCAGACCCCCCAGACATCAAAACCCAAGAGCGCAATAAACACCCAGATAAAGAAGGCGACGCCAAAGCCTTGGCGGTAGACGCTGATCCAAAGCGTGTAGATTGGGCGCTTCATCGCTTGCAGCAGCGAGTTGATGGAGAAGAGCATCATGTAGATCGGAAAAAGAAACCCATCGACCAACAGGTAACTTGCACCGATCTCAATCACGTCCGGGTCTGACGTGAAGGGCCGCATGGCCCAAGCTCCGCCAAACCATAGGGCGGGCATGGCGACCAGCGACAGGGCAAAGCCCAGTTTCCAGCAAAAGAACACGGCATCGCGCACGCGGTCATATTCCTTTGCGCCAAAGTTCTGGCCCGCAATAGGCAGCAGGGCACTGGTCATGCCAAGGACAGGCAAAAGCAGGATTTGTTCGATCCTGAGCGCCACGCCATAGGCAGCAATAGCGTCTTCACCAAAATTCTTGAGAGCGAATTGTACGACAAAGCCCGACACAAACATCACCACAAGCGCCGTGGTCGCCGGCAGCATCTGTTCGACAATTGCTTTGTAGCAGGTGGGGTCTGGCATGAACTCGGCGCGTTTGACGCGTTCCATCATGTTCAGATTGAACACGCGCGACAGGATGAACGCCATCACGCCGGTCTGGCTGATCACAGTGGCCAAAGCGATGCCGTTGAAGCCCATGCCGCCCCAGATGCCGGGAATGCCGAACATCATCAGCGGGTTGAGGCCGATATTGGCAAAGAAGGCGACCATCATAGCACGTTGCATGGACCGGGTGTCGCCATGCGCCTGCAGGATGCCATTGCCGCCGTAGGCCAGCAGGAAGCCGGGCAGGGCGAGGATCAGCAGGCGGAAATAGCCCAAAGCGGCGTCGCGATAGCCACCGGGTTCGGATACCAATGCGATCAGGTGTGGCCCCGCGAACCAGCCGCCGACCATCAGCAGCGCGGTGGCGATGACACCAAAGCTAAGGCCTTGTGCCGCGAGACTGCGGCTGGCCGTGGTGTTCTTTTCACCCTTGGCATTGCTGACCAGTGCGCTGAGGGCGGACCCAAGGCCAAAGCCGACAGCCATCATGATGAAAAATGCTTGATAGCCAATGGCCAGACCCGCCTGCGCCTCGGTCGAGAGTTTGCCGGCATAATAGACGTCCACAATATTATAGAGTGTGGAGAACAGCATCCCCAAGGCTGCCGGGATGGCGAGGTTCTTGTAGTGGGTCAGCATTGGCCCGGTGGTCAGATCGTCGTTTAGGGCTAATGCCACGGGCGCTCCTGTCTCATAGCGACTGGGGGAGGTGTCGCCCCCTTGCTGCGATACACTGAATGGCCCTGAAAGCCAAAGACCTATCGCGTGTCGCTTTTGGCATGGAGGCGGCACAGACGGCCTGCTAATCCGAGCAGCATGATACAACTCTCCGACAATATGCGCGGCGCGCTTTTGATGTGTGTCTCGATGGCCGCTTTCACCTTTGGGGACGCGTCAATCAAGGCGACCGGCGGGGATCTGCCGCTGTCGCAATTGCTGGTGATCCGCGGGGCTCTGGCCTCGGCTGCATTGATCGCGATGGCGCTTTATTTCAACGGGTTGAAGCTGCGACTTCCGGCCCAAGACTGGGCACTGATCCTTGGGCGCGGGCTGGCCGAAGCGACAGCGGCGTATTTCTTTTTGACTGCGCTTTTGGCGATGCCTTTGGCCAATGTGACAGCGCTTTTGCAGATGTTGCCATTGACCGTCACCTTGGGTGGCGCACTGGTGTTCCGCGAGGCGGTGGGCTGGCGGCGCTGGTCGGCGATCATTATCGGGTTTGTCGGCATGCTGTTGATCGTGCGGCCGGGAACGGACGGGTTCACCTCGGCTTCGGTTTATGCGCTGTGCGCTGTCGCGGCGGTCACGGTGCGCGATCTGGTGACGCGGCGGGTGTCCAAAGTGGTGCCGTCGCTGACGGTAACGGTGTTTTCGTCGGTGATCGTGACGCTGTTTGCGGGGCTCTGGTCGATTGAACAGGACTGGGTGGCCATGACACCGCGCCTGACGATGCTGGTTCTGATGGCGACCACCTTTGTTATCTGCGCCTATCTGTGCAGCGTCATGGTGATGCGCGTTGGCGAAGTGAGCTTTGTCGCACCGTTTCGCTATACCGGGTTGGTCTGGGCGTTGATCCTGGGATTTCTTGTTTTTGGCGAATGGCCAGAGCCTCTGACCTTGATCGGAGCGACGATCATCGTGGCGACAGGGGTGTTCAGCCTGCTGCGTGAGGCGCAGTTGAAGCGGCGGGCGCGAAAGCCGATTCTACCGCGTCAGCCGTGAGGGCAAACCGCCGGTTCAATGTCTCGATGTGCTCGACTGTGGGAGCGTGAAAATCGGGGTGATCAACCTTGGGCTTTTGACGGGAATCGTTGCTCCCGTGGTGTGAGCGCAGATACATCGGTGCATCGGTAAACGTGACGGTTGGCATGAAACGGTTGATGCGGCTGTGCGCGAAATTCATGAGGCTTTGCCGGACGCCGCCTTGAACCGCCAGTGCCTGCGCCACGCCGAGATAGGGATTGACCGTCTCGGTGATTTCGAACGGATGAAGGTCAGAGCGGCAGATCGTGTAACCCCTGTTCCAATCGAACCCAACCAGCTTGTTGCTGAGAACCAAAGCAGCGCAATCGGTGGCGGCCTTGCGCAGGCGGGCAATGAAATCGACCGAGAGCGCGTCATCGTCATCGTGGCGAACTTGCAGGCAAGGCTGATTGATATGCTTACGGGCTGCATTCAGAACAGATTGACAGATCTGCCGGTGCGGTGCGGGGTCGCGGGCAATGATGCGCCCTTGGGGCATATCGGCCATCAAGGCTTTCAGTCGGGAAAGATAGGGGGCCGGCAGGCAGGTGCCGACCAGAACGACAAAGTCGAAATCGGGATCGGTTTGCGCCTTGAGACCGGGCAGGCACAGGTGCTCGAACAGAGCAAAGCGCTGCTCCATCCGGTCAGGCGCATAGAGAAAGGCCTGGCGGTCGGCGATGCTGTCGTGTTCCACTTGGAAACCGCCCTCGGCGGGGTAGGAAAACCGACAGAAAACGATGGTCTGCATGGCGATTGGCCCTGTGTAACGGCGACGGCTCGTGTTACGTAACTGTGCCTTGGCAACGCGGTGCACACAAGCGCCGGGGCGCTGTTGACAAGCTATCCGACTCTCCATATACGCGCGTCTAATTCGGCAGGGTGGATACCCGTTTTGCCGATTTACAGGACTGGAGCGGTCAAGATCCGGGCGCAAGCCCCGATCCTCTGGAAATGCACCGTATCGCTTCCACTAAGGAGGCGGATGCGGTTCTTTGCGTCGTTTTTGTAGGAAAGCGGCGAGAATTGAACAGGGTCAAGCGGACGCGCATGGCCTTCATACGAAACCCGCACGGGGCACCCCGTGCACCACATATGTGAGCTACACGGGGAAAGAACCGGAATGCCAACGATCCAACAGCTGATCCGCAAGCCGCGGCAGCCGAAAATCAAGCGCTCGAAGTCGCAGCACCTTGAGCAGTGCCCGCAGAAACGTGGCGTATGCACACGTGTCTACACAACCACACCGAAGAAGCCGAACTCGGCGATGCGTAAAGTGGCCAAGGTCCGTTTGACCAACGGTTACGAAGTCATCAGCTACATCCCGGGTGAAAGCCACAACCTTCAGGAGCACTCGGTGGTTCTGATCCGTGGCGGTCGTGTAAAAGACCTTCCCGGTGTGCGCTATCACATCCTGCGTGGTGTTCTGGATACCCAGGGCGTCAAGGACCGGAAACAGCGCCGTTCGAAATATGGCGCGAAGCGTCCGAAGTAAGAGGAATTACAGATGTCTCGTCGTCACGCCGCAGAAAAACGCGAAGTCCTGCCCGACGCCAAGTATGGCGACCGGGTTCTGACCAAGTTCATGAACAACCTGATGATCGATGGTAAAAAGTCGGTCGCGGAACGCATCGTCTACAGCGCGCTGGATCGCGTCGAAGGCAAGGTGAAGCGCGCGCCAGTAGAAATCTTCCACGAGGCGTTGGACAACATCAAGCCGTCGGTCGAGGTTCGCTCCCGCCGGGTTGGTGGCGCAACCTACCAGGTGCCCGTCGAAGTGCGTCCCGAGCGCCGCGAAGCGCTTGCGATCCGCTGGTTGATCAACGCGAGCCGCGCCCGCAACGAAAACACCATGGAAGAGCGTCTTGCCGCTGAACTTCTGGATGCCGTGAACTCCCGTGGTTCGGCCGTGAAGAAGCGTGAAGACACTCACAAGATGGCCGACGCGAACAAAGCGTTCAGCCACTACCGCTGGTAATAGGAGCCAAACACAATGGCACGCGATTATCCTCTCGAGCGCTACCGCAACTTCGGTATCATGGCGCACATCGACGCAGGTAAAACCACCTGCTCCGAACGCATCCTGTTTTACACCGGCAAGTCGCACAACATCGGCGAAGTGCACGATGGTGCTGCAACCATGGACTGGATGGAGCAGGAACAGGAACGTGGCATCACGATCACGTCCGCTGCAACCACGACGTTTTGGGAACGCACGGAAAACGGTGTTGAGCCGGATAGCCCGAAGCACCGTCTGAACATCATCGACACCCCCGGGCACGTGGACTTCACCATTGAAGTCGAACGTTCGCTGGCTGTTCTCGACGGTGCAGTCTGTGTTCTTGACGCCAACGCCGGTGTTGAGCCGCAGACCGAAACCGTTTGGCGCCAGGCTGACCGCTACAAGGTTCCGCGCATGGTGTTCGTCAATAAGATGGACAAGATCGGCGCTGACTTCTTCAACTGCGTTGCGATGATCGAAGACCGTACAGGCGCGAAGGCTGTGCCGGTTGGTATTCCGATCGGTGCGGAAACCGAACTCGAAGGTCTGATTGACCTTGTGACCATGGAAGAGTGGCTCTGGCAGGGCGAGGATCTTGGTGCGTCCTGGATCAAAGCTCCGATCCGTGACAGCCTCAAGGACATGGCTGAAGAGTGGCGCGGCAAGATGATCGAAGCGGCCGTCGACATGGACGACGACGCGATGATGGAATACCTTGAAGGCAACGAGCCTGACGTTCCGACACTGCGCGCTCTGCTGCGTAAGGGTACGCTGTCGCTGTCGTTCGTACCGGTTCTGGGCGGTTCCGCGTTCAAAAACAAAGGTGTTCAGCCGCTGCTCAACGCTGTGATCGACTACCTGCCGAGCCCGCTCGACGTGGTTGACTACATGGGCTTCAAGCCGGGTGATGAGACCGAAACACGCAACATCCCGCGTCGCGCGGATGACAATATGGCGTTCTCCGGCCTTGCGTTCAAAATCATGAACGACCCGTTTGTTGGCTCGCTGACTTTCGTACGGATCTACTCTGGTAAGCTCATGAAGGGCGACTCCATGCTCAACTCGACCAAAGGTCATGGTGAGCGCGTGGGCCGTATGATGATGATGCACTCCAACAACCGCGATGAAATTACCGAAGCGTATGCTGGTGACATCATTGCTCTGGGTGGTCTCAAGAACACGACAACTGGTGACACGCTTTGTGACAAAGCTGATCCGGTGGTTCTGGAAACGATGACGTTCCCGGATCCGGTCATCGAGATTGCGGTCGAGCCGAAAACCAAAGGCGACCAAGAAAAGATGTCCCAGGGCCTTGCGCGTCTGGCGGCTGAAGATCCCTCCTTCCGTGTGGAAACCGACATTGAGTCCGGTCAGACCATCATGAAGGGCATGGGCGAACTTCACCTCGATATCCTCGTTGATCGTCTGAAGCGTGAGTTCAAGGTCGAAGCCAACATCGGTGCACCTCAGGTGGCGTATCGCGAAACCATCGGTCACGAAGTCGAGCACACCTACACCCACAAGAAACAGTCGGGTGGTTCGGGTCAGTTCGCCGAAGTGAAGCTGGTGATCACACCAACAGAGCCGGGCGAAGGCTATTCCTTCGAATCCAAGATTGTCGGTGGCGCGGTTCCCAAGGAATACATCCCGGGCGTCGAAAAGGGCATCAAGTCGGTCATGGACTCTGGTCCGTTGGCAGGCTTCCCCGTGATCGACTTCAAAGTCGCTCTGATCGACGGCAAGTTCCACGATGTGGACTCCAGCGTTCTGGCCTTTGAAATCGCGGCTCGGATGGGCATGCGCGAAGGCATGAAGAAAGCCGGAGCGAAGCTGCTTGAGCCGATCATGAAGGTCGAAGTTGTGACGCCGGAAGACTATACCGGTGGGATCATCGGTGACCTGACATCCCGTCGGGGTCAGGTGACTGGGCAGGAACCGCGCGGCAACGCTGTTGCGATTGCTGCGATGGTACCGCTCGCCAACATGTTCGGCTACATCAACACGCTGCGTTCCATGTCCTCGGGCCGTGCGCAGTTCACGATGCAGTTCGATCACTACGATCCGGTTCCGCAGAACATCTCTGAAGAGATCCAGTCGAAATACGCATAACCCGCGGTGCGTGGGCAACCACGCACCCTACCAACCCTGTAGGATGTGTGCGCAGCACGCACCGTGAGAAAAGAAAAGGAGCTTTGCAATGGGCAAGGAAAAGTTTGAGCGCGGTAAGCCGCACTGCAACATTGGCACGATTGGTCACGTTGACCACGGCAAGACGACGCTGACGGCGGCGATCACGAAGTACTTTGGTGACTTCAAGGCGTATGACCAGATCGACGGCGCGCCGGAAGAGAAGGCACGTGGTATCACGATCTCGACCGCGCACGTGGAATACGAAACCGACGCGCGTCACTATGCGCACGTCGACTGCCCCGGCCACGCCGACTATGTGAAAAACATGATCACCGGTGCCGCCCAGATGGACGGCGCGATCCTGGTTGTGAACGCCGCTGACGGCCCGATGCCGCAGACCCGCGAGCACATCCTGCTGGGCCGCCAGGTGGGTATTCCCGCCATGGTCGTGTTCATGAACAAGGTTGACCAGGTTGACGATCCGGAACTTCTGGAACTCGTCGAGATGGAAATCCGCGAATTGCTGTCGACCTACGACTTCCCGGGCGACGATATTCCGATCGTAGCGGGCTCTGCTCTGCACGCGATGAACGGCACTGAGCCGGAAATCGGTGAGAACAAGATCCGCGAACTGATGGCGGCCGTGGACGAGTACATCCCGCAGCCGGCACGTGCGATCGACCAGCCGTTCCTGATGCCGATCGAAGACGTGTTCTCGATCTCGGGTCGTGGTACGGTTGTGACCGGCCGTATCGAGCGTGGCGTGATCAACGTTGGCGACACCATCGAAATCGTTGGCATCAAGGACACCAAATCGACGACCTGTACCGGCGTTGAAATGTTCCGCAAGCTGCTGGATCGTGGTGAAGCAGGCGACAACGTGGGCGTTCTGCTGCGCGGCATCGACCGTGAGGGCGTTGAGCGTGGTCAGGTTCTGTGCAAGCCGAAGTCGGTGAACCCGCACACGAAGTTCGAAGCCGAGGTCTACATTCTGACCAAGGAAGAAGGCGGTCGTCACACACCGTTTTTCGCGAACTACCGTCCGCAGTTCTACTTCCGGACCACAGACGTGACGGGCACCGTGACGCTGCCGGAAGGTACCGAGATGGTGATGCCGGGCGACAACCTGAAGTTCGACGTTGAACTGATCGCGCCGATCGCCATGGAAGACGGCCTCCGCTTCGCCATCCGCGAAGGCGGCCGCACCGTCGGCTCCGGCGTCGTGTCCAAAATCGTCGAGTAAACTTCAACGATACCAAATTGCGCGGGGCGGCGTCATGCCGTCCCGTATTCGGTTCGATGAAGGGGCAGGGTGGTCTTGCCTCATCCTCTCAACCGCAACGCCAATAAAGGCTAAGACCAATGCAAAGCCAGACTATTCGCATTCGGCTCAAGGCGTTTGACTATCGTGTGCTCGACGCGTCGACACAGGAAATCGTCAACACTGCCAAGCGGACCGGCGCGCAAGTGCGCGGCCCGATTCCGCTGCCGAACAAGATTGAGAAATTCACCGTTCTGCGCGGTCCGCACGTCAACAAGAAGTCACGCGATCAGTGGGAAATCCGTACCCACAAGCGCATGCTCGACATCGTTGACCCGACCCCGCAAACTGTTGATGCCCTGATGAAGCTCGACCTCGCCGCTGGCGTGGATGTCGAGATCAAGGTTTAAGGAGAGTATCCCATGATGCGCTCTGGTATCATCGCTAAGAAAGTCGGCATGACCCGGCTTTTCATGGAAGACGGAAAGCAGATTCCCGTGACCGTCCTCCAACTCGACAATCTTCAGGTCGTTGCTCAGCGCACAGCTGACCAGCACGGCTATTCGGCAGTTCAGCTGGGCACCGGTTCGATCAAGGCAAAGCGCGTATCCAAAGCGATGCGCGGTCACTTTGCTGCGGCGAACGTGGAACCCAAGCGGAAGGTCGCGGAATTCCGCGTCGCACCCGAGAACCTGATCAACGTAGGTGAAGAGATCACTGCTGACCATTACTTCGAAGGTCAGTTTGTGGATGTCTCCGGCACGTCGATTGGTAAGGGTTTTGCCGGTGCCATGAAGCGTCACAACTTTGGTGGTCTGCGTGCCTCGCACGGTGTTTCGATTTCGCACCGTTCGCATGGTTCCACCGGTCAGTGTCAGGACCCGGGCAAAGTCTTCAAAGGTAAGAAGATGGCCGGTCACATGGGCGCTGTCAAAGTGACGACCCAGAACCTTCAGGTTGTGAAGACGGACGCGGAACGCGGCATCATCATGATCAAAGGCGCCGTTCCCGGCTCCAAAGGTGGTTGGGTGACCGTCAAGGACGCCATGAAGAAGCCGACGCCGGAAAACGTTATCCTGCCCGCCGCTCTGCGGTCGGCTGGTGAAGAAGCCAAGCGTCTGGCCGAAGAAGCCGCCGCTCAGGCCGCCGCTGAAGAAGCCGCCGCAGCAGAAGCTGCAGCAGCAGAGGCAGCAGCAGCCGAAGAAGCCGCTCTGAAAGAAGCCGAGGCGGAAATTCAGGCTGAGAAGAAGGAAGGCGACGAATGAAACTCGACGTGATCAAACTGGACGGCGGAACCGCCGGGTCGGTCGAGCTGGGCGACGAGATTTTTGGTCTCGAGCCGCGCGCCGACATTCTGCACCGTGTCGTTCGCTGGCAGCGCAACAAAGCGCAAGCCGGTACACACAAGGTGAAAACACGGTCCGAAGTCAGCTACTCGACCAAGAAGATCTATCGCCAGAAGGGCACCGGTGGCGCACGTCACGGCTCCCGCAAGGCTCCGATCTTCCGCAAGGGTGGTATCTACAAGGGTCCGACACCGCGCAGCCACGCGCACGACCTTCCCAAGAAGGTGCGTAAGCTGGGTCTCATGCACGCTCTGTCCGCCAAGGTCAAAGACGGTTCGCTTGTCATCATCGAGAATATCGATTCTGACGGTAAGACATCGTCGCTGGCCAAGCAGGTTTCAAACCTGGGCTGGAAGCGCGCGCTAATCATCGACGGGGCCGAAGTGAATGAAAACTTCGCCCGTGCCGCAGCCAACATCGACGGTCTCGATGTTCTGCCGTCGATGGGGGCAAACGTCTATGACATCCTCAAGCGTGACACTCTGGTGCTCACGAAGGCGGGTGTCGAAGCACTGGAGGCTCGTCTGAAATGAGCGCGAAAGCTGAACATTACGATGTGATCCGCAAGCCGATCATCACCGAGAAAACCACAATGGCGTCGGAAAACGGCGCTGTGGTCTTCGAAGTGGCGATCGACGCCAACAAACCGCAGATCAAAGCAGCCGTAGAAGCGCTGTTTGGTGTGTCGGTCAAGGCGGTCAACACGACGATCACGAAGGGCAAGACCAAGCGGTTCCGCGGCACAATGGGCCGTCGGAAAGACGTGAAGAAAGCCTATGTGACACTTGCCGAAGGCAACACGATCGACGTGACCACAGGTCTGTGATCTGGTTGGGTTTCGGCCCGGTCTGATAGAATAAGAAAGCCCCTCGCCAGTGATGGCGGGGGGCTTTTTCCTTGTTTTGGAGTGTGTTGGTCCTGATAGCGGCGAAGCCGCCGGGCCATTGTCAGACCTCCCAGATTGGCGATGTCCCGGCCGTGCACGGCACGTGAGAACACGCAGCCTACGGGTCTATACTCGGCGTCATCCTCGGGCTTGGCCCGAAGATTGGTCTGGTTAGGTGGCCTCGGGTCGAGCGCGAGGATGACGGTCCTTCTTGCGAAGCAAAGACGGTGTGCGACGGGAACGCGGATAACTCGTTCTTTCTAAACCCACGGCGCTTGACGCCACGCGCCACACCACCTAGTAAGCCCCAACCGCGCAGCCCCGGATTCGTCCGGGGCTTCGTTGTTGCATTAACCGGGGACCTTCGGGGCCCTATACCCCTGGCGAATACGTTCGCCCAAACATAGCGGGTCGTCAAAGACCTGCACTTGCTAACGGAAGACAGAAAGCATGGCACTCAAGTCGTATAAGCCGACGACGCCGGGCCAGCGCGGGCTGGTGCTGATCGACCGTTCGGAGCTGTGGAAAGGCCGTCCGGTCAAAGCCCTCACTGAGGGTTTGACCAAATCGGGTGGCCGGAACAACACCGGACGTATCACATCCCGTCGTCGCGGTGGTGGGGCGAAACGCCTTTACCGTATCGTTGATTTCAAGCGGAACAAGTTTGACGTGGGCGCGACCGTCGCGCGTATCGAATATGACCCCAACCGCACCGCCTTTATCGCACTCGTCCAGTATGACGATGGCGAACAGGCCTATATCCTTGCCCCCCAGCGTCTCGCCATTGGCGACCGCGTGGTTGCGTCGCAAAAAGCCGACGTCAAGCCGGGTAACGCGATGCCCTTCTCGGGGCTGCCCATCGGGACAATCGTTCACAACATCGAACTGAAGCCCGGCAAGGGTGGTCAGATCGCCCGTGCCGCCGGGACCTACGCTCAGTTCGTGGGTCGTGATGGTGGTTACGCGCAGATCCGTCTGAGCTCGGGCGAACTTCGCATGGTCCGTCAGGAATGCATGGCCACCGTCGGTGCCGTGTCCAACCCGGACAATTCGAACCAGAACTTCGGTAAAGCGGGCCGTATGCGCCACAAGGGCATTCGCCCAAGCGTCCGTGGTGTCGTCATGAACCCGATCGACCACCCGCACGGTGGTGGTGAAGGCCGGACCTCGGGTGGTCGTCACCCGGTGACCCCGTGGGGCAAGCCGACCAAGGGCAAGAAGACCCGCAACAGAAACAAGGCGTCGCAGAAGCTGATCATCCGCTCGCGTCACGCCAAGAAGAAGGGGCGGTAAACCATGTCGCGCTCTGTATGGAAGGGCCCGTTCGTCGATGCCTATGTCTTGAAAAAGGCAGAAGCGTCGCGTGAATCGGGTCGCAACGAAGTCATCAAAATCTGGTCGCGCCGCTCGACGATCCTGCCCCAGTTCGTGGGCCTGACGTTTGGCGTGTACAACGGCCAGAAGCATGTTCCTGTGAACGTCACCGAAGACATGATCGGTCAGAAGTTCGGTGAATATTCGCCGACACGGACCTATTACGGTCACGCGGCTGACAAAAAAGCGAAGCGGAAGTAAGTCATGGGCAAGGAAAAGAACCCCCGCCGCGTGGCTGACAATGAAGCCATGGCGAAGCTGCGGATGCTGCGCACCAGCCCGCAGAAACTGAACCTCGTCGCCGGTCTGATCCGCGGCAAGAAAGTGGATCGCGCTTTGACTGATCTGACCTTCTCCAAGAAGCGGATCGCTGCTGACGTGAAGAAATGCCTTCAGTCGGCCATCGCAAATGCCGAAAACAACCACGGTCTCGACGTGGACGAGTTGATCGTCGCCGAAGCCTATGTGGGCAAGAACCTTGTAATGAAGCGTGGCCGTCCGCGGGCACGTGGCCGTTTCGGCAAGATCATGAAGCCGTTTTCGGAGATCACCATCAAGGTGCGTCAAGTTGAGGAGCAGGCCTAATGGGTAACAAGACCAATCCGATCGGCATGCGCCTTCAGGTGAACCGCACCTGGGACAGCCGCTGGTACGCTGACACTAAGGACTACGGCAACCTCTTGCTCGAAGACATCGCGATGCGTGAATTCATCGCGAAAGAGTGCAAGCAGGCTGGTGTGGCCCGTGTCATCATCGAACGCCCGCACAAGAAGTGCCGCGTGACCATTCACACCGCACGTCCCGGCGTCATCATCGGCAAGAAAGGCGCGGACATCGAAACGCTCCGCAAGAAGCTTGCCGCGATGACCGACAGCGAACTGCACCTCAACATCGTTGAAGTGCGTAAGCCGGAACTGGACGCGCAGCTGGTTGGGGAAAGCATCTCCCAGCAGCTCGAGCGTCGTGTGTCTTTCCGTCGTGCCATGAAGCGTGCCGTGCAGAACGCCATGCGTATGGGTGCCCTCGGCATCCGCGTGAACGTTGCAGGCCGTCTGGGTGGCGCGGAAATCGCACGGACCGAATGGTATCGCGAAGGCCGTGTGCCGCTGCACACGCTGCGCGCCGACATCGATTATGCCAATGTTGAGGCAACAACGCCTTACGGCATCATCGGCATCAAGGTCTGGATCTTCAAAGGCGAGATCATGGATCATGATCCGTCGGCACGGGATCGTAAGGCACAGGAACTGCAAGACGGTCCCGCACCGCGTGGTGCTGGCGGCGGTCGGAGGAACTAATCATGCTTCAACCAAAGCGTACAAAATTCCGTAAGATGTTCAAAGGCCGGATCAAGGGCGAAGCCAAAGGCGGCTCCGATCTGAACTTTGGCACCTTCGGCCTCAAGGCGCTTCAGCCTGAGCGTGTGACTGCACGTCAGATCGAAGCTGCCCGTCGTGCCATGACGCGTCACATGAAGCGTCAGGGCCGTGTCTGGATCCGGATTTTCCCGGATACCCCGGTCACGTCGAAGCCGACCGAAGTCCGTATGGGTAAAGGTAAGGGTTCGGTCGATTATTGGGCCGCCAAGGTAAAGCCGGGTCGCGTGATGTTCGAAATCGACGGCGTCGGTGAAGACATTGCCCGCGAAGCGCTGCGTCTGGCTGCAATGAAGCTGCCGATCAAGACGCGCGTTGTGGTCCGCGAGGACTGGTAAGCGGTTCGGTGCGTGCGAGCACGCACCCTACGAGATTAATAGCCCCCGGTGTGTAAGCGCCGGGGGTTTTTCTTTGGCAATCATTTGAATGATTTCACCAAACGCTTCTAAGCGTTTGGTTGCTAAGGTTGAGGCGCGGATCAAAGCCATTTGAATGGCTTTAGAAAGCGTTTCGAAACGCTTTCCTCACTCCCACCGATAGTTGAAACTCACCGACACGCGCTCGTCTTCGGACTGGTTCATCACCACCTCGTGGCGAAGCCAGCTTTCCCAGAGCAGGACGTCGCCGACCGCCGGTTTCACGTAGATGAAGTTCCGCATCTCCTCGCGCGCGTCTTTGCGGCGGGGTGGGGCGGCCATCATCATCGCGTGGCGCGGATCTTCGAGTTTCAGGGCCGACGCGCCTTCGGGCATGGAAACGTAGGTCGTACCCGAAATCACCGAATGCGGGTGGATATGGGCGGCATGAAACCCGCCTTCGGGCAGGATGTTGATCCAGAGGTCTTCCAGCACCAGCTTGCGACCGTCCAGATCGAACTCCAGATCCTTGGCAAAGGCCGCGACATGTGCGTCGAGCGACTTAACCAAATCGGCAAAGATCGGAAAGCGCCAAGGCAGGTCTGACAGGGAGGCATAGGAGGTGTAGCCGGGATAGGCATTGTCCTCGCACCATTGCTGGCCAGCCTCGTCATCCTCGGCGATGGCGAAACAGGAGTTTTCCATTTCCTCGGCGTCGATGTTCGGTGCCTGCTCGGACAGGGGCGCGTGGTAGAGGCGGGTCACGAAGAGGGAAGATATTGTGCTCATGGCCCCGTCATAATATGCGGTCGCACCAATGGCGAGAGGACATTGAAGCGACATGTAAACAAAGGGGTTGCGCGACTCTGGCATCCCGCCTATACGCGCCACTTCATCCACCTCCACCGGGAATCAGGGTGACCCACATCAATGATGGGGCTCTCCGGTGATGTTGATAGAAAGGAACGGCGCATGAACGCCAAAGAACTGCATGACAAGACACCGGATCAGCTCCGGGATGAGCTTGTGTCCCTGAAGAAAGAGGCCTTCAACCTCCGCTTTCAGGCGGCCACCAGCCAGCTTGAGAACACCGCGCGCATTCGTGAAGTGCGCCGCAACGTGGCACGTGTGAACACCGTGCTGAACCAAAAAGCGGCTGCTGCCGCCAGCGACGCGTAAGAGGAGCCTGAACAGATGCCCAAACGTATCCTTTCCGGCACCGTTACATCGACCGCGAACACACAAACTGTGACCGTGTCCGTCGAGCGCCGCTTCAAGCACCCGGTTCTTCAAAAGACGATCCGGAAGTCCAAGAAATATCGCGCCCATGATGAGGCCGAGAAATTCGTTGTTGGGGACGTTGTCCGCATTCAGGAATGCGCCCCCAAGTCGAAGACCAAACGTTGGGAGGTTATCGCTGAGTAAGCGATAGCCTTTTGGCATTTACGAAACCCCCGGGCCAATGCCTCGTCTGAGCGGTCCGGGACGTCGGGAGACAAATTATGATCCAGATGCAGACCAATCTGGATGTTGCTGACAACTCCGGCGCACGCCGAGTTCAGTGCATCAAGGTTCTGGGTGGGTCCAAGCGGAAATACGCGTCGGTGGGTGACATCATCGTCGTATCCGTGAAGGAAGCCATCCCGCGCGGTCGCGTGAAAAAAGGTGACGTCCGCAAGGCCGTCGTCGTACGCACCGCCAAAGAAGTCCGTCGCGAAGACGGCACAGCTATCCGTTTTGACCGCAACGCTGCCGTGATCCTGAACAACGCAGGTGAGCCGGTCGGTACGCGTATCTTCGGCCCGGTTGTGCGTGAACTCCGCGCCAAGAACTTCATGAAAATCATCTCGCTTGCTCCGGAGGTGCTGTAATGGCTGCTAAACTCCGTAAAGGTGACAAGGTGGTCGTGCTTGCCGGTAAAGACAAAGGCAAGTCGGGCACAATCGCATCCGTTGATCCGAAGGCCGGCAAGGCCATCGTCGATGGTGTGAACGTCGCAATCCGCCACGTGCGCCAGTCCCAGACAACCCAGGGCGGCCGCACTCCAAAAGCGATGCCGATCGACCTGTCGAACCTGGCTATCGTTGATGCAAACGGCAAACCGACCCGCGTTGGCTTCAAGATCGAAGGCGACAAAAAGGTCCGTTACGCCAAGACAACAGGGGATGTAATCGATGCTTGATACTGCAACCTACACCCCGCGTCTGAAGGCCGCTTTCCGCGAGCAAATCAAGGCTGCGATGAAAGAAGAGTTCGGTTATTCGAACGACATGATGATTCCGCGCCTCGACAAGATCGTGCTGAACATCGGCTGCGGTGCCGAAGCTGTCCGTGACAGCAAGAAAGCAAAATCCGCTGTTGAGGATCTGACAAAGATCGCTGGTCAGCAGGCCGTGACCACCAAGGCAAAGAAATCCATCGCGGGCTTCCGCGTTCGTGAAGAAATGCCGCTTGGTGCCAAGGTGACCCTGCGTGGCGACCGGATGTACGACTTCCTCGATCGTTTGATCACCATCGCGATGCCCCGTATTCGGGACTTTCGCGGCGTGAAGCCGTCCTTTGATGGTCGTGGCAACTTTGCCATGGGCATGAAAGAGCACATCGTGTTCCCCGAAATCGACTTTGATAAGGTCGATGAAGTCTGGGGCATGGATATCATCATCACGACGACCGCAAAGACCGACGCGGAAGCCAAGGCGCTGTTGAAGCATTTCAACATGCCGTTCAACGCCTGAGGGGACTGATACCATGGCGAAGAAAGCAATGATTGAACGCGAAAAGAAGCGTCAGAAGCTGGTGGAAAAGTACGCCGCCAAGCGCGCTGAGCTGAAGACAATCGCGAACGACGAAAGCAAGCCGATGGAAGAGCGCTTCAAGGCGCGCCTCAAGCTTGCCAAACTGCCGCGGAACAGCGCGCCCTCGCGCCTGCACAACCGCTGCCAGCTCACCGGGCGTCCGCACGCCTATTATCGTAAACTCAAGGTCAGCCGGATCATGCTTCGTGAACTTGCCAGCAATGGACAAGCCCCCGGTATGGTCAAGTCGAGCTGGTAAGGAGGGCATAGAATGAACGATCCTATCGGCGATATGCTCACCCGTATCCGCAACGCACAGATGCGCGGCAAGTCCACAACCATGACACCGGCTTCCAAGCTGCGTGGCCGCGTTCTCGCGGTGATGGCGGACGAAGGCTACATCCGCGGTTTCGAAGAAACCAAAGATGTGAATGGCCACCCCGCATATGAAATCAGCCTCAAGTACTACGATGGAACCCCCGTGATCCGCGAACTCAAGCGCGTGTCCAAGCCGGGCCGTCGTGTGTATCTGGGTGTGGAAGACATCCCGCAGGTCCGTCAGGGTCTGGGTGTGTCGATCGTGTCCACGTCCAAAGGCGTCATGACCGATGCAAGTGCCCGCAGCCACAATGTTGGCGGCGAAGTACTTTGCACCGTCTTCTAAGGAGGTCTGGTAATGTCTCGTATTGGTAAACAGCCGGTTGAGCTGCCCTCGGGTGTCTCCGCGTCCGTGTCTGGCCAGACCGTCGAAGTGAAAGGCCCGAAAGGCGCCAAGAGCTTCACCGCGACCGATGATGTGACCATCTCGGTTGAAGAAAACGTGATCACCGTCACGCCGCGTGGCAAGTCCAAGCGCGCACGCCAGCAGTGGGGCATGTCCCGCACGATGGTTGCGAATTTGGTGCATGGTGTAACCAACACTTTCAAGAAAGAGCTTGAAATTCAGGGTGTTGGTTACCGTGCTCAGCTTCAGGGCAATGTCCTGAAACTGAACCTTGGCCTGTCGCATGACGTTGATTTCCAAATTCCTGACGGTGTGACCGTCACATGCCCCAAGCAGACAGAGATCGTGATCGAAGGTCAGGATGCTCAGCTGGTGGGTCAGGTGGCTGCGAACATTCGCGACTGGCGTCGTCCTGAGCCCTACAAGGGTAAAGGCATTCGCTATAAGGGCGAATTCATCTTCCGTAAGGAAGGCAAGAAGAAGTAAGGACGCAAGGACATGGCAAACAGTAAACGTGATCTGTTCCAAAAGCGCCGTCTGCGCGTTCGGAACAAACTTCGCAAGGTCAATGCAGGGCGCGTGCGCCTCAGCGTTCATCGTTCGAACAAGAACATCAGCGTTCAGCTGATCGACGACGTTCAGGGTGTGACACTGGCAGCGGCTTCGACGATGGAAAAAGAGCTTGGCGGCAAGAATGATGTCGCTTCGGCTGCAAAGGTTGGCGCGGCAATTGCCGAGCGGGCCAAAAAAGCAGGCGTGACCGAGGCGTATTTCGATCGTGGCGGTTTCCTCTTTCACGGTCGCGTCAAGGCTCTGGCTGACGCAGCCCGCGAAGGTGGACTGAAGATCTAAGGGTGGCGGTGCGTGACATCACGCACCCTACCAACTGATTTCGCAAGGTGCGTGCTGACACGCACCTTGCTTTGCGGAAGGCTCATCCCTTCCCGATGATCCGGGAGCACCGAAAGGCTCACCTGGATTGGACAACGGGCATCAGCCCACAGAACAAAGGATGCCTAGATGGCAGAACGTGAAAACAATCGTCGTGGCAATCGTCGCGACCGTGAAGAACAGGCGCCGGAATTTGCCGATCGTCTGGTCGCAATCAACCGGGTGTCCAAGACCGTAAAAGGTGGTAAGCGTTTCGGCTTCGCCGCGCTTGTCGTTGTGGGCGACCAGAAAGGCCGCGTTGGCTTTGGTAAAGGTAAAGCCAAGGAGGTCCCCGAGGCCATCCGTAAAGCGACCGAGCAAGCCAAGCGCAAGATGATGCGCGTTCCGCTGCGCGAAGGCCGCACGTTGCACCACGACATGGAAGGCCGTCATGGTGCAGGTCGCGTCGTGATGCGTACAGCTCCGCAAGGTACTGGTATCATTGCCGGTGGTCCGATGCGTGCCGTATTTGAAATGCTGGGTGTTCAGGACGTGGTCGCAAAGTCGATCGGTTCGCAGAACCCCTACAACATGATCCGCGCTACGCTTGATGGTCTCTCGAAAGAGTCCAGCCCGCGCTCCGTTGCGCAGCGTCGTGGTAAGAAAGTGGCTGACATCCTGCCCAAGCGCGAAGACGCGCCGCAGGAAAGCGCCCAAGTCGCTGAGGAGGCCTGATCACTATGGCTAAGACAATTGTTGTAAAGCAGATCGGCTCCCCGATCCGCCGCCCCGCCATCCAGCGCCAGACGCTGATCGGTCTGGGTCTGAACAAGATGCACAAGACCCGTGAGCTTGAGGACACACCTGCCATCCGTGGTATGGTCCGCAAAGTGTCTCACATGGTCGAGATCATCGAAGAGCGCGGCTGATTTGTCGGCTCTGCCTATCCGGTAAGGATAGTCCCATCGCGCCGAAGCGATGGCCGCCAAGACACAAAGCCCCTCGGTTTTCCGGGGGGCTTTTTTCGTGTCAAAAGAAACGATATCTGAAGTGGTAAACTCTTTTTCCGCACTTTTTCGCCGAATGTCTGCCGGAATGCGCCCCTAAATCCGATACCAAGTTGTCTCGGTCGAATTGGGTATCGCATGATTAAGAAAGTCATTCTGGGGATCATTGTCCTGAGCGTCTCCATCAGTGCTGTGGTCGGGGCGACTATGCTCAAACCGATGTTGGAAGAAACGGTCCGCACCTTGCCTCTGAATGTCCAAATGGCGATCGCGGCAGTTGGATTGCTCTTCGTCGTCGCATTTGTGATCGTCGTGTTCTATCGAACTAGATCGGCAGAACAGTCGAATTCTGATCAAAAAGTGGTCACCGCAAGGTCAAAGCCGCAGACACAACCCGTCAACACACCGCCGACAAGCGTCCCGCAAACCGAGGTCGTCAATCTGCCGCGCAAAAAGGCGCGAACTGTGCCGGAGCGGCCTGTGTATGCGGCAGACCGGCTGCCCGAAGATGTGAATGCGGTAATCAACTATATCTTGGAGCACAGGTTGCCTTGGCACCTTGAAGACGTAGCAGAGGTTGGGGAGTTCGAAGATCTCATTCACCGCGATACGGATCAGGAAATGTGGCTGCAATTGGCAGGTGCAATGAATAGCGATGTTGCAAGCACCTATGAATGTCTATCCGCGATGTTGGACCATCCTGCCTGTCAGAATGCTGTCGCTGTCGCCATTCTTCATAAGCTGGGCGTCGCGTATTACTTTACCGAGGCGCGCCGCACGCCTTTGGACAGCACCGACGGCGGTCGGGTGATACTCAAGATCATTGAGCGCAACGTACGTGTTGGATTTCCCTGCGATGGTATCGGTGATGCAAAATGGGTGGATCGCGCCAAGTTGTTGAAAGAGCTGACAGCTGTTGCCGATCCAGACGTGTCCGGCGTCGCTCCCCTTGTATCGCTTGTCGCACAGAAACTTTCCGGTCCAAAGCCCAGGGAACGGTATTTCATGGATGAAAGTAGCGTGTCCAAGGTATTACCGCCTTGGGAGGGTGACGACATTCAGGACAGGGTTTCGTAACTTAAAAACAGACGCTGCTGTTTACGTCACAAGTGCTACTCTGCCCCTTGATCCGGCATCGGCAACCCTCTATACGCCCCCGGTGGCCCGATAGGGTCCTGAGTCTAAAATCAAGAGAAGCCGCGTTCGTCCCACATCGCTTCGGGGGCGTTTCCGGCAAAGGAGAAGCGATATGAAACTGCATGAACTAAGTGACAATCCTGGCGCAACCAAGCGCAAAAAGCGCGTTGGCCGTGGTCCGGGCTCCGGCCTTGGTAAAATGGGTGGCCGTGGTATCAAAGGTCAGAAATCCCGTTCGGGTGTGGCCATCAAGGGCTACGAGGGTGGCCAGATGCCGCTCTACCAGCGTCTTCCCAAGCGTGGCTTCAACAAGCCGAACCGCAAGGCGTTTGCCGTGGTCAACCTTGGCCTGATCCAGAAATTCGTCGACGCCGGCAAGCTCGATGCGAAAGGCACCATTGACGAGGACGCGCTGGTCGCATCCGGTCTGGTCCGCCGCAAGCTGGACGGCATCCGCGTTCTTGCCAAGGGCGATATCACTGCGAAAGTGACGCTGGCAGTCACCGGCGCTTCGAAATCCGCAATCGACGCGGTGGAGAAGGCTGGCGGCTCTCTGACGGTCACAACCGCGCAGGCTGCCGAATAAGAGGTTGTGAGCGGCCCTCGCGCCGCTTACATACCCTCCAGAGCTTTCCAAACGCCGCCTGAGCCGGACCGCTCATGGCGGCGTTCATCATAAAAGAGACCCGCATGGTATCAGCAGCAGAACAAATGGCCGCGAATACAAGCTGGGCTGCGCTCGGCAAAGCGACCGATTTGCGCAACCGGATCCTGTTTACGCTCGGCCTTCTGATCGTTTACCGCATCGGCACCTTCATCCCGGTTCCCGGGATCGACGGTATTGCCTTGCGCGAATTCATGGAGCAGGCGCAGCAAGGCATCGGGGGCATCCTGACGATGTTCACCGGCGGTGCCCTGGGTCGCATGGGCATCTTTGCTCTTGGCATCATGCCTTATATCTCGGCCTCGATCATCGTTCAGCTTTTGGCCTCCATGGTGCCATCGCTGGAACAGTTGAAAAAAGAGGGCGAAGCGGGCCGCAAGAAGATTGCCCAGTACACCCGCTACGGCACGGTGTTCCTAGCCACGTTTCAGGCGTATGGCCTTGCGGTCAGCCTTGAGGCGGGTGATCTTGTCACCGATCCGGGCTGGTTTTTCCGTGCGTCCTGCGTGATCACCCTTGTAGGTGGCACAATGTTCCTGATGTGGCTGGGTGAACAGATCACCGCACGCGGCGTCGGAAACGGCATCTCGCTCATCATCTTCGTCGGCATCATCGCCGAAGTTCCTGCCGCTCTTGCGCAGTTCTTTGCGTCGGGTCGTTCGGGCGCGATTAGCCCTGCGGTGATCGTGGGGGTGATCCTCATGGTCATTCTGGTGATCATGTTCGTCGTCTTCATGGAGCGTGCGCTCCGAAAGATCACCATCCAGTATCCCCGTCGCCAGATGGGCATGAAGATCGCAGAAGCGCAGAACAGCCACCTGCCGGTCAAGGTCAACCCGTCGGGCGTGATTCCGGCGATCTTCGCCAGCTCTTTGCTGCTGCTGCCGACCACGATCAGCACCTTCAGCGGTCAGAATTCCGGTCCGGTGATGTCGACGATCCTTGCCTATTTCGGGCCAGGGCAGCCGCTTTATCTATTGTTCTTCGGGGCGATGATCGTCTTCTTCGCCTATTTCTACACCTTCAACGTGTCGTTCAAAGTCGATGACGTGGCCGACAACCTGAAGAACCAGAACGGCTTTGTACCGGGTATCCGTCCGGGCAAGAAAACCGCAGAATACCTTGAATACGTGGTCAACCGCGTGCTTGTTCTGGGCTCTGCCTACCTGACTGCGGTCTGTCTGTTGCCCGAAGTTCTGCGCGGTCAATTTGCGATCCCGTTCTACTTTGGTGGCACATCCGTACTGATCGTTGTGTCGGTAACGATGGACACGATCCAACAGGTGCAAAGCCATCTTCTGGCGCATCAATACGAAGGTCTTATTCAAAAGTCGCAACTTCGCGGCAAGGGTAAGTCCAAAGGCAAAAGACGGAGCCCGGCGCGCCGATGAATATCATACTTTTGGGCCCGCCGGGTGCGGGCAAAGGCACTCAGGCGCGGTTCCTCTGTGACGAACGTGACATGATCCAGCTTTCGACCGGCGACATGCTGCGCGAAGCCAAAGACAGTGGCACAGAGATGGGCAAGGTCGTTGCTGACGTGATGGCCCGTGGTGAGTTGGTGACGGATGAGATCGTCATCGGTCTGATCCGCGAAAAACTCGAGGGTGACAAAAAGGGTGGCTTCATCTTTGACGGCTTCCCGCGCACTCTGGCTCAAGCAGATGCGTTGGGCGAGCTGCTCGCCGAAGAAGGCGAGACACTCGACGCAGTGATTGAGATGCAGGTCGACGACAATGCGCTTGTCGCCCGCATCACGGCACGTTCCACCTGCGGTTCCTGCGGTGAGGTCTACAATGACCACACCAAGCCAATTCCGGCGGATGGCAAATGCACCAATTGCGGCGGTAGTGAATTCAAGCGCCGCGCGGACGACAACGAGGATAGCCTCAAGCAGCGTCTGATGGAGTATTACAAAAAGACCTCGCCTTTGATCGGCTATTACTATGCCAAGGGGCAACTGTCCTCGGTCGACGGTCTTGGCGAGATGGCAGCGGTGAAAGCGGACATCGCGAAGGTGTTGGACGCCTGAACGGCGTAAGAAAGCTTGGCAGACCTGGCGCACGCGCAATGAGGTCTGCCATGCCCTTGACGCGGGTGAAAAACGCTCCTATCTACCGCCATCTCTTAACTGAGAATCACCATCGCATGTTGGGTCGCGCCCACATGCGGATCACCTGATCAGCTAGGGGCCCCAAGGGTAAAACCGACGGGCCTTATGTTGTGAAAAAAGGGTCTGGCGTTACGGACCCGCAACGAAAAGGAAGTCCTACGTGGCACGTATTGCTGGCGTGAACATTCCCACAGGGAAGCGTGTTCCAATCGCCCTCACCTACATCACCGGTATTGGCCATACCTCCGCAAAGGCAATTTGCGAAGCGGTCAACATCGATCCGACTCGTCGTGTTAACGAACTGAGCGATGCCGAAGTGCTCGCCGTGCGTGAACATATTGACGCCAACTTCACTGTCGAAGGCGACCTGCGCCGCGAGACACAGATGAATATCAAGCGTCTGATGGATCTTGGCTGCTACCGTGGCCTGCGTCATCGTCGCAACCTGCCCGTACGCGGTCAGCGGACCCACACCAACGCTCGTACTCGCAAAGGCCCCGCAAAGGCCATTGCTGGTAAGAAGAAATAAGGGAGGTCCGAACCAATGGCACGTGATACCCGTCGCGGAGGCAAGAAGAAGGTCTCCAAGAACATCGCAGCTGGCGTCGCACATGTGAACTCCAGCTTCAACAACACCAAGATCCTGATCTCCGACGTGCAGGGCAACGCCATTTCGTGGTCGTCTGCCGGCACCATGGGCTTCAAAGGCTCGCGGAAATCCACACCTTATGCAGCCCAGCTGGCTGCCGAAGATGCGGGCCGCAAGGCACAGGAACATGGCGTCAAGACGCTCGAAGTCGAAGTTCAGGGCCCCGGTTCGGGCCGTGAATCAGCTCTGCGCGCGCTGGCTGCTGTCGGCTTCAACATCACCTCGATCCGTGATGTGACCCCGATCGCACACAATGGCTGCCGTCCGCCGAAGCGCCGTCGCGTCTAAAAGCGAACACTTTACTGGCATGGCCCCACCCTTTGGTGGGGTCGTGCTTTCGTCATTTTAACCTCGGGCGTTTTTGCCTTTCGGACATGGGGCAGAAACAAGAATGGAGGGACGCATGATCCACAAAAATTGGGCAGAACTGATCAAGCCGACACAGCTTGAAGTCAAGCCGGGCGCTGATCCGTCGCGTGTCGCGACCGTTGTCGCCGAACCGCTTGAGCGCGGCTTTGGTCTCACCCTGGGCAACGCGCTGCGTCGGGTTCTGCTGTCGTCGCTTCAGGGCGCTGCAATCACCTCCGTACAGATCGACAACGTGCTGCACGAGTTCTCCAGCGTTGCTGGCGTCCGCGAAGACGTGACCGACATCGTTCTGAACCTCAAGGGTGTCTCGCTTCGCATGGAAGTCGAAGGCCCCAAGCGCGTATCGATCAATGCCAAGGGTCCGGGCGTTGTCACCGCTGGTGACATTTCGGAAACCAACGGTATCGAAGTTCTGAACCGCGATCATGTGATCTGCCACCTTGACGATGGGGCAGACCTTTACATGGAACTGACGGTCAACACCGGCAAGGGCTATGTCTCGGCTGACAAGAACCGTCCCGAAGACGCGCCCATCGGCCTGATGCCGATCGACGCGATTTATTCGCCGGTTAAAAAGGTCGCCTATGACGTGCAACCGACCCGTGAAGGTCAGGTTCTCGACTATGACAAACTGACCATGAAAATCGAAACCGATGGGTCGCTGACCCCTGAAGATGCCGTCGCTTACGCCGCGCGCATTGTTCAGGACCAGCTGTCGATCTTCGTCAACTTCGACGAGCCGGAATCGGCCCGCCCGCAGGACGACGACGATGGTCTCGAGTTCAATCCGCTTCTGCTCAAGAAAGTGGACGAACTGGAACTGTCTGTCCGTTCGGCGAACTGCCTGAAGAACGACAACATCGTCTATATCGGCGATCTGATCCAGAAAACCGAAGCCGAGATGCTCCGCACGCCGAACTTTGGACGTAAGTCCTTGAACGAGATCAAGGAAGTGCTGTCGGGCATGGGTCTACACCTTGGTATGGACGTCGAAGACTGGCCGCCAGACAATATCGAAGACCTGGCGAAAAAGCTGGAAGACAACTTTTAAGACACTTGGGTGAGGGGCAACTCTCACCCAAACGGGCATCCGCCCCAAGGAGAGCTGCTGACACGCATCGGCGGCCGGACAAAGCAAAAACGCCCGTAGAGGGCACATTAGGAGAAGACACATGCGTCACGCACGAGGCTATCGCCGCCTGAACCGCACCCACGAGCACCGCAAGGCGCTCTTTGCAAACATGGCTGGCTCGCTCATCGAACATGAGCAAATCAAGACAACCCTGCCGAAAGCCAAGGAACTGCGCCCGATCGTTGAAAAGCTGATCACGCTGGGCAAGCGCGGCGATCTGCACGCCCGCCGTCAGGCGCGCGCCGCTCTCAAGCAGGACATGCTGGTTACCAAGCTGTTCGACATCCTTGGCCCGCGCTATGCAGAGCGTTCGGGCGGTTACATCCGCATCCTGAAGGCCGGTTTCCGCTATGGCGACATGGCACCGATGGCGATCATCGAATTCGTTGACCGTGACGTCGATGCCAAAGGCGCTGCCGACAAGGCGCGCATTGCCGAATTCGAAGCGGCAGACGAAGAATAAGATCACGCCCAAGTGGCACGATCACGGCCCCGCCCATGTGGCGGGGCTTTTTCGTTTTGGGACGGCGATCCGTAGGGTGTGTGATTTCACGCACCATTGTGAACGCCTCGGTGCGTGCCATCACGCACACTACCTAAACATCCAACTCCTCAACAAACCGGGCGTTCTCCTGAATATACTGGAACCGCAACTCCGGCTTCTTGCCCATCAGACGTTCCACTAGATCGCCGGTTTCGCCCGGTTCATCTTCGTCAATCGTCACGCGGATCAGCTTGCGGGACGCCGGGTCCATTGTAGTTTCTTTGAGGTCCTTCGCGTCCATTTCGCCCAGACCCTTGAAGCGCTGGACGTCGATCTTGCCTTTGCCGCCAAGGCCCTTTTCCATCATCAGATCTTTTTCGGTATCGTCCGACACGTAAAGCCGCTTGGCGCCCTGCGTCAGCCGGTACAGCGGTGGGCAGGCCAAATACAAATGCCCGGTGTCGATCATCGGGCGCATCTGGGTGAAGAAAAATGTCATCAAAAGCGCTGCAATATGTGCGCCGTCGACGTCGGCGTCTGTCATGATGATAATCTTATCGTAACGAAGATCGTCCACATTGAATTTCGTCCCGAGCCCCACACCCAAGGCCTGTGTCAGATCGCTGATCTCGGCATTGGTCCCCAGTTTAGAGGAGGCAGCGCCCAGAACGTTCAGGATTTTTCCCCGCAGCGGCAACAATGCCTGTGTTTTGCGGTCCCGCGCCATCTTGGCCGATCCACCGGCCGAGTCGCCTTCGACGATGAACAATTCCGTGCCCTCACGGGTTGACGAAGAACAATCGACAAGCTTGCCTGGTAACCGCAGTTTTTTCGTCGCTGACTTGCGCTGTGTTTCTTTCTCCTGCCGCCGCCGCAACCGCTCTTCAGCGCGCAGCACTAGGAAGTCGAGGATTGCACCTGCGGATTTCGTGTCCGCCGCCAGCCAGTTGTCGAAATGGTCGCGCACAGCCCCTTCGACCAGACGCTGTGCTTCAGTGGTGGCAAGGCGGTCTTTGGTCTGACCCACGAATTCTGGCTCACGGATGAAACAGGACACGAGCGCGCAACCGCCCGTGATCAGGTCGTCGCGGGTTATCTGCGCGGCTTTCTTGTTGTTCGACAATTCGCCATAGGCGCGAATACCCTTGAGGATCGCGGCCCAGAACCCGGCTTCGTGCGTGCCGCCCTCGGGGGTTGGGACAGTGTTACAATAGGACTGGATGAACCCGTCGCGCGATGGCGTCCAGTTGATCGCCCATTCCACTTTGCCCGGTGCATTGAACTTTTCACGAAACTCGACCGTTCCGGCGAACGGCTTGTCCGCATAGGTCGAGGCGCTGCCCAGTGTTTCTGTCAGATAATCGCTCAGACCACCGGGAAAATGGAACGTGGCTTCGGTCGGCGTTTCGCCATCGTTGATCGCGGATTTCCAACGAATCTCGACGCCGGAAAACAGATAAGCCTTGGACCGCACCATTTTGAGCAGACGCGCGGGTTTGAACCGGTGCGAGCCGAAGATCTGCTCGTCCGCGTGAAAGGTGACAGTTGTCCCACGACGGTTCGGCGCTGCACCGACCTTGGCCACGGGGCCAAGCGGCACGCCGCGCGAGAAGCGCTGTTCGTAGACTTCCTTGTTCCGCGCGACCTGCACCACCATCGAATCCGACAAAGCGTTCACCACCGACGCGCCAACCCCGTGCAGACCGCCGGATGTCTCGTAGGCATCGCCCGAAAACTTGCCGCCCGCGTGCAACGTACACAGGATCACTTCGAGCGCGGATTTGCCCGGAAACTTGGGGTGTGGATCAATCGGAATGCCGCGCCCATTGTCGCGGATGGTGACGGCGTAATCCTCGTGCAGTTCCACCTCGATCCGGTTGGCGTGGCCCGCCACGGCTTCGTCCATCGAGTTGTCGAGAACTTCGGCAACGAGGTGATGCAATGCCCGTTCATCTGTGCCGCCGATATACATGCCGGGGCGTTTGCGGACGGGTTCCAGCCCCTCCAGGACCTCGATTGAGGACGCATCATAGTCGGTCGGTTCGTGTCCGGAGAGGAGGTCTTCGGCCATGGCAGCTGCTCTGTGTTTGTTGCTTTGCGCGCCAGTATGGCAGAGCGTGCGGCAAGGGGGAAGCGTCAGCGTGCCGTGTCACCCTTCATCAAGCGCTCGGCCTTGCGCCGGACCAGAACGCCCCGCAGATCGTGCATTGCCAGCAGCAGCGTATCCGTGACGATTTCCAGTTGGTCCTCTGTGGCGCGGGATTGAGCCCATTGGGTGGTGAGGTTGAGATGATCCACTGTGCGCAGAATGTCGTCCACTTCGCGATCGGCCAGAATCACCTGCCGATCCTGCATCCAGTCACGGATGACTGTGACATCCTCGTCGCTGAGTGTGCGATCGCCGTGAGGTTTGATTTCGCCATTGCGGATGTTGACCACGGCGATCTGGTCCATCTCGATCCGCCGCTGCGGGTTTTCGGTATCCACCCGAAAAACAAGAGCTCCGTTCTCGCGAACCCTGAAATAATAATCAGGAAGGTCTCCAGCCATATCTGCCTCACGCCCGTGTTGTCTCAGGCTAACAACTTACGTTTCGGTAAGCCAGCCTTGGGGCGACCGGATGACCGGGGGAATTTTCACGGCCTGACCGCAGCCCTGAATTAGGACAGACCGGCGCAAAAGGTTTGAATGCGGCGGCATGCTTCGGACAAAGCTTCATCCGATGTCGCATAGCTGACGCGAAAATAAGGACTTAGGCCAAACGCTGCGCCAAAGACGACTGCAACGCCGTGCTCTTCCAGAAGCGCCGTTGCAAAGGCCTCGTCCGTGTCGATCAAAGTGCCCCCTGCGCTGGTCTTGCCGATGCAGCCAGCAATGGATGGATAGACATAGAACGCGCCCTCCGGAATGGCGCAAGTGATGCCCTCGCAGGCATTCAACCCGGAAACCACCAAATCCCGCCGCTTGCGGAACGCCTCGTTGCGCTCGGCCAGAAATTCCTGCGGGCCGTTCAATGCTTCAACCGTTGCCCATTGGCTGATCGAGCAGGGGTTGGTTGTGGATTGCGACTGCAGCTTGCGCATAGCCGCGATCAGGTGTTCGGGACCTGCTGCATAGCCGATCCGCCAGCCGGTCATCGCATAGGATTTCGACACTCCGTTCACCGTTAGCGTTCGATCATAAAGCCCCGCTTCGACCTGTGCAGGGGTGCAGAACTGGAACCCGTCATAGGCCAGATGTTCGTACATGTCATCTGTCATCACCCAGACATGGGGATGTCGCATCAAAACATCTGTCAATGCTTTCAACTGGTTGTGGCCATAGCCCGCGCCGGTCGGATTCGACGGCGAATTGAAGATGAACCACTTGGTCTTGGGGGTGATGGCTGCCTCCAGCGCTTCGGGAGAAATGCGGAACCCATCTTCGAGCGTCGTTTCGACAATCACTGGTTCACCGCCGCCCAGGCGCACCATGTCTGGGTAGCTGACCCAGTAGGGGGCCGGGATGATCACCTCGTCGCCGGGGTTCAGCGTTGCCAGCAGCGCGTTGTACAGCACCTGTTTGCCACCTGTAGAGACCGCCACTTGCGACGGGGAATAGTCCAACCCGTTCTCTCGCTTGAACTTGGCGCAGATCGCCTGTTTGACCTCGGGAATGCCATCAACTGCGGTGTACTTCGTTTTTCCCGCTTCGATCGCCGCAATTGCAGCGGCCTTGATGTTGTCGGGTGTGTCAAAGTCAGGCTCACCGGCACCCAGACCGATGACATCGTGACCTGCTGCCTTCAGCTCCATCGCTTTTTGCGAAACGGCAACTGTGGGCGAAGGGCTAACGCGGGCAAGAGTGTCGGAGAGGAATGGCATGGTCGGCCCCTGTTTGTGATTGCACCGCGACTGTCTTAGGGTGCGCAAGAAACACGATCAAGCGACGATCGCGAAAGGAGAACCAATGACCGAAAGCGACCAGAACTGGTATGCCCCTGAAATTGCAACCTTCGGCGACCGCATGACTGCCGCTCGCGAGGCAGCCGGTATGACGCAGGAGGCGTTGGCCAAGCGGTTGGGTGTCAAGAAAAGCACGCTGCGCAATTGGGAAAACGATGTGGCCGAACCGCGTGCCAACCGCCTTTCGATGCTTGCCGGTTTGTTGAATGTTTCGATGATGTGGCTCATCAACGGAGAAGGCGAAGGCATCGACGGCCCCGATGCCGAGACCGTGCCGTCTGACCTGACAGAAATCATTCTTGAAATCCGTGAAATGAAATCCGAACTGCACTACAAGGCCGAGCAGTTGGCACGTCTTGAAAAACGCCTGCGCAAGTTGATGGTGCAACCGACATGAACGAACCTCGCGAACATCGTCTGAAGCGCCTTTCCATGCGGTCGATGCGCCGAGGGATCAAGGAGATGGACATCATTCTCTCGCGCTATGCCGAACAGCGGCTTGAAGGCTTTGATGACGCGATGCTGGATCGCTACGATACCTTGTTGTCCGAGAACGATCAGGATTTGTATCAATGGGTCAGCGGCCAGAAACCGGCGCCTGACAGCTTGCGTGACATGATTGCGGATATTTCGGAAGTCGCGTTTCAGCGCTGAATCGAACGAATTCGTGCCGCTTAACCGATTATTGGGGATTATCGGTGATTCTCCTGCCTGACTGACAAGGCGGAGACAGCAATGAGCATTCATGCAGCAGTGAACAAGGGTGGTGCCGGCGGCATGCTGGACGGCTATCTCGAAGCGCTTGCACTGGTGGAGCGTCTCCACCGATTGCTTCTGGATGTGATCAAGGATGAATTTGAACGGGTCGGCATCATCGAAATCAATGCTGTTCAGGCCCTGCTTCTGTTCAACATCGGTGATAATGAAGTGACGGCGGGGGAATTGAAAACCCGTGGGTATTACCAGGGCAGCAATGTCAGTTACAATCTCAAGAAATTGGTGGACATGGGATACATGCACCACCAGCGGTGCGAAATCGACCGGCGGTCGGTTCGGGTTCGGCTGACCCCACGAGGCCGCGAAATCCGCGACTTGATTTCCGCGCTGTTCGCCCGCCACGCTGATGGGCTGATCTCAAAGAACGTAATCGACTTCAACACGCTGGAAGACATGAGCAGCACTCTGCGCCGCATGGAACGCTATTGGACCGACCAGATCCGATATATCTACTAGCCGGGTCGCGGGCCCTGAATGGGGTTGGCCCCAAGGATCATGTCGTTCAATTCGCGGAACAGTTTTCGGGTCATTGCCTCGCGATACCCTTGGTATCCTTCGGACGTCTCGACAAACGCCCCAAAGCCGAAGCGGACTTCGCGATGGAAATAATCCAAAACGTCATCTGATCCGCCTAATACGGCCAAACCATTCACTGTGACATTGGAAAAGGGGAAGTTCTTGTAGGCGAGATGTGGCGGAAAGCCGTCGTTGTTTTCTCCGTCGCCTGACAAATCTATCACCTGTCGGTCACATTCGGGACCGCGCGCCAAGAGCATCGCACCATACCCCAGCGCATAGCCCATGGCGGTCGGAAACCGGGTGTGGCTGCGAGGCGCTGACATCAGGTTCTCAATCACGCTGTCAATCGCGGCGTTGTCGGTCAGTGCGGTCCAGTTGCTGACCATCGCACTTTGACGACGTCCGCTCCATTCATAGATCGCCAACGACACATGGCCGTTGCCGTCCAGAATGGCGGTACGGATGACCGGGTCGGACAGCGCTGCTGCAAGACCATCACGCTGAAGGATGTATTCCTCGGCATCGACCGAAGAAGACACGTCCAGTGCAAGAAGCAGCGCCAGCCGACAATGCTCTGGCTGCGCTTGGGCCGGGACCCAAAACCACGCAGAGACAGCGCAAACAAATGCAGCCAGCCAGCGCCGCATCACATTACCAGTGACCCGTGTTTTCCATGCTAGCCCAAGGCTCTTGCGGAGGCAGCGCGTCACCCAATTGCAGCAATTCTATCGAAATATTGTCAGGAGACCGCACAAAGGCCATATGCCCGTCGCGCGGTGGACGATTGATCGTGACGCCATTGTCCATAAGATGCTGGCATGTCTCGTAAATATTGTCGACGCGGTAGGCAAGGTGTCCAAAATGCCGGCTGTCGGACGGCAACCCGTCATCCCCATCCCAGTTATAGGTCAGTTCGACCGGGCATTCTTCTTGGCCTTCCGGTGCCATGAAGATCAGCGTGAACCGGCCCTTTTCATTGTCCGTGCGCCGGGTCTCTTTCAGGCCAAGCAATCCATAGAATTTCATTGAAGCGTCTAGGTCTTTCACGCGGACCATGGTGTGCAGGTAGCGAAGGGGCATAGTGTCCTCTTGAGTTGGTTCCCAGAGAGGCTAGGCCAATTCAATCGGATGTCGAGTGGGAAAGCAGTCTTAGAACGCAGACCGGATGCCCACTTGAATGCCAAAGTTCTCGGTCTCGTAAAGGTCGATATTTGCGTGCGTGCGTTCTGCGTTCAGCGTGACGGTCGGAATGAAGCCATAGAAATCCATCTCGGGGAAAGCGGCTGTTACACGGGCTTCTATGCTGCGCTCGTCGCGCCCGTTGGTCGTCAGGCTTGACCGGTCATGTCGTTTTTCCGAAAGAGTTAGACCGAAGTCCAACTGCGCCGGCCCGATGGGCGAGCCCAAACCGTACCGCGCCGAAACCGCGCGCTGGGTGTAGTCCAGAAAATCTGCATCGCTTTCGGATCTCACAAAGCTGGTAGACACAGAAATTGTGTTCCCGCTTGCCAAGGACATACCGTAGCCAAGATGGGCGCTCCAGATCGTAGCGTCCTCGCGGGTGCCTTCGCCGGCTTGGCCTTCGTGGTTGACTGACAGGCTCAACATTCCGTTGTTTGCGGTGGCGCGGCGATAATTCGCGCCAATCCGCGTGTAGGCCAAAAGCGGGTCGCCGCCGTACCACGTGCGGCCCAGTCGGGCGTCCCAACCAAGGCGCGCGCGGCCGCCGGGTAACGCGTAATCCTCTTGCACCCCAAAAAATACGGAGCTGGTCGCGAAATCCGCGCCGTCGGCGTCGGGCGCAAGTTCCTTGGCCTCGTCCGACAGCACATAAGTCCGATGGGAGGCTCCGAAAAGCAGGTCCGTGCGTTTCCGTGCGCTGTCAATGATCCGGTAGCGAGTGCTCAAGCCGCCCGCGATCTCGACGCCAGACAAGGCACGCGCTTCGCCTTCCAATGCAAATTCGAAAGGGAGGCCGAAAAGCTCGGAGGTTTCGTTCCGGCTGCCATTATTGATGTTGGAACTGGGCGTGACCGAGAACCGCAGCGCGGTCGACCATGGATTCTGGCGGCGCACATAGCGGAAATCCTCGGTCGCGCGCGCCTTGTGTGCCGCGTCAGGTGCGATCTGGATTGCTCGGCGCAGCCAGAGCTGTGCAGCTGTGCGCCGACCGGAGGACGAAAGCGCCTGCGCCATCGCAAGCGCAGCTGCATAGCGCGCCTCTTCCCCGTCAGCCAACGACCAGGCACGGCGCGCATGGGTCAGAGCGTCGTCATTGCGCCCAAGATTGCGGGCTGCGCGAGACCGGATCAAATGAGCGTCAAGATCAGTGTCGTCTCGCGCGATCAAGGCGCCTGTGAGGTCAAAAGCCAACCCCGCTTGCCCCTGTATCACGGCTTGCCCGGCGAGATCGCGCATCTGTCCTGGCGTTAGAACCGCCTGCGCCGAGGCTTGTGCCGCAGCGAAGGCGAGTGCGCCCAGAGCAAGGCCGATCTTACGACGCAAAAGTTGCATCACTGGCGGTAGACGATGAACCCACCGGTTTCCTGGTAGGAGCCACCTGCAAACCGCGGATCGTTGCCCGTCATAACCAGAACGCCGACGACTTCGCCCGCACCTTCGCCAGATATAATGGCATAGTAGGTGCCCTCGCCGCTTTCGATCACTTCGCCATTATCGAATTCGGCGATTTCAAATACTTCGCCAGCGACTTCGCCATTCGCGTCGGCATCATCTGGTGAAATGACAGGTCGGATTCGCGGTAGGACTGGGTTACCCTCGGCATCTGTTTCAGGAACCAAAGACCGCGTCGGCGTGCCATCATCCGACTCATCACCTCGTGCCAGCGCTTCAAGGTATGCACTTGTGACTTCTGTTCCGGTGATGTCATAGAGGCGACGGTTGCTCACAAAGAGTGCGACACCGCGATTGCCTTCGTTGAAGTCTTTGAAGTCGATGATCATTTCGGCGTCGCCATCGACATATTCAAGCCCGCCACGCCCAGAGAAAACACGGATGCCAGCGTAATCACCTGTGTAGCGGGCATCGCCGTCTTCAGGGAGAACGAGACTCACAGCGTTGCCGTCATCGTCAAAACCGTTGCGCTGATAGACAAATCCGCCAAAGCCGAAATCGACATACGATCCCGACCTCACAATGGCGAATTCGGTTTCGCCGTTGGTGCTGCGTCCGTAGATCGCGCGGTAGGTGAAGGTGCGCAGCGCGGTTCCGGTTACAGGGTCTTCGGTGGTTTCTGCCCCTTCATACACGGCGAACGAGCCAAGTTGCGCGACGCCTGTCACGGGGTCGCCACGGGTGTAGACGTTATTGCCGTCGAACGCGATGTTATCGACGAAGAATTCATCCTGACCTTCATCGTTCAAGTACCGGATGTTGGTCGCGTAACCGCCGCCAGTTTCCTCGTCTTGTTCTTCTCTGCGGACGATCTGGGAATTGGGCGTGGGGTCGGTTGTGCCGGGGGGCAGTTCGGGGGTGCCACGATCGCTTGAGATCGGGGTTTCGTCGGTTGTGCCGTCGCCATCGGTGCCACCATCCGTACCGTCGCCGGTGCCGGGAGTTTGCAGAACGTCACCACCGCCGCTTTCGCAGGCGGCCACGAAACCCAGACAGAGGATGAGAAGGAGAATGCGCGTCATTGGTATACTGCCCCGGATTGTTCTGGTCCTCTTCGCGACCACTCGGTGAAGAAAATCCGGCAGGCGGGGGTGAAAGTCAACGCAAAGCACCACTTGGCAGGTGAAAAAGGCCCTGACTGCGGCCTTGCTGCAAGATACCATCCTTGGTGGTTCCTACGGGCATACCCCCGAGATATAGTCGAAGCCGACTCATCCTAGTGGGAAAGGATTCGCCATGCCCCTGTCGCCGGAACAAGAAGCCGAAATCACCGAACAGCGCAGCGCGCCGCAACAGACCTTGCGCGCGGTCAGCGAAGGCATGGAGGGGCATCTTTATACCGCCTATCCGGTGCTGGATCACGGGTTCATCCGTGTGGTGGATTACATGGGCGACGACGCTGCAATTTGCCAGGCGGCGCGTGTGTCGTACGGCAAGGGCACAAAATCCGTACAGAACGACGAGGGGCTGATCCGATATCTGATGCGGCACTGGCATTCGACCCCGTTCGAGATGTGCGAGATCAAGCTGCACGTCAAATTGCCGGTGTTCGTTGCGCGGCAGTGGATCAGGCACCGCACCGCCAACGTCAACGAATATTCCGCGCGGTATTCGATTCTTGACCGGGAGTTCTACATCCCTGCGCCCGAACATCTGAACGCGCAGTCGGTGATCAACAACCAAGGGCGCGGCGAGGCGTTGGAGGGCGAAGAAGCCGATCGCGTGCTGCGCTATCTGCGCGAGGATGCGATGCGCTGCTATGATCACTACGAAGAGATGATCAGCCAGGACGGCCAGCAGGGATTGGCCCGCGAACTGGCCCGGATGAACCTGCCCGCGAATATCTACACGCAATGGTACTGGAAGGTCGATCTGCACAACCTGCTCCATTTCCTTCGACTGCGCGCAGATTCGCATGCGCAGTATGAAATAAGGGTTTACGCCGACGAGATTTGCAAAGTCGTCGCCGACTGGGTCCCCTTCGCCTACCGCGCCTTCGAGGATTACCGCATGGGGGGCGCCACGCTGTCCTCGACTGCGCTGGACTGCTTGCGGCGGATGTTGAAGGGCGAGAGTGTGACGCAGGAAAACTCGGGCATGTCCAAGGGTGAATGGCGGGAGTTTGAGGGGGTTCTGAACGATCCGGCTTAGCCGGGTCAAATCGTTCCAGTGGAACGATTTGAGTGAAGAACGGGCGCGACTATGACGCGGCCAGTGTTATGGTCTAAATAAGAGCATTTTTTGATGCAAAATAGGCGGAGCCTCACGATATTGAATTATGGCTTGGCTACTCCAAGCGACCTACTTGAAAAGCTCAAGCGCGATGCGATTAAGCTAGAGCAACCGCCTGATCCCGATATGGTATTTAATTTTCTCCTAACGGCTCAAGCACTCTCTGAGTGGACTAGACAGTACTATGAAGAAGAAAGTCAGAAAGCTGGTTTTTATCGTGATAAAAAGAAAGCGTTGTATTTGCCGTCCGAGGCGGTGAATTGGTATAGTGAAACTTCATGCTTTCCGAACGAGTTGGCCACTTGCGATTATTTGCGGCATATTTCTAACTGCCTTCAAATTGCTGAACTTACTGCCAATGCTAGCAAACATTTTCATTGGAATGACACTAAAAGGATCAAACAGATTTCAAAGGACCCACAAATATCTGATTGTTATCAATACTTTTTCACAGACTGCCACGAGGATACATACTTTGAGATTGAAGAGATAATTTATAGTTTGAGCCAAGTTAAGCAAATTCTTGTGCAGTTTTTTTCGGGATTAGTTGCTCATTTGGATCGAGTTAAGAACGACAGTTGATTTCGCACAATGCTTTGCGAGTTACGTAGCCGGGCTGAAGTCTGGTCTACGCGTCACTCAAAGATCACCCCAAAATTCCCGGCCAGTTGGCTTCGCCCTTGGCGATGTTGCCCGGCACGTCTTCAAGCCACAATTCGCGGGCGCGGAGGTTGGCGTTGAGGTAGAGGCGGTCCTCGTAGATCGTCCAGGCCTCGGGGGTTGTCGGGGCGAGGTAGCCGCGGGAGGCGGCGAAGGCGCAGTAGCCTCCGAACGCGGGCGCGTAAGCGGTGGGGTTTGCTGCGAAGGCGTCGGCGGAAGCTTGGTCGGCAAATCGCCATGTGGCACCTTTGTATTGAGCGGTCACTTCGCCGCCCGGCACCGGGCCATTTGTGGTGAAATAGCCAACGGGGTCAGAGCCGTCGATGGCGATGCCGCCTTCCTGATAAATCTCTGGTTCGCGGGCGAATGCGGGGCGGGCGAGCAAAAGTGCGGGTGCGGCGAGGGCGATGGTGGAAAATGTGCGGCGATGCATGGGCGTTCATCCTTTTTCAACAAGTCTGCGACAGAGTTGGGGGGTAACGCCACGGAAAGAAGGAGATTGATACACAACTCGCAGGGTCGTGAAATGCCGTCATTACCCCGCGCCCCCTTGGCATTGGCCGATGTCCCGCTTATACGCCCGGTCTGACCCCGAACAGCCGGAGGCCCATGATGCAGGGCAGCGCCAATCTCAACATCATGATCAAAGCCGCCCGCAAGGCGGGTCGGTCGCTTAACAAGGACTTCCGCGAGGTCGAGAACCTTCAGACCTCGGCCGCGAATGCCGGTGAGTTTGTCGCCCGTGCGGCAGCGGCGGCAGGGGCTTTGTTGCGCGATGACCTGACAGGCGCCCGTGGCACCTATGGGTACCTCACGCCGGAGGGCGAGACCGAGGGGGAAGACCCAACACGCCGCTGGATCGTAAACCCGCTTGAGGGGCGCGCGAACTACCTGCACGGGCAGCCTCATTTCTCGGTGTCGATTGCGCTAGAGCACAAAGGGCAGATCGTATCGGCGGTGGTGTTCGATCCAGCCAAGGACGAAATGTTCTATGCCGAAAAAGGGCAGGGTGCCTGGCTAAACGACAACAAGCGCGTTCGGGTTTCGAGCCGGACCAAGCTGGTCGAAGCAGTGCTGGGTCATGCGGTGCCGTTCAGCGTGAAGCGGACCTTGCCTGCGACGCTCAAGGATCTGGCGCGCGTGATGCCGGAATGTTCGGGCATGCGTGCCTCGGGATCGTCGGCCTTGGATCTGGCCTACGTGGCTGCCGGTCGGTTTGACGGGTTCTGGCAACGCGAAGGCGCGGTGACCGATCTTGCGGCGGGTCTTTTGATCGCGTCGGAAGCGGGCGCGCTGGTCGAAGGTGTGCGTCCTGGGCAGGTACCCTTGGAAGACGGCGCAGTTTTATGCGCCAACAACCAGATTTTTTCGGCCTTGGCCAAGGTGATCCGCACCACTGACTGACGAAGGGCTACCCTGCCTCGACGGCTTGTGTATCATACCCTCAAAATGTGATTGGGGGATCATATGCGCCTGAGAGGAGTTCGTGGCAGCCGCAATATCGAAGATCTTCGCCGCACTGGAGGAGGCGGTCGGGCAGGAATCGGTGGGGTCGGTCTTTTGGTGGTCCTAGCCATCGGCTATTTCGCGGGAATCGACGTCACGCCACTGTTGCAACAGGCGACACAACCTGCCCCTGCCTCCAGAGAACTGAGCGCTGAAGAAGAGCGCGCGGCAGAGTTCACGTCGCGGGTGCTGGCCACAACAGAAACGGTGTGGAGCGACATCTTTCCGGCGCAGGTTGGGCGGCCATATGAACCGCCGGTTCTGGTGCTTTATTCAGGGGTGACCGCCTCGCCCTGCGGCAATGCCAGTGGGGCCACCGGGCCCTTTTACTGCCCGGCGGATGAAAAAGCCTATCTTGACACCGCGTTCTTTGCGACCCTGTCCCGGCAGCTGGGCGCCCGCGGAGATTTTGCAGCGGCTTACGTGATAGCCCATGAGGTAGCGCATCATGTGCAAAACGAGTTGGGCATCTTGGGGCAAGTCAATGAACGCCGTCAGGTGGTAGGTGAGACGCAGGCCAATGCACTGACAGTGCGGCTGGAGTTGCAGGCGGATTGCCTGTCGGGCGTTTGGGCGCGATCAGTCGATGGTTTGCTTGAACCCGGTGATCTGGAAGAGGCGTTGAACGCGGCGCGGATGATCGGGGACGATCACTTGCAGGAACGCGCGGGCCGCGTGCCGCAGCCGCATACATTCACGCATGGCACGTCCGAACAGAGATCCCGTTGGTTCGCCACCGGCTTCCAGAGTGGCGACATCCGCAGTTGCGATACGTTCCGGGCGCAAAGGCTTTGAGATGATCGTCTACGCATTGTCCGTCGGTCAGGGAATCCTTGCCATTTCGCCCATCCCGGGGGCTGAGGGCGATTATGCGGGCGACGTACAGCATCTGATCGAATGGAAGCCGGCCATCGTCATTTCGTTGGTGAGTGAGGTTGAACTGGTGGCGGCGGGCGCAGCCGGGCTGTGGCACGATCTGGTCGATGCCGGTTGCCGTTGGGAACATCTGCCGATCACTGATTTCGGCGTCCCGGATGACACGTTTGAAGAGGCCTGGCCCGAGGTCAGCGCCAACGCACGGCGCGCGCTGACGGGCGGCGGGCGCATTCTAGTGCATTGTCGGGGCGGATGCGGGCGGTCGGGCATGGTGGCGTTGCGCCTGATGGTTGAATTGGGCGAGGCCCCGGATGACGCGCTTGATCGGCTGCGAGCTGTCCGCGCCTGTGCGATCGAGACGCCGAAACAGATGGCATGGGCGCGGGCCGCCAAACGTGCTCCGGCGGTGTTTCTGCGCCACGAGGATTGAAGGGTGCGTGCGCTATAGCTCGGGGTGGATCACGCAGCGTCAATTTCGGCAAAGACATCTTCAGACGCGATCCCGCGCTTTTCGGCGCTTTCCCGGACGGTGTCCTTCAAAGCGGGATTGCGGCGCAGCAGGCGGCGGAACCGGTCTTCGCCAAGTTCAAGCACGGTTGTCGGGGCGATTGCCCGAACTTCGGTCTTGCGCGCCTTTTTCATCAGGATGGCAAGTTGGCCGAACATGTCGCCCCGGCCCAAGCGCCAAGATTGCCCTGCGGTTTCGATTTCCACCGCGCCAGAGGCAATGAAATAAACGCTTTTCGCAATACCGTCCTTGCGAAGAAAGATGTCGCCCGCATCTACATTGCGGGTTCTGAGCACCCGGCTCAGGCGTTTCAGGTCTGGTGTGTCGAGTGTTGAAAACAGCGGGAATTGGCGCAGCAGTTCGATGCGCTGCAAAGCGATGTCAAGCTGGGGGCGATCGTCGACCGCACTACGCCGTGCCACAAGGTCTTCCATGAGCTTGGTGTAGACTTCTGCACCAATCAGCCCGTCTTCTCGCATGGTGGCGTATTCGCGTTCCTCCAGGCGAAGCGCAGTGCGACGGATGAACCGCCGTTCCAGTTCTTCGGCATAGCCGGGATATTGCAGGCGCAGCCCCTCAAGAGCGGTTTCAACAGCGTCAATCCGACGGGTCAGCAGCTCGTGGAGCAGGACCGCGACTCGACGTCCATGAATTCGCCGGATGCGACCGTCAATGAAGGTGCCCAGATCCCGCAGAACGAGACGTTGAGACAGCAGTAATTCAAACCGGTCTGCTGTAATTCGCGCCAGTGGGGCCGACAAGCTCAGCCAGGTGTGCAACAGGTTCGAGAGGCGGAAAGCGCGACCGTATGAGAGGCTTTGACGGGCAGCGCGATTGTAGCCGCTGCGGCCATCCGACCGTGCCCCTTCGATGAGGCGTTCGGCATCCGACAGCACCTGTTCCGCCATACGCGCCGAGATCGTACGTTCCCGCATCCGGGCAAGAATGGTGTCGCGTTCATGACCGGCAAGGGCGATGAGGCCCAGCGTAATCCTGTCGCGATCCAGTATGTCGGCATTGTCCTCGGCGGTTCTCACAGCATCGTCCAGCCGTTCGCCAAATCGTTTGGCTTCCGACCGGACGATATCGTGGCTGAGTTCGTAATTCTCTGTTGTCCGGGACACATCCTCGCGCACCGTCTGCAAGGCAACGGCGACCACCTGCCGTGATAGGGCATCGTCGATCGGAGACAGACGGTCCAACCCCAGTCGCCCAATGATCCAGCGCAAGGTCGTGCCCTGAGCTATGAGGGTGAATAAGGTGAACCCGGTGGCAAGAATGCCGACCACGCGCTGAATCCCATCTGGCACGCGGAAGCTTTCGGTGACGGCGAGCGCTAGCGCCAGAGTGACTGCGCCGCGCAATCCACCCCAAAGGATCGCCACGCGGTAGGGGCGTTCGACCGGCGGCGACAAGCGCAGTGCTGTCAGCAGCGGCAGCAGGCCGAATAGAATGACGACACGGGCCGCAATCGCCGCGAGAATCACCACGCCGACGAGTGCAAAATCCCCAAGACGCACCTCTTCAAGCAGGCGTGGAATGAGCAGTGCCGCGAGGATAAAGATCAGCGCACCGGCCCAATGCGCCAGAATATCCCACAGCTCGCGCAGGTTTGCCCATGCCTGAGGTTGAAGACGTCCGGGACCCACCAGATTGAGGGTCAGCCCCGCCGCGACCACTGCAACCACACCCGATGCACCGACCAATTGCTCCGAGCCGATATAGGCCAGATACGGGAGCGCAACCGAGATCGAAAGCTGGGCAAGTTCATGGCGGCCAATATTTCCCATGATCCACAGCGCCACCCGAGCCGCGAACCATCCCGACAGCGCACCGCCAACGATCAGAACCGGGAACTGCGCAATCGCATCACCAAGCTTCGGATCGGGCACACCCAGCATCACGAAGCCCATGAAGAGGCCGAAAAGTGCGATTGCGGCGGCGTCGTTAAGCAGGCTTTCGCCCTCGATGATTCGAGCCAAACGGCGCGGTGCCGAGATCGAGCGGAAAATCGATACAACAGCCGAGGGGTCGGTTGTCGACACGATCGAACCAATCAGAAGGCAAGCCGCCAGCGGCAGCGCACTTGCCCAGAACAAGGCGTAGCCGACGCTCAGGGTCGCCACGACTACCGCAACCACCGCAAGAACGAGAATCGGAACCCAATCATCCAGCATGCGGCGCAGATTCATGCCCAAAGTGGCCTGAAACAGCAGTGTTGGCAGGAACACGTAGAGAAAGACGTTAGACCGGATCGGAAGGCCAAGGATGGCTTCTGCCACGGGGTTGAGCGCGTCGGTCAGGTCGGTGCGCAGAAAGAAAATCGCACCCATGCCAATCAGGATGCCGATCACCGCCAAGATCACGCTGTACGGCAAACGTAGACGTTCGGCCAACGGTTCTGCCAGGCCGATGACAATGAACAGGGATGCAATAACGGTCGTGATGAGAACGATGTCCATCTTCACGAGATATCAAATCGCCGGACAACTGCACTTCAAAAACGTGCGGGGCTGCGTGGCTCGGTGCGGGTTTGCCCAATTTGATTGGGAATCACTGTGAAAAAACAGGCGGGGTTGCCGTGTGTTGGTTCGCGCACCCGGTCCGCCGCCCTATCCTCGGAAATCGGGTGGGCGCCTGAATTGGTGTTGCGCAATGATCAGACCAAGGACCACCGTCCTCGTGTCTTGACAACCCGACCCCCTCGCGACTTGCTGCATCTGGCTGGGGACGCGCCTTCAGCCCGGGAGAAGCATGAACAATCCATACTCCAATCGTGCGTGGTGGCTGTTGCTGCCGTCTTTGGCGCTCATGGGTTTTGTCGCCGTAATCCCACTTATGGCAGTGCTGAACTATTCGTTCCACGACGTATTCACCGTGAACGACGCCTATTGGATTGGGCTCGAATGGTATGCCGAGATCATTCGCGATCCGTCGTTCTGGGCGAGTTTCGGGCGAAGCGCGTTGTTTTCGGCCATCGCTTTGGGTGTGCAGGTGCCGCTTGGCATTTGGTTGGCTTTGCTCTTGCTCAAAATGAGCCGTTTTGCAGTGCCCGTGCTGATGCTGGTGGCTTTGCCACTGGTCGTGCCATGGAACATGATCGCAGGAATGTGGCTGACGTTGATCAACCCCGAAATCGGGCTGGCCGGGAAAGCCATGACGGCGCTTGGGATCACCTTCGACTACAAGTTCAACGCCCTGCATACGTGGCTATTGATCGTACTTGCCGACACATGGCATTGGATCGGGCTTGTCGTGATCCTGTCCTACGCCGGGCTGTCCGCCATTCCCGAGCCTTATCGGCAAGCTGCAGCCATTGACGGGGCCTCGCGCTTTGCCGTCTTTCGCCATATCGAATTGCCGCGCATCAGCGGGGCGCTTTCCATCGTGATCCTACTGCGATTTGTCGATAGTTTCATGATTTACACCGAGGCGTTCTCGATCAACGCGGGTGGTCCACAGGATGCTACAAGCTTCCTCTCGCTGGAATTGGCGGCAGATATCGGCAGCTACACGTATGGCCGTGCCGCTGCGCGTGCGATGCTGAATGTTCTGATTGTGCTCACCGTTGCATGGGCCTTTGTGCGCATCAGGTCGTCGGAGCGCGTTCGATGAGCATTCGTGGTGTCACGCTTCGGATCGTGGTCTTTTCCCTGCTCGCGATTTTCATTCTGTTGCCCTTTGCGCAGACCGTTCTTCTGAGTGTGACGCTGACGCTGCCTCGGGACGGGTACGAGACCGGCAGTTTGACACTGCTGAACTTCATCGAGGTTTTCAAACGCCCCGATCTGCGTGCATCTATTGGAAATTCGCTGACCTATGTGTCGCTGAACATCGTGCTGTGCCTTGCTGCCGGATTACCTGCTGCCTATGCCTTTGCACGCTACAGGTTCACCGGCGACCGGCATATGCTATTTGCCCTGCTGGCGTTCCGGCTGACACCGCCCGTGGTGCTGTCGCTTCCGGTCTTTTTCCTGTTCGCGCATTTTGGGCTGATCAATAACCCTGTCGGCATTGCTTTGGTCCATTGCGCCTTCAATCTGCCGATTGCGATCTGGATACTCGAAAGTTTCATCTCGGCCGTGCCGCGTGAATACGATGAGACTTGTTTCATCGACGGGCATTCGACCCCGAGCTTTTTCTTTCGCCGTTTGATCCCGGCCATCGCCCCCGGGATCGGTGTGACGGTGTTTTTCTGCTTCATTTTTTCGTGGGTCGAGGTCGTTCTTGCGCGGATCTTGACGGTGACAGCCGGGAAGCCGATCACCATGGCGATCAACGCTTTATATGGGTTTCAGACCGATATCGGTCTGGTTATGGCGATGACCGTGGTGTCGCTGATCCCCGGTTTGGCAATGATCTGGTTTGTCCGCAACCACATCGCGCGCGGTTTTGTCATACGGACTTGAGCGCCGTTTGCGAAAGCCGTGTCACCTTGGGACTGGCAGTCTGCGTCAAGCCGCGACAACATCCTCTCTCAAGTCGGAAAGAACGCGTGCAACTATTTCGAATGACCGCACCCGTGCTGCGTGATCATGGATCATGCCGGTGACGATCAATTCGTCGGGCTGAAACGTGTCGATCAGTGACCGAAGCTGCGTCCGGACGGTTGCTGCCGATCCTGTTGCCGAACAGGACAGAGCCTGTCGCACCTGTGCCATGATCGGAGCCGGAATCTCTGCGTCGAGATCATGCGTCGGATGCGGCAGCTTTCCCGGTTTACCAGTGCGTAGCCGGGCAAAAGCCAAAAGCTGTGAGGATCGCAGAAAGGCGGCTTCGTCATCTGTCGGTGCCGCGCAAACGCCGGCGGCCATCATCACATAGGGTTTGTCGAGCTGCTCTGATGGTTGGAAGGTGCTTCGATAGATCGACAATGCTTGGTCCAGCATGGCTGGCGCAAAATGTGACGCAAAAGCATAAGGCAAACCCAACCAGGCAGCCAATTGCGCGCCGTAGAGGCTTGAGCCGAGAATCCAGACTGGAACATGCGTCCCGCTGCCGGGAATGGCACGCACCGGCGTGTCTTCTGACGTGTCATCGAAATAGCCAATCAGTTCCTGCACATCCTGCGGGAAGCTGTCTTCGGGTGCCATATGCCGCCGAAGTGCACGGGCTGTGGCCATGTCGCTGCCCGGCGCACGGCCCAGCCCAAGGTCGATCCGACCCGGATAAAGTGTCGCGAGGGTTCCGAACTGTTCGGCTACAATCAGTGGCGCATGGTTGGGCAGCATGATCCCTCCGGCACCAATGCGCATCGTATTGGTCGCCGCAGCGACATGCCCGATCACCAGCGCGGTGGCCGCACTGGCGATACCCGGCATGTTGTGATGCTCGGCCAACCAATAACGGTTATAGCCGAACCGTTCGGCCGCCCGGGCAAGATCGACCGTCGAGGATAAGGCATCCGCGGCCGTTTTGCCCTCTGGGATGGGTGACAGGTCGAGTAGCGAGAATCTCTGCATGCGTGCCTCCGATACCCAACAGCTAATCATCCCAAGCGTTCAGACCAAGGCGCAGTTTGACCGCAGGTTCGAAATACGCATCACGTTTGATGTTTCCACTGAACCGAAGGGGTCCTTCAGAACTCGGCTGAAAGCCTTACAGGCGATAGGGCGCGGTTCTCAAACAAAATCTGAGGGGGTGTAAGGTGAGAGGCTGGACAACGACCCAAGCGTGGCTCGTTACGGCTGCTTCCTTCCGGACCTGACCGGGTTGGCGAGGTGCTCGCCCGCGCCAACCTCTCAAGGGTCAGATATGCGAGGACTCGGTGGATTGCAACCCGCTCATGCTGGCAAAAGGTGCCCGGTGCATTGTTCTTTTTGCTGTCGCATGGCAAGCGCTATGGACGTAATGAGCGGGGTAAGACGCGATGCAGAGCGCGGAACAGGTGACTTTTGGCGGCTCAGGGCTGGATCGCGCGGCAGAACTGCGTGGTGATATTGCGGCTTTGGCTGCGCTCATGCAGGATGTCAGCACACGAACCATCTTGTTGTGGAAGGGTAAACCTCTGGTCGTTCGGTCAGAACATGGGTGCAGCCTCGCGCGGTTGCCTTTGACACATCCGATTTTGAAAGAAGCGCGCAGTGCCCCGATTCTGTTGGGGCGGGAAGACGGCGCGGCGCGGTTCGCCCATGATATCTCTGAGTGGATGCCCGATGCCGACCTGAGCGATGTCGGCGCATTTGTCGACAGCTCCGTGCAAACCCACCCCACGCTGCCGGACGATCATGGGTTTGCCGAACTTCGCAATATCATGACGGCGCTGAGTTCGCGCGATGCGGAATTGGCCGCCACTGCGAAAGCAATCTTTGGCTGGCATGAAACGCATGGGTTTTGTGCCCGGTGCGGTGCGCCCAGTGATGTAACGCAGGCGGGGTGGCAGCGGGTGTGCCAATCCTGTGGAGGCAGCCACTTCCCTCGGACGGACCCTGTCGTGATCATGCTGATCACACGCGGCAACAAGGTTTTGCTGGGGCGATCTCCGGGATGGCCGGAAGGGATGTATTCCTGTCTTGCCGGGTTCGTGGAGCCAGGAGAGACCATCGAAGCCGCCGTGCGCCGCGAAGTTTGGGAAGAGGCGGGGGTGCGCGTTGGCGAGGTGCGCTATCTGTCCAGTCAGCCTTGGCCGTTTCCAGCATCGTTGATGTTCGGGTGCCAAGGGATCGCGACCAGCGAAGACATCACGATTGATCCTAATGAGATCGAGGACGCGCTTTGGGTCAGTCGCGAAGAGGTGATGGACGCGTTGGCAGGCCTCCGAGAGGGGTTGTTGCCGGCACGGAAAGGCGCGATCGCGCATTTTTTATTGCGTCACTGGCTTGCCGATACGCTGGAATGACGCAAGTTTAAGTAAAAACGTATCGAAGCGGGGGCGAGCCGATGCAAGTAACAGGTACAGAGGATGTCGCAGCGCCGATTGACCTTGTTTTCGCTGAATTGACTGCGTTCGACTATGTCGAACGGCAAGCCATGCGGCGCGGCATCGACGTGCGTCGACAGTTTCGCGGATCAGCCCCTGACATCGGTGACAGCTGGGATGCAAAGTTCAAATTTCGCGGTAAGGAGCGTCAGGCAAAGGTTACGCTTGATGCTTATGACGCACCTAACATGGTTCAATTCGGCGGCGTCTCGGGAGGTCTTGAGACAAGCACGGTGATCGAACTCGTGCCATTGTCGCCTAATCGCACCCGGGTGTCCGTCGTGTTTAAGATGATGCCGAAAACGCTTTCGGCGAGATTACTTGTGCAGTCGTTCAAGCTGGCACGGTCCAGCATCAACAAACGTTTCAAGGCGCGCATGACGCAATATGCCCGCGACATCGAGAATAAGGTGGTCAAGACCGCATGATCCGTCGAACTTTCATTGGCGCCATGGCGCTTTCACTGCTGCCGGTTGTCACGACTGCGCACGAGTTCTGGATCGACCCGATGGACTATATTGTGCCATCGGAGGGCGCGCTTGTCGCAACGCTGCGCGTCGGAGAAACCTTTGCCGGTGCGGAACAATCCTACTTGGACCGAAACTTCGTGCGCTTCGACATGCAATGTGGCGGGACGCTAGAGGCTGTGCCGGGGCGGGCCGGGGATCGCCCTGCGCTGAATGTTGCGGCGCCCCGAGACAGTCTGTGCGTGATCATCCACCAGACACGGGATTACACGCTGACCTATCGCGAATGGCAGAAATTCGTGAATTTCGTTGAGCACAAGGATTTCGAAGGTGTCTTGGCTGAACATGCCGCACGTGGTTTGCCGGAAAGCGGATTCGTCGAACTCTACAGCCGTTACGCCAAAAGCCTGATTGCGGTGGGCGACGGTGCGGGTGCCGATGCCGAGGTCGGACTGGTGACGGAAATCGTGGCAGAGGCCAATCCCTATACCGACGACATGACAGACGGGTTGCCGATTCGCGTGTTGTATGACGGTGCGCCGCGCGCCGATGCGCAGGTCGAGTTGTTTGCGCGCCCGCCCGAGGGCAAGGTCGAGGTGACTTTGCACCGTACGGACGCAGAGGGGCGTGTCACCTTGCCAGTTCTGCCGGGCTATTCTTACTTGGCCGATGCGGTTGTGTTGCGACCGCTTGAGGCTCAGGCAGAGAAAGACCCTGTATGGGAAAGCCTTTGGGCGTCACTGACCTTTGCCGTGCCGGAGTGACCGGCACAGAACTTATTTCTCGTGCCAGTCGAAAAAGCCGGGGCCTGCGCGATCAAGTAACGTGCGAGCCAGAGCTTGACCCATCGCCACTCCGTCTGCAATCGGACCACTGATTTCGTCCGCATGTGCCTCTGACCCATCCGGCCGCAACACTTCGCCGCGCAGACGAAGCGTGTCACCGTCGAGTTCTGCCAGACCAGCGATGGGCGTTTCGCATGATCCATCCAGCGCAGCGAGGAAAGCGCGCTCGGCGGCCAGACGTTGACCTGTCGGCGTGTCGTGGATCGCGGCCAGCATATCTGCGGCGCGAGTGTCATCGACGCGACGTTCGATGCCGATGGCACCCTGCGCCACGGCCGGCAACATATCGGTGGTCTCGATGGCAGTCTTGGGAACTTCGTCCATCTTGAGACGGTTCAGGCCCGCCATGGCGAGGAAGGTGCAGGAGGCCACGCCGTCATGCAGTTTCTTGAGGCGGGTTTGCAGGTTGCCGCGGAATTCTACCACGTTGAGGTCGGGACGGCGGTTCATGAGCTGTGCGCGGCGCCGCAAGGACGAGGTGCCGACGATGGCACCAGACGGCAGGTCTGCAATGCGCGTCACATCCGGGGAGATGAACGCATCGCGCACGTCTTCGCGGGGAAGGTAGCAGTCAAGCATCAACCCCTCAGGCTGTGCCACGGGCATGTCCTTCATCGAATGCACAGCGATGTCGATACGGCCTTCGAGCATCGCCTCTTCGATTTCCTTGGTGAACAGACCCTTGTTGCCGATCTCTTTCAGAGGGCGGTCCGCGTCGATCAGAGTGCGGTCGTCGCCTGTGGTCTTGATGACCACAATGTTGAACGCCTCGAACGGCAGGTCAAACGCCTTGGACAGGCGTTCGCGGGTTTCATAAGCCTGAGCCAAAGCGAGCGGGGAACCGCGGGTGCCGATGTTCAGGGGCTGGTCGGGTGTGGGCAAGTCAATCGTCATGAATCGATCTTTATGCGTGTAAACTTGTCCTGACAACCATGCTTGTCTTGACATATGCTTTTCTACGGTTGATCCGAGGGACATAGACAAGGAAAGACCTGATGAGCCAGACAAAAACCATCCTCCGTGCCCTTGCGGGCGAAACCCTTCCGACCCCGCCAATTTGGATGATGCGTCAGGCTGGACGATACCTGCCGGAATACAAGGCGACCCGAGCGCAGGCCGGGGATTTTCTGTCTTTGTGCTACAATTCAGAGCTGGCCGCCGAGGTGACCTTGCAGCCAATCCGCCGTTACGGCTTTGATGCGGCCATCCTGTTTGCCGACATTCTGCTTTTGCCGCAGGCGCTGGGCGCGGACCTTTGGTTCGTGACGGGCGAAGGGCCACGCCTCTCCACGATCACCACGCAGGCCGAGTTCGACAAGCTTGGCAAAGGCGAGATGATCCACGACACGCTGAACCCGGTCTACGAGACCGTGCGCATCCTGCGCCGTGAATTGCCGGAAGAAACCACGTTGATCGGGTTTGCCGGGGCGCCGTGGACGGTGGCCACCTACATGATCGCCGGCAAGGGCACGCCGGATCAGGGCCCAGCCCATGCGCTCAAGGAAGAGAACCGTCCGCTGTTCGAGGCGATTCTGGAACGGCTGACGGAAAGCACCATCGATTACCTGTCAGCTCAGATCGATGCCGGGGCTGAAGTGGTCAAGATTTTCGACAGTTGGGCAGGGTCTCTCAAGGGCGAAGACTTCCAGCGGTATGCGCTTTATCCTGCAAAGGTCATCACCGAAGAAATCAAGCGCCGTCATCCCGGTATCCCCGTGATCGCGTTCCCACGACAGGCGGGCGACAACTACATTGGCTTCCATGCGGCAACCGGGGCCGATTGTGTCGCCGTTGACGACAGTGTGAGCCCCGAATGGGTGGCGGAGCATGTGCAGCCCGGTGGCTGTGTGCAGGGCAACTTGGCGTCGCGTCACATGGTGACCGGCGGTCAGGACTTGGTAGATGAAACTCGCAAGGTGGTGGATGCGCTCAAGAACGGGCCGCATATCTTCAACCTTGGTCACGGGATCACGCCGGATGCGGACCCCGAGAACGTCAAGCTGATGATCGACACGGTGCGCGGCGCGTAAGCCAGGAAAGCCCGATAACGGGTTTTCCCACCTCCGGCACAGGAGGTGTCAGCGCGTGTGGCTTCCAGTGCGCTTGGGTACGATCACCTTGCCCTTTTGACGCTCGCGCAGGAATACGAACAGGCCTGCGCCAAGGATCATGGCGCAGCCCGCCCAGATCGCGGGCGTGGGCCATTCTGCAAAGAACAGCCATCCCAAGAAGATCGCCAGCGGCAGGCCGATATATTCGAACGGTGCGATACTGGCCGAGGGAGCCATGCGGTAAGCTGCAGTGATGCAATAGGCGATGATGCCGTTGCAGACACCCGTCAGGATAAATAGTGGCCAGTCCTGATCGGTCGGCCATGTCCATGCCCTGAGCAAAAAATGCAGGCTGGGCGCGTCGGGGCCGGGATCGGCCTGCCCTTGACCGACGACAAGAAAGAACAATGTCGAGACAACAAGGAACATCAGCTGGTTGTAGATTGTCAGCGCGGCTGCCGTGCTTTTGACCCCTAGTGCGCGGGTCATTACTGCCATTGCCGCGTAAAGTGAGTCCGCGATCACGGGCAGCGCAAAAAGCCAGGGTGGGCCATAGACCGATCCTTCGCCCCACGGTTCCTGCATAACCACCACGCCCATGAAACCGAAGACAATCGCGCCAAGCCGCAGCGGTCCGACTTTTTCCCCCAGGAAGAGAAAGCTGAACAGCGTGATAAAAAGCGGTCCGACAAAGAACAGCGCCGTGGTCAGCCCGAGTGGCAGAACCGCAAGCGACGCAAAGAAGGTCATGTTGGCGGCGACCAACGTAAGCCCGCGCAAGATGTGCAGACCGGGTCTGTTCGTCCGCAACAGCGACAGACCACCTTCAAGATGCAGCATCACGAAGGACAGAATGATCCCGATGGCGGTGCGGGTAAACACAATCTGATGCAAAGGATAGCCGCCCGACAGCGTTTTGATCAGCATGTCATTGATCGAGATGGCAAAGACACCGATGCAGACAAGCGTGATGCCACGCGCGATATTCGAGTCGGATTGGGAGGTCATGGGAATGGCTTAGGCCGTTCCGCGGCGAAGGTCACTTCTGAAAACGACATGCACATGGCTTGCGTTCTGGCGCACGTCTTTCGCCATTGCGTCTGCGATGGGTCGTATTAGGTATGCGCTCTGTCCGATTGAACAGGAGGACCCCCACAATGCCAATGGTTCAGATCACCAATGTCCGAAAATCCTATGCTGGTGGGTTCGAAGCGCTCAAGGGCGCTTCACTCGATATTCACGAGGGCGAAATCCTTGCGCTGCTTGGACCGAATGGGGCGGGCAAGACAACTCTGATCTCCACGATCTGCGGGATCACCCAGCCAACGTCAGGCACGATTACCGTGGGCGGGCATGATGTTGTGACCGACTATCGCGGCGCGCGGTCATTGGTAGGATTGGTGCCTCAGGAAATCAATCTCGAACCGTTCGAGCGGGTGATCAACACGGTGCGCTTTTCGCGCGGGTTGTTCGGCAAGCCGAAGGATGATGCGCTGTTGGAACGTGTCTTGCGGCAGCTCTCGCTTTGGGACAAGCGCGACAACCGCATCATGGAACTGTCGGGCGGCATGAAACGACGGGTTCTGATCGCCAAGGCGTTGGCGCACGAGCCGCGTGTGCTGTTTCTGGATGAGCCGACTGCCGGGGTCGATGTCGAATTGCGCCGGGATATGTGGGACATCGTGGCAGGGCTGAAAGAGGCCGGTGTTACGATCATCCTCACGACCCATTACATCGAAGAGGCCGAGGCGATTGCCGACAGGATCGGTGTCATCAACGAGGGAGAGATTCTGCTGGTCGAGGAAAAGACGGCGTTGATGACCCGCTTGGGGCAGAAAGAACTGCGGATCGAATTGCATGAACCCGCAATGGCGTTGCCTGCGGCGCTCGTGGAGCGCGGTTTGCGGATCGAAGAGGGTGGGCACGTTTTGGTTTACACCTACGACACCGCACAGGACCGGACCGGGATCGCAACCCTGATCCGAGAGATCAGCGACGCTGGACTGGTGCTGCGCGACCTGCAGACCCGGCAAAACTCGCTTGAGGATATTTTCGTTGGGCTGGTCTCGAAACAGGAGGATGCGGCATGAACTGGCAGGCCATCCGCGCGATCTATGTCTTCGAGATGTCGCGGTTCTTCCGCACGCTGTTGCAGAGCTTTGTCTCTCCTGTGATTTCAACCTCGCTGTATTTTGTCGTGTTCGGGGCCGCCATCGGCAGCCGTATCGACCAAGTCGAAGGCGTGTCTTATGGTGCCTTCATCGTTCCGGGCTTGATCATGTTGTCGGTGATGACACAGGCAATTTCCAACGCCTCCTTCGGCATCTATTTCCCGAAATTCATCGGCACGATCTACGAGTTGTTGTCCGCGCCGATCAACTTCCTTGAGATCGTCTTGGGCTATGTCGGCGCTGCGGCGACAAAGGCGCTGTTCATCGGACTCGTGATCCTTGGCACCTCGGCGCTGTTCGTAGACCTGACGATCCAGCACCCTATTGCGATGCTGGCTTTCATGGTGCTCACCTGTCTGAGTTTCGCGCTTTTCGGATTCATCATCGGTATCTGGGCTGGGAACTTCGAACAGTTGCAGTTGATCCCGCTCTTGATCGTAACGCCTTTGGTGTTCCTTGGGGGATCATTTTATTCGATCTCGATGTTGCCACCGGTATGGCAGACGATCTCGTTCTTCAACCCGGTGGTATACCTTGTGTCGGGGTTCCGCTGGTCATTCTTCGGGCTGGCCGATGTGCCCATCGGTCTAAGCTTGCTGGCCATTGGTGGCTTTACGACGCTGTGCCTTGCGATCATCTGGTGGATCTTCAAGACAGGCTGGCGCATCCGGCAATAACCGCGCAGGCGGGCCGGTGCCGCAGCATCGGCCCAAGCCAAACTGCAACGCGTCAGAAGCTGACGATCATCACACCCACCAATACCAACGCACCACCGGCAAGTTCGCGCAAAGTAAGGGGTTGTCCCACGAAAAAGGTGGCGCATAAGACGAGAAGGGTCTCAGTTGCCATGATGGCGATGTAGGCAAGGCCCAGATCGACTTGGCGCAAGAGCAGGATTTCGGCCGTCACCACGGCGGCGAGCATCAGGGCAATGGCCCCAATGACAACCGTGGTGGTGTCTTCGGAGGCGATCTTCATGAGGATGGTTGCGATGGCGTAGCCGACTCCGGCTGCGATGGCCAAAAAGGCCTTGTTCGAAAATAAATCGAGAACAAGCATGGGTTTACCATTTGAAAAAGGGTTGGTCGAAAAAATAATTAATGCCGCAGATTAGCATGGTTCGGACCTCTGCAAAGACAGGAAATCCGTACCTTGGGCTGAAAATTCGCAAAATGCGTGTGATTTTGCAGCGCTGACGTGATCTTTGATTTGATCGGTGCAATTTCGCAAAGAACGGCGTGGTTCAGATCGCGGCAGGCTGACCTCGTCCACCCATCACCAAGTCCATACTCATCCCGCCAATCCACATGCAGAAGAGCGCGAGCCAAGCCGTGCCGGCAAAGATCGACCCGCCGGTGACACCTGCGCCAATAGCGCACCCACCAGCGAGCATCCCACCAAACCCCATGAGCGCTGCACCGACCATGGCGTTGCGCATGGGGGTGGGACCTTCGAAGCCCTGGAACTTCAATTCACCGGCAAAGAGGGCGGCGAGGAACGACCCGATGACCACGCCCGGCACCAGTCCGATGTCAAATTCCAGAACCGAAGACCGGTCGAGGAAGAACATCAACGTGTTGGCCGAGGGGCCGGTGAAGGTCGCGCTTTCGATCTGCACAGGCTCAAAAGCCACAAGACTGAGCGCGTAGGTGAAGGCCCACCCCATCGCAACGGCGAAGCCGACGCCTGATGCAAAGACCAGACGCTGCCATCCGATCTGGTTGCGCCGTGACAGTTCCAGCGCAAGAAGAGCTGTGGCGAGGCCGAAAGCAAGCCCGGATCCGTCAGGCAGATGCAGCGTTGTCAGCAGGTCCATGTTCCGTCCGCCAGAGGTGATCCACATGGCGGCCAATTGATCTCGGACCGGAGCGAGCCAGCCCGTCAGGCTCATCTGAGCGACGACAGCAAATATCAGGCCCGAGACTACGGAACGCAGGTTACCGGTTGCCGCAAGCACCAAGAGCCGTCCTGAGCATCCACGCGCGAGAACCATACCCGCGCCGAACATCAGCCCGCCGATGATCGCACCTGACCAGCTTCCGGGAACGGCCATCATGCGGGCCTCGGTGGTGTCGATCAGGCCAAACATCTGTGCCGCCTGAACCCAGACCACCGCTGTTGAGAAGGTCAGAAGCCAGACCGCGACCTTGTCCTGCATCATGCCTCGAGCGAATTCGACCGTTGCCGCTCGCAGACAAAAGCGCGAGCGCTGGGCGGCCACACCAAAGGTGATGCCGGTGATCAGGCCAAACAACGCGGCAGTGGGCGCTTCGCCGATTTGGTCCACAAGGGTGACAAGGTCCATGGCGGTCTCCGTCCTGAGTTGGCCATGTATGCGCAGCAACGAATATGTGGGCTTTGATTTGGATCAGATGGCGAGGCGACTTTAACGAAATCTCAGGGTTTGGCCGCAATCCTGTCTCATGGATGCTGTTTCAGGGAATGAATAAGGGGCATGGCAAAGATGTGAATTTCTGCACAGAGGTTGTTCTGGGGCTGCATGGCCCTCGCCAAGAGGGTAAAGCGGGCGTAAAGGAGCGGCATGAAGCGCATTGTTCCCCTTGCAGACGCGCGTGACCTGCCAATTCATCGAAGGCCCATCACGCTGCTGTTCCTGATGGCGATCGCCATGCCCCTGTCCTTTGCGACATGGTCGGCGCTGCTGAACAACTTTGTCATCGAGGTGGCGCAGTTCGACGGTGCGGATATCGGCTGGCTACATACCGTACGCGAGATCCCGGGTTTTCTTGCTGTTGGCGTGATCGCGGTGATCATATTCATCCGGGAACAAACGCTCGCGATGATCTCGCTTGCCATGTTGGGCGTCGCGACAGCGATGACTGCTTATTTTCCTTCAATGGGAGGGTTGCTGTTCGTCACGCTGATCAGTTCGATCGGGTTTCATTATTATGAAACGGTGAACCAGTCGTTGCAGCTTCAATGGCTGCCCAAAGACCGCGCGCCACAAATGCTTGGGCTCTTGGTGTCGGCGGCATCGGCGGCAACGCTGGTGGCTTACGGTGTGATCGTGGTTACATGGCGCGCCTATGACCTGAGCTACAATTTCGTCTACATGGTGTCCGGGGCGTTGACGCTGATCATCGTGGCCTACTGCGTGCTTATGATGCCACATTTCGAGGCGCCTAATCCGCAGGTCAAGAAGTTCATCCTACGCAAACGCTACTGGCTTTATTACGCGCTGCAATTCATGTCGGGCGCGCGTCGGCAGATCTTTGTCGTCTTCGCGGCCTTCATGATGGTGGAACGATTCGGGCTGGACGTGGACCAGATCACCAAGCTGATGCTGGTGACGCTTGTGGCAAACATGGTGCTCGCACCTATGCTGGGTCAGGTCGTGCACCGGTTCGGCGAACGCAATGCAATGGTTGTGGAATATGCGGGGCTGGTCATCGTATTTGTGCTTTATGGCGGAATCTACTGGTTTGGCTGGGGCGTTATGCTGGCCACTGTACTGTATATCGTGAACAACATTTTCTTCGCATTGGCTTTGGCGTTGAAGACCTACTTCCAGAAGATCGCCGATCCGGGCGACATCGCTCCGACGGCCGCGGTGGCGTTTACCATCAACCATATCGCGGCGGTGTTCTTACCCGCGCTTCTTGGGTATCTCTGGCTGATCTCACCCGGAGCGGTATTTGCGCTTGCTGCCGGTATGGCGCTGGTGTCGCTGATGTTGGCGCTGATGATCCCTCGCCATCCAGAGCCGGGCAACGAAACCGTGTTCTCGGCGCTCGTCACTGCACCGGCCGAGTGACCTTCATCGACACAACGGTGAAATATTGAAGAAGGTGATCTGTTCTTTGATCATCTCCATTTCAATTTTTGATGCACACCCACTGTCGGTCAACGCCGTGCCTTCAAGTATTGTTGATCCACCCGACATGCTCACGCCTGAAAACGAGATTTCGGTATAAGGCTTAACACCGTCAAAAATCGCGACGATTTTCTGAGAATTTTCTTCGGTCTGTAGGGATTGGTGAAGGAACGCTCTGGCTTGTTCGTGGTTTCCGGTGCTGCTGAGGATGAGGAAATCGCGCGCGACCATGCGAGAACCCGAACTGAAGTACATGATCGACGCATATCCGAGCACGGCAATTACAACGATCACGCCAACGATTTTAAGAAATTTTTTCATGATATATCTCGAATAATGGAGCCTAGAATGGTTGTGGAGATTAAGTGGGTACATCTGATGGGTCCACTTTTTTGTGGTGGCAGTCTTTCGGGCTGGTCAGGATCGGCAAAGGCGAGTAAGCCCCGCGCCAAAGCAATTGGGGATGGCCATGACCACGTTCACTGCATTCACCACACTGCCTGACAAGGACGCGGCCGAGGCGCTGGGCGAAGCGTTGGAAGAGATGAGCGCGGAGCCCTACGGCGTTGGTGTGTTCGAGATCGAAGATGGCAGCGGGATGTGGGAAGTGGGTGGCTATTTCATGGACGCGCCGGACGACGTGGCGCTGGCCCTGCTGGCCGCGGCCCATGGCGCGAAGTGTTTTGTGGTCTCCGAAGTGCCGGAAACCGATTGGGTCGCAAAGGTGCGCCGTGAACTGGTGCCGGTACATGCCGGACGGTTCTATGTCTATGGCAGCCACGATGCAGACAGCGTGCCCGAAGGGGTGGAGCCTTTGCTGATCGAAGCGGCGATGGCCTTTGGCACCGGGCATCACGGCACCACGCAGGGCTGTTTGCGCGCGTTGGATCGGTTAATTGATGCTGGTGTCACCTGTCACAATGTGGCGGATATCGGTTGCGGCACTGCGGTACTTGCGATGGCTGCGGCGCGGACATGGCCCGAAACCGTCTATGCAAGTGACATGGATCAGGTCGCGGTGGATGTGGCTGAAGCGAATGTGGCTGCGAATGCGCTGACAGGGCATGTCGTTTGTCTTGAGGCGATGGGTTTCGAGCATCCGCAGCTGCATAAAGCTGCGCCGTTCGATCTGGTCTTCGCCAATATCCTCAAACAGCCTTTGATCGACCTTGCACCGCACATGGCCAGCCATCTGACAACAGAGGGATTCGTTATCCTTTCGGGCATCCTGAACGAACAAGGCGATGAAGTGGCAGAGGTGTATGCACGAAATGGCATCAATACCTGGCATCGCGAAGAGATTGGTGACTGGACAACGCTAACGCTGCAAAAAGCACCGTCTTAAACGCGCCTCATTTACCGTTTCTTGCGGGTTTTCGCCGCAATTAAAGCGAAGTTGCCACGTTTGCCCCATTCTTGCCACATTCCGCACCTAACTTGGTCACATCCGGTGGGGGCCGGAACAAAGGCTGCTTCACATGACCAAACAGCAGGACATGTTTGACGAACGGTACCGCAAGGTACTCAAGCGCCACCGCCAATTGTCGCGTGGCTATGTCACAAAACTCGAAAAGACCGGTGTGATAGTGCACAAACCCATGCGGCAGGCCCGCGAGGTGATGTCTTTCTCGGCTTTGTTGTTGCCCTTCGGTATTTTGTTTTTTCTGAAAGCGGCGATCGTAACTGTGCTGGGCGAGGACGGATATCGCCAGCAAGTCGATCTTCTGCGCGAAGGCGGGTTCATCGAACAGATGGGGGCCGTTTTCATGCAGATCGACCCGATCACGGCACCCCTGTCGCGGATGCTGGCTTACATTATCGGCTGATCTCTCCGACCTTCTCTCTCTATTGCTCATGAAAAAAGCCGTGTCAGCGATACTGACACGGCTTTTTTGTTTGGGTCGGCGGATCGGTTCAGAACGAGTTGATGTCGCCGCGTGTGAGACCGATGTCTTCCAGTTCGTGATCGCTGAGCTGGCTGAGCGCGTTGCGTGTCTGGCGGGAATCGTTCCACGCGCTGAACACTGCGATCAGGGATGTTGCGAATGCGCCGAAGCCTTTGGAGCTTGCAGCATAGGTGGGGCGGGATGTGTCAAAAGCGGCCATGGCCATGTTCCTTGGGTAAATGGGGAAGAATTTCGTCTGACGGGCATGTAGTTGCGGAAATACGCGCCTTCAATTGTCGTTTACGCATAGTTTTTATGCGGTTTGTGCATGGCTCATGGCATGAAATTTCTGCGCCTGCGAAATGAGAAAAATACGACACTTTTGGAGTCGTTTCTGTATTTCCGGAGTCAGAGTCGACCACCTATCGTCCGTTTTCGACATCTCATTTCCGTGATGGTCTTTGTTTTGAACGCTTGGCGTTTGTTCGCGTTTCGTGCTAGCCGTGATACAAAAGCAACAAAGGCGCGAGCAGCATGCGTGTTTTGGGGATCGATCCGGGTCTGCGTTTCCTTGGTTGGGGCGTGATCGAGGCCGAAGGAAGTCGTTTGCGCCATGTCGCGAACGGTGTGTGCCTGTCTGGGACAGGAGAATTGGCGATGCGCCTATTGGCTCTGCACACGGCGTTGACGGACGTGTTCCATCGGTATCAGCCCGAGACGGTTGCCATCGAAAAGACATTTGTGAACAAGGACGCGGTCGGCACGCTCAAGCTTGGACAAGCGCGGGGCGTGGCCTTGCTGGTCCCGGCGCAGTTCGGGCTTGAGATCGGGGAATATTCTCCGAACTCGGTCAAGAAAACGGTTGTGGGTGTTGGTCATGCGGACAAGCGGCAGGTTGAACACATGGTCAAGATGCAACTGCCCGGTGCCGAGATTCACGGCTCGGACGCGGCGGACGCGCTGGCCATTGCGATTTGCCATGCGCATCACATGACAGGGCCGGGGATGAGGATGCGCGCATGATCGGGCGGATTGCAGGACGGATCGAATACAAGGCGGACGACCACGTGCTGATCGACGTGCGCGGTGTGGGGTATGTCGTCTATTGCTCGGATCGGGTTCTGTCACAGATCGGGCGACCGGGAGAGGCGGCGGCACTCTACACGGATTTGCTGGTGCGCGAGGATATCCTCCAGCTTTTCGGTTTCCCGACACTGGTGGAAAAGGAATGGCACAGGTTGCTGATGTCCGTACAGGGCGTCGGTGCCAAGGCGTCGCTGGCGATCCTTGGGGCCTTGGGGCCGGACGGGGTGAGCCGCGCAATTGCGCTGGGCGACTGGAACTCGGTCAAGGCGGCCAAAGGGATTGGCCCAAAAACAGCGCAGCGCGTGGTCAACGAATTGAAAGACAAGGCGCATTCGGTAATGGCGATGGCTGGGTCCGCGTCGGTTGCGGCTGTGGCGTCCGATGACGATGCTGTTCTTGAACCGATAGCGACTGCGCCGTCGGCGCCTATCGCGGTTCCCACCGCGTCTGCACAAGCCGAGGCGCTGTCGGCGCTGGGCAATCTGGGCTACGCGCCCGGCGAGGCTGCAAGTGCCGTGGCGCAGGCGGCCGGAGAAGCGCCTGGAGCCGAGACGCCTGCTTTGATCCGCGCCGCGTTGAAGCTGTTGGCACCGAAGGGATAGGTCGATGGGCATGCTTATTGCGATCAATGCCCGACACTGGGTAAGGAGCGGCCATGTCCACTGATCCGATCATGCGGCCCGAGCCCTTGCCCGAGGATCGTGACCGCGCCTTGCGGCCGCAGATGCTGGACGATTTCGTGGGGCAGGCCGAGGCGCGCGCCAACCTGCGTGTGTTCATCCAATCGGCCCGGCAACGCGGTGAGGCGATGGACCACACCCTTTTTCACGGCCCGCCAGGATTGGGCAAGACGACGCTGGCGCAGATCATGGCGCGCGAACTTGGTGTCGGGTTTCGCATGACTTCGGGGCCGGTTCTGGCCAAGGCTGGCGATTTGGCGGCAATTCTGACCAATCTCGAAGCGCGGGATGTGCTGTTCATCGACGAAATCCACCGCTTGAACCCGGCGGTGGAAGAGGTGCTGTACCCGGCGCTTGAAGATTACGAACTGGACCTCGTAATCGGTGAGGGGCCCGCTGCCCGCACCGTGCGGATCGAGTTGCAGCCGTTCACCTTGGTCGGTGCGACGACACGATTGGGGCTATTGACGACGCCGCTTCGCGACCGTTTCGGAATTCCGACGCGGCTTAATTTCTACACCGAGGATGAGCTGAACCTGATCGTTGCGCGCAACGCGGTAAAACTGGGCGTTGAGGCAGCCGCTGAAGGTGCGCGTGAGATCGCACGCCGGTCACGCGGAACCCCGCGGATCGCCGGGCGTCTGTTGCGCCGGGTGGTGGATTTCGCTGTGGTCGAAGGGAATGGCGTGGTGACCAAGGAATTGGCCGATGGCGCGCTGACACGTCTTGGGGTGGACCGGCTCGGCCTCGACGGCGCGGACCGGCGATATCTGCAGCTGATCGCAGAAAACTATGCAGGCGGTCCGGTGGGGATAGAGACCCTGTCTGCAGCGCTGTCGGAAAGTCGCGATGCATTGGAAGAGGTGATCGAGCCTTACCTGCTGCAACAGGGCTTGATTCAACGAACGCCGCGCGGGCGGATGCTGGCGCAGAAGGCGTGGACGCATCTGGGCATGGCGGCGCCCAAGGTGCCGGGGCAAAGCGACCTATTCGGTCAAGCCTGACTTGCCCGGCGCGGCACCCTGTGCCAGAGGTCGGACTTGCATATTTGGAAAAAGAAGAAGCAGGGGGTCGGTGCCTCATGATGGACGCAGCCGAGGTCGAGCGGTTTTTCACGCGCTCTGATGGAAGTTACCTGTTCGCCCGTTGGGGGCGGCCGATTGCGCCCATCGTGTTCGGGGTCGAGGATGCGACCTTGGCCGTTGTGAAAGGCGCGCTGGAGGCGGTTTGCGCGATGGCTGGGCACCACATGGCCGAGACCGATCCCGAACTTGGTACCAACGTGATGATGTTCTTCTTCCGCGACTGGAACGAGTTGCTGCATGTGCCCGATCTGGATCGACTGATCGACGGTTTGGCGCCATTGGTGGCCAAGCTTTCGGCGGCGGAAGCAAACCAGTATCGGGTGTTCCGTTTTGACGAGGCTGGCGCGATCAAGGCCTGTTTCGTGTTTCTGCGCATGGATGACGTGATGTCGTCGCAACCCGCCGAGACACTGGCGTTGAGCCAGGTGGTTCAGTCTGTGCTACTCTGGTCGGATACGGCCTTTACCGATCGCTCTCCTTTGGGACAGTTGGAAGACGGTCGAGTGGTGTTGCGGCCCGAGATCGGCGCGCTGATCAGGGCGGCTTATGATCCGGTGATGCCTGCCATGGCGGATGATCCGGCCCATGCGCTGCGTCTGTCGGCGCGGATACAGGTGGCACACGGAGGTGCGAACTGATGGTCCATGAATTGCCAATCCGTGTGTATTACGAAGACACTGATATGGGCGGGATCGTCTATTACGCCAATTATCTGCGGTATATCGAACGGGCGCGGTCAGATTGGGTGCGGTCCTTGGGCGTTGATCAGAACGCCATGCGGGAAAAAGACGGCGTGGTTTTTGTGGTTCGGCGGGTTGAGGCGGATTACCTGAAGCCTGCGAAATTCGACGATGAGCTGCTTGTTCGAACTGTGGTCAAGGCGGTCACGGGGGTGCGCTTGATTATGTCCCAAGAGGTCATTCGTGGCGATGATTTGCTATTTCAGGCCGAGGTGACGGTTGTCTGCATCGGCGAGGGCGGTGTGCCGGCGCGGCTTCCGGCGAATATCCGCCGTCGTATTCACTAGCCTGCCGGAAACCGTGCGTTATGACGCCAATGTGTTGGCGTTTCCCCTGCAATTGCGGTATTGATGCTGGTAATCAGAGCCCGACCAATAGGGGCCACCCGGCTAAAGAGCAGGCAGATGGAAGCAGAAACACTTGCGCTGGCGCAGGAGATTGATTTCTCCATGTGGGGCCTTTTTGCGCGCGCGACACTGACGGTCAAACTTGTGATGGTGATGTTGATGATCGCGTCCTTCTGGGCGTGGGCGATCATCTTTGAGAAAATCATCTCGTATCGCAAGGCGCGGGCCGAGGCGGCAGAGTTTGATCGGGCCTTCTGGTCGGGTGAGCCATTGGACGAACTGTTCGACCAGATCGGTCCGGAACCGGATGGGCGCGCGAAAAAGGTCTTTGCGGCGGGCATGACGGAATGGCGACGGTCACACCGGGATGATGGTGGGTTGATCGCCGGTGCGCATGCGCGGATCGACCGGTCGATGGATGTGGCGATCCAGAAAGAGGCCGAGGATTTGCAGAAGAACCTCGCTGTTCTCGCGACCGTTGGATCGGTTGCGCCCTTCGTTGGTCTGTTCGGCACGGTTTGGGGCATTATGCACGCCTTCGTTGAGATTGCACAGCAGCAGAACACGTCGCTGGTTGTTGTGGCGCCAGGTATTGCAGAGGCGCTTCTGGCGACGGGCCTGGGCCTGTTGGCCGCGATCCCGGCAGTGGTTTTTTATAACAAGCTTTCAGCCGACAGTGACCGCATCCTTGCGGGCTACGAATCCTTTGCCGATGAATTCTCGACCATTCTCAGCCGCCAGTTGGACAGCTGAGCGATGGGGGGTGGCGTCGTGAAATCGGGCGGAGGCGGCGGGCGCAGGCGGCGCAAGGGCCGCGCCATGCCGATGTCGGAGATTAACGTCACGCCCTTTGTTGATGTGATGATGGTGCTATTGATCATCTTCATGGTGGCGGCTCCGTTGCTGACGGTCGGTGTGCCGGTCGAGTTGCCCAAGACTGCCGCCTCTGCCCTGCCATCCGAGACCGAAGAGCCATTGACTGTAACCATCTCTGCCGACGGGATCGTGTCTATCCAGAACACCGAAGTGCCGCGCGAAGACCTTGTCCCGCGGTTGCGGGCGATTGCGGCCGAACGCGCCGATGACCGTGTGTTCCTGCGGGCTGATGGCACCGTCACCTATGAGGTCGTGGCGCAGATCATGGGCGCGCTGAATGCCGGCGGCTTCAGTTCGATCGGGTTGGTGACGGATATCGGGGGTCCGGCGCTTGACGGGTCGGATGGCTGAGGCGCGACGTGCATACGGGCCATTATATCTCGGGAGGTGCCCATGGGATTTTGATCCTCTGGGCGCTCTTCGGCGGCATGTTCCGCAGTGACCCGCCAGATGTTCAGGTGGCCGATGTGTCGGTCATTTCCGAGGCGCAATTCGCCGCGATGATGCAGCCGCAAGCGGCACCAACGCTTGGTTCTGAGCCAACCGCGTTGCCGCAACCCGACATCGAAGAGCAGCCGCCCGAACCGCCCGCTGCAGAGGTCCAGCCTGTCCAGACGCCGGAGCCGGTGGAACCCGAGGTGTCAGAACCTGATCCGGTGCCGCAGCCAGTAACGCCAACACCAGAGCCCGAAGTGGTCGAAACCTTGCCGCAGCCGCCTGCACCTGAACCGGTGCCAGAGGTCGACGCGCCTGAAGTGGCGCTGCGTCCGATCCCGCGACCGGCCCCGCGTGTCGCGCCCGAAGCCGTGCCGGAACCCGCACCCGAAGCAGATATAGCCCCCGACGTTCAAGAGACTGTCGAGCAGTCGGAAACCCCGGACGTGACCGAGAGTGAGGAGCAACAGGCAACGGCACCCGAGGCGGCAGCGACCGAGATCGTAACCGAAGCCGAAGAGCCTGCGCGCGCGCCAAGCGCATCCGTGCGCCCGCAAGCCCGGCCCAACCGTCCTGCGCCAACGCCGCCGCAGACAGCCGAGGCTCCATCCGAACCTGCGTCGACGCCTCCCGCCGAGGCTGAGCCGGAACCGCAGCAAGATACCGCCGCTGCAGATGCAACGGCATCGGCTATCGCCGACGCGCTTGAGGAGGCTTTGTCCGGAGCAAGCACCGGTACGACAAGCGGGCCTCCGCTGACGCAGGGCGAAACAGACGGTTTTCGCATCGCGGTACAGGATTGCTGGGTCGTGGATGTTGGATCGCAGGCTGCGGACGTGACAGTGACGGTTGGATTCGAAATGGATCGTTCCGGGCGCGTTGTGAGTTCAAGTCTCAGACTGCTGTCGTCGGAAGGCGGCAGCGGAACGGCCGTCGACACGGCGTTCCAAGCGGCGCGCCGCGCGATTTTGCGGTGTCAGGGCGATGGGTATAGTCTGCCGCCAGAGAAATTTGACCAGTGGAAGGCCGTCGAGATGACGTTCAACCCCGAGAGTATGAGGATCCGATGAAACAGATCATCGCGTCACTGTTGGCTGTATTTCTAACGGCGGTCAGCGCGCCGAGTGTGGCTCTGGCGCAAAGCGGGCCACTGCGCATCGAGATCACCGAAGGGGTGATTGAACCTTTGCCTTATGCCGTGCCCGATTTCGTCGCGGAGAGCGCGGGGGGGCAGCAGCTTGCACAGCAGATTGCGCGAGTGGTGGCTGAAGACCTGACAGGAACGGGTCTTTTCCGCGAAGTCCCGCGTGAGGCGCATATCAGTCAGATCACCAGTTTTGGCAGCCCAGTGCAGTTTGCCGATTGGAAGGCGATCAATGCGCAGGCTCTGATCACCGGGGCGGTGAGTTCGGAAGGGGGCCGTGTCGTGGTCAAGTTCCGGGTGTGGGACGTGTTCGCAGGCACCGAGCTGGGGCAGGGCATGCAGTTCGCAGGCACAGCAGATGGCTGGCGCCGGATGGCGCATAAGGTGGCGGACCAAGTCTACAGCCGGATTACTGGCGAGTCGGGTTATTTCGACAGTCGTGTAGTATTCGTGTCGGAAAGCGGTCCAAAGGACCAGCGCGCCAAGCGTTTGGCGGTGATGGATTACGACGGCGCGAATGTGCAATACCTGACGGGTGGCAACGCGCTTGTTCTTGCGCCGCGCTTTTCGGAGGACGGTCAGAGGGTGCTTTATACCAGCTACGAAACCGGAATGCCGCGCGTTCATGTGCTTGAGGTTGGAACAGTGCAAAGCCGCATCCTGCAAGGCCAAGACGGTGTCATGAGCTTTGCGCCGCGTTTTGCGCCGAATGGACAGACGGTGGTCTATTCGCTGACGCAAGGATCGAATACAGACATATGGGCCATGGATATCGCCAGTGGTGGCTCGCGCCAGTTGACCAGCGCGCCGTCGATTGAAACCGCGCCGAGCTATTCCCCCGATGGCAGTCAAATCGTGTTCGAAAGCGACCGGTCGGGCACGCAGCAATTGTATGTCATGTCTGCCTCTGGTGGCGAGGCGCGGCGGATCAGCTTTGGCCAAGGCCGATATTCAACACCGGTGTGGTCACCACGTGGCGACATGATTGCCTTTACCAAGCAGAACGCGGGTCGTTTTCATATCGGCGTGATGCGCACGGATGGCTCTGAAGAGCGCCTGTTGACGGCTTCTTTTCTGGATGAAGGTCCGACTTGGGCTCCAAATGGGCGCGTGATCATGTTTGCGCGAGAAACACAGGGCGCACAGGGGTCATCGTCGCTTTATACAGTCGATATCTCGGGTCGAAATCTCAAGCGGGTACGTACTCCCGAAGGCGCGTCAGACCCAAGCTGGGGGCCGCTGCAATGAACGAGAAGATGGCATCAGACCTTCCTAAGCAGACATCAGAATTTTCATGTGAGAATTTTGAGACACGGCAGATGGCTAGGCGCAGCGATGCGGCTGTGATAGTTTCCGACAAAACATAAAAGAGCAGGATCTCCCATGCGACTTACCGCCAAACTCACGATGCTGATGGCCGTTCTGGCCGTATCGGCCTGTACCAATGCCAACCGCTTTGACAATGACGCCGTCGATCTGAACGCTGCCACGGGCAGCGCCGGCGGCATCCTTCCGGGCAGTGCCAGCGATCCCAGGTCGCCTGCCTATTTCCAACAGACAGTTGGGGATCGGGTTCTTTTTGCGGTCGACCAGTCGACGCTCAGCCCAGAAGCGCGTGCAACGCTGGACGGTCAAGTTCAGTGGCTGCTGACAAATTCCGATTATAACGCCGTGATCGAAGGTCATGCCGATGAGCAGGGCACACGCGCCTACAACCTTGCCTTGGGCGCGCGACGGGCGAATTCAGTCATGGAGTATCTTGTCGCGCAGGGTATTCCGACCAACCGTCTGCGCTTTGTCAGCTACGGCAAGGAACGTCCGATTGAAATCTGCTCGGAAGAGTCGTGCTATGCCAAGAACCGGCGGGCTGTGACAATCATTTCCGCTGGATTGACTGGCTGACGGAGACTGCGATGCGTTTGGGTGGGGTTCTTCTGAGTTGTGTTTTGGCGCTTGCTCCATTTGCTGGGCAAGCGCAGGAAACACTTGCGGATATCCGGCAGGACATGTCGGTGCTGTTCGTCGAGATCCAAAAGCTCAAACGCGAGCTGAGCACCAGTGGTGGCACTTCGGTGGCACTGCCATCCGGCGCCCTGGATCGCATCAACGCAATCGAGAGCGAACTGCAACGTCTGACAGCCAAGACTGAAGAGCTTGAGTTTCGCGTCGGCCGCGTTGCCGAGGATGGCGCGCGGCGGCTGGGCGATTTGGAGTTTCGCCTCTGCGAAATGGAGACCGGTTGCGACATTGGCAGCCTGGGGCAAGTTCCTACTTTGGGCGGTGCGTCTGACACGCCGTCCGCGCCGACCGCACCCGTTGCAAACCCGCAGACTGGAGGAACACAACTGGCTGTTGGCGAAGAAACAGACTTTCGGCGAGCCGGGGAGGCGCTCGCCAGCGGTGACTTTCAATCCGCCGCTGACCAGTTTGCGGCCTTTCGCCAGACCTATCCGGGCGGACCGCTAGAAGCGCAGGCGCTGGTTGCAGAAGGACGCTCCCTTGAGGGGTTGGGCAATACCCGCGATGCGGCGCGCAGATATCTGGACGCGTATGCAGGGTATCCAGACGATGCGGCAGGGCCCGAAGCTTTGTGGCGGCTCGGGGCTGCTTTGGGGGCGCTTGGCAATCTGGCCGAGGCCTGTGTGACCTTGAACGAGGTGTCCGGGCGATATCCCGGGAGCAGCGATGCCATCGCTCAGGCGGAGGCGGCAAAAGCCCGGTACAATTGCCAGTGACCGATGCACCGCTGTCGCAGCGGTTTGCCGATGCCATGGGCCAGCTGCTTGGCCCTGATTTCCCCACTGATCTCGGCTTGGCCATCTCTGGCGGAGGCGACAGCATGGCGATGCTTTACCTCACCCACAATTGGACCCGCGAATACGGTGTTCGACTATGGGGGGTCACTGTTGACCACGGTTTGCGGGCAGAAAGTGCCGCAGAAGCCGCCATGGTGGCAGAGGAATGTGCGGCTTTGGGCTGGCCACACGCGACACTGCGTTGGCACTGGGATGGATCGGGTAATGTACAGGATGCCGCGCGGCGTGCTCGCTTGGCTTTGATCGACCGGTGGCGCGGGAACGTGCGGCACGTTCTGTTTGCTCACACCCACGATGATCAGGCTGAAACGGTATTGATGCGTTTGGCGCGCGGGTCGGGCGTTGACGGGTTGGCTGGGATGCGCGCGGCGCGGGAAATAGCACCGCACGCGCGCAGCGTTCCGGACCTGACGTCACAGGATATGACCGGCGATGCGCCACCGCGCAATGAGGTACAGCCGGGGTATCAGGTGCTGCGCCCCTGTCTCGATCTGGGACGGGCAGAACTGAGGCATTACCTGACTGTGCTCAAAGGGCGTTGGGTCGATGACCCAAGCAATGAGAACACCGATTTCGAGCGCGTGCGCATTCGCAAGTTCTTAGCACGTTTGCAGCAAGAAGGCTTTGCGACAGGTGTGCTGTCAGATACCGCGCGCCGCATGGCCCGAGCGCGTGACGGTTTGGCGGCCCGTTTGGTCGAGGCGGTGCGATTGCTGTGCTCGGATGCACCACTGGGGCAGGTGATTGTTGATCGCGATGGCTTTGCCGCGCTTGACGATGAGACACGCTTGCGGTTGCTGACTGCCGCGTTGAGGTATGTCTCGGGTTCTGAATATCGGCCCCGCGCTGCGTCAAGCGAGGCTTTGTTGCAGCAGATTCTGTCTGGCGGCGGCGGAACGCTACATGGTGCAGAAGTGCTCGTGGAGAAGGCAAACCTCCGGATCCTGCGCGAGGCTGCCGCTGTTTCGGGTGATGTCGCCCCGTTGGGAGGCCTTTGGGATAACCAGTGGCATCTGGAAGGTTCCATTGAACCTCTGCCCGAGACTGCGGTGGTTCGTGCTTTAGGCGAAGATGGATGGTGTCAGATCGAAGACAGATCCGGTTTGACGGTGCCGTTTCGCGGGGCTCTTTCGGCGCCTTCGGTTTGGTTGGGGTCAACGCTCTTGGCCTGTCCCGTTCTTGGGATTGGGCCTGACACGTGCGTCAGTCGACATGTGCTTGGGCGGCCCGACACCGGTTTTGAGGCATTTTGTCTTTCGCATTGAACCCGGGCTACGCATGTCTATGTTAAGGGGCAAGAGACGCGGGCCGTCCCGCCCCTGTCAATTTCAGGAGAATTTTCCTTGGGCAACGCACGTAATATCGCCTTTTGGGTCGTCCTATTCCTGCTGATCCTTGCTCTTTTCAACATCTTCTCTGGTGGTGGAAACACCTTGCAGAGTCGCGAAATCAGCTATTCCGATTTCGTTTCGGCAGTTGAGAATGATACGGTCAGCTCGGTCACGCTGGATGGCGAACAGCTTCGCTTCCGCAGCACTGACGGGTCAGACTACATCGCGATCAAACCGGAAGACGCGACAGTGACCGATCTTTTGATCGACAACAACGTCCCGATCCGGGCTGAGCAACAGCAACAATCCGGCTTCCAGTCCTTCTTGCTGAGTTTGCTTCCCTTCCTGCTGCTTATCGGTGTGTGGATCTACTTCATGAACCGGATGCAAGGTGGCGGCAAAGGTGGCGCGATGGGCTTTGGCAAGTCCAAGGCCAAGCTGCTCACCGAGAAGCATGGTCGTGTGACCTTTGACGATGTGGCAGGGATCGACGAAGCCAAGGAGGAACTTGGTGAGATCGTAGAGTTCTTGCGCAACCCGCAGAAATTTTCTCGCCTTGGCGGTAAAATTCCCAAGGGCGCTCTGCTTGTCGGACCTCCCGGAACGGGTAAGACGCTGCTTGCGCGTGCAATCGCGGGCGAAGCGGGCGTACCGTTCTTCACCATCTCTGGTTCAGACTTTGTGGAAATGTTTGTCGGTGTCGGTGCAAGCCGCGTCCGTGACATGTTCGAACAAGCCAAGAAAAACGCGCCTTGCATCGTGTTCATCGACGAAATCGATGCTGTGGGCCGTGCCCGAGGTGCTGGCTATGGCGGTGGCAATGATGAACGTGAACAGACCCTGAACCAGCTTCTGGTCGAAATGGATGGGTTCGAGGCGAATGAAGGTGTGATCATCGTTGCGGCGACCAACCGTCGTGACGTGCTTGACCCCGCCCTTCTGCGTCCGGGCCGTTTTGACCGTCAGGTCACGGTGCCTAACCCTGACATCAAAGGCCGCGAGAAAATCCTCGGCGTGCATGCGCGGAAGACACCGCTTGGTCCGGATGTGGACCTGCGTATCATCGCGCGCGGCACACCCGGTTTCTCGGGTGCTGATCTGGCCAACCTCGTGAACGAAGCAGCCCTGATGGCGGCACGTGTCGGACGTCGTTTTGTGACGATGGAAGATTTCGAGAACGCCAAGGATAAGGTCATGATGGGAGCGGAGCGCCGTTCTATGGTGCTGACACCGGACCAGAAAGAGAAAACTGCCTATCACGAAGCGGGCCATGCCGTTGTCGGGTTGGCGTTGCCTCAGTGTGATCCGGTCTACAAAGCCACGATCATCCCGCGCGGTGGCGCATTGGGTATGGTGGTGTCGTTGCCGGAAATCGACCGTCTGAACTGGCACAAATCCGAGTGCGAGGAAAAGCTGGCCATGACAATGGCAGGCAAGGCAGCTGAGATCATCAAATACGGCCCCGAGAACGTGTCGAACGGACCCGCGGGTGACATCCAGCAAGCGTCGGCTTTGGCGCGCGCGATGGTGCTTCAGTGGGGCATGTCGGACAAGGTAGGCAATATCGACTACCGCGAAGCCGCCGAAGGCTATAGCGGCAACACGGCTGGCTTCTCGGTTTCGGCGAATACGAAAGAGATGATCGAACAAGAGGTCAAACGCTTTATTCAGGATGCGTACGATCGTGCCTTTGCCATCCTTACAGAGCGTAAGGATGAGTGGGATCGACTGGCGCAGGGCTTGCTGGAATACGAAACGCTGACCGGTGAAGAAATCAAACGCGTCATGCGGGGCGAGTCGCCGCATTCAGGCGATGGTGATGCGTCGGGTGGTGCACCTGAAACGCCCAGCATTACCGCGATTCCCAAAACCAAACCAAAGTCGAAAGCTCGTAAGGATGATGGCGATCTGGAGCCGGAACCCACAGTCTGATCGACAAAAGTTCGACATTTGAAACCCCGGCGTCCGCGTGGCGCCGGGGTTTTGTTTTCTGCATGTGCACCTTTCGGGTTGTTCTTTTGGGTAGAGCAGGGTCTCTAGCTGCCAACTGAACCGGAGGTGATCCCATGCCAGCATTGAAACCTACCGAATTCATGGCGGAGATCCGTTGGATTGGCCGTGTGCCCGTGCAAGGGGAGAGCATTCTGTCCGCGCAGACGGACCGTTTGGAGCTGGGCTTTGACGGCCCGGAGGGTGAGCGGCATTCCGGGCGCACGCGACCATCCTGCAGCCGTGTCACAACTCAGTATCCCCGAGGCACCGAGATTTCGAATGTGCGGCAATTGTCGGTTCTGTCGGCGGAAGACCTGACCGCCATTGCAATGGAAATGGGATTAGAGGCGATTGATCCCGTCTGGCTGGGTGCGTCGCTCGTGATAAAGGGAATTCCGGACTTCACCCTCGTCCCACCGTCGTCGCGCCTGCAGGGGCCGGACGGGGTCACTCTGATCATCGACATGGAAAACCGACCATGCCATCTTCCGGCCCGCGAGATCGAGGCGCTGCATCCCGGCAAGGGAAAGGCATTCAAGGCTGCGGCGCAGAATCGCCGAGGTGTGACCGCGTGGGTCGAACGACCTGGAATGCTGGTTTTGGGGCAAAATTTACGCCTGCACGTGCCGGATCAACCGGTCTGGCCGCATCTGGACAAGGCCCGCGCGTCACTGAAACGCTGAGATGTTTCCGATTGGCGACGCCGCGGTGTCAATCCCGCCGCAGTTTTGCCGGGAAGTGTCGGTTTCACCGTGCCATGGCTCTGGTGCACAAAGGTATGCGTTGGGCAAATGACGTTCCGAACAGGGGAGCCCTTTCATGTCGTACAAATCGGATATCGAGATCGCCCGCGAGGCGCAGAAGCGCCCCATCATGGAGATCGGTGAGAAAATTGGGATTGGGTCGGACGACCTGCTGCCCTATGGCCACGACAAGGCCAAGGTCAGCCAGTCCTTCATCAATTCGGTGCAGGACCGCCCAAATGGCAAGCTGATCCTTGTCACTGCGATCAACCCGACACCTGCGGGTGAAGGCAAGACCACAACAACGGTTGGTCTTGGGGATGGTCTGAACCACATTGGCAAGAAAGCCATGATCTGCATTCGTGAAGCCTCGCTTGGGCCGAACTTCGGCATGAAGGGCGGGGCTGCTGGTGGCGGCTATGCGCAGGTGGTTCCGATGGAGGACATGAACCTGCACTTCACTGGCGACTTCCACGCCATCACCAGTGCGCACAGTCTGCTGTCGGCGATGCTCGACAACCATATCTACTGGGGCAACGAGCAGGATATTGACACCCGCCGCGTTGTCTGGCGTCGTGTTGTCGACATGAACGACCGGGCGTTGCGGCAGATCACCTGCTCGCTGGGCGGTGTGGCAAACGGTTTCCCGCGTGAGGCGGGGTTCGATATCACCGTGGCGTCGGAAGTCATGGCGATCCTGTGTCTGGCAAATGATCTGAAGGATTTGGAAAAGCGTCTGGGCGACATGATCGTGGCCTACCGGCGTGATCGCAGCCCGGTGTTCTGCCGTGACATCAAAGCTGCAGGCGCGATGACGGTGCTGCTCAAGGACGCGATGCAGCCGAACCTTGTGCAGACGCTCGAGAACAACCCGGCCTTTGTGCATGGCGGCCCGTTCGCCAACATCGCCCATGGCTGCAATTCGGTGATCGCAACGACAACGGCGCTTAAGCTGGCGGATTACGTGGTCACCGAAGCCGGATTCGGGGCTGATCTGGGCGCCGAGAAGTTCATGAATATCAAGTGCCGCAAGGCAGGCATTGCGCCGTCGGTGGTGGTTTGCGTGGCCACAGTTCGCGCGATGAAGATGAATGGCGGCGTGGCCAAAGCCGATCTGGGGGCCGAGAACGTTGAAGCAGTCAAGAAGGGCTGCCCGAACCTGGGCCGTCACATCGAGAACCTCAAATCCTTCGGCGTGCCGGTGGTTGTGGCGATCAACCACTTCGTGACCGACACCGATGCCGAAGTGGAGGCGATCAAGGCCTATGTCAGTGAGCATGGCGCCGAGGCGGTTCTGTCGCGTCATTGGGAACTGGGGTCCGAAGGTTCTGCCGATCTGGCGCGTAAAGTCGCCGAGGTGGCAGATGCGGGGCAGGCGAACTTTGCACCCATCTACCCCGACGAGATGTCGCTGGCCGACAAGATCCAGACCATCGCAAAGCGAATTTACCGTGCGGATGAGGCGCTGATGGATCAGAAGATCCGCGACCAGCTCAAGCTTTGGGAAGATCAGGGCTACGGCCATTTGCCCGTCTGCATGGCTAAGACACAGTATTCCTTCACAACCGACCCGAACCGGCGCGGTGCGCCGACCGGCCATTCGGTGCCGGTGCGCGAAGTGCGCCTTTCGGCCGGTGCGGGGTTCGTCGTGGTGGTCTGCGGTGAGATCATGACCATGCCGGGCCTGCCGCGCGTGCCATCAGCGGAGAACATCCACCTGAACGATGCAGGCCAGATCGAAGGGCTGTTTTAAACTGATGGCGGGTGGGCTCTCGGGCTTTGCCCATCGCCCCACCCGCCATCCCGCAAGGCGCATCTGACGGCCGCCTGTTTGCGGATGGGTTCAGGCGGGTTTGCATATTTGGAAAAAGAAGAAGAAGGACAGACCATGAGCGCTCGGATCATCGACGGAAAGGCCTTTGCTGCGACAGTGCGCGGGAAGGTGGCAGATCACGTGGCCCGGTTGAAATCCGATCACGGCATCACGCCGGGACTGGCGGTTGTGCTCGTGGGTGAAGACCCGGCAAGCGAGGTCTATGTCGCGGCCAAGCATAAACAAACGGTCGAGGTTGGCATGGCATCGTTCGAGCACAAGCTGCCTGCGGACGTGTCCGAGGCTGATCTGTTTGCCCTGATCGACCAGTTGAACGCAGATCCCAATGTGCATGGCATCCTGTGCCAGTTCCCGGTGCCAGATCATCTGGATGAACGTGCTGTTGTCGCGCGGATTGATCCGGCCAAGGACGTGGACGGGTTGAGTGTGGTCAACGCCGGTCTTCTGGCCAGTGGCGAAAAGGGGCTGGTGTCCTGCACGCCGCTGGGGTGTCTTATGCTGCTTCGCGACCAGATCGATGCCATGTCGGGGCTGGACGCCGTTGTGATCGGGCGGTCAAACCTGTTCGGCAAGCCGATGGCGCAATTGCTGCTGCAGGAAAACTGCACCGTGACCATCGCACATTCGCGTACCAAGGATCTGGCGGCTGTCTGCCGTCGTGCGGATATTCTTGTTGCAGCGGTGGGCCGGGCCGAGATGGTCAAAGCCGACTGGGTCAAGCCCGGTGCGACTGTGATCGACGTGGGCATCACCCGCATCCCGCATCCCGATAGACCGGGCGCGACCAAGCTATTGGGTGATGTTGATTTTGCGCAGGTGTCCAAGGTCGCTGGCGCGATTACTCCGGTGCCGGGCGGGGTGGGGCCGATGACGATCGCCTGTCTGCTGGCCAATACCCTGACCGCATGCTGCAGGGCGCTTGGGGTGACAGAGCCCGAAGGCCTTACAGCATAGGGAGACGCCGGGCGCTTGCCCGGCTTTTCTATTTCTGGGCCTTGGGCAGTACGCAAAGCATCTCAAACAGCAGGTTCGATGCGATCAAGGCAGTGTTGCCCGTGATGTCGAACGGTGGCGACACTTCGACCAGGTCCCCGCCGACAAGGTTTAACCCTGCGCAACCCCGCACGATTTCCAACGCCTGCCACGTGCTGAGACCGCCCATCTCGACCGTGCCTGTACCCGGGGCAAAGGCGGGATCGAGACTGTCGATGTCATAGCTGAGATAGACTGGCGCATCGCCGATCTTTTCGCGGATGTCTGCCATGAGCGGGGCCAGCGATTTGTACCAGCATTGTTCGGCAGGGATCACCGTCCAGCCCTGATCGCGCGCCCAGTTCCAGTCGTCCGGTGAATATCCTGATCCGCGCAGGCCGATCTGCCAGACCTTGTTGTTTTGCAGGCAGCCTTCCTCCCATGCGCGGCGGAAGGGGGTGCCGTGGGCTTCTTTCTCGCCGAACATTTCGTCGCTGGTGTCTGCATGAGCGTCGACATGGATTAACGCGACAGGCCCGTGCTTTTCCTTGATCGCGCGCAGGATCGGCCATGTCAGAGTGTGATCGCCGCCTAGTGTCAGGGGGATCGTGCCGTGTTCCAGAATCTCGCGGTATTTGTCGGTGATGATGCCGATGGTTTTTTTCAGATCGAAGGTGTTGACCGCGACATCGCCAATGTCCGCCACCTGCATACATTCGAACGGTGCCGCGCCGGTCGCCATGTTAAAAGGGCGGATCATGCGGCTTTCTTCACGGATCTGGCGTGGGCCTAACCGGGTGCCAGGGCGGTTCGATGTGCCGTGATCCATCGGGATGCCGACAAAACAGGCGTCGAGTCCCTCAGCCGTGGGTTGCGCGGGCAAGCGCATCATTGTGTTGGGGCCAGAAAACCGGGGGGAGTCGTTGCCGCCTAAGGGCTGATTGTATGTCGGCATTTACTACTCCTTCAAAGGTCGACAGGCATCATGGTGCCGATGAGACAGGCGATATGGCGCTCGGTGCCATCGGTTTCGGCATAGACATCAGAGGCCACAACGATCAAGCGGCGTCCGGGTTTGATCACCCGGCCACGGGCGATCAGACGATCGCCAATGGCCGGGGCCAGCAAGTTGATTTTAATCTCTGCGGTGACAACTTCCTGATGGTCGGGGATCAGGGTCAGGGCGGCATAGCCTGCTGCGCTGTCGCCGATGGAGAAGGTCAGACCGGCATGACCAAAGCCCTGCTGCTGGCGAGACCCCGGCAGAATCGGGGCAATGATTGTCACAGTGCCTTGGCCGGTTTCGATCAGTTCGGCGCCGAAGGTGGCCATCATGGATTGACTGTCAAAGCTGGCTTGAATGCGGGGGTTCGTAGTCATGCGAAACAGTGAGCATGCCGCGCAGGTCAAGACAAGAGGGCGCGGCCTGGCATAGGGATTTTACACGGCGTCGGCCCGGTCAGGATGGCTTCAGCCGTGGGGGACATCAGGCGTGTCAGGGCAGGGTCGTGGCTGTGTAACCCGCCGGTGAAGGCACCATAGGCGGGAAGGATCAAACGAGTTGTATCAAACAGGAAACACGGGCGCGTCAGAGCCCGGCCTCTTAGCGAGAGCGTGGCTTTGGGGTGGTAATGCCCCGAGACCTCGCCCGGTATTGGGGTGGTTTCTGCGATATGGCGAAAGGTGAGTGGGCCGACCGTGAGGCTGTGCCGGTGTGTGCCGCCAAGCTGAACGGGACCGGGGTCGTGGTTGCCTTCGATCCAGACCCAATCAACACCCGCTTGCAGCGTTGTCAGGGTCAGGAGGTCGGAGTCGGGCAGGGCTGTTTGAAGCGTCGGTGCATCAAAGCTGTCGCCAAGACAGATCACGCGGCGAGCATCGGTGCTATCAAGGTCGTTGGACAGACGCGTGAGTGTTTCGGTTGTTTCATACGGCGGCAGTTGCGCGCCACCAAAGCGAGCGGCACGAGCGGATTTTCCCAAGTGCAGGTCGGATACGACAAGCAGGGTTTGCGCCGGCCAATAAAGCGCGCCCGAGGGTAGGGCGTGCAAGGTTTCGGAGCGAAAAGAAAACTCTAGCGTGTTCATGATTTGTTCATCGCCCGACCGTAGGCTATTGGCAAGGGCCAATGGCCCCTGTCACAGCATGGCGGGCACCACCTGATCGGGCGGGCGGTGTCCGTCGGCGAATGTTTTGACGTTGATGATGACTTTCTCGCCCATCTCTAGGCGGCCTTCCTGGGTGGCCGACCCCATGTGGGGGAGCATGACAACATTCGGCATGTTGCGCAGTTCGGGATTGCCGCGATGGCCGTGTTCGTAGACGTCAAGGCCTGCGCCTGCCAATTCGCCTGTCTTGAGCATGCGGGTCAGGGCATTTTCGTCGATCACCTCTCCGCGCGAGGTGTTCACGATCACTGCGCTGGGTTTGAGCAGTTTCAAACGCCGTGCATTAAGAAGGTGAAAGGTCGACGGCGTGTGCGGGCAATTGACGGATAGAACGTCCATACGTGCGACCATCTGGTCGAGGCTTTCCCAATAGGTCGCTTCAAGCGCGTCTTCTATTTCGGGACGCAGGCGGCGCCGGTTGTGATAGTGGATTTGCATGCCAAACGCCTTGGCGCGGCGGGCAACGGCCTGTCCGATGCGGCCCATGCCAAGGATTCCCAAACGGCGTCCACCCAGACGACCACCAAGGAATGCGGTCGGGGCCCAGCCTTGCCAATCGCCGGTCTGCATAACGCTGAGGCCTTCCTGAAGGCGGCGTGTGACGCTCAGCATCAGGGCAAGCACCATGTCGGCTGTGTCTTCAGTGACGACACCGGGCGTGTTCGATACAAGAATGCCACGGCTGCGGGCGGTGTCGACGTCGATATGATCAACGCCAGCGCCGAAATTAGCGATCAGGCGCAGACGCTCTCCGGCTTGGCCGATCAGGCCCGCGTCGATCCGGTCTGTGACAGTTGGAACCAGAACATCCGCCTCTTTCACCGCCTCTATCAGTTCGGCTTGCGTCATCGGCGCGTCACTGTCACGAAGACGGACGTCGAACAGTTCTTTCAGGCGCGTTTCGACGGCGTCCGGCAAACGTCGCGTGACGACAACACTCAGACGTTTTGATGACATGCTTTCGCTCCCACTACTTCCCCGGCGTGTCAGGTTTTGGCACAGTGTCCCAAAGCCGCGGCAGGCACAAGAACCTGCCGTGAAAAACCAAAAAACCAAGCAAATTGAGGCGCATCACATGAGCTGGCTTTCGTTCCGGACGTTGACGGGCAAATCCGTGGCCGTTGCATTGATCGTGGGGATGCTAAGTGCTGCGCCTGCGGTCGCTGCAGAACGTGGATCGGTGACCAATCTGCCGCTGCCGCGCTTTGTTTCAATGAAGGCCAGCGAAGGCAATGTGCGCCGCGGGCCTTCGCTGTCCCATCGAATCGACTGGGTCTACAAGCGCCGCAACATGCCCCTGCAGATCACAGCCGAACACGGCCATTGGCGGCGGGTGCAGGACCGCGATGGCGCGGGCGGCTGGGTGCATTACTCGCTGCTTTCGGGTGTCCGCACTGCGATTGTCGAAGTTGACTTGCTCAACCTTCATGCACGGCCGGACCCGGCGTCGCCTGTCAACGCGCAGCTGTCCTTGGGTGTTGTGGCCGAACTGCGCCAATGCCAATCCGAATGGTGTGAACTCTCGGCCGGTGGTTACCGCGGCTGGGCGCGGAAAGGCGCCTATTGGGGGGTCCAGCCGAACGACGTGTTCGAATAGGCAGCCTGCGGTCGGGCGGATCAGGCTGCCCGATGAATCAGGATCGCGGCTTCGGATGACGACAGGTTTCGGCGGGCATAAGTGCCATAGCCTTGTGGGTTGTATTCAACGTCAGGCAGCATCTCTTGCAGACGCACCCGGTCAGACGCGTCTAGCGTGGACAGGGCGGCATTCGCGGGGTGGAAGCTCTCTGATTCAACACCGTTTGCAAACAGGATCTCATGCTGCGGCAAGAGCATGTGGACATAGGTGATCTCGCGCACGTTCAGGTCGACTGACACTCGGTCGTGGTCCACAAGATCGCGGGCGGCCACCAGAACCTCGGGCGTGTTGAAAAGGTCCATTGCGACGCGGCCCTTGATCAGCATGCGGTGTTCCGGAGAGACCAAGAGGTCTTCGTCAGGTTCATCAAGCCCAAACAGCCCGGCTCGGATACGGATCGGGCGTAGTCTCGGCATCGCAAAGAGCCGGGCTCCGCTCATCCGGCGTTGTCCCATCCATTGGATCGGCTGTGCGCCGTTGTCCTTGGTTTGGACGTGGTCACCTTCGCGCAGGTCTTCGATCAGCTTGATGCCATCCGGTGTGAGTATGCGGGTGCCGGGGGTAAAGCAGATCACCGCACCTTGGTGTTCTGCCTCGCTTTGGGTGATGACGTTGGTCAGGGACGCGTGCACAACCCACAAATCACAATTGCGGGGTGGCAGCGCGTTGAAGAACATCAACAAAGGCGGTTTGCGGGTCCCGGACTCGATCATCGTGGCGGTATATGTGCTGTGACCATCGGTCAGCACGAAACACTTGTCAGCAACCGGATGGTCAATCGAGACCGTTGTCAGATCATTGGTCTGTTCGATGGCCGCACCAACCAGCCGCCGCACCATGCGCGCGGCACGTTTGCGTCTGTCTGCCTCACCCTCTGCATCGTCCAGTCGCAGCAGATCGTTGGGGCCATCGACGCGGACGGCCTCACCTTCCCAACCCCATGTCACACCGACCTTCAGGAAATCGACCGGAGCCGACTGAAGCGTGTCTATAGTTGTCTGCGACCAGGAGATGACGAACGTGCCATTGTAAGCCGTTCCCATATTCCTGTATGCCTGCTCTCTTTAGTTTTATTTTTTATCTAAAGATTAACTGTCGTTGAAAACGTTTGCAGGCAAAATTTCGCCGTGCCGCAGCAAGGCGGTAAATTAGTTGAGTACCGTGATTCTTGAGCAACGGATTACGTTGCGGAAGCGTTATTCTGCAGGGTTGAAACCGACGATCAGTTGGCGAAGTCCAAGGGCGGCGCCTGCGAAAATGGCAAGAAACGTCACTGGCGCGCTGAAGGCGAGCATCGAAAACGCGCTGATCCCTTGGCCGACTGTGCAGCCCAATGCGATCACCGCCCCAGCGCCCATAAGTGCCGCGCCAAAGATTTGACGGCGCAATTCGCGTGGGTCTTCGCAGGCTTCCCAACGAAAATGACCTTTGATCAGAGACCCGATGAACGCGCCGAACCAGACACCTGCGACAGACCCAACAGCAAAGCTGATAGGTTGCGCCGACCCGATCATCCACCACATGATGCTTTCACCCAATGGTGCGGCAAAGCTGTGCGAGACCACCGGAAGCGCTTCGAACCCGGTGTTTGCAACCCACGATGTGCCTGCCCAGCCACTGATGATGGCGATGCCGACGACACCAGCCCAGAGAGCTGACTTGGGGCTTTCCGCAAAGGCGCGTGAACTGACCGAGAGGACCAGCAAGGCCAGTCCGATGGTCAGCCCAATAGCGGTCGAGGACATACCGGTCCAATTGGCGGTCGCGTGTGCGATTCCCGGTGGCACATCGCCCGGAAGGACTGGGCTTTGTGGGAAAAGCATACCACGCAGAGGGGCCAAAGGGCCGCTGAGGACGACATAGGTCGACACGCCCATCACCAACACGATGACAAAGCTGCGCAGATCACCGCCGCCCAATCGAGCCACCGCGCCGTAGCCACAATTGCCCGCAAGCGCCATGCCATAGCCGAACATCAACCCGCCGATGACAGAGGCCCATGGCAGCCAGTTGATCGAGAGGTAATAGGTTGTTCCTGCCTCGACGATTCCCGCGCCCATCAGGCCGAAACTGCCGATAATCGCCGTGCCGATGGCGATGCCCCACATCCGGATGCGCGTGTCTGATCCGCCGTAAAGCAAGTCTTCGATTGCGCCCAAGGTGCAGAAACGGCCCAGTCTGGCGGCCAGCCCCAGAAGGACACCTCCAAACAATCCGACAGCGGCCACAAGAATGTGCTCCGGAACGCTCTCCAGCATGTGCTGTCCTCCCAAGACAGGCTCCCTTGGCAAGTATGCGATCAGCGCGATGTGAGAGCAAGGAAAGAGTGAGGCGCGAACTCAGTCGTCTTTGCAGAAAAGATCATAGACGCATTCCAGCATCTTGCGTGGCCGGTCGTCAGCGAGGCGATAGTAGATGGTTTTGCCGTCGCGTCTGGGGATGACCAAACCTTCAAGCCGCAACCGGGACAGTTGTTGCGATACCGCAGCCTGACGGGCAGCCAGCAGCTCTTCGAGCTCGGTCACGGATTTTTCACCGGTCACAAGGTGGCACAGGATCATCAGGCGACCTTCGTGGCTGATCGCTTTCAGGAAGTTCGACGCAGTTGTGGCCTTGTCGACGATACGGTCGAGTTCGTCTTCGTTCAGATCTGGACTGAGCTGGGGAAGTGCCATGCCGTGCCTCTAGTTCCTGACCGTTTCAGTCCCGGTGGACGTTGCGAAATCCGTATTGTCCTCCAGCAGCTTTGTCAGCAGCGGCCAGAAGAAGTCTTCGCCGGGATACCCTTCGATACGTGCCTGTTCTTGGCCGTTGTCTATCAGAACAAATGTCGGTGTGAAAAGCACGCGGCGCGCGTAAGTGATGCCTTCGGGTGGGCCCTGACGCAAATCTGCCCGAATAAGAGGCGCAAATTTGCCTTCATCCGTCTTGGGATAAGCAGGACCGATTTCCGCATCCCAACGTTCGCAATAGATGCAGCCCGGCTGTTCGACCATCACCAGGTACGGCTCGGCCAAGGCCGTCGCGGGCCATGTCGGTCCAACCAAGACAGCAGCGGCAAGCGCAAGAGCATTCAGGGCATTCATCATTCACCAATTGACGGCGTCATAACAAAACACTTAATTTGAATATGTGAATAATTCAAGGAATCTCCGTCCATGTTCGATATTTCTTTCGCGGGCGCGGCTCTTGCGGGGATCCTGAGCTTCTTTACGCCCTGCATCCTGCCGATGGTGCCGTTCTACCTGTGCTACATGGCCGGGATTTCCATGAATGAGCTCAAGGGCGAAGAAGACGTACCGCAAGGGATCGCATGGAACCTCGTTTTGTCAGCGTGTTTGTTCGCGCTCGGCGTTACCACGATTTTCGTATTGCTTGGCATGGGCGCAACAGCCGTTGGCCAGGCCTTTGCAGATTTCCGTGAACCTTTGCGCTATGTAGCGGCGGCGGTGTTGCTCGGGTTTGGTCTTCACTTTCTTGGCGTTGTGCGAATCCCGATCCTCTACCGCGAAGCGCGGGTCGAGGCGAAAACCGAACCCACCACGCTGGTCGGAGCCTATGTGATGGGCTTGGCCTTTGGGTTCGGCTGGACGCCTTGCGTGGGCCCGGCATTGGCGTCGATCCTGATGATCGCCGGGGGGATGGGGGATATCTTCCAAGGCGGATTGCTCTTATTTGTATACGGGATCGGCATGACCGCACCCTTTGTGGTCGCGGCCTTATTTTCTGGCCCGTTCCTGCGCTGGACGGCCCGCAACCGCAGTTTTCTGGGCTATGCCGAAAAGGTCATGGGCGGCATGTTGATCCTGTTCGCGGTTCTAATCGCGACCGATACTGTGAACCTGATCGCGGATGCCATGCTACGGTGGTTTCCGAATTGGTCATCGCTGGGATGACCGCCAACTGAGGAGGAGGAAGGAAGATGAAACATTTTCTGGGCGGCGCACTGGCGCTTCTGATGGCGCTTCCGGTGGCGGCGGCAGAGCTTGGAGATGATGGTCTGCACAAGCAACCTTGGATGCGCGATACGTTCAAGGACTTGCGCGAAGACCTTGAGGAAGCCAACGCCGAAGGCAAGCGGCTGGTCCTGTTTTTTGAACAGCGTGGATGCATCTACTGCTCGAAGATGCATGAAGAGGTGTTTTCGGACGCGACGGTCAGTGACTTCATCGCAGAGACCTATTTTGTCGTGCAGTTGAACCTGCATGGCGACATCGAAGTCACGGATTTCGACGGCGAAGTCATGTCCGAAAAAGACATGGCCCGAAAGTGGCGGGTGCTGTTCACGCCGAACATCGTTTTCCTTCCCGAAGAGGTTCCGGAGGGCGAAAACGCGCTAGAAGCGTCCGTCGCGGTCATGCCCGGAGCCTTTGGCAAAGGGACAACACTGGACATGTTCACCTGGGTTGCCGAAAAGCGGTATCTACTTGAAGGTGAAGAGGATTTTCAGAGATACCATGCGCGCATGATCCAGGAAAGAAGCAACGGAAGCACGGACTGATCCTGCGACATTCATACTCAATTATTCACTTCTGTGAATTTGTTGTTGCGTGAATCAACGTCTGTGGCCTACGGTATACAAAGCCATATGTCAGCTCGGTCAACGTATCGGGCGGTAAGGGAGGGACAATGAAGCTAACAGGTATTTCCGCAGCTGTCGTGATTTTCGCGACCGCAGCCATCGCCAACCCCATCACTCCGGGCGAGGTTCAATTCGACGAATACGGTGCGATCCAGGCATCTCTGTCCGGTTCGGACGGCGACGCCGCCAGCGGCGCCAAGATCATGACCAGCCGTGGCAAAGGCAACTGTGTTGCATGCCATGCTGTAACCGCGCTGAATGATGCGCCGTTCCACGGCGAAGTTGGTCCGACACTCGACGGCATCGCGGACTATCGCAGCGCGGAAGAGCTGCGCGGCATTATTGCCAACGCCAAGATGACGTTCGAAGGCAGCGTGATGCCCGCCTTCTACAAGACCAGCGGATTCATCCGACCCGGTGATGGTTACACCGGAAAAGGTGCAAAGGAAGAAGACCTGACGCCCATCCTTACGGCTCAGGAAATCGAAGATGTGGTGGCGTTTCTCATGACGCTCAAGGGCAGCTGATCTGCCGTCACTGGATTAGGAGATAAGACATGGATTTCACAAGACGCGAAACCTTGGCACTGGGTGGGGCAGCGGCGCTGACCTTCGTCCTGCCGTTCCGCGCCAATGCAGCGGTTGACGATGTGATCGCAGAATTCACGGGTGGCGCCGCAGTGGGCGACGCAGGTGTGGAACTGACCGCACCCGAGATTGCCGAGAACGGTAACACCGTGCCGATCGCGGTTTCCGCTCCGGGCGCAACCTCGGTTTTGGTTCTGGCCGCAGGCAACCCGACACCCGGCGTTGCAACGTTCAACTTTGGCCCGCTCGCCGCGTCCCAAACCGCCAGCACGCGTATGCGTCTTGCCGGTACGCAGGACGTCATCGCCATCGCCAAACTGGCAGATGGCAGCTTTGCTCGCAGCTCGAAGACCGTAAAGGTCACCATCGGCGGCTGCGGCGGCTAACGGTCAACAGACAGATTTCAGGAGATAAAACATGGCATCCGGTGTAAAACCCCGCGTCAAGGTTCCCAAGTCCGCCTCTGCTGGCGAAGCGATCGTCATTAAGACGTTGATCAGCCACCCGATGGAGTCGGGCCAGCGCAAAGACGGCGACGGAAACCCGATCCCGCGCTCGATCATCAATCGCTTCACTTGCGAATTCAACGGCCAGACTGTGATTGACATCACAATGGAGCCGGCGATTTCGACCAACCCGTATTTCGAATTCGAGGCCACAGTGCCCGAAGCAGGTGAATTCGCGTTCACTTGGTATGACGATGACGGGTCCGTCTACAACGACAACAAAGCCATCACGGTCTGAGCAGAAGCTCCTCCCTGTTCCGGACTTTCGGAGCAGGGGTAATTTTGGGAGGGAACAGAATGAAATATAAGGCACTGACAGCGTTCGCCGCGCTGGCGATTTCGGCCCCGATGGTGTTTGCGGGTGGCGCGGATGACGACACGCTCTCGATCGACGGTCAGGAAATGATCTCGAAAACGGCTGCACCTGCACACATGGCGGAAACCGGCATTGATACGATCATGTCGGGTTGGCACTTTCGTGAAGACGACACGCAAGCCATGCAGATGGACACCTTCGACAATCCCGGCATGATCGCTGTGGATCAGGCGACGGACGCGTGGAACACAGTGGATGGCACAGCCGAAAAATCTTGTGCGTCTTGCCACGAAGGCCCCGAAAGCTTGGCTGGTGTCCGTGCGGTATACCCGAAATGGAACGCCGACGCAGGTGAGATGCGGACGCTTGCGATGCAGATCAACAACTGCCGCACCGAACAGATGGGCGCCGAAGCGTACAAGTACGACAAGGCCGAAATGACAGCGATGGAAGCACTGATCACAGTGCAATCGCGTGGCATGCCTGTGGACGTGGCAATCGACGGCCCCGCCGCCGAATACTACGAAAAAGGCAAGGAAATCTACTACACCCGCTACGGTCAGCTCGAACTGTCCTGCGCGAACTGCCATGAAGACAATTACGGCAACTACATCCGTGCCGACCACCTGTCTCAGGGTCAGATCAACGGTTTCCCGACCTACCGCCTCAAGAACGCGGGTCTGGTGCAGACGCACAACCGCTTCCGTGGCTGTATCCGCGACACGCGCGCCGAGACATATGCTGTCGGTTCGCCGGAATTCGTGGCACTCGAGCTGTATGTCGCATCGCGCGGCAATGGCCTGAGCGTCGAAGGTCCGTCGGTCCGTCAATAATCCCAAGGCCCGCGCCATCACTGGTGCGGGTTTTTTCCACCCAACTCATTCACACATGCGAATGTGTGTCCGGAAATCCAAGAAGGCCCTCCCATGATTTCACGTCGCGATTTCCTTCAGGTGTCGATGGCTGCGTCCGCTTTGGTGGGCGCGTCAGGCTTTGGCAACTGGTCCCGTCTCGCCGCGCAACAAGCGCTGACCCAAGACCAGCTTTTGCAATTCGACACCTTTGGCAATGTCTCGTTGATCCACGTCACCGACATTCACGCCCAGCTCAAGCCGATCTATTTCCGCGAACCGTCGGTGAATATCGGTGTGGGTGACAATCGCGGTGCGGTGCCACACGTCACCGGGGCCGATTTCCGCAAGCTTTACGGCATTGATGACGGCAGCCCTTCCCATTACGCGCTCAGCTCTGGCGATTTCTCCTCCCTGGCCAAGGCTTATGGGCGCGTCGGCGGACTGGATCGCGTGGCCACTGTGGTCAACGCGATCCGGGCCGATCGGCCGGATGCGCTGCTGCTGGATGGCGGTGATACATGGCACGGATCCTACACCTGCTACCAAACCGAAGGGCAGGACATGGTCAATGCCATGAACCAACTGCGTCCCGACGCAATGACCTTCCACTGGGAATTCACACTTGGCTCTGAGCGTGTGCGGGAAATCGTCGAAGGTTTGCCCTTCGCCGCGCTGGGCCAAAACATCTTTGACGCGGAATGGGATGAACCGGCCGAATTGTTCCCGCCCTACCAGTTCTTCGAACGCGGTGGTGTGAAAATCGCGGTCATCGGCCAAGCCTTCCCCTACATGCCGATTGCCAACCCCGGCTGGATGTTCCCGGAATACTCGTTCGGCATCCGTGACGAAAACATGCAGGCTATGGTTGACGAAGTGCGTGCACAAGGCGCCGAATGCGTTGTCTGCCTGAGCCACAATGGGTTCGACGTCGACAAGAGCATGGCAAGCAAGGTCACTGGAATCGACGTTATCTTGACGGGGCACACCCATGACGCGCTGCCGGAACCCGTGCTGGTGGGCGATACCATTCTGATCGCGTCCGGTTCCAATGGCAAATTCGTCAGCCGCGTCGATCTGGACATTCAGAACGGTCGCATGATGGGTTTCCGTCATAAGCTGATCCCGATCTTCTCGGACGTCATCGAACCCGACGCGGAAATGACGGCTGTCATCGACGAACAGCGGGCGCCCTACAAGGCCGAGCTGGAAGAGGTGATCGGCCAGACCGACAGCCTGCTGTACCGCCGTGGTAACTTTAACGGCACGTGGGACGACCTGATCTGTGATGCACTGATGAGCGAACGCGAGGCTGACATTGCCATGTCGCCCGGCGTGCGTTGGGGACCAAGCCTGATCCCCGGCGACGACATCACCCGCGAGGATCTCTGGAACGTCACCTCCATGAGTTATGGCAAAGCGTACCGGTCTGAAATGACTGGCGAGTTCATCAAGATCATCCTCGAAGATGTGGCCGACAATATCTTCAACCCGGACCCCTACTACCAGCAGGGCGGCGATATGGTGCGCATCGGTGGCATGGGCTACCGGATCGATATTGGCAAGCCGCAGGGCGAACGCATCACCGACATGGTGCTGCTCAAGACCGGTGAAGCCATTGATCCGGCGAAGAATTATGTCGTCGCGGGCTGGGCGTCCGTGAATGAGAACACCGAAGGTCCGCAAATCTGGGACGTGGTCGAAGCGCATATCAAAAAGCTTGGCACCGTCACCGTTAAACCCAATGACAGCGTCACGGTCGTGGGCGCGTAACTTAAACCGGAGTATGAGATATGTCTGATATGCTCAAACCCTCCCGCCGTGCGTTCCTGCGGGGGTCTGCTGCGGCTGCGGCGGGTCTGACCGCTGCGGGCGCTGCGCGGGCCAATGGCCCCGATCCGCTGATCACCGAAGTGCAGGACTGGGCCGTCGTCTTTGGCGATGGCGTCGATGCCACGCCCTACGGCCTGCCGATCCAGTACGAAAGCGATGTTGTGCGTCGCAATGTGGAATGGCTGACCGCTGACACCACAAGCTCGATCAACTTTACGCCGATCCACGCGCTGGACGGCACGATCACACCGCAGGGCTGCGCGTTTGAACGCCACCATTCCGGTGCGATTGAACTGCGCAAGGAAGATTATCGTCTTATGATCAATGGCTTGGTGGATACGCCTCTGGTGTTCTCCTATGCCGATCTCGAACGCTTCCCGCGCGAAAACCATGTGTATTTCTGCGAATGTGCCGCCAATACTGGCATGGAATGGGCGGGCGCACAGCTCAATGGCGCACAGTTCACCCACGGTATGATCCACAACATGGAATATACCGGCGTCTCGCTGCGCACCCTTCTGAACGAAGCTGGGCTTGAGGCGGCAGGCGACCTGTCCGACAAATGGGTCTATGTCGAAGGTGCGGATGCATCGTCGAACGGCCGGTCGATCCCGATGGAAAAGGCGCTGGACGACGTGCTGGTGGCGTTCAAAGCCAACGGCGAAGCGCTGCGCAAGGAACACGGCTACCCTGTGCGCCTTGTCGTTCCCGGTTGGGAAGGCAACATGTGGGTCAAGTGGATCCGCCGCATCGAGGTGACGGCGAATGCGGTCGAAAGCCGCGAGGAAACCTCGAAATACACCGACACGCTTGCCGATGGTACAAGCCGTAAATGGACGTGGGTGATGGACGCGAAATCCGTCGTCACCTCGCCAAGCCCGCAAGCGCCGATCACTCATGGCGCGGGTCCGCTGGTCATCACAGGTCTGGCCTGGTCCGGTCACGGTGCAATCACCCGTGTGGACGTGTCAAAGGACGGTGGCAAGACGTGGGAAACCGCCCGTCTGGCCAAGCCGGGCGAGAAGATGGCGCTGACCCGCTTCTACCTCGACACTGAATGGAACGGCGAAGACATGCTGCTCCAGTCGCGGGCGATGGACGAAACCGGATACGTGCAGCCGACCAAAGCGCAGTTGCGCGATGTGCGCGGCTACAACTCAATCTACCACAACAACTGTATCCAGACGTGGCACGTAAAGCCCAACGGGGAGGCAGAAAATGTCGAAGTCTCTTAATCTATTCGGCGGCACCGCACTTGGCACAATCGCTGTGCTGACAATGGCCGTGAATTTTGCCGATCGCAATGTTGCGGGGTTCCCTGAGAACCCGGCGGTTATGACCGCAATCGCGGCTCCTGTCGTGTCAAGCGGAATGGTCAGCGCGGCAAACGCCTCGACCGGGGCCAGCGAAGGCAGGTACGGTCTGGGCCGTCCTGCACTGCCGGAAGAAGTGGCGGCTTGGGATCTGGATGTCAGTCCGGATGGAACTGGCCTGCCTGTTGGGTCCGGTTCAGTCGAAGATGGCGAGATGATCTTTTCGGAGAATTGCGCCGTATGTCACGGCGAATTTGCCGAAGGTGTCGATAACTGGCCCAAGCTGGCAGGGGGCGAAGACACGCTTGCTGACGACGACCCGTTGAAAACTGTGGGCAGCTATTGGCCTTACCTTTCGACGGCTTGGGATTATGTCCACCGCTCCATGCCCTACGGCAACGCCCAAACACTGTCCGATGACGAGGTCTACGCCATTGTCGCGTACATGCTCTATTCGAACTTCCTTGTTGAGGACGATTTCGTTCTGTCGAACGAAAACTTCCTTGAGGTCGAGATGCCCAACGCAGACGGGTTCATTATCGATGACCGTGCGGAGACCGAATACACCATCTGGCGGACTGAGCCTTGCATGGAGAACTGCAAGGACAGCGTCGAGATCACCATGCGGGCAACCGTACTGGACGTGACCCCGGAAGAAGAAGGCGCCGAGGCGGCCTCAGAAGAAGCACCGGTGGTAGAGACCACGGCCGTCACAGAACCGGTTGCCGAAACGGCTGAACCTGAAGCGGTTGCTGTTGCTGCGGCTGCCGGTCCGGACCCCGAATTGGTCGCTGCCGGTGAAAAGGTCTTTGGCAAATGCAAGGCCTGCCATCAGGTCGGTGACGGCGCCAAGAACCGCTCTGGCCCCGCGCTCAATGGCATCGTCGGTGCGGATATCGCCGCGGTTGATGGGTTCAAGTACTCCAAAACCTTGGCCGAGATGGATGGCGCTTGGACACCGGAAACGCTCGCGGCGTTCCTCGCTGATCCTCGTGGCTTTGCCAAAGGCACCAAGATGAGTTTTGCCGGGTTGAAAAAGGAAGAGGATATCGCTGCGGTCACCGCCTACCTGTCCACTTTCGAATAATTAGGGTTTGCGCGGCAAGATTGTATCCTGCCGCGCAAATTCCGTTAAGATGAGCTTTAGACAAAGCTTTAGGACATCTTAATTCACGAGGTCTCATGGCGCATTCTTCCGGTCTGTTCTTATCCGTTATCGGAGGTGCAGCGCTTGTGCTTGGGGTTGCCTATGGATGGACTGCACGGGACTACCGCGCGTCCGAACTGGACGCTTTGACGGACCGCCTTGGGCAGTTGGAACGCAGCAATTCAGACTGGGCGGCAAAGGCCGATCAGGCCTCGTCTCTCGAAGCCAGGCTGTCCGAGTTGGAAACCGAGCTTGCCGCTGCAGTGAAAGCTGCGGAAGATGCGCAACAGGCGGCTTTGGCACCCGTTGCAACCGTTGCAGACCCTTTGCAACAGCCTGCAACAAATCCCGTCATAGCCGATGCTTCTGCGTCGGAATTCGGAAATCCCGCGCGCGGCGAAGAAGTGTTTGCGCAATGCCGGTCCTGTCATCAGATCGGACAAGGCGCGACTGACCGGATCGGGCCGCATCTGAACGGCATTTTCGGCCGCCGCGCCGGGGCGCATGATGGGTTCCGATATTCGGATGACATGCAGATGATGGGGGCGGATGGCCTCACATGGGAGATCGAAACCCTCGATGCCTATCTCGAGAACCCCAAAGCACTGGTGTCGCGCACCCGGATGAATTTCGCGGGCCTGAAAGACTCACAGGACCGTTCTGACATCCTCGCTTACCTGCGCCAATTCTCGGCCAGCCCCCAGAACATTCCTGAAGCCGCGCCCACAGCACAGGCGCGCGAGGTCGAACTTGCGCCCGAGGTTCTGGCCATTGTGGGTGATACGGATTACGGCGAATATCTCGCCAGTGAATGCAAGACCTGCCACCAGCAGGATGGATCGGACCGGGGTATCCCGTCGATCACGCAATGGCCGACCGAAGATTTCGTCGTCGCCATGCATGCATATAAAAGACAGATCAGACCGCACCCGGTGATGCAGATGATGGCATCCCGGTTGTCGGACGAAGAGATTGCCGCGCTGGCGGCATATTTTGCCAAAGCCGAATAAAGTCCGGAAGAGACAAGTTCAGCCAAGGCGCGTGTTGCAAATGGGAGGAAAGTTATGAAACTCAACAGACGTGCTTTTGTGGGCACCGGGATGGCGGCGGCAACGCTCAGCGCCCCGATGGTGCATGCAGCGTCACACGGCAAACCCAAAGTGGTGGTCGTCGGTGGTGGTGCAGGTGGCGCAACTGCCGCGCGCTATATCGCCAAGGACAGCGCAGGCGAGATCGACGTGACCCTGATCGAACCGACGCGCAGCTACTACACCTGCTTTTTCTCGAACCTCTATCTGGGTGGGTTCTGGGATCTGGAGAACCTGTCGCATTCCTATGGCAAGCTGGCGTCAGATTACGGCATCAACGTCGTCCATGACTGGGCCACGGGCGTGGATCGCGACGCCAAGACCGTGTCGCTCGCCGGGGGCGGATCGGTGCCCTATGACCGCCTGATCCTCAGCCCCGGTATCGACTTTGTAGAAGGCTCGGTGCCCGGATGGGATATGTCGGCACAGAACGCGATGCCGCATGCCTATAAGGGTGGCAGCCAGACCGAACTGCTCAAAGCGCAGATCATGGCGATGCCGGAAGGCGGCACCTATGTGATGGTGGCCCCGCCCAACCCGTACCGTTGCCCGCCTGGACCGTACGAGCGGATCTCGATGGTGGCACATGTGCTCAAAGCGAACAATCCGACCGCCAAGATCATCATTGCCGACCCGAAAGAAAAGTTCTCCAAGCAGGGTCTGTTCGAGGAAGGCTGGCAGAAGCATTATCCGGGCATGATCACCCGCATCGGCCCGGATTTCGGTGGCGAGAATGTTACTGTCGATCCGTCGGCGATGACCGTGGATGTGGATGGTGAATTGATCAAAGCCGATGTGGTCAACGTCATTCCGGCGCAAAAGGCGGGTCTGATCTGTGATGCAGCTGGTCTGACCGAAGGCAACTGGGCCCCGGTCGACGGGCACACCATGGTGTCTCGTTTGGATGAGAATATCCACATTCTGGGCGATGCCACCAATCAGGGCGACATGCCGAAATCCGGCTACTCGGCCAACAGCCAGGCCAAGGTGGCGGCGATGGCGGTGCGCGGTGCGCTGACCGGCAGCCGCGTGTTCCCGGCGAAATTCTCGAACACCTGCTGGTCGCTGATCGCGACGGATGATGGTGTGAAGGTTGGCGCGGCCTATGAGCCGAACGACGAGAAAATCGCCAGCGTGTCTAGCTTTGTCAGCCAGACCGGCGAAGACGCGGCTCTGCGTAAGGCGACTTATGAAGAAAGCATCGGCTGGTACGAAGGAATCACGTCGGACATGTTCGGCTGATCTTTTTGTTCAGGTGTTTGGGGAAGGCTGGGCATCTGTCCCGGCCTTTTTCGTTTGGAACTGTGTCGGATCGCTGCGCGATCCGACGAATTGGAGGGCCAGCCCTCCAAACCTCCCGGAGTTTAGGGGCAAGATGAAGATCAGACGGGCTGGAATCCCTTCATGGCGCCGACGAGTTCGGGGATCTTTTTCTTGAACTTGAAAAACCCGGCTGTCGCATGCGGCCAGGCGCGACGGTCAAAGTCGCGCAGCGGTCGAATGACAGGCAGTGCACGGATGTTGTTCAGGATTGTGGCCGCGGGACCGACAGGGGCGTAGGGTGTGACGATCTGTTCGGCGCCAATGCTGCGCGCCCAGTCTTCGATCGCTTGCGCTGTTGTCAGGCCGGTGGTGAGCGGGCCAAGCGAGGTCGACCAGCGCGTCGTACAGTCGTCCATCAGCGCCGATTTGAACGACGTGACGTTGGGCGCGACATGCAACGGACTGATTTGAGCAGTCGCATCCAAGGTGGCGGTCGCCAGTGGTTTGAGACCCTGCTCGAACAACCAGCCGGGGCTCATGTCGTCTTCGTGTAGCACCAGAACCGATGGCTTTGACGGATCGAGCCGATCACCCTCTGGCGCGTCCATGCGCGGTGGATGGGGTGGGCCATCCAGCGGTTCGGGGTTGGAGGTCAGTTGGTAGAGTGGCGAGAACCGACCTTCGGTGTATTTCGAGATGTTTGATGCCCGTGCCACATAGTTTTTGCCCTGTGTCTGCACACCCGCGACCCAGCGCCAGCTGAGCGTGTTCGAGGCAGGATCGCCGTCATAGAGGTGGCGCAGGAAGAAATCCGCCCCCAGCTCCCAGGGTAGACGCAATGTGAAAATCCAGATCGAAGCGAACCACATGCGCGCGTGGTTGTGCAGGTAGCCGGTGTTTACCAATTCGTGGGCCCAATGGTTGAAGCATGCGATCTCTGTCTCGCCTTTGCAGGCGGCTTCCCATTCGCCGCGCAGGCCAGATTGCGTTTGCACCTGATCCCATGCCCGAGCCAGTCCTTGCTGGTAGCCCCCCCAGACCGCCGGGCGCATTTCCAGCCAGCCTTTCCAGTACGTGCGCCAAAACACCTCTTGCACAAATTTTTCAGAGCTGCTGAGCGCATGGCGGCCCAGAACGGCTACAATCACCTCGGGCTCTGTCATCAGGCGATGGCGGATATAGGGTGACAAGGTCGAAACATTGTCATGTTGCCCTGGCCCGAGATCATAGTTTCTTTGCGACGCGTAAACGCGCGCTGCCTTTGGCACAAACGCCGTCAGCTTTTCTAAAGCGGCCGTGCGGGTCGGGGGAAATAGGTCTGTCATGCAGCGCCAGTTAAGCCCGCGCGGAGCCGGGTCAAGACCGGTCGTCGAACCGCTGCCCCTTGCAGCCCCCAGAGCCGGACACTAGTCTCAGGACAACTCGCAACCAAGCTCGGCATCCGGCGGGCGCATCATCCAGGCAGGCACAGATGAAAGATCCCTTTGATACCTATATGAACACCCTCGTTCCCATGGTGGTCGAGCAGACCAGCCGTGGCGAACGGGCCTATGACATTTTCTCGCGCCTGCTAAAGGAAAGGATTATTTTCCTGAGCGGTCCGGTGCACGATGGCATGTCGTCGCTGATCGTGGCACAGCTTTTGCACCTTGAGGCCGAGAATCCGTCAAAGGAAATCAGCATGTACATCAACAGCCCGGGTGGCGTGGTGACCAGCGGTCTGTCGATCTATGACACGATGCAGTACATCAAGCCGAAAGTCAGCACGCTGGTGATCGGGCAGGCGGCTTCTATGGGGTCGTTGCTGCTGACAGCAGGTGAGGCCGGGATGCGCTTTTCGCTGCCCAACAGCCGCGTAATGGTGCACCAGCCCTCTGGCGGGTATCAGGGTCAGGCAACGGATATCATGATCCACGCGCAGGAAACACAGAAGCTGAAGACACGTCTTAACGAGATTTACGTCAAGCACACCGGCCAGACGTTGAAGAAAGTCGAGGCGGCGTTGGAACGCGACAACTTCATGTCGCCGGAAGAGGCCAAGGAATGGGGCCTTATCGACGAGATCGTCGAGAGCCGCGTCAAGGGGTCTGACGACGAATAATCGTGATTGGGTCACGACGTCCTGAATGTGTTTTTGACGTTGTGGCCCAAGTTTTGCTGTCCTAAGGTTCTTGGAAGAAAACATGGCACACGCTTAAGGTTAGCAGAAAGTATATGCGAAACCTTGACGTGAGTCAGGAAAGGTAAAGACATGGCGACGAATTCTGGCGGCGACAGCAAGAACACTCTTTACTGCAGCTTCTGCGGCAAGAGCCAACATGAAGTGCGAAAGCTGATCGCAGGGCCGACCGTCTTCATCTGTGACGAATGCGTCGAACTGTGCATGGATATCATCCGTGAAGAGACCAAGGGCGGTGGCCTGAAGTCGACGGATGGCGTGCCCACCCCGCGCGAGATTTGCGACGTGCTGGATGATTACGTGATCGGTCAGGCCGTGGCCAAGCGCGTGCTGTCTGTGGCGGTGCACAACCACTACAAGCGTTTGAATCATTCGCAGAAATCATCCGATATCGAACTCGCGAAATCGAACATCCTGCTGATCGGCCCGACCGGGTGCGGCAAGACATTGCTGGCGCAGACGCTGGCACGGATTTTGGATGTGCCGTTCACGATGGCGGATGCAACCACTCTGACAGAAGCCGGGTACGTGGGTGAGGATGTGGAGAACATCATCCTCAAGCTGCTGCAGTCCTCTGAATACAACGTGGAACGCGCGCAGCGTGGTATCGTCTATATCGACGAGGTCGACAAGATTACCCGCAAGTCCGAAAACCCATCCATCACCCGCGACGTGTCGGGCGAAGGCGTGCAGCAGGCGCTGCTCAAGTTGATGGAAGGCACAGTTGCGTCGGTGCCGCCGCAAGGTGGGCGCAAGCATCCGCAGCAGGAATTCCTGCAAGTTGATACGACCAACATCCTGTTCATTTGCGGTGGCGCATTTGCCGGTCTGGACCGGATCATCAAGCAGCGTGGCAAAGGTTCGGCCATGGGCTTTGGTGCAGATGTGCGCGACGATAGCGAACAGGGCATCGGTGAGACCTTCAAATCGCTGGAACCCGAGGATCTCCTCAAGTTTGGTCTGATCCCGGAATTCGTCGGTCGTCTGCCAGTTATTGCGACGCTCGAAGATCTGGACGAAGACGCGTTGATCATCATCCTGACGCAGCCGAAAAATGCTCTGGTCAAGCAGTATCAGCGTCTGTTCGAGTTGGAGAACACCACGCTCAGCTTTACCGATGACGCGCTGAGCGCCATTGCCAAGCGGGCGATCCAGCGCAAGACCGGCGCACGTGGCCTGCGGTCGATCCTCGAGGACATCCTGCTGGATACGATGTTCGAACTGCCCGGCATGGATGACGTTGTCGAGGTGGTGGTGAATGAAGAGGCGGTGACCTCGGAGGCCAAACCTCTGATGATCTATGCAGATCAGAAGAAGGAACCTGCCGAAGCGGGCTGAACCAGCCATCGGTGGAAACGTGAAAAGGTGGGCATTTTGCCCGCCTTTCTTTTTGGGACGGAAACGATGACGATCAAGAGAATTCACAGTGGCAGCCCCTTTGAGGCCAAAATCGGCTACTGCCGGGCCGTTGTGGCCGGGGGCTTTGTTCATGTTGCTGGCACAGTCGGGCAGGGAGATACCGTGGCCGAGCAATGCCAAAGCGCTCTGGATGTGATCGCGGGGGCTTTGGACAAGGCCGGTGCGTCGATGGCGGATGTGGTCCGGGTGACGTATTATTTGCCGGACCGGCATGAATTCGAAGCCTGCTATGACATCCTTGCCAGTACGTTCGGCGACAACCCGCCCGCGGCCACGATGATCGAATGTGGCCTGATCGACCCGAAATACCGGATTGAGATCGAAGTCACGGCTCTGGCGCCGGCTGCGTCATAGCTGCGCTGGACCTTGTCCCGCAAAGCGCCCTATAACGGCGCTGAACCAACCCCGAGGAGTCGTCCATGGGCATTCTGAATACCCTACTTCGCGCTGTCACCTGGTGGAACGGGCAGACGCTTGGCACACAATTCTATACGTGGCGCAAAGGCGAAAAGGTCGGTGAGGACACCCAAGGCAACATCTTCTATCAATCGCGTGACGCCAAGAAGCGTTGGGTGATCTACAATGGCGAAGCTGAGGCAAGCCGCGTTGATCCCGATTGGCACGGGTGGCTGCACCACACGTTCAAGGAATTGCCGACAGACCGCCCGCTGCCCAAAAAGGCTTGGGTCAAGCCGCATCAGGAAAACCTGACCGGTACTGCTCTGGCCTATGCGCCTGAAGGGTCGATCCGGCGTCCCGAGCCGAAGCCTCGGCAGGATTATGAGGCGTGGAGCCCGGAATAACCCGGCTCTGCGCGCATCAAGAAGGCAGAGATGCGATGCTGCGTGTGATGGTCTTTTTCCTATCGCTGGTGTTGGCGTCTGCCAGCATTGCGCAGCTTGCCACAACCAACGGCACGGGCGTGACCGTGCGTGCCTTGGACAAATTGACCGGCAAGGTCTCTGACCTTCAGATTGGAACGCGCCAATCAGCCACGGTTGGCCGCATCACGGTGACGGCCAATGAGTGCCGATATCCGGATGGTAACGCGGCAGGCGAAGCCTACGCCTCATTGACCATCACCGAAATCGGCAAGGATGCACCGGTCTATCAGGGCTGGATGATTGCTTCGTCGCCCGCTCTCAACCCGATGGATCACCAGCGCTACGACGTCTGGGTGTTGCGCTGCACCACGTCCTGACCTGACGCAGCCAATGGAGCGCTGCTGAGATCGGCAGTGATCCGCAGTGCTTGCGCCAGATACGCCCGATATTCCGCCCTTGTGATTTCGATTGCGCCCAAGGAGGCAAGGTGGTGGGTCAGGAATTGCGTGTCGAACAAGACAAATCCCGTCCGTCGCAACAGATCGATCAACCAAGCCAACGCGACTTTTGACGCGTCCCGCTGACGGGAAAACATGCTTTCTCCACAGAATGCACCGCCAACTGCCACGCCGTAGACGCCACCGATCAGACGGCTGTCGGCCCAGACCTCCAGTGAATGGGCATGTCCTTGATGATGGAGCTCATTGTACAGCCCGCGAATTTCCTGATTGATCCATGTCTCGCTGCGATCTGCGCAGGCGTCGATCACGTCATCAAATGCTGTGTTCAGCGTCACGTAATAGTCGTTCCGCTTCAATGTCTTGGACAGGCTGCGGGAAATGCGGAACCCGTCCAATGGGAACACACCACGCTTGCGTGGATCGACCCAGAACATCTCCGGGTCGTCGCGGTGTTCCGCCATCGGGAAGACGCCGACGCGATAGGCTTGAAGCAAAAGCTCGGGCGTGACGGTCATCGCGCGTCGCCCTGCCGGTCAGCAGGGGGCAAGTGTGCGACAGGCCTCAAGGCTTCGCGTAGGTGCGCTCCAGCCAATGCTCGAGCCAGTGAATGTTATAGTCACCGCTGCGCACGTCCGGGTCTTCCAGAAGATCACGGAACAGCGGCACTGTGCTGTCCACACCATCAACGATCAATTCACCCAACGCCCGCGACATCCGCGCCAAGGCTTCATCCCGGTCACGACCATGCACGATCAGCTTGGCGATCAAGCTGTCGTAATAGGGCGGGATTTTGTAGCCATCATAAAGCGCGCTGTCCATGCGCACCCCCAGACCGCCGGGTACATGGTACTGTGTGATCCGACCGGGTGAGGGAGAGAAGTTCGGCAGTTTTTCGGCATTGATCCGCGCTTCGATGGCATGGCCGTTGATGACCAGTTCGTCCTGTTCGAAAGACAGCGGCAGTCCAGAGGCCACGCGGATCTGTTCGCGCACAAGATCGACGCCAAAGATCGCCTCGGTCACGGGATGTTCGACCTGAAGGCGGGTGTTCATCTCGATGAAATAGAACTCACCGTTTTCATACAGGAATTCGATGGTGCCCGCGCCCGCATAGTTGATCTTGGACACGGCGTCGGAACAGATCTTTCCAATCCGGGCACGCTCTTCCTCGGTGATGCAGGGGCCGGGGGCCTCTTCGAGCACCTTTTGGTGGCGACGCTGCAATGAACAATCGCGTTCACCCAGATGCACCGCCTTGCCTTTGCCGTCACCAAACACCTGCACTTCGATATGGCGAGGCGTGGTCAGGTATTTCTCGATATAGACTTCGTCATTGCCAAAGGCGGCCTTCGCTTCGGACCGTGCTGTCTGAAAGGCGCGCTCCATGTCGGCGGCTGTTTGCGCCACTTTCATGCCACGCCCACCGCCACCTGCCGTCGCCTTGACGATCACAGGATAGCCAACCTCTTCACCGACCTTCTTGGCCTCGGCAAGATCGGCAACGCCACCGTCTGAACCCGGCACGCACGGCACGCCAAGCGCTTTGATCGTGTCTTTGGCTGTGATCTTGTCGCCCATCACACGGATATGTTCCGCTGTTGGACCGATAAAGATCAGCCCGTGATCTTCGACAATCTGCACAAACCGCGCGTTTTCGGACAAGAAGCCATAGCCGGGATGGATCGCCTGCGCGCCCGAGATTTCGCAGGCCGAAATGATCGCTGGAATGGACAGATAGCTGTCTGTCGAAGAGGGCGGGCCGATGCAGATCGCCTCGTCGGCCATGCGCACATGCATCGCATCTGAATCAGCTGTTGAATGTACCGCCACGCTGGCCACACCCATTTCGCGGCAGGCGCGGATCACACGGAGGGCAATCTCGCCCCGGTTGGCAATCAGGATTTTGTCAAACATGCCAGAGCCCGTTTATTCGAGGATCACGAGCGGCGCGCCGTATTCGACGGGGGCTCCGTCTTCGACCAGAATGCGTTTCACTGTGCCGCTGCGCGGGGCGGGGATGTGGTTCATTGTCTTCATCGCTTCCACGATCAAGAGAGTGTCGCCTTCGTTGATCTGCTGTCCAACCGAAATGAAAGACGGCGCACCCGGCTCTGCCTGCATGTAGACCGTTCCAACCATCGGCGAGGTCACCGCGCCAGGATGAGATGCCGGGTCTTCCGGTGCGCTGGGGGTGGCGGGCGCTGCCGGTGCCACTGCGGGCGCTGCCGCAACCGTGGTTTGCACGGCGGGGGCAACTTGGGTGATACGACTGACGCGCACGTTGAGGCTGTCATCCTCGCCGTATTCGCGCTTGACCTGCAATTCGGTTAGGTCGTTTTCCCGCAAGAGCTTCGCCAATGCTTCGATAAACGCCACGTCCGCTTCATGGTTGGTCTTGGTCATGCTGTCCCTCGCCCGCTTCTTGCTCTTCACGCGGCCCCGTCGGTGATTGGATCGGAGGCTCGCTTTCCCTACGGGCACCACCCGCATTGCATGCCTTTCCTTGCACCGATTACCGTTCAGGAGCAAGGGGCAGCTACGATCAATCTGGGTTCTGGTGCACGGTTCAGAGCGTCTGCGGGGAATGCGTCATGTGTCAGACCGGTCTTGTTTGTCCGCTTCGAGTGACAACGCCTGTTCGGAAAGAAGCGCCTTGATCTGCATCTGGACCGCCGAAGGTGGGGCGGCGGGTGTGATGCTGGTATCCTTGCTGATTGTGCCGGGCAAAGGGGCAGGTGCCGTGACCGAGGCAAAAACCGGAGGTGCCGCCTTGGCAGTGAGGTCTGGGCGGTGCAGCGGTTTGAGAGTCATGCTGGGCATGGTTGGGTGAAACACAGGCATTTTTAGGCTCCGTCGTGTCAGGGCCCCCACTGCATGAGCTTAGCTGATTTTTTGGAGTGGCGCGCGCAGAGAGTTGTGAAACGGTTAACGGGCAGTGAACGAAAAAGGGCGGCCCTGAGGCCACCCCTGATCATTTGGTTTTTCCTGAAAATTAACTTTTATTCATCCGATTTTCGATGAGGTCATCGACGACGGAGGGGTCAGCGAGAGTGGATGTGTCGCCCAATGCGCCGTAGTCGTTTTCGGCGATCTTGCGCAGGATGCGGCGCATGATCTTGCCCGATCGGGTTTTCGGCAGGCCGGGGGCCCATTGGATGAGGTCGGGCGATGCGATGGGGCCGATTTCGGTGCGGACCCAGGTGCGCAGCTCCTTGGTGAGCTCGTCAGACGGCTCCACCCCGTTCATCAGGGTGACGTAGCAATAGATGCCCTGGCCCTTGATGGCGTGCGGGTAGCCCACCACAGCAGCCTCGGCCACCTTGGCATGCGCGACAAGCGCCGATTCTACCTCGGCCGTGCCCATGCGGTGGCCCGACACGTTGATCACGTCGTCCACGCGGCCGGTGATCCAGTAATCCCCGTCCGCGTCGCGCTTGCAGCCGTCGCCCGAGAAGTAGTAGCCCTTGTAGTCCGAGAAATACGTCTTCTCGAACCGCTCGTGATCGCCCCAGACGGTGCGCATCTGCCCCGGCCAGCTGTCCTTGATCGCCAGCACGCCCTCGGTTGGGCTGGCATGGATTTCCTCGCCCGATTGCGGGTCGAGAACCACAGGGTGGACGCCGAAGAACGGCTTCATCGCGG
>NZ_JFKD01000050.1 GCF_002115725.1 Marivita cryptomonadis
TGACACCCGCCGCCTGGATATCCAACGCGCGCAGCATGCGCGGGGCATAGCGCCGGAACCGATGATAGCCCTGACCGACATGCGCCAAAGGGTCAGCGGCCATCGTGTCGGTCAGCTCGGCGGCGGTAGCAACCAACCCTTCAAGCCGCTCCCATCCGCAGGCCAGCTCCGTCGCCTGATCCAAGGGCGCGCCATCGCTCCTGGCTTCGAGCAAGGCGGCGCCAAGCGACCTGAAGGCGCGCAGGGTGTCCTGCACTGCCGTCTTTGCGTCAGAGATTTTGGCATCACAGAGCTTCTTGGCACCCTGCCATGTCTTGCCAACGATCCGGTCGTGGGTTTCGATTACCGCGTCGGCAAGCACCGCGCGCCATGCAACGGCGCAGACCGCGATGATGGCCAGGCGGCGATCACTGCTAATGTCACGCAGACCATCGGCAAAATAGCGTTCGCCCTGACGCTGGAGGCTGGTCACCCGATGGGGTGGAATGCCAGAGAGGATGTCAGGCGACAGGGTCATCTCCTGCAGGAATTCCAGCCGGTCAAGTAGACGGGTGACGTCGGCTGAGTTCTGCCCCACCTCGAACTGACGCAACCAGACGAACCGGCTGACCTTGCCCTCGACCATTTCCGTAAGCAGGGCATCAAGGCGGGCTTTCAGGGGCTCATCCAGCCGGGCCACGATGGCGCTGTCGATCCGGCGTTCCGCCGCGACAAGCGCATCCGCGCAGAGGCGCTCGATGACGGATATACCCGGCAGGACCGTTCGGGTCCGGCGGCACTCGTCGACAAATCGGCGTGCCAAATCATGGTTGGTGGTCGCACTCTCCGCCTCGCCCGCCAACCAGGCCTTCAGCTCGCGTGCGCGGTGACCGGAGAACATCTTGAATCCGTAGGCCTGACGTAAGTCGACCAGATGCCGACGTCGCGTTACGTCGGTCTCGGCGTAACGACAAAGCTCATCCATCCCTTCGCCAAGCTGTGCGGCGATGAAGCGGCTGACGGGCTCCGGAATAACCTCACCCGACACCAACAGTCGGCCAGGATACCGGAACACACAAAGCTGAAGGGCGAAGCCGAGGCGATTGCGTGCATGGCGACGGGTTCGAATGATTTCGATGTCCTCATCCGACAGCGTGTAGTGGTAGAGGATGCTGGCTTCATCTGTCGGAAGGTCGATCAGCGCTGCGCGTTGGCGCGCGGTCAGAATAGAGCGTCTTGGCATGTGGGGTTGTCCTTGTTAGTCATTAGTCTGTTCAGGACAAAATCCGCACCAGCAAAATCAAAGGCTTGCAAGGCCAAACTCCGAGGGGGTTCAACTGGGACACATCCTCAAGTAGCGAAGCGATAGGATATGAAAAACCGCGCGGCCATTTACGCCAGAGTTTCGACATCCGACCAATCCTGCGAGCGGCAAGTCACGGAACTGACCGCTTTCGCGGAACGGGGCGGCTACGACGTGGTTGATGTCTTCAAGGAAACAGCCTCGGGGGCTTCGGCCAACCGCGCTGCCCGCAATCGGATCCTCGACCTCGCGCAGGCCCGTCAGATTGATGCCATCCTGGTCAGCGAGCTTTCCCGGTGGGGGCGCTCCACTCAGGACCTGCTCGATACCCTCAATCGGCTCGCAGGCTGGAAGGTCTCGGTCGTGGCTATGAACGGCATGACCTTCGAACTCGACACGCCACATGGGCGGATGATGGCCACAATGCTCGCAGGGATTGCCCAGTTCGAGCGCGACCTTCTCAGCGAGCGTGTGAAATCCGGTCTCGCCGCCGCTCGGGCGCGCGGTAAGAAACTCGGGCGACAGCCTGGGCAACGACCCAAATCCGACAAGCTTGCCCCAAAGGTGCTGCAGGCCGTTCAAGACGGCAGATCATACCGATGGATTGCGCGCGATCTCGGGATCTCCAAAAACACCGTCACTGACATCGTTAAACGGCACAGGGATCACGCTTAGGGCGTCACCTCCCCCCTTATCGGAGTCTGCCTCGAAATGGCTGACCTCCGGCAGACCATCTCCCGTCCCATCGGGGCAGGGTCTGTTTTTGCCTCATGCTATTCTCCCTTCCCCTACAGCCCAAAACGCAACGCGGAGAAGCCCCCCGGCGCCGACAAGTTGCCATCCTGCGAGCAGAAGACACCTCGGTGTCGCCGCCGCTGCTGGATCAGGGGGGACGGTTGACCGTCGCCATACCCTGCTAAGGGCAGGGTGATCCCGAAAGCGGAATCCGAAGATTTATTTTCGTATTTTCACGGTCATCAAAGACACTTGCTGTGTAGCTCAAGGATAGCAGCATGGCACTCAAAACGGAACATCTGAAAGAGGCAAAGGCGGCGCTCAAGTCGATGTCGGCGCGGCGTGAAAAGAAACTGACGAAAGCCGATTTCGTCGCCGGCCTGATCCAGGACATCCACGCCAAGATGACAGCTGGGTTCTCTCTGGAAGAGATTTGCGCGGAGCTCAACAAGACGCTCCCGGATGGCGAACAGCTCAATATGAACACGTTCAAAACATACGTCCGCAGGGCCCGGACCCAGGCCGGGATCGCGCCGACCCGGGCATGGACGCGCCGGACCGGTCCAACCGAGCCCAAGATACAGACCACCCCGGACAAGGGGAGGACAAAGGTTCAGAAAGAGGACCCCGCATCAGATTTTCGAGATCAAGGAGGTGACCTGTGAAGCGTATTTTTTTCATACACGGCGACAAAGGGGGCGTCGGCAAAACCGAGGTCGCAAAGCGCATGGCCGCGGTGATGCTCCAGAATGGCCTGCCGGTCACACTGGTCGATGGCGATGATAAAAACGCAGGCCTTCATGCCGCGTTCGAAAAAGGGGAGCTTGATGTCCAGCGCATAAAAGTCATGACCCCCGCTGGCCGCGATGCCCTCTTTGACGTCATTGCGCAAAGCCCCGGGGATGTCCTGATTGATCTTCCCGCGCGCGGCTCTGACGTCACGGAGAGACTGAATCAGGACGGCGCCTCCGAAGACGGGTTCAGCCTCGAATTGCTTCTCGCCGAGATCGAGGCCGAACTGACCATCGTCTTCGTGATCGATCAGACCCGGTCGCCGCTCGTGGCGCTCAAGGATGAGCTGGCAGCCCTACCGGATGCCACGCGCTGGATCATCGTGCGCAACTGGCGCGAGGACCGCGATTTCACGTTGTTCGACACGACCAAGGTCAAAGCCGATCTCGAAGCGCGCGGGGCCGCCGTTATCGACATGGTCCGGCTCGACCCCCGTGTGAATGACATTCTCGAAAATGCCAGCCTGAACCTGATCACCGCGCAGACCTCGGACAAGCTTTCCATGCTCCAGAAGATGCGCGTAAAGTCAGCGGTCCGGTCGTGGTCCGAGCAGATGAAGATCGCAGGGCTGCTTGAATGACTGGCCTTCCGGAAGACCTGTTCACCCAAGTCTACCGCCGCACCCCGACGGATGACGACCGCGCCCGGCTGCTGGCGGTCAAAGCCGGGCTGGGTCTCTCTGCCCGGGACGAGCTGTGGCCGGTGATCCTGGTGCTCGATCACTATGACCGCGCGATCAGAGCGGGCCGGGCCGCCACCTTGCGCGACGTCCAGCGCGTCCTGGACGCAATGAACGACATTCCGGACCGCGCCGGGCCGATCGCGGAGGCCGAAGCCAGGAAGGCCATCGCGCGGATCATCGAGGAGGCATCCGACAAGATCGCCCGGGCCTCGGCGCAGAAATCGATCACGACAGCGGATCGCATCTCCCGACAGCAACTTATTGTCGCGGCCGTTGTCGGCGCACTCAGTGCCGCCTGTCTCGCCACTGCCGCAGCTTGGGGCACGTATGTCGTCCTTGAGGCCCGCGGTATCTGCGCGGAGCCGCCCGGTCGGGCCCGGGATGGCTCCATCGTGTGCTTCGTTCAGCGGTAATGGGCTGATCTCCTTCTCCGCCGGATGGCGTCGGCGGGATCAGCTATGGGCGTTAGGGGGGAAGGTGTGCGTTAGGGATTTTCAGGGCGGGGTCATAAAAAAGAAAGAGGGGTGACTTGGGGCTGGGAAGGCATGGCACGGGCAGGCGATGGGAAAGAGAGGTCGAACCGCCGGAGGCGGCACAACCTCCTTCAGAAGCGGGTGGATGATGACGAGCTGGACGGGTTCATCAAGCGCGCGCGCAAGGCGGGGTTCCAAGACTATCGTGATTATCACGGTGCCCTGATCTCCGGCGAGGCCGGGTTTGATCGCAGAGAGCGCCATGACCTCCTGCGCATCCACGGCGAGCTGGGAAAGCAGGGCTCGAACCTGAACCAGCTTGCATACGCCGTAAACGCGGGGCTCATCACCGCGTTGTCGCCAGATGATTTGCGCGTGATCCATGAGGTCAGCACTGAAGTCGAGAAGGCCGCCGCGCTGATCCGGGCCCTGCTGGCATGATCGGCGAGGCCATCAAGAAAGAAGGGGAGAAAGGCTCTGGTGGGGGCGCAGATGCCTTCAAGCCCGGCGTGACATACGTGTGCAGCAAAGCCGCCCGGGTCGCGCTGCGCAACCTCGCCTCGGGCGACTGGCGGCATGCGGCGGAGGACATGCGGCTCTCGTCAGAGCTGAACAGCAGGGTCCAGCAACCGTATTACCATGTTGTGCTCAGCTGGCATGAACTGGAGCAGCCGACCGATGACCAGATGGTCGAAGCGGCTGACCATATGATCCGCAGCCTGGGGCTGGAGGAGAACCAGATCGTCGTGGGGACGCATCACGACACGAAGCGGCGGCATGTTCACCTGGTCTGCAACACCGTCCACCCCATCACCGGAAAGGTCTGGTCGAAGTCGAACGACCATCTCCGGATCGAGAAGGCCTGCCGCGAGATCGAGCTGGCGCAAGGCTGGTCACATGACCGGGGCCGGTGCGCGTTCGATGTGTCAGCGGACGGCACGGTCGAGTTGCAGCCCAACCCGGCGGCCTGGGACAAGAAGAAAGCGGACCGGGACGCCGGAACGAGGCCCAAAACGTCGGGTGCACGGAAACGCGAGAAATCGACAGGGATCGAGACATTCGAGCATGGTATCCCCGCCGCTCTGAGAACCAGCTTTGCAGAAGCCGTTGGCTCTGCGCGGGACTGGCAGGACCTCCATACCCTGCTTGGTGAGCTTGGACTGCGCTATTACAAGGCGGGGTCCGGCGCGCGGATCAGTATTCTGGGAAGCGACGAATTCGCGAAAGCGTCGGCCTTCGGGTCGAAGTTTTCCATCAGGAAGATGGAGGTGTCTTTCGGGGCCTATGAAGATCCGGGTGGCGCATACATCAATGATCTCAAAGAGGATCACAAGGATATTGAAAGCATATCCGGGGTGGTCTGGGAGGAGGATCGGAAAGCGACCGCATCCTCGGCCTTCAAGCTGACCCTCCTGCGCCGCATCTATTGCGACCTCCATCTCGACCCTCAGGTCTCCGAGGCGATCCGCTTTGTCGATCTGCAAGATGTGCCTCCGCAGATCACGTTTCGGGATAACGTGACGCTGGTCGATCATGGCAACCGCCTGTCGACATCACGCAGCACCCGAGAGACGCGCACGGCCATGATTGCGATCGCCAAGGCCAAGGGATGGTCATCTGTAAAGTTCACTGGGTCACCTGACTTTGTGCGTCTTGCTTCTCTTGAGGCCGCCCGTGCGGGCCTACCCGTGCACGGGGCCCCGGATGACGTTCAGGCGCAGTGTGATGCGATTCTGGAACGGCGGGAGTGTCAACAGCGCCGGATCGAGGCCGAGGCCCGGACGGCGGAGAAGGCGGCCCAGGAGGCCATCGCAGACCGCGATCAGGCGATCCGGGGGAATGACGCCGAACGGGCGGATGCCACGGTCCGGCTCGAGGAGAAGACCGCCGAGGCCCGCGCTGTGCTCGACGCCATCGGCTCCGGGCGTGATCCCGTCCGGACGGCCCTTCGGACCGTGGCGCGCGCGGAAGAAAAGCGGATCACGGCAGAACTGCTGGATCGCCGGACCGTCTCGACCCCGCAACCCGCACCGGATGCAGATCGTGGCAGCGTCAGCAAGAAGCGTCGGATCGCCAGGGTGGGCCAAGAAAACGACCACCAAGAATTGGACCGGATGCGCGCCGTCCACATCGACGAAATCACTGCACGCGGTGGCTGGTCCTACGCCCCCAAGCACAAAGACGGGCACAAAGACCCGCAGGGCCGGGATCGTCGAACCTATGTGCGCGGCGGCGAGACGATCAAGGCGACGCGGAAAGGCGCTGCCTGGATCTGGACAAACAACAAGACCGGCGCGTCCGGATCGGTCATCGATCTTTGGCTGTCCGACAATGCGGGATCGACACTTGGCGATGCGCGCAAGGCGTTCCGCGAGATCATGGGCACCGACGCACCGATGCTGGCACCCACGGCAACGCTGCGCCGGGGTGACCGCCCGCCGGACCACACCGAAGCCCGGCGCAGATGGGAGGAGGCGCCCTATATCGGGGATCAGCAGACCTATGCAGAGGATCGGGGCATCTCGAAAGCGACCCTGCACCGTTTCCGGGACGATGTGCGCTGTGGCGCTTTTGGCGGCATCTACTTCGCGCACCGGAACCCCGAGACCGGCGATATCCAGGGGTTTGAACAGCGATGGGAGAAGCACGGGCAGAAAAATACCGCGCGCTTTGCCAAGGGTGGTGTGAAAACCGTCTCCGTCCTCGGCAATCCGAAAACCGCCACGCGTATGGTCGTCTTCGAAGGCGGCCTCGACGCCCTCGCGCTCGCGGAATTTGAGGCCCGGGATGACACGATCTACGTCAGCACAGGCGGCGGGTTCGGGCCGAAGACGGAGGCCGCCCTTCTCAAGCTCGCTGAGGGCCGGCAGGTGCTGTCAGGCTTCGATAATGATGCGGCAGGGGATGCCCTTCACAGCCAGCTCACCGGGTTCCTGCCACAGGTGACGCGTCTTGCGCCGCCGTCACGGGTCGGGATTGCAATGAAGCCCTGCAAGGACTGGCTCGATGTTCTCAACGCGTCCAAGGGTGCGCCTTCGCCAACCATGTCGTCGAGCGGTCTTGCGGCTCACAGTGAAAGTGCGGGCCTTGCCGAGCAGTCGGTGCAGGCCCCGCATTTGCGTGAACCCAAGATGCCGGAATTTGGCTGACCTAACAAGCGCTGCAGCGCGACAAACAGAGATGAAGTCGCGTCAAATCCCATTATCGCCACAAAAGTGATCACAGCGCTTCTTAAAATGAAGAAAAGAAGAGGACGTCAGGGCCTTGTGATACGATCCGGCCCCCTACCGGAATCTACCCCACATA
>NZ_JFKD01000051.1:2500-5844 GCF_002115725.1 Marivita cryptomonadis
AGTTCGCTCAAGTAGCGAAGCGGTAGCGCATCGTTATGAGACGGTTTTGTTCTTTCTGGATCAAATCAAGCGCGAGAAGGGCGTTTGGTGAATGCCTAGGCAGTAAGAGGCGATGAAGGACGTGATACTCTGCGATAAGCCATGAGGAGCTGAGAATAAGCTTTGATCCATGGATTTCCGAATGGGGCAACCCACCTGACAGTTTGATATAATTGCCTTTGGGCAGCTTATATCTTGCTGAAACAGGTACTTATTACCTGAATACATAGGGTTTTAAGAGCAAACCCGGGGAACTGAAACATCTAAGTACCCGGAGGAAAGGACATCAATTGATACTCCCCTAGTAGCGGCGAGCGAACGGGGACCAGCCGAGCCTTGAGCGTGACTAGAATGTGCTGGAAAGCACAGCCATAGCGGGTGACAGCCCCGTATAGGAAGCGTGATGGGACGTATTAAGTAGGGCGGGACACGTGAAATCCTGTCTGAAGATCGGAGGACCACCTTCGAAGGCTAAGTACTCCTTACTGACCGATAGTGAACCAGTACCGTGAGGGAAAGGTGAAAAGCACCCCGACGAGGGGAGTGAAACAGTACCTGAAACCGAACGCCTACAATCAGTCGGAGCCCCCTTGCGGGGTGACGGCGTACCTTTTGTATAATGGGTCATCGACTTGGTCTATCTAGCAAGCTTAAGCCGTTAGGTGTAGGCGCAGCGAAAGCGAGTCTGAATAGGGCGCATGAGTTAGATGGATCAGACCCGAAACCGAGTGATCTAGGCATGGCCAGGTTGAAGGTTGGGTAACACCAACTGGAGGACCGAACCCACATCCGTTGAAAAGGATCGGGATGAGCTGTGCCTAGGGGTGAAAGGCCAATCAAACTCGGAGATAGCTGGTTCTCTGCGAAATCTATTTAGGTAGAGCGTCATCCGAATACCCCCGGGGGTAGAGCACTGGATGGGTAATGGGGCCCCACAGGCTTACTGATCCTAACCAAACTCCGAATACCGGGGAGTACTAGATGGCAGACACACAGCGGATGCTAACGTCCGTTGTGGAGAGGGAAACAACCCTGACCTACAGCTAAGGCCCCCAATTCATGGCTAAGTGGGAAAGCAGGTGGGACGACCAAAACAACCAGGAGGTTGGCTTAGAAGCAGCCATCCTTTAAAGATAGCGTAACAGCTCACTGGTCTAAATAAGTTGTCCTGCGGCGAAGATGTAACGGGGCTCAAGCCATGAGCCGAAGCTTAGGATGCACATAGTGCATGGTAGCAGAGCGTAGTGTGACATAGGACTACGTCTCTTCTATTTTAGCGGACCGTTTGGGTCTGCTTGGGTGCTAACGCGCTCAAGTAGCCCTCCGGGCGGTAGCGCAAAATAATGGAGACGAAGTCTTTTCTGTGAAGCCGGCGTGTGAGCGATCCGGTGGAGAGATCACTAGTGAGAATGATGACATGAGTAGCGACAAAGAGTGTGAGAGACACTCTCGCCGAAAGTCCAAGGGTTCCTGCTTAAAGCTAATCTGAGCAGGGTAAGCCGGCCCCTAAGCCGAGGCCGAAAGGCGTAGGCGATGGGAACCACGTTAATATTCGTGGGCCAGATGGAAGTGACGGATCTCGAAGATTGTTCCTCCTTATCGGATTGGAGGGGCCGTTCAGAGGTTCCTGGAAATAGCTCCATCATCAGACCGTACCCTAAACCGACACAGGTGGACTGGTAGAGAATACCAAGGCGCTTGAGAGAACGATGTTGAAGGAACTCGGCAAAATACCTCCGTAAGTTCGCGAGAAGGAGGCCCGGTTCCTAGGCAACTAGGGGCTGGGGGCACAAACCAGGGGGTGGCGACTGTTTATTAAAAACACAGGGCTCTGCGAAGTCGCAAGACGACGTATAGGGTCTGACGCCTGCCCGGTGCCTGAAGGTTAAAAGGAGGGGTGAGAGCTCTGAATTGAAGCCCAGGTAAACGGCGGCCGTAACTATAACGGTCCTAAGGTAGCGAAATTCCTTGTCGGGTAAGTTCCGACCTGCACGAATGGCGTAACGACTTCCCCGCTGTCTCCAACATCGACTCAGCGAAATTGAATTGCCTGTCAAGATGCAGGCTTCCCGCGGTTAGACGGAAAGACCCCGTGCACCTTTACTACAGCTTCGCACTGGCATCAGGATTGTGATGTGCAGGATAGGTGGTAGGCTTTGAAGCGGTGACGCCAGTCATCGTGGAGCCTCCCTTGAGATACCACCCTTCGCACTCTTGATGTCTAACCGCGGTCCGTTATCCGGATCCGGGACCCTGCGTGGCGGGTAGTTTGACTGGGGCGGTCGCCTCCTAAAGCGTAACGGAGGCGCGCGAAGGTTGGCTCAGAGCGGTCGGAAATCGCTCGTTGAGTGCAATGGCAGAAGCCAGCCTGACTGCAAGACTGACAAGTCGAGCAGAGTCGAAAGACGGCCATAGTGATCCGGTGGTCCCAAGTGGGAGGGCCATCGCTCAACGGATAAAAGGTACGCCGGGGATAACAGGCTGATACTGCCCAAGAGTCCATATCGACGGCAGTGTTTGGCACCTCGATGTCGGCTCATCTCATCCTGGGGCTGGAGCAGGTCCCAAGGGTACGGCTGTTCGCCGTTTAAAGAGGTACGTGAGCTGGGTTTAGAACGTCGTGAGACAGTTCGGTCCCTATCTGCCGTGGGTGTAGGATACTTGAGAGGAGTTGCCCCTAGTACGAGAGGACCGGGGTGAACGATCCACTGGTGGACCTGTTGTGGCGCCAGCCGCAGTGCAGGGTAGCTATGATCGGAAAGGATAACCGCTGAAGGCATCTAAGCGGGAAGCCCCCCTCAAAACAAGGTATCCCTGAGGGCCGTGGTAGACCACCACGTCGATAGGCCGGAGGTGTAAGCGCAGCAATGCGTTCAGCTGACCGGTACTAATGGCCCGATAGGCTTGATTTGATCCAGTAAAAACAAAACCAACGCGCTCAAACAGCGCCGCGGAAGCGCATGAAAATGCGCTCTGGACCAATGATCAAAAGCACAAACACCAAGTGAAAATACTTGGCTTGGACAACAAAACCACATCAAAAATGTGGTTCGTTGATTACTTCGCACCCGGAATGACGCGGTGTGGCAACGGGCATGACTGTGTCATACCCTGCCTGCCACCCCTCGAATCCGAGATGCGAGGGGGATTTTATTCGGTTTGGTGGTCATAGCGTGAGCAATACACCCGGTCCCTTTCCGAACCCGGCCGTTAAGTGCCACCGCGCCAATGGTACTGCGACTCAAGTCGTGGGAGAGTAGGTCACCGCCAAACCTAATAAAATCCCCAATCCCTCTAAACTAAAA
>NZ_JFKD01000052.1 GCF_002115725.1 Marivita cryptomonadis
CGGGATTCCCAGGCTCTTGCTTCGCAGCGGATCACCGCCGCCCGCCTGCAAGGTGTCGTACAGGCGGGCAGTGTCCGGACCGGACCAGGCCGCCGCGCGATCGAGGGGCTGATACGGCATGTCAGTCCTCGGCGCTACCCGAGGCTCGCTTTGTCGACCTCAGACGCGGCGCCGGGTGCGCGCCTGACGCGCGCGAGGAACGCCGCAAGCTCCGGTCCCGCGAGCACCCCGGCCGCGTCGAGGGCGGCCGCCATCTCGTCGAGGAGCGCCCGATGGGCGCTCAGGATCCGGCTCGCGTGGGTTTCGGCGTTGCGCAGATGGGTTTCGACCCGCGCCCGAAGGCCGGTGTCGTCACGCAGGCGCGCCTCGATCCCCTCGATCGGCCCCTGCCAGATCAGCGTTGAGCCCAGACCCCATGAAGCTTCAAGCGCCGTCGCAAGCCGGGTCGCCGTGGCGAGATCACTGCCCGGATCTCCGCCGGACCCCGCCGAGACCCGTCCGAGCAGGAGGCGCTCTGCCGCGCGCCCAGCCATGCTGATCGCGAGTTGAGCTTCTACAGCGGCGCGATCCTCACCCGTCCGATGCAGGCTTGTCGCCGTGACACCGCCATCGGACTGGATCGCGAGCATGGATACATCGGCGCGCCCAGTGGCGGCGCTGACGAGGGCATGGCCCGCTTCATGGACGGCAACGATCCTGCGAAGCGCCTTGGGCAACGGGGTCTGGGCCTCGTGGATCGTTTCGGTCAGATCAGCCAGTGCAAGCGCGCGCCGCGCCTTGCGCGCCTTGCCGCGGGCGGCGCGGACCGCGGCGGCGATATCGGCACCCGACATCCCGAGCGCGGCCTGCGCGACACCGGTCAAATCGGTATCTGCGAGGTCGGGGCCCAGATGCCAGCGGAGCGCCTGGGGCAGGAGCGTGTGGTCCGGATGCGGCAGGCGGAGGATCCGGTCGAACCGCCCTGCGCGCATGATGGCCCTGTCCAACTTTTCAAGATGATTCGTCGCCGCCATCACGAGCACGCCCTCGTGGCCATGGTACCCATCAAGCAGGTCGATCAGGGCCGTGACGATGAAATCCGTGTACGCGCTGTTGTGGTCGGCCTTCCGGTTCCGGTCCCCGAATGCATCGATTTCATCGAGGAAAAGCAGCGCAGGTGCCTGTTCTGCGGCCGTCGCGAAGGCGCTGCGCATCGCCTTGATCATATCGCTCGAGCGCGCGCTCTCGGAAGACCATTGCGCCACGGATCCCGCGACGACAGAGATGCCGGCTTCCTGCCCGATGAGCCTTGCCACCTGCGTCTTCCCCGATCCGGGCGGGCCGACGAGAAGCGGCCCGCGCGCGACATCGCTCCAGGAAATCCTGCCGTCCTGCCACGCATGGAGGTCAGAGATCATCTGTTCGAGCGGAGCCCTGACCGTGTCCGGCATGGGAAAGGTGGCCCAGCCAGCCCCTTCGACCGGGGCCGGGCACAGGGCTTCGGCGATCGCCGTCACCGCGGTCTTGGGGTTTGTTGCGCGCAGGGCGAGCGTGGCGCGGTCGGGATCGAGACGCGAGACTCGAGCGTCCGTGGGAAGGGCGGCGAGCGCGTCGGCAGCTCCCTGACCGGGATAGGCGAGGTCGAGCAGGACGGAGAGCTGCTCGTGATCAAGGGGCTTGAGGGTGATCACCTTCGGGCTCAGGTCACGCAGGGCGCGGGGCGCGGTGCCTGCGACGGGGGTGATCAGCACCACTGGCGTGCCCATCTCGAGCGCGTCGCGCATCTTGTCCGAGAAGGCGGCGAGCGTGCGGTGCCGATCCGGACTGCCGGTCTTCACCGCGTCCACGGCGTAAAGGAGGTCAGGTGCAGACAGGGCAGCGTGCCAGAGGCTCGGTTCTGCCACGATCTGCTCCAGCATCTTCCGGACAGTCTGATCCAGCGCGGCGCTGCCGGTCGCCAGCAGCGTGAGCGCCCCGTTCGCGCCCAGTTCCGTGGCCATCGCCGTCGCACTGCCGAAGCTGGCGGCAATCCGGACCACCGCCAGAAGGGTCGCCGCCTTCGGGCGCCAGACCGTTTCGCGGTCGGGTCTGGCGGGGGGACAGGACGGAAGAACCGGGCCGAATTCGGTCGCTTGTTCGATCTGGTCGAGAAGATCGTCAACGCTGTCACCGCCGGTCCAGTCCGCGTGACGACTGGCATCGGCGTCGCGCCGGGTCTTGGGGGCGGATGATACGGGAGCCGCATCGTCGGTGTGGCACGCGCGTGCCGGGTCGTCGGCGTCACCTGCGCTGTCCTTTGCGGGCAGGGGCATGCGCCAGCCGGCCCAGCTGCTACCCTTGAGGGCGCCGAGGATCGCCATGGCGAAGGGAAGCCAGTCCGGTGCCCCGCGCCGCGTGGCGGGCGTCCAGCCTGCGCACTTGGCGGAGGCCGCGGTTTTCGTGATCGGCTTGGGAGAGGTCGTGAATACGGTCGCGGTCATGGCGGTCTCCTGTCGTCGGACAAAGGGGAGAGAATGCCCGCCGCGATGTGCGGCGGGCCGGATGATCTGAGGAAGGGACGGGCTTGGTCAGGTGGGCGGGTGCGCCGCCTCGATGCGGTCCAGATGGCGCATGATCAGATCGAAGGCGAAAGCCTCATAGACCTCCGATGCCACGTTCAGGATCCCGGCATAGACCTCGGGCGGGACCACCGCGTCGGGATGACGCCGCCTGAGGATCGCATGGACGGCGGCTTCCTGCGCGCGTGCGACATGGCCGGAGGCCATGGGGAGGACCCTCACAAGGTCCACCTTGGCGCTGCGCGGAAGGCCGAGCTGGTGTTTCAAGCGCTTCACCGGGGTCTTGGAAAAGCCGAGCTTGAGCAGATGGATACCACGCGACGTCATCTCGATCCGCGCGAGGTAGATGAATGACGCGGTGCTGTTCCATGCGCCCCCGCAGGCGGCGCACTTGACCTGATCCCAGGCCATGTTCACGCGGGCCACACGCTGAGAATGGCCACAGCTGTGGCGATACATGCGATAGTTGGCGTTGCCCTGCGGATCGCGTCCCAGACGCTCCCAGCCACGCTGCGACGCCTCATCCTGCTCCCGCGCGCGCAGGCACTTCTCGCAGCGAACATCCGTCAGTTTCGCCGCGACCCGCTCCACGAATTCGAACTGCCTCTTGATCACGTGGCCGCAGGCGGCCCGGTACAGGCCGTAGTGGTGGTTACGGTCGTCGCGGCGCAGGAAGGTCAGGCTCGCCGCCCGTGCGGCATCGCCGAGATCAGCCTCCGCGCAGGCGCCGCAGCGGGGCTGGGCCGTCCGGAGCGTATAGCTCTTGTGCGCGGTCAGCCCCCCACAAGCGTCACATTCGAGTGCGACGTGATACCTGTCCCGGATCCTGCCATGGACCCTGAAGCCCTTGTCGCGAGCGATGCGGGCCCAGGCTTCCGGCACGGGCCGAGGATAGTCGCGCCATTCGCCGGCGGGCACATGGCGGGAGCGATGCGGAACATGCAGGCGGCGCCGGCGGTTGGTCACGACATCGAAGGGAACGCCGCGAACGGTGGGGCGGGTCGGCTTGGGCGAGCGGGGCTTGGTCTTGGGCATGGGAGAAGCTCCTGAACTGGGCATGAAGGGAGAGAGGGCGCGGGGGCTGCCCGCGCCGGGACGTGGCGTGAAACTCATGGTGAGGGTCAGGCGGAGGGGCCGATGTCGTAGTCCGGATCCGCGCCCACCCAGTCCTCGACGCGTGCATCGAACGGGTCTTCCAGAGAAAGCCAGAACTCGAGCGCGTCGAGCGCCGCGCCGATCCAGAGGTTGAGGTCGCGCGCCCCGGCTCCTTCCCCCGGAACCAGCCACGCCCAGCGGCGCAGCCGCACATCGGCACGAAGACCTGCCACCTCGTCCGGATCTGCGGACCGGATGACCCGCATGTAGAGACGCGCCACAGCCTGAAAGGCGCGCTCGGCCTCGTCGATGGGCGGTGCCGTGATCATCGCCTCGCAGGCGGCCCTGGTCTGGGCGAGCGCGGCATCTGCCGCCGTGATCCAGTGATCCACGGCCGGGTCCTGCCCGGAATAGCCGCAGAGGTCGCGCTCCGTCTGGATCAGCGCCGGCAGCGTGGCGACGAAACCCACGAAGAGCGCGGTGACCGAGGCCGCAGCGGCGGGGGGTTTCATTTCAAACTTTTTGACATTATGATTAGCGGTAGTCATTCCAGTCTCCTTGCCTGTGGGTCTGCGTGTGGCGAGGACGGGGTTTGAGGTTCCAGCTCTGCTCCGTCCGCCAATGACGACTAAATAACTACATAAAGTCGTAAAGTCAAGAAGTGTACCATGAAAAAAATGGGTCGACCGACCGTAGATACAGAAGCAGTGACAGTACGCCTACCGCGAGAGCTGATCACGGCATTGGATGATGCACGGCGTTACGAACCGGATATGCCGACGCGCCAAGAAATTATCCGGCGCGTACTACTGGAATGGCAGGCTGGTCAGGACCAGGAATAGTTCCGACAACGGCTAACTATTCGTAGAGGGTCGGTCGGTGATGAATTTGTGCGGGGCATTTCAGTTCCTTCGAGGCTTGCCCTCGCAACGTCCGCTAACCTCGCGAAAACACGAACAGGGCATTACCTACCGGAGCAATCACCTTTTTGTGATCATCATCACTCGCAAGTAAGTGCCGGGGTCAGCGCTGAGGTGGGTAGTGACCTCGGCACTGCTGTAAATGCTGACATCAGCGCTGATCTCGGCGCAAAAGTGGCGCGGAGGCAGATGATCCGAGCCACACAGATGTTTTCCGGGGCCACCATCATTGATACGTCCCACGCGACAGGGCGCCGTCCCATCGGTTCCGGAACAGTGCGGGGTGCGAAGGTGGAGCCTGTAAAAGGTGCACTTGCTCCTTCGATCAGTGTTCGATGCCGACCCAGTATGGCGGCTCTGACGCTCGTCAGGACTGTGTGGCCGGAACGATCTGGCCACACAGTCCTGGACCCTCCGTCGCGCACGATCTGCACGCCGCAATCCACCTGTTCCCGGCCTGCAGACATACCTCAGGGCTGACCGACAACTTCAGAAGGAAGGACTGACCCATGCCCACTGGCAGCGTGAAATGGTGAAACACCTCGAAGGGGTTCGGCTTTATCGCGCCCAATGGCGGCGGACAGGACGTGTTCGTCCAGTCTCCGCCTTGGAGCGCGCCAGCATGACCGAACTGCCCGACAACACCAAGGTCCGCTACGAATTGCGTACGGGACGCGATGGCCGCCAATCGGCGGTGGACCTGAAAAAGAACGGCTGGCAGGCGGGGTAGCTGGGCGGCGCGGTGGTACCGGGCGACAAACACGGAGAGACGGCCTGTGGGCTGCCCCAAGCCTGTATCGAAGGTCAATCTCTGACAAATGGG
>NZ_JFKD01000053.1 GCF_002115725.1 Marivita cryptomonadis
GGAACTTCTAACTCAGCTGTCGTCGGGCACATCGACGGTGCAACGCGTCTTTTCAAGACATCGGACGGCACGGATGTGCTGCCGAGTGTGATTTATCTGGACAAGCGCGGGCACAGATTCATCGGGAAATCAGCCTATGATCGCTTGCTTTCGGCTCCGCAGAATGTCGCTCAGGGCTTCAAGCGCTCGATGGGAACCAAGAATCCGATTTCCTTTGCTGGGCAAACTTGGACGCCGGTTGAGTGTAGTGCCGAAATCATCAAAGCGCTGGTAGGTCAGGCGATGACTGAGGCTGGTAATCAGGAAGTTGAGGGCGTGGTCATCACAACACCGGCTGCGTTCAACCAAATGCAGAGCGAGGACACGATTGCCGCCGCTCGATTGGCCGGTTTGGAGAAAGTAAGCCTGCTGCAAGAGCCAGTTGCAGCTGCCTTGGCGGCGATAGCACATAGCAAACAGAAGGATGGGGTTTTCTTGGTCTACGACCTCGGAGGCGGAACCTTTGACTTGGCTCTGGTCATGAGCACGGCGGGTGTCGTCAACGTGATCGCCCATGAGGGCATCAATATGCTTGGCGGGCGAGACTTTGACAGGATCATTTTCGACAGCATTGTGCGGCCATGGCTCACACAGACTTTCAATCTTCCAGCCGATTTTCAGCGCAACGAGAAATACAAGCACCTTTCGGATGTTTGCCGCCATGCTGCTGAAAAAGCGAAGATCCAGCTTTCGGCATCTTCGACCGCTTCGATTTTTGCGACCGAAGACGAAGTACGCGCGTCTGATGAGGGCGGTGAGGAAATCTATATCTCAATCGATTTGACGAGAGAACAGATGACCGACTTGATCAAGGACCGGATTGATGACTCGATTGCTCTTTGCCGCAAGATCATCACGGCCAACGGTTATAAGAATGACGATATCTCAAAAATCGTCCCGATTGGTGGCCCATCAAAGATGCCTATCATCCGCGATATGTTGGAGGCAGGCCTCGCCATTGAGGTGGAAACAGGTCTTGACCCGATGACCGCCGTTGCCACTGGCGCTGCAATTTTCGCTGAAAGCCGGGAATGGGCTGGTGAAAGCTCTACGCAGAAAAGCGGTAAACAAAAAGAAGCGGTCACCGGTAGTGTCTCTTTGGCTCTGGCTTTCAGTTCACGGGTCGCTAGCGAAACGACCAAGGTCCGGCTGAAACCGGCGGCGGACATGCCTACGGGGCACGAGGTGGAAATCCTTGATGAAGAAGGGTCTTCGACAGGCAGAATTCCAATTGATGGGCCGCTCAGCATCAACGTAAATGTTCGCAAGAACGGCGAAAACCGGTTCAAAGTGACCGTGTTCGACCAACAGGGCAAGGCCGTCGAGGACGCGTCACGTGAAATCGTCATCACCCGAGCTGAAGCAAGTGCCGCAAGTGTCCCGATGACCTACACGCTTGCAGTCAAGATTCAGCATGGCTTTGTCGGTTATGAACGGAACAAATTGGAGGTTCTTGTCAAGAAAGGGACGGCGTTGCCTGCACAGGGCAAGCAAACCTTCCGAACTGGCAAGACACTCGTCGGAGGCGAAGATGACTTCATCGCAGTCGAATTTTATGAGATGGCAGATGACATCGACACCCCGGAACACAACCTGCATATCGGTAACTTCCGCCTGAACAGTCGAGATGAATTGGAGCGCGGTGAACGGATCAATCGAGGTGACGATTTTGTCATCGATTGGAAAATGAGCGACAATGGCACGCTCAGCTTTTCGGTTGAATTGCCCTCATTGGGGCGTGTTATCGATGCCACTAACCTTTACCGATCGGAAGATGGCGGCATCAACTATGACGGCCAGCGTGGGGCGGAGGTTGCCACAACTATGCTCGCACGTGTTGAGAGTGATCTAGACGAGCTTGAAACCACGCTTGATGAAGATGCCGATCCAAATGGCGACATTCGCAAGCGGATTGAACGTCAGCATGCGGCGCTATCGACCTCCGTTGATGCAGACACGCATCGCTCGGTAGCCGAAGAGGCGCGCAAACTTCGCCAGGAGGTGGCGTTGTTGAAGATGTCACCTGAGAACGAAGAGCGAGTGCTGGACGACGAAGTCGCGAAGGCTGAAACTTCTTTCGACGAATTGCGAGACATTGCGCAGCCAGTAGATACTGAGCGGCACGACAAGCTTTTAGTGACGACCCGTCGTTCGATTCGGGAAAAGAACTATGATGCCGCGCGTAGGTCACTTGATGAGATGCAAGGCATTCGCATGAAGGTGCTCGCTGAAAGCCCTGATTTCTTGATCGAAATCTTCCGGCGCTTGGCAGAAGAGCATCACTTGGCAGTCGATGAAGCGCTTCATGCGCAGTTGGTTGAAGCAGGTGTCGAGGCTGCAAAATCTGGCGATGTGGAAAGGCTTCGGATGATCATCGGGCAGATGTTTGGCAATAGGGTCTCAACCGGAGCGGATGCGACCGAAATTGTGGAACTCGCACACCTCCTTGGGTCATAGGGGGTGATATTTTTGCAAGCTGGTGTGTCGTCTAGATGCCATCAAACCAACTGGATTTGATTTGGATTTTTTCGATCATTTCAGTTTCGACACCTAGCCGGTTTTCCTTCAGTAGGTCGCACAGGCGGTCGCCATCGATAAGGTCGATAGCGATTGCGCCATCACGCGTAGCTTCATCTGAAGCCTGACTGGTGAAATGCCCTGTAGTGATAAACAGCCCTTTGTCAGCGCGGCCTTGCAGCGCGCCTCGGAAATCGCGGATTTCCTTGGAGCCGACGCTTCCCTTCCAGCGTTTGCACTGAAAGTAAACTTGGAAGGAAACGAGGTTAACACGAAGAACACCAACCCCATCAATCCCGCCGTCGCCTGACTTGCCGCGCACCTCCACCTTAGTGAATCCAGCCTCACGCAAAAGCCGCTGTGCCAGGCGTTCAAATGCAGCGGGGTCCATCTTGCCAAGGACGGACAGCAGCGCCGATTTCCAATCCTCTTCATCATCGGGACCGTCCTCGGCCAGCACCTCAATCTCACCGGTTTGGCTAGATTTGGCGCCTTTGGCCGCAAGCCGCTTTAGGCGGGCGCGTTCTCGCTCTTCCAATGTTACCTGATCATAGATCGCGCGTGTTTCGTCCAAACTAGTGATTGCGGCACCGCCCTCGGTCAAGGCCCATACACCCCGAGAAGAGTTGTTGAGTGCCTCACCTCGTTTGAGATACGTGCGCGCCCAAGCGAGATAGTAATTCACGCGTGTGCGGTTTTCATCGCGTGGCATGGTGAAGGCTTGTTCGGCCTCTGTCACGCCTTCCAGCTCGATCACCTTCTCATCCAGTTCCTGGATCGTCGCGGACCCCCCGAGGTCTTTCAGCGCCTCGGCCGTTACAAGCATCATTCCGGGAAGGTCGGGAAGAGTTTCTGCGTCGATTTCAAATCGTCTTGTCATGCTGGGTATCACTTAAACAATGCAAAGGTTTGAACGCCAAAAAGGCTCGTTGAGACTTGTGCCATTTGCCAGAGGCGCTGGTTTTCATCGAGATCATCGCCGGATGCCGTAATTTGATCCAATCGAACTAGACGGCGATCCAGTCGATCTTGCGTTTCCTCGACCAGAATTCGGTCAGAGGGTTGTCTTGCGACCTCATCCACAGAAGCTGCCCGCTCATTTTCTCGCCTTCTGGCATCCAAAAGCGCTTCTCGGTAGCGGTCCAAGGTCCCGTCGACGCGATCCATGATCGAGGTCGTAGAAGCATTGACCGCTTGCGCCACATGATCGGCGAAGCCTGCGAATTGATCGACTTCGATCTCTTGAGGCTCAGAAAAGAAGTAGGCTTTGCCTTTTGATTTCAGCGCCTTGTCGAAGCAAACCCGATGAGGTTTCAGGTCAGGGAGAACGCCGACTTTGCTGGGCTTCATATACACGGAATTCTTGGCGACAGCGCTCGAAAGCCAATGTGCGTTGATTTCCTCATTGGTATGGAAAGCTGGGGCAGCATAGAAGGTGAACGGCTCGATAGTCTCCAGAGCAAGCAAGAGGGACTGTTGCTCCGAAATGCGCTTACTGGTGATCTCAAAGCGATAGTAGGGCAGAGTCATGGTATGACCGGAAATGCCGATCTCGCGGGCGTTTGAAGCTTTCATCCAGTCGGACAGTTTGAATTGCAAGTTGAGAATAATGCCCGATTTGCCTTTGAGCTTGGCGTCGTAGCCACCGCCCTTTTTCCCTTCTTCGAGCAGGCTTGGAAAGATCGGAACTGCCGACAGTGACATCGCCTTGGCCAATTCGTTGACCAAGGAAAATCCATACGTAAATTCGCTGAACTCAGCCTTCATTTCCGACCTCACGCCGCATAGC
>NZ_JFKD01000054.1 GCF_002115725.1 Marivita cryptomonadis
CTGGCCCGGTGTGCTGCGGTCTGCCGCCACGATGGTGACAGGCGTCATACCGCCCAGTCAGTTGCTCAAGAAGTTCGCCGCCTATCCGCGCCAGCACGAGTTAGCTCTGGCGCTCCGCGAAATCGGCCGCGTCGAGCGCACTCTCTTCATCATCGAGTGGCTCCTCGACGCCGACATGCAGCGGCGGGCCCAGATTGGCCTGAATAAGGGCGAGGCACATCACGCTCTGAAAAACGCCCTGCGCATCGGGCGGCAGGGCGAAATCCGGGATCGTACAGCCGAAGGGCAGCACTACCGCATGGCCGGTCTCAACCTGCTCGCCGCCATCATCATCTACTGGAACACCAAGCACCTCGGTCAGGCTGTAGCCGCGCGGCAGCGGGCCGGGTTGAATTGCGATCCCGTTCTGCTCGCGCACATCTCCCCGCTCGGATGGGCCCACATCCTGCTCACCGGCGAATACCGGTGGCGGCGGTAAGCCAGGGTGAAGTTGTGAAGTAATCACCCCCAATTTCTTGCCACCTTCACAGCCACGAAACGGGCGCACCACGCTCACCGCCACAATGAAGGCAACCACAGGGCTCAAATTGAAGAGGTGTAGGGGGCGTCAGAGCCTTGTGATACGATCCTGCCCCCTACCGGAATCCACCCCTACTTGCTCGACCTGTACACCAAGTTGGCCAACGGCCACTTGGACAAAGACATCGATGCTTTGATGCCATGGGCCTATGCCGCCCAAAAATCCTCACACATGAGCTCGCCCGGGAGTCCCTGACGAGCTCAGAAATGCTCTAGCCTAAAACCTGTCAACCCGCACAAACCACATAAATCAATGGGACAGAGGCGGCGCATACGGAGCTCTTCGACACTCTCGACCTGCCAAAACCCGCCTGATCCTCTCTCGGTAGTCACACAATGGCGAATCCCGCCATAAGAATATCAATCACTTATCGGATTTGCTGTTGAACTTGGGCTACCTGATCGCAGGTAATCTCAGCCACCTCCCAGCCTCACCCTACACCACAACATCTGGTGGGTGCCGCGCATGACCGGAAACCAGTCCACCCACACAAATCGCGAAATAGCCTGAAAATGTCGTTTTGCACGCTCAAAGCGATCGGTCAGTTCCAAAGGCGATTTCCCTAAACAGGTCATGAGCTAAATTTCACTTAAGATATCCTCGCGGAATCCACCATTTCGCCATCGGGTAAGGGCCGCAAAGAAACTTGAACCGGCCAATCCATCGATGGAGGCTGTGTAGTAACCTGCTTCTTGCAGACGAGTCTGAAGTGCGCGGATAGTATCACGAGACCACTGGTCCGTTGAATTCATCAGATGCTGCAAGAGATCGCCTCGATCCGCGGCTACCCCCCGCAGTAAAAGGTCAGCTGCACGCACTGCATCACGCTCTACACCTCGGCCTTCGTCCAGTAAAATTGCTGCCGCGCGAAAGCCTCCAAGTTCGCCATCACGCGCTGAGTCAATGAAATAATCAAGTGCATCTGCCGGCGTATCAGTTAACCCATCTTGAGCGAGAACTCCGAGATTAAAGATCGCTTTTGGCGAGCCTAGATCCGCGGCCTGCCGCAGTAATGAAATGGCACGTTCAATGTCTTGATCTACAAGTCCTCCTTGGAACAAGATGATCGCGAGGTTGATCATACCATCGATACTGCCAGCGGCTGCTGCTCGTTCATATAGATCTAAGGCAGCTCCGAAGTCTTGCGGCACGCCGTTTCCCGTTTCAGCAAGTTGGGCAAGACTGACCATTGCTCGTAAATCACCTCGGTCCGCCGCACTTTTGTATAGTGAGACTGCGCGTTCCAAATCACCGGACGCTGCTGTCGCACGGGCTAGTAGAGCAGTATAGTGAGGCAACTCAGGTGACTGGGTCGCCGCCGCAGCACATGCTTGGATTGCAGGCAGTGAGTTTTTTTGCAAGCGCTCAAAACTAACCCCTGGTTGTGCCGCAGTGGCATCACGGGGATGAGTAGCCAACCGTTCACAAACTGATCCGGGCGAGGTGTCCTGTACATCTGGAATTACCTCCAACAATCGTTGGGCCTCTGCAACATTCCTCCCATCCGGATAGTTTTTGACGTAAAATTCTAATAGCGGCCGCATGCGCGTTCGACGTGCAAGGTTCCAAATACGCTGTGCTTCTGCAGTCTCATCTTGCAACTGAAGCGCACGTATCCTGCTGTCATCTTCGAGAAAAGCCAAAACGTCCTGCACATGGGCGCCCTCCGGATAGCGTTCCATATAGAGTTGCAACAGTTGGGCATCTCCTTCATTGGCTGCAACCTGCCACAACAAGGTTTCTTCAGAGGCTGTTACAGCGCTTCGGACGAATTGAAACTGCTGCGTAAGAGAGGAGTTTTCCCATGGTATTTGCCTTCCCCCAGTCGCGGCGATCACATCACGGCGGACGTTGATCATCATTTGTTGGATATCTTGGCCAGGGCTATAGATATGGCTCAATACTGCCTCAGTAAAAAAGCTGTTTCTACCCATGCCGTCATAGGCAACATTGTCAGGCTGCGTTGCATAAACGAACATGTAATCAGCGTCAGTCCCAACTCTGGCAAGCCCCCCGCGCACATTGGGCAAACTGTCCAACTCGGTGCCAAAAGGATTGTCCCGACATGCATCCAGAAATATCAGTTTGAGACCGTTAGACCCGTCTATCACACGCAAAATGTCTGACAACGGAAGCGCTTCTTCATCTAAATCCTGAATGCCTCCGAGCTGTGCATCGACTGGTAACAGGAAGTTGGTACCGTTTACCTGAAACCCATGTCCAGCATAGTACAACAAGACAACATCAGCATTTTCTGCAAGTTCGCCAAACGCTTCGATATTTTCGCGCAAATCCGACCGCGACTGATCCATGCTCAAGAGGACTTCAAAGCCCAGCCCTTCCAGGGCCAAGGAAATGTCTACCGCATCGTTCTTGGGATTATCCAGTGGAGAAACATAAGCATAATCTGAATTGCCAATAACGAGTGCGACACGTTCCTCCGCAAGCGCAGTACAGCTGCCAAACACGACAAGAACAAACGACAGTAAGAAGTGCTCAAGCCTTAATTGTAGGAATGAGAAAAAACGACAAGACCGGCCAATAGTCTGTTGACCAGATATACGCACGAGTTCAGCTTCAAATTTACAGTCCAGTCGCACGAGCCAACGAAATCCCGACAGTATCCAGTGCAGAAGCTGTTTGGTTGATGGTTGCACGTTGTATTAAGGCCAATTCAGGGTCCTCGACCCTGACCAGCGCAATCGCTTTACGTATTTCGTTTGATGCGTTGGTAAGCGCAGCACGGGCCTCATTGACAGCATCAATACGAATTGTATCGCGCTCCGCATCCGACCTTGCTGTGGCAAGGCGCATTTGCGCTCGTTGCCGGGCAGTATCGATTTGAACACGGGCATCTTGCACAATTTGTGCAACATTCTGCATTCCAGGCGGCAAATCGGTAGCAATCGTGTCCAATTCTCCAGCAAAGGCGTTCAGTGCATCCGACAAACACGCGAGATATCGATTTACATCTCCACTCTGCTGATCACATGCATTAATCGCGTCTAAAAGATCCGACACGAGATTACCAACAGCGACGAGCGTCTCTTTTGCGTTGGCTAATTCTACTGGATCGCTGGTCTCCAACTGGGACGTATTATCCCTGTCACCAAGTCCAGTTTTGACCTCATCACGTGGATTCACCAGTGGTTCGTTGTTGAAGTCCAATGGAGGTGCAATGCTTACAGCCACAGGGTCCACAAAAAGTGTCCCAAGCATAAAGGTAATGTCATAATTTTCTAGCCCATTTCCAACAGGTTGACCTATCGAAATAACAAACGGGCTCTCAAGTGCAGCAGCATCTCTTTCAGCACCTTGGCTCGACAAAGATACACTTCGTACAGTGGAATCAAACAATAAACCTTCAACCGAAAACTCAGTTCCAGTGAAAAAGAACTCTTCGCCTTCCAGCTTTGTCTGGTCATCCGCACGTACCGTCAGAGACGCAGGATCAACCGTCAGATCTCCCGACACATACTCAATTGCGTAGTTCGACAGGCCAGACCCAATCGCAGCTGACGCCCCGATCTCATACGGGCTCCCGGAAACCGACGCATCCGACGCAAATCCCGCGCTCGACAACGTCACACTCTCAAGCACATCCTCGAAAAACAGCGTGCCTGCCGTGATCGTGAACTCACTCCCAACCGGGTTCAAACCCGTCCCATACGTCTTCGTCTGGTCATCCGCACGCACCGTCAGAGACGCAGGATCAACC
>NZ_JFKD01000055.1 GCF_002115725.1 Marivita cryptomonadis
AGCAGGTGTTCAAATGCACGTGGAATACGCATTCAAGCTCCTCAATGTCGAGTTGTGTCAGTGGTCGCCCAGTCTTCAGGCGCTGTAGCGCAATATGGTCACCGTGCCTCAACAAGAATTCGCGCGCCTTCTTTTTGAAGGCTGCGAAATCCGCGGCTGGGTTCAGCGCAATGTTTGTGGCTTCTCCGAGTTCATCTTCGAAGTCAGTGTAAAGAATGCTGCGCGAAGTCTGATCGATGAGATGCACGATGTCACGCAAACGCAGCCGCGCACTCTCAGCTATCGGCACTGTTAGGCCTTCCCACCATGCTTCGGTTTGGATCTCCTCGATCAGCTCTGCCTGTCTGGCTACTGCAGGAATTTCCAATTTTGTGGAAAGCGCAGTGACGATCTCTAATATCTTTCGGCGACAGGCTTCCATTTTGGGCGACCGGCCCATCAACGCAAGTTGGAGCCCAAACACAACGAGGTCGAAGCGTTTGGCTTCCTCACTCCCGAGTTCAGCATCACTTGGCAGCGACGCCAATTCAGATAACTGCTCAACCGCCTCGTCGGACAAGTCGGACCACGGCGCGTCGTCTGCCTGCCAAGTTTCAACCGAGCGCAGATGATTTCGGACAACGAAAGAAGCGTTATTCAGACCCATCACGAAACGCTGCACATCGGTGACAATACCCATCCGGGCATTTCTCAGCGCTTCCGCGCTGTTTTGCTCCAGCCGTTCCGTTGGAGAGTCCACCAGATCATCAATTGAACGAGCAACCTGAAGCCGCGTCTCGATAAGACGCTCTGTCAGTGATTTGGGAACCGACGGGTCGGTCAGCTCCGAGTTTGAGCCGAAGAACTCCAAGTTTCCGCATACGTCGAAGATCCGAAACTCAGTTTTGTCTTGCCCTGGACCAAAAAGCTCCGGCCTCAGACGTGTGCCACGACCGACCATCTGCCAGAATTTTGTCTTCGAACGCACCAGTTTGAAGAACACGAGATTGACCACGTCAGGCACGTCCACGCCTGTGTCCATCATATCTACGGAGATCGCGATCTGAGGCTCTCGTTCGGGCACCTCAAACGCTTCAATAAGGCTTTGCGCGTAGCTTTCTCCATGCACAATGCGTCGGGCAAAAGTGCCGCCATAATTCGGCCAACCGGCGTTGAACCTTTCCTCAATGAATGTCGCATGGGCTTTGTTAGCAGCGAAGATGATCGTTTTGCCGATCTTGTCGCCCCCGGCCACGCGGATACCGTTTTCCATGACGTGGGCCAACACCTTATCCACGGTGTCCGAGTTGAAGAGATACTTGTTGATTTCAGACGCAGCCACGGCATCGCGCGGACCGGTTTCACCCCAGTCGAGCTCATCCCACTGGTCTTTTTCCTCGTTCGACAGATCGTCGTAGCGGATACCCTCCCGCATGAACCGCGTCGGTAGCGAAATCGGTTCAAAGGGCACAAGGAAACCGTCCTCAATCGCTTCTTCGAGCCCGTAGAAGTCAGTGGGTTGTCCGGGGTCGAGATCGAACAGCCGGTAGGTATCGCGGTCCACTTCGTCGCGGGGCGTGGCTGTCAGCCCCACCAGGTAGCTGTCAAACCATTCAAAAATCGCCCGGTAGCGTTTGTAGATCGACCGATGTGCCTCATCGATGATCACCAGGTCGAAATGCCCAGGCCCAAAGCGCCTACCGGAATGGTCGGCGCGGTCGATCAGGTTCATCATGGTTGGATAGGTGGAGACATAGACCCGGCCCGTGCCAGATGGGTCGGTCACCAGGTTCACAGGAGAGCTGTCCGGCATATGGGCCGCGAAGGCATTTCGCGCCTGGCGGACGAGGCTGATGCGGTCACAAAGAAAGAGGGCGCGCTTTACCAAACCTGCGCGAACCATCATGTCAACAAGGGCAATCACCGTCCGGGTTTTGCCCGTGCCTGTTGCCATAACCAGAAGTGCCTTGCGGGAGCCGGCGTCGAAATGCTCGGCGATCCTCGTCAGTGCCCTTGTCTGGTAGGGGCGCCCGGCGATGGAAGCTTTGGGCTTCTGTTCCGCCAGTGGCTTCGCTTCACTCCGGCGGGCGATCATCTCGCCCAGCTCTTGCGCGGTCTTGAAACCACCCAGTCGGCGCGGCGGAATGCTCCGGGCGTCGTCCCAGATCCAGTGCTCGTAGCCGTTGGTGTAGAAGATGACCGGGCGGCGGCCGTGCATCTGCTCCAGCGCGTCCGCATAGAGCTTCGCCTGCTGTTGCCCGTCGGAAGGCGAACGTCGTGCGCGCTTTGCCTCGACCACTGCGAGCGGCAAGCCGTCCGCGCCCCACAGAACGTAATCCGCGAACCCGTGACCCTGCTCATTGGGCATCGGTTCTACGCGGTATTCCAGATCCCGGCCTTCTCTCAGATCGGACCATCCGGACTCGGCCAGCAGGAGGTCAATGAAGCGCGACCGAGTTTCGGCCTCGTTGTAATCGTGCGGGTCTGCGGTCTGGTTCGCACGCTCTTGCGCCACTTCAGCCCGTTTCGCTTTCAACGCTTCGTCAAGGCTGGCATATCTTGAACGCAGGTCTTCCAGCTCTTCCGTGCGTGCCTGAAGTTCCTGATCCGTTGATTGAATGCGAGCTCGGGCGTCGCGGATCAGGTCGAGCCGGGCGGTCAGCGGAGCCGGGTCGAAATCGTTTGGCTCTGGCGGCTTCTGACGGCGGGCATAGGTGCGGCCGAACCAGTGCAGGACGTGGTGAAGCTCCTTC
>NZ_JFKD01000056.1 GCF_002115725.1 Marivita cryptomonadis
CCTGAAGGTTTTTCGATGCGGGCTGCGGCGCGACGTGGGCGGCCGGGAGGTGGCGGCCCGCGTTGACAAACCTCGGAAGGAGGAAGCCGCGGGGGTCTTGGATCATGCTATGGGGAATGTGCGTGGACGGTCGGGGCGACGGCTGCATCCAGGGCGCGGCTGATGGCGAGCCAGATGGCTGACACGTTCGCGAACCCTGCCGAAGGTTCCGACAAGGCTGCGCGTTTTGGAGCTATCGCCGACGCTCGGCACGCCGGAAGCAAAAAAGCACATGCGGTTCGCTCCGGATCATCGCGCTTTCCCCGGTGGTGAGCCGTGATGGATGACGGGCGACACGTCATGCGGCCTGCTCCCTCGGTGGCGCGCGCGACATCGGTATCTGCCCGCGCTTGAAGATCTCGATGATGCGCATGGGCCCGCCGCAGCAGGGACATGGCTCGCGCAGGGTGAGCGGAGCGATCTCGGTCGCGGCGACCCGGTCAGGCTGCTGGACGCAGAGCAAGGCGCGGATCTTGGTGATGTTGGCCTTTCGGGCCGAGCTTGCCAGCAGGCCGTAGTGCCGGATGCGGTGGAAGCCATCAGGCAGGACGTGGATCAGGAACCTGCGGATGAACTCGGGCGTGGCCAACCGCATGACCTTTTGCCGGTCGCCGGATTTGATGCGGTAATCCTTCCAGCGGAAGGCGACGGTATGGGCATCGGCGCTGACCAGGCGCGCGTTGGAAATGGCGACGCGGTGGGTATAGCGGCTGAGATAGGCCAGCACGGTCTCCGGTCCTCCGAAGGGCGGCTTGGCATAGACCACCCAGTCGGATTTGCGGAACGGGGCGAGCCAGGCGCTGAAGGTGTCCGCGCTGACCAGCTCGGCCAGATCGCCGAAGAAGGCCAGTTGACCGGCCCGGTGCAGATCCCTCAGACCCTCCAGGAACAGGCGTCGGAACAGCCGCGACAGAACCCGCACATGCAGGAAGAACCCGGAGCGGCAGGCGATCCACTTCGTGCCGTCGGGCGACAGGCCGCCGCCTGGCACGATCATGTGGATGTGGGGATGGTGCGTCAGCGCCGAACCCCAAGTATGGAGCACGCTGGTCATGCCGACCCGCGCACCCATTCGCTTGGGGTCGGCCGCGATGGTCATGACCGTTTCGGCCGACGCTTTGAACAGCAGCCCGTAGACCGCCTTCTTGTTCCAATAGGCGATCTGCGCAATCTCGGCCGGCAGCGTGAAGACGACGTGGAAATACTTCACGGGCAGCAGATCCTCGGCTCGGGCCTCCATCCAGTCGCGCGCGGCCGGTCCCTGACACTTGGGGCAGTGCCTGTTTTTGCAGGAGTTATAGGCGATGTGATGATGGCCGCATTTGGCACAGCCCGCCACATGTCCGCCGAGCGCCTCGGTTCGGCAGGCTTCAATCGCCGACATCACCTTCAGCTGGCCGAGGCTGACATGCCCCGCATTGGCCTGCCGCCACGCTGGACCATGAGCACGGAATATGTCAGCGATCTCCAGCTTTGGCCGGGGCACGCGCGCCGGGGGCTATTCCAACCCTCGTCGGAGGGTCTCGTCCTGAAGCAGCTTCATCTGCTCGAAGGGGCTGACCGTCCCGCGGATCGTCTTGGTCGCCACATGGGTGTAGCGTGCCGTCGTCGTCAGCTTGGCATGCCCGAGCAGCACCTGGATCACCCGGACATCCGTATTGGCCTCGAGCAGATGGGTAGCGAAGCTGTGCCGAAGCGTGTGCAGCGTTGCCGCCTTCTTGATGCCTGCCATGTGCTTGGCCGAGGTGAATGCCCGGTTCAACTGACGCGGCGACAGCGGGTTGATCTTGGGCTTGCCGGGGAACAACCAGCCTTCAGGGCGGGACTCGCGCCAATAATCCCGCAACAGATCCAGCAGGCTGGGCGAGAGCATCGCCTTGCGGTCACGTCCGCCCTTGCCGTCGTCGACATGGATCAGCATCCGGTCACTGTCGATATCCTTGACCTTCAGGTTGCAGACTTCGGACGCGCGCAGCCCGGCTCCGTAACTGATCCCGAGCGCTGCGCGATACTTGAGCCCCGGGCCCGGCACGGCGGCCATCAGATCGGCCACTTCCTCGACGCTCAGAACGACCGGCAACTTACGCGGGCTGCGGTGGAACTGCATGAAGCGCTTCATCTCGTCGCGTCCACACGTGACGCCGAAGAAGAACCGCAGCGAGATGATGCGCACGTTGAAGGTGCTGGCGGTCACCCCCTCTTCGGTCATCTTCAGCTGGTATGACCGCAGATCCTCTGGCGTGGCTGTGTCGGGCGACCGCCCCAGGAAGGACGCGAAATGCTTCACATTCCGAATGTGGGCCTTCTGGGTCTTCTCGCAGAGCCCGCGGATGTTCATGTCCTCGATCATCCGCTGGCGAAGCGGGGTGGTGTTCTTCTCTTCCATTGGAACCTCCTGTCTGACGGTGGGAAGACCCCGATCGTCAGCCCGGAAAGCCCGGCCACAAAGAAAAACGCTGAAATGACCAACCAACGCCAGCCACGGGCACCAGTGCCGCGAAGCGGCTTAGTCCC
>NZ_JFKD01000057.1 GCF_002115725.1 Marivita cryptomonadis
CCGGTCCTGCTTTATAATGCCCATCTTGCTATGCTCCTATAATGCCAGTGTTTTTTGATCAGGGTTCTCAGACGACGGGCGGCGACCGCGTCGTTGGTCGGCGGCTTCAATAACATCTTGTCTGCTGAGGTCGTCAATTTTGATGATCCAGGGTGCGCCTTTGCAGAATTGTCCGGCAGGCAATCGGCCTTCCTGGATTAGGCGGCGCACGCTTGATGGGCTGAGTGCCAAGACCTCCGCTGCCTCGTCAAGTGTCAGCTCACCGCGCTCCTGGCGTTCGCCCTCGCGGTAAACAACGATCTGATGATAGTTTCTCAGCGTACGCACGCGCGACTGTGTCCATCCGTTGCCGCGTCCTGTCACTTTACCTGCTCGGTTAAGCGCTGCGGCGATCAGCTTGTCCGGCATCAAACGGGCCAGTGCACGGGTGAGGTCAACCACGTCATTATCCGTTTTCCAACGGTGCTGGCCGCAGCGGTTCTTACGAACAGCCAGCGCGGAATGCGCTCCGCCTTGCCAGTGGATAATGAGTTCGATGGTCTCGCCATCTACGCTGACAACAATCTCTTCAACCAGTGTGCGGATGATCTGTTTCTTGGTGGCAGGCGTTGTTCCGGGGCACCCCCAAGCGCGCTCAATATCCGCGCCCAAGCTCATCAACTGAGCACGGTTATCGGCACATGCACTGTGTGATGCGGCTGTCGCATCATGTAATTTGATCTGATCTTCAAGTGCGGCGACATCCCCAAGTCGGGCGTTCCAACGCGCCTCAAGTTCGCCAGCCACCAAACGGTTGTCAGGATCGACGGAATCGTACTGACGCCGGGCGCGAGAGGCCTCATAGCGCGCCTGTTCAAGGCTCAGCTCAAGTTGATGCCGCTTCTCGGCATGGACCTCTCCTCGCGCCGCATCGGCTTGGAGAGCCGCCTCGATACCCAAGGGTTGCAGCCGCGTGATAATCTCCGTGCTGACCGCCCGGTCCACGCGCATGCCGCCGAACGAGATGCAGCGTGCTCCTCCGTGATTGATCTGGCTGCCACGACAATGGTAGCGACCGGTGTTCCCGCCTTTGCCCGAATACGCGACATGCAGTTTGCGGCCGCAGTGGCCGCAGCGCAAAAGCCCCGCCAGAAGGGCTTCGCCACGTCGCACGGCGCCCCGTGCCGGACCAAACTTGCCGGTGGCATTATCCGCGATCAACCGCTGGTTCCTTTCGTAGGTATCCCAACTGATATAACCATCATGATGGTCGAGGATCAAAACATCCCAGTCTTCCCGTGGCTTTCGCAGTCCCTGGATCACGCGCTTGCGCCCATCCTCGATCACCGTCCGCGAGCCGGTGCGGCCAAACACATAGGCACCAGCATAGATCGGGTTCTGCAGGATGCGCAGGACTGTGTTGTATACGGGCAGCTTCCACCGAATAGAGCGACCATCCGGACCATAGACTGTCGCGGGGAGCGAGATCTGTTCCTGACGTAGCCACAGATGTACTTGACGCACGGAGCGCATCTCGTCGAACTTGGCGAACACCAGATCGATGGCGTCCTGAATCCGCCGGTCCGGGTCCTGCTCAATCCGATCTCGACCACTGCGCACATAGCCGATGGCCACTGTCATGAACAACTCACCCCGGCGCGCCTTCTGGCGTAGCGCCTCATGCGACCGTTGCCGAAGGACCGATAGTTCCATCTCACTCATTGTCCCCTTCATGCCCAAAAGCAGGCGATCATTGGGATGACGCGGGTCATAGACCCCGTCTTCGTCAACGATGAGGGTCCCAACCAAACCGCAAAACTCCAAAAGCGTATGCCAATCTCGACCATTGCGTGCCAGGCGCGAGGCTTCGATCGACACCACAGAACCGACACGACCCTCGCAGATCCCGGCAAGAAGCCTCTCGAAGCCGGGTCGCGCAACGCCGGACCCCGAACGGCCAAGATCATCATCGATGACTTCAACATCAGCCCAGCCAAGCTGGCGGGCACGCTCAACAAGAGCATATTGGCGCCGTTTGCTTTCAAGGTTGTGTGCGACCTGATCTGCAGTCGATTGCCGGACATAAACAACGGCCTGACGCGCCAGATGATCGGTCCCTATCTTACTCATCCTCCGTCTCCTCTGCGAGAGACGGAGTCTGCACGTCCGCCGCCACCTCGGTTTGATCGCCCGCGGCTTCGTTCAGAAGCATCCCTGTGAGGGTTAGAAGGCGATGTCGGCGATCCGATGGCATCGTTTCCGGATCTGGCATCGCATCGAACAGATGGAGTTGAAGAGGATTGGTTGCTGTCATTCTTGCCTCCGCTGACCGGGGATGATTCCCCTCCGGCCAAGCGTAAGGACCCATCCAACATCGCGCGGACCTCAAGGAGAGCTGCTACTGAAAGCGCCGGGTCACGAACGACAGCCGCCGCTCCTGATCTTTCTTCCGTCATCCAGG
>NZ_JFKD01000058.1 GCF_002115725.1 Marivita cryptomonadis
GAGCTTCTGGTGACGTGCTCGCCCATTGAAATCTTTAGATTCTGCTACACATCTTGCTACACAATAGGCGGATGTGGAGGGGTACAATGCAGCTTGTGATGCGGGGGAAGACTTGGCACTTGCGGCGGCGAGTACCGGCTCGGTTTGCCTCGGTGGAGCCGCGACGAGAGGTCTGGGTATCGCTCAAAACCGACTCGCGCCAGCAGGCCACGAAGAAGGCCCCCGCGGTCTGGGATAGCCTCGTCGCGGGCTGGGAGGCGCAGCTGGCGGGTCGATCTGAAGATGGGGCTGTCCGGCTCGAGACGGCACGGGCGATCGCTGCCAGCCATGGGCTGACTTACAAACCCGCCCGCGACCTAGAGGAACTGCCGCTAGAAGAGCTGCTCGCTCGGGTGGAGGTGCTGCAGCGCCGGGACGGCACGATAAACGCCGTCGCTGCCCCTGCGGTGCTGGGAACAGTGGAGATACCCTCCATGACCGTTTCTGAGGCGCTGGCCGAGTACTGGGCGCTGACGCCCGACCGGGTCCGGGGCAAGAGCGCCGACCAGAAGCGCCGCTGGGAGAACCCCCGGAAAAAGGCGGTCCGGAACTTTATCGACGTGGTCGGGGACCGCCCCTTGGCGGCGCTGACGCGGGCCAATTTCCTCGATTTCCGGTCCTGGTGGCTGGAGCGGATTGCGGAGGAGAACCTGACGCCCAACTCGGCGAACAAGGACCTTATCCATCTTGCGGATGTTCTGCGGTCCGTGGATGAGTTGAAAGGGCTCGATCTTGACCTGCCGCTGCACAAGCTGACATTGAAGGAAGGCGACAAGGCGGAGCGGGTTCCCTTTTCGGACAGCTGGGTCCAGGAGAAGCTGCTTGCCGATGGGGCTCTCGCCGGCATGAATGACGAGGCCCGCGCGATCCTGGTCGGGATGATCAACACAGGCTACCGCCCGTCTGAGGCGGCCGGTCTGACGGCGGACCGCATCCGGCTCGACCATGAGGTGCCGCACTTGGTGATCGCCGCGGACCCGACACGCCAGATCAAGAACCGCACCTCCAGGCGGGAGATCCCACTGACCGGTATCAGCCTTGAGGTTTTTCGGGCCTTTCCAGCGGGCTTCCCCCGCTATCGCGAAAAGCCAGCCTCCCTGTCCGGGACGGTGAACAGCTATCTCCGCGAGAACGGGCTGATGGAGAGCGACAGGCACGTGATGTACAGCCTGCGGCACAGTTTCGAGGACCGGATGCTGCGGGGCCGGATCGATGAGCGCATCAGGCGCGAGTTAATGGGCCATGCCCTTGGCCGACAGAAATACGGCCAGGGCGGTGGTCTGTCCTTCAAGGCCGGGGAGCTGGCCCGGATCGCGATCGAGGGTGCGTTTCCCTGAGGAATGCCCGGGCGCGGTCGAGGGCGGCGCGGCGGGTGTCGAGCTTGTCGCGTTCGGCCTCGAGGCGGAGGAAGATCGGCAGATAGGTTTCGTCGTGCTCGAGCAGTTCGGCCACCACGCACAGGGCGTTCTCAATGCGCTCATCGAGGGATCTCTGTCCGTGCGGCTGACTGCCTCCCGGCGGGTCAGGTTGGGCGGCGGCGGTGTTGGTAAAGCGAAGCGTGGCCCCTTTTCGCCGGGCGGTTCCGGACGAAAGGTCATCCGGCACGGCAGGTGTGCTGCCGTGCCGTCCTGTGTTGGCATGCCTTTCCCGGTCGCGTGCCATGGGCCGCGGTCTCCCCTGCGGTGCCGGGACTCCGGCACCGTGCTCCGATTTGATCAACCTTCTGCGGGGTGCCCCGCGTCTCTTAAGGTTATGTAGACTCGGAATTTTGGTTTGGGGGATTTTGGCGGTACACGGATGCTATCGTGGGTTGGGATTTTGTGGATAACTGCAGCCGGAAGCAGTGCTGCCTTGACCTGAGCGGTGTGTGGCGGCCGCAACCGATGGGGCTGGAAGGCTCATCATCTCGCATTGGTTTGATCAGTTCCATGGCAAGAATGTATCGTTGCTAGGTGGCCATCCTGACTTGGCCCGCCCCCGCGTTGACGCGGGCGAGCTCCTGCCGCGATGTGGTTTTTTATGGTGATGGGTGTTGTGGTCGTGAGATCTGAGTGCTGGATCCTTCACATGGAACAAGAGCACGCGCCAGTGACGCGAGAGGGCCGACCCGCGACATTGCGCGGGTCGGTGGCCTGCGGCGCTGATGTGTGGTTTTTTGTGGTCTGGTTTAATGGACGGCTGCGACCGACCGA
>NZ_JFKD01000059.1 GCF_002115725.1 Marivita cryptomonadis
GCAGGATGCATTATTTGTATGTCTTGTCGAGTCATTGCGCGCATTGTGATGCGAGTACACTTTCTTGAAGGTAGCCACTCAGGCCAAGGAGGTTTTGCATTCAAGGGGCAGAAAATCTCGGCACTTTGGCCTGTAGCTGGGTCGCGTTGAGCCGTATCCGCCCAACTTGGTGCCTACAGTTTTTTTCCGAAATCATTAGGGAAGTTGAGGTTTATCCGTGCGTTACAGTTTAGCGAATGAACGGCTTTTCTTGAATTGTGGATGCGTGCGTGTTCCGATTGGACGGGTTGGCGTGCCGTGTCGCCCGGAGATAGGGATACCCCCCCTTTTCTGAGCAGATATTGCAAACGCAGGGGGTGAACAGGTTTTCGCCGGAATGCTGTAGGGATTGGCGTACCCCCTCCGTGCCTTTCGACCTGCCTATGGCTAGATGTATAAATGTCCTGTTTTTTGTGACGCCTATCCCGCGAAATCGGCTCAATGCGTCACAGTATTTGTGACGGTTCTTCACTTTACCACCCTTAGATTGCCCTTAGTGTCACAATCGTTGTGACGGGGTGGCACAGATTTTGTGCGGGGCTTCTGAATTTGCTGCCATGATGCGAAGTCCTTGGACGGGGTTTTCATGTCGTCACTTGGCAACTCTGTCAGCCTCCAATGCGATGTCTGACCAATGCCAGACGGACCTAGATACGATGCTTGTGTCATAGCGATGAAACCCCGTGCTTCCAGCTCTTTGAACCAAGGCCCGACTGTGTTGCGATGTGCGTTCAACAACTTGGCTGCTTCCCGGTGGCTCATGGTGATGCGCCCGTTGTTTGATCCCGTGTAGCGGCGTTTCAGTTCGATGTAGAGCGCCCTCGGACCGGGTGGCAGTGTTGCCCATGCCTCGGTCTTTTGGAGCCACTCAGGAAGCTGGACGAAACGTCCAGCCCCTTTCTTGTGGTGTTTGTAGGGTTTGCGGGCCATTACCGCCCCTCTCGCGCATTGAGCGCCATGTAGACGCGCATAGCGACGATCTGGCTAGGACAGCCACCTAAAGACACCCAAGCGGCGTCTAGGGCCGTTCCTGCACTCTTGCGAACGAAGACATGCCATGTCTTGCCCTTTGCTGCGATTTTGAAACGGTCAGTCACGGCTGGCACCTCCGAAAAAGAGGTCAGCCACCATCCGTGCCTGTTGAGCGGTCATGCCGTAGCGCTGTTGAAGGCGAAGGATACGCAACCGGGTCATTCGGCGACCTCCTCTTTGCAAAGCGATTTTGCAGATTTGGGGAAGCGCAGCTTTGTGGGGTCTGCATCCGGTGACAGTCGGTAAAGAGCGATGCGACCGGGACTGGTGTATTCGGTGCAGATCGGCCAGCCAAACTCGGCCTTTAAGCGGTGGACAATCGCGCCCAATCGCCAGCCGTGGACTTCTCTGATTTCGGTCTGGTGCGAAATAGTGCGCCCGTCGAGGAGCGCCTTGCACGTCCAGTAGACGCTGGTGGGTTTTGAGTAGAAGTGTGCCTGCGGCATGTTCAATCCTTTCGATTGAAAAAGCGCGGCGCTGGGCGTAGGTATGGGGAGTATCCAGCAAGATATATTCCCGTCCCGACAGCTCAGCGCGGATGCGCCGGGTGGGACGGGTCTTAACCCGCAAGAGATGCAATCGCTGCATCTACATCTGCCTCATTCCAATACAGGCGAGAACCGATTTTCGTGGGCTTGGGTAGTCGGCCTTGGTCTACGTCGCGGTAGATGGTCGTGCGACCACGTCCACCCAATTTCTCCTGAAGTTCGCGGAAACAGAGATAACGCATCATGGTGCTCCATTGTTAACTGGAGCAATCAGTAGGTGATTCCAAAGGGCATTGGTTCACCAAGAATTCCGCAACTTCACTCCTTCTTTGGTAATTTGACCTAATGCTCGCATAGCAGAACGAGCTGAAACAGGTGAGCCAAATCCTGGGAAAGTCTCGTCAAGCTGAGCAAGTAGGTCTTCCAGCAACTCTCCAAAAGGA
>NZ_JFKD01000006.1 GCF_002115725.1 Marivita cryptomonadis
CCAAGGGGCTGAAATATGTCTGACGGCATTCCCTGCCTATGGATGCGCGGTGGTACGTCCAAGGGGGCGTATTTCAACGCAAGCGACATTCCTCAGGACAAGGCCGCGCGTGATGCGCTGCTGTTGCGGATCATGGGCAGCCCAGATCTTCGCCAGATCGACGGGATCGGTGGTGCCGATCCGCTGTGTTCGAAAGTGGCGATCCTCAAAGCATCAGAGCGCGCGGAGGCAGATGTCGATTATCTTTTCCTTCAGGTGTTCGTTGATGAACCCGTTGTTTCGGATGCGCAGGCCTGCGGCAATATCCTTGCCGGTGTTGGGCCTGCAGCGATCGAGATGGGTCTGGTTCCGGCACAGATCGGTGAAACATCCGTGAGGATCTTCATGCAGAATACCGGTGAAGTGGCCGTCGCCACCGTGCAAACTCCGGAAGCCCGCGTGAGCTATGAGGGCGACACACGGATTGATGGCGTCCCGGGAACCCACGCGCCGGTGCAGTTTGTTTTCGAGAACCTTGCCGGGTCGATGTGTTCTGCGCTTTTGCCGACGGGGCATGTCGTTGACCTGATCGACGGGGTCGCCTGCACGTTGATCGACAACGGGATGCCGATTGTCGTGATGGATGCGGCCGCATTCGGGAAAACGGGGCAGGAATCGCGTGACGCTCTGGATGCGGACAGCCCGTTGAAGCAACGGCTCGAGTCGATCCGCCTCAAGGCTGGTCCGATGATGGGGCTTGGTGACGTGGCCGAGAAATCCGTGCCCAAGATGACCTTGGTCAGCGCCCCGCGCGATGGTGGTGTAATTTCGACCCGCAGCTTTATTCCACATCGCTGCCATTCCACCATCGGGGTGTTTGCAGCCGTGTCCGTCGCAACAGCCTGTTGTATCGCCGGAACCCCTGCAGAAGCTATGGCTGAGTTGCCCGAAGATCATGTCTTTGCGGTCGAGCATCCAAGCGGTGCTGCCAAGGTCATCCTGACCCGTGATGCGGCAGGTCATGTGACCAGTGCCGGCACGGTGCGCACGGCGCGCAAGCTGTTTCAAGGGCACGTCTTCTGACGTCTTTTGTCGATGCGTTCCGACACCAAGTGGACTCAGTGCGGTTGCGGGTGGGTCAGGTCGGATGACGGGGGCTGTTTGCGCGGGTCCGGGATCAGCAGATATGTTGCAAAGGCACAGCAGAGGCACAACAGCATCACGGCAAAGGACCACCACCCGCCAAAGGTCTGTGTCAGCCATGCAAAGGCAAAGGGTGCGGAAGCGTTGATTCCCATCTGCACAAACGAAATCCATCCCAGTCGCGTGCCGTAGCCTTTGGCCCCGAAGAGTGCGAGGGGCAGAGTGCCTCGGGCGATGGTCTTGATCCCGTCGCCCATCCCGTACAGAGCTGCGGCCAGCATCAGCCCAGGCAGGGTGAAGCCCACTGCCAGCAAGACCAGAAACCCCGAAAACATCAGGCCGAGGCTCAGCGCATAGGTCACACGTGGGTACATATTGCGACTGACCAGCATTTCGAAAAACCGGCCCACGGTCTTGAACGGGCCGATCACTGCACCCGCCAATGCGGCCAGCGCGGCGGAGTGTCCAAGGTCCTGCACATTGGTCACCCAAAGCGCCATCACCGCCCCCATGATGTAGCCTGAACAGACAAACGAAATCACCATCCACAGCATGCCCTGACGCCGCAGCGCTCCGGTCAGCTCGGGCCAGTTGGGACGCGGGCTTTTCGGCGGACTGCCGGGGATGGTTTCGGCTCCGCGCAGGGCGAAGAAATGGATTGGGGTGCAGGTGAGAAGCAGGATAATCCCCAGCACGAGCCATGTGGTTTGCCAGCCCAGCGCATTGTAAAGCGCCAGCGTCAGTGGCCAGAAAATGGTCGAGGCGACACCGCCGAACAACGTGATGATCGAGATCGATTTCTGCGGTGGGATTGCCAGATCCAGCCGCGCCACAGAGGCAAAGGCCACGTTGTAGAGCACGAACATGCCCGCGGCTTCGGCTACAAGGATGGTCAGGAACAGCCCTTGGGTGCCGTCAACAAGACTGAGCGCCATGACCGCAAAAGCAGCAACGACAGATCCCAGCGTCATCACCCAGCGGCCGCCATGACGGTCCACCAGTTTGCCTGCAAGAGGCGACACCAATCCGCCGAAAAAGAGCCCGAGCGACAGGATGCCGAACACGCCTGACAGGGTCAGTCCCAGATCGTCGGCCATATGTGGCAGAAGGATCGCGTAGGCATACATCAGCGTGCCGTAACCGATGATCTGGCTGACGCCGAGGCTCATGGCTGGAAGGTGGTCACGGGTGATCATCAATCCCCTGTCCCCGTCAGGTCGTGGTCACGCTCAGAAAGGCAAGCCGCCATTTTCAGCTTTCGGAAAAGGTGTGTTTCGACTGCTTGTCTGCCATGATGTTGCGCCGCGCAAGACCTTGGCGCGCAGTGCGGGGGCAGGTCTGTTGGTAGCGGCGTCAGGCCACGCGGCGTCCACGGCTCCAGACGCCCCGGATGAGCGGGGTCGATCCGACGGCGCGAACCCGGATCACATCGCCGCGCAGTCCCGGTTGCAGGCGACCGCGATCGGTCAGACCTGCGGATGCAGCCGGGGCGTTGGTGACGCAAGCAATGGCGGCGGGCAGGTTGTCCCAGATATCGGCCAGCAGAAAAGCTGACAGCAGAAGCGCCGACGGCACGTAGTCTGAGGAGATGATGTTGAGCATCTCGGCCTCGGCCAGTTCTCGTGCCGCAACATTGCCGGAATGCGATCCGCCGCGCACAAGGTTCGGCGCACCCATCATCACCGCGATGCCATGCGCGCGGCACGCCGCGGCCGCCTCGCGGGTGGTGGGGAATTCGGCAAATCCCACGCCATTGGCCGCAGATGTGTCTACCTGATCGGCGGTGGTGTCGTCATGGCTGGCCAGAACCGCGCCATACCGGCGGGCTTCGGCCACCGCGCCGGTTTCGTGGATGGCACCAAATTTCTCTTGCAACATCCTGAGGTTGGCGACGTGTTCGGCGAATTCGATATCGTTCAGGCCGCGCTTCTTGGTGACATAATTCTTAAGCGCGCTCAGATCGCGGAACTGCCGTTGCCCGGGGGTGTGGTCCATTAGGCTGACGATTCCAACGCGGTCTTCCGGACCGAATGCGGCCATCTCCTCGAGCAGGGTCTCCGAGCATATCTCGGCGCGCAGATGCAGGAAGTGGCTGATCTTGAACAACCCCAGCTTTCGCGCCTCAAGCAGTTCGTCGGCAAGTTTGCGGGCATATTCACCATATCCTGTTTTTGCGCTGTGGATCGACCCCACGCGCAGCGCGTCGAATACGGTTGTGATCCCGGTCGAGGCCAGTTCAGCGTCATGGGCCAGCAAGGCGGGCAGATGCGGCCAATCCACTTTGGGACGCGGTTCGATATGCCGCTCAAGATTGTCGGTGTGCAGTTCCACCAATCCCGGCATCACGTAGTCGCCTTGGCAATTGACTGCGCCGTTAGGCACGGTATCGCCTTCTTCGATGACGTCGATTTCGCCATCAATGATGATGATCCGGCCGGTGATGACACGATCTGTCAAAACAAGGCGGGCATTGGCAAGTTGCAGCACCTCTGACATGGAACCGTCATGTGGCTCTGCCAAACGGGACGAAAGAAAAGGAGAGTTCATGTCATACACTCGCTTTGCGGTCTATTATCTTCCGCCCGAAGGCGTGCTGGCCGATTTCGGGGCGGCGTGGTTGGGATGGGATTGCGTTACTGCCCGCACTCTTGTTCCCCCCCATGTGCCCGGTCTTCATGACGTGACAATGACACCGCGCAAATATGGGTTTCACGGAACGTTGAAACCGCCTTTTCGGCTTGCCGAAAGGACGGACTTGGCTGGTTTGCAAGAGGCAATGGTCCAGATGGCTGCGATCTGTGCGCCAGCGCAAAGCGACGGGCTGGCCCTGACCGCACTGGGCCGATTCCTCGCGTTGACCCCGGTAGGTGACTCCTCTGGCATCGCACGTGTTGCGGCCACTTATGTTGAGGCGCTGGACGCATTTCGCGCGCCGCCCGGTGAGGCCGAGTTGGCGCGACGTCGCAAGGCGCGCCTGTCGGAGCGGCAGGAAGCCTTGCTGCAGCGCTGGGGCTATCCCTATGTGATGGAGGAATTCCGCTTTCACCTGACCCTGACCGGGCGTCTTCCGGTCGACAAGATCACCCATTGGACCGACACCGCCCGCGCACATCTTCCGCCCTTGCCTGCGCCCTTTGTGATGGACACGGTGGCACTGGTCGGAGAGCGCGAGGATGGGCGGTTCGAACTGATCCAACGCTACACCCTTGCTGGTTGAAGCGCGGTAAGCGCCTTATTGATTGTATCCTCGAGCGCGCCGTCATTGGTGATGGTCACCGCGTCCAACCCGGCGGGCAGCGCCTTGTCAGCTTGTGCCAGACGGGCGGCGATTTCGGCCTCGGTTTCCCGCCCGCGCCCGGCAAGCCGTTTGGCCAGCGTGGCAGGTGAGGCGGTGATATTGAGAACGATCATCTTTGGGAAGGCCTCTGCCGCCTGAAGAAGCGCGCCGCGCGAAAAGTTGGCAAGGCAGTCTTTGCCGTCTTCCACATCCGTCAGGACATCCGCTGGGATGCCATAAGACAGGCCATGCGCCGTCCAATACACACAAAACACCCCTTGCTGTGCAGCGGCGTCAAAAGCGTCTTGCGTCACCGCGCTATAATCCTCACCGCCCAAACCCGGTGCACGGGTGATGGTGCGGCGGACAAGGCGCATCTCGGGGTTTGCGTCGATCATGCCCGCCATCACGCTGTCCTTGCCAACGCCAGAGGGGCCGACCACGGCGATGAGGCGACCGGGATTCATGCGGCTGACTCGTTGTATTGTCCTATCGCTTCGCTGCTTGAGGACATCCCCGGGGTAAAGCGGCTCACGTCGATTTCGCGGTCGCAGACGCGGGTGCGGGCGGCTTCGTCGTGGAATATGCCGATGATCGCGGCCCCGCGTGCTTTGGCCTCTTCGATCAGCGACAGGACAACCTCGCGGTTTGCGGCATCAAGACTGGCGGTTGGTTCATCGAGCAGCATTGCCGGGTAAGGATGGGCAAAGCCGCGCGCGATGTTCACCCGCTGTTGTTCGCCGCCCGAAAACGTGGTGGGCGACAGCGACCAAAGCCTTTCCGGGATGTTGAGTTGCGCCAACAGCTCTTTGGCCCGTGTCCGGGCCTCATCGCTGCCCACACCAACAGCACGGAGCGGCTCGGCCACCACGTCGAGCGTTGGCACGCGCGGCACAACGCGTAGGAACTGGCTGACATAGCCCAGAACCTCGCGCCGAATCTGGATGATCTCGCGCGGTTCGGATTGCACGAGGTCCACACCGCCGACCCGGATTGCCCCGGATTGTGCGCGGTAATTGCCGTAGATCATGCGCATCAGCGTGGATTTGCCAGCACCAGAGGCCCCGGTGAGCGCCACACATTCGCCGGAGGACACCGTCAGGCTGACATCGTTCAGCACTTCGATCACTGCGCTGCCCTGATTGTGCAGGGTGAAGGTTTTGGACACGTTGGAAAGGTCGATCATGGTCTCACACCTGCAAAACAGAACTGACAAGAAGTTGCGTATAGGCGTGCTGCGGGTCGTCGAGCACCTGATCGGTCAGGCCGTTTTCCACCACGTGCCCGTCCTTCATCACCATCAGCCGGTCAGCCAGAAGGCGCACCACGGCAAGGTCATGGGTGACGATGATCGCTGACAAACCCATGTCGCGCACTAGCCCGCGCAAGAGGTCAAGCAAGCGGGCCTGCACCGACACGTCAAGTCCACCCGTTGGTTCGTCCATGAAAACCAGCCGTGGTCCGGTGACAAGGTTGCGGGCGATCTGCAGTCGCTGCTGCATCCCACCTGAGAATGTCGTGGGGCGGTCATCGACGCGACCTGCGTCGATCTCGACCCGGTCGAGCCAATCCACCGCCTTGCTGCGAATTTCGCCATAGTGTCGCGCGCCCACGGCCATTAGCCGTTCGCCCACATTGCCACCTGCGCTGACGCCCATGCGCAGACCGTCGCGGGCGTGCTGGTGGACGAAGGCCCAATCGGTGCGGCTTAGCATGCGGCGTTCGGGTTCGCTCATCGTGACGGTATCGCGGGGACCGTGTCCGCGTGTGTCGAACACAACTGACCCTGCATCGGGGCGCAGATGCCCTGCCATGCAATTGAGTAGCGTGGATTTGCCGGACCCGGATTCCCCCACGATGCCCATGACTTCGCCGGGATAAAGGTCGAAGGACACGTCGGCGCAGCCGATATGCGCGCCATAGCGTTTGGTGATGTCGTGGACAGAGAGAAGGGGCGTCATGCTGCATCCTTTCCGCGATGACCGTCTGACTGCCGTCCTTCGCAATAATCGGTGTCGGAGCAGACGAACATCCGCCCGCCGGCATCATCCACGATCACTTCATCCAGATAGCTGTCGTTGGCCCCGCACAGACCACAGGGGTGATCGGCCTTGGTGGCCTCGAATGGGTGATCCTCGAAATCGAGGCTGACCACCTTGGTGTAGGGCGGCAGGGCATAGATGCGCTGTTCGCGGCCCGCGCCGAAAAGCTGGATCGCGGGGCAATCGCCCAGTTTGGGATTGTCGAATTTTGGGATGGGCGACGGGTCCATCACATAGCGCGCCTCGACCTTGACCGGGTAGGCATAGGAGGTGGCGATGTGGCCGTGGCGACTGATGTCCTCATACAGCTTCACATGCATGAGGCCGTATTCCTCGAGACTGTGCATCTTGCGGGTCTCGCTTTCGCGCGGTTCAAGAAAGCGCAGCGGTTCCGGGATCGGCACCTGATAGACAAGGATCTGGCCCTCGGTCAGAGGCACTTCGGGGATGCGATGGCGGGTCTGGATCACCGTGGCCTCGGGTGTGGCGGTGGTGGTCGCAACACCTGCGGTGCGTTCAAAGAAGGTGCGGATCGACACCGCGTTGGTGGTGTCGTCGGCCCCTTGGTCGATGACCTTGAAGCGGTCATCCGGTGTCAGCACGGCTGCCGAGACCTGTACGCCCCCGGTGCCCCAACCGTACGGCATCGGCATTTCGCGGCTAGCGAATGGTACCTGATAACCGGGGATCGCCAGACCTTTGAGGATCGCGCGGCGGATCATGCGTTTTGTCTGTTCGTCCAGATAGGCGAAATTGTATTCGGATGAGGGTGTCACAAGACTGTCTCACTGCTGTGGTTAATGCGACGCAACGAGTCGCTGTCCGAAAACCCGGGGGTCTTATGGTCGCGTTGATGATTACTGTGCTGTGGTGGGTGGGCATTGCCCTTGTCGTTTGGTTGGCCTTGGAGTCGGTGCTGTTCCGTCTTCTTCCTCGACTGGAAAGGCTGTTTCCCAGTGATCTGATTGGTCCGGATGGCTGGTTCAGCGACCCCGCCAACAAAAGCGGGATATTCGATCTGCCAATGAAGCGTCGGCGCGGCTGAGAATGACAGTGTGGGGGTCATAGAACCCCCAGGTCGGTCAAAGCGGCTTCCAACGCGTTGGGTGATGTAAAGTGGATACCGTCCATCCCAACCGCGCGGGCGCCTTCGACATTGTGCAGACCGTCGTCGATGAAGATGCAGGCCTCTGGTGAAACTTCGGCGCGGTCGCAGAGCAGGTGGAAGATGCGGGCATCGGGTTTGATGATGCCTTCTTGACCTGACACCACGAGCGTCTCGAACACCTCGCCCAGACGGGGATGCACCTTGAGTCCCTCGGGCCAGGTTTCCGCCGACCAGTTGGTGATCGCATGCACCGGGGTGCCCTGCGCCTTGAGCCGATCGAGGATGGCCCATGTGCCGTGGATCGGGTCGACCACGGTTTTTGTGTAGAGTGACACGTAATCGGCAAAATGCGCGCGGTCGTCTGGATCTGAGACCTCAAGCGCGAGATCGGCAAAGCGTTCGCCAGCGTCACCACGCGCATTGAGGGCGCGAAAATGAGTGCGCTCGACAAAGGCGTGCGCGGCCTCGGCTGATCCAAACCGGTCAGCCCATGCAAGATGCGGCTGCCAATCCACCAGTACACCACCGATGTCAAAGACGACGTGTTTGGTGGTCATTCTGCCGCCTCTTGATGCTGTCCTTGCGAGGCCTCGACCTCGCGGCGCAGTTTGCGCACCAGCTCCAGTTCGGACTGGAAATCGACGTAATGCGGCAGCTTGATATGTTCGAGGAAGCCCGTCGCCTGAATGTTGTCGGCGTGGTAGAGCACAAATTCTGCGTCCTGCGCCGGTGCGCCGACATTGTCTTCGCCCAATTCTTCCCACCGCAACGCTCGGTCGACCAGCGCCATTGAGATCGCCTTGCGTTCGGTTTGGCCGAAGACCAGACCATAGCCACGTGTGAATTGCGGTGGTTCGGTTTTCGAGCCTTTGAACTGGTTGACGGTTTCACACTCGGTCAGGGTGATTTCGCCGATTTCGATGGCGAAGCCGAGTTCGGGGATCTCCATTTCGACGGGCACTGTGCCGATGCGCAATTCCCCGACGAAGGCGTGGTTGCGGGCGTAGCCGCGCTGGGTGGAATAGGCCATCGACAGGGTAAAGCCTTCGTCCGCGCGGGTCAGCGCTTGCAGGCGCAGTGCACGGTCAGCAGGCATTTCCAGCGGTTCGCGCGTGAGATCGGGCGGCGTCGTGTCGTCGTGCGGGGCCTCTTCGATCAGGCCTTCGCGGTTCAAGAACCCGGTCACATGTGGAACCGGGGCGGGATCGGCCTCGCGCGTAGGGGCTTGGGGCACCTCGCCATCGGCGGCAAGTTTAAAATCGAGCAGGCGGTGCGTGTAATCGAAAGTGGGCCCAAGCACCTGCCCGCCGGGGAGATCCTTGAACGTCGCCGAGATGCGCCTGTCACAGGCCATGTTTGCCGTATCCACCGGGCCGGACGCGCCAAAGCGGGGCAGGGTGGTGCGATAGGCGCGGATGAGAAAGATCGCCTCGATCAGATCGCCGCGCGCCTGTTTGATCGCCAGTGCTGCCAGATCGGGATCGTAGAGCGAGCCTTCTGCCATCACGCGGTTGACGGCGAGGGCAAGCTGTTCGCGGATTTGCGCGACCGAGAGTTCTGTCACGGACGTGTCGCCGCGCCGTTCCTCGGCCAGCCACGCATGGGCGTTCTGGATCGCGCGTTCGCCACCTTTAACGGCTACATACATCAGGAATTTCCTTCTTGCGCTACCGCTTCGCTGCTTGATCGCGAGACCTTCGTGCTGCGCGGCAGCGCTGCGATGCGGTCGTCGCTTGTGAAGACAAAATCGAGCCCTAGCGGGAACAGCGCCGCGTTGTCCTGAAAAGCCTGTGTTTCGGGCAGGGACAGGCTGGCGGTGTTCCGGATGCCCGGGCCGGTCAGGGTTGCGCCGTCTGCCGCAAGGTCCGCACATTCCACGATCAGTGTCGCAGACCGATCCGGGTATTCGGATGTGCCGATGGGATAGGATGACAGCGGACCAAGTGCGTCCCACGTGCCAAGCGCGAACATGCAATGCGACGGACCAGTGATGGGCGCGCCGGTGTGGAAGGCCACCCATGTGCGGACTGCCTCGCAATCAGCGTCGCCCGCCATATAGAGCGGGGTTTCCGTATCGCAGAGTGTGAGCAGCGCGACACCTGCAGCGACAGAGAGCGGGGCGGGTGGGGTTGCACCTGAGAGCGTCTGGATCGTGCCGGGGCGGGCCATCGCCTCCATCACGGCGCGAAAAGCGTGGGCGGCGTCGGTAGCAGGATGGGCGAACCCGCCTTCGAGTGTCTGTGCCTGCATCAATCTTCCCCCCGCACCATTGTGAAAAAATCGACCTTGGTGGCCGCCGCCTTTTCGGCGCGTGTCGTACGTCGTGTGGTGGCCTCTTGTTCCAACGGCTCAAGAACCTTGGCGCGAAGGACAGTGACCGCGTCCGTCTGCATCAACGCATCGACCAGTGCTGCGGCTTCGGCATCCGGTTTGCGGCGGCCTTGCACATAGGCGTGTCCCACCTCGCCACTTGGCAAGGTCAGCGCACAGCGCGTGATCGTCATTTCGCCAAGGTTGAACGGCGCACCAGTGCCGCCTGCGCGACCGCGCACCATGACGCTGCCGATTTCGGGGGCGCGCAGCCATGTAAAGGCAGGGCGGGGCAGGGCGGCGTCCAGCAGGGCCACTACGCGGCCTTCGGGCGCTTTTGCCATCAGGCTCATCCATGCCTTGCGGTCCGGTGTCTGGTCGATCGTGTCTTTCATCTCGACAACTTTTCAAGTTTCTATACAACTAGACATATCATACCAGATTCCCCGATCCGAGACAGTGGAGTTTTGTGAATTTTGCGTAACACCCGGTCGTCGACCCCTGTCTGGAAAGCCATCGCTGCGGCGCTCAGGGCGGATATTTCCGAAGGGCGCTATCTGCCTGGTGACAAGCTCCCGACCGAGGTGCAGCTTTCGGCGCGGTTTGGGGTGAACCGGCACACGGTGCGCCATGCGCTGTCGCATTTGGTCGACGAAGGACTGGTACGAACGCGGCGCGGGGCGGGTGCGTTTGTAGCCTCAACCCCCACCGATTATCCAATTGGCGAACGAGTACGGTTTCACGAAAACCTGCTTGCCGCCGGGCGGAGGCCGGAAAAGCGTGTTCTTGACGTGGAATGCCGTGCGGCCACTGCGGGCGAGGCAAGGGCGCTAGAGATCGACGAAGGCGCCGCGGTCTGTGCTTATCGCGGGCTGTCGCTGGCAGATGGCGCGCCAATTGCGCTGTTCGAAAGCGTGTTCCCGGTGGACCGGACGCCCGGAATCGACCGACACCTGACCGAGACCAGCAGCGTGACCGAAGCATTGGCGCTTGCTGGTGTGGCCGACTATACCCGTGCGTCAACCCGTCTGACGGCAGTTCTTTCAGATGTCACACAAGCATTGCATCTACACCTGCGGGAGGGGGATCCGCTGTTGCGATCAACCAGCGTTAACGTAGAGGCCGAGGGACACCCGGTCGAATATGGACGCACGTGGTTCGCAGGCGACCGGGTTACATTGACGTTGGAAGCCTAGCCCCCAAACCGTTCCAGAAATTCCGCGGCGCTTAGCGACCGGAAATCATCCAGAGCCATACGCAGCGCATCATGGGGCCAATCCCACCATGCGAGGTCGATCAGCCGTTCTGCAATCGCAGTGGGTTGCCGTTCGCGCATCACCCGCGCAGGGGTGCCGGCGACGATGGTGTAGGGCGCGACATCTTTGGTCACGACAGAGCCACTGGCCACGACGGCGCCGTGGCCCAGAGTCACCTCGGGCTTGATCATCGTGCCGTGGCCGATCCATGTGTCATGGCCGATTACCGCACGACGGGTCTTGCGGTGATTCAGGAAATCCTCGTCCGGGCGGGCATCATCCCAATAATCCTGCGACCGGTATAGGAAGTGGTGACACGCCGCCGTATCAAGCGGATGGTCTGTCGCGCCGATCCGTACGAAGCTGGCGATATTGGCGAACTTTCCCACATCGGCATTGGCGATATCGCCATAGCGGTCGCAATAGCTGTAATCGCCAATATTGCTGTTGGTGACTCGGCTGCCCAATCCGATCTCGGTATAAGCGCCAAACGTGCTGTCGGTCAGGGTGCACCCCTCGTGAACGAAGTGTGCGTCATGCTTGAGGCGGGCCATATCAATCCTTGCGGCCGATCAGCTTGCCGCGCAGCCAGCCCGAGAAGCTGTCCATTGCCATCACCATCGCCACGATCAGGATGATGTAATAGGCGACTTCTTCCCAGTCCTTCTGGGTCTGGATGGCCTGCGTCAGCATCAGGCCGATGCCGCCGCCGGTGATCGCGCCGATTATGGTGGCCGAGCGGGTGTTGGATTCGAGGAAATAGAGGATCTGCGCCAGAAGGATCGGCACGATCTGCGGGATCACGCCAAAGCGATAGCGTTGCAACGGCTTGGCCCCGGTCGATGCGACGCCTTCGATCTGTTTCTGATCGACGTTCTCTAGCGCCTCTGAAAAGATTTTGCCGAAGGTGCCCGTATCGGTGATCAGGATCGCCAACGTCCCGGTCAGAGGGCCGGGGCCAAAGGCGCGGGCCAGAACAATGGTCCAGATCAAGGCATCGACGCCGCGCACAAAATCGAACAGACGACGTGTTGCGGCGCGCACGATCATGACCGGCGCAAACCGTTTGGCCGCCATGAAGGCAAGCGGCAGGGCAATGATCGCGGCCCCCATCGTGCCAAGGAATGCCATCAGGATGGTTTCGCCAATCGCCCAAGCCACGTCTTTGTGCCGCCACATGGCATTGTTCCACCAGTCCGACAGGGCACCTGTGATATTCGGACGGGTCGGGTCGATGCGGTCGCCCAACAGGATCTCGAACAACCCGTGGCCGTGATAGGGGCTGTCGAAGGTGAACCAGAACAGCTCCCAACCCGGGAAATAGTTGAAGACCTCGGTTTTCGATCCGGTGATGGTCACGCGGCCTTCGGGGGTTGTGATTGCCACACGTCGGTTCGAGGCATTGATCCAGTCGGGCGCGTCTTCGGGCAGGTTGGTTGTGATGGTGCGGCCTTCGGCTTGCGCTTCGATCAGGCCGAAGCCTGGGACTTCGATCTCGGTTCGCTGCTCGGGCAGCAGGCGAACGATGGTGTCGCCGCCAAGATCAATCGTGATGATGTCGTCCCCGCTGACCCAATCGGGGCGCTGGCCCTCGGGGTAGGCGCCTTTGCGTTCGCCTTCGACCGCGTAGGACATCTCTCCGCTGCGGTTGTCGCGGGTGACGTGGGTTTTGTACGACCAACTGTCAGACGCGAGCGTGACCGCGTTGTCCCAATTTGCGCGTTTCGTCAGGCCTGCGATGTCGAAGGCAAAGAAGATGTAGACGAAATAGGCAAGAACGATCGCAGGCAAAGCTACAGCAAAGATGCGTTTGCGGGCAAAAAGCGCGTCAGCTTCCGTTTTGACAAGGCTCAGGTCAGCGGCGGTCATGCGTTTTGTCCTTCGGTCAGACGGTTGCGGTAGCGGCTTGAAATTTGGTCGAAGAACACGATGGTTCCGAAGAGCAGGATAAAGATCGCGGCGGCCTCATCAAAACGGCCTGGTCCCCAAGCCATCGCGTTGCGCAGCTCGTAGCCAAGACCGCCAGCGCCGACAAAGCCAAGGATAGCCGAGGCGCGGATGTTGATTTCAAAGCGCAGAAGCGCATAGCTCAGATAGTTGGGCGCGACCTGCGGCAGCACACCCAGCCACATCCGCTGCGACCAGTTAGCCCCGGTTGATGCAAGCCCTTCGACGGGTTTGAGGTCGGCGTTTTCCGCCACCTCTGAAAACATCTTGCCCAAGGCACCCGCCGTGTGAATGGCAATGGCGATCATTGCGGGCACCGGGCCGCCAGCCAGAACAAAGATCAGCACCAGCGCGATCACGATTTCAGGCACGGCGCGCATGATGTCCATGCTGCGGCGGAACACCGGGATCAGGCGGGGCCAGCGGGCCAGACCGCGCGTCGACAAGAGCGACAGGATCAGACCGGCGGCGGCGCCGATCAGCGTTGAGACCGCCGCGATGTTGATGGTTTCCACCAGTGCGGGGAAGAATTCGACAATGAGTGCAGGCAGGTCGGCGCGTTTTTCCCAAGCTTCGGCCAGTACTTCTGCGGGGTAATCACCGATCTGGTGCAGCCCGTCCCAGAAGCCGCCAGCGTTGCGGTCGTCGGCCACGTTGAAGCCGGACACCATAAGCACAACAAAGATGAGCAATGTCAGCCCACCGTAAAGGCGGCGGCGCTGGACCTGGGCCATGTAGCTGTTCTGAATGCTGTCTACCGTCTGGCGTTGCTGCGCCGCGGCAAGTGTCGCGTCTGTCATCTGCTGCCCTCAAATGAAAATCGGCAGCCCGCGTGCTGGCTGCCGATGGAGTGGGGTTGGTCTTAGCCGCCGATTTTGGCTTGGCGTGCTGCGATCACCGACTCGTAGGTGCTGTGCTCGACCGACTGGAAGCCAAGCGTTTCGCCAGCGGCCACACCGTAGGCGCAGTCCTGATCGCGCTCGTGCAGCCCGTCGACCAAAGCAGTCATCTTTGCTTTGACTTCATCCGGCAGCGCTTTGCGCAGAACAACCGGGCCTTCCGGGATCACTTTGGATTTCCAGATTTCGACCAGTTCGTTCATGTCGACGAGACCAGCATCGACTGCCTTGCGCAATGCGCCCGAGTTGTAGCCGTCTTCCCAGTTGCCCTGACCGTCGGCCCATGTCACGCCAGCGTCGATGTCGCCGTTATAGACTGCAACGATGGTCTGCTCGTGGCCGCCGGTGAACTTGACCTCACCGAAATAGTCGCCGGATTCCATTGTCGATCCGGTGGCCTGCGGGATTTCAATGGAGGGGATCAGGTAACCCGATGTGGAGTTCGGATCGCCAAAGCCGAAGACTTTGCCCTGCATGTCTTCGAGCGAGGTCACACCGGCGTCCTTGCGGGCAAAACCGATGGAGTGGTAACCGATGGAACCGTCCATGTTGACCTTGACCAGAACCGGCTCGACCGCTTCGGGGTCCTGCAGAAAGGTTGCGGCATAGGCCGATGCGCCAAGCCATGCCATGTCGATGGTGCCACCCAGCAGGCCCTGGATCACGCCGTTGTAGTCGGCAGGGGCGAACAGCTTGACTTCGACGCCGAGCTCTTCAGCGGCATAGTCCTGCAGGCAGCTATAGCTGTTCATGCGGTCCTGAGCGTTTTCGCCACCAAGGATGCCGATGCGGAATTCGGTGATGTCCTGTGCGAAAGCAGCGGTGCTCAGAGCGGTTGTGGTCGCAAGCGCAAGTGCGATGGTCTTTTTCATCTGTCTCTCCATTGGGTGTGATGAAATGCAAAAGCCCGCCGCAGCGGGGTTTCAACTGGGTCAGGCCAACACAAGGTTTTCGTTGGACTGGTCCAGTGTTTCGATGGCGGTGGATGTGGCGGCTTCCGAGAAATCCGCCCCCGCGCCGTAGATGTCGCGGGCGACACCGGTCGTCAGTTGGTCAGGGCGTCCGTCAAAGACGATGCGCCCGTCGCGCATCCCGATCACCCGGTCGCAGTAGCGGCGCGCGGTGTCGAGGGTGTGCAGGTTGGCGATGACCATGCGCCCGTCTTCTTCGTGAATGCGGCGCAGCGCATCCATCACGATCTGGGCGTTCATAGGGTCAAGGCTGGCAATCGGTTCATCGGCAAGGATGATGCTGGGGTCTTGCATCAAAGCACGCGCGATCGCGACGCGCTGCTGCTGACCACCCGACAGCGCCTCGGCGCGTTTGGGAGCTTGCTCCGCAATGCCAAGTCGGTCGAGGATTTCAATGGCTTTATGAATGTCCTCTTGGGGGTAGAGGTTGAACATCGTCGCAAAGGTCGACCGGCGGTTCAGTGTGCCGTGCAGAACGTTCGAGACCACATCCATACGCGGAACAAGATTGAACTGCTGAAAGATCATCGCACAGCGTGATTGCCATTCACGCCGGGCCGCGCCCTTGAGCGAAGAAATCTCTCGGCCTTCAAACAGGATTTCGCCGTCGGAGGCATCGCTCAGACGGTTGAGCATCCGCAGCAGCGTAGATTTCCCGGCACCCGAGCGGCCGATGATGCCGATCATCATGGGCCGATCTACGGTGAAAGTGGCAGCATCCACGGCAGTCTTGTCGCCAAACCGCTTGGTCAGTGACTTGAGTTCGAGCATCGTATCCCCCTGTGTTGACGCGGCTGATAGGGGGGCGGTGCAAAGCTAATGCGACAGTTTTGAATCGGGTTTGCGAATTTCGCGAAACAGTTTTGTGACGCAAGGTGCAGCGGTCCACGCGATTGGATGCGACGGGGCGATCACATGTGTCGGAAAACTTATCCACAGGCCGTCATGAAACTGTTACACAGAACTGGGCGGTGCTATGAATGCCTCATGCGGTCCCTTCTTGCTCTTAGCCTATGTGCCCTAACCTTTGGCCCCCACGCCGAAGCTGGCACGATTTCAGACCTGTTCTGTGACGACAGCGCCCGACTTGAAAAGCAGCTTATGACGCGTCAAGGCGCTCAAAAGTTGGGCCGCGGGATGCGTGGGCCGGATGCGTTGATCGAAGTGTGGATTGACCAAAGCGGGGATTGGACGTTGGTCCAAAGCTACGCCAATGGCACGTCCTGCATCGTCGCAATGGGAGAGCACTGGCAAGAAATTGCCCGCACCCAAGATCCCGCCTGATCTTCTCTGGACCCACCGATTGTCTTTGCCTATGCCGCCGCCAACAGAGCGTCCGGTGCAAGTGACGCTGTTTTTCAACAGTGTTAGCACTACCTTTATAGACATATGTGCTGATCGTTCGCTGGAACTGATCGGCTTGGAAGGTTGGAAAGATGAAACGCGTCGGGCTCGATGCCGCGGATATTCGCATTCTCAGTGCTGTCCAGAAACATGGACAACTGAGCAAAAGCCGACTGGCCGAGATCGTGAACATCTCGGCCACGCCGTGCTGGGTCCGGCTGGATCGGTTAAAAGCGGCGGGGTTCATTCGTGCCTATTACGCCGACATCGCGCTGGACCGTGTCTGCGATTTCACACAGGTGGTGGTGACGGTTTCGCTCACCCATCACCGCAAGGCTGATTTTGACCGGTTCGAAGCCTTCATGAACGAACATGACGAAGTCATCGAGTGCATCGCGACGGGAGGCGGCATGGACTACGTGATGACCGTGATCTGTCCGACGCTCACGGCGTTTCAGGAGTTGATGCAAGCGATGCTGGACGCCGAATTGGGGGTGGATCGATACATGACCTACATCGTCACCCGGAAAGTCAAATCGACTCGGCCCAATATTCCGAAACTGGTCGCCGCATCGGGTCGATAAGCCCTTCGGACCAAACGGTCTGAGCCGGGCCGAAAAATCGGGCTGTTCGGTCTTTCGGCCAGATATTTTTTGGTCCGCTCCCCGATTATTTCTGCGTCTAGATAACCGCCAGCTTCCACCAGTTCCGGCGCAGGGCGTCGGTCTTTTTCAAGGGCGAACACCATGGATACAGAAGACTTCGGCTTTGGCACGCAAATCCGCAAATCCCCCTATTTCGACGCAACCGTGCGTTGGGGGGCCAAGGGGTTTTCGGTGTATAACCACATGTACATCCCGCGTGATTTCGGTGACCCCGAGCAGAACTTCTGGAACCTTGTGAACGACGCGATCCTGTGTGACGTGGCGGTCGAACGTCAGGTCGAAATCACCGGTCCGGATGCCGCGAAATTCGTTCAGATGCTGACACCGCGTGACCTGTCCAAAATGGCGGTCGGGCAGTGCAAATACATCCTCATCACTAATGCCGAGGGTGGCATCCTGAACGATCCGATCCTGCTGCGTCTGGCGGAAAACCACTTCTGGATTTCCCTCGCGGACAGCGACATCCTGCTTTGGGCGCAGGGCGTGGCGGTGCATTCCGGCATGGATGTGTCGATCTGTGAACCCGATGTGTCCCCGCTGCAGTTGCAGGGGCCAAAATCCGGCGAGATCATGCAAGCCCTGTTTGGCGACAGCATCATGGATCTCAAGTACTATTGGCTGCGTGAAGTCGATCTGGACGGTATCCCACTGATCGTGTCGCGGACCGGCTGGTCCAGCGAACTGGGTTACGAGCTTTATCTGCGCGATGGTTTGCAAGGCGATGTGCTCTGGGAACGGATCATGGCGACTGGCATGGCCTTCGGTCTGAAGCCCGGTCACACCTCGTCGATCCGGCGCATCGAAGGTGGGATGTTGTCGTACCATGCGGATGCCGACATCAAAACCAACCCGTTCGAATTGGGATTTGACCGTCTGGTAAATCTTGACATGGATGCGGACTTCATCGGCAAAGCCGCGCTGCGTCGCATCAAAGACGAAGGTGTGAGCCGTCAACAGGTGGGTCTCATCATCGACTGCGATCCGATGAAAGGGCCGAACACCACGTTCTGGGCGATCAATAAGGACGGCACCAATATCGGCAAGGTCACATCGGCGGTCTATTCCCCGCGGCTTGAGCGTAACATCGCGCTGGCGATGGTCACCGCGGACTGCGCCGTGATCGGGTCCGAGGTCGAGGTCATCACCCCGTCCGGACCAACCCGCGCGATGGTGGTCGAGCGTCCGTTCTACGACCCAAAGAAGTCCCTTGCCGCCGCTTGATCGCGCGTCTCTCAAGAAAGACCTGAACCATGTCCGACCTTTCGATCGAGCTGCACTGGCAGCGCGCTGAGCCTGTTTTGCTTGCAGGCAAGTACTCCAACGCACATCGTGTGCAGTTCAACGACGCGTTCGATGTTCAGGTGGACGCCGCCCCGGATTGGGGCGGTGATCCATCCAACACCAACCCAGAACAGGCTCTGGCTTCGGCGTTGTCGAGTTGCCACATGATGACCTTTCTCGCTTTGGCTGCCAAGGCAGGTTGGCCGGTGGCGGGCTATCAGGACCGGGCCGTCGCTCATCTGGGCAAGAACGCCAAGGGCCAGATGTCGGTCACCCGCATCGACCTGCACCCGGTGGTGCGGTTCGATGCGGGTTTCGCACCCGAAGCAGCCGAACTGGACAAGATGCAGCATCGCGCGCACCGCTATTGCTTTATCGCCAACACGCTGGCCGACAGCGTCGAGATCAACATCCTCTAACTGACCGGAGCACGCCTCGTGACCCAAAGCGACATCCTTCTGCGCGACCTTGATGACACTGGTATTCTGCGCCTCACTCTGAACGACGTGGGGCGGCGCAATGCCTTGTCCGAAGCGATGCTTGCAGCTTTGGGCGTGGCCTTTGCCGAAGCGGGTGCTGATCCGGCGGTGCGGGTGATTGTTCTTGCCGCCAATGGTCCGGCGTTCTGCGCCGGACACGACCTCAAGGAAATGACGGCAGGTCGTGCGGCCGAAGATGGCGGCCGGGCGTATTTTTCCCACGTCATGGCACAATGCTCGGGTGTGATGCAGGGTATCGTCAACTGTCCCAAGCCGGTGATCGCCGAAGTGACGGGCATCGCTACGGCGGCGGGGTGCCAGTTGGTGGCCAGTTGTGATCTGGCGATTGCCGCCGACACTGCCAAGTTCAGTACGCCGGGGGTACACATTGGGCTCTTCTGCTCGACGCCGATGGTGGCGCTGTCGCGCAACGTGGCGAACAAGCATGCGATGGAAATGTTGCTGACGGGCGACATGACGCCCGCCGCACGGGCCGCCGAAATCGGCTTGGTCAACCGCGCGGTTGTGGCAGACAGTTTGCGCGATGCGGTGATGGAGATGGCGGGCAAGATCGCGTCGAAATCCAGCATGACACTGGCGACGGGCAAGCGCGCGTATTACGCGCAGCGCGAGATGCCTTTGACCGACGCCTACGCCTATGCCAGCCAGGTGATGGTGGACAACATGCTGGCGCGTGACGCAGAAGAGGGCATCGGCGCGTTTATCGAAAAGCGCGCGCCCCAGTGGCAGGACGCCTGACCCCATGACGCAGAACCCCTACAATACCGGTCTGGATCGCAACCCTGCGAACCATCAGCCGCTGACGCCGCTTACCTTTCTCGAACGCGCAGCATCGGTTTTTCCCGATCACATTGCGATGGTGCATGGTGCGTTGCGACGCAGCTATGCCGACTTCTACAGCCGGTCCCGGCAGTTGGCGTCGGCCTTGGTTGCACGCGGGATCGGGCGAGGGGATACAGTGTCGGCGATGCTGGCGAACACGCCAGCCATGCTTGAATGTCACTACGGCGTGCCGATGTGCGGCGGCGTGCTGCATTCGATCAACACCCGTCTGGACGCCGCGATCATCGCCTTCCAGCTGGATCACGCGATGGCTAAGATCGTCATCGTGGACCGGGAATTCATGCCGCTTATGCAAGAGGCTTTGGCGCTGGCGTCGGTTACTCCTTTGTTGATCCAGTATGACGATCCGGAATTCACCGACCCGACCCCTGTGGTCCAGGCCATCGACTATGACGCCTTCGTTGCAAGCGGCGATCCCGCGTTTGCGTGGCTGATGCCCCAAGATGAATGGGACGCGATTTCCATTAACTACACGTCTGGCACGACGGGCGACCCCAAAGGTGTGGTGTCCCACCACCGGGGGGCTTACCTGCTGGCGCAGGGCAATGCGCTGACGGCGTCGATGCCGAAGCACGCGGTCTACCTGTGGACGCTGCCGATGTTCCATTGCAACGGTTGGTGTTTCCCGTGGACGCTTTCGGCAATCATCGGCACACATGTCTGCCTGCGGCAAGTGCGGGCAGAGCCGATCTGGGCGGCGTTGGCGGATGAAGGTGTGACCCATCTTTGCGGTGCGCCGATTGTCATGTCGCTGATGATTTCCGCACCCGCAGAGGTGAAACGGGAATTTGACCAAATGGTACAATTCTTCACTGCTGCTGCGCCGCCCCCGGAAAAGCTACTGGCGGAGATGAAAGAGGCGGGGTTTGAGGTCACGCATCTTTACGGTTTGACCGAGACCTATGGCCCTGCCGTGGTGAACGACTGGCACGCCGAATGGTCCGATCTGCCACGCGCGGAACAAGCGCGGCTGAAGTCCAGGCAGGGGGTGCGGTATCTGCCGCTTGAAGGACTTGAGGTGCTGGACCCGGAAACGATGCAGCCGGTGCCTCGCGACGGTGTCACGATGGGCGAGGTCATGTTCCGGGGCAACGTAGTGATGAAGGGATATTTCCGCAATCCCAAGGCCACCGAAGAGGCGTTTGCCGGGGGCTGGTTTCATTCCGGCGATCTGGGTGTGCGTCACCCCGACGGGTATATCCAACTCAAGGATCGGTCCAAGGATGTGATCATCTCGGGCGGTGAAAACATCTCGTCCATCGAGGTGGAAGAGGTGCTTTATCGGCACGATGCCGTAGCTGTGGTCGCGGTTGTCGCCATGCCACATGAGCGGTGGGGCGAGACACCCTGCGCTTTTGTCGAACTGGCGCAGGGTCGCCACGCGGATGCCGAGATGTTGCGCGGCTGGTGCCGCGAACATCTGGCGCATTACAAGGTGCCGGGGCGGTTCGTGTTCTCTGAGATCCCGCGCACTTCGACGGGCAAGATCCAGAAGTTCGCATTGCGGGAAAAAGCGCGGGAGCTGGCCTGAGGTTTCAGGCCAGCCGTCACGCGATCCGGTCGTAGACGCCCGCCTTGAGGTCTTCGAGGATCATGTCGGAAGCTTTCTCCCCGATCATGATGGCTGGGGCGTTGGTGTTGCCCGACACGATCTCGGGCATGATTGAACAATCCACGACGCGCAGCCCGGCAATGCCGTGCACCCGTAGTCGGGCATCAACCACGGCATCGCTGCCTTTGCCCATCTTGCAGGTGCCGGTGGGGTGATAGATCGTTGTCGAATTGTTGCGCGCCCAGCTCAGCGTGCCGTCGTAATCATCAAGATCGAGTGAGGCATCAGGGCGGAACTCTTCCGAGATCTTGTCGGTCAGCGGCGCATGTCGCGCGATGCGGCGGGCGATCCTGATGCCTTCGACAATCGTGCGACAGTCGGTGTCTGTAGACAGGTAATTAGGGTGTATCTTGGGATACACCGCCGCGTCGGCTGAGGCGAGCCGGATCATGCCACGGCTTTCGGGGCGCAATTGGCAGACCGACATGGTGAAGGCAGAAAACGGATGCACCCCTGCGCCGGGGCTGTCGGCGGACCAAGGTTGAACGTGGAACTGAATGTCGGGCGTGTCGACATGGTCGCCGGTGCGCATGAAACCAGTGGCAAGGCTGGCCGCCATCGCCATGGGACCATTGCGATGGAGTGCGTATTTCACTGCAATGCGGGCCTGGTCCAGAAGGCTGCGCACCTCGTCGTTCAGGGTCGGTTCTTTGCATTTGAACACAAGGCGCGCTTGCAGGTGGTCCTGCATGTTTTTGCCGACGGCTTTCAGGTCGTGCCGTACGGTGATGCCGTGATCGCGCAGGTGGTCCGCCTCTCCGATGCCTGAGACCATCAACAGTTGCGGCGACCCGATGGCCCCCGAGGACAGGATCACTTCGGCGCGCGCTGTCACGGTGTGTTCAATGCCGCCTGCGTCGCGATAGGCGACACCGGTCGCGCGTTTGCCGTCGAACAGGATGCGACTGGCGGCAGCGCGCGTGACGATGGTGAGGTTGGGGCGCGACCGTGCCGGATTGAGGAACGCCACGGCGCTGGAGCACCGGCGACCGTTGCGGGTGGTCAGTTGGAAATAGCCAACGCCTTCTTGCGTGGCACCGTTGTAGTCGGGATTGAACGGGTAGCCTGCCGCTTGGGCCGCTTCGACCCATGCGTCACAGATTGGACGCTTAAGGCGCATGTTGGACACGGAAAGTGGGCCGGTGTCGCCGTGAAACTCATCAGCCCCGCGTTCCTGATTTTCGGATCGTTTAAAAAGTGGCAGCACGTCGTCCCAGCCCCAGCCCGGATTGCCCATCTGCGCCCAACGATCATAGTCCTGCGGCTGCCCGCGCACGTAGAGCAGACCGTTGAGAGAGGATGATCCCCCAAGAACCTTGCCCCGCGGCCAGTCAAGTTGCCGCCCGTTCAAGCCGGGATCAGGTTCGGTGCGGTAGCACCAATCGACGGACCGGTTGTGCATCGTCTTGAAGTACCCGACGGGGATGTGAATCCAAGGGTTCAGGTCGCGCCCACCCGCCTCGAGGAGGACGACTTTGACATTCGGATTCGCGCTGAGGCGGTTGGCAAGAACGCAGCCGGCAGAGCCCGCGCCGACGATCACATAGTCTGCTTCCACTGACGATTTCCTCCTCGTGATGCAAAAAACTCTATGCAGATCGTAAAAGCCATTCTAGTCTTTTTTGAAAATATAAGTCTCAATAATTGCTAAAACGGGAGGAGAAGCAATGAAAATCGGAGATCGTATCAAGGGAGTCTCACGTCGGGATTTCTTCCGCATTGCGGGGACTTACGGGATGAGCTCGACGCTTTTGGCGGCGGGTACATTCGGTGGGGTCATGACCGCAGCAAATCTGGCGAAAGCTGCGGAATCAACGTATGACAAGCGGTTCGCCAAAGAAGCCAAGCACACGCTGAAGTTCGGTGCTGCCGGCTTTAACCCACAAAACCTGTTGATCGAGCGGGCGGGTTGTCTTGAGTTCGCCCGCGACCTGGAGGAACGCACGGACGGCGAAATTCGCATTGAATTCATTGGAAACAACCAGATCTGTGGTCAGCTGTCCTGCGTCGAGAAAGCCCAGCAGGGCATCATCGACATCTATGCGGCCTCCACCCAGAATTCGGCCGGTGGTGCGCCTTACCTGAACGTGCTGGATTACGCGTATATGTTCCGCAGTCGTGCGGACCAGTACTATTTTATGTACTCACCGGAATCGCAACGTATCCTGCGTGATCCGTTCGAAAAGCGTCATGGGCTGAAGTTTCTCTTCACCCATGCGGAACTGCGCGGCATCCAGATGGGCATGAGCTTTGCCGACAAACCGACGGTGACCAAAATCGAAGACATCATGGGCACCAAGAACCGTGTGACAGGCACGCAGCTTGGCCGGATCGCGATGGAAGCTCTGAACCTGAATCCGGTTCCAGTGGCATGGGAGGAAACGCTCGACGGTCTCAAGCAGGGTCTGATTGATGGTGCCGAAACATGGGCGTCGGCGGTGGCCTACGCGAACATGTCACCGGTGGTCAGCCAATGTGTGGACTTACGCTTCTTTTGCGGCACAGAGCACACCGCGATGCGCTCTGAGACTTTTGACGGGCTGTCCGGGGACTTGCAGGACGCTGTGATGGAATCGTCCTACCTGACGCAGGTCCATGTTCAGGCCGCAAACGAAGCCGCTCTGGTCAATACCGTCGGCTTTACCGATCCGCCGATGCCCGGCACGATCTTTGCGGAAAACAACGTGCGCGTTGCCAAGCTTTCGGATGCTGAAATTCGCAAGGCAGAAGAGATGTGTTCGCCCGAATTCCAACCGCAGCTGTGGGAGCAGTGGCGCGAGAGGATCAACGGCTGGGCCGATGGCATCGACACCTATCAGGACATCTACACCGAAGTGCGGAACAACCCGCACACGCTGGCCGAGAACGTCGAACCGCGCCGCTGGTGGAAGGGTTGATGCCTCTTTAGGACAAGACAAGACGCAGCCCCGCTTTGACGGGGCTGTTTCATCTAAAGACGCACAGACCGGATCAATCCGGCACAGTCTTCACATGGGAGGAGGGGGCCGATGGAGCTCTGGTCCGATTTCAGCGCATTGGTCAGTGCGCTTGCCAGCCGAGATTCGTGGACAATCCGACAGGCTTTGGCGCCGAATTCAGTGTATGTCTTCGGCGCTGTCTTTCTGGTTCTGGCTGGGTTGGCCCTGTCTTGGGTCTATCATCACGTTCCAATCATCGAGCGCTATTTCGAACGAACGGTGATGATCGTTTGCTATCTTGGAACAGCGGGCATCATCTTCTGGGGTGTCATCGACCGCTTTGTCTTTTCCAACCAACAGCCTTGGTCGACGACCATTCCGCCGTTCCTGTTCATGGTGATGGCATGGTTCGGGGCGGCCTATAATATTCGCGTGCGCACCCATCTGAGCTTTTCCGAATTCCGCAGTCGGATGTCGCGTGGTGGGCAAATCGTCTGCCTGTGGCTCGACTTTGTGTTGTGGTTCGGGTTTGCGTTGATTTTTCTTGTGACCACGATGCGGGTGGTCGCGTTGTCTGCATCGAACTTTCAGATCGTACTGGGGACGGACAACACCATGCAGTGGTGGTTCCTTCTTAGCGCGCCGGTCGCCGGAACGCTGATGGCAGCGCGAGCGGTCGAGAACATACAGGATGACATGAAAAACTACCGGACCGGCCAACCGCTGATCCTGCAGTCCGTAATCGGGGGAGATACGTGATGACGGACGGTACCTTTATTACGCTGATCTCGGTTGGCGTTACGTTTCTGTTCATGCTTGGTGTGCCGGTTCTTCTGGTGATCGCCTACTGGGTGGTCGGGTGCTCTTTCGTGTTGGGGTTGACGCTCGATAATATGGGGGCGGAACTGCTCAACGTGTTCAACAAGGGGTTTGCCCTGCTGGCGATGCCGCTGTTCATCCTGACAGGTGACCTGATCAACAAGTCCGGCATTGCCCGACGATTGTCGGATTTTGCCTATGCCTGTCTGGGTTGGTTGCGGGGTGGTCTGGCGATGGCATCGCTGGGCGCGTGCGGCTTGTTCGCCGCAATCTCCGGATCGAACTCGGCCACGACGGCGACAATCGGGTCGATGCTGCATCCCGAGATGGTCAAAGGCGGCTATGACGAACGCTTCTCGGCAGCGACGGCTGCGGCGGGTGGCACAGTTGGGATCATCATCCCGCCTTCAATCATCTTTATCGTCTATGGCTTTCTGATGAACCTGCCGATTTCGGACCTTTTCGTGGCTGGGATCATCCCCGGTGCGCTGATGGTGATCGGCATGCAGGTGGCCTGCTGGATCATCTGCCGCATCAACGGTTGGGGTTATCTGATCCCGTTGCAACTGAACCGTGTGCTGAAAACAGCCTTTGGCGCATGGCTTGGTTTTTTCGCCATCGGTCTTGTGCTGTGGGGTATCTACACGGGCAAGTTTTCCCCCACCGAGGCGGCCGGCGTTACCGTCGGATTCTGCATCATCGCGGGGCTGGTTTCTTGGGTGTTGAGCCGCGTGATGCGGCAAGATCCGGGCCGGAGCTGGGAAGACAAGAGCTATGCTGAAATGTTGGTGGTCGAGGGTTTCACCCTCAAGCAGATTCCCGGCATCACGATGCGTTCCGCCGAGATCACCGGCATTCTTGCGCCGCTGATCGCCATTTCAGTGGTCATGCAGCAGATCCTGTCTTTGTTGGGGGCGCAGCAAGTGATCGGAGATTTCGTGACGGCGATGGGGGGGTACTATGCCGTGCTCTTCACCGCGATGATCATCGTGTTTGTTTCCGGCATGGTGCTGGAATCATTGCCGGTCACCATCATCCTTGCGCCTATTCTTGCGCCGATTGCCGCAAGTGTGGGCGTCGACCCGATCCACTTCTCGGTGATCTTCCTTGTGGGGGCCTCAATCGGGTTCATCACGCCTCCCTATGGACTTAACCTTTATGTCGCGTCAGGGGTGACGGGTGTTCCGTATTTCAGGCTTCTCAAGTACACGGTGCCCTATCTTGTCGCGTTGATCAGTGTTTGGGTGCTTGTTGCTCTGACACCTGAACTGGCGCTGTTCTTGTTACCGGATAGGTGAGACCGATTGCATGCCCGACGCCTCTGCCTCTGAAACCAAAGGGCAGATCCCGACCAATCTGCGACTTCTTCTGATCTTGGAAGAAGTCGCGCGGGCAGGGGTGCCGGTTGCCCCGTCTACCTTGTCTGAAACGCTCGGCCTGCCAAAGCCGACCATTCACCGATTGCTGGCAACGGCAGAGGAAGAGGGGTTTTTGCAGCGCGACATTGACGGGCGGTCTTATGGACCGGGTCGGCGGTTGCGCAAGCTGTCGGGCAACACCCTGTCATCGCAACGATTGCGGACCGAACGATTGGTCATTATGCAAGCCTTGGCCAGCGAGGTGGGTGAGACCTGCAATCTGGCAGCGCCGGGGCGATACGGGATGGTGTATCTGGATCGGGTCGAAACCCATTGGCCGCTGCGCATCCAGCTGCCTGTCGGCACGCAGGTGCCGTTTCACTGTACGGCGAGCGGCAAGATGTACCTGTCTTCGCTGCGTTTGGACAAGTTGAAGCGGGTGTTGTCGTGGTTGCAGCTTGATCCATCCACCGACAAGTCGATCACTGATGTCGACGGTTTGATGGATGAATTGGCTGTTACACGGACGCGCGGCTTTTCGACCGACAACGAAGAGTTCATGGATGATATGGTGGCCATCGCCGTACCCATTCAAGACACCGAAGGCCGGTTGCTGACTACGCTGTCCATCCATGCGCCACGGCAACGATACAATCTGGACGCACTGATTGGGATGGTGCCGCATGTTCAGAAAGCGGCCAAGCGCCTTGAGACGCTTGGCCATCTTTAGGCATCAGAAGTCTAGGCTTACTCGCAGCCGCCGGTTGCCCATTGGCGCAGGTTCCGCTTGAGGATGCCACCGAACGGATGCGGCTTCTCCAGCGATTTCTGGCCGCTGAGCGTCAGGTACACATTGGCCTGATCGCAGAGCCGTTCCTGATTCCACTCGTGGCAATTCGAGCAGGACTGTTCTTTCCAGAACTCGTCCGGCAAGCCTTCGACCGGAGGGAACATCGGCGACATATTTGTGATTTCCGACAGAATGATTCCGTCGATCACCGATCCCGGAGCGGTAAGGGGCAGGTCGAACTTGACGACATTCGGCACAGTCGAGCGTTCCTGTTCAACGTTGGCCATCGCAACTTCGGTGTTTTCTGTAGCAGGGCTGACGCCTTCGCCGACCGGATCAGTGCTGGCCTGAGCTTCTAGGGCCGCAATTTCTCCACGGGCAAATTCCGAGAAGGTTCCACTTGGGAAAGCATCGAGATAGTTACGGTAGCCTTCGACAGTTGGATTGGCTTGCACGGCTTCAAACATGGATTGTTCGTCTGCCGGAGGTGCGGCAGGGGCGGGGCGTGCAACTGCCGCGGTGTCATTGGTCAGTTCGGATTCGATTGCAGCAGCCAGAAGCGCGCGGGCTTCTTCCGCATAGGCGCTGTCGGGATAGCCACGCAGGAACAACATGATCTGTACCGGGTCTTTTGTGGCTTGAACCGATTCCCACAATGACCGCGCTGCAAGGTCTTCCGGGTTTTGGATCGGCGCATTGACGAAGGTGAAATCATTGGTCAGCGACGACGTGTCCCACGGGGTCTGCATGCCATTGGTCTGTTCAAGAACCGACACGCGGACCTGTTTGAACATCTGTTCGACGGCCAAACCGGGGCGGGTCATCTCGCGGGCGAGGGCGGTGGTGAAGGGGCTGTTTTGCCCAAGCCCGTCTAAAGCGACGGCACCGGGGGATGTTGCGTAAGACAGGAAGGTGCCCGTTGGGGCCTTCATTTCGGCCAGACCCGGAGAATCAAATTCCGCCATGTCTTCGAACGGGTTGTTGCGACAGGCGTCAAGGATCACGAAATTCGTGCGATTGCGGGCCGAGGCCATCTGGCGCAGAACAGATTGCGCTTCGACGCCTTGGAGATCCAGATCAGCCGCATCGCTGAGCGCCACATCGACAGGCAGCAGGTAGTTGTTGCCAAAGCTCTGGACACCGTGGCCCGCGTAATAGAACAGGCCCGTGGTATCGGGGCCTCCGCTGCGCAGGTTGCGGCCGAAATCGGACAAAGCCTGCTTCATTTCGACCTGAGTTGCGTCGATCAGCAATGTGACCTGGAAGTCGATCTGTTCCAGCGTCGATGCGATCAGTTCCGCGTCACGGTTTGGATTGTCGAGCGCGGACACGGTTTCATAGGTTGAGTTGCCAATAACGAGAGCAATCCGCTCTTGTGCGGACGCAGGCAAGGCAACGACAGTCACCACCGTCGCGGCAATTGCTTTCACTAAAATAGACGTTCCGAGTCTTCGTAGCCAGTCGGTCAAAGCTTCCTCCTGCCGTAGCCGGTTGGTACACTTAAAAAAATGGTGTAATATTTTTCAATGTCCACATTGTATCGCGTGTCCTAGGCAAGCATGCAAGCTCTGTGCTAAAGTTCAGCATTACTAAACTTCTACGCCGTCACCTATTTGCGCAATTCATCTGCGAGGTCATTATGAAAACCATTCTCCACCGTTTCGTCTGTACCATTGCCCTCTTGCTCGTCCTGCCCGTGGGATTGGCGTCTGCCCAGAGCTCTGATCCGTTCGAGTATGGCTGGAATTTGGATGGTGAGGCGTCCGAATTGAGGTTTTTGTCAGTCAAGAAGTCAAAAATTGCTGAAACAAGTTCTTTCGCAACACTTTCGGGCCTGATCACCGAGGACGGTCAGGCACAGGTCAGGGTTCTTTTGGATTCGGTCGATACGAAGGTCGATCTGCGAAATGTACGGATGCGGTTTCTATTTTTTGAAACCTTCCGCTTTCCCGAGGCCGTGATCACCACACAGCTGTCGCCTGAATTGCTGACCGACCTGCATCTGACACGTCGCAAGGAAATCGAGCTTGATTATACCTTCACTCTGCGCGGCGTCACGCTCGAGCGGAGTACGGATGTCGCCGTGACTTTGATCGACAATGACCGTGTTGTTGTGTCGTCGATCACGCCCATCGCGTTCACGCTGGAAGAGCTTGATCTGGAAGAAGGACGCCGCAAGCTGGAAGAAGCGGCAAATGTCGATATCACGCCTATTGGGGTTGTGAGCTTTAACTTTGTCTTCGATCGTGCGCAGTCCGGCACGCCGCCAAACTTGCCCGAAGCGGTGTTTACACCCGCGGCAGTCGCACTTGAGGAAAAGGGTGACATGACGGAAGAAGCCTGTCTTGGTCGTTTCGAGATCCTGTCGAAGACCGGCAATATCTTCTTTGCGTCCGGCAGCACGCGGCTAGACGACAAGAGCATCCCGCTTTTGGAAAACCTTTTCGATATCGTGAACCGTTGTCCGACGTTCCGGTTGGAAATTGCTGGTCATACGGATTCCGTTGGCAGCGATCAGCAGAACCAATCCATCAGCGAACGTCGTGCATCCTCGGTGGTAAGTTGGCTGTCGGACAAGGGTATTCCGCGCGACCGTCTGACTGCTGTAGGATATGGCGAAGAACGTCCCATCGTGGACAATGACACGCCAGAGAACCGTGCGCGGAACCGTCGTATCGAGTTCACTGCGCTGGTTGAATAACGATCCAAGCGATCTGGAAATGAGAAAGGGCACCCGATTTGGGTGCCCTTTTTCGTGGCCGGTTGTTGTGTGACCCGTTTAGAACGGATCGTCCAGCACCCCGATCAAAGGCATCAGGAATTCGCCGGTATTGGCGTTCAGCGCTGCGTCGTGGAACGTGTCAATCCGGGCAACTGCGTTGGTGATGCTTCCCGCCGAGCCGTCGAAGAGCCCCATCGCTTCGGACGCATGATCTGGGTCGGACATGCCCTTGTGCACCGCGAAATACGCCCCGATATCGGTCTTGTTCGCCAAAAAGGCGCGGTCTGCCAGTTGCTGGTCGACGAAGTCTTGAGTCGCATCTGTGGGTGGGTCCGCCTTGGCCCCGCCCAAGATCCCGAGGATTGCAATATCTCGACCAATACCGCCGCTGTCCAAGGCGTTGACCCAGAATTCGAAGCCCGCCTGATCGGGAATACGCCCAAGCACGTTTTGGTAGATCGTTGCCACAAGGTCAGAATTGCTGAGATCGGTTGGGTATGCGGCCAGTGTTTCTACCTGATTGACAAACAATCCGGCGGATTCCGCAAGGCTCACGCCATTGGCAAAGGCTGTACCCCAGAAGTTGAGGCCAACCGCGTCGGGTGCGCGGTTGAAATAGGCGATGTAGAGTTCGATGAAGTTTTCGAAATCCGTCACAGACAGGCCGGTGGTTCCAGCGAATTGCTGCAGGTCGAAGGGGATGCCGTCAAAGAAATCTGTATCGAAATCCAGACGTTCGATGCCGATCAATGTGTCCTGACCATTGCCGTCGCCGCGACGGTCCTGAATGACCGTGGAGCCAGCACTCAACGTCAATGTATACGCGCTTTGCGCACCAGAGAAGGCAGCTGTATCGATGCCTGCTCCGCCATTCACAAGGTCATTTCCGCGCCCGCCCTCAAGCCGGTCATTGCCAGCTTCACCGACAAGCGAGTCGTTGCCGTTCTCGCCCTCAAGGGTGTCATTGTCAGCCCCGCCATTGATCAGTTCGGCAAGGTCTCCGCCTCGGACAAAATCGTCGCTGGCACCAGTGAAGATACGGTTGTCATTCGGACCACCGCCGTTTGGATTCACCCGGACAACGGCACCGGGCAGCGTATCGACAATGATGATGTTTTCTCCGTCGATCGCGTAGTTCGGCCATTGTGCCGCCACGTCGGCGACAGTCGTAGGTTCTTGCGTGTAATCAACGCTGAACAGCAACTGACCGTCCAATGACCGCACCTCCATCGAATCGACCGTGCCGGACAATTGGGAAATCTCGGCTGGGTTGTTCTTCGAGAAGGTGCCGGTAAGTTCGATGTTGAGGGTTTCGCCGGTGACCGCTTCGATGAGAACGACATTGGTGCCATTTGCCAAGACAAGTTCGCTATTGGCATCGTTCAGGGCGAAACTGCCCGGACTTTCAGACAGAACATTCGGGCGGGCGTAGATATAGGCGGCGCCGTTGGGGATAGCATCGGCATTGGGAAGGTCGGCCAGAAGGCGCTGTTGGGCCGTGCTTTGTGCCAGTGGTGTCGCAGGCGACGTGGCTTGGCCCTGTGACGTCTGTCGGCCCACTGCACCGGGATCAAGGCGAAAGAAATCGGCCTCGCCGTAGTCCACCGTGTAACCAAGATCCTCCATCGCCGCGATTGTAAGTGCGCTGATCGGGTTGTCGGGAATGCCGGGGTTGCCTGGGCCCGCATCGGGACGCCGGTTCTCTGTGCGAGAGGTCATCAGTTCCTCGTCGAACACCGCTTCGCTCCAATACTCGGCGGCTAGCCCTCCGTTGGCCCCGTCTTCAAGCGCGTTTACCCCGTTCAGGTCGTCGTTTAACTCGGCCATTTCGCGAAGGCCGTTCGAGCCAGTATAGGTCGGAACACCGTCAATTAGGCGAACGATGCCGAACTCTTCCCAAAGTGCGCCAAAGCCAAGGGCGCGGCCGATAGTGTTGGCGACAAACTCATCAAGGTTGAGCAATGTGCCGACTTCTTCCGCGTTGATGACGATCCGGGAATAGGTCGGAAGCGGGTCCTCGCCTGACAGGCCGTCGCGCTGGTCGAGAACGCTTGAAATTGCGAGAACGGTCTGACTGACACCTTCGAAGCTCAGTTCGATGTCTTCGACCGCGACTTCGATCAGAATGTCATCGACATAGCCATAGCCTTCGACAAACGCGTACGGCAGATCGCCGGTGATGATGTCTTCCCAACGCTCGACAGCGTCTTCGAAGGCCGAAATATAGTCATCGGATACATCACCGGATGCAAATTCAATGGTAATGTCGAACCGACCATCGTCCAACGGGCCAAGATCATTCAATTCAAGCCGATATTGGCCTGTGGTGTCGCCAAACCCACCCGCGGAGAGGTAGTAGGTTCCGCTTTGGTCCGCGACGAATTGCAGAGCGCTGCTTGTCCCTACACCGCCATCGTCGTTCGAGGTGTTCTGGATCAAGCGTCCGGAGCTGTCGTACACTCCATTGAAGAACGGATCGGCAAGAGCATTGCCGCCGCTCAGGGGGACAAGGCTGATTTCATACAGGCGATTGGCGGTAAGGTTCACTTCGAACCAGTCGTTGTCGCTGGTGAAATCAATCCGACCGGTCGCGGCACCACCCGGAGTGATAGTTCCCGTTGTCTCGATATCGGCAGAGAAATCATCGCGTACGCCGATGTCGATCACCTCGACGGTATAGGTCCCAAGACCATCGAACGCGTCCTGAACGGCGATGAAATACTCTCCGGCGCTTTGTGGAGTGAAATACGAGACGCTGTTATCTTCGATCAACTGTTGGTTCAGAGTCTGTACTGACCCTATCGGCGATCCGCTGATATCACTTGAGGAGAAGATACCGAGTAGTTCGGGATCAAGCAGAGTGCCGTTGTTCGATGCCTGACCCAATAAGTTGATCTCGTAGGTCGTGTTGGCCTGCAGGGATACGCGGAAGGCGTCGATGTCTCCCGTTGTTTCGATCTCGCCGGTAGCACGGCCTCCGACGGCGACAGAGCCTAAACCGCCAGAGATGCCAGGCAGGAAGTCATCGACAAACCCCGTGAAGTCGACTGTCAGCGTGTAATCACCTGTGGTGGTATCATTCTGTCCTGCGACTTCCACTTGGTAGACGCCATCAGTCGGCACAGTCAGGCCAGTGACCAGCGCGTTTGTGTCGACTCCGTTGTTGCTGTCACTACTGCCCGCAATGAAGGCACCGGTGCTTGAAAATAGCCCGACGATCTGCATGTTGGGGTTCGTTCCGCCGCCCGTCGGTAACCCTTCAAGCGAAATGTCGTACTCTGCACCGGCGATCAAAGAGATATCGAACCTGTCACGGTCTCCGATGCGTTCAATGTCACCCGAGACTGGCACGTCTACTTCCGCAAAGCCAAAAGACTCGGCAAAGGTGCCGGGCAGGTAGTCATCTGCGAAACCCAAGGACAGAATGGTCAGTTCATATCCACCAAGCCCGAAAGGCGTATGGCTGCCAACTTCGATTTCATACGAGCCGGTTGTCCCGACGACAAATGGTCCGGCCTGCGCGTTCAGACCCTGGCCATTGTCGTTGTCCGAGGAGTCCGGAACCAAGTTGTTCAGGCTGTCGAAGACGCCGAAGATTTCGGGATCCGCCAACGTGCGCGTTCCGTCGGACGCGGAGTTGAGTGTGATGGCGTAAAGCTGTCCCGCTTCGAGCGACACAACAAACCTGTCCCGATCGTCGAGTTGCTCGATGCTGCCCAGTTCTGAAGTGCCGACATCTATGCTGCCGAACTCAAGCGCATCTACGCCAGGCAGGTAATCGTCGAGCGTTCCGAATTCGACAATCTGCTCAGCTTCTGTGCGTGCGCCGCGTTCGTCGATTGCCGTGAAGCGGATGAGTAGGCTTTGGCCTGCCGTTCCCGAGGCGCTATTGATCAGCAGATCGCCATTGGCCAGCAATTCGCCCGTTGCAGTTGGCGACTCGAAGGTGAAGGGAATCGCGGTGAACAGTTCTTCGCTACCGTCGGCGAAATTGGTGAGGACGTTGCCGATGACCTCGGGCTCGGTGAAGCTGTAGTTCTGGATCGGATCGGGCACGCCGTAGGGCGCCGAGTTGATCGTGAAGCTGCGGGTTAAGTCGATTTCCGTAGTGGTGGTGCCGCCGAAGGCACCTGCACTCCAATCGACCGTTCCAAAGACTCTGACAGAAACACTTTCATCGTCTTCGACTAAATCGTCGGACAGCGCCGTGAAAGTGAGGGATTGAGGTGCACCGAAGGAGTAGGAGACGGTGAAATCCTCACCGTTGATGGCGGTATCGCTTGTTACAATTACTGAGATTTGCTGATCGACGATAAAATCGTCGAGGCTTCCGCTCCCTGGGAAAGGTATGTTTGATGGGATTTCGGTTGGTATCGAGAAGGTAATGTCGTCACCTTCATTGATGACCTCCGGAAGGGTCAGGTCGAAATATTCAAGCGTGTACGTGCCACCAAGACCTAAGTTCGAACTGCCGATGAAAGAGGCAGCATCTGCGGCAGAAAAGTAGTAGGTGCCCGAATACGGCGCCGTGAAAAGCACTTGGCTGTTCAAACCGCTTCCGTTGTCATTGTCAGTTGTGCCCTGGATGAGGTCACCCAAGTCATCGTACACACCAACGAAATAGGGGTCATTCAGAGTTCCGTCGTTCGTGGCAGCCCCTCGGAGCTGAATTTCATATTGATTTCCAGCAGTCAGGGCGACTTCGAACCAGTCCGCGAAGTCGTTGGGCCCCGATATGCCACCTAATGCGGGCACACCTGCGATGGCCGACCCAAAATTTTCGAGAGAATCTAACGAACTGTCAAAATCTGGAAATTCTTCCATAACGTCACTTCCGCTGGCAATGTCTGGGCTTCGTGAGAAGCCGGGTAATAGGGGCGCGATACGAATTTAAGAGAAATCGGTGAGAAGGCTTCTGACTGATTATTGGGCAGCTTCGCGGATTTCCACGAGGCAGTGACGATCGCGGCATAGGCGTGTTGATGAGACGGGCAAACGGACCTTGAGTCAAGTTGGGCGTGGTTGTTTGGGCATCAAATTCGGGCCGTTTGCATGGTGGGCGACTTTCTGGGCTTTGCTGCAAAACGAGGCAGGTCTGGCCCTCTGGTGGATTTCGCGAAGATTTGAGTGAATTTCGAACCGTCTCGGCCTATGCTGCGTCTGCGCGTTGCCAAACATGTGATAGGATCAAGTCATGAACCATTTTATCCGACTTTTCGTCCTTCCTGTCTTCCTTCTGACCTCTGCTGTCGGGTCGGCTTGGGCAGCGCCTGATCGCGTCGCGCTTGTGATCGGCATGGCCGATTACGACGCCGTCACGCCGTTGGCGAACACCCGAAACGATGCCGAGGCACTGGCCGATACGTTGACGGACATTGGGTTCGATGTGACCCGGGTGATTGATGCCAGTCTGGCGGAACTGCGTTCCGTGATGCGCGATTTCGCATTCCGGTCAGAAACGGCGGATCTTGCGCTTATATATTTTGCCGGGCACGGGATCGAAGTGCAGGGAGAGAACTTCCTGATGCCGATCGATGCGCGGCCCAGAACAAATGTCGACGTTCAAAACCAGTCGGTTTCACTCAAGGAAATGCTGGCCGTTGTGGAAAAGGCGCGGGTCATGCGGATCGTGATCCTCGACAGTTGCCGGGACAATCCTTTGGGCGGGTCTATCGACACCAATGCCGTCGTACAATCTGCGCTGCAATCCACCGATCAGGCGACCCGTGGCGTCGGAGGGCTTGCGCCTGCAAACCCGGATCGGGGCACATTGGTGGCGTTTGCCGCCAAGGACGGTCAGGTTGCGTTGGACGGCACGCAGGGTAACAGCCCCTATGCACGGGCGTTGATGGACAAGATGGCCAAGCCCGGATTAGAGATCAGCCTCATGTTCCGGCAAGTGCGCGATGCCGTTCTCTCCGAGACGCGGAACCTTCAGGAACCCTATACCTACGGTTCGTTGACTGGGCAGCCGTTCTACCTGTCAGGCGGCCCCGAAGACACGCCGGATGTCGCGGCGGCAGAACCCTCCAAATCGTGGTCCAAGCTGCGCCCGGATCAGGAATCCCAATTGCTGGCCCTCGCCAATCTGGGCGACACGCGCTCTATGCTGGGGCTGGCCTATATCCGTCTGAACCCCGACGACAACCGGTTCGATCCGGCTGAGGCGGTGCGGTTCCTTGAGCGGGCGGTCGAACGTGACTCTCCTGAGGCACAGATGGAACTTGCCAAGCTGTACGAGCAGGGTATCGGTGTCGAGGTGAACGAGGCCCGCGCGCTTGAGCTGTATCAGGCAGCCGCTGATCAGGGCTTTGCCGATGCTATCAACGATCTGGGTTTCCTGCATTATCAAGGCGGCCTTGGCCTGCGCCCGAACCCCGAGAAAGCACTCGAATTCTTTGAACGCGCTGCCGATCTGCGGCATCCCGAAGCACAATTCAATTTCGCCGCGCTGATCGACGATGGGCTGATCGCGAACAAGGGCCCCAAGGACGCCGCGCAATACCTTTACGCTGCGCTGCGCAGTGGCAGCCAGGATGTTCTCAACCTGCTTCTGGAGCGCCCAACCATGTTCGCCGAGGAAACGCGTCGTGAGTTGCAGGCGCAATTGCAGGCCTTCAACTTTTACGAAGGAAGCATCGACGGAGATATCGGGCCCGGAACCAAGCGTGGGATCCGGGCGGCCTATGGGCTGGAATAGGGCTTAGCTGGACCGCAGCAGAACCTTGTTCGACCCGACGGCAGCTGCGATGCGCTGATAGTGAATGGCGCGCGTCGCATCAGAGCTTGCTGAACGCAGGAGGATGGTTTCAGCTTCGGCAACGATGTTGCTGGCTTGGCGGTTCAACTCGGAAGCGCGATCCGCCTGTACCGCCCGCATCGGCGGGGTTGGAACGGATTGGCCGCTATCGGTTTGGATACGCGCCGACAGGGCAGGCTTGTTCCGATCAAGATTATTGCGCGTGAGCCTATCCAGTTTGCGAGCGGTGTCCAAGAGGACTTCGCGGGCCTCTTCATAGTCGCCATTTGCAGGAATGTCCTGCGCAAGTTCGCGATACGTCGTGGCGAAACAGGCGACTTTGTATTCGTCGCCCATGAATTCGCAAATCCGCTGGATCTGGTTGATCTGGTTGACGATCTGCGCCGTCCGCGCATTCGAGGCCGCGACGGATGGGCCGCTGGGGACTTGGACATTGTCGTTCCCGGACGAATCGTTGTTCGATCCTCCACCGATATCATCGCCACCCACCTGCGCGTATCGTGGGTAGACCAATTCAATGCTGACCGATGCTCCGCTGGACAGGTTGAGGTTGCCAAGGGCATCGGGGGTGGTCGCATAGAGCGGGGTCGACAACATTCCGATGATCACTGGAAGGCCGAAAATGCGGGCGGTGGGTGGCTTTGAAATCATGGATCGGGCTTTCCGTCTGAATGTGATTGGCACGGTGTAACCAAACAGGACCACCGTCATCGGGTAATCTGCAACTGTCGTGCGGCGGGTTCTTGACCCAACGGTAAGACGGGACCGTCCACAACGCAAGTTTGGTGTCAGGGACTGGGGGCAGAGTGGACTAGTCGGCAGCGGTGGTGACGAAGAAATACACCCACTCTCCCTTGAAATCAGGGTTCTCGTCGCGTGCCTCACTGACACGATCCCTCAGCCATTCGAGATACGGACCAGCCGGTTCAACGAGTGGACGTACGCCGTCATAGAGCGGAACCGACGCGGCAAAGGCGGCTGCGATCTCTTGGCCAAACGGTGGGCCGATCTCAATGTAAAGACCAGGCTCGCCGGCCGCGAGGACGGTGTCGGACCCGATCTGAAGCGCACCTTTTGCGGGTGTGAGGGTCAGCGGGCTGAACTGGTTGGGCATCAGGTGCAAAACGTTGCCATCTGCGTCGAAGTAATCGACATAGACATAGGCATCGTAATCTGCGCCCTGCAGGGACATGATCAGTGGGCTGCCAGCTGCATAACGAAACTCGCGAGCGTGGGTGCTCTTGCCGACAAGAAGCGGGTTGATGATCTGGTCGGTGGACTGGGGCAGACCGACGCTGGCGATGCCGGACAGGGCGCCGCACTGTGGGCGTGGCAGGATAAGCAGGTTGTCACGAACCGGAATATCTGCCCCCATCTGCGCTTGCATCGCGGTAACCACGCTTGCGCGCAGGTCAGGGGCGGGGACGTGACCAGCAACAACCAGTGTGTTGTCCGTAGGGTCGAACTCGACCTGCAGACGCGAACAGGGCACGGCGCTCAGGATACTGGTGATTCCGTCGCGGACTTCGGCGGCTGCTCCGCCCAGATCATTGGGCTCCATGAAGCTTTGAAAAGCAGAAAGGGACACCGGATCGACTGCACCATCACCCGAGCCCTGAAATGCAAGCGCGGCTCTGGCGCGATCAGATTTTGGTGCGACGGGCTGTGCCATGGCTGGATCAATCGGGCGCTGGGCGATGGCAACAAGATCGGGTTGGGATTCTTCTGCAATATTGTTCTTAGCGACAAGCGACTGTGCCGCAGGTGCCGCCAATTCCGTTTCAGCGGGGCGAAAGACAGCAGTCTGCACGGCACTAGCCGACTGTGACTGAACAGAAATCGCTGCCCGAGGGGCTGGTGTCGCAGGCACCGCCAAAGCAGGGGCGCGCGCCGCAGCGGGAATCGCATCTGCCACCATCACCGGCTCAACCGCGAGCGCCACAGATGCGGCGGCATTGGATGCCAAAGCGGAGACTGTGGCTCTGTTTGTTTCAAGTGCTGCCGACGGTGCGCTTGTCTGCGGGACGATCGCCGCGGCGAGGGATTGCGCAGGAGTGGCAACGGTTTCAGCTTGAGGCCCCGTTGGTGCCTCGGGCGCTATGCTGCTGCCTTGAGCGGCAAGTGCAGGGGCTTTAATGCTTTCGGCATCGATTGCGCTTGCGCGGGACGTCGCAACCTGACCCTGTCCCAAGGCAGTGCCGCTTGTATCACCGGCCCGGGCCTGATCCGAGTCAGGTGCCGTTTCGCGCGCCGTGCTGCGCTGAACCTGATACGCGGCGAGTTCGAGTTGCGTTTCCGGCATAGGTTGTTCGGGAATGTCGCCAGGTCGGGTTGCCAGATACAACGCAAATGCCCCGGCACCATGCGCGCCAAGCGAGGCGGCGACAGCAAGCGTCCAGATCAACCCGCCCCGGATCATTGAACCGGAGGCGTGGTTTCGGGGGTGACGACCAAGACAACCTCCTCTGCGCCAAGAGCTTCGATGCGACTTATCAGTGGAAGCACGTGGCGCAGTTCGGTTTCGCGATGCGCGTTGATGCGTACAAGCGTTTCTGATGTGTCACGCAGGCGGTTCGCCATCACTTCGTTCAGCGCGTCGTCAGCGACGGGCGCTCCATCTATTGCAAGCTCACCCAAGGCCGAAAGAGAGATGGTGGTCCCGCCCGAGGGCATATCCGCCCCGGTTTGTGCGGTCGGCGGGCTGACATCGAAGGGGGCAGTGGCGTCCATTCGACCAATCAACATGAAGAAGACCAGCATAAAGAACACCACGTCGATCAGGGCGACGATGGTCTCGGGTGGCTGCCGCTTGGCGGGGCGCGACAGTTTCATTCGGCAACCTCGAGCCTCACCACGCGCAGGTTGGTCACACCTGAACGGGTTGCGGCGTCCATCACCGAAACGAGCGATTGCATGTCTGCAGCGCCGGACGGAAGAATGAGCACACGCAACGCAGGGGTGTCTTGCAAACGGCTCAGGAACAAGGTTTCAAGCTCTGGCACGGCCAGCCCTTCCCCCCGCACTGTTGGTATGCCATCCGATCCGATGCGGATCATCATAGGCGCTCCAGCCGTTTCGGTAAGCTGAGGGTCTGCAATAGCGGGATCGTCTGCCCGTTGTACCGCCGGGATCATATCGAGATTGAGGTAGGTCGACGTTACCATGAAAAACACCAACAAGATCAGCAGCACGTCGATCATTGGCACGAGCGAAATCAAAGCTTTCGGAGGCTTCGGTCGTGTGAGAGCCAGAGTGCTGGGGTCCTGCATGATGCGCCCCTATTTGCTGGGCTGATCCGCGATCAGCATCAATTGGGCGACAGCGCCTTCGATCAATTGTGCCGCGCGTTCAGCGCGGCCCGACAAAAGTGAAGCGCCGACAGCGGCGGGGATCGCCACAAGTAGCCCGGCGGCGGTCGTGAGCAGTGCCTGCCAAATGCCTCCGGCCAGCACAGAGGCATTGGCCGCGCCTTCCGCCAGCTCAAGCTCTTGGAATGACTGGATCATCCCAAGGACCGTGCCCAGCAAGCCAAGCAAGGGCGAGATCATCGCAATGAGTTCCAACAGGCGGATATGCGAGTTCATCCGTGCAAGCTCTTCGTTCCCACGCCGCATGAGTTCGGTCATCAGGGCGGGCCCTGAACGGCCCTTGCCAAGTGCTTTAATTGCGAACGCGAGGACGCGGTCCGCTGGAGCAGGGCCGCTTTCGGCGCTGCGTTGTGCCTCGTCGATCCGTCCAGCCTCGAAACTGGCGAGTGCTGCATCTCGGATGGCGTTACCTTTCAGCACCGGCAATAGTTGGACGATTTTGTATGCGATGAGCGCAATCGAAAAGACCGACATGATCGCCAGCAACAGAATGATCGGTCCGCCTGTGCCGATATTGGCAAATGCGTTTAACACGTCACTTCACCAGCGCGGCGTCGGTCTTGCTGCCCAGTTCGAGGAATGCAAAACAGTCCGCGTTGTCTTCGTTCTGTGGCTTGCACACTGGCATGTCGTGCAAGACGATTTCGGAGATGTCCGTACATGCGATTTCTGGGATCGCAAACAGTTTGAGCGTCGTGCGCTGAACGGGAAGGGGGGCCGCGTCGATCGACAAAAGGCGGTCGATGACCCCATTGCCGTCAAGAATGGCGAGGCTCATTTCAAACCCTTCAAAGCTTTTGCCGGTTTCGTTGCGAAACAAGAAATAGGCTTGGCATCCATTAGGTTCACCGGGTTCGAACTTGTTCAACTCGACTGACAAGGCGCCCGATTGCGCAGAAGCGAATGTTGCCATGACGCCTAGCATCGTCGCCGACAGCCAAGTAAAGGTTTTGTTCACATCGACCTCCCGTGATGCGACCTGTGCTGAACAGGTCTTCTTATGCAGTTTGGTCACGTCAAAGGACGGACGCAAAACACTCAAACAAAATCGTTTAGCGTGGCTTTGCCCATCGTGCTGCTGCGCATGGGCCTGTTATCATATCTGCCCACAAGGAAACGCGAAGTCAGTGTTTCGGTCAAGCCTGCGGTCTGCTTAGGCGCTGCCATCTGCATCAGGTCCAAGCTGTGAGTTCGGCGTGAATTGTCGAAAAATGTTTGTCAGACTCGGTTTTAATCTGAATGATAGGATTGTGGCGCAGCTGATTGTTTGACGTCGGTTGGGCGGTTTTTTGTTGTTGAAGTGTTTGATCAGAATGTTTGTTTTTGCAGGGGTGCGGTATGCTTGACGCTGTCGAAGGTCCACAGGATGTGATTGCCGAACTGCAGGCGTTTCGCGAGTCAATGCGTACGCTCGTATCCCAAGTTGCTGCGCAAATGGCCTTGCGGAACAAGATGAACGACCAAAAAGTCGAAGCGCTTTGTGCCAAGATCGAAACAGCAGTGCGCGACTATTCCAATATGCTGATGCGCCAAAACGCGGTCCGAACTTCGCATGAAGCGAATGCTTCGGATCATGATGCTTTGATTGCGCTCCGACGCGAATGGGGCGTGGCCAGCACACGCAGCAGCTTGCTGCGCGTCGAGTTGAACCAATGGAGCCTGATGCGCGACATGATTCAGTTGCAGGTAGCAAGTCGGAAAAAGCGCGTGCCGCTGTACGAAAAGCAGCAAAGTCCGCTTGCCAAGGCCCAAAGCTCGGCAAGTGATCATGTGTTCGACTGGGTGCACGCCATCCTGAACCAGCATAAGCAATCAGGCGACGCGTATGAGAGTGGGTGTTTTCCCGACATCGCATTGCCCAACAGTGAGTTTCACAAACATCTTCACGCGGCATATCGAGTGCTGCTTGCTATGGAAAAAACAGACCGGATGCGCTTTCTCGACGTGGGCTGCGGTGGCGGTCTGAAAGTGCTGTCGGCCCGGCGATACTTCAAGGAATCGGACGGGCTGGATTATCAGCAGACATATGTCGACGCGGCGCGCGCGATCCTCGAGAAGGCTGATGCGGAAGACGCTACTGCGTTTCAAGCGGATGCACTGACCTTTGACGGGTATGATGGGTACGAGGTCATTTATTTCTACCGCCCTATCCGCGACCACGAAAAGATCATTGAGATGGAGAAGAGGATTGTCGACAGCGCCCAGCCTGGCGCACTTCTGATCGCCCCCTATTGCGGGTTCGCTCAGCGATACGCGGAGCTGGGCTGTGGGCGTGTGGACGGTGCGGTGTACATGGCGAAGACATCGCAGAACAAAGCAGACCAATGGCGCCGCAAGGCGGAACAGACAGGCGTCGCTGTCGTCCAAGCCGAAGAAGAGCGCATGTCGACGATTTGGACCCCGCTTCTCAAGGCGTCCCGCCACTCCGGTTACGACATTGCGCGCCATGTGCCGCTGATTTGAAACTGTACGTCGCATAACGTCAACGCCGTGGAGCTTCGCACATCGCGCCAAGGTTCAGGAACACCGATCGACAGGACGAATTCCAAGAAATTTACCCTAGGACACATTCTAATCTGGATTTTTCACAAAGACTTGATAACCTTCGTTTAGTTTTTTTGCCCAAAGCGGGGCGTTTTGATTTTTTTATTACGTGAAGCAAAGGCTGCCTACGTGTCGGATATGCTCAAATCTCACGGTGACGATGCGCCGAGCGGCGAAAATTTGGAGTATGATCCGGATTTCATCGCCATGGAGCTGGCTGGTCAGCCCGAAGAAGAACGGCAAGCTGGTTCAGAGATCGTTGAGGGTAGCGATCCAGACTACAAGGATCTGGCAAGCAAGGCCCGGGTCATCCTGGAACGTAGCCACGACATCCGTGCTGCTGTCTATCTTGCTGACAGCGAGGCACGACTGAACGGGCTTGTTGGGTTTGCAGAAATCACGGGGTATATCCGTGGGTGTCTCGAAGACTTCTGGGACACGTGTCATCCTCAATTGGACGAGGAAGACGACAATGATCCGATGATGCGGATCAACGCAGTCAGCGGGCTGGCTGGACGGACAACCATCCTGCGTGGTTTGCGCACCGCGGCGCAACTGACGAACAGCCGGGTCATGGGGCGCGTCACGCTTCGGGATTTCGAAATCCTCAACGGCGAGGCAGAGCCGAAAGATGATGAAACGCCGAAATCTTCGAGCGAGATCGAGGCTGCCTTTACCGACACTGCTGATGAAGAACTTGAGGCCTATTTCAACGCCGCCTCGACTGCGCTTGAAAATGTGAACGCGATTGATGCGGTGTTTCTCGAAAAGACGCCTGGATACGGCCCGTCATTGGACGAGCTGCAAAAGCTGTTGAACAAGATCGTGAAGTTGCTTTCGAAATACGTTCAAAGCGCTGATCCGATCGAAGAAGCTTCGGACGCGGCAGATGACGGGGCAACTGGCGCGCGGCCTGCGATGCGCGGCGGTGGCGTACCCGGCGTGATCGAGACTCGTGCGGATGTGACGGCGGCTCTTGACCGGCTCATGGATTACTACGCACGGCACGAGCCTTCTAGCCCGCTGCCCATCCTGCTCAAGCGTGCCAAGCGGCTGGTCGGTGCGGAATTCATGGAGATTATCAAGGAGCTCGCGCCCGAAGGGGCCGCGAATGTCCGACTTGTGGGGGGGTTAAGCGAGGAAGAAGAGGGCGAGCCGAGCGACAGCTCTTGGTGATGCCCATGCCATGCACTGTGTGGCGCTTTCGGAACGTGAATATCAAAAAACGCGAACAACAGATGGGGAAATATTATGTCCAGTTCACAGAAGTTTATTGCGCGAAATCGCGCGCCGAGGGTTCAGATCGAGTACGATGTCGAACTTTACGGCTCGCAAAAGAAGATCCAGTTGCCGTTCGTCATGGGGGTGATGTCCGACCTTGCCGGCAAGTCCGAGGTTGAACAGCCAAACATCGCCGACCGCAAGTTTCTTGAAATTGACGTCGACAATTTTGACGACCGGATGAAGTCGATGAAACCCCGCGTCGCGTTTTCGGTTCCGAACACATTGACCGGCGAAGGCAATCTTTCGGTGGATGTCACCTTCGAAAGCATGGATGATTTTTCTCCGGGCGCCATTGCCAAACAGGTCGAGCCGCTGCGCAAGCTGATGGAAGCGCGCAACGAGCTGTCCAATCTCATGACTTACATGGATGGCAAGCCCGGCGCTGAAGAACTGATCGCCAAGACAATGAATGATCCCGCGCTTCTCAAGTCGCTTGCTGCACAGGCGGCACCCAGCGACGGGGATGATGCTGCAAAGGACGAGGGTTAAGATATGGCCGAACAAGCAACAGAAGCACAGGTCGACGGTGGCGCAACCGAGACCTCTGAGTCCGACTTCGCGAGCCTGCTTCAAAAGGAATTCAAGCCGCGCACGGATTCTGCAAAATCTGCGGTCGAGACTGCGGTGCAGACGCTGGCCCAGCAGGCGCTTGCGAATGCAAGCCTGATTTCCGAGGATGTTTTGCTGTCGCTGGAGGCGATGGTCGCCGAAATCGACCGCAAGCTGTCCGAGCAGATCAACGAAATCATTCACCACGACGAATACCAGCAGTTGGAAAGCGCGTGGCGGGGTTTGCATTTCCTTGTGAACAACACAGAAACCGACGAGATGCTCAAGATCCGGGTTCTGAACATCTCGAAGAAGGACCTGCACAAGACAGTGCGCAAGTTCAAAGGTACAGCTTGGGATCAGTCGCCGATCTTCAAGAAGTTTTACGGCGAAGAATACGACCAGATCGGTGGCGAACCCTATGGCTGCCTCGTGGGCGATTATTACTTCGATCACACCCCGCCCGACGTCGAATTGCTGGGTGAGATGGCCAAAATCGGTGCTGCTGCACACGCGCCCTTCCTTGCGGCAGCTGCCCCGTCCCTTATGAACTTTGAAAGCTGGAGCGAATTGGCAAATCCACGCGATCTGACCAAGATCTTCCAGACACCGGAATATGCCGGTTGGCGCAGCCTGCGCGACAGTGAGGACAGCAAGTATATCGGCCTTGCCATGCCGAAATTTCTCGGCCGTCAGCCCTATGGCGCAAAGTCCAACCCGGTCGAAGAGTTTGCATTTGAGGAAGACACTGGTGACGGTGATTCCAGCAAGTTCGCATGGGTGAACGCGGCCTACGGGATGGCGTTCAACATCAACCGGTCGTTCAAGGAATATGGTTGGTGCAGCCGTATCCGTGGCGTGGAATCGGGTGGAACCATCGAAGGTCTGCCAACGCACACCTTCCCGACCGACGATGGTGGCGTGGACATGAAGTGTCCGACCGAAGTGACGATCGGCGATCGCCGCGAAGCGGAACTTGCAAAGGCGGGACTGATGCCACTTTTGCACCGCAAGAACACCGATCAGGCCTCGTTCATCGGCGCACAGTCGTTGCACAAGCCGGCAGTTTATGACGACCCCGATGCAACGGCCAACGCCAACCTTGGCGCACGCCTGCCGTATCTTTTCGCGACATGCCGCTTTGCCCACTACCTCAAGTGCATGGTGCGGGACAAAATCGGATCGTTCAAAGAGCGTGACGATATGGAGCAATGGCTGAACAACTGGATTGGCAACTATGTAGATGCGAATCCAGATCTTTCGTCAGAACGCACCAAGTCGGAAAAGCCCTTGGCGGCGGCTGAAGTGCAGGTTCAGGCTGATCCTGAAAATCCCGGCTATTACAAATCACAATTCTTCCTGCGTCCGCATTACCAGCTGGAAGGGCTTTCTGTCTCTCTTCGGTTGGTGTCAAAACTGCCGGCTGAGAAACAATAAAGAAGATGCGCTGCGGGACACCTGCCGCGCATGAAACCAATCAAACCAACGCGGATTTTTCCGCAAAAATTTCGAAAGGAGTATCGTTATGGCTATAGACCAGTTTCTAGACTTGAAAGGCGTTCCGGGAGAATCGCAGGACAAGACCCAAAAGGACAAGATCGACGTCCTTGCATGGTCTTTTGGTTGCAGTAACTCTGGTACCACACACATGGGCAGCGGCAGCGGCGCGGGCCGTGCCAGCTTTCAGGATATTTCGATCACCAAATGGATTGATAAATCCTCACCGGTTCTGATGCAGCATGTCGCCACCGGCAAGCACATCACGGAAGGCAAATTGATTTGCCGGAAAGCAGGTGGCAAGCAAATGGAGTATTACACAATCCATTTCAAGGACATCATTGTGACAAGTGTCTCCACAGGTGGTTCCGGTGGTGAAGACCGGTTGACGGAAAATGTGTCACTGAATTTCGGCTCTTTTCACATCAAATACATCGAGCAGACGCCGACAGGTGCCGAAGGAGCCAAGCCCGAGTTCAAGTACGATATCGCGGCTCAAGACGAGAAATTCTAATCCTGCAGCCCGATATCTTGAAATACTGAAGTCACTAAGAAAAGGAGCTCGCCTGTGCAGAATACCGCTACAGACCTGTTGAAAGCCGGGGACCTATCCGGTGCATTGGCGAGCTTGCAAGATGCCGTCCGGGCAAAACCGGACGACGCGAAACTCAGAACATTTCTGTTCCAGTTGCTCTGTGTGATGGGCGACTGGAAACGGGCGGTGGCCCAACTCAAGCTGTCTGCACAGCTTGATGCGGAGGCCCTGCCGATGGCACAAACCTACCGTGAGGCGATCATCTGCGAAGTGTTTCGCGAAAAGGTTTTCGCAGGCGACAAGGACCCATTGATTTTTGGCGAACCGCAGGATTGGGTCGCCCTTTTGGCCCAAGGGCTCAAAGCGCTGGCTCAAGGTAGTCCCGACCGGGCGGCCGATTTGCGCGCAGAGGCGTTCGACAAGGCGCCAACCACATCGGGAAGTCTGGACGAACAAGATTTCGAATGGATCGCAGATGCCGACATGCGGCTGGGTCCAGTTCTCGAAATCATTATCAATGGCAAATATTTCTGGATGCCGTTCAACGTGTTATCGAGCCTGCGGATCGACCCGCCACAGGATTTGCGCGACACGGTCTGGACGGCGGCCAACCTGACACTCAAAAACGGTGGCGAACTGGTGGGGCTGATCCCGACGCGCTATGCAGGCACCGCCGAGCGGGGCAATGACAGCATGAAGCTGTCCCGCGTTACCGAATGGGAAGACCTTGGCAGCGACACCTTTGCCGGTTTGGGACAACGTTTGCTGGCGACGGACACAAGCGAAGTGTCTTTGATGGACACGCGCAATTTCCAGTTTGCCCCGGTGTCGGCCGATACCGAAGGCGAGGTCGGGGTAGATGGCTGACAGAACTCTGACAGACCGGCTGCAGCCGTCCATCCTTGACCGCCTCACCGATGACAACCCGGAAAAGACAACGGAAAATCCATCGGATCGAGTAATTGACATTCGCAGGCTGCGCGAGATCATTCAAAGAGACCTTGCTTGGCTTTTGAACACGGGCAACCTTGATACCACACTCGATGCAGAGAGATACCCGAACGTGGTGCGCTCGGTGGTCAATTATGGCGTACCTGACTCAACCGGAGATTTCGCGAACACTCAGCGCGCACTTACCGTACGCGACGCGATCCGCCGGGCCGTCGAACTTTTCGAACCACGTCTGATCGACGGGTCGTTGAGCGTGGTCAGCCGGACAGAAGACGAAACGCGCGAGTCGCTGATCGTGTTCGACATCATCGCGGACATGTGGGCGGAACCAGTCCCAGCAGAGTTGTACCTGCGCAGTCAGTTCGACACCACGACCGGGCATATCTCGCTCGAGCACGGAGGGTGATCTGTCATGGATACCCGGCTGCTCAGACACTATGAAACCGAACTTGCCTTTCTGCGTGAGATGGGGGCCGAGTTTGCAAAAAGCTATCCCAAGATCGCCGCGCGCCTTGGCATGGATGGGCTTGAGATCCTTGACCCTTATGTAGAACGCTTGCTGGAAGGCACGGCGTTCCTGACAGCCCGTGTGCAGCTCGAACTGGAACTGCAGTACCCCGCCTTCACCAACCATCTTCTTGATGTGGTGTTCCCGCATTTCCTTGCCCCGACGCCGTCGATGATGATCGCGGAACTGACACCGGACATGGAAAACGCCGATGTCGCGTCAGGCTATACAGTGCCTCGGCAGACGGTCTTGCGCTCAAAGCTCGTACCCGGCGCGCAAAAAGCCTGCCAGTTCCGCACTGCAAACGATTTGGACCTATGGCCGCTCGTCGTGTCCGAGGCGGAGTATATCCATGGGAGGGGTGATCTGGTTGCTGCTGGCGTGGCGCTGGACCCGAAAGCGCGCGCTGCAATCCGTTTGCGGCTGACTCGTCACGGGGGATTGCCGATCCGCAAGCTGCCGCTTGACAAAATAACGCTGTTCCTCGGCGGGCAGGTCAGCACAAGCTGGACACTTTTAGAGATGCTCTGCGCCCGGCCTGCGATGGTTGTGGCGCGTTCTGTGGATCGGCGGGACGACTGGGTTGTGCCGTTAAAGGCGCCGGTTGCGTCGCGTGGGCTTGACCCTGAAGAGGCTCTTTTGCCAACGCCGCGCCCGTCCTTCGATGGCTATCGCCTTCTGCAGGAATACTTTGCGATGCCCGAGCGGAACCTCTTTATCGAGGTGGCCGGACTGTCTGAATCTCTGTCGCGGACAACCGCAGACAGCATGGATATTTATCTGTTACTGCGCGACAACAAGGCCGAAATCGCTCCGAACGTCACACCGGAAGCGTTCAAGTTGCATTGCGTTCCCGCTATCAATCTTTTCCCCAAGCGCTGTGACCGGGTGCCTGTGACACATCGCGTAACCGAGCATCATGTCGTGCCTGACCGCACGGCGCCCAAGGATTTCGAGGTTTTCGCAATCACCAAAGTGACGGGTATCCGCAAAGAGGGCAAAGATGATTTGCCGCTCAAAGCGTTCTATTCGTCCGATGAATTCACTGCAGCAGGTGGGGGTGGTTCAGCCTATTACACTCATGCCCGCCATCTGCGTCAGCGCAGCGAGAGCGAAGCGCTACGGGGCGTGCGCACCAACTACCTTGGATCGGAAAGCTATCTGTCCATCGTCGATTCCAATCAGGCCCCATATCCGGGCGATCTTGGGCAATTGGCCGTTGAGGCGATGGTGACGAACCGCGATCTCCCAATGCTGTTGCCTACGGGGATCGACAACGTCTTTCATCTTCCCGATGGCGGGCCCGTCGCGACGATCCGAACACTGATCGGTCCGACCAAGCCGCGCACCTGCATCGCGCAGGGCGACGCAGCATGGCGCGCGGTCAGCCATCTCAGCTTGAATTACCTGTCGATTTCGGACGAGAGCGACGCCCCGGGCGGCGGAGCTGCAGCGCTGCGCGAACTTGTCGGTCTGTATACTCCGATTGGCGATACGGCGATGGAACGCCAGCTTGAAGGCATCATCTCGGTGACCACACGCCCTATCGTGCGGCGCATTCATGACGGTGTGCTGTCGACGGCGGTTCGTGGGCTCGAAATCACGATGTTGATGGATGAGAGCCTCTTCGAAGGCAGCTCAATCTATACGATGGGAGCGGTGCTTGAACGGTTCTTCCGCAAGTATTCGACGATCAACAGTTTTACCGAAACGGTTCTGAAAACACAGCAAAGAGGAGAGATCGCGCGATGGTCACCAAAGATGGGGGCGAACCGCGTGATCTGACTCATTACGAGCGTCTGGTCCGCGATCCCAAATCCCACCACATCTTTTTTGCAATGCGTGTCCTCGAAGCGCATTATGCAGACGAACCGCGTCTTGGTACGGCGCGTCGTCCCCGGCAGGAGAAAGTGCGCTTTGGGCAAGAGCCTGAACTGGCGTTTCCAAAATCAACCATTTACGCTTTTGATCCGCAGTCCGCGACCGAACCGGCAAAGCTCAAGAACCTGTTTTTCGGGCTGTTCGGGTCACATGGGCCGCTGCCACTGCACCTCACTGAATATGCCCGTGGGCGTAAGGCCTTTCACAAAGATACGACGTTTATCGCCTTTGCCGATCTGCTGACACACCGGCTGATGGAATTGCTCTATCGCGCATGGGTCAGGGGGCAACCAGCGCCTGCGTTTGATCGCGGCGAAAACACGGAAACGGAAAACAAGATCGGGGCCTTGGCCGGTTTCATGGGCGACCACATGCGTGACCGTGACGCCATGCCGGATCTGGCCAAGCGGCATTATTCCGGTCTCTTGTCGGCCGCTCCGAAGAATGCCGAGGGTTTGGTTTCCATTCTGAACGGGTTTTTCCATGCGCCCGTCTCTTTGGAGGAATTCATCGGCGACTGGCTGATGCTGGAACCAGATGACCGCTGGCAGCTTGGTGCTCAAGGCGGATTGGGATTCACGACCTGCATAGGTGAGCGGGTCTGGTCACACTCTGCCAAGTTTCGTTTGCGGTTAGGGCCTCTGAGCCTTGATGAATACAAACGCTTTTTGCCCGGAACCCCTGCGCTTGCGCGGTTGCGGGCGATTGTACGCAATTATGTTGGTGATCAACTCGACTGGGATGTGAACCTAGTTCTCCATGGAAAAGAGGTTCCGCAAGCCCAGCTTGGTTCTAACACACAGCTTGGTTTGACCAGTTGGATCGGGTCCGAGGACCATCCTGACGAAGTCGCCGATTTGTTCATGACCCCTTTGACAGATGTTCCATTGCAAGAAGCCCTCGCGGCTTAGAAGAAACCATTTCGCGATCAAGCGAAGGAGATTGACTTATGACCGAGATCAGCCGCGTTGCCCTGTTCGGGAAACTCAATAAAGTCGGATATCAGGCCGTCGAAGGAGCCACGGTGTTCTGCAAGATGCGGGGCAATCCGTATGTCGAGGTCATTCACTGGCTTGCTCAGTTGGTGCAGGTCGACAATTCCGACGTGCAGAAGATCATCCAACACTATGACATCGATCCCGGCAAACTGTCGGCTGACATGACGCGTGCGCTGGATGCCTTGCCGCGCGGCGCAAGTTCGATCTCGGACCTGAGTTCGCATCTGCAGGATTCGATGGAGCGGGCTTGGGTCTATGGATCGCTGCTCTACAATTCCAATCAGGTTCGCACCGGGCACCTGATCCTTGGGATGCTCAAGACGCCAGAGTTACGGACGATCCTGATGAACATTTCCAAGGAGTTTTCAAAGATCGGTGCAGATGACCTGTCGGATAATTTCCACAAGGTCACGGATGGATCGGTTGAAGACAATCTGCGTCCTCAGGACGGGTCACAGACAGGTGGCGGTGCGGTACCGGGTGAAGCGTCCGGCGCGATGGCCCCCGGAGCTATGGGTAAGGAAGAAGCGCTTGCTCAATATTGCACCGACCTGACCGAACAGGCCCGCAACGGCGAGATTGATCCCATCGTGGGCCGCGACGAAGAAATCCGCCAGATCGTCGACGTGCTGATGCGCCGTCGTCAGAACAACCCGATCCTGACCGGCGAGGCCGGGGTCGGTAAAACTGCTGTGGTCGAAGGCTTTGCCCTGCGGATTGCACGCGGTGACGTGCCACCCGCGCTGCGCGAGGCGCGGTTGTTGGCGCTTGATGTGGGGCTTCTGCAGGCCGGCGCGTCGATGAAGGGCGAATTCGAGAACCGTCTGCGTCAGGTGATTGACGAGGTTCAGGCCTCAACTGTGCCGATCATCATGTTTGTGGACGAGACCCATACACTTGTAGGGGCAGGGGGCGCGGCTGGGACTGGCGATGCGGCCAACTTGCTGAAGCCCGCCTTGGCACGTGGCACCCTGCGCACCATCGGGGCGACGACATGGGCGGAATACAAAAAACACATCGAAAAAGACCCGGCCCTCACCCGCCGCTTTCAGGTGGTACAGGTCGAAGAGCCCAGCATCCCCAAGGCGATCATGATGATGCGCGGCATCGCGTCGATGCTTGAGAACCACCACAAGGTTCAGGTTTTGGATGAAGGTATCGAAGCGGCTGTGTCGCTCTCTGCTCGCTACATCCCAGCGCGACAATTGCCTGACAAATCGGTCAGCGTACTGGATACGGCCTGCGCCCGCGTCGCGGTCAGCCAGCACGCCGTTCCTGCCGAGGTGGACGACAGCCGCAAGCGCATTGATGCGCTGACGACCGAGCTTGAAATCATCGGTCGGGATGAAACCGCAGGCATGGATATCGGGGCTCGCCGCGAAACAATCCAAGCGCTCAAGGAAGAAGAAGAGGCTCGGCTGGCCGAACTGGACAAGCGTTGGGAGGCCGAAAAAACTGTTGTGACCGATATCCTCGACCTGCGCGCCAAGCTGCGCGAAGGCGGGGCTCCCGTCGACACACCTGATGCCGCTGGCGAAGAAGCCGCCGAGAAAAGCCCGATGACCGCCGAGGAACGTGCAGAACTGCTGACGCAGCTGCGGGCGAAGAACAGGGAACTGACCGACTTGCAGGGTGAAAACCCGTTGATCCTGCCCATCGTCGATGAACAGGCGGTGGCCAGTGTCGTGGGTGACTGGACCGGTATTCCCGTGGGCCGCATGGTCAGCGACGAATTGCAAACTGTCCTCAACCTCAAGGATCACCTCGCCAAGCGCGTGATCGGTCAGGACCATGCGATGGAAATGATCGCCAAGCGCATCCAGACCAGCCGCGCGGGTCTCGACAATCCCAGTAAACCGATCGGGGTGTTCCTGCTCGCGGGCACCAGCGGCGTTGGCAAGACCGAAACCGCGCTGGCATTGGCCGAGGTGCTGTATGGTGGCGAACAGAATGTCATCACGATCAACATGTCCGAATACCAGGAATCGCATACTGTCAGCAGCCTGAAAGGCGCGCCTCCGGGTTATGTAGGCTATGGCGAGGGTGGGGTGCTGACCGAGGCGGTGCGGCGCAAGCCCTATTCCGTGGTCCTTCTGGACGAGGTCGAAAAGGCGCACCCGGATGTGCACGAGGTGTTTTTTCAGGTCTTTGACAAGGGCGTCATGGAAGACGGCGAGGGCCGCGTGATCGACTTCAAGAACACGCTGATCCTGCTGACCTCCAACGCTGGTTCTGACCTGATCATGGACATGTGCTCGGACCCCGACCTGATGCCGGAACCCGAAGGCATCGCCAAAGCGCTGCGCGACCCACTTCTCAAGATTTTCCCGGCGGCGCTTTTGGGGCGTTTGGTGACGATCCCCTATTATCCGCTCAACCCGGACATGATCGGCAAGATCACCCGCCTTCAGTTGAACCGCATCCAGAAACGGGTGACAGAGTCGCACGGCGTGCCGTTCGAATACACCGATGGTGTGGTCGATACGATCGTGTCGCGGTGTCAGGAACTGGAATCCGGCGGACGCATGATCGATGCAATCGTGACCAACTCCATGTTGCCCGACATTTCCGGCGAATTCCTACGCCGCATGATGGAAGGCAAGTCTGTTTCCAAGGTGGCCATCGACGTGAAGGATGGCGAATTCACCTATGGCTTCGATTGAGGGCAGCAGGCGTAACACTTACTCAGGGCTCTTTGGTCGACCAGTTGGTCAACCAAAGAAAACTGCGCTAGGCTCTGCTTGAGCTGAAGGAGCGACCGAGATGTTTAAGAAGACCGATCCTTCGAAATTCCCCTTGCGCCTAGAAGGCGATTGCAAGGACAAGAAGCTCTTGCCGATCTCGGCAAAAGTGATCGAGCGCGTCAGCGACATCCCCGTCATTGAAGTGGATTTCTACTGCGAAAATGTAGAACTGGCGCTTGAGGATATCGTCGGCAAGAGCATGCACTTATTGGCCGAAAGCGCAGACGGGGCGTCACAAAGATGGTTCCGCGGCACATGTGTGTCCGCCGAGTTCGTGGCGTTTTTTGATGTGGGTGGGCATTTCAAGGCCGAAGTTCGCCCATGGCTGTGGTTGCTGACGCGGCGCACGGATTTGCGCATTTTCCAAGGCATGACCGTTGTCGACATCATCCAGGCGGTTCTCGATGAATATGGGTTCTCTGGACATATCGAGATCAAATTGTCTCACAGCTACGAAGCGCGGGACTATTGCGTGCAATACCGTGAGACGGATCTCGATTTCATCGACCGGCTCATGCAGGAAGAAGGCATCTATTACTATTTCGATCACAAGCCTTCGACTGAAAAGATGATCCTGATCGACGACATGACCAAACATGTCAGCATAGCCGAGCCTTCGGCTATCAAGTTCCGCCCATATACAATGCGTTCGACACTCGCGACCCAAGAACCCTTCGTCTATTCTTGGGGGGCCCAGCAACAGGTGCGCAGCGGCAAGGTGGTGCTTGAGGATTATAACTTCGCCACTTCCACAGCGACGCTGACCTCTGGCAACCAAACGATCCGCAATAAGACGTATCTCGACGCCAAGAACGAGCGTTATGATTACCCGGGTCATTTCCGGTCAGCAAATCTGGGCGAGCATCGCGCGCGTGTCCGAATGGAGTCGGAAGCGGTGGCACAACACGCGGTGACGGGTGTCTCAGATGCCATCAACATGTCAGCTGGTTACCTGTTCGAGATTGAAGACCTGCCAAGAACCAAGGGTGAGCCCAAAAGCGTTCTGCTCCTCGAGTGTGTCCATCATATCGTGCACCTCGAAATGTTCGCTGACATGGTCGAAGGGCAGGCCGAAGAGGTGATCTCGCGGCTTGGCATACCTCATGATCCCAACGAGCCCTACCGTCTCGAATTTGTGGGTATGGATGCGAACGACACACAATACCGCGCGCCGTTCCGCACACCTTGGCCCAAGGTTGGTGGCATTCATACCGCTATCGTTGTTGGTCCAAGTGGAGAGGAAATCCACACCGACAAATATGGCCGCATCCGCGTTCAATTCCACTGGGATAGGGACGGAAAGAAGGATGACTTCTCATCTTGCTGGGTGCGGGCAATGATGCCTTGGACGGGCAAGAACTGGGGCATGGTCGCAATTCCCCGGATTGGTCAGGAGGTCGTCATCAGTTTTGAAGAGGGTGACCCGGACAGACCGCTCTGCATCGGGATGCTCTATAACGACATGACGATGCCGCCTTACGCGCTGCCTGCCAACAAAACGCAATCGGGGGTCAAAACCAACAGCTCAAAAGGTGGGGGTGGCTTCAACGAGTTGATGTTCGAAGACAAGAAAGACGACGAACTGGTCCGGTTCCAATCCGAGAAGGACTATGAACAGATCGTCAAGAACGACTCCACCATTACAGTTGGCCTCGAAAAGAAAAAGCCTGGCAGCCTTAGTACCACGGTCCACAAGGATCTGTCAGAGACGGTCAACACGGGCGATCACAGCACCTTGGTTAAACAAGGCGACCTGAGCATCGACGTAAAGATGGGCAAGATCACGGTCACAGCGATGAAATCCATCGAGCTGAAATGTGGTGGATCCACGATCAAGATGGACCCGCAGTCGATCAAGATCAAAAGCCCAATGGTCACTGTTCAGGCGGATATGAAAGCCGATGTGAAAAGCCCAATGACCACGGTGAGTGGTGACATGATGCTGACGCTCAAAGGTGGCGTCGTGATGATCAACTAAGGGGAAACATCATGGCAGGCCGTTTCAGCAAATTGACGAAAATCCCCACCGATCCGGCGGCCAAACTCTTGGCGCAAGGAAACGTGCGGCTGGAAACCCCGTTGGACGCGCCTGCAAGCGCTTCGGTTGAAACTGTACTGACAGAGCTCGACCGCAAAGGCGCGAATGTCGATCTGCTGCGGCTCATGTCCATTGCATTGCCGCCGCGCGAACGGGTCTGGTGGGCGTGCCTTGCCGCGCGCGATATCGTTGGATCAGGTGTCGAGAACGAAACCCCGTCCTTGCAAGCTGCCGAGGCATGGGTGTTTCGCCCCAGTGACGAAGCGCGTGACAGCGCCATTGCCAGTACGGAACATGCGGACAAGGACGATGTGACCGTCCACTGCGCGATGGCAGTCATGTATTGCGATGGCACTCTGGGCACCGGCGATATGGCGCAAATCCCCGCACCGCCGGGCGGATCGTCCATTGCGGCCTTTGCCATGAATGTCGAGGCGATTTCGACGCGAACAGACGATTTCGATATTTATATTCAAGAGCTTATTGACCGCGCTGTCGATATCGGGCGAGGTGGCAACGGGAAGCGCAAGGAAAAAGGAGAGGGCGTTTAGATGCCGGGACCGCCGCAGGCCAGAATATTCGATTTGCACATGTGCTTTACGCCTGCTCCTCCGCCTGCGCCGCCGATTCCGGTGCCGGTGCCGATCCCCATTATTCCGCCGGGGTGTCCAACTGTCCTCGTTGGAAAACTTCCCGCAGCGCGGATGTTCGATATGTGCAACATTCCCTTTCCACACCCGATCATTAAAGGATCCATGTCAGTCATCATCGGTAAAATGCCCGCGGCCCGGATCGGAGACAGCGTGGCTTGTGGTGGCGCGATTGTGAAGGGTGAATTTACTGTGCTTGTGGGAGGCTGACCGCCAGTGATGACGGTGACACTGAAATTTCAATCCTCCGGCATGGTTCCGGGCGATGGCCGTCCGATTCAGATGAAGGGCGGCAGCCTGACCGTCGGGCGCGGTCCGGGCAATGACCTTGTCCTGCCTGATCCGGATCGCATGCTGTCAAAAAGCCATTTCGTGATCGAAGACCATAACGGCAAGATCGTGATCGTCGATTTCTCAACCAATGGGACCTTCCTGAACTACTCCAAGGCGCCCTTGGGGCGGACACCAACAACATTGAACAACGGCGATGTTCTGTCGGCGGGCGGATACGAACTGGTCATTGAGATCGGGCAGGAACTGGCGGATCTGGATGATCTGATCCCACGCAAGCCGGAACAGACCGGCTTGTCTCACGGCAATGCCGCCAACGCACCTGATCCGTTGGCGATGCTTGACGACTCAGATCCCGGTGGAGACTTCCTTGATGATCTGCTGGGTGCAGAAGGGGGCCCCACTGGTCCTAAGGGCATAAACGCAACCGATCCCATCGATGATCTCTTGCCGCCACTGGGCGAAGAAGAAGACCCATTCTTCCAGAAACCGAAAGATGGACGCGAGGGAGATGGGGCATCATTGCCGATGCACAACCCCTCAGTGAGCGACAGTTTCGCGCCGTCGGGGCGCAGTAGTCCGGGGATGATCCCCGACGATTGGGACGATTTTCTTGCGCCGACCGATGACGAGATCCCGGCCAAGGACGAGACACCAGCACCGCCAATTCCCGAACCCGAACCGGTCGAACCCGAGCCGACGCCAAGTCCTCCGCCCAGCAGCGTAGAGCCGCCGCCGCCCGTCGAACACCCGGTCACGCCTGCAGAAGAGACATTGCTGCCTGCCGCAGCTGTTGCACCCGCCGCCCCGGTCCCCGCACCGGTCGCCAGCGGTGACCAATCCGCAGCGCGCGCCTTTATCGCCGCGCTTGAGGTCGAAGACCTGACCATAGACGAGGCCGACCTTGAACGCGCAATGACGCGTATGGGCCGGGTCATGCGCACGATGATTGTGGGCCTGCGTGAGATCCTCATGACACGGACGTCGATCAAGTCCGAGTTCCGCATCGACCAGACCATGATCGCCTCCGGCGGAAACAATCCGCTCAAGTTTTCACTCAGCGAAGACGATGCAGTGACCGCCTTGGTGAAACCCAAGGCCAAGGGCTATCTCAGCTCTGAAACGGCAACCGAACAGGCGCTTGACGACATTAAGGCCCATGAGATCGCAATGGTCACCGGCATGGAGGCGGCGATCAAAGGGGTGCTCGCCAAGCTTGATCCTGACGTGCTCGCAGGTCAGATTGAGACATCCACTGCGATTGGCAGTATGTTTAAGGGTAAGAAGGCCCGGTATTGGGAAGTATACGAAAAGATGTACGCCCAGATTTCCGATCAGGCTGAAAATGATTTCCATGAACTGTTCAGCCGCGAATTCGCGCGGGCCTATAAGGAACAGCTCGAAAAGCTAAAATAAGCGCGAGTATGCGCAACGACGACGGGGGAATTTGAACGTGTCCTGGGACAACAAGGTGCTGTGGACGGAGGGGCTTTTTCTGCAGCCTCACCATTTCCAGCAAGCTGATCGTTACACCGAAGCGCTGGTTGCAGGGCTGGCGCGCCGTGTGACGCCCTACGCCTGGGGCTTTAGTGAGCTTGAAATCGACGATGAAGCGCTCAAGGTGGGTAAGTTTGCGGTCAAATCCTGCGCGGGGCTGACGCAGGATGGCACGGTGTTTCGCGTGCCGCAGGCGGAAGATCACCCGCCCTCGCTCGAGGTGCCGGAGAATATCAAGGACTGCGTCGTCGTTTTGACGATCCCGCAGCGGCGGCAGGGGGCGACCGAGGTCGATCTGAGCAACAGCGGAAGCTCGGCCAGTCGCCTGAAGCCGGCCGAGATCGAAATCACGGACGTGACGGGGGCCGTCTCAAAAGGTGTGACGGTCGGCGTCGGCAAATTGCGCCTGCAATTCGCGCTTGAGGTTGATGATCTGGCCGACATGCTCGTGATTCCGATTGCCCGGATCATCGAAGTGCGCCCGGACAAGGAAATCCTGCTCGACCGTTCCTTCATTCCCAGTTGCGTTGATATTCGCGCTGCGCCGACGCTTGCAGGATTCGTCAGCGAACTCGAAGGTCTGCTATCCCACCGCATGACCGCGCTTGCCGGGCGTCTGTCTGAAAGCGGCCCAGCACGCGGGACTGCGGATATTTCGGATTTCCTGCTTTTGATGACGGTCAACAAGGCGCTGCCATTGTTCCGTCACTTCACCAATATCGAGAACGTCCATCCCGAAACGGTTTACCGCGCTTGCGTAGTGCTGGCTGGGGAGCTCGCCTCCTTCATGGCCGAAAACAAGGAAGCGCCCAAGCTTCCACCCTACAAGCATGACGACCAACCGGCGACATTCACGCCGGTTTTCCGCATCCTGCGGCAATATCTCAGCGCCGTGCTTGAGCAATCGGCGGTACTGATTGCCTTGGAAGAACGCAAATACGGCATCAGTGTTGGCCTTATCGCCGACCGCAAGCTGCTGTCGACCGCTGGTTTTGTTCTGGCTGTCAAAGCCGAAGTTCCGGCGGAAGACATCCGCCGCCATTTCTCGGGTCAGTCAAAGATCGGCCCGGTGGAAGAAATCCGGCAACTGGTCAATTCCGCCTTGCCGGGCATCACATTGAGACCCCTGCCAGTTGCGCCCAGACAGGTGCCCTATCAGGCAGGAAAAGTGTATTTTGAACTCGACGCCGACAGTCCTTACTGGGGCAAGATGACAACATCGGGCGGCATCGCCGTGCATGTGTCAGGCCAGTACCCGGGACTCGATATGGAGCTGTGGGCGATCAGAAATAGTTAAGAAGAGGCTGCTGCGATGTCTGACGAAGACCCGTTTGCCGAACCGGATGACACCGATAGAACGGTCATCAAGCCCAATCCGGGAGGCCGTCGCTCGGTCACACCTCAGGCTCCGCCGCAACCGAACTACGCGCAGCCGGTGTCTCCGCAACAGCCGGCCCATCAAACTCCGGCCGAACCGCAGGCAGCCCCGGTAGACACGTTTGGGATTCCTGCTGCCGCAGGTGCAGCAGACACCAGCGCGCCTCGGGCGCAGCAGCAAGAGGTCGAACAGGTTTTGACCGGAATGAACCGGCTCAATGCATGTGCAGCACCGCTTTTTTCGCTGATCAGCCGTGTTCGAAACCGCGCGCAGCATATGGATGCCGATAAGTTGCGCCAATCCGTTGTGTCCGAGGTTCGGGCCTTTGAAAACCGCGCACTTCAAGCGGGCATCCCGGCGCAAACAGTCAAGGCCGCGCGCTATTCGCTTTGCGCGACACTCGACGATGTGGTGCTGAACACGCCGTGGGGCGGACAATCCAGTTGGGGCCTGCAATCCATGGTCGGAACGTTCCACCGCGAAACAGTGGGTGGGGACCGGTTTTTTGACCTCTTGGCGCGGCTCGAAAAAGAGCCTGGCAACAATATCGACCTGCTCGAATTCATGTATATGTGCCTGTCGCTTGGCTTCGAAGGGCGCCTTCGTGTGGAACAGGGTGGGCCGGACAAACACATGCGCATCCGCGCAGGTTTGGCCAACGTCATTCGCGCGCAGCGCGGCGCTATGGAGCGCGACCTGTCGCCGAACTGGAAAGGCGTGGAAAAACCGTATCGCGCCCTGTCGGCATGGAAACCCGTTTGGATCGCGCTTGGTGTGACCGGGCTCTTGCTCATCACTGAGTTCGCGAGCCTCAGCTATGTGCTGTCGAACCGGACCGAGAATCTGATCGGACAACTGTCGATCATCGAAGCAGGCCCCGTGGCCGAATTGGAACGGCGCGCACCGCCGCCGCCGCCGCCTCCACCCGTCGATACACAGGCGCTACAGCTTGAAAAATTCGTGACCTTCCTCAAGCCGGAAATCGACGAAGGTCTGGTCAAGGTCTTTGGCCAAGGCAACACGCTTGTGATCCGGATTGCCGGGTCTGGTATGTTCGGGTCCGGCTCGGATGTGCTTGTGGACAAGTTCAACGGCATCATCGATCGGGTTGCGACCGCGCTGAACGATGAACCCGGCAAGGTGATCATTGTGGGCCATTCCGACAACGTACCGATCCGCTCGTCCAGGTTCCCATCAAATATGCATCTGTCGTTGGCCCGTGCAAAATCTGTGATGACCAAGATGTCAGACAAGATCGACGATGACGCACGTCTCAGTGCCGAAGGGCGCGCGGATGCAGAGCCGATTGCCGATAACAGCACGGCCGAAGGACGGGCGACCAACCGTCGGATTGAAGTGGTTCTGGTGAGGGAGAACGAGGCATGAAGATCTTGCGCTTCTTTACATCCATCTATTTCGGCCTGTTTTTCGCAGCTTTTGCGCTGTCGCTGTTGGTTTGGTATCTGGGTCCCCTGATCGGTACAGATCAATCGCGTCCCTTTGCATCTGCTATGGTGCGCCTGCTTGTGGTGGGTGTGTTTACGCTGATCTTTGGCGGTATCGGGCTTGGCATTTTCCTGTCGCGGCGCAAACGCGAAACCCAGATGACCGAGGAAATCGCGGCAACCGCTGATGCGGGCGATGATGTTGTCAGCGGCGAGATCTCGGAACTGCGTGACAAACTGAAGACGGCAATGTCCGAACTGCGCAAGTCCAAGAATGGGCGCAAGCATCTGAACGAACTGCCGTGGTACATCATGATCGGCCCGCCCGGTGCGGGCAAAACAACGGCCATCGTGAATTCGGGGCTTCAGTTTCCGCTTGCTGAAGAGATGGGGAAAACCGCCATCGGGGGTGTTGGTGGAACGCGCAACTGTGACTGGTGGTTCACCAACAACGCGGTTCTGATCGACACGGCGGGCCGCTACACCACGCAGGAAAGTGATGCGCAGGTCGACAATGCGGGATGGCTTGGCTTCCTGAGCCTGCTCAAGAAATTCCGCAAACGGCAGCCGATCAACGGCGCGATCATCGCGATCAGCTTGAGCGATCTGGCGCTACAGGACGAGATCACCCAAAAAGGCCACGCCGCCGCAGTGCGCGCCCGCCTGACCGAATTACGGGAAAAATTGGGTGTTCGGTTCCCGGTCTATGTGTTGTTCACAAAGGCCGACCTGATCGCCGGGTTCACTGAATTTCATGACAATCTTGGCAAGGAAGACCGCGAACAGGTCTGGGGGTTCACTCTACCACTGGAACAGGGCAAGGCCGAAGCATCCCCGGTTGCAGCTTTTGATGGCGAATTCGCAGCGCTGCTTGAGCGGCTCAACATGCAGTCGTTGGAGCGGATGCAGTCGGAATCCGATCCGCAACGCCGAACGCTTGTGGCAGGTTTCCCGTCGCAGGTTGCCTCCATACGTAGCGTCGCAAAAGCGTTCCTGACCGAAGTGTTCCAAGAGAACCGGTATCAGCATCGCCAGATGCTGCGCGGGGTCTATTTCACGTCCGGCACGCAAGAGGGCACGCCCATCGATCGTCTGATGCTGAGTATGGCGCGGACTTTCGGGATTGGTCGTCAGGCCATCGGCACGGGGCAGGGCGCGGGTCGATCCTATTTCCTGACGCGTCTTTTCGAAGGCGTGATCTTCCCCGAAGCCGGTCTGGTGTCCGCCGACGACAGGGTCGAGCGGCGCTACAAGATCATCAAATGGGCGGCCATCGTCTCTACGATTATGGTCGCGGCAGGTGCCGGATCGCTTCTGGTGCGGTCGTTCCAAGGCAACAGCGACCTGATCGCACAGGCCAATGCGCATGTCTCGGAATACTCGCAATCGGCGTCGGTTCTGCCCGCTAGCCCAATCGGTGACACGGATCTGGTGCCGGTCGTCGCTGCCTTGAACGTCCTGCGCGACATGCCCGCCAATCCCACCATCTCTGATCCCGAACCGGATGGCAGACTGACCTATGGTCTCTATCAGGGCGAAGTCATCGGATCGCAGGCTGCCCAAACCTACCGCCGGGGGCTCAATCAACGCCTGTTGCCCCGTCTGCTTCTGCGCTTGGAGGAACAGATCAGCGGCAACATGAACAATCCGGATCTGCTATACGAAGCGCTCAAGATCTATCTGATGCTGGGTCTTCAGGGGCCGATGAATCAGGATCTGGTCACCGAATGGATGCAGCTGGATTGGGAGCTTTCATTCCCCGGCCCCGCCCGCGAGGAGTTCCGGCAGGATCTTGAAATCCACCTGACCGCGTTGCTGGATCAACCAATGCAGCAGATTGAACTGAACGGCCCATTGGTCGAACAGGTGCAGACATTGCTGTCGGAAATGCCGCTGGCGCAACGTGTCTATAACGGCATCATCAACAGCCCGGCGGCAGTCGCACTGCCCACATGGCGGATCACCGACGCCGGTGGCCCCGCAGTGTCGCGGGTTCTGGTGCGGTCTTCGGGCAAACCCTTGACCGACGGCGTTGACGGTATCTTCACATATGACGGGTTCAACAACGTCTTCCTTGGCGAAGCACTGGGCGTCGCCGCTCGGATTCAGCGCGAAAGCTGGGTGCTTGGCCCACGAGGCGAGGCCGAACAGACGGAGCAGGCGCTCGCTGCGCTCAGTCGTGATGTACTCGACCTTTATTACAATGATTTCATTGCGCAATACGATGCGGTTCTGGGGGACGTCGACATCATCCCGCTCGAGTCGCTCAGCCATGCCGTTGAAGTCACCAATGTGCTCTCAGGCCCGACATCCCCCATCGTCAACATTCTCGAAGCGATTGCCGATGAGACCAAGCTGACCGAGGATCGTGGCGGCAATGGTGCAGCGGGGCTGGCCGGCGATGTCGGAGCGATTGCCCAAGATGACGCATTAAGGGGCTCAAGCTCGCGCACGCGACTATTGCTTGAAGCGTTGTCGCAATCGGCGGCCGCATCGGGAGAGGCCACTCCGCAGCCACCCGGGGCGTATGTCGTGGACAGGTTCAATTGGCTGCATCAGCTGACCACGCCGCCCGAACCGGGCTTGCCGTCGCAACTTGACGAGTTGATCGGTCTTTTGACTGAACTGTATCAAGAGCTGAACAAGATGAGCTTTTCCGGCTCTTCAACCAGCAGCGAAGGCGGTGCCGCCATCCAGCGCTTCCAAGAAGCAGCGGCGCGCACCGATGGGCCACTTGAACGTTGGGCCACCCAGATCGCGTCAGGATCGTCGGGCATTACGTCGGACAATACCCGGACAGGCCTCAATGCGCGCTGGCAATCGACCATTCTGCCGTTCTGTGAACAGGCTTTGGCAGATCGCTATCCGTTCAATCGACGGGCCCAAGCAGATGTGGCTGTTGCCGATTTCCAAAAGTTGTTTGGGCCGGCTGGACTGATCGACAGTTTCGTCAACGAGAACCTGATCCAATACATTGACACCCGCACGCGGCCTTGGTCGTGGAAGCAGGTGAACGATGTTGATCTGGGCATAAGCCCTGCAGTCCTTGAGCAATTGCAGTACGCTGCCGAAATCCGCGAAGCATTCTTTGCGGGTGGCGCGCCGAACATCCAGTTCCAGTTGATGCCACAGGCGCTGGATCCCAAAGCGGAATCCGTCCTTTTGGAAGCACATGGAAGCCAGGTCCCCTTTGCCCATCGCGGCGGTGCACCGACTCCGGTGGCGCTGAATTGGCCGGGCGGTGTTGGGCTTGCGCGGATCACCTTCTCGCCGCCCACGCAGAACACCGAAAGTGTTCTGCAAAAAGACGGGCCTTGGGCGTGGTTCAGGTTGCTGGATGCGGCCGAGGTGCGGCGTACCAACGTGTCGGACCGCAAGCGCGTGATCTTCAACGTCGGTGGCCGGATCTCAATCTACCAACTTCAGGCCGGTTCAGTCTTGAATCCGTTCGCGCTGCCGGCGCTTTCGAAATTCAGCTGCCCGAAAACGTTCTAATGACGGCCATGACGTTCGGAGCATTTGGGAAAATCCCCTCGGTTGGGGATTTTTTCCGCATTAATGCACCGACTGGGTTCCCGTCCGTCTGGGATGAATGGTTGCAACGCTGCCTTGTGTCTGGCGCACATGCTTATGGCGCGGGCTGGGACGAGCTTTACATGTCGGTCCCGATCTGGCGCTTCAGTCTGTCGCCGGGGATTGCGGGGCAGAGCGCGATCATGGGAATTCTGATGCCCTCAGTTGACCGGGTGGGGCGACGTTTTCCTCTGACGCTCATGGCCGGGTTGCCAGAGGACACCAAAGTCATTGATGCGCATTTCGTGGATGACGAGACTTTTGAAACGCTCGAGACTATCGCGCTTTCTGTACTTGATGAGGACATCAGCAAAGACGCGCTTGAAGAAAAGCTGTCCGCGGTCACATGCCCTGTCGGTGCAGGATCATCAGTATGCCGGGTTTCCCCCGGCAGTGTGGTCGCCTGCGCATCCACCAACTCACATGACTTGCTTGCCACCACCACCGCTGCGCTCTTGGCGCGGTCGTTCCAATCGCCCACGATTTGGAGCACGCTGATGGAGGGCGATAACCGGCTGATGGTCTGTGACGGTTTACCGGACGGATTGAACATGCAAGGTTTGTTTGATCTGGACGCTGATCTCTGGAGAGAAGGCATTTTATGAATGTTGTTGCCCCACGGGTCCGCTACAACGCCCGCAGCCATGTGGGACTGAAGCGCAAAGTCAATGAAGACTCTGTCCTTGCCCTGCCTGAACAAAACATCTGGGTTGTCTCGGACGGGATGGGTGGACACGAGGCCGGAGATTTCGCAAGTCGCCTGATCACTGACATGATCGCCACCATCGAACCAGAACTGACTGCAACCGACCGCATGCATGCGCTGCGCCACGCGATCCAGAAAGCCCACAGCGTCATTCGCGCTGAGGCTGATGCACGCGGTGTCGCAACGATCGGGGCCACCGTGGCCAGCCTGATGTTGGCGAACGGGCATTTCGTTGGATTATGGGCTGGTGACAGCCGCATTTACCGTTTGCATGACGGCGCAATCCAGATGCTGACTGCTGACCATTCTCTGGTGGCCCCCTTGGTCGAGTCCGGTCACATGACATGGGATGAGGCTGAACATCATCCGCAATCCAACGCAATTACACGTGCGGTTGGGGTCGGGGATGAGCTAGAGCTCGACAAGGTGCGCGGCACGGTCGAACCGGGTGATCGGTTTTTGGTGTGCTCGGATGGTCTGACGAAATACGCCACGTTCAAGATGATCGAGGACGTGATGAGTACCGAGCCTTTGGAGACGGTTGTCGATCGCCTGTTGCAAATTGCTCTGGACGGTGGTGGGGCCGACAACATCTCGGTGATCGTGGTCGATGTGACCTGATCCATCAAACCCCGCGCTCAGCGCGCGAGGGTTTCGAGGATTCGACTATCCAGCGAGAAAATCCGCGCAGCCATATTGCGGTCGTCGCCCAACAGGGCTTCGGAATAACTGGTCGCAGATTCACTGGTCGGACGCATTTCGTTGAACAGTGGCGCACTTGAATGGATCACCAGTACTTTGCTTTTTCCCAGTGTTGAATCGTCGACCCGGAACGCCAGCCCGCCATTCTGTTGCGCTTCCCGAATGGAATACGCCACACGGATGGACACCGGCCCGCTTTCCCCCTCACGTAACGCTTCCACGGAATTGTCCGGGCGGTTGAGGTTGGGCAAAAGATGGAACACGTTGCCTGAGACATCCAGCACCGAAACGGTCAAGAAACCGTCGGAGACATCCGCTGGGATTTCAACGTCAATCACAGGGTTTTCGCCGACCAGAAATTCACCCGACGGATTGGCGTTGTTGTCCTGATCGCCCTGATAGAATGCAACATCATTGGGGCTGGACGGAGCTTTGGGCATAACGCTTTCGATCAGGCAAAGCGTCGTATTCAGAATGTCGACATCAAGATCGAGGGGGCGCGAGCCGATAACTGCTGACAGCGCATTCGCCAACGCTGCACGGCTTTCCGCGCTCGACATCTCACCGCCGATCACCACAGGGCTTTCGGGGCCATAGCCCGCAATCGGGCGGTTGACGAGCTGAAGCGGGCCGCAATCCGCAAAGGTGTTGAGGATCGGATCAAGCTTTTCCGGGGCGAGGATGATTGCTTCAAGCGTCAGATTGGGTTCCCCGTTCAGCGCTCCCAAAGCTCCGGCGTCGAACGCGGCCATCACGGCATCAAAGACCGGACGGCTTGTCGTGGTGCCTTCGACCTCGGCAGTGTTGCCAGACAGGGAGACACGCCAAACGTCCATTTCATCAATGGCATCAACCACGGTCAAAACGTCTTGCCCCCAGCTTTCGGCAATCGTGCCGCTGGCAAGGGTCAGATCGAAGGTGCCACCTTGTGCCTGCATCTGTTCGCGCAGCGACGTGGCGATTTCGTCGGCCGGTACAAATCCCACGGCGCGGGGTGGAGTATCTTTGGCTTTGGCAATCGATAGGCGATAAGGGTCGGCAACGGGTAGGCTGGGTTCCGAAGTGAACAGCCCCAGCGCAAACGCGCCTGCAAGACCGGCAATCACGACACCGCCTATGGCGATGGGCAGGACCATCCCACCCTTTTTGCTGTCCTTCTGCGCGGCTTTCGGCGTTGTCTTTGGAGCAGTGTCCCGAGAGGGCGGCGGCGCGGTGATCGGCTCCGCAGGCTCTGCGGCTTTCGCGGCTGCATTCATCGGCACGATCACGGTCGCGTCAGAGAGCGGTTCGTTTTCCGGCGCATCGAACGGGTTTCCTGCCAGCGCGTCCAAGACGGCGGCGGCACTGGGGAAACGGTCGTCCGGGTTGGGTTGGGTCATCTTGTCGAGGATCGACTTCAACGGCTCAGGCACACCGGACGTGTCCAGCGGCTCTGCCTTTTTCTGCACGACTTCCATCGGATTGCGCCCGATATCCGGCGATTTGCCACGGAAGTTCGCCAGAAGAGATGCGCCAAGCGAATAGATATCAGTGCGGGCATCGGTCTTGCCCGCCAATTGCTCGGGGGCCGCATAGGCGTATTTGCCGGCAAATTCGTTGCCGACAATTGTTTCTGCACCAGGATTAGTGTCCTTGGCGATCCCGAAGTCGATGATCACCGCCTGAGCCGGGTCATCGTCGCGCAAGAGGATGTTGTCCGGAGACAGGTCACGGTGGAAAATGTTGCGGTCATGCGCAGCCCGCAAGCCTTCGCAGACACGCTTGCAGATCACCAGCAGGTCATCGGCTGACATTGGTCCCTGCTTGAGCTTTTTGTCCATGCCTGGGCCGTCGACATAGTCGATCAGCAGGTAGACATGCCCGTCAGCTGTACGGTGGTTCTCGGAATACCGGACAATCGCATCGTGCCTGATCTCGCGCATCTCTTCTTCGCGAGTGAGCAGAAGCAGGTAATCCTCATTGGTCGAGAATTCTGATTTCAGGACTTTGAGGGCGACAAGCCGTCCAGAAATCTCGGACCGAGCGCGATACACGTCAGATGTGCCGCCGCGTCCAAGAATGGCTTCGACGCGGTAGGTGTTATTCACCAGATCGCCAGGCTTAAAAAGGTCCCCTGGACGGCTTCCTGTCATAATGTCTCCGGTTTCAGAAGGTGACCGAAGTCATTACCCAAGCGCTTGGAATTCAACACGTCGATTTTCGTCGCTGCGCGGATCGTTTGCATTGAAAGGCGCACTTTCGCCCATGCCAATCGCTTCAAGCCGGGTCTCGGGGATGCCGCATTCGGTCACAAGGTGCCGTTTGACCTCTTTTGCGCGCAACAGCGAAAGATTTTCATTGTAGGACGCAGAACCCGAGCTGTCGGTATGACCAACGATTTGGAAAAGTTGGACATCAACGGCTTTCATCACGTCGCACAATGTTGCCAGCTGCGGCTTCTGATCTGGGCGGAGCGTCGCGCTGTCAAAATCGAATTTGATCTTGATATTGACCTGATCGGCCTTTTCGACCTCGGTATAGGTGGCTGCGGCAGTTGTGACCGTCGTCGTAGGCTCTGCCGTCACCGCGGTGGTCGTTGTTGACTCTGACGGGACCAGAACAAGCCCACGGGTTTTTTGCTTTTCAAATGCTTGCATCATCTGTTCGGCTGTCATTTCACCGCTTTCAGAAGATTGCGCAGCGACCCGGTCAACTAAGCCGACCGATAGTGTGATCGCAAGGGTGAGGGCGGTAACAGTTCGAATTTTCGACATAGTAATACATGTCCTCGGATGAAAAAGGTTTGGTACCTCAAGACTAACTTAGCTCTTCCGTTGCGGCAATGGCTTTGACGGTCTTGGATGCGAATGGGTCCAATCCGTGGTTCTGTGATCGCGATCCGAACAGCGTCAGAGCGTCAAACGTGGAGAAACACACAGGTTTGGCTTGGATTGAGGCCCAGAATCCGGTTTAACTGGCGAAAGATTTTTTAGTTAGGACTTTTGTTTCATGCGCTTGCTCCCGGCGATTATCCTGAGCATTGCAATCATTCTGGCACCGATCATCTGGATTTTCGTGCCGAGGCTGATGTCCGGTGGCGAAGAGGGGTTTGCCGGGACTGCGATCGACTCGGGTGCGCGGATCGAAATCGAGATGCTGAGTCAGCAGGTTGAAGACCTTCAAATCCGGCTGGATGACATGGCGCAAGAGATGTCTCGTATTGCGGCCACTGCATCGCGCGCGCCAGTTGCTCCGTTTCCCGACCAAGCGCTTGCGGCACCGCAACCCGGCACAGGGGCGGACGTTTTCCGACAGAACGGCCAGAATGACATCATCGATGCGTATGCGCAGGTTGTCCTGATCGCCAATCGGCGCGAGGTGAACGAAGGTCTGACAATCGCCGGACCCTCCTATCTGACCCGCGTGTTCGGACCCCCACGCGAGGTGATGTCCGACAATTGCGAAGAAATGACCAATCCGCGTCTGGCCAGCAAGCTTGTGCTCGAAGACGTCGGACCGATCCGCGTCCGTATGCTGAAACCCGCCGCCGATTCCATCCGCCGCGTTTTTGAAGAAGTGCGTGTTACGGATCCTGATCTCTATGCACGGATCAATACTGCGGGTTCCTTGTGTGTGCGCCAAATCCGCGGCACCCGTGGCCGGGCCTCCACCCATGCGTTCGGCCTCGCGGTTGATCTCAACATCGACGGCGTGTTGGACACGTTGGGCGATGGCAAGACGCAATTGGGCCTGACCATCCTTGCCGATTTTTTCAGGGACGAAGGCTGGGTTTGGGGCGCGTCCTGGGGTCGCGAAGACAGCATGCATTTCGAGGTCAGCCGTCAAAAACTTGATGAATGGATCAATGCTGGCGCGCTTTGAATGGACCGCGCGCCCGTGTCGGTACGGCACTGCAAGCACCGAAGTCCCCCGTGCGACAACGCTCAGCGCACCGGTAGACATTCCGTAAGGCACCAACCGCGACAATTGGTAAAGGCGCGTCAACTCATCCCAAAGTGCGATCCCCTAAAGCAAGCTGCGTGACTGGTTCATCTTTGCAGAGCAAGGCTCAACGTCGCCCCCACTTGTTCCGGTGAAAACGTAGGCACCCACAGAAAACCATGCGCCCAGGCGGTGCGACAACCAGCCAGAGCCCGCGTGTCAAAGCGCAAAGGGATCGTCCAGCACGCCGACCACCTGAAGGATAAACTCCCCGCCATCGGAAGCCAGCGCGTCGGCATAAAACTCATCTGTGGCGTTGATCGCATCCTGAATGCTGCCCTCGGACCCGTCAAACGCCGCCATCACCGCCGAAGCATTGCCGACATCCGACATCCCGTTGGTGACCGCGAAATACGCGCCGATATCGGTCTTGTCGCTCAGGTATTGTCGGTCAGCCAATTGCTGGTCGATGAAGTCCTGGCTTGCCCCGCTGGGCGGATCGGCTTTGGCTCCGCCCAGAATGGCTAGGATGAATTGATCCCTGCCGACAGTGCCACTGTCCAGCGCGTCGACCCAGAAGTCGAACCCGTCCTGATCCGGGATGCGCCCAAGGACATTGTCGTAAACGGCCGTCGCGAAATCGGCATTCGACAGGTCGGACGGGTAGGTGGCCCGCGTCTCTGGCTGGTCGATGAAAAAGCTCGCCGATTGCTCAAGCGTCACACCGTTCGCAAAGGCGGTGCCCCAGAAGGACAGACCCACCGCGTCGGGCGCGCGGTTGAAATAGGCGATATAGAGTTCGATAAAGGTCTCTAAGTCCGCCCGCGAAAGCTGCGCCAATCCGCCGAATTGTTCAAGGTTGAACGGCGCGCCGTTGAAGTCCGTGTCGAAATCCAGCGCTTCGATCGCAGTCAGTGTATCGGTCCCATTGCCGCCGTCGCGCCGATCGGTAATTGTCACCGAGGAGGCGCTGATCGTGAGGGTGTAGTTCGCCTGATCGCCAGAAAAGAACGCGGTGTCCGTGTCCGCGCCACCGTCAAGATTGTCGTCGCCCGCGCGCCCTTCAAGAGTATCATCGCCCTCAGCACCTTCGAGAAGGTTCCCCGTGCTGTCCCCCCGGATCACATCTGCGCCTTTTGTCCCAAGGACGTTTTCTATGCTGGTGAAGATGTTTGAAATCTGGCCGTTCGATTGCGTGGATGACGTGATCTCAATCGCAAAGCTGGGAATGTCGTCCTCAGTTTCTTCGCCAGTCGGCAAACGGACCGCCAGATCCGAGGCCGACCGCGCATACAGCGGATTGGTCAGCAACACGTCGCGCGGGCTGATGGACTGACCGTCGAACTGACGCGATGATGTGCTGCCATCATTGGCCCAAACCACGCGCCCCACCTCAATGTCTCGCGACAGGCTGCGGTCCTGCAGGTCAATCTCCAACGCCAGCGTCCGGCCACCGCCCTCGGCAAGGTCGGTGCCCCCCGAAAAATCAAGCGTGTCTGTCCCGTCGCCCCCATCGGCAAAAAACGAATTTGCTCCGATCACCATGCGGTCATTGCCACCGCCGCCATAAAGCTCATCCTCGGCGGTGGTCGAATTGTGACCACCCGCAATCAAGATATCGTCACCGCCGCCACCGCTAAGCGTGTCCACCCCTGCGCCGCCCGACAGAAGGTTGTTTGCGCCGTCGCCGGTGATGTCATCATCCAGCAAGGTGCCAAAGACGTTTTCGACGCTGATCAGCGTATCGTTTTCGCCCGCGCGCCCACCGCGCTCATCGGCAAGGTCCACCACGGCTCCGGAAAAGACCTGCGCCACGATCTCGCCCTCGGCGCCGCCATAGCTGGCGAAGGCATAATCCACCGTATCCGTGCCATCACCGCCATCTACGATGTCGTCACCCGCACCGCCATTGATTGTGTCGTTATCGCCTTCACCCCGTATCGTATCACGCCCGTCGCCGCCGAATATCTGATCGGCACCATCTCCTGCGGTCACCGTATCATTGCCTGCGCGCGTGATGATGCGGTCAGAGTTGTCGCTGCCGACAACGGTGTCGTTCGCATCCGAGGTCACCAGTGCTTCGATCCCGGTGATGGTGTCGAGGTCGATATAGGTGTCGGAAACCGCCGTCCCGTTGGCAAGGTTGACCGAGATGCCTTCCCCAAAGCGCGGCTCAAGGATCAGCGTGTCATATCCCGCGCCACCGCTAAGTTCGTTGTTCATGCGGGTGACGTAGAATGTGTCGTTGCCCTCGCCACCGTCGGCGGTGATCTCGCCGCCCGAGGTGACTTCGATCCGGTCGTCGCCGATACCGCCAAATGCGTTGCCGCCGTTGCCGATAATGATCAGATCGTTGCCCGCATCGCCATAGAAGGTCGGGCTTTGCGTGCCATCGCTGCTGACGGATTCGAGATGATCATCGCCCCCCGCACCGCGAATGGTCGCGTCACCACCGGTGCCCCATGTCACGTAGTCATTATTTTCGCCCAATAGGAATTCACCAATATTATCAATGCCAAAACCTTCGCCGCGCGCGTCGATTTCCCGCCCGGTGTAATCCTTGTCGGCCGCGACAAAGCGTAGGTTCCCACTGCCACTGCTGGTCAGAAGGATGAACCGCGCATCGCCCACGGGCCGCAGGTCCAGCGTGTTGAAGCCGTTGCCACCGTCAAAGTTCCCGGCAATCCGGCCCCCTTGCGGCCCACGCTCGGCAATCAACAGGTCGTCACCGCGCCCGCCATTCACATCATCGGCGCCCCACGAATACATCGTGTCATTGCCGCCCCCCCCGCCAATGTCGATCCGGTTCAGGGAATCCCCTGCGCCGTAAATCGTGTCGTCGGAATCCGACCCGATGAAATGTTCGATGTTCAACGCAATGTCCGTGGCGATCACCTGACCCGACCCATTCAATCGGTCAATCTCGCCATCAGCGGCACGGATCACCACGGGGCCGGTCGTTGCCTTGTCCTCCATCGCGATGTTGAGCATGCCGAGATAGAACTGGTCGTTGGACAGGAATTTGTTGATCTCGTCCCGCCCGGTCGCATAGCTCAGCGTGTCGATGCCCGCCTCACCATCATAAAGCTCAGCGCCGCCATTGTCGGATGTGTTCAGCGCGCCCAGAAAGTCGTTGCTGTCGCCACCGCGAAGAGAGTCGACACCTTGACCACCCCACAGCACGTCGCGCCCTTCGTTGCCAAAAAGCGCATCATCGCCAGAGCGCCCCGACAGCATGTCCCGCCCCCGACCCGAGAACAACGTGTTGGCGCTGTCGTTGCCGTAGATTTGCATGGAACTGCCATTCTGGATGATGACATTCTCGATATCGAAAACCTGATTGATATCGCCGTCTGCGCTCGCGAACCCTGTTTCAAGATTGACCGTCACCGGCGAATTGCGCCCCAGATCGAACACCTGAAACGTGTCGCTGCCCGGCCCACCGTCAAGCGCATCGACCCCGGTGCGTGGGATGATCAAGTCATTGCCCGGACCTCCGAAGATGAAATCGCGCCCAAGTGTGCCCTGAATGCGGTCATCTCCACCCAGCCCATAGACGACATTCATGTCGTTGAAGACTTCACCGTTCAACTCCAGCCCGTCGATCAAGGTGCCGCCCGGATTGAGGAAGATCAGCTCGCTTTCGTCGCTGGTCACTTCTCCGTTCGGCCCCGGCTCGTCGTCCAGCACCGACACGCCCACCACCGCAGCTTCGAATTGTTCCTTGGTAAAGGTCTCGGTGCCGAAGTCGAAGAACTCGACCTCGGTCACGATCTCGATCCCCTCGTTGAACCCATGCCTGCCGACATCCGTATGGGTAAAGATCAACTCGTTGGTCGCATCGTTGCGGGTGAAATCGTACTCGACCAGTTCCCCGGCAAACACCACACGGTCGATCCCATCGCCGCCGATGATCGTGTCTTCGCCGCCGCTTGCGACGATAATGTCATTGCCATCATTCGCGAGCACAAGGTCGTCGCCCCCGGCTGGGTCGAACGCCTCGTCGCCCCCTGTGCCGTACATCGTGTCAGCCGTCGGATCACCTAGGCGCAAGGCAGGGCCATCCAGCAACGAAAGCGCGTTCAATTCGATCGTCTGGAAGGTGACGTCGAAAATGTCGAAAGCCTCCAGCGCGATCTCGGTGAAATCCGGCACGTCGAAGAAGTTGAAGTCCAGTTGATCCAGCAGGCTTTCCAGATCGTCGACGACGCTCATGAACCCGTCGAACAGGTCGATATCCGGGAACAATGGATCAAGCAGGCTTGCCAGTTCCTCGAACAAGGCATCGACACCCAGTTCTTCGTTCAGAAAGTCGATCACCGGCGCGACCACAAGGTCGAACACCGCACCGATTGCATCGAGCAAAGGCTGGATTGGGCGCAGCGCAGCTTCGACGATGTCAAGGATCACACCCAGCCCGTCGAACAGGGAATCGAATTCGACCAGATCACCGAAGATGGCGTTCAGATCGGGAAAATCCGCGACGTCGAACGCATTGAGGATCTCGTTGAACCGGGCTTTCACATCATCATAAGCGTCGGCGGCATCCTGCGCCGGGCCGAACGCCACGTTGATCGGGGCCACCAGATCATCGGCCTCGTCAAACAGACCTTCGAAATCATCCCGCCCCGGTCGGTTTGTGCCCGCATTCGGGTTGAGTTCGGGAATGCCGTTTGGTGTCGAGACGCGGTCGAAAGCGCGGACAATCTCGTCAATGCTGTCGCGGATATTAATCAGCGTCTCATCTGTTGCAACGATCGCAGGCATGATCGTCAGGTCGACGGCGCGGTCAGCCTGCACGATCTTGGTCAGCAACGGTTCTATCTTCTTGGCGCGGTCGGTCGCGTCCTTGATTTGCACAACACGCGGTTGAATGATCTCAAGCACGTCCTTGAGGGCGCGGGACGGCCCCTGCAACGGCGCCACGTTTTCCGACAGCTTCAACGTGGTCAGCGCGGCCGAAAACCCCGCATCCGCCACCTTGATGATTTTACGGAAGGTCAGGTAGCTTTGTGACGCCGTCGCCGCCGCATCCAATGCCGCCGCCAGCTTTTCTGCATCGGCGCGGATTGTCTGAACATCGGAAGTTGTTGTGTTAAGGTTCGATTGAAATTCTAACAGATCATTGCCGGCAGTCATGCCACATCCCCCGTTGCCCGAAATTGAGCATGCCTTAAGGTAATGCGACGTCTCGCGCGCGAGTCAACGAATTGTTGCCACTGGGTTTCGCAACGCAAACTGTACTATCCTGCCTCGATCGCATCCTCCAACGCCGCCAGAATAGGTACCGGCAAACGTGTCAGTAACTTGTGAAACGCGGTCCGACACTCTGCTCCGTGCCATTGATCCGGCAGCAGGGTTTCCGGAAACGCAGGAGTGCGCAGGATCAGCCTGCGCCATTCGTGTACGACAACCACACGGATCGCTGTGCGCTGCAACAGGGTCAGTTCATCCAACGCATGGTCGTCCAAAATCTTTCTGAAGCGTTGGGATAGGTCACGTGATGCATTTTGAATGTCGGGAGGGCACAGCTTGTCGCTGATCCAACGCGGCAATTCCATCTCGTTGGTCAGCACCAGCTGAAGATGCTGGTCGGTCTTTGCGCTGGCTGTGGTCACCACCGCCTTAGGTCCAATTTGCACCGTGGTCGCCATGTCTTGCTTGGTGTGCCAGTCGGTCGGCAGGGTCGGGTTCTCCAGCACAAGATAGGCGTGCTGGTCAGTCGGGGCCGGGCCATAGACGCGCGGGGCTGCCGCTGTGGTTTGGGTCCGCCCATGCGGTGTAAGACCGTACCGTGTCTGCCGCCCGGTGCGGTGGCTTTCGATCCAGTCTTCCTTGCGCAAACGGTGCAGGGCCACGCGGGTCGCTTCGGGTTTGATACCGATGGAAGCCGTAATCGCGTTTACGGTTCCACCGCTCAGCCGTGCCTGCGGAGCCAGTGCCAAGTCGCCGAACATGGTCACCAGAAGCGACCACACCCTTGGAGTGGACGATCCCAGAACGCGGGTCACAAGTTGGGCGAAGTCTGCGTCGGTCATGGCCAAGCGATACGCCGCGTGCTGTCTCAGGCCAAGCGTTCAGGCGTTCAGGTGTACGCGTTCATCGTCAGCAGTTCATATTCTGCAACAGGCGCGTCGTCCTGATTGCGCAGGATCACATGCCAGCGCACCTCGCCGTAATCTGCTGTACGCTTTGTCTTCTTTTTCACGGTCAACTGCACCTTGATCCGGTCCCCCGCGCTGACCGGTTTCTGAAAACGCAAAGTGTCGAGCCCGGTATTCGCCAACACCGGGCCTTCGTCCGGGTCCACAAACAGCCCCGCCGCAAAACTGAGCAGAAGGTAGCCATGTGCAACGCGCCCCGGAAAGAACGGGTTTCGCTTGGCGGCGTCCTCGTCCATGTGGGCATAGAAAGTGTCACCCGTGAATTCGGCAAAGTGTTCGATGTCTTCCGACGTCACCTCGCGCTCTGAAGTGTGCAGGGTTTCCCCGATCTGAACTTCGTCGAAATTGCGCTGGAACGGATGCGCTGGCCCTTGCGATGTTGATGCACCCGGCACCCATTCCCCCGTCACGGCGGCAATCACATCGGGGCTGCCCTGCACAGCGGTACGCTGCATGTAGTGCATCACACCGCGCACGCCGCCCAGCTCCTCGCCACCACCCGCGCGGCCCGGTCCTCCATGCACCATATGGGGCAGGGGCGATCCATGCCCTGTCGCCTCGGCCATGCTGTCGCGGTTGTTGAAGTAAAGCCGTCCGTGGAAGGCACCCGCGCCCATTACCACCTCGCGGGCAACCTCTGGGTCATTGGTGACGACGGACGCGACAAGGCTGCCTTGCCCCCGGTTCACCAGCGCAATGGCATGCGACAGATCGCGGTAACCCATGATTGTGGCCACCGGGCCAAATGCTTCGGTGTCATGCACATGGCTGGCCGCATCCGGGTCGGCGCAATGATACAGCATCGGCGGCAGGAACGCGCCTTTGCTGGCGTCGGCCCCGTGTACGGCGAACGCGTCGGGATCACCGAAGACCCGTTCTGCCTCGCTCCCCAGACTTGCGCATTTCGCCAGTACGTCCCGGCGTTGCCCGTCCGACACCAAGGCACCCATGCGTGTCGCTGGATCACGCGGATCTCCGATCACCGTATCGCGCAATCGCTCCGACAATGCGGCGATCACCGCATCGACCTGCGCCTGCGGTGCAATGATCCGGCGGATCGCGGTGCATTTCTGGCCCGCCTTCGTGGTCATTTCGCGGTGAACTTCCTTGACGAAGAGATCGAACTCCGGCGTGCCCGGGACTGCATCTGGGCCAAGGATCGATGCGTTCAGGCTGTCTTGTTCTGCCACAAACCGGACCGAGTTACGCAGCAGGTTCGGCGCGCTGCGCAGGGCGTATGCTGTGTCGGCAGAGCCGGTAAAGCTGACAACGTCCTGCGCGCCGAGATGATTCAGCAGATCACCCAACCCGCCGGTCACAAGCTGAATTGTACCATTTGGTAAAATTCCACTGTCTACCATCAACCGGACACAGGCTTCGGTCACATAGCAGGTCGTCGTCGCCGGCTTCACGATGGCCGGAACGCCCGCGAGCAAGGTGGGTGCCAGCTTTTCCAGCATCCCCCAAACCGGGAAGTTGAACGCGTTGATATGCACCGCAACACCCTGCAACGGGGTACACACATGCTGGCCGACAAAGCTGCCCTTGCGCGACAACTGTTCGAGCCCGCCATCAAGATAAACGTGCCCGTCCGGCATCTCGCGCCGTCCTTTGGAGGCGATGACAAGCATCGTTCCAATCCCGCCATCAACGTCGATCAGATGGTCTTTCTGCGTGGCCCCGGTTGAAAAGCTCAGGTCATAGAGCAGTTGCTTGCGCTCTTGCAGATACAAAGCCAGCGCCTTGAGCATCCGGGCGCGATCGTGAAACGTCATGGCCCGCAAAGCAGGTGCACCGACGCTCACCGCATGGTCGATCATCGCGCTTGCATCGACCTGCGCACGGCCTGCGCGTGCGATTACGTCACCTGTCACAGCATCACGGATATCGCGCGCGGCGCTGTCCGGGGCAAGCCAGTCACCGGTCACGAAACTCTGAATGTCCTGAACTGTCATTGTTGTCCCCTTTTCCCTGCCTAAGTATTTGACCGTGCGTGAACTTCATGCAAGCGTCGCGTCCATGACACCAGACGACCGCGCCCAGAAATCCGCCCATCACATGTGGCAGCAAGACCATGCCTCGCAATGGATGGGGATGGAGATGACGCATATTGCCGAAGGTGAAGCTGTCATGGAATTGACGGTGAAGAAGCACCATTGCAATGGACATGGTATGTGCCACGGCGGGGTGATTTTCACGTTGGCCGACAGCGCTTTTGCCTTTGCCTGTAACAGCCGTAATCAGGTTACCGTCGCACAGCACAATTCGATCACTTACATTGCCTCGGGCCGGTTGGGGGACCGCCTGAGTGCAAAGGCGACCGAGATTTCGCTGACCGGGCGCAGCGGCATCACCGATGTTCAGGTGACCAACCAGTCAGGGGTGCTGATTGCCGAGTTCCGGGGGCTGTCGCGGTCGATCAAGGGAACGGTGTTCGACGAAGCGTAGGGGAGGCGCTGGGCGCATGAAGGATTTGTCACCAAAACCGGGCGATCTTGACCCGATCGAACTCGCATCGATTGACGAGATCCGCGCCTTGCAACTGGACCGCCTGCGTTGGTCCCTGCGCCATGCCTATGACAACGTGCCGATGTACCGCGCCAAGTTTGATGCCGCTGGGGTGCACCCGGATGACCTGCACGACCTGTCCGATCTTGCGAGATTCCCGTTCACCCTGAAATCCGACCTTCGTGAAAATTACCCGTTCGGCCTGTTTGCCGTGCCGCGCGAACAGATCGCGCGGATTCATGCGTCGTCGGGCACGACGGGCAAACCAACAGTTGTCGGCTATACGAAGAACGACATCGACATGTGGGCCAGCGTGGTCGCGCGGTCTCTGCGGGCGTCGGGCTTGCGGGCCGGGGACATGGTGCATGTGGCCTATGGCTATGGCCTGTTTACTGGTGGCCTAGGTGCACATTACGGCGTGGAAAAGCTGGGCGGCACGGTGGTGCCGATGGGTGGGGGGCAGACCGAAAAACAGGTCGGCCTGATCACCGACTTTCAGCCCAAGGGGATCATGGTCACGCCGTCCTACATCCTCAATATCCTTGAGGCTTTCCATAAGGCGGGGCTTGATCCGCGCGAAACCTCGCTTGAGGTTGGTGTGTTTGGGGCCGAGCCCTGGACCAACGCGATGCGGCTGGAAATCGAAGACGCGTTCGATATGCACGCGGTGGATATCTACGGCTTGTCTGAGGTGATTGGACCGGGCGTTGCCAACGAATGCGTGGAGACCAAGGACGGCCTGCACATTTGGGAGGATCATTTCTACCCCGAAATCATCGACCCCGCGACAGGCGAGGTTTTGCCCGATGGCGAGAAGGGCGAGTTGGTCTTTACGACTATCACCAAAGAAGGCATGCCAATCATTCGCTACCGCACGCGCGATCTGACACGGCTTATGGCAGGCACGGCGCGGAGCATGCGGCGGATGGAAAAGGTCACGGGCCGCAGCGACGACATGATGATCCTGCGGGGCGTGAACGTGTTTCCGACCCAGATCGAGGAAGAGGTTATGGCGACGGGCGGACTGGCCCCGTATTTCCAGATCGAGCTTTACACCTCTGGCCGGATGGACGCGATGCGGGTGCTGGTGGAGGCCACACCGGATGCGGCGGACGAGCTGTCGCGCACAGCGGCGACGCGCATGCTGGTCAAGCGGATCAAGGACCATGTCGGCATTTCGACCGAGGTCGAAGTGGGTGATCCCGGCTCGGTTGCCCGCTCGCAGGGCAAGGCCGTGCGCGTGGTGGACAAGCGCAATCCAGCCTGACGGTTACTGGTCGTAATCGACGACGACGCGCTTGGTGATCGGGTAGGATTGGCAAGACAGTATATAGCCCTGTTCCACCTCATAGTCTTCAAGCGCGTGGTTGGCGACCATGTCCACTTCGCCCTCCAACACTTTGCATTTGCAGGTTGAACAGACCCCGGCGCGGCAAGCATGGGGCGCGTCCAGCGCATTTTCGAGCGCGGCTTCGAGGATGGTCATGTCCCGGCCCATCTCAATACTGCGGGTCATTCCGTCCAGCGTGATGCTGGCCGAGATTGCGTCCGTTGCGGCGCCATCGGCAGCTTTGGTGCGCCGCTCCAGCCGTCCGGTCTGAGCGCTTGCGAACAGCTCGAATTTGATCTGTTCTTTGCTTAGCCCATGGTCGCCAAGGGATTGCGCGATGGCTTTCATCATCGGCTCTGGCCCGCAGATGAACGCGATGTCGACGCTTTCGATGTCGATCCAGTGGGTGAACAGGGCAGTGCATTTTTCGCCGTCGACACGGCCTTGAAAGAGGTCAATGTCCTGCGCGTCGGTCTCGAGGATGTGGATGACGGTGAAGCGCCCCATGTGGGTGTTCTTGAGGTCTTCCAGCTCTTCCCGAAACATGATCGTGCTGACGCTGCGGTTGGCATAGACCAGCGTGAAACGCGATAGGGGTTCTGCAGCTAGAACGGTTTTCAGGATCGACAGAACGGGGGTGATCCCTGAACCGCCCGCAAATGCGAGGTAGGTCTTGGCCTTGTCCGGTTCGATGGGGGTGTGGAATTTGCCCATCGGTTCCATCGCGTCGATGGTCATGCCGGGCGTGAGGTCTTCATTGACCCAGCGGGAAAACGCGCCGTCGGTGACTTTCTTGATGCCCACCCGCAACACGCCTTCATTGACGCCAGAGCAGATGGAATAGGAGCGCCGCAATTCAGTGCCATCGAAATCGCGTTTGAAGGTCAGATATTGGCCTTGGGTGAACGAGAAATTCCCGCCGTCGCGGGCCTCAAGGGTTACGGCGACGGCCTCGCGGGTGGTGCGATCGACATCGGTGACGGTCAGGGGGAAGAAGCGTGCCATGTCAGCGCCTTGCGGTCAGATACATTTGAAATAGTCGAATGGCTCAAGACAGTCGTCGCACCGCCAATGCGCTTTGCATGGGGTAGAGCCGAACTGGCTGATCCGGGTCAGGTGTGTGCTGCTGCAGCGCGGGCAGGCGTCGGGGCCACCAGCGGGCGAGGGCGGCGCAATGCCATATTCGGTCAGCTTGGCGCGGCCTTTGTCGGACAGCCAGTCGGTCGTCCAGGGTGGGGCGATCTGGGTCTTGATCCGTACGTTTGTGATGCCCCGGTCGTACAGAGCGGTTTCGATGTCCATCGCGATCACGGATGTGGCGGGGCAGCCCGAATAGGTTGGGGTCACGGCGACTTCGAGCGTGTCGCCCTGCCAAACAACGTCCCGCACGATGCCAAGATCGACAACCGAGATCACCGGTATTTCGGGGTCCGGCACCTGATCGAGCCAGCCCCAGATTGTGGACACATCGGGTGTCATGTCACCAGGTCGCACCGGGATAGGCGCGTTGCAGCCACTGCATCTGGGTCAGCATATGGCCAAGGTGTTCGGTATGCCGAAAGCCAGTCTTGCCACCAGATTGGGCATAACTGCTGTCGGGTTTGGTCAGTGTCGCCTCGGACAGAATGGTTTTTAGCCGTGCGTCGTAGCGGGCCCGCATGGCGATCAGATCGGGGGCGATCCCGGCGGCGTGCATGGCGTCGTCAACGGCGTCGGGTGTGAACATTTCTCCGACATATGGCCAAAGCAGATCAAGCGCCGCTTGCATCCGACGGTGGCTTTCCTCGGTTCCATCGCCCAGACCGATCACGGTCTCGGAGGAGCGGTCGAGGTGGTAGGTCACTTCTTTCAGCGCCTTGGCGGCTATTGCCGCGATCCGGTCGTCAGAGGCGTGCGTCAGGCCGGTAAGCAGTTCGAAATGAAACGCGTCAAACAGGCATTGCCGCATCAGGGTCTGGCCAAAATCGCCGTTGGGCTGTTCGACCAGCAGCAGGTTGCGGAAATCCCAGACGTCGCGCAGCATGGCCAGATCATCAGCCGAGCGCCCGGCGCCTTCGACCTCTCCAGCAAGACCAAGCCACATCTGGGTCTGCCCGATCAGGTCCAGCGCGGTGTTGGCCAAAGCGATGTCCTCTTCCAGCACTGGAGCATGACCACACCATTCGCTGACACGGTGCCCCAGAACCAGCGTGTTGTCCCCCAGTCGCAAGAGGTATTCGAACAAGGCAGTCTGGTCGGTCATCACATGTGACCCGCTTCGTCGGGAATGTCGAAGAAGGTTGGGTGGCGGTAGACCTTGCTTTCGGATGGTTCGTAAAGCGGACCTTTTTCCGAAGGTGACGACGCGGTGATGTGCTGCGCCTCGACCACCCAAATGCTAACGCCTTCGTTGCGGCGGGTGTAGACATCGCGGGCGTTCTTGAGCGCCATTTCCGCGTCGGGCGCGTGCAGACTGCCGACATGGCGGTGGTTCAGCCCGTGCTGACCTCGGATGAAAACCTCCCAAAGGGGCCATTCGTGTTTCATGTGTTTTGCCTTTCCGGCCTGCGGGTCATCATTCAGCCGCCAGCTTGGCCGCACGTTTCTTTGCGGCATGAGCCATCAGACCATCGCGCACCCACGCGCCGTCGTCCCACGCTTTGTTGCGCGCCGCGAGCCGTTCAGTGTTGCAGGGGCCGTTGCCTTTGATCACCTCGAAAAACTCGGACCAATCGGGTTCTGCAAAATCGTAGCCGCCTTTTTCGTCGTTCCAGCGCAAGGTCTTATCCGGCACGGTCAGACCAAGGAATTCGGCCTGCGGTACAGTCTGATCGACGAACTTCTGCCGCAGCTCGTCATTGGTGTTCATCTTGATCTTCCACTTCATCGACTGCGCGGAATGCACGCTGTCCTTGTCTGACGGGCCGAACATCATCAGCGACGGATACCAGAAGCGATTGAGCGCATCCTGTGCCATTTTCTTCTGTGCCTCAGTACCTTGGGCCATCTTCATCATGATGTGATAGCCCTGCCGTTGGTGAAACGACTCTTCCTTGCAGATGCGGACCATTGCGCGGGAATAGGGGCCGTAAGAGGTGCGCTGAAGCGGCACCTGGTTCATGATCGCGGCGCCATCGACCAGCCATCCCACCGCGCCCATGTCGGCCCATGTCAATGTCGGGTAGTTGAAGATGGAGCTGTATTTCATACGTCCATCCAGCAGCATCTCGGTCAGTTCGTCCCGGCTGACCCCAAGCGTTTCAGCGGCGCAGTAGAGGTAGAGGCCGTGCCCGGCCTCGTCTTGCACCTTGGCGAGCAAGATCGCCTTGCGCTCCAGTGTTGGTGCGCGGGTGATCCAGTTGCCTTCAGGCAATTGGCCGACGATTTCGGAGTGGGCGTGCTGGCCGATCTGGCGGATCAGGGTCTTACGGTAGCCCTCGGGCATCCATTCCTTAGGTTCGATCTTTTCGCCTGCATCAATGCGCGCCTGAAACTGGGCGAGCTTTTGTGGGTCGTCTTGTGTCGCTTCGGACGTGACCATCTGGGCGTACATATGTGAACCTTTCGCGCATGAGCGGCGGGCTGATCCGCGCTGGGTGCAAGGTACGGCATCGAACGATTCCCGGCAAGATTAATGTTACATATACATATAGCTTTGTGAAAATCAGTAACACATTGAGGTCTGCGTTTTTTTGCAGCCCTTTGAATGTAACCTGACTGACTTAGATCGGCGGTGCGGCGCGCTCGGTTACCAGTTGGCGGGCGGTCACGCGTTCGCGGTGGATCATGTAAAGACCTGCGCCGATGATAATGCCGATCCCGGTCAGGGTGAGCGTGTTTGGAAAGTCGCCGAAGACCAGATAGCCCAGCAGTGTTGCGACCGGCAGTTCGAGGTATTGCAAGGGTGCCAAGGTGGCAGACGGTGCCCATGACAGCGCATAGGTCATCATCATGTGGCTGACTGTCGCGAAAAAACCCACGCCGAACAGCCAGGTCCAAGCAACCCCTTCGGGCCAGACCGGGTCAAGAAGGACAGAGCCGGTGCCTTGGGCCAAAACCAGAATGGGGAGGCACAGCGCACTTGCGATCAAGCCAGTATAGAATTGCACCGTCACAGGATGCATCTGCCGGGACAGCCCCCGTGTCACGAGGATGTAGAAGGCAAATCCGACGGCAGTGCCAAGTGGGAACAAGGCCACCGCACCAAAGGCAGAAAAGCTGGGTTGGATGACGAACAACACGCCCACGAAGCCCACCAGTGCGGCGACCACGCGGCGGGGGCCGACGTCTTCGCTAAGGTAAAACTTGCCGACCAGCAGCACGATGAATGGCGCGACGAACACGATCGCAAGCGCGTCGGCCAAAGGCATCACACGGATTGCAGCGATGAAGCAGAAAGTGGATGTGAACAACAGAAGGGCCCGCATTGTGAGGGCCATCCATTTCCCGCGTGGCACCTTGAGCGACAAGCCCATGACCCAGACGACAGGTGCCATCAGCAGGCATTGCACGATGAACCGCGCGGCAGTGATCTGACCGACGGGCACGCTGCTTGACGCCAGCTTGGCGGCGACATCAAGAAGTGGGGCCGTGACGCAAAACCCCAGCATCAGGGCGACACCGGGCAGAATGCGATCTGTGGAAACGGTGGTTGGCGATAGCTGTGTCATGAGTCCGGTCTAGTGCGTTGCGCTGAATTCCGTCTGTTCCTTTTCCGACACTTGGGCCGATAGAAGGGGCACATAATGCCGACCGCAGAACCGTTATTCGGGTATTGGTTTTGGGGATTTTGGTGGCGTGGGGGGGACTCGAACCCCCGACCTAACGATTATGAGTCGTTCGCTCTAACCAACTGAGCTACCGCGCCGGACCGCCGCGTGAGTACGAGCGGTGCGGCGTGGCGTCAAGGGCTAATCGTGCGTTTTTTGCGCTGCGGACGTGTGCATGACCCAAGTGATTTAGCGCTGGTGCGGACGCGCCTGTGCGTCCGCGATTTTCGATTGACTGAAAGTCTACCCGTTGCCCTTATTTGACGATCTTTTCGTCCTTGACGAACATGTTCGCCCACGCACGGTCGATCAGTTCTGGCGTCATCTTGTAGGGCCAGCCTTCAAAGTCACACACCGCGATCATCTGATCGATGAGGAAGACGGGCTGATAGTTCGCATAGACGTTCTTGATCGTCGGGTACTTGGTCTTCAGAAGGTGGATCAGCGATTTTTCACACAGCGCCATCTTCTTTTTCTTTGCCACCATCGAAAAGATCTTGAGGAAGTTCTGCTGGTCGGGTCCGTCAATCTTGATCTTGAAGAAGATCCGGCGCAACGCGGCTTGGTCGAAGATTTCGTTCGGGTGGAAGTTGGTCGAGAAGATCACAAGCGTGTCGAACGGCACTTCGAACTTTTCACCCGATTGCAGCGCCAGAATATCGCGTGCCTCTTCCAGCGGAACGATCCAGCGGTTGACCAGCTTCTGGGGCGGTTCGGCTTGGCGGCCAAGGTCGTCGACGATGAAGATGCCGCCGGTGGATTTGAGCTGCAGCGGCGCCTGATAGGTGCGGGCTGTCGGGTTATAGACCAAATCCAGCATATCGAGCGACAATTCACCCCCCGTGATCACCGTGGGGCGGGCGCAGAGCACATAGCGCGTGTCGAACCGGTTGGTCAGGCGCAGCCCGGTGGCAGAGCCTCCGGTTTCAGCGGCGCTGTGCACGATTGGGTCATAGACCGTGATGACCTGACCTGCATATTCGATGGCGTGGGGAATGTAGATCTTGTCGCCCATCGCGTCGCGGATGCCGTTCGAGATCGAGGATTTCCCGTTCCCCGGCGGCCCGTACATCAGGATCGACCGTCCTGCGCCGACGGCGGGGCCCAAGTTACTCAGCAAGTCGGGTGGGAGGATCAGATGCCCCATCGCATCGGTCAATTGCTGGCGTGAAATATGGATGTTGCGGATCGACTGGCGTTTGACCTGTTCAGCATAAACTGTAAGCGGCACCGGCATCGCGCCGTAATATTCGGACTGCGCAAGGGCGTCGAGCGCACGAGCTTTGCCCGCATCGGTCAATTGGTAGCCCATCTCGCTGCCATTGTTGGCATTGAGTGTGCCAGTGGCTTCCAAGAGCAACTGACTGCGTGCCAGATCTATGAGTTCCTGCGAGATCGGCACCGGCAGGCAGACGCTTTGCGCAATCGCGGTCGCGGTCGACACGTTCTTGCGGAACATCGTCTTGAGGAGGATGTCGCGCATCATGACCGGTTGCAGCTGCATGTCTTCCATGCGCTTGGGAGGAGGAGGCGCCATCACGGCGCTGGTCTGCATGTTCATGGATCGCCCCGGATCGGTTCAGCCAGTTTTATCTTTGGCTGACCGTGACAGGCCAATGTGGCAACAGAAGGGCTAGGGCAGGACAGGTTGTTGGCAGCCTACCTGCCGAACCACGCGCCAAGGCACAGATAAAGCGCCAGCGTACCGCCAAGTGCCATGCCCATCGGGAATTTGGGATGGTTCCAGCTTTTCCAATGCGGCGCGATCTTGCGCAGCGGGGTGTGTTTGGCAAGTCGATGTGCGAGGAAGGCCGCGAGGATGTTCGCCGCAAAAAGCGCCATCAGAAGCCGCAGGTCGCCGACATGGATGAACGGGGCGGCGGCGGCGGCGAACTTGGCGTCGCCTGCACCCATCGCGCCACCCGCATTCAGTGCAATCCCGGCGACAAGCACGATGATCAGGTGCACATAGCGCCACAGATAGGCGTCGAACGGCAACGCAAACAACCCGGCTCCTGCAAAGACCAGAAACAATGCGACAACGATCTGGTTCGGAATACGCATGTCGCGCATGTCCGAGAAGGTCACGTAGACGCAGAGGGGAAGCACGAAAGGCAGGAAAACCAAAGCCGAGAACGCCGAGATATCCATGCGGCGGCTCAGTTCACGACATTGGATTCAAGCGCTTTCAGGCTGCGGGCAGCCGCTTCGAAATGCTGTGGATGGGTATCGATGGCTTCGCGCATCAGTCCCTGTCCCGTTACCACGTCACCACGTTTAACCGCAGCAAGCCCCATCGTGTGCAAGAGCTCGGCGCGTTCGATCTGGCTCATGGGTACGACCGGCAGCACGTAATTGCCTTGCGCACCACGAGCGAGAACGAGGTTGTTCTTGGCGGTGAACAGCGCGCCATCGTTGCGGATCGCTTCGGTGAAGAGACGTTCCGCACCCGAAAAGTCGCCGCGCGTGAGCTTCGAGAAGCCCCAGTTGTTCATCACAGAAGCAGGTGTCGTGGTCAGGCCAACGGCCGTTTCGTAAAAGCTGTCCGCCTTGTCCCATTGCTTTTGGCTGTCAGCGATCATCGCTTCAAGCCGGTAGCGCTTGTAGGTTTCGTGGGTTGGGGGGATGGAATTCAAAACAGTCGCCGCGCGGTCCCACTCGTTGTTGCGGATCAGGGCATCCGCCAGTTCCACGCGGTCATCGTTCGTGGCTGCCGCATTGTCGACCACGCGCGCCCATGCTGCGACACCTTCGGTATGGCGTTTGGCGCGGATCAGTGAAATGGCAAGGCCTCGGGCAAGGTCGATCCGGTCGGGTTCACCGTTGCTGGCGCGCTGGAAATACGCGACTGCCTCGTTCGGGTCGGATACCGAAAGCATGACTTCGTTCAGGTTGGTCCCGTCAATGACGTTGACGCCCTGGAATTCGCGGTCAACTGCTTCGGTATCAATGCCGCGTTCACAACCTGATAGCGTAACCGCCCCTGCAATGCACAGGGTCACGATAAAGGGATGGCGCATTTTTGCGTCCTTTACTGCTCTGCCTCATTACTGTGTCGGGCGGATTAGAAAGTCACTGCTGCCGCGCCGCACAAGTTTGTATTCTTGTTCTATTTCCGCATCATACTGCGAATTTTCCAATTTTGCGAGAGCCAAGCGCAGATTATCCCGAATTGCAACACTTTCGCCATTGTCGAGGCCGAATGCCCGGCGAAACACCTGTGCGGCCTCGGCGGTTTCGCCTTTTTCGATCAGCACCACACCCAGATTGTTCCAGGCATCGGGGCTCTCGGGGGCGTCTTTGGCCGCACGGCGCAGCAAATCTTCGGCCTGATTGAGGCGGCCAAGGGCGAGGTTTGCAGATCCCAGCGACAACAGCACCTCGGGTGTCAGTCCCTGTTCTGCAGCAGCTAGGCTGAACGAGCTGAGTGCCAATTCATATTCGCCCGCCGCCATCAGTCGGTGGCCTACGGTCAATTGATCGACCACCGCGCCTCTTGGGTCGACGCTCGGTGCAAACACCGTATCGTCAGACGTGGAAAAGCCGCCCGGTCCACAGGCGGCCAATCCGATCAGAAAAAGTGCGGGCCAAAACCGGCCTAAAGTCATTGCCCCATCGAACTCCCGAGACTGCCGAGCTGCTGAATTCCCATGACCGAAGGACCAACAAGAATGATCAGCAGCGGCGGCACTGTCAGCATCATTGTGGTCAATGTCATTTTGGTTGGCAACTTGTTTGCCTTTTCTTCGGCACGCATCACACGTTTGTCACGCATTTCCGCCGCATAGACCCGCAACGCGTCGGAAATCGGCGTACCAAAGCTTTGGCTTTGGTTGAGAACGGTCACGAAGGACATCACGTCCTGCACGCCGCAGCGCTCGCCCATGTCGTTCAGAACCGAGCTTTTGTCTTTGCCGGCCTTCATCTCGAAACTGACCATTTCGAATTCATCGGCAAGGCTGGGGTAGGACGCACGCAACTCCTTGCTGACGCGCACGATGGCCTGATCCATGGATTGGCCTGCTTCGACGCAGACCAGCATCATGTCGAGGCTGTCTGGAAAGCCGCTTTCGATTTCCTCTTGCCGTTTCTGCATCCGGCTGGTGACCCAGTATTTCGGGAACATGTATCCGGCTGCACCCGGACCGAGCGTATACATGACGGTCTGTTGCGTTGTCGCCTCAGACGGGTCGAGGATCAGGTAGAAATACACCAGACCGATGATCAGGCCACCGATGCCCAGAGCGAACTGTGCGAAGTAATAGACCTGGACCGCGTCCTTGGTGCGGTAGCCTGCCTGCAACAGTTTCATGCGAACGTCGGACAGTTCCTTGGCGTCCTGAGGTTCAAGGAACTGCGCGTATTTATTGAGCTTTTGGTTTTTCTGCTTGTCGCGCAGTACGGCACGTGTGGCAGCGTCTACCTCTTGACGGCCCGATGACTGGTTGTTCAGTCGATCCATCGGGTTGGAGCGCGACATGAAGAACATCGGAATCGCGAGGACCAACAGCAGAATCCCCAGACCGGCGATGAGGATCATCGGGCCAGCCGGGCCAAGCAGGTTGTAAGCGAATTGGTTAAAGGCTTGCATGTTCCGGACCTCAGACTTTGATATTCACGAGCGCGCGCATCACGATCAGGTTGACGATCAGGAAGGCGCCGACAACGAAACACGCCGGGATAAACCAGGGGTGGTCGATCACTTCGTCATAGTAGTTGGGATCGGTCAACTGGATGACGATCAGAGCGCCGACAGGAAAGCCCGACAGGAACTTGCCCGACCATTGCGCCTCGGCGGTGATGGCTTTCACCCGGCGGAACAGTCGGAACCGGGCGCGGATCACTTTGGCAAGACCGTCGAGAATCTCGGCAAGGTTACCACCTGACTGCTGTTGAATGGCCACTGCAACGGCGAGGAAGCGCAAATCCTGCATGTCGAGCCGTTCGGCCATAGCTTTCAAGGCTTCGCCGATGTCACGCCCATAGCTGGCTTCGTCAGCGATGATACCGAATTCTGTCGCAAGTGGGTCTTTGATTTCCTTTGATACAATCGAAATCGCGGATGAAAACGGGTGACCGACGCGCAATGAGCGCACCATCAGTTCGACGGCATCCGGAAGTTGTTCTTCGATCAGGCTGACCCGTTTATTCGCCTTGCTGCTGATCCAGAAAAAGACGCCTCCGACACCCATCGCCACGCCCATGACAACACGCACAGCGAGGCCAGCCTCAGTGCCGACCGTCAAACCTGCAAACGCCACAACGCTCACACCGATCATCACCATGATCAGTTGCTGCGGTGTAAAGGCAATCGCGGCTTTCTGCGCTCGGTCAGCGAGGATCGAATAGAGCGGCAACCCGCGCGAACTCATGTGCTGGTCCATCTCCTTGCGGAGTTTGGCCAGCACTTCGTCGCGCTTGGAGCCCTTGTCGAGCATTTCGAGCCGTCGGTTGACCCGCTTGTTCAGGCTGATCGACTTGCCGAAGGCGACAAGATAGACGCCTTCGACGAGGACCAGAACGGCAATGAAGATTAGCCCGTAGACGATTGGTTCTGCGCTGAGTGTCATAATCAGTGGTTCCCGTTGAAGGGTTCATAGATCGACGGGGGCAGGTCATAGCCCCACATCTTGAAGCGTTCGGCATAGTTGGAGCGCACGCCTGTGGCCGTGAAATGACCGATGATCTTGTTCTCAGGGGTCAGGCCGACCCGCTGGAAGCGGAACAGTTCCTGCATCGAGATGACCTCACCTTCCATCCCGGTGATTTCGGTGATCGAGGTCATGCGCCGCGAGCCGTCCTGCAAGCGCGAGGCCTGCACAATCAGGTTCACAGCCGAAGAGATCTGTGACCGCATCGCCTTGAGCGGCATTTCGATCCCCGCCATCGCGATCATGTTTTCCAGACGGCTGACGCCGTCGCGGGCGCTGTTGGCGTGGATCGTGGTCATTGAACCGTCGTGGCCGGTGTTCATCGCCTGCAACATGTCGATGACTTCTTCGCCACGTGTTTCGCCGACGATGATGCGGTCGGGACGCATACGGAGCGCGTTCTTGAGACAGTCGCGGGGTGTAACAGCACCTTTGCCTTCAACGTTGGGCGGACGGCTTTCCATTCGGCCCACATGGGTCTGCTGGAGCTGAAGTTCCGCCGTGTCTTCGATTGTCAGGATGCGTTCGCTGTCGTCGATGAAGGACGAGAGAGCGTTGAGCGTGGTTGTCTTACCCGAACCCGTACCGCCAGACACGATAATGTTCAGGCGCGTCGCCACGGCGGCTTGCAGGTAGACGGCCATTTCTTCGGTAAAGGCGCCGAAATTGACCAGATCGTCGATGCTCAGCTTGTCGGTTTTGAACTTACGAATGGAGACCAGCGACCCATCGACCGCAATCGGCGGCACCATTGCGTTGAAACGCGATCCGTCCTGAAGACGGGCGTCCACATAGGGGTTGGATTCATCGACGCGGCGGCCCACAGCGGACACGATCTTGTCGATGATCCGCATCAGGTGCTTTTCGTCCTTGAAGGTCACATCGCTGAGTTGCAGCTTGCCCGACCGTTCCACGAAGATCTTATGTGGGCCGTTGACGAGAATATCGCTGATGGTTTCGTCTTTGAGCAATGTCTCGAGCGGGCCAAGACCCTTGACCTCGTCGTATAGTTCCTGGTTCAGGGCCATCCGCTCTTCGCGGTTGAGCACCATGCCTCGTTCCTGCAGGCTCTCGGTTGTGATCGCGCTGATCTCTTCCTTGAGCTGCGCTTCGGTCGCCTGGTCGAGCGCGGCAAGGTTCAGGTTGTCCAGCAGCGCGCGGTGAAGCTCGAGCTTGATTTCGCTCAGGCGTTCTTTGCGTTTCTTGTCGCGATCGGCGCTTTCGGCCACCGCGGCTTTTGTTGGCAGTACCTTGCGCAGGGCTTTGGCTGGACCCGGTGAATTGGCCGGGGCTTCGACCTTGGCCACTGGGGCTTTGGCTGCGGGTGCGACCTCGACGGCCGCCTTTTTGTAACGCGAAAACATGCGTGTCCTCCTTAGGCGGCTTCGGCTTCGGAGCGGCCAACTTCATAAAGTGACCGCGCGAGCTTTGCGATTTCCTTGCGCAGTGCATTTTTGGGCTGTTGCAGCGCCAATGGCTGACCGTGATCACCAGCCTCGGACACTGCTTTGCCACCATCCGGGAAATGCAGATCGACCGAGATTTCGAGACTTTCCTGCATGCGTTTGAGACGACTTTTGCCTTGCAGGTCGGTGAATTTCGGAGCGCGGTTGAGCACAAAGCGGATCTTGTCGAACGGCAAGTCTTCCGCTTGTAGCGCGCGTTTGAGGCGATAGGTGTTCTGAGCCGACCGCATATCGAGTTCGATAACACCGAAATACACCTGGGCGGCGCAGAGCACGGTTTCGGACCATTGCACCAAACTGGGAGGCATATCGACCACGACAAAGTCGAAGTGCCGCGATGCCGTGTCCAACAGGGCCTGCACTTCGGTCTGCCCGATAATATCGAGCGGCGGAAGATCGGCGGGCGAGGTGAAAACGTGCAGCTTTTCCTCAAACGTCACAAGCGCTTGTCCAAAGCTGTCCTCGTCCATGGATTCAGTATCCGACAACAGTTCCAAAACCGCTTCTCGACGCTGAACATCGAGATATGTGGACACCGCGCCGAACTGCAGGCCAAGGTCAATGATACAGACCCGCGGGCCTTTTTCTTTTGTGACCGTCGCCAGCTCCCAAGCCAGATTTGTCGCGAATGTGCTGGCGCCGCAGCCCCCGGCCATGCCCTGCACGGCGATAATCACCCCGTCGCCGTCGTTCGACAGTTTGACGGCAGACCCGTTGCGCGCCACGACCTGCGGCGCTTCTGGCGCGCGCATCCGTTCGATCGCGGCTGCCAGTTCGCCTTCGGGAAGCGGGTAGGGGACAAATTCATCTGCGCCCTGCCTTAGCAGGTGATGCAACGCCGACGGTGTCACGTCGTGCGCGATCAGAACAACCTTGATCTTGCGGGCTTTGGCCGCCGCGATGATCGAGGAAAGATGATCGACATTGGCTTCGTCGTCTTCGTCGATGGCAAGGGCCACGAATTCCAGTGCTTCCCCCTCTTCCTGCGAAAAGAAATGCAGGGCCTCATCAAAGCCAAGGTCTCCCCACGCTTCGCCAAGCGCGGCTTCCATGTCTTCAATCAGGAGATCGAACTCCTGAACATCCCGACTGATCGTGCACGCCAATAGGGGCGCCGGCTGCGGGGTGCTTGGAAGGATACTCGTCATTTGCCTCGTTTCCTCTAACTTCTCGGCGCATCCGTGCGGCGTTCTGCACGCACCACATGCGCCAATCCCGAGTCGCTCGGGAGGGACTGCTACTGTCCGAAGGTCGTTGGAAAACTTGGCAACATTGGGGCCGAAATACCGAAATTGTACGGTATTTCAGGCCGGTGGCATGGCCCCCGTGGGGGCCTTGCCTTTATTGGCTGGATTGGAAGTCGGTGCCCTGGATGCCTTCAAGGGCGGTTCTGGGCACGGCACTGTTGATATACTCGCGATAGATGATCTCGGCATATCGGCCTTCGAGAACGGTGGGATGCGAGCCGACAAAGCCCGATACCTCGGTCACGGTACGACGGTTACGGCGTTCACGGCCTTCGGTCACGATCAGGGGTTGGGTTTCCCCGAACGACACCACAGCCTCAAGCCGGTCCTTGCTAATGCCTTGTGAGGCAAGGAAATTCACAACAGCATGCGCACGGTTCAGGCCCAGACTTTTGTTATAGACTTCGCTGCCAACGGCGTCGGTGTGGCCGTAAACCCGGAACCGCACTTCGGGGAACTGGCGAATCCACTGTGCCTGTTCCCGCAGAGTGTCCTGCGCGCCGCTGTCCAGTACCGCACTGTTGAAGGCGAAATTGACGGTTGTCATGACTTCGCTCGCGAAACGTTGCGACAAATCGTAGGTGTAGCGCTTCTCGCCATTCATGATCTGAACGTTATTCATGGTGGCTGTGCCGAAATTGCCCGTATCCAAGAGGGCACCAGCTTCGCGGTGGAAGGCGCTGTACACCGGGTCGCTGCTGGCGCAGGCCGCCAACAGGGCAAGGCCAGTCAGGGCGATTGGGACACGAAGATTTTTTTGTACTGCCATCGCCTCAATCCATCACATAACCGTAGGAACCCGAGAAATCCTGTTTGGCAACTTCACCTGCAGCACCCTGCAGATTGCGCGAGTCGCTTGTAACTCGGCCAAAGAGGAACAGGTCTTTTTCGCTGGGAGGACGCACACGATCGGTCGGCAGCGCAAGCGCTTCACCGCGTGTCGGTGTCACAAGGTGCGGCGTGATGATGATCACCAGTTCGGATTGTTCGCGCTGATATTCGGCGCTGCGGAACAAGGCACCCAGAATGGGGATGTCACCAAGCCATGGCACCTGACTGTTCAGGTCCCGGAAATCGTCCTGCAACAGGCCTGCGATGGCAAAGCTTTCGCCGTCGCGAAGTTCAACCGTGGTCGTTGTTTCCCGGCGGCTGAATCCGTCGATCCGAATCGCGCCAATGTCGACGCCGCTGCTTGGGTCGATGGACGACACCGCTGCTTCGAGTTCGAGGTTGATCAAGTCGCCATCCAGAACCCGAGGGATAAAGTTGAGTTCGACACCGAAGGGTTTGAATTCAACTGTGATCGCGCCGTCTTCTTGCGACACTGGGACCGGATATTCACCACCGGCAAGGAATGTTGCTTCCTGTCCGGAAAGAGAGGTCAGGTTCGGTTCCGCTAGTGTGCGCACAACGCCTTTGGCCTCGAGTGCTTCAAGCAGAATGCCCACTTCGAGGCCACCTGCGTTGAAGCCGAACATGATCGCGCCCTGCGATCCTGCGCCAGCGCCCAGTTTATCCGCGACAGAATCGACCCCGGCCAGCGGGGCTGCGTTGCCGGTGCCAAGCTCAAGGCCCAGATCGCCATCAAGGACAGAGCCGCCGGTGGCCAGAGAGGCTTGCAGGGATTTCGAAACGGAGCGTTGCATTTCAGCGAACCGCACCTTGAGCATGACTTGCTGGACACCGCCCACGGTCATCAAGTTCGACACGCGTTCAGGTGCGTAGCGCGTTGCGAGATCAAGCGCGCGCTGCATCCGGATTGTGCTCGACACTGTACCAGACAGAACGATGCCATCATTTGCCGTCCGCACTTCGATCTTCTCGTCCGGAAGAATCTGCCGCAGACGTTCTTTGAATTCTGTAAGGTCCGGGGCGACCCGGACATCCACATTGGTGATCAACTGGCCGTTGCCGTCCAGAATGGTGAGTGTTGTGGTGCCGGGGGTTTTGCCCAGCACGTAGATTGTCCTGTCCGACAAAGACGAGATGTCAGCGATCGACGGGTTCGCAATGCTGAGTTCAGCAAAGGGAACCTCGCTTTCGACCACGACTGCACGGTTCATGGGAACGTTCAGTGTCGATTCAGTATTGGTCCGGATGACACGCAAGGTTTCAGCAAATGCCGTTTGCGCCATCGGAGAAATAGCAAGAACCGCGCCCAACAGGACGGCCTTGAAGGGACTGCTCGTATACATGTGACCTGCCTTTCCGATCACGCCTCAAAAGTGGGTCTTTGCGCCCGATATTTGCACCAAGCTGCGTCAAGTCGGCTTTTATTGCAAGAATCAATGATTTCAGAGGGGTGCTTCATGTGGATAAGGCGCAACATAATGCTGCGCCTCATTCGGGTCGGATTAAGGTGTTTTCACCAAATGCAGTGCGATTTGCATCAATTTGTACAAGGGATGGGCATATCCACCACTTCACCGCCGCGACGCGTCCGGATGGTGCAAACTTGAATAGAGCGTGGTTTTTCGACTTCTTTTGTGGCTGTGATGCCCAAAAGCGCGCGCTGATCGACTTCGATCACCTCTGCAACCGTGTCATCGTTACGGCCCATCAGCGACAGGGACAGACGTCCGGTCGATTGTGCCTGAGCCAATGACGCGACTTGTTGCGGGCTTGCAGCGACCGTGACGGTGCGGGCAATTGTGGTCTGCGCATTGTCTGTTTCGGAGGTCTGGTCGATCGCGATCAATTTGACTCCGGTTTCGATCAGCTTGGTGACCTCACCATTGGGCATGTTCGGGTCATTGCTGCGGACGCGGCCTGTCCAGTACACGTCAACGCGGTCGGTGGGTCGCAGGAAGCCCGAAACGCCAGTTGCCACGTCGACCTTAATTGCAAACGCACGTTGTCCCCGCTCAAGCCGCGAGGTCAGGCCCGCGTCGGCACCGGGTTCGCTAACCTTGCTGGCCATGATCGCTTCGTTCTTTTCGATCGGACGCAGTGTAACACGCAGCTCTGCGCCTTCCGCGTTCAGCGGGTTTGCCGTGTCGAAAAAGTCGTCCGGGAGTGTCTGTTTCGGCCAGGGCATCAAAGCGATGTCCTCATCGGTGATGATCTCGCCGTAGTCCAGCGCGCGCGTTGCCACATAGATTCCCTGAACCGGAACGCTGGACGTTGTCTTGTTGCGTTCCTGCTCAAGCGCGGTTTGGTACGCGCCGATGTAATTTTGTGCCATGTAGACCGCAAACCCGGCCAGTGCCAGACCCGCGATCAGTACAAGTCCAAAGACGATACGCATAGTGCCTCCTTACATGTTTCCATGATGCGCCGGTCGGGCGCTGAAACATGGTTCAGTTCTGGGGATACTTGGTCATTGTGTCTGCCTGTTGGGCAGATTGTGGCGAAAGTGAGGAGTCCGGTGGGGGGGGCGACGTGTCAGAGCGAAGACGGCAAAGTCCTGTGTGATGGTCGCGGATCATCAAGCTCTTTGGGAACCGGCACTTTGACCGTCACGTGGCGGGTCGATCGGGCGCCGTTGCCCTGGGACCGATCCGATGATCCGTTCGAAAAGGAAAAAAGGCGCGCAACCGCACGCCTTTCTCCGTTGATGGCTATCAACAAATTAGTCAGCAGCCGCCGGAAGCCAGTCTTGTGCGCCGAGAACCGCGCCACCGGTCGACGTCAGAACGGCGTCGGTGTTGGTCTGGATCGCGGTGTAAGCCGCAATTGCGAGGCCAACAACAGCGGCGGTCAGAACGACCCAGTCAACTGTCACGGCACCGTCTTCGTCTTTGCGGAAGTTTTTGATGAATTTGATCATTTTGATTTCCATAGTCCTAGTTTGCTTGAGGTGGCCAAGTTCAGGACTGAATGCTGAACGCTTTCAAATTTCTGCCGTCCCTTGTTAGACAAAGAAGTATAATCGCTGGATTGGGGCAGCAGTTTGACAGCATTGGTCTGATTTCCAATTCGCTTCGAACGTAATTGAAAATCGTCAATGGCATGAAAACACTCTTGAAGTTGAATTTTGAATGTCGTCTTGCTGTCAGTTCTGAAGTCAGAAAAAAAGGCGCGCAAACTGCGCGCCTTTTTCCGTTGATGGCTATCAACTTATTAGTCAGCAGCCGCCGGCAGCCAGTCTTGTGCGCCGAGAACCGCGCCACCAGTCGACGTCAGAACGGCGTCGGTGTTGGTCTGGATCGCGCCATAAGCAGCAATTGCGAGGCCAACCACAGCAGCGGTCAGAACGACCCAGTCAACTGTCACGGCACCGTCTTCGTCGTTACGGAAGTTTTTGATGAATTTGATCATTTTGATCTCCATAGTCCTAGTTTGCTCACGTTGGCCAAGCTCGGGACTTTGTGTTGAGCGCTCTCTCATTCGCTCCACCCCGTCTTGGATGAGTACTTATAGCTGTCGGATTGGGGCAGCAGTTTGACCGCATTGGACCGATTTTGCAGCTTAGCAAGAAAGTTAATGAAATTCCATTAAGTCATTGAAAAGTAATAAATTAAAAGTTTTCACACCCTAAAACTTTCGGTATTTTCTGCGGAATCGCGCAATCAGATGAATAGCATTGAATGCAAATGAGAAACGAAATGGTCTTCAATCCGGGATTGTGTCATGATTGGGCCAAACAAATAACGGGCATCGAGCAGGAGCCTGCATATGAAACGGTATGTTGTGATGGCATTGGTGGCCATGACCCTCGGCATGGGCGACGCTGTGGCTGATCCACCGCCCTTTCCCGAGTTTTCCGCCAAGCGGGTAAAACCGCCGTCTTCTAGCGCCAAAAAGCGGATCACGGTGCAAATCGCACCACAGGCCCCAAGTGTGCCCGCAGCACCTTCTGCCTCGGCGCCCCAACCTCGTGCGCCGGGTGGGGAAACCCTTGCGTGGTTCTGGAGCGAAATCTCGCCGTCACTCGAGGCAAAGGGTCCGGGACGGTTGGAACCGGCGCTGGTGCGCCTTTCAAACCCGCCTTCGGGGCAGGGCATTGCAGGCCCCCGTTTGCAGGATCTTCAGGGGATCGCCGAACGTCATGGCAAGGACATCTTGCTGCACACTGTGGGCACCCGCGTGTCACCGGCTTTGGCGCTCGCTGTGATTTCCGTCGAATCCGCCGGTCGCGTCGATGCGCAAAGCTCGGTCGGGGCACAGGGGTTGATGCAATTGATGCCAGCCACTGCGGAACGGTTCGGGGTGTCGGACAGTTTCTCGCCGTCTCAGAACATCAAGGGGGGCGTCGCGTTCCTCGATTTCCTGATGGAGAAGTTCGACAACGATGTGATTCTGGTTCTGGCCGGGTATAACGCGGGCGAGAACGCTGTGGTGCGGGCCAGCGGTGTGCCGGATTATGCCGAGACCCGGGCCTACGTGCCCAAGGTGCTGCAGGCGTTCCAGACGGCGAAAGGGCTTTGCCTCACGCCGCCCCAGCTTGTCACCGACGGGTGCGTGTTTCGCGTGGCGTCACGATAGAACGGCACCGGGATTCATGATCCCCTTGGGATCAAGCGCGTCTTTGATGGCCCGCATCGCGGCCAGCTTGGCCGGATCACCATACCGCGCAAGATCGGCCTTCTTGGCCCGACCGACGCCATGTTCGGCGCTGAACGTTCCACCAAGTTCATTGGCGATGTCATGCACCATCCGCTTGATCTGCTTTGTCTCCTCAAGGAACAGATCACGCGACTTGCCCTCGGGGGGGAACACGTTGCAATGCAGGTTGCCGTCCCCGACATGGCCAAAGCAATTGATCCGGAATTCGCCGACCTGCGCGATGCTTTGCCAGACGCGGGCAATGAAGTGAGGCAGTTCGCTCAACGGTACGGACACGTCATGGCTCGATACGGCACCGATCTGACGGTTCGCAATCGGGATCAACTCGCGCACGGCCCAGAAGTCGTTCCGCTGAGTCTCGGATTGCGCGATCACCGCGTCCGACACGATGCCTTCGGCTTCGGCCGACACGAACAGGTTCTCCAGAGCCTCTTGCGGGTCCAGCCCCTTGGGCAGACCGATGTCCATCAGGATCATCCACTCTGGGTGATAATCTCCAAAGGGTTTGCGTACGTCCGGCATGGTTTGCTGCAAAAAGTCCAACCCGTTTCCATGCATCAGCTCGAACGCGCTGATGCTTTCGCCAAGTTGTGATTTCGCCAGTGACAGCAGCTCTAGTGCTGCTTCGGCATCGCGGATGACAAAGACTGCCGTCCCGATGCTGGCAGGGCGCGGGAACAGCTTGAGCGACGCGCCGGTGATCACGCCAAGCGTGCCCTCAGACCCAATCATCAGGTTGCGCAGGTCATACCCGGTATTGTCCTTGCGCAGGCGTTTGAGGCCGTTCCATATCGACCCGTCGGGCATGACCACCTCAAGCCCAAGGCACAGATCACGCGTGTTACCATAGCGCAGGACATTGACGCCGCCGGCATTGGTGCCCAGTAGCCCGCCAATCCGCGCCGATCCTTCTGACGCCAGCGACAGGGGGAACAGGCGGTCGACGTCTTCCGCCGCCTTCTGGATGTTTGCCAGAATCACACCGGCGTCTGCGATCAGTACGTTTTCCTGTGGGTAAACGGCTCTGATGGTGTTCATGCGTTCGAGCGATAGAATCAAGGGCATGTCCGGTTCGCCTTCCGGGGCGATCTGCCCAGCCACCAGACCAGTACCGCCGCCGTAAGGAACAATCCCGACGCCGGCCTCGCCGCAGGCTTTCACCAGCGCCGAGACCTCCTCGGTCGAGCGCGGTCGGGCGACGAAACCGCGGGCGCCCTGATAGCGGCCACGTGGTTCTTCAAGGTAGGATTGCTCGGCGCGGGAAAACATGTCCGCAGGAAAATGGTGCGACAGGGCGTCAATGAAGCCGCTATCGGCAGAGTCGCGTGGCATCAACGGGTCTCCGAATGAGTCAATTCTGCGCGTCGCGAAGCCATTCGGGACGCAGGACCACAACCGTAGGACGGGATGGCAGATCACGCAATGACACTTCGAGGAAAGAACTGTCGCGGCGGTCGATCACGAAACTGTCCTGCACCTCTTCGAGAAATGCCTCAAGAGCGAAGCCCGAAAACCAGTGCATCGGGATCACGACACTGGATCGCAGCCTGTCGACAATCCGCACCATCATCTCGCGTGGTAGGGTGTAGCCGCCATCCACAGGGACCATCACCACGTCCAGACGCCCGATGGCTGCATATTGCTCATCGTTGGGTTCATGATGCAGGTGCCCAAGATGGCCGATGCACAGTCCTTCGACCTCGAAGATGAAGATCGAATTGCCATTGTCTTCTTGTCCGCCGAATTGCGAACGGATGTCCGTGGACACGTTGCGCACAAGCATTTCGCCCAGATCGACATGATGGTCGATCCCTTCACCGAACGGCCCCCAACCGGGTAGAACATGTGGGATGGCGGGGTCGGGATTGGCCGTCCAATGCGTGTCATGGGCGTGATTCATTGTCACCACGTCAGGCAACAGGGCCGTGTTTCCCAGAAATCCGGTGAAATCCGTGGCGACGTTCAGACCTCCGGGGGTCTGCAAGAGAAACGTTGCGTGGGCAACGTAATTGATCCGAACCGAATATTGCTCAACAGGCGCAGTCCATGAGGCCTTTTGGATATACGCCATGCCGGGTGTCGCATCCGCGATGGCAAGGCAATGGCTGGGACGGCGGGTGTCCTGAGCGAACGCCGCGCTGCCTGTGATTGCGATGGCCAGCGCCATCCAGAGTGATTTGAAACGCATTCCGCCACCTCCTGCACGGAAGATAGCGCAGACGATGCGGCGGTCTAGAAAAACTGCCGTGAGGGCCAAACCCCATTTGACTGGTATCGTCCCTAGCCGACGTCGGTGCGCCCACGACGGTCCAGCCGCAGTGCCGCGTAAAGAACATGGGTTCGCCAGCGCCCGTCGATCTGAAGATAGCTTTGCGCCACTCCCTCGTACTTGAACCCTGCCTTTTCCAGCAGACCTCTGGAAGCCTTGTTCTCGGGAAGACACGCGGCCTCGATGCGGCTGAGATCCAGACGATCGAAGGCATAGTGCACCACCGCGTCAATTGCCTCGCGCATATAGCCGTGCCGGGCAAAAGGCTCCCCGATCCAGTACCCCAAGGTGCCGGCTTGCGCCGGACCACGTCTTATATTGTCGAGCGTGATTGCCCCCAGAAGCATGTCGTCGCTCCGCCGCTGCAGGAACAGCGGCACCGCCGACCCATTGCCGATGGCGCGATTGGCCCAATAGACGCGGTTTGTGAACGCACGACGCGACAGATGATCTTCGGCCCAGCTGGGTTCCCATTTGGCCAAGAAGCCTTCACTGTCCCGCCGCAGGGCGCTCCAGGGGTTGAAATCGCTGTGGATCGGCGGGCGCAACACCATCCGCTCGGTGTCGAGCCGAAGCTTGCGCCGCAGACTGAGCATCAGGCCACGCGGCGTTGGGACAGGGCGGTCAGATCGGGGGCTGCCCCGACAGGCCCGTAAAGCGCCATGGCAGCCGGAGCCTTGTGAACCAGATTTTCCCCAAACGCCCGCACGTCACCTGTGGTCACGCTGTCGATCCGTGACACCGTGTCTTCAAGCGACGGCACTTCGCCCCAAATCTGGATCATTCGAGCCAGCCGTTCTGTGCGCGAGGACGGGCTTTCCAGCCCCATCAGCAACCCGGCTTTCATCTGCGCCCGGGCACGGGCGACCTCGGCAGGGGACATATCATCAGCCGCGCGCTTCATTTCGTCGATTGTGAGGTTAGTGAGATCCTTGATCTCTTCCCCACTTGTCCCCGCATAGATCGTTGTCATCCCGGTGTCGGAATAGGCTCCGGTCTGGGCAAAGATCGTGTAGCACAATCCGCGCTTTTCGCGGATCTCCTGGAACAGGCGGCTCGACATCCCTCCGCCCAAGGCCACGGAATAGACCTGCGCGGCATAGAAGTTCGGGTCGCGATATCCCGGCGATTCAAAGGCAAGTGCCAAATGCGCCTGTTCGAGATCCTTGACCTTGCGGCTTTCACCGCCGTGGAACCGGGCCGCGTCTGCGGTCAGGAACGGGCGCGAGACCATATCTCCAAAAAGCGCTTCGGCTTGTTTGACGATATCGTCATGGTCCACCGCACCAGCGGCAGACAGGATCATCTGATCAGGCCCATAGTGTTCGGAAACGAATGTCGCCAGATCTTCTTTCGAAAAACCGGAAACGCGGTCTGTCTCGCCAAGGATGGTGCGCCCGATGGGTTGGTCAGGGTATGCCTTTTCCTGCAACCAGTCGAAGATGATGTCGTCCGGTGTATCCGCGGCCTGCCCGATTTCCTGCAGGATCACGTGGCGCTCGACCTCGATTTCCTTGGGGTCGAAGACCGGATTGCGCAGGATGTCGGCCACCACGTCCAGAGCCAGACCCACATCATTGCGTAGCACTCGGGCGTAATAGGCGGTCACTTCGCGCGAGGTGTAGGCATTGATATAGCCGCCCACGTCTTCAATGGCTTCGGCGATCTGCAAAGCAGAACGCGTCTCGGTGCCCTTGAACGCCATGTGCTCCAGAAAATGCGCGATACCGTTCTGTTCGGGGCGTTCGTGCCGCCCGCCTGCGGTGACCCAGATGCCGATGGCCGCACTTTCCAGACCGGGCATATGCTCGGTCACAATGCGGAAGCCGTTGGGAAGTGTGGCGGTCTGGACGGTCAAGAGGCGATCCGATCTTTGATAAGGGTTTCAAGTTGCTCGAGGTCGTTGGGAACACGGGTGACGCGTTCCTCGCGATCAAAAAGATCCGCCATGCGCTCGGGCAGGGGCGGGCGAATGCCGCTGGCTTTTTCGACCGCGTCGGGGAATTTCGCCGGGTGCGCCGTGGCAAGGGTGATCATGGGGACATTCGGGTCGCGCTGGGCTTCGGCCACAGCCACACCAATGGCAGAGTGCGGACAGAGCAATTCGCCCATATGCGCGTTCGCGTGGGCAATCATCGCCAGCGTTTTGTCCTCGGACACCCGGCCACTGTCATAATGATCGCGCAGCACGTCCATCGCACCTTGGCTGACATGGAACCCACCTGCCTTCAGTTCATCCATCAACTGCGCCACCGCATTGCCATCGCGGTTGTAGGCGTCGAACAGAGCGCGTTCAAAGTTCGACGAAACCTGAATGTCCATCGACGGGCTGATTGACGGGGTCACGCTGTCAGTGACATAGCCGCCGGTGCTCAGGCAGCGGTGCAGGATGTCGTTCTGGTTCGTCGCCACCACAAGACGGTCAATTGGCAGACCCATGCGCTTGGCGATGTAGCCCGCGAAAATGTCGCCATAGTTGCCGGTGGGGACTGTGAAGCTGACCTTGCGATCCGGTGCGCCCAAAGACACTGCGGACGAGAAATAATAGACCACCTGCGCCAGCACACGGCCCCAATTGATGGAGTTCACCCCGGCGAGTTTCACCGCATCGCGGAATTCGAAATGGTTGAACATGTCCTTGAGGCGCGCCTGACAGTCGTCAAAGTCACCGTCGAGCGCAAGCGAATGGACATTGGATTCGGTCGGTGTGGTCATCTGGCGGCGCTGCACGTCGGACACGCGGCCATGCGGGTAGAGGATGAACACATCAACCGCATCCAGTCCCCGGAACGCCTCGATGGCAGCCGACCCTGTATCGCCACTTGTCGCGCCGACGATGGTCACACGCTTGTCACTTCGGGAAAGCGCCTCTTGGAACATCTGTCCAATAAGCTGCATCGCGAAGTCTTTGAAAGCGAGTGTCGGGCCGTGGAACAGCTCGAGCAGGAAATGCCCGTTGCCCAGTTGCACCAACGGCGCGCGGGCATCGTGCCCAAACCCGGCATAGGCCTTGGTGATCAGGTCGGCGAACACCTCGTCTGTGAAGGCATCGCCTACGAAAGGCCGCATCACGCGGAACGCGATCTCTTCGTAGGACAGCCCGTGCATGGCGCGAATGTCGTCAGTGCTAAGCGTCGGGATGGTTTCCGGCACGTAAAGGCCGCCATCCCGGGCAAGGCCCGACAACATCGTGTCTTCAAAACCAAGCGCCGGGGCTTTGCCGCGGGTCGAGATATACTGCATCGGGCTTTAGCCTTCCTTCGTCTGTCGCAAGCGCCATACCAGCGCGATGGTTCCAATCAGCCAAACAGCGGCCAGCGAGAACCACGTGATCGCGTATTGCAGGTGATCGTTTGGAATGCCGCTCGTGTCCACCGGCAGGGGCGTCACGCCGGGATCAGAGGGCGACATGTTGCGGGCAATCACCAATAGGGGCTCTGTGTTCAGGGCTTCCGACATCGCGGCGATGTCGCGCGCGAACCATGTGTTGCCCGCCACGTCGTTCTCGGGTGTCGAAGATGTGCGGTCATCTGGCCAGTGCAGGTTGCCGGTGATTTCTTTGGTGCCGCCATCACGCGGTGTGTCGCGATCTTCGACACGGATGAACCCGCGGTCCAAAAGGATGCGTCGGCCATCTTCGGTCACGAACGGTGATATCACGAGATACCCTGCACCAACGCGTTTGCGGGACACCAAAACGTACAGTTCGTCGGGTTCAATCGTACCGTTCAACTGTACCGGTTGATACCTGTCACTTTCCGGATCGCCGGTGGCAGGCAGGGGGGCAGGATCGCCGCCTATGCGGCTTTCGATCTCAGTCAGGATGCCTTGTTTCCACTCAAGCCGATCCAATTGCCACGTTCCAAGCCACACGAGGATCGCTGTGCCAAGCAGACCGGTCAAAAGGGGCAGGGTGGTGCGGGACAAGAGGTGACTCCTGAGAGTGATAAAGGCGCGCCGAACCGGCGCGCCTTGCTTTATCCTTGTTGGTCGTTCCGGTTCAAGCCGGAACGCCCGTGTCGGGTCAGGTTACTGACCCCAGACGTAGACTGCGGCAAAGAGGAAGAGCCACACCACGTCCACGAAGTGCCAGTACCATGCAGCGGCTTCGAAGCCGATGTGCTTTTCCTGCGTGAAGTGACCGCGTGTCAGGCGCAGCAGACAGACGAACAGAAAGATCGTCCCGATCACGACGTGCGCACCGTGGAAGCCTGTCGCCATAAAGAAGTTGGCACCGTAGATGTTGCCCGCAAAGCCAAAGCCAGCGTGGCTGTACTCATAGACCTGAAGCACGGTGAAGATCGCGCCGAGTGCGATGGCGATGATCAGACCCCACTTCATGTCTTCACGGTTGTCTTCGTGCACAAGCGCGTGGTGCGCCCATGTGGCAGCCGCACCCGAACACAGCAGGATCAGCGTGTTGATCAGCGGCAGGTGCCATGGGTCAAACGTTTCGATCCCCACGGGCGGCCAGACACCGTCGATGGCCGGGCTGTCCGGGCCCATCGGGTACATGGCGTGCTTGAAGAAGCTCCAGAACCATGCCGCGAAGAACATGACTTCGGACATGATGAAAAGAATAAAGCCGTACTTCAGGCCGATCCGCACAACCGGGGTGTGATCGCCCACGTGGCTTTCGGCGACGACGTCCGACCACCATGCAAACATAGTGTAGAGAACGCCAACCAAGCCGATAAGGAACAGCCAGGGGCCACTGCCGTGCATCCACAGAACCGCCCCGAAGAGCATCAAGAAGCCCGCAACCGCGCCGATGAACGGCCAGACGGAGGGGTTCAGGATGTGATAGTCATGATCTTTTGCGTGCGCCATTTTGGTCCCTCGTGGCTAGGCGTTAGTTCAAAGAACCGCTGTCGGTCCGTTCCGCATCAAGCATTGCCTGCGCTTCTTCGGGCAGATCAATCTCGTGGAACGTATAGGACAGGGTGATGTGTTTCGCGAATTTCGCGTCGGTGTCGTTCATGATATCGGGATCGACAAAAAAGCTGACGGGCATCTCGACCCGTTCGCCCGGCATCAGAATCTGCTCTTCAAAGCAGAAACACGCGATCTTCGAGAAATAGAGTCCAGCGCCATAGGGCGCCACGTTGTAGCTTGCGGTCCCCGCAATTGGGCGGTCCGTTGGGTTATAGGCTTCGTAGAAGGCCAGGCCTTCTTCGCCCAGACGCAGCTCCACTTCGAGCTGCATCGGCTTGAATTCCCACGGCATGCCGCGTTCGAGTGAGGCGTCAAAGCGCACCTTGATCGTACGGTCCACGATCTCGACGCTGCCCGCCTCGGCCACATTTGTTGTGCCACCAAAGCCGGTCACGCGGCAGAACCAATCGTACAGAGGCACCGAGGCCCATCCCAAGCCGCCCATGAAAACGACAACGGCAAAGGCCTGAAGGGCGGTCTTTTTCTTTGGATCAAGAGGTTTCATTCGCTCACCGTTGTGGTTGCCGGGGTCTCGTAATCCCCGCGGGTCACTTTGACGACCGTCAGACCGAACACGATGGCGATCAACCCCGCAAGGACCAGACCGACACCCACGTTGCGGCCATAACGGCGCTCGTGAAGTTCATGTTGCTTGGACAGGCTCATCCCCAAACCCCGATCTTATCGAGACCCGCTTCGATCAGGATCGCACCGAAATGGGCGAAGAGATAGAGCAGGGACAGTTTGAAGAACTTGCGCTCGGCCAGGAAGTTGTCCTCTTCGGACATATCTTCGTCCCGACGCCAAATCTGGACCGCGCCACGCAGGAACATAGCGTTCAGCACAACGGATGTGGCGATGTAGACCGGCCCGCCGATCGAAGTGAAACCTGCGGCAACGGCAAGGATCGCCAGTAGAACAGTGTAGACCAGAATGTGATTGCGCGTCGCGCGGCGACCGTGGGTCACGGTCAGCATCGGCACGTCGGCATTGTCGTAGTCTTTGCGCATGAACAGCGCCAGCGCCCAGAAATGCGGGGGCGTCCACATGAACGTCAGGCAGAACATGAGAACGGATTCAACGCTCACACCGCCGGTTGCCGCAGCCCAGCCGATCATCGGAGGGAACGCACCTGCCGCACCACCGATGACGATGTTCTGCGGTGTCCAGCGCTTGAGCCACATCGTGTAGATCACGACGTAAAAGAAGATGGTAAAGGCCAGCAGTCCCGCTGCAAACCAGTTCGTCGCAAGGCCAAGAAACACAACCGAGAATGCCGAAAGTGCCATGCCGATGGCAAAGGCTTCGTCGCCGGTAACTTTGCCCGCAGGGATCGGGCGGCGCTGGGTGCGCTTCATCACAGCGTCGATATCAGCATCCCACCACATGTTCAGTGCGCCGGATGCGCCGCCGCCAATGGCGATAAACAGGATCGCGCAGAACCCGATGAACGGGTGCACCGCGTTTGGCGCAGCAAGCAGGCCGACGAAGGCGGTGAACACGACAAGCGTCATTACACGCGGTTTCAGAAGAGCGAAATAATCGCTGAATTGCGCGTCAATTTCGGCACTGAGCGACTGGGTGTTGATGCTTGTATCGGTCACGTGTGTCTCAACTGCGTTGGGTCAGATGGGCCGGTCAGGGGGGCGCACGCGGGGTCCGCGTGCGCCCTTTGGTCTTAGTTGGTCAGAAGCGTGCGGACATCGACATAGCCGCCTTCGTTCTTGGACGCTTCGAGCCACGCATCATATGTGGCCTCGCTGACCACTTTGACGGTGATCGGCATATACGCATGCGCAAGGCCGCAAAGCTCGGAACACTGGCCGAAGTAAACGCCTTCTTTCTCGGCGGTGAACCACAGTTCGGCCAGACGACCGGGGACCGCGTCCTGCTTCACACCAAAGGCCGGAATCGTCCACGAGTGGATCACGTCCGCGCCAGTCACCTGCATCACGACGGTCTTGCCGACCGGCACGACCACGGCGGTATCTGTTGCCAGCAGGAAATCTTCCTTGCGGTAGCCTGCTTCGATCAGCTGTGCCTCGACATCTGCGGACATCCGGTTGTCGCCACCAGTGAAGGGCGAACCAATCATGTAGCCGTCATAGGCAAGGTCTTCGCCAATATACTCGTAGCCCCAGTACCACTGGTAACCGGTGACCTTGATGGTCAGGTCGCCTTCGGGGATTTCCTGCTGCTTGAACAGCACCGGCAGCGAGAACGCGCCGATGAACACGAGGATCAGGATCGGACCCACGGTCCATGCGATCTCGATCGGCGTGTTGTGGGTGAAGCTGGATGGCGTCGGGTTGGCACGGCGATTGTAGCGCACGATGCAGTAGGCGAGGAGCCCGGTCACAAAAAGCACAATGGCGGTGATGATGATGAGGAGCATCCCATCAAGCCATTGAAGGTCGCGCGCCAGTTCGGTTGCCGCGGGTTGAAAGCCTGTTCCCCGGTCCACCGGAACGCCAATCGTCTCAAGCGTCTGCTGCGCAAACGCCGGTGCGGCGGTGAAGGTGGTGGCCAGACCCAAGAGCAAAGATTTGAGTTGCATGTCTTACCCTGATCGGTTGCGTGTTCTGTCAAAATGCAAAGGCAGGCTAGCTTCGGCACAGGCCGACACAATCCTCCCGTTGTCTTGGGAGCGGTTAAAACCATATTCTGGTCATCAGTTAAAGAAGCTTGCTTGCGGCAAAAACGCGCTTTCTTTGATCTGGATCAATTCACACCTCTGGGGGTTTCATGACCGACACGTCTTTCCAACCATTTGACACGCATCTCGATCAGGACCGCGCGCTTGCACTGTTGAAAGAGGCTGTGGCGGGGGCAGACGATGGGGAATTGTTCCTCGAACGGCGCCGATCCGAGGTGCTGGTCTTTGACGATGGCCGCGTAAAAACCGCCAGCTACGACGCGTCCGAGGGATTCGGCCTGCGCGCCGTACGGGGCGAAGTTGCTGGCTATGCGCATTCCACCGACATCTCCGAATCGGCAATCAAGCGCGCGGTCGAAACCGCACGGCTTGCGGTGGGCGAGGGGGGCGGCACGCTGGCAGACAAGCCTGCGGGCACCAATACAAAGCTCTACACTGATGCCGACCCTATTGCCGGGCACAGCTTCCCGGTCAAGGTCGACACCCTGCGCGAGATCGACGCCTTTGCCCGGGGTCTGGACCCGCGCGTCGTGCAGGTCAGCGCGACGATTGCCGCATCCTTGCAGGAAGTGGCGATCCTGCGGCCCGAAGGCACGCTGGTGTCTGACACTCGACCCATGACCCGCGTGAATGTCAGCGTGATCGTCGAAGAGAACGGCCGCCGCGAATCGGGAACGGCAGGCGGCGGTGGGCGCGTTTTGCTGGACGGGTTGCTGGACCCGTCGGACTGGCAGGACAAGGCGCGCGAGGCAATGCGCATTGCATTGGTCAACCTTGACGCGGTGCCCGCGCCGGCAGGTGTAATGGACATCGTGCTCGGGCCGGGGTGGCCGGGCATCCTGCTGCACGAAGCGGTGGGGCATGGGCTTGAGGGTGATTTCAACCGCAAGGGCAGTTCAGCCTTTGCCGGGCTCATGGGCCAGCAGGTAGCGGCCAAGGGTGTGACTGTTCTCGACGATGGGACGATACCAGATCGGCGCGGATCGATCACGGTGGATGACGAAGGTACACCGTCGGCCAAGAACGTGCTGATCGAGGATGGCAAGCTGGTGGGCTTTATGCAGGACCGCCAGAACGCCCGCCTGATGGGGGTTCAACCCACAGGCAACGGGCGCCGCGAGAGCTATGCCCATATCCCGATGCCACGCATGACCAACACCTACATGCTGGGCGGCGACGTGGCGCCGGGTGATATCGTGGCCGATCTCAAGGACGGGATTTGGGCCGTCGGCTTTGGCGGCGGGCAGGTGGATATCACCAATGGCAAGTTCGTGTTCTCCTGCACCGAGGCGTATCGCGTGAAGGATGGCAAGGTCGGCGCGCCGGTCAAGGGGGCGACACTGATCGGTGATGGCGCAACCGCGCTGCAACAGATTCGCGCATTGGGCAACGACATGTCGCTCGATCCCGGCATGGGCAATTGTGGCAAGCAGGGGCAATGGGTGCCTGTCGGGGTCGGCCAACCCACCGTCATGATCGGTGGTCTGACAGTCGGCGGGGCGCAAACCTGAAAAAGAAACGATCCAAATCAATGATTTGAAAAGGTGGCAGCGGATTTGTTCGCTGCCACCTTTTTGCGTTCACCACTGATTAACCAGTGAAAGACTATTCCTGTTCTTGCAAGCGGACGGAGACAGGATGACCTTGGAACACACATCTTCCACTCACCCCCTACTCCCACCCACCACGGAAGACCAAAGGTTTGACTGGCTCCGTCTCTTGCGCTCGCGTCGGGTGGGGATCAGCACGTTCTACCGGCTGATGCATGATCACGGCAGCGCCTCGGCGGCGTTGGTGCATTTGCCGGACATCGCCAGCACCGCAGGTGTCGAGAATTATCAGATATGCCCCGAAGCCGTCATCCATGCCGAACTCAGTGCGGCACGGTCCTTGGGGGCGACCCTGATCTGCCGGGGTGATCCGGCCTATCCTGCACGACTGGCGGAACTGGACGATGCACCTCCCATGCTCTGGGCCATGGGGTCCGCGAAAATCCTGTCGAAACCGCAAATCGCCTTGGTTGGCGCGCGCAATGCCTCGTCCCTCGGCGGGCGTATGGCCCGCGCCTTGGCAACCGGGTTGGGCGAAGCGGGGTTTGTCGTGACCTCGGGTATGGCGCGCGGGGTGGACACGGCGGCGCATCTGGCGGCTTTGACCACTGGCACCATCGCGGTTCTGGGCGGCGGCGTGGACGTGCTCTATCCGGCCGAAAACACCAAGCTGGCCGAAGACATTGTGAGCCAAGGTGGCGCTCGCATCAGCGAACAGCCGATGGGGTTGCAGCCACAGGCGCGGCACTTTCCTGCGCGCAATCGCATCATCTCGGGCATGGCCCAAGCTGTCATCGTGGTCGAAGCGGCGGCGCGTTCCGGGTCGTTGATCACTGCCCGCACCGCTCTCGATCAGGGACGCGACGTGATGGCCGTTCCCGGTCACCCGTTTGATGCCCGGGCCAGCGGTTGCAACATGCTCCTGCGAGACGGCGCGCGGCTTGTGCGCAATGCCGAGGACGTGATCGAAGCGTTGGCGTCGCTGGCCGAGGTGATTGATCCGCCCAGCCCCGAACTGCTACTGGCAGAGCCCTGTGGCGAGCGGCCATTGGCCGAGATCGCCAAGCTGCACCAAACAATTCTCGATCGGCTTGGCCCGTCCCCGATGGGTGAGGATCAGTTGATCCGTGATCTGGGCGCACCCTCGCGGATCGTGTCTCCGGCACTCACCGATCTGGAGCTTGAAGGCCGCATAAACCGGCAACCCGGCGGGCTCATTTCGCGCATCGGCTGACATGCGCGATTAAAAATTTCCAAATTTTTGACCTTTTCCATTCATGGAAAAGCGCACCCCGATCGACCCTCTCCAGTACCCTGCCACACCCTGTCCGCGATCGGGTGCACGGTATGTCCGATTGACAATTCCCGCTTGCACCCCACCTGTGACGCCGCCATATGCGATATACCCAAGATGGTCTTGGAACGGTCAGAAAGGTCTTTTTTACATGCCAGTTGTCGTTGTCGAATCCCCGGCAAAAGCCAAAACGATCAACAAGTATCTGGGGTCCAACTACACCGTTCTGGCATCTTACGGCCACGTGCGCGACCTCCCGCCGAAAGACGGATCGGTCGACACCGACAATGATTTCGACATGAAATGGGAGATCGCAGCCGACTCCCGCAAACACGTTGCGGCCATTGCCGAGGCGCTCAAAACCGACGACGCGCTGATCCTCGCAACCGACCCTGACCGCGAAGGCGAAGCGATCTCGTGGCACCTGAAAGAGGCACTGACCAAACGCCGGTCGATCAAGGCCAGCACCGATGTCAAACGGGTCACCTTCAACGCCATTACCAAGGCCGCCGTTACCGAAGCCATGGCCAATCCGCGCGACATCGACGTGCCGCTTGTCGATGCGTATCTCGCCCGTCGTGCGCTTGACTACCTCGTGGGTTTCAACCTGTCGCCGGTGCTGTGGCGCAAGCTGCCCGGTGCGCGCAGTGCGGGGCGGGTGCAGTCGGTCTGCCTGCGACTCATTGTTGAGCGCGAGATGGAGATCGAAGCCTTCCGTGCCCGGGAATACTGGTCGGTCAAGGCGCTGCTCTCGACCCCGCGCGGGCAGGAATACGAGGCGAGGCTGACCGTTCTTGCCGGTAAAAAGCTGGATCGTTACGACCTTGAGAACGAAACCCAGGCCGAGCTTGCCGTGCAGGCGATCACCAGCCGCGATCTCACAGTTCAATCGGTCGAGGCGAAACCCGGCTCCCGCAACCCATCGGCCCCCTTCATGACCTCCACGCTTCAGCAGGAGGCCAGCCGCAAATTTGGCATGGGCGCGCGGCAGACGATGAATGCCGCACAGCGGCTCTACGAGGCGGGCCATATCACCTACATGCGGACCGATGGCATCGACATGGCCCCCGAGGCTGTGGATCAGGCTCGGGCCGCGATCAAGGATCGCTATGGCGACACGTATGTTCCCAAGACACCGCGCATCTATAAGAACAAGGCCAAGAACGCGCAGGAAGCACACGAATGTATCCGCCCTACGGAAATGGCCAAAGATGCCGCAAGCCTCAAAATCAGCGATGCGGACCAGCGCAAACTTTATGACCTGATTTGGAAGCGCACGTTGGCCTGTCAGATGGAATCGGCGCGCCTTGAACGCACCACCGTCGATGTGGGCAGCGCGGATGGACAGGTCGTGATGCGGGCCACCGGTCAGGTGGTGCTGTTCGACGGCTTCCTTCGGGTCTACGAAGAAGGCCGCGATGACGCTGTGGTCGATGATGAGGACAAGCGCCTGCCGCAGATCATGCAGGGCGAAAAGGCCGAAAAGCGCGGCATCACGCCGGATCAGCACTTTACCCAACCGCCGCCGCGTTACACCGAGGCGACGTTGGTCAAACGGATGGAAGAGCTCGGAATCGGGCGCCCGTCGACCTATGCGAGCATCATCACCACGATTCAGGATCGCGAATATGTCCGCAAGGAACAGAACCGCCTGATCCCCGAAGACAAGGGCCGGATCGTGACGATCTTCCTGCTCAATTTCTTCAAACGCTACGTGGAATACGATTTCACCGCAGCACTTGAAGACGAGCTGGACCATGTCAGCGCGGGTGAGGGGGATTACAAGGAACTGCTCGCCAAGTTCTGGCGTGATTTCTCGGTCGCAATCTCGGAAACGTCCGACCTGCGGATCACCGAAGTTCTAGACGTGCTGGACGAAGCGTTGGCGCCGCAATTGTATCCGCCGCGCGACGATGGCAGCGACCCGCGGGTCTGCCCGAAATGCGGGCTTGGCAATTTGCACCTCAAGACATCGCGCACCGGCGGGTTTGTCGGCTGTGGCAACTACCCCGAGTGCACCTACACGCGCCCGATCGCCGGCGAAGGTGCCGAAGGCGATGAGCGGGTGCTGGGCGAAGATCAGGGTGAAGAAATCTGGCTGAAATCAGGGCGCTTCGGCCCCTATGTGCAACGCGGTGAACCGACGCCCGAGAACAAGAAGCCGCCGCGCGCCAGTCTGCCCAAGGCCAAAGGCGATTTCCTGCCCGGCTGGTCCCCCGATGACATGACGCTGGAAAAAGCGGTCACACTGCTGACGCTCCCGCGAGTTGTCGGCATGCATCCTGAAGGCGGTGACGTGAAATCGAACCTCGGTCGCTTTGGTCCGTTCATCATGCACCAGTTGCCGGACGAATCGAAACCCGTCTACGTGAATCTCAAAGACTTCCAAGATGTGTTCGAGATTGGCATGAACCGCGCGGTGGAACTGCTGGCCGAGAAACGCGCCAATCCGGGTCGGGGTCGTGGAAGTGCGGCGAAACCGCTCAAGGAACTGGGCGAACACCCGCAGGACGGCGGCATGATCGCCGTGATGGAAGGGCGCTATGGCCCCTACGTGAAGTGGGAAAAGGTCAACGCAACCCTGCCCAAGGACGTCGAACCTGATGCGGTCACGATGGATATGGCGGTTGCTTTGATCGCAGAAAAGTCCACCAAAAGCGGAGCCAAGAAAAAAGCTCCTGCCAAGAAGGCACCGGCCAAGAAACCCGCCGCCAAGAAAAAGACGGCTGCGAAGAAGTCCTGATGCCGTTTCGTCATGTGCGGCCAGCGTCCAGATGAAAAGTGTCAACTTTACCAACGATGTGTAAAGTTGACACATGCATTCACCCCATCGCGTGGCGTTGACTTAGTGGCCACGACGCGCCAAAACAGCGCTGCGTTGAACAGCGGGGAATAGTGCGATGCAAAAGGTCTATGGATCGGCAAACGAAGCGCTCGAGGGCGTTCTGAAAGACGGCATGCTCATCGCAGCTGGCGGATTTGGCCTAAGCGGTATTCCCGAGCTTCTTCTCAGTGCGATCCGTGACAGCGGTGTGAAGGATCTGACCTTTGCATCCAACAATGCCGGGGTGGATGATTTCGGGATCGGCATTCTTCTGCAAACGCGTCAGGTCAAGAAGATGATCAGCTCCTATGTGGGCGAGAACGCAGAGTTCATGCGGCAGTACCTCTCGGGCGAGCTTGAGCTGGAATTCAACCCGCAGGGCACTTTGGCCGAGCGCATGCGCGCAGGTGGTGCGGGTATCCCCGGTTTTTACACCAAGACCGGCGTCGGCACCGTGATCGCCGAGGGCAAGGATCATCGCGATTTCAACGGGGAAACCTACATCATGGAAGAGGGCATCTTTGCCGATCTGTCCATCGTGAAGGCGTGGAAAGCCGACACCACCGGTAATGCGATCTTCCGCAAGACCGCGCGCAACTTCAACCCGCCCGCCGCGATGTGCGGCAAAGTCTGCATCATGGAAGTCGAAGAAATCGTCCAGCCGGGCGAGCTTGACCCTGACCACATTCACCTGCCGGGCATCTACGTGAGTCGCATCATCCAAGGCACGCACGAAAAGCGCATCGAACAGCGCACAACACGCCCGAGGCCGGCAGCCTGAGACAGAAAACGAACCGAAAATCCGTGGAACGACCTGTTGAGAAACCAAAACTGACTTCGGTCCTGGACGACAGCCAGGCCTTGGCTGGCTTTTCCCGGTTGAGCGTTGCGATGGTGATCACCAATCCGAACTCGGACGACAACCCGATCGTCTACATCAACGACGCGTTCGAACGTACGACGGGGTATCAACGGTCGCGGGTGATTGGTCGGAATTGCCGTTTCTTGCAGGGGCCGGACACCGACCCCAACGCGGTGCAGATGATCCGCAACGCGATTGAGGCCGGTGAGGATGTCGCGGTCGATATCCTCAATTACCGCGCTACGGGCGAAGCCTTCATGAACCGCTTGCTGATCGCGCCGATCTCGGATGGGTTGGGCAAACCGGTCTACTTTCTTGGCATCCAGAAGGAACTGCGCGACGACGAACAGGACCGCGCGTCTGACGCGACCCGTCTGCATCTCGACACGGTCTGTTCACGGGTCAATCAGGACCTTGGCCTGATCGTCAGCTCGCTGGTCGACAGCGCCGAATCCGAAGGCTTGCTTTCTGCTGAAGCCAACAAACGTCGGTTGCGGATGTTGGACCTGTTGCCGCGGCGGCTGGAATGTCTGCAATTCGTGTACGAAGAAATGAAACTCGCTGATGAGCAGTGGAACCGCGATGGCATCGACCTTGGGTCGCTTCTTTCGCGCATTTCGCACACCATCGCACATAACGAAGGCCGCCCCGGCGTGCGGTTCGTATCGCTGGTCGAACCGCTGGAGGTGAATCTGGATGCGGCCATCCGCATGGCACTGATCACGTTCGAGCTGGTGTCGAATGCGTTTCAGCATGCCTTCGATGGCTTGGATCAAGGCTACCTCGAACTGCGGGCCAATCGCCTTGCCGCTGGTGGCTTGCGGATGACGATCTCGGACGACGGTGTAGGGATTCCGCGCAAGATGGCGTTCCCGTCCGAGCATTCCGTCGGTGGGCGGCTGGTGTCTTCGCTGCTTGAAGGGTTGGACGGTACGCTCAACGTGGTGCGTGGTGCCGCCGGGACAGTGATCATGATCGACGTGCCCGTCGGTTTTACGGATTTCAAGGGATAACGCCGCATTTGCGGCATTCACGGTAAACAAAGGGAAAACCACTATGGCATGGGACCGCAACCAGATGGCTGCTCGCGCGGCGCAGGAATTGCAGGATGGTATGTATGTCAATCTTGGCATCGGCATCCCGACGCTTGTGTCGAACTACATCCCCGACGGTGTCACCGTGACGCTGCAATCCGAGAACGGGATGCTGGGCATGGGGCCGTTCCCCTATGAGGGCGACGAAGATCCCGACCTGATCAATGCGGGCAAACAGACGATCACCGAACTGCCCCACACCAGCTATTTCGACAGCGCCACCTCGTTTGGCATGATCCGCGGCGGCAAGATCGCCATGGCCATTCTCGGCGCGATGGAAGTGGACGAAAAGGGCGATCTGGCGAACTGGATGATCCCAGGCAAGCTGGTCAAGGGTATGGGCGGCGCGATGGATCTCGTGGCTGGCGTGGGCCGTGTGATCGTGGTCATGGATCACACAAACAAGCACGGCGACAGCAAAGTGCTCAAGGAATGCACGCTGCCGCTGACAGGTGCGGGTGTGGTAGATCGCATCATCACCAATCTCGGTGTGTTTGACGTGGTCGACGGGGGTCTGAAGATCGTCGAGACCGCGGAAGGTGTGACAGAGGATGAGCTACGCGCTGCGACGCAAGCGACCATTGTCTGAGACCGAGCCGAATTTTCGAAAATTCGGGCGCAATCCTTCCAAGGATTGCGCCTCTTTTATTCAAGGCCTGTGCTGACTTCGAACATCGCGCCTTGGGGGTTTCACCCCCAAACCCCCAGCATATTTGGAAAAAGAAGAAGCAGGAGTGGGATCAAAGCCCGTCGAAGGCGCAAAGCGCGTGGACATCCATTCCCATCGCTTCCAGCTTTTTGCGGCCTCCCAATTCCGGCAGGTCGATGATGAACGCGCAGCCGATCACTTCACCACCTAGCCGTTCAATCAGTTTCAGACCTGCTTCGGCCGTGCCGCCAGTGGCCAGCAGATCGTCCACAAGCAGGATTTTTTCGCCCGGCTGAATCGCATCATCGTGGATCTCGACCACCGCTTCACCATATTCCAGCGTGTAGTCTTCCGAGATCACGGCACCCGGCAGTTTGCCCTTCTTGCGCACGGGGACGAAACCCACCGAGAGCTGGTGCGCAATCGCTCCGCCGAGGATAAAGCCGCGCGCTTCCAGCCCCACCACCTTGTCGAACCGCATTCCCGCATAAGGGTGCAGCAATTGGTCGATGGCCATGCGGAAGCCGCGCGGATCGGCGAAGAGCGTGGTCACATCGCGGAACATGATGCCTTCATGCGGGAAGTCGACGATGGTGCGGATGTAGTCTTTGACGGTTTTGGTGCTTTTGGTCATGTCAGTCTCAGTTGGTGCGACGGGCGAGGGCGGTGAGCGCCCCCATGGCGATGAGGGTTAGGCCACCCGCGCGGGTCAGCCAGCCAATGACGCTCTCGCGTCCGATCCAGCCGCGCAGGCGGTCGGCGGCCAGCGCATAGGCAAAGGCGTTGAATGCGGCCAGCGTGACGAAGGTGGCGATCAGGATGGCGAACTGTGGCAAGAGCGGCGCGCTGGGTGTGATGAACTGCGGCACGAAGGCGATGAAGAAGGCGATGGATTTCGGGTTCAGCGCGGTGACGAGGGCCGCGTGGCTGAAGACAGACCGTGCCTGCACGGCGTGGTCCGTGCTGGGCAATGCAGCGCTGGGGGCTGCGCGCAGCAGCTTGATGCCAAGCCAAACGAGGTAGATCGCGCCAACCCATTTCAGCACGGTAAAGAGGGCGGCTGACGCCAGAACTAGCGCACCTAGCCCAGCGAGCGACAGGCTCATGGCGATGAAATCGCCCAAGGCCACACCGCTGGCCGACGCGATGGCGACGCGCTTGCCCTGGCTCAGCGCGTAGGACAGGACCAGCAGAACCGTGGGGCCGGGGATCAACAGCAGTGCGGTGGAGGCAGCGACGAAGGTCAGCCAGAGGTCAAGTGTCATGTGGGATCAGCCTTGGATCATGTGCGCCCAGAAAGCACGCGGCCTGCAACCGCGTCCAGCTTTTTGATTATTTCCGCGTAGCGCGCCTCTGGTGCGGTGATCAGGGCGTGTTCCAGCGCCGTGTCGCAGCCTTGGGGGCAGGGTGGGCGCTCTGCACTAAGAAGCGCGGGCAGGGCCTTGATCATCCGGCGCGCGGCATCGGCGTTGCCGGTTAGCACGCGGATGATGTCGGTCACTTCCACCGCGTCATGGCCGGGATGCCAGCAGTCGTAATCGGTGACCATCGCCACGCTGGCATAGCAGAGCTCTGCCTCGCGGGCGAGTTTCGCCTCGGGCATGTTGGTCATGCCGATCACCGAGCAGCCCCATTGGTCGCGGTAGAGGTTCGATTCCGCCAGTGTCGAGAACTGCGGTCCCTCCATCACGAGGTAGGTGCCGCCGTCATGTACGTTGACGCCCGCCTGTCGCGCGGCCTCTGCGCAGGTTTTGCCGAGGCTCTCGCAGACCGGGTGGGCGACTGACACATGCGCGACGCAGCCGGTGCCGAAAAAGCTTTTGGCCCGGGCAAAAGTCCGGTCAATGAACTGATCCACGATGACGAAATCGCCCGGCGCCATCTCTTCGCGGAACGACCCGCAGGCGCTGACGCTGATCACGTCGGTGACGCCCAGCCGTTTCAGCGCGTCGATATTGGCGCGGTAGGGCACGTCTGACGGGCTGTGTATATGGCCGCGACCGTGGCGGGGCAGGAACACGATATCGAGCCCGTCCAGCGTTCCGCAGTAAAGCTGATCCGACGGCGCACCCCATGGGGTGTCCACGGTTTGCCATGCGGCGTCTTGCAGACCGTCCACGGCATAGAGCCCCGATCCGCCGATCACGCCAAGTTTGCGGCTTGCCATATGCGCCTCCGTACCATCGTCGGTTGCACTGTTGCAGCGTGGGCTTCGTGCATCAAGCGGGGTCAGCCCTGACGCGGCAAAAAGGCCTCGACCGCGGCGGTGGCGATCACCAATGTGGTGCCGCTATCTGGGTTGGTGACGTTCAGGCCACCTTCGACCGCTGTGACCGTGGCACGACCTCTGGGGAGGCCTTTGGCGAGTTCCGTGCAATCCACCTTGTCGGGTTCCGCCACGCCCACGGTCACTTGCACGCGCATCTGCTCATGGCTCAGGCCGGTGGCGTCAAACAGTGGAATCGAGGAATGGCGGATCGCGTCTTCGATCGCGCGGGCGGCGGCCTTGGTGTAGTCCATACCGTATTGGTCGTTGCCCATGCCCATCTCAATAATGAAACGCTGGTCGCTCATGCCACACCCTCCAGATCAAGCGCCACAGAGATGGCGACATTGGCGATCACGGTCGGCTTGCCGCCATCGCTGCGCGGCACGTCCAGCCCGCCTTTGCGAGCGATCACAGTGACTTGGCCATATGGGAAGATCGCTGCAATGGTGCCTGTGTCGAGCGCGTCAGGGTTCTGGACTCCGACCTCGACCGTGATCTGCATGTCGGATTTGTCCTTGCCGTAAAGTTCCGCAAGGTTGATCGAATTGTGCCACAGCGCATCTTTGACGGCGCGGGAGGCGGCTTCGGTGTAGTCCTGACGGCGCAGGGAAGACCCCATGCCGAATTCGGTCAGCAGACGTTTGATGGCCATATCGAGTTAACCTTTCATTAAAGGACCGGATTGGACCCAATGTTTCGCGCGCGAAACAATTCGAACCGGTTGTGCCTCTGGCACACAAACCATCCGGGGGATGGTTTGAGGTCAGAATGGGCGGAGCCTCGGGTATGCAAGACGTGACCTATTCTCCGGGGCGCTTGAGGCTGAACTTTTCGCGGATCACCGAGTAATCGCGGTAGCCCATGCGGGTGAGCGGGTTGAAGCTGAGAACGTCGAACTCGCCATCCTTGATGCAATCGTCGCGCATGTGAATGCCGGTGACTTCGCCAAATACGGCGAAATTGGCCTCTCCGGGCAATTGCACGATCTGGGTCAGTTTGCATTCCAATGTAGCAGGTGCGTTCGCCACACGGGGGCAGTTGATCGTGTCGCATTCGGCCTTGTCGATGCCCGCATGGGCGAACTCGTCCACATTGCGGTCCCATGCGCCCGAGGTCAGGTTCATCGCGTCGCGCATGGCGTATTCCACGATGTTGACGGCAAAGACGCCGGTGTCCCGAATCTGTGCCACGCTGTCCTTGGTGTCACCGCGATCTTCCTTGGCCGAGGTGGAGGCAAACATCACCTGCGGCGGCACGTAGGCCACTGCGTTGAAGAACGAATAAGGCGCAAGATTGTCCTGCCCGTCGCTGCCACGGGTCGAGATCCAGCCGATAGGGCGGGGGGTGACAATGGCGTTGAACGGGTTGTGCGGCAGGCCGTGGCCGTCTTCGGGGCGGTAGAACATAAGGGCAAGCTCCCTGTTTGCCGATTGTTTTTCTGCGTGATAGGCCGTTTCGCAGCGGAATGCACGGGGGTGTGCACGCGTCAACGAAGAGCGGTGCCATGTTCACCCTGAGCCGGGAAACCAAAGACGACTGGTGGGAGGTCGAAGCCCTCTATGACCTGTGTTTCGCGCCAGGGCGCGAGGCGCTGTCGTCTTACCGGTTGCGCGATGGGACTCCTCCGGTGGCAAGCCTGTCGCGGGTGGCGCGGGATGATCAGGGCATCTTGGGCGGTGCGATCCGGTATTGGCCGGTAAGGATATCTGAACATAGAGTTTTGTTGCTTGGCCCGGTTGCCGTTCACCCGACAGCGCAAGGCGAAGGGCTGGGCGGTGCGCTCATTCGTGACAGTCTGGATCAGGCGCGTGCCGAAGGCTGGGGACGTGTGCTTTTGGTGGGGGATGCGCCCTATTACCAGCGGTTTGGGTTTTACAAGCTGGACGGGGTCGCGATGCCGCCGCCGACCAACCCCGACCGGGTTCTGGGGCTGGAGCTAGAGCCGGGCGCTTGGGATGGCGTGTGCGGTTCGGTGCAACGCGACGCTTGAACCGTACGGCAAACGTCCCCAATTGTACGGTATGACCGGAACCGATCTCGTGCCCATCGACACCCAGACCGCCATCGCCTCGTTGGCCCGTCGCCACAAGGCCGCCGGAGGCGTGGGGCTGCAAGTTCTCAACATGATCGGTGGCCGGGCTGAGAACCTGCTTGAGCGGTTGCCGCAGCCTGTGAAGCTGGGTCTGGAAGGTGCCACTGAACGGGCTCTGAAGGTGGCGCTGCAAGCGGCGAAACAATCGCGCGGTGTGGTGCCGGACCAGAAGGGCTGGCTCAACACGGCTGTCACCACAGCGATGGGCGCTGTTGGTGGGGCGGGCGGTTTGCCGACGGCCTTGGCGGAATTGCCTGTTACGACGACAGTGCTTTTGCGGGCGATCCAAGGCATCGCGGCGGAGTATGATTTCGATCCGAACGACCCCGATGTGTTGGCGGATTGCTTGACGGTTTTTGCCAGCGCGGGGCCCTTGGCGGATGACGATGGGGCCAACATGGCGTTCCTGTCAACCCGAGTGACGCTGAATGGGGCAGCCGTGCATGGTATCCTGAAATCAGTGGCGCCCAAGCTGGCGACGGTATTGGGCCAGAAGCTGGCGGCGCAGACAGTACCGATCCTTGGGGCAGCGGCGGGGGCCGCGACGAACTACGCCTATACCAGCTATTACCAGGAAATGGCCCACGTGCATTTTGGCCTGCGGCGGCTGGCGATCGACAGTGGCACGTCCGAGACACTTCTGGTCGAACAATTGCGCCGCGCGGTCAAATCGGTCTGAATATCGCGTAAATCGCCCGTGCGGTTCACCCTATCTTAACGTTAATGTCGGAATTTGGACCTGTTCCCGATGGCTTTCGGGGGCATGAGCGGACGGGGCGTCGTGATCCAATCATGATCCGGCACCGGAGCATTGCGCACCCGTCCGCCCGCACATATTTCAACAGCACGCAGGTTGCAGAATCCGACCTTTGTCAGCCAGAATGGCTGGGCGTGCTGTTGGGGTGTTGGGGCTGGGAATGTCCGTTGTGAGCCCATAGCTAAAGCAGTTCCGTAAATTTCAACTTTCGCTTGGTTGCTAGATTTAACACGCCAAAAGTGCCATCCTAGATTTCAAAACGTCCATAATCTCCAGTGAAGGATTGCTCAGACATGTCTGCATTCGTTATCGGTCAAATGCACATTCACAGCCGTGATTGGATGGAAGAATACTTCGCTAAAATCCCCGCTGTTGTCTCTGATAACGCAGGTGAATTTCTGACGCGGGGGGGTGACCCAGAACATCTGGAAGGTAGTAACGAGTTGCCCGACGCGGCTTTCATCATCGAATTTCCTGACAGGGACAGAGCCCGAAAATTTTGGAATTCAGATGAATTTCAATCATTGGCAGTATTGCGTCGTTCAGGGTCTTCGCTCAATGCAATTCTTGTTGATAGGCTGCCATAATCGAACGTCGCTTTGTCCCGCATTGCGGAAGTCCGATGCACCCCAATCAAATCTCAACTCAACCCGCGCAGGTACTCCATCACCGCAGGCCGCACACTCTGCTCTCCGGCGTCCTGGGCGTCGTGGATGACCTTGCGCACGTCATCCAGATTGCAGCGGCGGAGTAGGTGTTTGACGGGGCCGACAGAGGCGGGGCGCATGGAGAGGGAATGCAGGCCGATGGCTGCAAGGCAGAGCGCTTCGACCGGGCGACCCGCGTCTTCGCCGCAAAAGGATAGGCGGGTGTTGGTGGCCTTGCAGCGGGCGATGATGTCTTCGATGAAGCTCAGGAAGCTGACGTTGAGCGTGTCATAGCGGCGGCGGACGCGTTCATTCTCGCGGTCGGCGGCAAAGAAGAACTGCTTGAGGTCGTTGCCGCCGATCGACAGAAACTCGACCTCTTCGTAGAATTTCTTGCAGGCAAAGGCGAGTGAGGGCGTTTCCAGCATCGCACCGATCTCGAGCTTTTCGGGCAGGGCGTGCCCCAGCTTTGTCTCGCGGGCGATGGCTTTGTTCACCTCGGCGCGGGCGGCGGTGTATTCTTCGTACTGCGCCACGAAGGGGAACATGATCGACAGCGGGCGGCCGTTTGCGGCGCGCAGAAGCGCTTGCAATTGCATCCGCATCACACCCGGCTTGTCGAGACCGACGCGGATCGCGCGCCAGCCCAGTGCCGGGTTCGGTTCGTCCTGTGCCTGCATATAGGGCAGCACCTTGTCCGACCCGATGTCGAGCGTGCGGAAGACCACGCGCTTGCCTTGGGCGGCGTCCAGAACGCGGGAATAGAGCGCCGCGAGTTCGGTACGTTTTGGCATCTGGCTGCGGACGAGGAATTGCAATTCGGTACGGAAGAGGCCTACGCCCTCGGCGCCCGAGCTTTCCAGTGACGGCAGGTCGGCCATCAGCCCTGCGTTCATGTCGAGACGGATGGTCTTGCCACAGAGCGTGACCGCTGGTTTGTCTCGGATCGAGGCGTATCGTTCCTGCGCCTTGGCCTGCATCGCCATCTTGTCGCGGAAGGCGTTGACCACAGTGTCGTCGGGGCGCAGGTGAACGATCCCCTGATCGCCGTCGACCATGACGTGATCGCCGTTCAGCGCTTCGTTCTGGATGCGCTTGGCCCCGATGACCAGAGGGATGGCCAAGGCGCGGGCGACGATGGCGGCGTGGCTGCCGACGGATCCTTCCTCAAGGATGATACCCCGCAACTGACGGCCGTATTCAAGCAATTCGCCGGGGCCGATATTGCGGGCGACAAGGATCGGATTCTCGGGCAGTTCTGCGCCGGTCTGTGTGCCCTGTCCGGTCAGGATGCGCAGCAGGCGGTTCGAAAGGTCGTCGAGATCGTGCAAGCGTTCGCGCAAATACGCGTCGGTGGCTTGCAACATGCGGGCACGGACGTCGGATTGTTCTTTCTCGACAGCGGCTTCGGCGCTCAGGCCGCGGTCGATGTTTTCCTCCATCCGGCGCAGCCAGCCTTTCGAGTTGGCGAACATCCGGTAGGCTTCCAGCACCTGCACCTGTTCAGTATCGCCGGATGCGACTGCCATCAGTTGATCGACGCTGACGCGCAGGTTTTCCACCGCCTCGGTGAGGCGGGCGTGTTCCTTGGCAGGATCGTCGCCGACCAGGTTGGTGACCACGACGCGCGGTTCGTGCAGCCAGATATGGCCTTCGGCGGTGCCTTCCTGTGCGGTCACGCCACGGATCAGAACGGACTGGGTGTGGCGTGCTTGCAGGGCCGCGCCTTCTCCGACAAACGCTCCGAGTTCGGCCATTTCGGCCAAAACCATCGCCACAACTTCCAGCGCATAGATCTCATCGGCGCTAAATTCGCGGGCTTCCTTGGACTGCACCACCAGAACGCCCAGCTTTTCGCCAAGACGCTGAATCGGGACGCCAAGGAAGCTGGAGTAAATCTCTTCGCCGGTTTCCGGCATGTAGCGGAAGCCCTTGGCCGAGGGGGCGTCGGCGGCGTTGATCACCTTGCCGGTCCGGGCCACACGACCGACAAGCCCTTCACCCAGTTTCATCCGGGTCTGGTGGACGGATTCGGGGTTGAGGCCCTGCGTCGCGCACAGCTCGAGGGTTTCGTCGTCGCGGAACAGGTAGATGGAGCACACTTCGGTGCCCATGGAATCGGCGGTCAGATGGGTGATCTTGTCCAGCCGTTCCTGACCGGCAGCCTTGTCAGCCATCGTGTCGCGTAACCGCCCAAGCAGTTTACGGCTTTCGCTTTCGAATGTGTTTGGCATCCGCACAACTGCCTTATGGTTCCGGGTCATTTATAGGCGCAGAGGGGTAGCGGGGAAAGCGGCTATTCTGTTGACGTCGCAGGGTTATGCGATGGCCGCGTCGGGCGGAATCCCTTTTGCGGCCAAAAGCCTAGCAGTTTTCGGCAAAAACTCTGAACTGTCGTGCACCAAATGGTGAATCAAACGTGATTTGCCGGTTGTGTCGTTTGCCCGGACAGTCCTTGCAAAGACCAGTTTTCCCGCCGTTGCAAAAAGGTGCTGTCGATGAAGATGCCGACCTGTTCGATCCTCCGTTCGTCGATTCTAGGCGCGGCCATAGCCTTGGGGCTGGTTGCCGCGTCAGTGCCAGTGCGGGCCGAGTCGCCCGCGCCGTTGCCGGAATACGTGATTGCGGCTTTCGGCTCGCCACCGCAGGTGTCGGATGTGCCGTTGACGGACTCTGTGCAAGCGGCGATCCAGACGGCCTTTGTGGACAGCATCACATCGTCCTCCTGGGGGCCGGACCAGCAAGCGGCGCTTGAGGTGGTCACCGCGTCTGGTGATCCGCGCCTGGCTTGGATCATCAGTGATCTGATGCGCTTTGTCACCGGTGGGACATTGGCCAATACACTTGGGACAGCCGCTGCCAGCCTTTTGCAGATCGATCCGCCGACGTCGAACCATTGGGGCATCATTACAGATCAGCTGATCGCATGGGACATCCCGGCGCCGCCCGACTACCTGAGTGTGAAACGGGCCATTTTCACTGGCGTCGTCCCGCAATGGAGTGCCCTTTTTGTGGAAGGCGATATCGACTGGCGTCATGTGTCCTGGGGTGGTGTCCTGATCGACGATCGGGCTTTCGGCCAGACACATGCGCCCTGCAATTGCATCCCGGCGGCAGACAATCCTACGGTATCGTCAGCCAAGGATGCCACGTGGCTCGAAGACAGCGACATCGTTTTCGGGATCGAAGTGAACGGCGAATACCGTGCCTATCCCCGGCAGATCATGGAAGTGCGGGAAATGGTGAACGATACGCTTGGCGGGCGCGATCTGGGCATTCCGTATTGCACCCTCTGCGGCGCAGCGCAGGCGTATTTCACCGACCGGATGCCTGACGGGGTAGAGCGTCCTGTTCTGCGGACGTCCGGCCTTTTGATCCGGTCGAACAAGGTCATGTACGATGTGGTGACGTCATCGGTGTTCGACACTTTTCTTGGCAAAGCGGTAACCGGGCCGCTGGCAGAGCGAGGGCTGCGTCTGGAACAGGCCACCGTCGTCACCACAGATTGGGCATCGTGGAAGGCCGAGCATCCTGAAACCACTGTGCTGATCGAGGCGCTGGCGCTTGGGCGCGACTTTGATTTCCGCAATGGCCGCGATGCCGATGGTCCGATCTTTCCGATTGGGGACGTCGATCCGCGCCTTCCTGTCCATGAAGATGTGATCGGCGCGATCACCACGTCAGGCAAACCAATTGCGTTTCAGAGAAGCGCTGCTTTGATCGCTTTGCGTAATGGCGAAACGATCACGTTCGAGAACATCCGCCTGCAGCTTGATGCTGGAGGCATCCGTGCGGTTGGCGCTGATGGTGCCGACATAGGAAGCCATCAGGCTTTCTGGTTCGCGTGGTCGCAATTTCACCCGGACACAGAACTTTGGTCCGGGTGAGGATGGCGGACAGGTTGCGCGGCGGCAGAGCCGCTTAACCTGCCTTTTCCAGTTCAAAGGCGTCATGCAACGCCTGAACAGCCAGTTCCATGTATTTCCGGTCGATCAGCACGGAGATCTTGATCTCGGACGTTGTGATGATCTTGATGTTGACGCCCTCTTTGGCCAGCACTTGGAACATTTTGGCAGCAACGCCAGTGTGGCTGCGCATTCCGATTCCAACGACAGACACCTTGGCCACGCCCGTGTCGGCGACGATGTCGTGGAAATTGATCTTGCCGGCGTCCTTGGCGTCGCTCATCGCCTTTTCCGCGCGCTTCACCTGATCGGTGGGGCAGGAGAAGGTCATGTCAGTGCGGCCCTCTTCCGAGATGTTCTGCACGATCATGTCGACGTTCACGCCTGCTTCGGACAGTGGCGTAAAGATCGCCGCGGCGATGCCGGGACGGTCGGCGACAGACACGAGGGTCATCTTGGCCTCGTCGCGGGAATAGGCCACGCCTGCTACAACATTGCTTTCCATGATGTCCTCCTCGTCGCAGACCAATGTTCCTGCGTCGTCAGATTGTTCCTCGAAACTGCTCAGCACCCGCAGTTTCACCTTATACCGCATCGCCAGTTCGACCGAGCGGGTTTGCAGCACTTTTGCGCCCAATGACGCCAGTTCCAGCATTTCCTCGAACGCGATGCGGTCAAGCTTGCGGGCCTTGTCGCAGATGCGCGGGTCGGTGGTGTAGACACCGTCCACATCCGTATAGATATCGCAGCGTTCCGCACCGAAAGCGGCGGCAAAGGCGACCGCAGTGGTGTCCGATCCGCCCCGGCCCAGCGTGGTGATGCGGCCTTCGGGGCTGATGCCTTGGAACCCTGCAACCACGGCAACCTTCATGCCTTCGGCGAATTTGCGCATGATGTTGTCGGTGGGGATCTCTTCGATCCGGGCCGACGAGTGCGCGGATGTGGTTTTCACCGGCACCTGCCAGCCCTGCCAGCTGCGCGCGGGTACGTCCATTTCCTGCAGTGTCAGCGCCATCAGACCAGCGGTGACGTTTTCGCCCGAGGACACAACGGCATCGTATTCGCGTGCGTCGAACAGCGGAGAGGTTTCGTTGACGAAGCCCACCAGCTTGTTCGTTTCCCCGGACATGGCCGATACGATGACGATCACGTCATAGCCTTTGGCCACTTCGACGCCAACGCGTTTTGCGGCGCGCTTGATCCGATCAAGCGTCGCGACGGAGGTTCCGCCGAATTTCATCACGAGAACGGGCATATTGGCCTCCCGGGTCAGACTCAGCGGGTGCTTTACGTCGGGTGGCGGTGCCGCGCAAGAGCGCTGCGCAACGTGGGCGCATTACGTGTCCCGATAGTCAACAGCGGTGAGGCTTTCTGTGTTCACATGGGTTTCCTTGCCCGGCACCACATCGGTGTTCTGTGCTGCGACGGCCTGCCAGCCATTTTGCGTCTTGTGCAGCACGAAGGTCAGGATGGTCTGACGCGGACGTGCAGTTTCGCCATTCGGGGTTTTTTGACCGGACAAGGTAAAGCGGCAATGGACGACGGCGTGATCCGCGCCAAGCATTCGGGTTGTCGTCACACCGGGTTTCAGTGTCGTGTCGTTGAAGAACGACTTGAGTGCATAGTCATGGGCCTTTGAAATGGCGGCCCGGTTGCGCCACCACAGGCCGGTGACATTCACGAAATTTGCGTCTTCGGCAAACAGTGCGCCGATGTGGTGGCCATCGCGGCTGTGCCACGCTTCGGCAAAGGCTGTGGGGAACTCCTCGGGCGTGGCGACCGTCACAACGGCATCGCGTCGCCGTTCCACATTTCGAAACAGCCGGTGGTGTCAATCGACAGGGCGTCGAACCGGTGCAGCAACCCACGCGCTGAATCGTCTGTGCCGATATCTGCGGCATTGGTTCCCATATCGGTTCGCACCCAGCCCGGGTGGTAGATGCCCACCGGAATCCCCTGTGGCTTCAGATCGACGGCCAGATTACGGCCAAGGTTCAGCGCGGCGGACTTGGACGCGCGGTAGATATAGCTTTGGCCCTTGGCACGGGTGTTGGACCCCATCTGCGACGAGATGATCGCCAGTTTGGGCGTTGCGCTGCGTTTGAGGTGTGGCAGGAACGCCATCGCGGTCAGGTAAACACCGGTCACATTGGTGGCAAAGGTGTCGGCCCAGAACTGTGTGTCGGTCAGCGCGTCTGCTGGCATGCCCTTTTCCAGATAGACGCCCGCATTGCACACCAGTAGGTCGATCGGTGTGTCCTTCAGCCGGTCCGAAAGCGCGGTGCAGCTTGCCGGATCGCGCACATCGAGCGGCAAGAGCGTGTCATGCCCGGCGCTGCGGGTGGTGCCGAACGCAGTGTCGCCCCGGTCTTGAGCCGCAGTGAGCAAGGCCGCGCCGATGCCGCGATTTGCGCCAGTGACCAGAATGTTCATCAGTTGGATTTCCGTGTTGGCGTAAAGGGCAGGGGAGCTATGGGCACGCCATCGTCGATCAGTTTCTTGGCTTCATCGCCACGGGTTTCGCCCCAGATTGGGCGTTCTGGCGCATCGCCCGAATGGATCGCGCGGGCCTCTTTTGCGAAGTCCCGGCCCACGTAATCCGAGTTTTTTTCGACGTATTTCTTGAACTCCGACAAAGCCTGTTCCGCAGGGTTGGCGGGCTCCGTAAGTTTTGGTTTGGCAGGTGTTGATGGGGCTTTTTCCGCAGTGCTGACGCGCGGGGCCATCATCGCCTTGTTCACATCTGTGGTGCCGCAGACCGAGCAGCTGACCATGCCGGAGGCGAGTAGCTTGTCAAAAGCGATCCCGGACTGGAACCAGCTTTCAAAGTGGTGGTCATTGGCGCATTTCAGTGTGAACTGGATCATTCAGATGCCTGCGAAAGGTGCTTTGCTGTTGTGTTGATTGAGTTTGCTAAAAATAAGTGTTTGTCGAGGGACATCAAGCGTCAAGCGCAGTGGTGATGTCCCGAAGAAGACCTTTCAGGTCGGTGTCTTGATGTAGCACCTTTTGCGCCGCTTGTCCCAGCTTTGCCTGTTTTTCTGCCGTGTCGAGGGTTAGCAGCGCATCGCAAAGGGCGTCTGCGTCAAGGGTGCATCGGGCTGCATTGGCTCCGGTCAGCCGTTCATAGGCTGCCAGGAAATTGCTGGTGTCCGGACCGTGCAGAATGGCCGATCCGAAAGCGGCGGGTTCGTAGGGCGTGTGCCCGCCTCGGTCGGTCAAAGACCCGGCGACAAACGTCGTGCCAGCCAATGCGTACCAGAGGTGCATCTCTCCGAGCGTGTCGGCCAAATAGACCTGTGACGGCACCGGGTTATCGTCGCTGCTGCGCCGGGCGTATGTGAGACCGTAACTTTCAATCAAACGTGAAATCTCGTTGGCGCGATTGGGATGGCGAGGGGCAATGATCAGTTTGAGGGCAGGGCGTGTCTTCAGCGCTTTGGTGTGCGCGGCAAGAATGATGTCCTCTTCGCCATCATGGGTCGATGCGGCAAGCCACGTCTCCGCGCGATCAAAACATTGCTCCAGCGCGGCGTCGGGTCGGCTTTGTGGCGGTTTATAAAGCGCCTTGAGGTCAAACACTGGCCCTTGCGCGGCTTGGAGCAGCCCGGCCTGTGCAAACCGTTCGGCCGACGCGCTGTCCTGTGCGGAGAGGTAGGTAACTCGTGCCAGCATCCGGCGTACCAGCATGTGCAAGCGCGCCCACCCTTTTGCGGATCGTGCGGTCAAACGCCCGCCCAAAACAAGAACGGGTCCGGGCGTGTTCAGGATACGGATTGGCCAGAGATCGGATTCCAATGTGACATGTGCGGTGATCTGCCAATTACGCAGCACGCGCCGGGTTGGGCCGGGAAGGTCAATCGGCGCGAGGCATATGTCTGCGCCTTCCAGTTCCCATCCCGCAGCCATCTCAAGGGCGCTGTCGGTGTTCACTGTAATCAATAGGCGTCGGCCTTGCGCAAGCAATGCGTCAATCACCGGTCGAACGGAAGCCAATTCGCCGTTCGATGCGGCGTGCAGCCAGATGCGGTCCCCCCGTTTGTCCAGTTTTAAAAGGCCAAGCCGGGCACGCACAGCCTGCCGATCACCTGCCCAAAGGCGTGTGGCCAGCTCTTTGGCCGCGAGGATCGTCATCAAGAGGCGGTATATCAGCACTGTCAGTCCCGATCCGGACAAAACACGCGCTTAGGCGCTCGCTTGGTTGGGCAGGCCACCCAAACCGGGCGGTGCGGCCAGCAGCGCATCCTGAATGTGCCGCTCCAGAAGTTTGAGCAGGACGTGATTGTCGAACCGCTGTTCGGCGGCCTGCCGGGCGCGGGCTGACATCGCGGATAGGTCCGGCACGTTGATGGCGGCGGCAATGGCCTTGGCAAAACCCGCCTCGTCATGCTCATCCACCAGAAACCCGGTTTCGCCTTCATCGATGGCCTCAGGGATGCCTGCATGGCGGGTCGAGACCGTGATACAGCCGCAGGCCATCGCTTCTTGAATGGCGGTGGGCAGACCTTCGGTATTGCCGTCTCGGGCGGTGACCGAATGTTGCAGGAAAAACTGCGTGCTCATCAGCTTGTCGCGCACTGTGTTATGTGGTTGGGCGCCGTGAAAGCGCAGCTTGGCCGCGATGCCCAGTTCTTCGGCCAAAGCGCGGGTGGGTTCAAGAAGAGGGCCGTCGCCGATGAAGTCGAGCCGCGCAAGGGGCAGGTCTGCGGTCGCTTGTGCAAAAGCGCGCAGGGTTGTCATGGGCGCCTTTTTCTCGACAAAGCGCCCCACGGCCAGAAAGCTGAGCGGCACCTTGGCCTGCGGGGCAAACCGCCGAATGTCGACGCCGGATGGGATCACCATGCTGTCGGGGTGAGAGATGCCGTGTTTGGCAAGGTTGTCGAGCAGAAACTGTGAGACAGAAAACACCCCTGTCAGGCGCGGCATCATCTTGCGATAGGCCGAACGCATCCGTTCTGTGCGGATCGCTTTGGAGGCGTCAGTGCCACGGAAATAGGTGAAAATCGGTATTCCAAGCGCGTTTGCCAATGGGGCCAGTGCAAGTGCTTGTGTTCCGAATTCGGCAAGGATCACATCGACCCGTTCGTCGCGCAGGAACCGGATCAGCGCTTCTTTCGCCTCGCCAAAAGGCAGGCGCGACGTGCCGTGGCGCATCCGGTTGCGCAAAAGCCACCACGGCGCGACCATGATATCCCGACCCGACAGGCCATCTCGGCGCACGAAATACGGCTTGCCGTAGGGGTTGTCGCCGCGGAACCGACCACAGACCACAACTGTATCGCCACCAAACAGGTGTTCGATGTGGCGGTTGATGAATGTCTCTCCGCCAAGGTGGTATTCGCCAGTTGCGATGGCTACGCGCATGAAACTTGGTCCGATGGAAAACCGAATATCTAGGTAACAGTGCAGTGCGGCACCAGCAAGGCTGGACGTTGCGGCGAGGTGTTTAGTTGAAAACCAAAGCCGGTTTTTGCACTGCGAAGACAGTTCCCAATACAGGCAGGCCGAATTCGTTGCGCAGTCTGGCGTGTTTCATCAGCCGCGGCTTGGAAAATCCGACTGCTTGAAGGGTTTGCTGCATGTAGACATCCGAATGCTTGTAACGCCCCGAAGGATATAGCTTGAATCCGGTCGTGACCGTGTCGTCGTTTTCGTCCTCGACAGTCGCAATCAAAAGTCCACCCGGGTTCAGCGCCTTTTGGAGATTGCCGAGCACCGTCCGTAAATCTCCGAAGTAGACGAAGACATCCGCGCAGACCACAAGGTCGAATTTGCCCTCGGGATAAGTTGCGGCGACAGACAGATCCGTCCGAGCGAGAAAATCGTAGGTGCCCTTGCCGCGAGAAACTTCAAGCATTTTGATCGACAGATCCACGCCAGTGAGCTCTTTGGCGTAGTCGCGCAGGAAACCGGCACACAGGCCTGTGCCGCAGCCCGCGTCCAACACCCGGCGGCTCTGGGTCTTGGACAGGTTCAGCTCTTCAAGGGCCGTGTAGATGAGGCTTGGACCGTTATTGCCCAACGCGCCAAGTTGCTGATCATAGACGTCGGCGAATTTGTCGAACAGTTCGACGACCATGCTGTGCTGGTCCAGCTCGGCGACGGGCATGCCGTTTGAGGCAAGAAAGTAATCGAGCTTTGCGCGCTGCGGTTTCGTCTTGCAATTCTTCTTTGCGATCTCAAGGCACATAAGAGCGGCTTCGGGGTATTTGATGTGCGAAAAGACAACGCTAAAATGTATGCAAGCGTCGAAAGCAGCCGCGACGCGTTCGAGATACTCCTTTGCCACTTGGTATGCCGCGTCGCGGCGCTCAAGTTGCACCAGTAGGGCCGCTGCTTCGACCACCACGATCTGCGTGTCCGGCTCGGCCTCCAAAGCCTTCCAGATAAGCTTTTCCGCCTCCTCGGCCTCGCCGAAATCGATGAGAGCCATGGCTGCAGGAAACATCGCAGCTTGCGGGTTTTTGAACAGGTGGGTCTTGCCCCGGATTTCGCCGAGGATGCGCGATTGAATTTGATCTGCGGCTTCGTCTTGGCCAAGCATCCTAAGGACGAAGGTCAGTTTTGCGGCGGCGGCCATGGAAAGTTCGTCGCGCGCGAGGAGCGTTTTGCAAATCTCGGTGGCTTCTTCGAATTTCCCATCATGAACGAGAGTCCGCGCATGGTCGATTTCGGCGTAGATTTCTGAAGTGACCTCGGGGCTCGGTTCCAGGATGATCTCGTGGTCCTCGACCCGCGGCTGATCAGCTTGGGTATCCTGCATAAACCTCGCTCCTGCTTTTCGACAGGGCGATCTTGCAGACTTCCTCCGCGAAAATCCAGTTCAAAGCGCCCAACCTCTATGCGGACAGGCAGGGATAAGCACCGATCTGTTCAGTCTGGAAACGGTTTCATCAAAAGGGGTGAGCGAGACCTGCATGCCCTGGCGCAAGAGGCGGTATTCCGTGCGTTCGCAGCTTTACGAAATAATGGTGCTGTGAGAGAGGATTGAACTCTCGACCTCACCCTTACCAAGGGTGTGCTCTACCACTGAGCTACCACAGCGCCGGGGTGTCTTGATCGACGTGGCGGGTGATTAGACTCAAACGGAAATCGGTGCAAGCGCAATCTGGACCCTTTTTTGCCTCTGGGATAGGAAGTGGTCATGACGCAGAAACCTTCATCCGGGAAATCGACCCCACAGGCGCGGGAAGACAGGCTCAAGGCCGCGCTCAAGGCGAATATGGCCAAGCGCAAGGCACAGGCGCGTGCGCGGTCAGCCGGTGCAGCGGATGAGGCCAAAAACAACAAGAACTCGAGCGAGGGCAGTTAGAACATATGGACCAGATTATCGTGACCGGAAACGGCCAGCTTAGTGGCCAGATTCCCATTGCAGGCGCAAAGAACGCCTGTCTTACCCTGATGCCGGCGACGCTTTTGAGCGAGGAACCGCTGACGCTGACCAACGCGCCGCGCCTCAGTGACATCCGCACCATGACGACGCTGTTGCAGTCGCTTGGAGCCGAAGTTCAGGCGTTGCAGGACGGACAGGTGCTTGCGATGTCGAGCCATGATCTGACCTCCACACGGGCTGACTATGACATCGTGCGCAAGATGCGGGCATCGATTCTGGTGCTGGGGCCGCTCTTGGCGCGGTTTGGCCATGCCGAAGTGTCGCTGCCCGGTGGATGTGCCATTGGCGCGCGCCCGGTCGATCTGCACCTCAAGGCGTTCGAGGCGATGGGCGCAGAGCTGGACCTGCGCGATGGCTATGTGCATGCGAAAGCGCCTGCCGGCGGTTTGAAAGGCGGCATTGTCGACTTTCCTTTTGTGTCGGTGGGTGCCACCGAAAACGCGCTGATGGCGGCAACGCTGGCCAAGGGCACGACTGTTCTGAGGAACGCCGCACGCGAACCCGAGATCGTCGACCTTGCGCAATGTTTGCGCAAGATGGGCGCGCAGATTGACGGCGAAGGCACGTCCGAGATCACCATTCAGGGTGTCGATCGTCTGGGCGGCGCGACCCACCGGGTGGTCACCGACCGGATCGAACTGGGCACCTATATGCTGGCCCCTGCCATTTGCGGTGGCGAGGTGGAATGCCTTGGGGGCAAGATCGAACTGCTGGCTGCGTTCTGTGAAAAGCTGGATGCCGCGGGTATCTCGGTTGAGGAAACGCTGACGGGACTGAAGGTCGCCCGCAAGAACGGGCGGGTGTCAGCGGTGGATGTTACAACCGAACCGTTCCCCGGTTTCCCGACCGACTTGCAGGCGCAGATGATGGCGCTGCTTTGCACGGCAGAGGGCACCAGCGTTCTGGAAGAAAAGATATTCGAGAATCGTTTCATGCACGCGCCGGAACTGATCCGCATGGGCGCCAAGATCGACGTTCACGGTGGAACGGCGACTGTTCAAGGGGTCGACCGGTTGCGCGGTGCGCCTGTAATGGCAACCGATTTGCGGGCATCCGTGTCTTTGATCCTTGCCGGTCTGGCCGCTGAAGGCGAGACCATTGTCAGCCGCGTGTATCACCTCGATCGTGGATACGAACATGTCGTCCGCAAGCTGGAAAGTGTGGGGGCCAAGATTGAACGGGTGAAAGAACAGTGACCGCAGACGCCACATTCGAAGACGGCGCAGCCAAGCCGCTGCGGCTGGTTGCAATGGACGACGAGGATTTGCAGGTGCTCTCGGCGCTGTGTCAGGACGCGGTCTTTCCGGCCAGCGAAATGCAGTGGCAGCGCAGCAAGCAGCGCTTTGGCATTCTGCTCAACCGGTTCCGCTGGGAGGATATCCCCGTCGCCCAGCGTAGGGACCGCAGACCGGAACGGGTGCAATCGGTGTTGGCCGTCGAAAACGTGGTGCGAGTCGCCAGTCAGGGTGTGACACCGGGCGATGCGGACACGATCCTATCTGTCCTGTCCGTGACATTCGAAGAAGACGCAGCAGGCGGCGGTGCTGTTCTGCTCATGCTTGCGGGCGATGGCGCGATCCGTTTGCAGGTCGAAGACCTCGAAGTGGCCCTGCGGGACGTGACGAAGCCCTACGCTGCCGTGTCGGGCAAGGTACCGGACCATCCCGCATGACGGTCCGGCGGTTGACGCCGAAGGACCTGACCGCCTTTCGCGCACTGTGGGCCGATGGCCTGATGCGGGTGCCGACCGCGTTTTTGTTCAGCGCCGAAGAAGTGCGCGCCTTTCCCAACAAGGACGTGGAGCGCGGGCTTGAAGTCAATCTCACGCTGGGCGTGTTCAATGACGCAAAGCGGCTGGTTGGATTTGTCTCTGCACGGCGCGGCGGGCCTAAACGGATGCGGCACATGGCCGATATCGGGCCGCTTTACGTGCATCCAGACGCGCAAGGGCAGGGCTATGGTCGCGCGCTGATGGAGGCGGTGTTGCAGCACTTGATTGACGCAGGTGTGCAGCAGGCCGAATTGGTTGTCGATGTCGAAAACCAGGGCGCGCAAAAGCTCTATCAGGCGCTGGGCTTTCACGTCTTCGGCAGGCGTCCCCGGTCGGTCCTAATCGACGGGGCAGGGCGTGACGATTTCCTCATGATCAAGGCTTTGGATGGTGCAGACCTGACGCGCGACGCTTGAGGGTTGGTGCCGCGCGGTCTAAGTACCCGGCAACTGCTGATCCGGAGGGCGCAATGCCGCAATTTCTGTCCACGCTAGATGCCGATTTCGACTCGCGCTTTACCGCGATCCTCAATGCCAAGCGCGAGGATAGCCCGGATGTGGATGACATCGTGGCGGGCATCATTGCCGATGTGCGCAAGCGTGGCGATGCGGCAGTGCTGGAATTGACGGCCAAATTCGATCGGTTGGAGCTGACCGCCACGCAAATGCGCGTGTCCGAGGCCGAAATTGATGCCGAGATCGCCAAAGTGCCCGAAGCCGAGCGCGTGGCGTTGGAAACGGCGGCGGAGCGTATTCGCGCTTATCACACGCGGCAAATCCCCAACGACGAGATGTGGACCGACGAACAGGGGGCCACTTTGGGCTGGCGCTGGACGCCTGTGTCCGCGGCTGGGCTCTATGTGCCCGGCGGTCTTGCCAGTTACCCGTCCTCGGTCCTGATGAACGCGGTTCCGGCCAAGGTGGCGGGCGTCGGGCGTCTGGCCGTTACGGTTCCGACCCCGGATGGCATCATCAACCCGCTTGTGATGATGGCCTGCCGCATCGCTGGCGTGGACGAGGTCTACCGCATTGGCGGCGCACAGGCGATTGCGGCGCTGGCTTATGGTACCCAAAGCATCGCACCGGTGGACAAGATCACCGGGCCGGGCAACGCCTTTGTCGCGGCTGCCAAGCGCCGGGTCTTCGGCAAGGTGGGCATCGATATGATCGCTGGGCCGTCCGAGATTTTGGTCATTGCGGATGGCGAGAATGACCCGGACTGGATTGCTTTGGACCTGATGTCTCAGGCGGAACACGACGAATCCGCGCAATCGCTTTTGATCACAACCGATGCCGCCTTTGGTCAGGCTGTGGCGGACGCTGTCGAAAAGCGCCTTGAAACGCTGGAACGTCGCGCGATTGCTGGGGCAAGCTGGCGCGACTTTGGCGCAGTGATCACCGTGCGTGATCTAGACGAGGCTGCAGAGCTTTGTGATCGGATTGCGCCGGAACACCTAGAGCTTTGCGTTGACGATCCCGACGCTTTGTCGGCCAAGATCACCCATGCGGGCGCGATCTTCCTTGGTCAATGGACACCCGAAGCCATCGGCGACTATGTCGGTGGTCCGAACCACGTTCTGCCCACGGCACGGTCCGCGCGGTTCTCCTCGGGCCTGTCAGTGCTGGATTTCCTCAAGCGGACAACGCTTGCGAAAATGTCACCCGAAGCGTTGCGGGCGATTGGTCCGGCGGCAGAAACGCTGGCACGGTCGGAATCGCTCGAGGCGCATGGGCTGTCCGTGACGGCACGTCTGCGCAAGCTGAACGGCTGATCTTTCCCGTCACGCGCAGATGCGATAGCGGTTGTTCCAAGACAGCAGCAGAGGTGTGTGATGATCCCCGTTCAGGGCTTTGAAGGCCATCAAGTGGCCGTGTTGGGTTTGGGCCGGTCCGGCCTGTCAGCGGCGCGTGCTTTGCGAGAAGGCGGAGCCACGGCGGTTTGCTGGGACGACAACCCCAAAGCCCGTGAGGCCGCCGAGGCGGAAGGGTTCGAGACACGCGAACTTACCCGCGACGGCGCCTTTGATGCCATTGCCTGCCTGATCGTCAGCCCCGGCATTCCCCATCTGTACCCTGCGCCGAACCCTGTGATTGCCAAGGCTTGGGCGGCAGGTGTACCGGTGGACAACGATATCGGGTTGTTCTTCCGGTCCTTGGCGACTGGCGAATGGGACGAGTTCGACACGGCCCCGCGTGTGATCGCTGTCACCGGATCGAACGGCAAATCTACCACCTCGGCTCTGATCCATCACGTTCTGGAAGAGGCGGGACGCACCAGCCAGTTGGCTGGCAATATCGGGCGCGGTGTCTTGGACATCGACCCTCCGGGGGATGGGGATGTGGTGGTGCTGGAACTGTCCAGCTACCAGACCGACCTTGCCCGCGCTTTGACGCCAGATGTGGCTGTGTTCACCAACCTGTCGCCAGATCATCTTGACCGGCATGCCGGGCTGGGCGGGTATTTCGCCGCCAAACGCAGGCTGTTTGCCGAAGGTGGGCCGGACCGCGCGGTGATCGGCGTGGATGAAAACGAAGGGCTTTATGTCGCCAATCAGCTGTCCGAAGGGCCGGGGGATGATCGGGTGATCCGTATCTCGTCGGGTCAAAAGCTGACCGGCCCGGGCTGGCACGTCTATGCGCGCAAGGGGTTCCTGACCGAATGGCGCAAGGGCAAGCAGGTGGGGTCCATCGACCTGCGCGCGATCAAGGGGCTGCCGGGTGCGCACAACCATCAGAACGCGTGTGCGGCCTATGCCGCGACCCGCGCGCTGGGCCTTGCGCCGCGTCAGATCGAAGCCGCGATGAAATCCTTTGGCGGATTGCCACATCGCAGCCAGATCATCGGCGAGAAAAACGGCGTGACCTTTGTCAATGACAGCAAGGCCACGAACGTGGATTCCGCGCTTAAGGCGTTGCAGGCGTTTCAGAACATTCGCTGGATCTGCGGCGGGCTGCAAAAAGAGGGCGGCCTTGACGGTTTGGCTCCCGGTTTTGAGCATGTTCGTAAAGCCTATGTCATCGGCCGCGAGGCGGATGGATTTGCGGTGCAGTTGACCGGGGTCGAAACAGAGGCCTGCGGCACGATGGAGGTGGCCGTTGCCCGCGCTGCGGCTGAAGCCGAACCGGGGGACATCGTGTTGTTGGCCCCTGCCGCGGCAAGCTTTGACCAGTATGACAGCTTCGAAAAACGCGGTGAGGATTTTGCCGCGCGGGTGCAGGCTTTGATAGGCTAAGCCGTGGTCGCGGTTTCGCCGGGCGGCGTACGCAGGTCTTGCATCAGTCCTGCATGTACCGCGTCGGCGTGGATCACGCCCAATTGTGCCGGGATCTTCTCGAGCCCAAGAATATAGGCAATCGCAAAGCGGTGCATGCCGCCGCCATCGCGCAAAGGTGTGCCATCGCGGGCGATGTGGACAAGGATGCCGCCCTGTTCGCCGCGTGTCTGGTTCACGCTGCCATGCGGGCGCAGCCTTCCGGTGCGTTTTGCCTCGTCGTAAATCCGGTCAAGCCCTTCATAGCGCGCGATCAATTCTTCGCGGCTGGAGAATCCATCAACGACGCCTTCTTTGTCGAGTCGCTTGAGCATCCAGGAAAAGATATCGGTTTGTTGCCAAGGCACACCGCGTTCAAAATGATCGCGGATGCTGTCCAGCTTGATCTGGCTGCCGAACGGTTTGCGGGACATGTCCCAATTGCCTCCGGCCACCATACCCGAGTGCCGACGCCGGAACCGAGGTGCGCCATTGCCGGGATCGGCGCGATAAAAGTCGGTCACCTGTTGGGGGCGAATCCAGATCAGTTCGTCGCTTTGCGGCGCATCAGGGCCAAACCGCCAGCGGTTGACCACATCGCGCACCACTTTGCCCGGAACACCGGCAGATATCGCCCGTTTTACATCTTTCATGCCTTGGCGCTGCGCCACTTGGCCAAAGCGTTTGTGTCGATCGCGCCCGGATGCACGACACCCAGCTGCGCCGGAATACGCGTCAGACCCAAGGCACGCGCAATACCGAGACGGTGGTTTCCGATCGCGCCGAAAATCGGGTGGCCGTTACGGTCGAGATGAACAAACACGCCTTCCGGCAAGCGGGGTGTTCCAAGCTTGTAAACGGTTTCGTCACGAAAGCCGTTTTCGCGAATTTCCGAATAAAGGGCGTCTATCTTTTTGTAACGGGCTATAATGTCGGCCATACTGGTGCAGCTGTCGAATGGGCCGCGCGTGTCGATCATTTCTTGCATTCGATCGTAGACGCCAGTCTCGTGCCACGGCACACCGTCCCTGAAATGCGCGAGGCAGGCGGCGATTTTCCACGATTGGTCCAAGGGTTCTGTGCATTGATCCCAATCTCCTGCCAGAACCATGCCCGAATGCCGCCGTTTGTAATCCGGTGTCTCTGCCGGGTTGCGCGTGTAGATTCGGGTCAGGCGCGTTGGGTTGATCCAGATCCGTTCCTGCGCGCGCGGAAAATTCCCACCACCAGACAGATAGTTCGCAACATCACGGAACGGTCCGCGCAGAATGGCTAGAGGAGAGGAAGGGATCGCAGGATTGGCTGGCATCCCCTCAAAATGTAAAAGTTTTGTAAAACTTCAAGTCTGTTTTGTAACAGCCAGTCCCGCTGCGACCCCGGAACTCCAAGCCCACTGGAAATTGTAGCCGCCCAACCAGCCGGTTACATCCACTGCTTCGCCAATCATATACAGCCCCGGCACATCGCGCGACATCATCGTCTTGCTGTCGATCCGGTCCGTGCTGATCCCGCCCAATGTCACTTCTGCGGTGCGATAGCCTTCGCTGCCCGTGGGGGTCAGCGCCCAGTCACGCAGGGTGCCTGTGATCTCGTCGATGCGCTTGTCCGACAGGTCACCGACATTGCCGCCCAAGGGCATGTCGGCGGCAAGATGGGTAACCAATCGCTCTGGCAGCACCTCGGCCAAGGTGGTGGTCACATTGCGTTTGCCCTGGTTTTGACGGGCTGATCTGAGCGTGGTCGCCAGATCATGATGGGGCAACAGGTTCACGCTGATCGCATCCCCTTCGGCCCAATAGCTGGAGATTTGCAGAACGGCGGGTCCACTGAGGCCGCGGTGGGTGAAAAGCAGCGCTTCCTCAAACGCTGTGCCGTTGGCCTGCGCAATCACCGGGGTCGAGACCCCGGAGATCGCTGCAAAGCGCTGATCAGAGAAGGTCAGTGGAACAAGGGCAGGGCGGGTGTCCGTGATGGTATGGCCGAACTGACGTGCAATGTCATAGGCCAGACCCGTTGCGCCCATCTTGGGGATCGATTTGCCGCCTGTGGCCAGCACAAGATTGCGCGAAGTGACGCTGTGGCGTTTGCCCTCGCGTTCGATCTGCGCGCTGAAACGCGATCCGTCGTGGCTCAGGTCCACAAGCGAGGTTTGCAGCCAAAGTTCGGCCCCGGCCTGCGCCATCTCGGCACGCAACATCTCGATGATCTGGGTCGCCTTGTCGTCGCAGAACAACTGCCCCAGCGTCTTTTCGTGCCACGCGATCTTGTGGCGGGTCACGAGGTCAAGGAAATCCCACTGGGTATATCGGCTGAGCGCGGATTTGTGGAAATGCGGGTTCTGCCCCAGAAATCGCGCCGGATCGGTGTACATGTTGGTGAAGTTGCAGCGCCCACCACCCGAGATGCGGATCTTTTCGCCCGGTGCCTTGGCATGGTCGATGATCAGCGTCGACGATCCCGCATGTGCCGCGCACATCATGCCAGCCGCGCCAGCGCCAAGAATGAGAGTGTCCACCTGCATGGCGCGCACCCATCACGGAATTGGTCCTTATTCAAGTCCGGTTGCGCGAATCATTCCTCTGGATCGAGCGAATCATATCGGTTAGAGTGTCCCAAAGGCCCGGGAAAACACCGGCGTTCGAGGCAGAAATAGCGGTGAAACCATGACAGAGATGGTCTATGGCGCGGTCCCAAGCCGCGCGGGTGAACCTGTGTTGCCGAAGTGGTGGCGCACGGTCGACAAATGGTCCTTGTCCTGCATCCTGATCCTGTTCGGCATCGGCATCTTGCTGGGGCTGGCGGCGTCTCCGCCCTTGGCAGAGCGCAATGGGTTTGCGCCGTTCCACTACGTGCAGCGGCAGGCGGTCTTTGGCGGGTTGGCGCTGGGCGTGATGATTTTTGTCTCGATGCTTGGCCCCATTGTGGTGCGCCGATTGGCGGTTTTGGGGTTTGCCGCGGCCTTTATCGCTTTGGCGTTGCTGCCCTTTTTCGGGACCGATTTCGGCAAGGGCGCGGTGCGCTGGTATTCGCTTGGCTTTGCGTCGTTGCAGCCGTCGGAATTCCTCAAGCCCACGTTTGTAATCGTGACTGCGTGGTTCCTTGCCGCGAGCCAGGATTTGGGTGGCCCGCCGGGCAAGACGCTGTCTTTTGCCATCACGATCAGCATCGTCCTGATGCTGGCGCTGCAACCTGACTTCGGTCAGGCCTGTCTGGTGCTGTTCGGATGGGGCGTGATGTATTTCGTGGCCGGTGCTCCGATGTTGTTGCTGATGATCCTTGCCGGATTTGTGGTTCTGAGCGGCACTGTCGCCTACCAGAATTCCGAGCACTTTGCCCGCCGTATCGACGGCTTTCTCAGCCCCGAGGTCGATCCGACCACGCAGCTGGGTTATGCCACCAACGCGATCCGCGAAGGCGGGTTTCTAGGGGTCGGTGTGGGCGAGGGGCAGGTGAAGTGGTCGCTGCCGGATGCCCATACGGATTTCATCATCGCCGTTGCCGCCGAAGAATACGGGCTTGTTCTTGTCCTCATCATCATCGCGCTCTACGCGACCATCGTGGTGCGGTCGCTTCTGCGGCTGATGCGCGAACGTGATCCGTTTATCCGGCTGGCGGGCACAGGGCTGGCCTGCATGTTCGGTGTGCAGGCGATGATCAACATGGGGGTCGCGGTGCGTCTTCTGCCGGCCAAAGGTATGACCTTGCCATTCGTGAGCTATGGCGGGTCGTCCCTGATTGCGGGGGGCATTGCCGTTGGCATGCTTTTGGCCTTCACACGCAGCAGGCCACAGGGCGAAATCGGCGATATCTTGCGAGGACGGCTGCGATAATCCCCGTATATGGGGTGAATCGCCCCTTGGTTTGTTGACAAACGGCTCTTTGGCAGGTCTCTGTCCTTCAATCCTTGGGCGGGGGACTTATGCGCAAACCTTATCTTGTCATTGCAGCCGGAGGGACCGGCGGTCACATGTTTCCGGCACAGGCGCTGGCAGAGGTCATGCTGCGCCGGGGCTGGCGGGTGAAGCTGTCGACCGACGCGCGCGGCGCGCGCTATACCGGCGGTTTTCCACATTCGACCGAGATCGAACAGGTGGCCAGCGCAACTTTCGCGCGGGGTGGGATCGTCGCGAAGGCGCTGGTTCCTCTGCGCGTGCTGGGTGGCGTGCTCTCCATGTCGTGGCGGATGCTGCGCGACCGGCCTGATGTGGTGGTGGGGTTCGGCGGTTATCCGTCCATCCCTGCGTTGGGTGCCGCATGGGTGCTGCGGCGGCCTCGGATGATCCACGAACAGAACGGCGTGCTGGGCCGTGTGAACGCGCTCTTCGCCAAGCGTGTGGACCGGGTCGCTTGCGGAACATGGCCGACGACGCTGCCTGAAGGTGTTGAAGGTGTGCATGTGGGTAATCCCGTGCGGCTTGCCGTGAAAGACCGTGCGGGGGCGGCCTATATCACGCCCGGCGATTATCCGATGTCGATCCTTGTGATCGGCGGCAGTCAGGGCGCGCGCATTCTGTCGGACGTGGTGCCGCCCGCGATTGCGTCGTTGCCGCTTGAGACCCTGCAACATCTGCGTGTCAGCCATCAGGCGCGTGATGAGGATGGAGAGCGCGTCGCGAGCTACTATGCCGAGCAAGGCGTCAACGCCGATGTGCAGTCTTTTTTCGCCGATGTGCCAAAACGGATGACCGAAGCGCAGCTTGTGATCTCGCGCTCGGGTGCGTCGAGTGTCGCGGACATTTCGGTGATCGGGAGGCCGTCGATCCTTGTGCCCTATGCCGCGGCCACCGGTGATCATCAGAGCGCCAATGCGCGCGGATTGGTCGAGGCTGGAGCGGCGATCCGCATTCCCGAAAGCAAGCTGAACGTCGACAGTCTGGCCGAACAGATCGTCGCGGTTTTGCAAAACCCCCAAGCGGCGTTGCACATGTCACAAGCCGCACTGTCGCAGGCTAAGCCGGATGCCGCGCAAGATCTTGCCGCGCTGGTCGAGATGTTGGCAGGCCAAACACCACAGACCCCAGAAGGACAGACCGAATGAACGCCGCCACCAAATTGCCCGTCGATATCGGCGCCATCCATTTCGTCGGCATCGGCGGTATCGGCATGTCAGGCATTGCCGAAGTTTTGGTGAACTTGGGCTACACGGTGCAGGGGTCGGATCTGAAGGCCTCCAAGATCACCAACCGTCTGGCCGATCTGGGCGCGCGCATCTTCGAAGGCCAACGGGCCGAGAACCTGGACGGGGCCGAAGTGGTGGTTGTCTCGACCGCGATCAAGCCGGGCAATCCCGAACTGGACGAAGCGCGTCTACGCGGGCTTCCAGTGGTGCGCCGTGCCGACATGTTGGCCGAATTGATGCGGCTCAAGTCGAACATCGCGATTGCCGGGACGCATGGCAAGACGACCACAACCACGATGATGGCCGAGTTGATGGTGGCTGGGGGGTTCGATCCGACCGTGATCAATGGCGGCGTCATCCATGCCTATGGCTCCAACGCGCGGATGGGGCAGGGCGAATGGATGGTGGTCGAGGCAGACGAGAGCGATGGATCGTTCAACCGCCTGCCCGCGACCATCGGGATCGTCACCAATATCGATCCCGAGCACATGGAGCATTGGGGTGATTTTGACCGACTGCGGCAGGGGTTTCAGGACTTCGTGTCGAACATCCCGTTCTACGGCATCGCCGTGTGCTGCACCGATCATGAAGAGGTGCAGCGTCTCGTGGGCAAGGTGACCGATCGGCGTGTCGTGACCTATGGCTTCAACGCGCAGGCCGATGTGCGGGCCGTGAACCTGCGATATGAAAAAGGCGTGGCGCATTTCGACATCGCGCTTCAGGCCGAAGATGACAGCATTGACGGCTGCACTTTGCCGATGCCCGGCGATCACAACGTGTCGAACGCCCTGTCCGCAGTTGCCGTGGCGCGGCATCTGGGGATGAAGAAATCCGAAATTCGTGAAGCGCTGGCTGTGTTTGGTGGTGTGAATCGCCGCTTTACAAAGGTCGGCGAATGGAACGGCGTAACAATCATTGACGATTACGGCCACCACCCGGTCGAGATTGCCGCTGTTTTGAAAGCGGCGCGGCAGGCCTCAGAAGGCCGGGTCATCGCGGTGCACCAGCCGCACCGCTACACCCGCTTGTCGAGCCTTTTTGAGGATTTTTGCGCCTGCTTCAACGAGGCGGATGTGGTGGCGATTGCCGAGGTCTTTTCGGCGGGCGAAGACCCCATTGAAGGCGCGTCACGCGATGATCTGGTGGCCGGTTTGATCCGCCATGGTCATCGGCACGCGCGCGCCATCCTGAACGAGGACGATCTGGAACGGCTGGTCCGTGAACAGGCGCGTCCGGGGGATATGGTGGTCTGTCTTGGGGCAGGTACGATCTCGACCTGGGCCAACGGCCTGCCCGAGCGGTTGGCGAAATAGGCTTGGACAGGGCAGGGGATGCGTCGTCGCGTGCTTGTTTTCGGTTGACCGTGAACTGGTGCGCTGCCCCTGTGTCCTGCGGCGTCACCAAGAGATGTTTGTCGAACCAGCCTGGGTGGAGACGTTGGGTTTCCTTGCGCGCGGGATATGGCTACCACTCGGCGTGAACTTTTTGCTTTAGGAGCGACACGATGGATCTGAATGCGGATTTCGCCAAACGGGTGGTGGTTCACGCTGGGGACGCGCCTTGGATCGCATCGCCCATGCCGGGGGTGGATCGGCGCATGCTCGACCGGATCGGGGACGAGGTCGCGCGCGCAACGTCGATTGTCCGCTACGCTCCGGGCAGCGCGTTTTCGGCCCATACGCACACCGGCGGCGAAGAGTTTTTGGTGCTGGAGGGTGTGTTTCAGGACGAGCATGGCGATTACCCGGCGGGCACCTATGTGCGCAATCCGCCGACGACCTCGCACACGCCCGGCGCGGCAGAGGGATGCACCATCTTCGTCAAGCTTTGGCAATTCGATCTGGAGGATCGCACCCAGTTTCGGATGGACATGGACGCGCAGCTTAAAGCGGTTCAGGATGGTATCGCGCAGGCCGAGCTGCACCGCGATGTGCGTGAGGTCGTTTCATACCACGTGCTTGAACCGGGGGCCGTGTTGACCGAGGACTCGGCCGGTGGCATCGAAGTTCTGGTGCTGGACGGCAGTGTGCATGAGGGCGCGGACGATCTAGTGACATGGTCTTGGCTGCGTCTGCCGGACGGTGCGCCTTTGCATGCGACGGCAGGGCCAAAAGGCGCACGGCTTTGGATGAAGACCGGCCATCTGCCCTTTGCCCAAGCGCCGATGGTCTGACTTTGGCGGGCACAGTGGCGATTGTTGGCGGTGGCCTCACCGGGCTGGCGCTTGCACAGAGGGTGCACGCTGCAGGGCGTGCGGTTCGCCTGTTCGAAGGGCGTGATCGGTTGGGCGGACGGATCTCGACGGTCCGCATCGGGACGCAGTGGTTCGATCTTGGTCCGTCTTGGTTCTGGCCGGGGCAGCCTCGGATGAAGTCGATGGTGCAGGATTTGGGGTTGGAGGTCTTTCCGCAATTCGCCGATGGCGCACAGCTTTTTGAAACCGCCCAAGGCGCGGTGATCCGGGATCGCGGCTTTGCCTCGATGCAGGGCTCATTGCGGGTGCGGGGTGGCATGGGTGCCATTGTCCGTGCGTTGGCCGCGCAGTTGCCAAAGAGTTGTGTCGAGACAGGCCGCGTCGTGCGGTCGGTTTCTGCGGACGGCGTTCTGGGGTTCGACGATGGCAATCAACAGGTCTTCGATCAGATCGTGCTGGCTGTGCCGCCACGGGTTGCGGCGGGTTTGCACATCACGCCAGACCTGCCGACGCCGGTGCAGTCTGCCTTGAACAATATTCCGACCTGGATGGCGGGACATGCCAAATTTGTCGCCGTATATGACACCCCGTTTTGGCGTCACGACGGGCTTTCCGGCGATGCGTCGAGCCAGCTTGGCCCGCTGGCGGAAATCCACGATGCCAGCGCCGATACCGGCGGGGCGCTGTTCGGTTTTCTGGGTGTGCCCGCCGTGGCGCGTGCGGGCCAACGGGATGCGGTGATCGCTGCGGCCGTGGCACAATTGGGGCGGCTGTTCGGGCAGGATGCTGCGTCTCCGGTGGAGGTGTTCTACACCGATTGGGCTGAAGAGGCGTTGACGGCGGTGGCTGCTGACCAGGCACCATTGTCCCATCATCCGGCCTATGGACGGCCTGCGGCTCTGGTGCCGACGCGGGACAGCCGCATTCTTTTCGCGTCAAGCGAGTTGGCCCCCGAGATGGGTGGCTACCTGGAGGGCGCGCTGGCGGCGGCCGAAGAGGCGGCAGGTTGGGTTCTGGCGGCACCTGTGCGCTAAAGAGCGGGGTGCATGCGTCAACGAATCTACGATGTCAGTCGACCGCAACCGGCCTGTCCCAGATGTAAATTCCTTGGCTTCACCGTTTTCGGGTCGTGATTTGGCCCGAAACCGTGTGTACCGAACCATTATGGAACACTGGACGGATCATTGACGGCATGGTGCTGTGGCTTTCCCTTGGCTGGGTTTTTGCGTCTGTCATGGTCGCGATGCTGCCATTGCGGTCGCAATATGTGCCGGGAGTGCTGTTGTTACTCGCAGCACCTATTCTGATTGTTCTGATTGCACGGGCCATCGGTTTTGGGGCGGCCTGTGCTGCGTTGCTGGCCTTCGGGTCGATGTACCGCAATCCGTTACGATATTTCTGGACACGCCTGACAAGGCCCAAGGAGGAGCACCCCCTATGATGAGCTATTCCCTTAGTGCAGCTTGCTGCTGGATCATCCTCGCGGCGATCCTTGCCGCACTTCCGTCGCGCGACAATCATTGGCGCCGGGCTTATGGGCTGATGGCTTTGGGGGGCCCGATCCTTGTCTGGGTCTATCTGTCTGACGGGGTCATCTGGGGTCTGGTCTTTACCTTGGCCATGCTGAGCGTGTTCCGCTGGCCGTTGCGCCACTTTATCGCGTGGCTTCTGCGGGCGGTGTCGCGCCGCGCCGAATGAGGCTTTACGTGCCGCAGCCCTTTGGGCAAAACGCGGAGCATGAGCACTCTTCCTGACGTTCGGGGTACATTGACCCCCAACAAAGTTTTGTCCGACCTGACTTGGCTGCGCGTGGGCGGGCCGGCAGACTGGCTGTTCCAACCTGCGGATGCGGATGATCTCTCCGATTTCCTCCGTGACCTTTCCGAAGACGTGCACGTCTTTCCCATGGGCGTCGGATCGAACCTGATCGTCCGCGATGGCGGTTTGCGGGCGGTGGTGATCCGCTTGGGGCGCGGGTTCAACGGCATCTCCATCGACGGAACACGTGTGACAGCTGGTGCGGCTGCGCTTGATGCCCATGTGGCGCGCAAGGCCGCTGATGCAGGGGTGGATCTGACCTTCCTGCGCACCATCCCCGGTGCCATCGGGGGTGCTGTGTGTATGAACGCGGGCTGTTATGGGTCATATGTTGCCGATCATCTGGTCGAGGTGCGTGCGGTTTTGCGCACCGGCGACGTGGTGACGTTCCCGGCCTCGGACCTGCATTTGTCCTATCGATCAAGCGTTTTGCCCGAAGGTGCGGTTGTGATCGAAGCAGTGTTCGAGGGCCAGCTTGATAACCCAGCCGCGCTGCATGAGCGGATGGAAGACCAACTGGCCAAACGCGATGCAACCCAGCCCACAAAGGATCGCACCGCAGGCAGCACGTTTCGCAATCCGGCGGGGTTTTCTTCGACTGGCAAAGCCGACGATGTGCATGACCTGAAGGCGTGGAAGGTGATTGACGATGCTGGGATGCGGGGGGCTACGCGGGGTGGGGCCCAGATGTCGCCCAAGCATTCGAACTTTCTGGTCAACACCGGTGGTGCCACGGCGGCGGACCTTGAAGGATTGGGCGAAGAGGTGCGAAAAAAGGTTTTCTTGCACTCTGGAATAGAGTTAGAATGGGAAATCAAACGCGTCGGTGAGCCGTTGGCTGACAGGACGTGACCGGACGAGGGATAAACCCTCGCAGGTGAAGGCGGTGCGCCGGGCAGGTTGCACAACATAACAAGGGGCACAGCCCCAGGCAGAAATGGGGGCAAACCCCCATGATTTGAGGCGGTTTTGGGTATGTCGAGCAGGGCAAACCCGAAAGTGGCAGTATTGATGGGTGGCCCCTCGGCCGAACGCGAGGTGTCCTTGTCGACAGGGCGTGAATGCGCCGCCGCTTTGCGGGACGAAGGATTTGAGGTTCACGAGGTCGATGCGGGCCGTGATCTCGCATCCGTATTGACCAGCCTTTCTCCAGATGTCTGTTTCAACGCGCTTCACGGTCGGTGGGGTGAAGATGGCTGTGTGCAAGGCCTGCTTGAATGGTTGGGTATTCCCTACACACATTCCGGAGTCCTCGCCTCGGCTTTGGCCATGGACAAAGAGCGGACCAAGGATGTCTATCGCCGCCATGGTTTGCCAGTGGTGGATAGCGTTCTTGCCGCGCGGGACGAGGTGAAAGAGCGCCACGTGATGGCGCCGCCTTACGTGGTCAAACCCTTCAACGAGGGGTCGTCCGTCGGGGTGTACCTTGTCAGCGAAGGCGCGAACGATCCGCCGCAACTGTCGGACGACATGCCCGAGACCGTAATGGTCGAAGCCTTTGCGCCGGGCCGCGAATTGACGACGACCGTGGTCGGGGATCGGGCGCTGTGCGTGACCGACATTCTGACCGACGGCTGGTATGATTACGACGCCAAGTACAAACCCGGTGGCTCGCGCCATGTGCTGCCTGCCGCTGTTCCGGACGAGATCACGGCGGCGTGCCTCGATTATGCCGTTCGCGCGCACAACGCGCTGGGTTGCAAAGGTGTCAGCCGCACGGATTTCCGCTGGGACGAAAGCAAAGGGCTGGCTGGTTTGATCCTGCTTGAGACCAACACACAGCCCGGCATGACGCCCACCTCGCTGACCCCGGAACAGGCTGCGCATACGGGTATGAGTTTCGGTGCATTGTGCCGCTGGATCGTTGAGGACGCGTCATGTCACAGATGACCGCACGCCCCGATCCGGCGCCGTCGCGCCTGAAGTACCGCATGGAACGGCTGATGCTGACGCCGCTGTTCCGGCTGGTGTTGCGGTTTGGGCTGCCCTGTCTTTTGACCTTTGGAATCGCAAGCTGGTGGCTGTCGGTCGATGACAACCGGATGAAGATCATCGACACCTATGCCGACTTGCGTTCGCAAGTGGAAAGCCGCCCGGAGTTCATGGTCAACATGATGGTGGTGGATGGTGCGAGCGAGATTGTCTCGGATGGCATCCGGCAGATGTTACCCTTGGACTTTCCGATCAGTTCCTTCGACCTCGATCTTGAAGCGATGCGTGAAGTTGTGGTGGCGCTTGATCCGGTCAAATCCGCCCGACTTTACGTGCGTCAGGGCAATGTTCTGCAAGTCGACGTGGTTGAACGAATCCCCGTGGTTCTGTGGCGAAACGAGCAGGGGTTGCAGCTTTTGGATGTCGAGGGTGTGTTGGTTGGCCCCGCTTTCGTAAGGGCTGATTGGCCGGAGTTGCCGTTGATCGTTGGCGACGGCGCAGACAAGAACGTCATCGAAGCACTGGACCTCGTGGCGGCCGCAGAGCCGCTTTCCGCGCGTTTGCGAGGGCTTGTGCGGATGGGAGAGCGGCGGTGGGACGTGGTGCTTGACCGCGAGCAGCGCATCCTTTTGCCGGAAATCGAAGCGGTGCAGGCGCTCGAACGGGTGATCGCCATGGATCAGGCGGTCGACATGCTGGAACGGGATCTCGTCGCAGTCGATCTGCGATTGCCGAACCGGCCAACACTTAGAATGACAGACGGGGCGGTGCAGGAACTCATCCGCATCCGGGCGATCGAGGCAGGGGAACAGTAAGAATGATCGAGCTTTACGAGTCACAGCGGGCGATGCGCAACATGCGCAAGGCGGCGATGCAGAGAGGGGTGATTGCCATTCTCGACATCGGCAGCTCCAAGATCGCGTGTCTTGTGTTGCGGTTCGATGGAACGGACCGCGTCATCGAAACCGACAGCATCGGATCGTTGGCTGGCCAATCCGGCTTTCGAGTGATCGGCGCTGCGACGACCCGGTCTCGCGGTGTGCGCTTTGGCGAAATCGATTCGATGGGTGAAACCGAACGGGCCATTCGCACCGCGGTGCAGGCGGCGCAGAAGATGGCGCAGATTCGTGTTGATCACGTGATCGCCTGTTTCGCCGGTGCTGATCCGCGCAGCTATGGGCTTGCCGGGCGGGTCGATGTCGCGGGCACCGCGGTGGATGAACAAGATGTCGCGCGTGTGCTGTCGGCCTGTGATGTCCCCGAGTTTGGCCATGGACGCGAGGTTCTGCATGCGCAGCCGGTGAACTTTGCTCTCGACCATCGCAGCGGATTGATCGATCCACGCGGCCAGATCGGGCAGGAATTGGCTGTCGACATGCATATGCTCACGGTTGATGCCTTGGCCATCCAGAACCTCGCGCATTGCATGAAGCGCTGCGACCTCGAATTGGCGGGTATCGCCAGCTCTGCCTATGTTTCGGGCGTGTCGGCACTGGTCGAAGATGAACAAGAGCTTGGCGCCGCCTGTATCGATATGGGTGGTGGATCAACTGGCCTCTCTATCTTTATGAAAAAGCACATGATTTACGCAGACGCCGTGCGTATGGGCGGTGATCATGTGACCAGCGATATTTCGATGGGATTGCAGGTTCCGATGGCTGTGGCCGAACGGATCAAGACCTTTCATGGCGGCGTCGTGGCAACCGGGATGGACGACCGTGACATGATCGAAATCGGTGGTGACACGGGCGACTGGCATCACGACCGTCGGTCCGTAAGCCGTGCCGAACTGATCGGCATCATGCGTCCGCGCGTCGAAGAGATCCTTGAAGAGGTCCGTGCGCGGCTGGATGCAGCCGGTTTCGAACACCTCCCAAGCCAGCAAATCGTGCTCACTGGTGGGGCCAGCCAAATCCCCGGTCTGGACGGTCTGGCAACAAAAATCCTCGGGCAGCAAGTGCGCCTTGGACGGCCCATGCGGGTACACGGTTTGCCACAGGCCGCGACCGGTCCGGGATTCGCCAGCGCGGTCGGTTTGTGCCTGTTTGCGGCCAATCCGCAGGACGAATGGTGGGACTTTGAGATCCCTGTAGACCGTTATCCGGCGCGTTCCCTGAAACGTGCCGTAAAATGGTTCCGTGATAACTGGTGACCGCAAGATGTTGAGGTTTCGGCAAAATCCCGCGTAGGGGGGTGGCAATCTTAGGCACATTTGGTGCTAAACTACGGTTTTTACGTGACGTTTGGGTGATTGCCCGGTAATAATTGTAGAAACAGGTGCAGAAAACGTCCCGAAATGGGGCTGAGACAGCAGGCGGACAAACAAATGACATTGAACCTTTCGGTGCCCGGACAGGAAGAATTGAAACCCCGCATCACCGTGTTCGGTGTAGGCGGAGCAGGCGGAAACGCGGTCAACAACATGATCGACAAGTCCCTTGAGGGCGTCGATTTCGTGGTGGCCAACACTGACGCGCAGGCCCTGCAGCAAAGCCGTTCGGCCAGCCGCATCCAGCTGGGCGTCAAAGTGACCGAGGGTCTGGGCGCTGGCGCCCGCGCGACAGTCGGCGCCGCGGCTGCGGAAGAAAGCATCGAGCAGATCGTTGATCACCTTGCCGGGGCGCATATGTGCTTCATCACGGCGGGGATGGGCGGCGGCACCGGGACAGGTGCTGCACCGATCATCGCACAGGCGGCCCGTGAACTGGGTGTTTTGACGGTTGGTGTTGTGACCAAGCCGTTCCAGTTCGAAGGCAACAAGCGGATGAAGCAGGCCGAGGATGGCGTCGAGGCGCTGCAAAAGGTCGTTGATACGCTGATCATCATTCCTAACCAGAACCTGTTCCGTCTGGCCAACGAAAAGACCACCTTTACCGAAGCGTTCTCGATGGCAGACGACGTTCTGTATCAGGGTGTGAAGGGTGTGACTGACCTGATGGTCCGTCCGGGGCTGATCAACCTCGACTTTGCCGACGTGCGTGCAGTGATGGACGAAATGGGCAAGGCGATGATGGGTACCGGCGAGGCCGAGGGCGAAGATCGCGCCATTCAGGCCGCCGAAAAGGCCATCGCGAACCCGCTGCTGGACGAAATCAGCCTGCGTGGCGCGAAGGGCGTTCTCATCAACATCACCGGTGGTCACGACCTTACCCTGTTCGAACTCGACGAAGCGGCAAACCGCATCCGCGAAGAAGTGGATCAGGACGCAAACATCATCGTTGGCTCGACGCTGGATGACAGCATGGAAGGCATGATGCGTGTCAGCGTTGTCGCAACCGGCATCGACGCCGTTGATGTACACACCGAAGTTCCGGTCCCGCGCCGGTCGCTGGCAACGCCGCTGACCCAGACCACACGTGTCGAGGAAATCCAGCACGCCGAGCGCGCAGAACCCAAGCCCGAGCCGATTGCGGCCCGCACGGCACACGAGCCGTCGCTGTTCGATGCCGAGCGTGAAGCGGCTGAAGAGCAGATGGAGACCTTGTTCGAGGACGAACGCGTTCAGACCGAAGCCGTCGACGACGATGGCCTGCCGATGCCCGCCTACCGTCCTCAGGTGGCTGAATTCAATCCGCGCGAAGACAGCATCGAAGCCGATCCTGAACAGTTCGTTGCACCTCGTGCCCCGGCTCCTGGCACCCCGAGTGCCGAAGCGCTGGCACGTTTGCAAGCCGCGGCATCACGTGCCCGCCCCGCACCGGGCGCCCGCCCGAACATGCAGGTCGAGCAAGAGCCAGCAGACAGTGAACGCCCCCGTTTTGGCATCAATTCGTTGATCAATCGGATGACTGGTCATGGTCAGCAGGCCGAAGCTCCTGTGCGTCGCACAGCGCAACCGCCTGTCCAATCCAGCGGTGCCGCACCGGCACGCGCACCGTCTCAGGACGCGGACGAAGATCAGGAGCGGATCGAGATCCCGGCTTTCCTGCGGCGTCAGGCAAACTAAAAAAGCGAAGAATCGCTTTCGAAGCGCCCCCGTTTCCGGGGGCGTTTTTTGTTGAGAAACAATATATTGTGAGGTCAGGCGAGAATCCGCCGATATCTTTTGGGCGCTTGTTTCAGCCCGTTACAATCTTTGATTTGAGACCAGATAGGTCAGCGAGTATCACCCATCTTGAAACGTCGCATGGGGGTGCCGGCGTATTTTGTTGAGGATCATTTGCAGACAACGGTTCACACCACAGTCCGTTTTTCGGGCATCGGCCTGCACACCGGTCGTCCGGTCAACATGTCGATCTGCCCGGCGCCGTCTGATCATGGCATCGTGTTCGAGCGCGCGGATATCCGTTTGGGCAATGCACGGATCCCAGCCTTGTTCGACTTTGCCGAACATTCGCCGCTCTGCACCAAGATCGTAAACGAGGCCGGTGTCTCGGTCTCGACCATCGAACATGTCATGGCAGCTTTGGCTGGGTGCGGTGTGCACAACGCTCTGGTACGGATCGATGGCCCGGAAGCCCCTGTTCTTGACGGCAGTGCAGTGGCGTTCGTGCGCAGCATTCTGGCCGTTGGCGTCAAACAAATGCGCGCACCCATCAGGGTGATCGAGGTGTTGGGGACGATTGAAGTGCATACAGCACAGGGCTGGGCACGCTTGGGACCGGGTGAAGGCCTGACGATGGATTTCCACATCGACTTCGCCGACCGGGCCATTGGTAAACAAAGCAAGTCGCTAAACCTTTCCAATGGCACATTTGTCCGTGAACTCAGTGACAGTCGTACTTTTTGCCGGGCTTCCGATGTCGATGCGATGCGCGCCGTCGGCAAGGCACTTGGCGGTACGATGGAAAACGCCGTGGTTGTCGATGGCGATGCCGTTCTCAGCCCGGGTGGTCTACGGCACCACGATGAGGCTGTACGCCACAAGATGTTGGATGCGCTTGGCGATCTTGCTTTGGCAGGCGCGCCGATGCTGGCCCACTACGAAGGCCACAAAGCGGGGCACACCCTGACGAACATGCTTTTGCGCGAACTGTTTGCCACACCGGACGGCTACCGCATCCGCGAATGCGATGCAGTTTTGGCGGCTCGTTTGCCGGGCGCTGGCGTATCGGCGCACGAAATTCCGGCGGTTGCCTGACCGCTGCCTCAGCACATGCATTATGCCGCACACCGAGCTTGCGCTGACGCGTGATCGCTTGTGTGCCTAAAGGCGTTTTGCCTTCCGATTTAATGTGCTAGGACCAAAGACAGACAAGTGGCACATATAGCCACGGCGGTTTAACGAAGGTGACGGGCATGGCAGCGGGCAGAAGCGCAAGAGCTGTGATCGGAGCGGGGCTCTTGGTGGTGACGCTGACGGCGTGCAGCGATGGCGAACGTCCGGGCTTCGGCCCCGGTGGTGTACCGATCGAGAACTTTACCGCCGAACAGATCTTTGAACGGGGTGAATTCGAACTGGATCGCAGCGATCCCGAAGATGCCGCGTTCTATTTCTCCGAAGTCGAACGTCTCTATCCTTATTCTGAATTGGCAAAACGTGCTGTGATCATGCAGGCCTTCGCCCATCACCAGAACAAGGATTACGATAACAGCCGCTCTGCCGCTCAGCGGTATATCGACTTTTATCCAACCGACGAAGATGCGGCCTACGCGCAGTATCTTCTCGCGCTCAGCTATTACGACCAGATCGAGGAAGTGGGTCGCGATCAGGGTCTGACATTCCAGGCGTTGCAGGCCTTGCGCACTGTGATCGAACGCTACCCCGACAGCGAATACGCGCGGTCTTCGGTGCTCAAGTTCGATCTGGCGTTTGACCATCTTGCTGCCAAGGAAATGGAAATCGGGCGCTATTACCTGCGCCGCGAACATCATGCGGCCGCGATCAATCGCTTCCGTGTCGTGGTCGAGGATTTCCAGACCACAACTCACACCGCCGAAGCGTTGCACCGTCTGGTTGAGGCGTATCTGTCATTGGGCCTGACCGATGAGGCACAGACAGCTGGGGCCATTCTGGGCTACAACTACCAGTCCACAGATTGGTACGAGGACAGCTTCAAACTGCTGACAGGCCGTGGGCTTGAACTGAAGGCGACCGGAGACAATTGGCTGCGGCAAATCTATCGCCAGATGGTCAAGGGTCAGTGGCTTTGATCGGGGGGCGGTGCGTCTGACAACGCACCCGGTTGCACAGAATGCTGCGCACGCTTGAAATACGGGACATGCTGATCATTGATCGGTTGGAGCTTGAGTTCCAATCCGGTCTCAATGTGCTGACCGGAGAAACCGGGGCCGGCAAGTCGATTCTGCTCGACAGTCTTGGGTTTGTGCTGGGCTGGCGCGGGCGTGCTGAACTGGTGCGCAGCGGGGCAGAGCAGGGCGAAGTGACGGCGGTTTTCGATCTGCCCAAGGGTCACCCGGCGCATGGCGTTCTGGCCGAAGCCGGGTTCGAGGATGCGGACGAATTGATCCTTCGCCGCGTGAATACCGCCGATGGTCGCAAGACCGGTTGGGTCAATGATCGGCGTGTGACGGGCGAAATGCTACGCGCGTTGTCGGACACGCTTGTTGAACTTCACGGCCAGCACGACGACCGAGGGCTGCTGAACCCCAAAGGGCACCGCGCGCTTTTGGATGAGTTTGCCGGGCATGACGATCTGCTCGCTGCAGTAAAATCGGCATGGAATACACTGTCCAAGGCTCGCAAGGCGCTGGCCGAAGCGGAAGCAGCTTACAAAGCGGCACAGGCCGAGGAAGAATTCCTGCGCCATTCGGTGGGCGAGTTGGACAAGCTGTCCCCCGAGCCCGGTGAAGATGCGGAGCTCGACGCGCGCCGCCGCATGATGCAGGCCTCCGAACGCATCCGTGATGACATTGCCCGCGCTGCACAGGTGATGGGGCAGGACGGGGCCGAAGGCGCGTTATCGGACGCGCTGCGCTGGCTTGAAGGGGTCAGCGAAGCTGCCGAGGGGCGTTTGGACGATCCGCTTGCCGCCCTTGCCAGAGCGATGGCCGAACTGGACGAGGCAGCGCGCGGCGTGACAGCAACGCTCGAATCGCTTGAATTCGATCCGCACGAACTTGAGGCAACGGAAGAACGGCTCTTTGCGCTCCGGGCGCAGGCGCGCAAACATGGTGTTGCCCCAGATGATCTATCGGGTTTGGCAGACACATTGCGCGACCGATTGGCGGCGCTCGACCAAGGCGCAGATCGCCTGTCCCGCTTGCAATCCGAATTGCGCAGCGCTGAAACGACGTATGACAGCGCGGCGATGGCATTGCGCGACAGTCGCGTCGCGGCGGCCAAGCGTCTGGACGCGGCCGTTTGTGCCGAACTTGCGCCGCTCAAGATGGAGCGCGCGGTTTTCGTGACCGATCTGTCCGCCGCATCTGCCGGAGCGGATGGTAGCGACGCAGTCGCCTTCACGGTTGCAACCAATCCCGGCGCACCCGCGGGTCCGATTGGCAAGATCGCCTCTGGCGGCGAACTCAGCCGCTTTCTGCTGGCGCTCAAAGTGTGTCTGTCGGAACAGCGCGATGCCGGGCTGACAATGATCTTCGACGAGATCGATCGCGGTGTTGGCGGGGCCACTGCCGACGCGGTCGGACGTCGTTTGGCCGCGTTGGCCGAAGGCGGGCAGGTTCTTGTCGTCACCCATTCGCCGCAGGTTGCGGCCCTTGGCGCCCATCACTGGCGGGTGGAAAAGCGCGTTGCGGACGAGCAGACCACGTCGACCGTGGTGCCATTGGATACACCTGCGCGGGAAGGCGAGATCGCCCGCATGCTCGCAGGCGATACCATCACGGACGAGGCCCGCGCGGCGGCGCGGGCGCTCTTGGCCGGTTAGAGGCGCATCATTCCGTATCCGGCGAGCGCCAGAGTGAGGCCACTGAAGACGGTGCGCATCACGTTATAGACCTGCCATGTTCCGGAATACTCCACCCAGATCGCGCGAGCGGCATCGATATCCGTAGGTACGGTCAACAGGCCCAAGGCTTCGTTCATCGGCACATTGTTCGTCATGGTCAAGATCAACCCTCCAGCCGCATAGATCAGCCCGCCCACGGCAAAGGCCAAAGCTGCGCGGTTGCGCAGGGTGCGCCATGCGAGAAGCGCCGCAATCCACAAAACAAAGGGTGTGCCGAAAAACGCCGGGGCAAAGACCGCGTTGCGCACCGATCCGTTCATCGCCTGCATGGCTTGAATGGCGACCCGTGGGTCGGTCGCATCCAGCCCCCACATGGTGGAGCAGATCCACGCATAAAAGAACCCGAAAATCGCGCCGCTGAAGACAACAGACATCAGGCCGGCAATGCGTGTTGCAAGGTCTGCGACAGCAGAAACTTGCGGGGCCGGGACGGCATAGGCGGCGGGAAGGGGGGTCATGTCAGTTTCCTTTCAAATCCGTAATTTGGTGTACGCCTTTACAAATCCGTATATTTGATTACGGATATGAGTCAACCGTTTTTTCCAAGAGGTATCGGATGCGCGAAGACAACAAGGCGCAAAGACGCGAACAGATCGAAGCAGCTGCGTATGACCTTCTTGCGGAAAAAGGCTTTCAGAACATGTCGATGCTGGCCGTTTCCAAATCAGCCAAAGCCTCGAACGAAACGCTTTACAGGTGGTACGGCGACAAGATCGGTCTTTTCAAAGCTTTGATCGCCACCAACGCCGAACGGGTTGCCACGCGGTTGCGCGAGGCGTTGGAGACTAGCACTCAGTTGGATCAGGCCCTGACCGAGATCGGTCCTGTCCTTTTGTCGATGCTGCTTGGGGACCGGGCGATTGCGCTCAACCGGGCCGCGGCGGCGGATGCCAGCGGGGTTCTGGGCGAGGCGTTGGCGCAGGAAGGGCGGGGCAAGGTGTTTCCGTTGATCGCGGACCTTTTCGGCAGGCTGGTCAAGCAGGGCCTGCTCAAGGGTGACCCTGCCGAAATTGCGGCACTGTATGTCGATCTGCTGGTCGGCGACCTGCAAATTCGGCGTGCAACAGGCGCTTTGGGCCCGCTGCGCGATAGGGTAATAGAAGACCGCGCACACCTTGCCCAAGAGCGTCTTTTCAGACTTGTGGGTGTGTCGTGACACCGACGGTCACAGACTGTGATCGCTTCAGGGGTGGACAGTTCAGCCGCATTGAATAAGCCTTGGTAATCAGAAGTTTTTTTGGCGTGGTTCGCTTCTCCGAAAGGTCCGCTCGGCATGGCGCCTGCTTTGCGTGGTCAGTTACAAGCATTGAAAAGGCAGGTCGAGCGCGGCTGGGATGTGCTGCGCCATAAAGGACCGTCGCAATTCCAGTTCTGGCTGATAGCACTTTTGATTGGGATCGCGGCCGGTCTTGCGGCCACCTGTTTCAGACTGGCGATCACGTTTCTGCAAACCTCGGTCTACGGCACACCCAGCGTGACGACCATTCACAGCTATGCCGAAACCCTGCCGTGGTGGATGCTGCTGCTCATCCCGACGGTTGGCGGCCTCGTGGTGGGAGTGATCGTGCATTACTTCACGCCTGATGGACGTGTGCGCTCGGTTGCCGATGTGATCGAAGGCGCGGCACTCAATGATGGGCGGGTGGAAAAGAAGGCGGGGATCGCGTCGGCCATCTGTTCTTGGATCACACTTTCCACCGGCGGCAGCACAGGGCGGGAAGGGCCGGTTGTCCATATCGCCGCGATGCTGTCGTCCTGGGTGTCCAACACGATCCGGGCTGACGGCATCACCGGACGCGACTTGCTGGGGTGTGCGGTGGCCGCAGCCGTGTCTGCCAGCTTCAATGCGCCTATCGCGGGGGCCTTGTTCGCGCTCGAAGTAATCTTGCGCCATTTTGCGGTGCACGCCTTTGCCCCTATCGTGGTGGCGAGTGCTGCCGGAACGGTGATCAACCGTCTAGTCTTTGGCGATGTGACAGAGTTCAAACTGCCGGGCACCACCACTGTCGAATTCTATCTTGAATTGCCGGCCTTCTTCATCCTTGGCTTGATCTGTGGCCTTGTCGCCGTGGCGATGATGCGGGCTGTGTTTCTGGCTGACGATATCGGATCGCAAGTGCAGCGCGATCTTGGCCTGCCGCACCTGCTGCGCCCGGCGGCGGCGGGGGTCATGCTGGGCGCTTTGGCGATCTGGTTTCCGCACATCATCGGCGTCGGCTACGAGACCACGTCCCGCGCCCTGACCGGAGCACTTCTGTGGCACGAAGCGGTGGTCTTTGCGATGCTCAAGGTGGTGGCAGTGGCCATCACCATGGGCGGACGCATGGGGGGCGGCGTGTTCTCGCCCTCGCTGATGCTGGGCGCGTTGACCGGGTTGGCGTTCGGCCTGATCGCCACTGGGCTTTTCCCCGATCAATCGGGCACAGCGACGCTTTATGCGCTTGCCGGTATGGGCGCTGTCGCAGCCGCCGTGCTGGGCGCGCCGATTTCAACCACACTGATCGTGTTCGAACTGACCGGAGACTGGCAGACCGGGCTTGCGGTGATGGTCTCGGTTTCCATGTCCACCGCCGTATCTGCGCGACTGGTCGACCGATCATTCTTCCTCACCCAATTGGAGCGTCGCAACGTGCACCTTGCGGCTGGGCCTCAGGCCTATCTTCTGGCGATGTTCCGGGTGCAGGGGGTAATGCGCAAAGCAACCGACAACAACGCGGCAGACGAAGAGGCGTGCCGCACGATGATCGAACAGGGGCTTTTTGTGCAGGCGCAAGCGACGCTGGAAACCGCCTTGCCGCTTTTCGACAAATCAGGCGTGGCCTTCCTTCCGGTGGTCAAGATTGAGGGACCAGATGACGCGCCCGTTCTGCAGGGCGCGCTGTTCCATGTCGATGCGCTCAAGGCTTATAACCGTGCACTTGCGGCGACGGCCGAGGAAGAGCACGGTTGAGAACGGTAATTAAATCCGTTCGACCTGCACCCCATCCTGCACCCAGAATGCCAGATGGTCCTTGATGTCGGCCGCTTCGGGCTTCGGGTCTTCATAGGACCAGACAGCGTTGGTGTAGGTCTTGCTTTTGGACACAATGTCGAAATAGCTGGCTTCGCCTTTGTGCGGGCAGGTTGATGTGTGCGCGGACACATCCAGAAAGGCCATCGCAACATCGGATCGCGGGAAATAGATGACAAACGGCATCTCGCCTTCGGTCAGTTCCAAGGCGTTGGTGCTTTCCGCGATCACGGCACCACCGGCACGCACAACCCAAGTTCCTTCGGCAGGTCTGACTGTAATGTGTTTCTGCATGATCCGTCCCTTTTGAGTGCGATGTACCGGGGTTAGCGGGGGAATGTAAATGTTTATGGTCAGATTGGTGCGCAGGCCTGCGTTAGCCAGAGTGACACATCCCCCTCCACCAAAGTCCCGATCCGCGTCAGAACCTCTGTATGATAGGCGTTGAGCCAGCGACGTTCTGCGTCTGTCAAAAGCCCCGTGTCGATCAGCCGCGTGTCGATCGGCACATAAGTCAGTGTCTCGAAACGGTACATGTCCGGCACCGTCTGACCGGGCAGGGCCGGGGCCTCTTCCACGACAATCAGGTTCTCGATGCGGATCCCGAACGCGCCTTCTTTATAGAAACCCGGCTCGTTCGACAGGATCATCCCCGGCATAAACGGCACGGTTCCGGTGCGCGCCAGCCGTTGTGGACCCTCGTGCACGCTCAGATAGGACCCGACGCCATGCCCGGTGCCGTGCCCATAATCCATCCCATGCTCCCAAAGCGCGACACGTGCCAGCGAGTCCATGTCACGCCCGGCAAGGCCCTTGGGCCAACGCAGTTTCGAGATTGCGATCATGCCCTTGAGTACCAGCGTAAACGCGCGTCTTTCCTCTTCGCTGACAGTCCCGATGGCGATCGTGCGGGTGATGTCGGTGGTGCCATCCACGTATTGGCCGCCGCTGTCGACCAACAAAAGCCCTTGTTCGACCGCGCGGTTGGTCTTTTCCGTCACCCGGTAATGCACGATGGCCCCGTTCGGACCGGCACCGCAAATGGTGTCGAAGCTGATATCCCGCAGCGCATTGGTCGCCGAGCGTTCGCCTTCCAACTTTGTGACCACATCGATCTCGGTCAGGCTGCTTGCGGGCTGCTGGTCCAGCCAGCACAGAAACCGTGCCATCGCCGCCCCGTCGCGCAGATGCGCGGCGCGTGTGCCGTCCAGTTCCGCCGCTGATTTGCAGGCTTTGGGCAAGGCGCAGGGGTCTTGCGCCTCGATCATCTGTGTTCCCGCCTCACGCAACGTATCTGCGACGATCACCGGGCAACTGGCTGGGTCAATTTGGACCGGACCTTCCAGCTTGGCCAATGTCGGCAGGAAATCCTCGACCCGAGCCACATGCACATTCGGGCCAAGGTGATCCCCCAGATTGACCAGCTTTTCGGGGTCCACAAACAGTGTGACCGTGCCCGATGCATGCAACAGCGCAAATCCTAGCATAAACGGCGTACGTGGCAGGTCATCCCCGCGGATATTCAGAAGCCAGCAAATGCTGTCGGGCAGGGTCAGAACGGCACAGTGCGCTGACCCAAGGGTGGCCGCCAAGCGCGCGATCTTGTCGCCATGCGCCTCTCCGGCAAGGTCTACTGGCTGGGCAAAGGCATGGGTCGCGGGGGGCGCAGGTTGATCCGCCCAGATTCGATCCACAAGGTTGTCTGTCCGCTGCAACGTCACGCCGGATGTGCTCGCTTCCAGCTCCCTGATTTGCGACACGGTGTGCAACCACGGATCAAAGCCCACAATGCCGTTCTGCGCGACATGTTCCGACACCCAGTCGCCCAGTGTCACCTCGGGCCAATGCACGGGCGTGAACACGTCTGCCACCTGCGCGCGAACCTGCACCCGGTAGCGACCATCGATGAACACGCCAGCCTTGTCCTGCAACGCCACGCAAAACCCCGCTGATCCGGTAAACCCGGTCAGCCATGCCAGACGGCTGTCCCGCTCGGCGACGTATTCACCCTGATGCGCATCGGCGCGGGGAACGATGAACCCGTCCAAACCCGCAGCCGCCATTTCGGCGCGCAACGCCGCCAGTCGCGGTGGGCCCTGTTCGGGAGAGGATGTTTCGGAAAAGCTCTGGAACATGATACGGTCTCTCTTGGATGTAGCGCGAGCGAACCCGGAATGACGCGCAATGGCAAGCCCCGCCGCAATCGGTCAGGGGGTTGGAATGGCCCCAGCTTCTTCTTTTTTCAAATATGCAAACCGCGGCCCGCAGGGACGCGCCAATTGTAACAGCACCGCCGACCCGAAATCCGGATCAACTCGCGCGCTTGATGCCCATGAGCCGCGCCCGTGCCCGTGGATCGCTGTCGAAAAGCGAGGCCAGCTGTTCGGTCATGGCTCCCGCCAGCTGCTCCACATCGGTGATCGTCACCGCACGTTCATAGTAGCGCGTCACGTCATGACCGATACCAATCGCCAGCAACTCGACCTGACGCCGCCGCTCCACCATGGCGATCACGTCGCGCAGGTGCTTTTCAAGGTAATTGGCAGGGTTGACCGACAGGGTGCTGTCATCCACAGGCGCCCCATCCGATATCACCATCAGGATCTTGCGCGCCTCAGAGCGGTGCAGCATCCGCCGATGTGCCCATTCAAGCGCCTCGCCATCGATATTTTCCTTCAGCAGGCCTTCCTTCATCATCAGGCCCAGATTGGACCGCGTCCGCCGCCAGGGGGCGTCGGCGCTCTTGTAGATGATGTGGCGCAGGTCGTTCAAACGACCGGGCTGCTGTTCGCGCCCCTCGTTCAGCCATTTCTCGCGGGCCTGGCCGCCTTTCCACGCACGGGTGGTAAAACCAAGGATCTCGACCTTGACCGAGCACCGCTCCAAGGTCCGTGCCAGAACATCGGCGCAGATCGCGGCGATGGAAATCGGGCGTCCCCGCATGGAGCCGGAATTGTCCAAAAGCAGCGTCACAACCGTGTCGCGAAACTCGGTGTCCTTCTCGACCTTGAAGGACAGAGGGGTCGTCGGATTGGCGACCACACGTGCCAAACGACCGGCGTCCAGAATGCCCTCCTCCAGATCGAATTCCCACGACCGGTTCTGCTGCGCCTGCAGGCGGCGCTGCAGCTTGTTGGCCAGACGGCTGACTGCGCCCTTCAAAGGCTCCAATTGCTGATCGAGATAGGCACGCAACCGCTCTAGCTCGATAGGCTCGGCCAGCTCTTCGGCAAGGATTTCCTCGTCATGGGTCGAATCGAACACCTTGTAGTCGGGATCTGCTTCGGAAATCGGGGCAGGGGGCGGCGGCTCCAAGGGCGCTTCGCCCTCGGGCATTTCGGTCTCGTCGCTCATCTCCTGATCGGCCATCTCGTCCATGGACACCTGCGCCTGGCTGGGGTCCTGGGTTTCGTCCTGGCTCGACTCGGGATTGGCTTCTGCGTCTTCGCTGTCGTCCTCGTCCTGACCGGTGCTGTCAGGATCTTGCTCTTCGTCGCTGCCCTCTTCGGCCTGATCCTGCGCGTCCTCGTCCAACTCGTCGGGGTCATCTCCCAACTGATCACCATAACCCAGATCGGTGATCACGGCGCGGGTGAAGCGGGCAAAGGCCGCCTGATCGCTCAGCACATCCTGCAAGTTCTCAAGCGTGCCACCCGCCTGATTTTCGATAAAGCCGCGCCAGAGGTCCATGACGTTCTGCGCGCCTTCGGGCAGATCGCGCCCGGTGGCCAGATGGCGCACCAGATACCCTGCCGCTTCGGCGAGTGGCGCGTCCGAGGCTTCTTTGACCTGATCATATCCACGCCGCAGCGCTTCATGACCGATCTTGGCGTCGATATTGCCAGCAGTGCCGGGCATGTCGCGCGCGCCCATCGCCTCGCAGCGGGCAGTCTCCATGGATTCGTAAAGTTCGCGTGCCAGATCGCCCTGAGGCGCATAGCGCGTGTGGGTGCCTGCATCGTGATAGCGGCGATACATCGCCATCGCATCGGCGGTGCCCCGCGCCAGCATCACCTCGTCACGGGTCAAACGACGGCTGATCTGCGGAAGGCGCATCGCATCGCCGGAAATGCCGGACGGGTCGACCGAATAGCTGACCGTCAGATCCGGGTCGCGCGCCATGACCTTGGTCGCTTCGGCAAGCGCCTTCTTGAACGGATCGGCTGGGTTGTCACTCGGTTTGCTCATGACCTGACCTTTCCACGCGGTTCGTTTGCACGCAATGCCGACGGCCCGAAGATGCGGCGCGTCATGCAGGCATCTTTGGGTCGAAAATACCTCGGGGGTCTGGGGGTGGAACCCCCAGCCTGTCGGATCGGCATCGCCGATCCGATACCCATCAGCCCAAGCTCAGGGAAGCCGCGCTCTCGGGCAGCTCTTCGTCAAAGCAGCGCTGGTAGAATTCCGCCACGGTCTGACGCTCGAGCTCGTCGCACTTGTTTAGGAACGACACGCGGAACGCATAGCCCACATCGCGGAAGATCTCGGCGTTCTGCGCCCAGGCGATCACGGTTCGCGGGCTCATCACGGTCGACAGGTCGCCGGACATGAACGCGGTGCGCGACAGGTCCGCCACGGTCACCATCTGGCGCACGATCTTGCGGCCCTTCTCGGTGTTGTAATGCGGGGCCTTCGACAGAACGATCGAGGTTTCGGCGTCGATCGACAGATAGTTCAGCGTCGCCACCAGCGACCAGCGGTCCATCTGACCTTGGTTGATCTGCTGTGTGCCGTGATACAGGCCCGTGGTGTCGCCCAGACCAACGGTGTTGGCAGTGGCAAAGATGCGGAAGTATTTGTGCGGAGTGATGACCTGATTCTGGTCGAGCAGCGTCAGTTTGCCGTCGGTTTCCAGAACCCGCTGGATCACGAACATCACGTCGGCGCGGCCCGCGTCATATTCATCGAACACGATGGCGGTGGGGTTGCGCAGCGCCCAGGGCAGGATGCCTTCCTGAAACTGGGTGACTTGCTTTCCGTCGATCAGCTTGATCGCGTCCTTGCCGATCAGGTCGATCCGGCTGATGTGGCTATCAAGATTGACCCGCACGGCAGGCCAGTTCAGACGCGCGGCAACCTGTTCGATATGGGTCGATTTCCCGGTGCCGTGATACCCTTGGATCATCACGCGGCGGTTGTTGCGGAAGCCCGCGAGAATCGCCAGCGTGGTATCTGGATCGAATTTATAGGTGCTGTCTAAGTCAGGCACGCGTTCCGTACGCTCTGGGAAGCCATGGACAACCATGTCCGTATCAATGCCAAACACCTCACGCACGGAAATTTCTTCTGTCGGTTTGGCGTTGATGTCGATCGTCCCGTCAGCCATGTTGCAGACATCCTTCTCAGCTTGGGTTTTGCCTGTGTGGTGCAACATATTGGCGGGAGGAGCAAGGGAAAGGGCATGGGAATTCGTTCATGACGCCGCAAGAAGAGGTGGAAAACCTTATTGCCCGCGTGGCGATGGGCGACCGTGCTGCGTTCAACCGTCTGTATGAAAGGACCTCCGCGAAACTTTTTGGCGTCTGCCTGCGTGTGTTGAATGATCGCGTAGAAGCCGAGGAGGTGTTGCAGGACGTGTTCGTGACGGTGTGGAACAAAGCCGACAGCTACAAGGTCAACGGGTATTCCCCGATGACGTGGCTCATCACGATCACCCGCAACCGCGCGGTGGACCGTCGTCGTGCCATGAAGTTGCCACCCGTTCCGATCGAGACCGCCGATCTGATGCCCGACAGCAAACCCGGCCCCGAAGCCAGTGCCGTCGCGGCATCCGAGGCGCGTCAGATCAAGGCCTGCCTTGACGAGCTGCCCCGCGCACGGGCGCATTTGGTGCGCCGGGCCTATCTCGAAGGTGACAGTTATGCCGATCTCTCAGAGGCGACCGGCGTGAACCTCAACACCATTCGGACATGGCTGCGCCGTAGCCTCATGGCCCTGCGGGAGTGTTTGAGCAGATGACCGATCACACGACACCCCCCGAAGGCCCCGAATACGAGGATGACCGCGTTCTGGCCGCCGAATACGCGCTTGGTCTTCTGAGTGCCGAGGAACGTGCCCAATTCGAGGCCCGGCTCGACAGCGATGCCGATCTGCGGGCAGAAGTCGTCGCTTGGGACGAACATTTTGCCAGCGTCATTCTGGACGAGATCGCCCCGGTCGACCCATCCCCGCAAGTGGCCAAGCGTTTGCAGACGATCCTCTTCAAGCCGGAAAAGCAGTCTTTCTGGCAGCAGATTTGGCCATACGGGCTGGGCGGTGTGGCCGCTGCGCTGGTGCTTTGGCTGACGATCAGCACAGGCGTCCTCATTCCTGATGACACCGGCCTGCAACCCGATCTGGTGGCGGAACTCGCCCCGACGCCGGACGGCGAAGGGCTGGTGATCCGCGCCGCTGTCGATACAACACGTGGGGCTGTGGAAGTGGTGCGCGCTGCAGGTGCACCGCCGGAGGGTCGAGTTTTTGAGCTATGGCTGATTGCTGGCGATGCGGCACCGGTGTCGCTGGGCCTCCTCGACGAGGGCAACAGCACCCTGATCGATCTGCCGCAGGATTTGGTGGCTTTGCTGGCGGGGGCGCTGTTGGCGATTTCCGATGAACCACCGGGAGGCTCACCAACAGGAGCGCCGACAGGTGCGGTACGGGCAGCAGGATCGCTCACGTCGTCGTGATCCAACTGTGATGATCTTTTTTGAAACGCGTCTGACCTGAGCTCCGTGTCTACCTCCGACCCGCTGGACAACTTGGCGGGAAACCTTGGAGGACGATATGACATTTAAGACCATGATCACCGCTGCTGTGACTGCCACCGCCTTGACCGGCGCTGCCTTTGCCGAAAGCCACGCCGGTACTGACAACCCGATGGTGGGTGGAGCCGCAATGTTCCCCGACATGAACATCGTCGAGAACGCCGTCAACTCTGCCGATCACACCACGCTTGTGGCCGCGGTCAAGGCAGCCGGCCTTGTCGACACCCTGATGAGCGAAGGCCCGTTCACCGTGTTCGCTCCCACCAACGCTGCGTTCGACCGGATTTCTGACGAGTCGCTGAATGCTCTGCTGCAGCCTGCGGCAAAGGCGCAACTCACGCAGATTCTGACCTGTCATGTGGTTGCTGCCAACGCAATGTCCGATGCCATCGCGGGGATGATCGCCGATGACGGCGGCACGCATCCGGTTCAAACCGTGGGCGGATGTACGTTGCAGGCCAAGATGGACGGATCGAAAATCACACTCACGGACGAAAACGGTCGCGAAGCCACCGTGACGATTGCCGATGTGCGGCAGTCGAACGGGGTCATCCATGTGATCGATCGCGTACTTTTGCCGGCTCAGTAAACTCCTGTTCCCCAACCCTGGGGTTTGAGAGATCGCGCAAAAGTGTGTGCCCCGGTCTTGCGCACCGACGGACCGGGGCACCATTTTATACTAGAGAGAAGGAGGACACGATGTTGAGACGCCATTTCCTGCAGACCGCCGCAGCCGCTTTGGGCCTAGGGGGCATGACACATGGGGCAGGCGCCGCCGAGGGCACCTTCGAAATAGCCCGGTCCAAATCCGAGTGGAAAGCCATGCTGACCTCCTTGGAATACCGCGTGATGCGCGAGGAGGGTACGGAACGTGCATTCTCGTCGCCACTTAACGACGAAAAACGCTCCGGCATGTTCCATTGCAAGGGCTGTGATCTGGCGCTCTACGCCTCCGAACACAAATACGACAGCGGAACCGGTTGGCCCAGTTTCTGGCAGGCTCAGAGCAGCGCCATTGGCACCAAGGCAGATCGGGCGCTGTTCATGGTTCGCACGGAATGCCATTGCCGTCGTTGTGGCAGCCATCTGGGCCATATCTTCGACGATGGTCCTCAACCGACAGGCAAACGCCACTGTATCAACGGTGTCAGCCTGAGCTTCCGGGCAGCATAGGGCACGCCGGATTTTGCAAAATCCTGCGTAAACTCTTTGAAGAGTTTACGCCCTCAAATGCCCCGCGCGCCCAACCCCAACTGCATCAGCGTCTTGCGCACGGGTTTGAGCGTATATAAAGCGTCCAGCCCCTTGGCGCGTATGTCGCGCAGGGGTTGCGCACTCAGCATTGACGTGCGGTTCAACAACGTGATCCCCGCAACCCGCGCTCGGATCTCTGCAATGCGGGTTTGATGATAGGCGTCCAGCATCTTGCGGTCCCCGATATGGCCCCCCGCCTGTCGTGCCAGATCGCGCAATACGCTGATATCCTTCAGGCTCATGTTCAGCCCCTGCGCCCCAATCGGGGGCACCACATGCGCGGCTTCGGCCACCAGCGCGATCCGCTCGCCGCTCAGCCGGTCGGCATGCTGGCTGATGATCGGCCAGATCGTGCGCCGTGACGCCAATTCAAGCGGACCGAAAAGGCTGCAAGACCGTGTCGTCATTGCCTCCTCGAACGCCGTGGTGTCCAGCGCCATCAATGCCTCTGCATTTGGGCCTTCCTCCATCCAGACAATAGCCGAAGACGGGCGCCCCTCCAGATCCGGAAGTGGCACAAAGGTGAACGGCCCACCTGTACGGTGGATCTCTGTCGACACGTTGCCATGCGGAATGGGATGAGTGACGGCAAAGGCCAACGCCTTTTGCCCGAACCGTGTGGTCTGAATGTCGATGCCTGCCGCTTTGCGCATCGGTGAATTGCGCCCGTCCGCTGCAATCACTAGCTTGCAGCGCACCTTGGTGCCATCGCTCAGCCCGACGCGGGCTTCTGCCTCGCGCGTGAAGAGCGACGTGGTGCCGAATCCCGCGCGGAAGGTGACCGTATCAAGCCCGTCCAGATGCGCCACGAATTCACGGCGCAACAGCCAATTTGGAAGATTCCATCCGAAGGGCTGGTCGGAAATGTCGGACGCGTCGAACTCCTTGGTCACGCGGGCCCTCGGCTCTTCGCCACCGGCATCAACGATCCGCATCACCTGCAGGGGCATGGCATGCCCTTCCAGCCGCGCCCAGAGACCGATCTCATCAAGAAACGCCTGCGCCGGTTGCAGGAATGCCGTTGTCCGCAGGTCCGCACCGTCTGCATCGCGATCTGTGACTGGCGGCGTGGGATCGAGGCACAGCACCGAATAGCCGTCCGCGCCGAAGGCTGCCGCAGCGGCCAATCCGGCGATACCGCCACCTGATACAACGATGTCATATGTCATGGCTTAGGCCTTTCGGTTCAGGTGCCGCACCCCTTATAGGCAGTGTGCGTCCGATGTGCGATGCGTCAGGGCGCGCTATTTTCCGACTGTGATCAGGATCAGCAGAACCATCACCACTGGCACCATCGCAAGTGCGGTCATGGTCAACGCCACAACGCCCCATGTCTTGACCGCAAGCACCAAAAGGGTAAGCAGCGCGACCAGCAGGTAGTAAATCGTGTCCGGTCCACCTTCTTTGAGATCGCGGGCAATCCAGCCGATAACCGGGATGGCGTAAAACGGGTTGCGACGGTGCGCGAGTGTAGGTTCCGAAACGGACATCTGAGATCCCTCTTTTGTGTCTGCAAAAGAGATAGGCAGCCGGAGCCGCTGGAAAACTGCCAAATTGCCGCAATGCAGCAAGAACTTGTCAGGTCAGCCGCGCAAGAAACTCGGTCAGGTCGGATGTGTGGTGGTGGATGTGTTCGGCGTCGATCGCGTCCGGGGCCACATGCACCGTGCGCATCCCCATTGCATGTGGTGCGGCAAGGTTGCGCGGATCATCCTCGAACATCGCGGCGATTTGCGTGTCGGTGCCATCACGCCCGAACACGCGCTCGAACGCACTGCGTTCGGGCTTGGGTTGGTAATCGGCATGCTCCACGCCATAGACGGCATCGAAGATATCATCCAGCCCGCGCGCTTTCAGCACGTTGCGGGCATAGGGCTCGGACCCATTCGTATAGACGATCTTGCGTCCCGGCAGATCGCGGATCAGCGATGCCAGATACGGGTCTTCGGACAGGACGGTGAAGTCGATGTCATGCACCTCGTGCAGATAGGGTGCCGGGTCCACATCATGTTCGCGCATCAAACCCGCCAACGTGGTGCCATAAGTCTTCCAATACTCGACGCGCAGCGTATTGGCGCGCTCTTTGTCGACGCCCAGTGAGTCCATGACGAACTTCGTCATCCGCACTTCGATCTGGTCGAACAGGCGAACGGCAGGTGAATACAGGGTGTTATCGAGATCGAACACCCAATGGCGCACATGTTTGAAAGCGGACTTTACCATACCCCGCAAACTAGGCGTCGCAATCGGGCGCGGCAATGGCTGAACTTGCGTCTTTTGTTCAACCAGCGCTATCGTGCGAGAACTTGGATAGGGATCACGCGGTATGAAAGATGTGAAGCCTCCTCAGAAGGACGCGTATTCGTCGATCCTCGAGGCGATTGATGTTGGTGTTTACCGGCCGGGTGACCGGTTGGTGGAAAGTGATCTGGCCGAACGGTTCGGCATGTCGCGGACACCAATCCGCGAGGCGTTGCAACGGCTTGAAACGCAATCGCTGCTGACGCGGGACGGGCGGTCTTTGATCGTTGCCTCACTGGACCACAACCAGATGGCAGAGCTTTACGTTGTGCGGACCGAGCTTGAAGGTTTGGCAGCCCGCCTTGCCGCGCGTCATGCCACCGAGGAAGAGGTGCAGGTGTTGCAGGACATGGTGCATGACGATCGTGCCTTGCTGGACGACCCCTCTGCCTTGGCGCGGGCGAACCGGCGGTTTCACAAACAAATTCACTTGGCCTCGCACAACCGCTTTCTTGTGCAGCAGCTGGACCTCGTGCATCGATCGATGGCGCTTATGGCAACCACGTCGCTGGCGGCGCAGGGACGAGGCGAAATAGCACTGGCAGAACATCAGGCGATTGTTGATGCCGTCACCCAGCGCAACGAGGACGCGGCCTATAAAGCGCTTCGAGACCATATCTCGGTCGCCTTCGTCACGCGCCTGAAGCTTGATTCCATGGCCAAGGACCAAGGCTAGTCAGCGGATCGTCTCATGGATATCTCCTCCGGGAACGTCAGGTTCGGACCTGCCGTGCTCGGTTTTGTCCCAGTAGAATGGTTTGAACAGCAGCTCGGACCACGCTTTGTAAACGGCAAAGACGCCAAGCGGAAAATAGAAGAACATCATCGGCACCCATTGCATGAGCCCTGCATGCTGTGTGCGTCCAACGGCGACAAACCCGGTTAGAAGCGAAACCAGTTCTCCAAAAAGAAAAAGGGCCAAAAGGCCCTTTGCCCAATCCGCCGGGATCACCTCGAACAATGGGGTCGCGACCCCGAAGCAGACGAGCCAGAATGACCAGAGTGCTGGGGCCAGTGTGAATTGCAGGATGGTCGCGAGGAAAAAGACCTGAAATCCCAAGAATTTCCGCGCTCCGATGTCTTTCAAGAGGCGGAAGGGCCGACGCATGTGCACAAGGTAAGTCACGATATACCCTTTCAGCCAGCGTGAGCGTTGCCGAACCCATGGCACGATGCGATTGTTCGCCTCTTCGCGTGTCACCGTCGGTATCAGGATGGTGCGATACCCAAATCGGTAAAGACGAATGCCCAGATCCGCATCCTCGGTCACGTTATGTGCGTCCCAGCCACCCACATGTTTGAGCGCCGCGCGCTTGAGATAGACCGTTGTGCCGCCGAGTGGGATCGGCAGCCCAAGCCGTGCAGCACCCGCCAGAACGACACGGAACCAGATTGCGTATTCAATGGTGAAACATCGCGCAAGCGCGTTCGACTTGGTGTTGTAGAAGTCCAGAATGCCCTGAACACAGGCGACGTTTGACGGCGCTTGATGAAACGCCTCGACGACCCGTTCGATCTGATCAATGGCGGGTGCATCTTCGGCATCCAGGACACCGATGATGTCACCGCGTGTGTGCCCAAGCGCGTAATTCAACGCCCGTGGTTTGGTCGTCAGGTGCCCATCGGGAACGCGCACCACCCGCATCCAACCCGGCAAGGAAATCGACTCGATCATTTGGCGTGTTTTGGTGTCTTTGGCTTCAAGCACCAACACCACGTCGAGCAGCGATTTGGGGTAAGTGAGCCGCGACAAGCGCAGCACCAATTCATGTGCAATCGCAGCCTCGCGGAACAAGGGCACAATCAGACTGACCACTGGCTTTTCGGCCATCGGAATCATAACGGGTTTTTCCGCTGGTTTTTGGTAGCCCGCGACAAAGACCGCGATCTTGAACCCCAGATTTGCGATCAGATTGACCACAGCGACTGCTGTGATGCCTGCAAAAAAAGCGTTTGGAAACATATAGATAAAGGCAAGGCAGATGCCGAAAAACAGCGACGCCAAGATGCCGCGCGAAAGGGTCAGCTTGTTGATATCACGGCAGCTATAGTCATCCGGGACTAGCCGCTCGGCGCGATCGGCAAGATAATCACCGTGCCGTCCCTCAACGATCCGCAAAAGATCGGCTTCTGCCACATCGGCAAACATGACCGGGCCAATCAGCTTTTCCATGATGTCACGCAACTGCGTAAGATCCCGCCCGGGTGGGGTCCCCACTAGGATTGCATTGCCGACCCGACCCCAGGGCAACACCCGGTATTCCAGATAAAATTCGGCTGGCAGCAGCGCGTCGAGTTCGGGATCAGGCGGATAAGTATCCGGGTTGAGCCGCCGCTGATGCGCCGAAAATTGCCATGCTTTTTGTAAGACACGACTAGTGGTTAAGTCGTTTGAAGTGTCCGATGCGACGTTGTTCCGACGATGCGCGGGCGTTAGCGCAAAGGGTAGATTGCTTCGTGTTTCCGACCTGCCGAACATATGCCCCCCGGACTGATCCGGGAGTCAGATAATCTGCAAACGGTTAAGCGGTGGTTAATGCCCGCTTAGGCGCTGACGGTCTTCCGAGCGGCCATCGAGTCAGCAAAGCGTTCGAAAAGGTAGAAGCTGTCCTGCGGGCCGGGGCTGGCTTCGGGGTGCTGCTGCACCGAGAAAACCGGCCGTTCGGCCATGCGGATGCCGCAGTTCGATCCGTCAAACAAAGACACATGGGTTTCCAGAACACCTGTGGGCAAGGTCTGGCTGTCCACCGCAAAGCCGTGGTTCATTGACGTGATCTCGACCTTGCCGGTCTCCGTGTCCTTGACCGGGTGGTTCGCGCCGTGGTGGCCGTGGTTCATCTTGACCGTCTTTGCCCCCAGCGCCAGCGCCAGCATCTGGTGGCCAAGGCAAATGCCGAACATCGGCAAATCGGTGTCGTTAAGGATCTTCCGGATCATCGGAACGGCGTATTTGCCAGTCGCCGCCGGATCACCGGGACCGTTCGAGAGAAAAACGCCATCGGGATTGTGTGCAAGCACGTCTTCTGCCGTCGCCGTTGCAGGCAGGACGGTCACGTCACAGCCCGCGCTTGCCAGGCAGCGCAGGATGTTGCGCTTTGCGCCATAGTCGATGGCAACGACCTTGTGCTTGGGGGCGGTTTGACGGGAGTAACCTTCAGGCCAGGCCCACCGCATCTCGTCCCAGCGATAGGATTGCGCGCAGGTGACGTCTTTGGCCAAATCCAGACCTTCGAGACCGGGGAACGCGCGTGCCTTTTCGACCAGCGCGGCAATGTCAAACTTACCTTCGGGATTGTGCTCCAATGCCACATGCGGCGCGCCAAGCTGCCGGATCGCGCGGGTCAGGCGGCGGGTGTCGATGCCGCCGATGGCAATCCGCCCGCGGGCCGCAAGCCACTCACTCAGTTCCTGCACAGCGCGCCAGCTCGAGCTTTGCGTCGGCATCCACTTGACGACCATGCCCTCAGCCACAGGATCGGCGGTTTCATCATCGTCCGGGTTCACACCCACATTGCCGATATGCGGGAAGGTGAATGTTACGATCTGGCCTGCATACGACGGGTCGGTCATGATTTCCTGATAACCGGTCATCGCGGTGTTGAAGCACAACTCCGCCACCGATGTGCCGGTTGCGCCAAAGCCCTGACCGTAGAAAATCGTGCCATCCGCAAGGGCAAGGCAGGCGGTCGGTGTGTCGTTGGAAAGCTGGGACATGGCGCGACTCCGCAGAGGTAAAATCTCGCGGAACCTAAGGCTGCGCCGCCTTGTGGTCAAGGGAAGTCGGAAAATGTGATATCTATATTTTTCAATGACTTAACGCAAGTGCTGGGTGCTTGCTTCTGAATGTGTCCTCGCTTAATGTGCGCGCTCGTTCAACCATGGGATAGGAATTCATGGACCTTCGGACCCGGCTCAACACGTCTATCAAACAGGCGATGCGCGACAAGGACAGTGCACGGCTTTCGACCCTCCGACTGATCAACGCGGCGATCAAGGATCGTGACATCGCGGCGCGCGGGGAAGGCAATGACGACGGGGTGGGGGACGACGAAGTCCTTGGCATCCTTGGTAAAATGGTCAAGCAACGCAAAGACACCGCCAAAACCTATGAAGAGGGTGGGCGGCTTGATCTGGCGGAACGCGAGCTGTCGGAAATCGGCGTGATCGAAGAGTTCCTGCCGCGCAAGCTTTCGGACGATGAGGTTGCCGCCGCTGTGGATGCCGCCGTGGCCGAAACTGGCGCTTCTTCGATCCGTGACATGGGGCGCGTCATGGGGGCACTCAAGGGCAAGTATACCGGGCAAATGGATTTCGGTGCGGTGGGCGGCATGGTCAAGGATCGGCTCTCCAACATCTGAACGGTCGATCGGGGCGCGTTTTCGGTCAACGGATACGGGACGATGCACCGACGCATCGTCGACGGCCCCTGTCAGACCGTAAAGTCTGACCTGATCGCGGCCAAGATACCGGGGGCGTCAATCCGGTTATTCTGCACAAAGCGTGTCTTGTAACCGACCCGCCCGCGCCGCGCGCCGAAGTTCTCTCCGTGGTTCAGCATGTAGAGGACAGACGGCTTTGACAGCGGTGTCAGGTCTTGTCCGGCTAGTTTTGCCAGATATGGAAACATCCGGTGTTCGTGTTGGGTTATCTCGGACATGAAGGTGGTTGAGGTCGGATTGGAAGGATCGTGATAGACCGCCGCGCAACTGCCGCAGAGCTTCCAGAATGGCTTGCGCAACGGAGTGATCCAACTGGGCCTGTCCGCCAGTCCGATATCACCTGTCGACACGTCCATCACATAACCCGATTGCACCAGATACCCACCACGCTCTTGCCGGCTGAGCATCTCTTTCACCGTGCCTTGGCGCAAGAGGTCGTCCGCGTCAAAGGACATCGCGTAACCCGGCGCCGACGCCAGATCAGGCAGCGCCTCGCAGAGCACACGCAGCTTGCGCCACTTGTCATTTCCGGGTGTTGGGTCTGTGAAGGGCAAGTAGGTGATGCGTGGATCGTCAGGCAGGTCAGGGGCGGATTGGCAGCAGACCGCAGCGCGCCATGACGGTTCATCCTGTCCCACAAAACCCTCCAGCGTCGTTCTGAGCCGCGCCACAACCGCATCCCAGTCGCCCACATGATCTGGCCCAACCATTGGCAGCAGGAACGTCACCTGCTGCGCAGTTGCTCCTTTCGGACCGGTCGCACGCAAGGCAAGTGCCGCGCGTTCAGAGGCGACCATATCCGCCGTGGGATCCGTCCGCCCAAACAGTGTCGTGCGCAGCAAATGGCGCGTGCGGGTGAGTTTCGGGACGGCGGGAACCTGTGCCATGAAGCCTCGGGTCAGGGGGTGGCGATGCGGCGAACCTTCTCACTCAGCTCCGCGTATAGCTCTTTGCGTTCGTCTTCGCTCAGAAACGCGCCGATCTCAACCTCTCTTCCGGCACCGGACAGCGTCACGTAGTGCGGAACCGGTCCGCCTTTCTGGTGCATGTTCACTTGCGTCCAGTAGGGGTTGCAATGCCACTCCTGCGGCGCGCCCTTTGGCGATTGCCGTGTCAGATGCAGGTCGTCTGGGGTGAGGGTCAGAACCTCCATGATCTGCAAATCCCTTTCGTTCCGACGCAGCGCGTACCACATCGCGCCAAGCGCCAGCAGCATGAAGGGCAGGATGCCCCAGAGCAGTACAGTGCCGATCAGCCCATAAAGCGGGATTGTCGAAAGGGTGAAGATGCCAAGGATCGTTGCCGCAAACCCATGCGCGGGCAGCGATTGATGTGGCCAGAGGCGCAGTTCCTGATTGTCCTGAGAGGTGTCGGTCCAAGTGTAGGGCATGGGTGTCGGTCAGTATCCTGTCAAAAGCATATCGCAGGCGCGGATGATGTCGTCGCGCTGATGCGCGGCCGATCCAATATGCGTCTCGAGCTGCGGAAGGGTGAGGGTCGCAAGTTGCAGAAGGTTCAATCGCAGCGCCAGATCACCCACGACAATACGTGGTGAAAGCCGATCAATGGGCGTGTGCGACCAGTCCTCTGGCACCAGCCGTGACACCACTCTTGTGTTGGCATCAGCGAGCAGGTCTGATTGGAGAACCAGCACATGGCTGCCGCTGTCGGTGCGAAAAACGTCAAATTGCTGAGCCATGTCTTACCACTGGCGATACTTGTCGAGGGGCAGGCCCTCTTCTTCAACGCGCCGGTTATACGCCTCGAACGCAGCTTTGTTGTCTTCTTTCCACCGCGCTGCCTCGGCACGGCGGACATCCTGTTCGATCCCGGCCTCGGCCGCGCGCGAAATGTTGACGCCAACAGCCTTGGCGCGGGCGATCAGGTCGGCATCAAGACTGAGGCTGGTGGATTTGCGTGGCATGGGGCTGTCTCCTACATCCGCAGGCATACCGCAAAACCTACCCGCAAACAACGGTAGGTTTGATGGCAAAAGGCCCCGGCGTTTCCACCGGGGCCCTTCGTTTCAGCTCATACACAGTTTAGTGTGCGTGTGTCTTTTCCCAGTCTTCCCGCTTCGGAAGTTGCTCGAACGTGTGCTCGGGCGGTGGGGAGGGCAGGGTCCATTCCAGCGTGTCTGCGTATTCATTCCACGGGTTCTTGGCAGTCTCGGCACGGCCCTTGGCAAGGCTCCATGCGATCACACCGATGAAGAACAGGAACGATGCAAAGGACAGGAAAGCGCCCCAGCTCGAGATGTAGTTCCAGTATGCGAACGCTTCCGGGTAGTCGATATAGCGGCGCGGCATGCCCTGACGACCCAAGAAGTGCTGCGGGAAGAACGTGATGTTCGTGCCGATGAAGAACGTCCAGAAGTGCAGTTTACCTGCCCATTCGGGGTACATCTTGCCCGTCATCTTGGGGAAGTAGAAGTAGATCCCCGCAAAGATACCGAACACCGCACCAAGGCTCATCACGTAGTGGAAGTGTGCAACAACATAGTAGGTGTCATGATACGCACGGTCCACCGCGGCTTGGCTCAGAACGATCCCGGTTACACCACCCACGGTGAAGAGGAAGAGGAAGCCGAAGGCCCAAAGCATCGGTGTCTTGAACTCGATCGAGCCACCCCACATCGTCGCAATCCACGAGAAGATCTTTACCCCGGTTGGCACCGCGATAACCATTGTGGCCAGCATGAAGTAGGACTGCTGTGTCAGCGACATGCCCACCGTGTACATGTGGTGCGCCCACACGACAAAGCCCAAGGCACCAATCGCGATGATCGCCCAAACCATCGGCAGATAACCGAAGATCGGCTTTCGGCTGAACGTTGCGATCACGTGGCTGATGATGCCGAACGCTGGCAGGATCACGATGTACACTTCCGGGTGGCCAAAGAACCACAGGATGTGCTGGTAGAGAACCGGGTCACCACCGCCAGCAGGGTCAAAGAAGGTCGTGCCGAAGTTACGGTCGGTGAGCAGCATGGTGATCGCACCCGCCAGAACCGGCAGCGCCAGAAGGATCAACCAAGCTGTGACAAAGATCGACCAGGCAAACAGCGGCACCTTGAAGAGCGTCATGCCCGGTGCGCGCATGTTCAGGAAGGTGGTAATCACGTTGATCGCACCAAGGATCGACGAGGCACCCGAGACGTGCACCGCAAAGATCGCGAGGTCCATCGACATACCGCCCTCATTGGTCGACAGCGGCGGATACAGAACCCAGCCAACACCAGACCCCAGCTGGCCATTACCGCCCGGTGCAAAGACCGAACAGATTGCCAGTGTCGTACCGGCAACAAACAGCCAGAACGACAGGTTGTTCAGACGCGGGAACGCCATGTCCGGCGCGCCGATCTGCAAGGGCATGAAATAGTTACCGAATCCGCCGAACAGCGCCGGAATCACCACGAAGAACATCATCAGGATGCCGTGGCCGGTGATCAGCACGTTCCAAAGGTGTCCGTTCGGGGTACAATCGCCCACCGCTGCTGCGGTCAGGCGGGCGCCTTCCATACACATGTACTGAACACCGGGGTTCATAAGCTCCATGCGCATGTAAACGGTGAAGGCCACCGAAATGAAGCCCGCGAGACCGGCGGCGATCAGGTAGAGAATCCCGATATCCTTGTGGTTCGTGGACATGAACCAGCGGGTGAAAAAGCTGCGCTGGTCTTCATGTTCGTGGCCGTGAATGGCGGCGTCTGCCATATCTGCCTCCTGCTGGTTCCCAATAAAAAGGCGCAGGGATTCTCCGAGCGCCATTTGTTCCATCGCCGTTTTAGAATGTGAGGCCAGCCTCGGCAACGGACGTATTTGACGCAGATCAAACTTTATTGTCGCACTTTGGTCGCAAACCGAATGTGCTGAAAGGGTCTGAGAAACTTCCTAAGTGTTTGGATCGTGGCAATAACTTGGGCCAGAAAAAAGCCCCGGACACACGTGGGTGTCCGGGGCTCTCAAATTTACGGGACTGGCTTAGCCGACCAGGCCACCATCGTCACGCGTGACAGCGACAACAGCCGAACGCGGCAGGCTGCCTTCGCCATCGGGCCAGTTGCCACCATTGTCACCCGGGTGCTGGATGCCGATGAACATGGTGCGGCGGTCGGTCGACCAGCACAGGCCGGTGACTTCACAGCCGTTCGGGCCGGTCAGGAAGCGCTCGATCCGGCCGGTGACAGGGTCGCCCGCCAGCATCTGGTTGTTGCCCATGCCAGCAAAGTCACCTTCGTTGCTGTCGTCGCCGTCTGTCTGAATCCAGATCAGCCCGGTCGAGTCGATGACCATGCCGTCGGGCGAGTTGAACAGGTTGCCCGCGTTGATGTTGGCAGAGCCCGCCTGTGCACCCTCTGCAACGGTCGGGTTACCGGCCATCACGTAGAGGTCCCAGGCGAAACCGTCGGAGCCGTGGTCACCGCCCTCGGGGCGCCAGCGCACGATCTGACCGTAGCGGTTGGTGTCGCGCGGGTTGACCGCGCTGACCGTCATCGGGTCGCCTCCGGCATTGGTGCGCACTGTGCCATCGTCGTTCAGCACGCCACGACGCGAATTGTTGGTCAGGCAGCAATAGGCCTCAGAGGCGTTCGGGTGAACCGCGATCCACTCGGGACGGTCCATCGTGGTCGCGCCGACCCTCGAGGCGGCCATGCGGGTGAAGACAGCGATATGCGCTGCGTCCATGCCTGTGGTCGCAGGGGTCAGCGGAACCCAGCGGCCGGACATGTCGTCTTCGAAGACGGCAACCGACAGCGTGCCGTCCACCAGCAGGGTCGAGGTATCTTCGCCCGGCACGTAGACGTCATTGCTTAGCCAGCGATACATGAACTCGCCACGCTCGTCGTCACCCATGTAGACGGCGACACGGCCATCGGAAGCGATGCCGTACGCGGCGTTCTCGTGCTTGAACCGGCCTAGGGCCGTGTGCTTGATCGGGGTCGCGTCCGGGTTCGCCGGGTCGATTTCCACGATGTAGCCTGCTCGGTGCGGCTCGTTCGGGTTGGTCGCGATGTCGAAGCGCGCATCGAAGCCATGGTAGTTATAGCGGCCCGCATCGACCTTGGTCGACACGCCGTAGCGGCTGAAGCCGTCCATGACCATCGAGTCGGCGGACACTTCGGACACAGCACCGAAATAGCCGTTAAAGTTTTCTTCGCAGGTCAGGTACGTGCCCCACGGTGTCCGGCCGGACCCGCAGTTGTTGAATGTGCCCAACGATTCCATGCCGGTCGGATCGGCTTCGGTCTTGAGCAGGTCATGACCAGCCGCCGGACCTGAGAAGGTCATCGGCGTGTTGTGGTGGATGCGGCGGTTGTAGGAGCTGTCGATTGCGACATTCCAGCCGTCGTCACCCTGCGCCAGTTCCATGACGGTCACGCCCTGAAAGCTTTGCAGGATGCGCACATCGTCCAGCGATTTCGGCATGCCGTCTTCGGTATGCGGCAGGTTGACGTCTGGGTTCACGTATTCGCTGTTGACGACGAAAATCTCGCGGCCGTCGACATTGAACAATTCCATGCCGTCGGTGTTTTCACCCATCACGCGGTCTGCATGCTCGAGCGCCACGCCGGTGGCGGGGTCAAACGCGTCTTCAGCATCCGAGAAAAGCGCATCGCCCCAGCGGACGACGGTCTTCCAGCTGTAACCTTCGGGAACGTGGATCGTGCCGTCGGTCTGGGCCGCGATCGGAGTGAACGGGAATCGCGATGCGGGCTGCGCCATGGCAGTGCTGCCCTTGAGCATGCCTGCGCCCATGACAGCGGCACCCGAGCCGAATGCCAGAACACCACCAAGGAAACCGCGGCGGGAAATCGCGCGCTCGACCACCTTGTCGAAGTCATTGCCCTCGGGGCGCGGGAAATTCAGTTCGTCCCATTCGTCTGCAGAAAGATTGTGGATATCTTTGGGTGTCATGATCCATGTCCGATGATGATTGCCTGAAGCCGATAAACGGCGTCTCACGCCGCACCGGTCGCAGGCAATTCACCGGATTCGGGTATCAGTTCCGTGACAGGTTTGATTCAGTTTTGCATCATCGCCAAAAACGCCATCAAAACTTTGCCGCAGCGCAACATCGAGGTCATCCATTGTCACTGGCAATCCAAGATCGACCAGAGATGTCACCCCGTATTGCGTGATCCCGCAGGGCACGATGCCGTCGAAATGGCTCAGGTCCGGTTCCACGTTGATCGAAATGCCGTGAAAGCTCACCCATTTGCGCAGGCGAATGCCGATGGCCGCGATCTTGTCTTCAGCGGTCTTACCATCTGGCAGACGTTTCTTGTCCGGCCGTTCGATCCAGACACCCACACGCCCATCGCGGATATGCCCGGTCAGACCGAACTCACCCAATGTGGCAATCACCCAGCGTTCGAGGTCTTGAACGAAACACCGCACATCGCGCCCACGCTTGCCCACATCAAGCATGACATAAACCACGCGCTGTCCCGGACCGTGATAGGTATACTGGCCGCCTCGTTTGGACGGGTAGACCGGAAAGCGATCAGGGTCTTTCAGGTCCTCGATCTTGGCACTGGTTCCCGAAGTATAAAGCGGCGGATGCTCGACCAGCCAAACCAATTCATCCGCGCTTCCTGCCGCAATCGCCGCCGCGCGGGCCTCCATCAGGGCCACGGCCTCGTCGTAATCGGTCAACCCGTCAGTTATGCGCCATTCAACCATTTATCTACCGGGGCAGCAGCCCAGCCTCCTTGATCGTCGGGATATGGCGGCGGCTGACCGGGATGTCACCCCCTTTGGTCATCTGCAACACAGCGCGGTCGCCGTCACGGGTGGCCGAGGTGACCTGATCGAAGGCGGCCCAGTGCGAACGATGCACCTGTGCGCCCGGTGCAGCGCCCACTTCGCGGATCGCATCGGCAAGGCGCATCAGGATCATCTCTTCGCCTTTGGTGGTGCGCACACGGACATAATGATCTTCGACCGAGATCGCGATCAGCGGTCCACGTTTGTCCAGTGGCAGGCGATCCAACAGGGGCACTGTCTGAGGAACGTTTGCCGGGGCAGGGGACAGGTGTCGGGTAAAGAGGTCAAGCACCGCCATCACGATCACCGAAATCACCAGCGTCGTCCCGGCGAGGGTCAGCGTCCCGTCTCCTAATGGCGCAGCGCCGAAAACCAGCCAGTTCAGTACGGTCACCAGCCCGACCATGGCGCAGCCTGTGAGGCCGCCCGCCAATAGGATACGCATGAGATGCGCAACCCCAGACTGGGACGGGCGCAGAACCGCATAGCTGACCAGATAGCCCGTCGTGTACCCGGCAAACGTCAAGAGCGTCCAATAGGCAATTCGGGGCGCCAGAGACAGGGATGACAGCGTTCCGAAAGGACCGATCAGGCAAAGCACCGCACTGACGGCGGTCAAGGCCGTCAGGGTCAGCGGATGCAGCAAATGCCGCCGCCATTCACGAAGCGCGAGCTGCGGACGCGGGTCACTCACGAAGCTGGGCCGTCATTTGCGTATCCTCTCTGGCGGCAATCGCTGCCGCGTCGTTTTGGTGCCTCATCAACAACTCAACGACAAGAGGACGCCATGACGCTTTTGCCTTTTCTCTCTGCTCCGCTGCCTGTTCAGCTTCATATCATCGCCGCCGTGTTCGCTCTGTTCCTTGGACCATTTGCACTTTATCGTCGCAGGAGAGACCGGACACACAAGGTCGTCGGCTATCTCTGGGTCACCGCCATGACCGTTCTGGCGGTCGCTTCCTTCCTGATCCCGTCACATTTCACGCCGATCGGCATCGGCCCTTTGCACGGCTTTGCGGTTCTTACGCTGTGGTCGCTCTGGACCGGGATCAGCGCCGCCATTGCCCGCGATATCGCACGGCACGAGGCGGTCTTTCGCAGTCTCTATTCGAACGGGTTGATCATCGCTGGGGCGTTCACGTTTCTGCCGGGACGCACAATGAATCAAATGCTGTTCGGAGAGCCTTCACAACTGGGTTGGGTGGTGATCGCAGCACTTCTCGGGCTGGTCGCACTGCGTGTGTTCCTGCCACGGCTGCGCCAGCAGGCATGGGCATGAAGTTTGTCGAAATTTGCCCTTGCCCCCGATTGAGACCTTCGCTAATGAGCCGCCTACCAAGTCAAGACAGTGCGGTCGTGGCGGAATTGGTAGACGCGCAGCGTTGAGGTCGCTGTGGGGTAACTCCCGTGGAAGTTCGAGTCTTCTCGACCGCACCATTTTTCAGATCATCATCGGGACGATCAGGTTTTGCAAACTACGGTTTGCTACTTTGCAAGTCGCGTCCGAAACACCCGCGCCGCCAATGGCGCGCCCATGATGACGACGAAAATCCGCAACACATGATGCGCCACGACGAAGGCCACGTCAGCCCCCACGATCAGGGCCAGCACGGTCAATTCAGCCTGACCTCCGGGGGCAAAGGCCAAAAGCGTTTCCATACCGGGAGCAAAGCCAAGACTGTAGATCGCCTCAACAAAGATCAATGTCAGCACGATCAGGATGCCGCAGAAGCCCAGTCCAGCCGCCAGGTCCTTGCGAATCTCGGCCATTGTGATCCCGGCATATTTGGTGCCGATGGTCATGCCGATAAAGAACTGTGCGGCCCAGATCGCCTCGGCGGGGGGGCGATTGTGCAAGCCGCCCGCCAGCGTCAACGCCGCGGTGACGATCAGCGGGCCAAGGATCGACGCGCCGAACAGACCTACGCGTTTCGCCAGACGCCAACCGGCAATGGCGCAGACCGCCATCAGCAGCAATTCCACAGGCGGGATACTGGTCGCCGGTGCACCGGGTGGGTTCGACAGATCCGCCTCCCAGATGCCGATAAGCAAAAAGGGCAGGGCGACCACGATCACCATCACCCGTGTCGCGTGGATGAGGCTGAGTGTGCGAACATTGGCTCCGGCCTCTTCTCCGAAGACGATCATGTCCTGCAAGCCACCCGGCATGGTCGCGTAATAGGCGGTGGCGAAATCATAGCCGCAGAAGCGTTGGAAATAGGGCACGCCAATCACCCCGATCACAGCGACCATGATCGGCACCAAGAGCAACGTGGGCCACATCGCCGGGAACGTCGCCAAAACGGCAGGGGTCAGTGTTGCGCCCACCGCAACGCCAAGGATCGTGCGCATCGTGTCGTTGAGCGGTTTGATCCCGCGCATCTTGACCCCGGCCAGAGCGGCGGCAAGACAGGCAAAGATCGGTCCCATCAGCCAAGGCAGGGGCAGGTGAAGTAGCTTGAACACGGCCACGCCCACACCTGCGATGGCAAAGGTGCGCAGAACGACGATCACGCGGACATGCCCTTGAGCCGGTAGCGGAGCGAGGTTTGCAGATGTGCCTCAGCAGCTTCGGCTGCACGGTCCCCGTCACGCTGGCGCAGGGCGGTGATCACGTCGCTATGTTGCGATACGACGATACGGATGCGGTCGGGGTCAAGATAGGTGGTTGGTCCCAAAAGGATCAGCGCGTTGTTGATCGCCTCGGCCGAGGCCAACAAAAAGCGGTTGCGGGCGGCGCGGTAAAGCGCTTCGTGGAAATCCTGATTGATCGCAGCCCCCAAGGTCGGCGTATCCTGCGCACCAAGGATGCGCCTATTCATGTCATCCAGCGCGTCAAACTCTGCCTCGGACCCGTGCTGTGCGGCCATGCTTGCTGCGGTGCGTTCCAGAACGATCCGCATCTCGTAAAGCTCGACCACTTCGGTCTGGGACAGTTTGCGGATCACCGCGCCAATGCGGGGGCGGTGTTCGACGATACCGTTGTTTTCAAGCCTCCGCAGCGCTTCGCGGACAGGAGTGCGGGACAAGTTGAGCCGTTTGGCCACGTCTTCTTCGCGCAGCCGGTCGCCGGGCGCAAAGTCACCGCTGCGCAACGCGTTGATCAGGCTGGCGTAAGCTGCCTCACCGCTGGAAAAGGGGGATGTTTTGAGATCTGTCATATTGTATCCGTTTGGATACAATATCAGTAAGGCACCAATAGGAGTGTGTCAAACCTCTGTAGATGTGAAAAACGCACCGGATGTGGCGCGTTTTTTCTCGTCTTTGTTAGGGGGTCAGTCCGCTTGGGACAGTTGGAAAGGCTCAGGCGTAACGCCGTGTACGTTTGCGTGTTCGAGCGCCCCGGCTTTTTGCAATTCTTCATGGATCAGCAACAGTTTCATGCCGTGCGACAGATCGGTGCGGTCGTGAATGCCGAGGATTGCGCCTTGTGCGTCCTTGTCGAGTTTGACCGCGTCGAAATCGGTGACATAGGTGCTGATGACCTCGGGCAAGGTTTCCGCCGCAAGGGTCAAGGGTGTCAGGGTCAAGATCAAAATGGCAATCATGCGTGTCATAGTCTGGTTTCCGTTTGGCAGCGGTTCACCGGATCAACGCAAATTTGAGGCGCAAAGTTCCGAAGTCGCGCCACAGGGTCTCGCGGCGCGGTTATGTAACTCCTCCAAATGTAGAGAGATTCTTACGGAAGCGTGCCCAGCCAGAACCATGCCGAGATCACCGACAACGCGCTTGCCATCAGTACCGAGGACGCAACCACGCGTCGGGCGCGGCCATAGATGTTGGCAAAGACATAGCAGTTTACGCCCGGCGCCATTGCGGCGGTCAGCACGGCGCTGCGAAACGCGCTGTCGTCCAGATCGAAGCTGGTGCCAAGGGTCCATGTGATCGCTGGATGCAGCAAAAGACTGATGGCGCAGACAAAAAGGATGATGCGCATGTCACCCTCGGGCCGGTAGCGGAACAGCACACCCCCCATCGCAAAGAGCGCTGCTGGCAGGGCCGTGCGCACCATCATGTCGAGCGCATCGGTAAAAGGCGCTGGCAGGGTGACGTTGAACACGTTGAACATCGCCCCGATGGCGATGCCAATCACCAACGCGTTGCGAAACATGGCCTTGGCCACGATCATTGGCAGATTGCGGTTCGGCTGGCCTGCGGCGCGGGCGCGGACGAACTCCATTGTTGTGATGCCCAGCCCGTAGCAAAGGGGCGAATGCAGCGCGATGATGGCATAATTGGCAGAAAGCGCATCTGGCCCAAAAGCGCGTTCGGTGATCGCAAGGCCCAGCAAGACCGAGTTGGCGAACAGGCAGGTAAAGCCGATAGCGACCGCATCTTCCCAGTCGCGATTGAACAGGTAGCGTGCGCCAAACAGCCCCACGACAAAGCAGGTCAAAGACCCGGTGTAAAAGCTGATCAGCAGGGGAACCGAGAAACTGTCACCCAGATCCAGCGTCCAGATCGCGCGAAACAGAAGGCAAGGGATGGCGACGTTCTGAGTAAAGGACATCAGCCCGTCAATGGACGCCGCCGACAGCAACCCGCGCCACGCCACCAGATAGCCAAAGCCGACAACCAGAAAGACGGGCAGAATGATGTCGAGAAGCGCCTGCATCAGCCGCGCGTCCGTACGGTTTGCCCGCCGTATCGTACGGTCGGCGTCACCCCAGAGGCTGCGTGATCACCATGCCATCATAGGCCGGTGTGATGTGGTCGGGGGTCTCGGCTTCGACGGTCGCATAGTCGAGGTCGATATGCATGTTGGTCAGCACACCTTGGCGGGGTTTGGCGCGTTCCATCCATTCCAGCGATTGCGCGAGGTGCGCATGGGTCGGGTGCGGATCGCGGCGCAGCGCGTCGAGGATCCACACGTCGAGGTCTTGCAGGTGGTCGGTCCAGACGTCCTCGGAGATTTTGGCGACGTCTGGTAGGTAAGCCAGATCGCCAATGCGGAACCCAAGCGCGTCGATGCTGCCGTGGTTGACCTTGAACGGGGTCAGCGTGACGGTGCCCCCTGCGCCATCCACAGTGACGGGGCCGTTGATGGTGTTCATATCAAGGATCGGCGGGTAGGGGCTGTCCGCGGGTTGCACAAAGGCATAGCCAAAGCGCGAGAAAAGGTCGTTCTGGGTGTCACCATCGGCCCAGACCTGCAGGCGCTTGCGCATGTTGAACACGATCATCCGAAGGTCATCGACCCCGTGCACATGGTCGGCGTGGCTGTGAGTATAGACAACTGCGTCCAGCTCTCCGACCCCGGCGCTGAGCAATTGCGCACGCATGTCGGGGCTGGTGTCGATCAGCACGCGGGTGGTTCCGGCCTCGGTGACGCGCTCGACCAGCATCGAACAGCGGCGGCGGGTGTTCTTGGGATTCTCGGGATCGCATGCGCCCCAGAGGCCACCAAGGCGCGGCACGCCGCCGGATGATCCGCAGCCAAGGATGGTGAAACGCATTTCGCCCATTATGCGACGGCCTCGTATTGCGCGGCTTTCCAGAACAGGCGTTCGAAATTGGCCTCGGTCTGGGCGGCGAAGTCGGCATATTCCATGCCGTAGATTTCTGCGCCGATACGGGCGGTGTGCGCGGTGTAGGCCGGTTCATTGCGTCTGCCGCGATGGGGTGGCGGGGCAAGGTAGGGGCTGTCGGTTTCCACCAGCACGCGGTCCACCGGGGCAGCCGCGAAAATGTCGCGCAACTCCTGGCTTTTGGGGAAGGCGGCGATGCCGGACATGGAGAGATAGAACCCAAGGTCCAATGCCGCGCGGGCTAGATCGGCGGACGACGAAAAGCAATGCATCACGCAGGTATAGGGCTTGGTCTTGAAGCCATCTGTGAGGATTTGCGCCATGTCGTCATCAGCGGCACGGGCGTGAATGATCAGTGGCAGGCCGGTTTCCTGAGCCGCCTCGATATGCACTTTCAGAGAGGTCTTCTGAATCTCGGCGCTTTCGGCGGTGTAGTGATAGTCCAGTCCGGTCTCGCCAATGCCGACGAATTTCGGATGCTGCGCCAGCTTGACCAGTTCATCGACCGTTGTCAGCGGCTCATCAGCGGCGCTCATCGGGTGGGTGCCAGCGGCGTAGAACACTGGGGCAAACGCTTCGGCAATCGCGCGCACCTGCGGTTCAAGGCGCAGACGGGTGCAGATCGTGACCATCCGACGCACGCCCGCGTCCAGCGCCCGGGCGATCACCTCGGGGCGTTCGTCGTTGAAATCCGGGAAGTCCAGATGGCAATGGCTGTCGGTGATCTGTGGTGTCAACATGAGGGTGGTATCAGGGATGCAGGCAGGGGCGTCAAGACGTGGCTTACGACCTGGGGCAGCCCTCTTGCAGGGCAAGGAAGCTGGACAGGACAAGCGATCCCGCCTCGACATTCACCGCCCGCCCGTGGCGCAGGCGTTCGCCTTGATCCTGTGCAAGTTGCGCCCATTGCCGGGCGGCTGTGGGTGAGGGGCAGAGGCGTTGGAAGGTCTGCGCCTCTTGCGTTGCCGCTTCGGGGTCTGGGGGCTGACCCGTGGCACCGGTTCGGGCTAGCCGGGTCAGGGCACGGTCAAAAAGGCCGAGCAGTAGATCAAGCCGCTCTTCCTTGCCACGGCCTGCCGCGCTTTCGGCCAGCGCGATGGCATGCGGGCGGCTGAGGTCGGGCAGGGTGGAGAGCAGTTTGACGAGGTCCGCATAGAGCTTCAACCCGTCCTGCTGCATCAGGCGCACAGCCTCGCCGACGGACCCGCCAGACAGTGCGGCGAGTGCGGCGGGGTCGGACACGGTCTGGTCAATCTCGGTCGCGGCAAGCGCTTGTGCCATATCGGCTGCATTGAGCGGGGCCAGCCGCAATTCGCGGCAGCGGGACCGGATGGTGGGCAAAAGCCGCGAGGGCTGGTGGCTGACCAAGAGCAGCGTCGTGCGGTCTGGGGGTTCTTCCAGCAGTTTGAGGATGGCGTTGGCCGCGCTGACGTTCATGTCGTCGGCGGCGTCGACAATCACCACGCGGCGACCTCCATCGGCAGAGGACAGCGCAAAGAACCCCTTGAGGCGGCGCACTTCGTCGACTGTGATCTGGGCCTTCAGGCGCTTGGCCTTGTCATCATACGGACGGCGCAGGGCAAAGAGCCCTGGTTCAGAGCCCGCCATCATGCGACGGGACACGGGATGTTCGGGGTCAATGTGCAAATCGGTGGGTGGGGGTGGCGCACCGAACAGGCCATCGTCCTGCGTAATGGGCGTGGCCAGCAGGAACCGCGCGATTTGCCATGCCAAGGTGGCTTTGCCCACACCGCGCGGCCCGGTGATCAACCAGCCATGATGCAGCCGGTCCGAACTGAAGGCTTGCAGGAAATCCGCCTGCGCCGCGTCTTGCCCGTAAAGCTTGAGCGTCTCGCGCGGATGCGGCGCGCCGTCGATGCGGTCTGGTTCTGGCTGTGTTGCGTCACTCATGTCAGACGCGGGCTTACCGCAGCCCAGACATCCTCTGCAACGGTGTCGGCATCCCGCGCACCGTCGATCACGCGGAACCGGTCAGCGTATTCTTCGGCCAGTGCGAGAAACCCGGCGCGCATGGCTTCTTGCAGGCTTGCGCCAAAATCCTCGAACCGTTCCTCTACCGTGTTGCGCGCCTTGGCGCGGCTGAGGCCGGTTTCCGGGTCCATGTCGATCAGCAGCGTCAGGTCCGGCTCGACCCCGATCATCAGATCGTGCAGCGCGTCGACCTTGGCCCGCAAGTTCCCGCGGGACAGGCCCTGATACATGCGGGTGCTGTCGGCAAAGCGGTCGCAGATCACCACCTTACCCGCCTCAAGCGCGGGCTGGATCGTACGTTCCAGATGATCGCGGCGGGCGGCGGTGAAAAGCAGAATTTCGGTCTCGGCCGACCAGCGGTCAGGATCGCCCTGCAACACCAAGGCCCGGATTTCCTCAGCCCCCGGACTGCCGCCGGGTTCGCGGGTGTGCACCACATCGACGCCCTGCGCGCGCAGCCTATCCGCCAGCGTCCGCGCCTGTGTGGATTTGCCTGATCCGTCGATCCCTTCAAAGCTGACGAACAGCCCGGATCGGCTCACATCGTGTCCTCAGCCGGGGCCTGTACGCGGCCCAACAGGACTTGAGACACGCTCATCATCCGCGCAACAAAGCCGCTGGCTGGCACTGCACTGGCTGCAAAAAGCGGGATGCGGTGTTCAGGCAGGCCTTCGGGGCTGATGATCAGCTCGGCCAGTTGACGCCCTTCGGCAATCGGTGCTTCGATCGGGCCGGTATACACAACCTCGGCGGTGACCTCCTGACCGGGCGTGTTGGGCAGCAGCAGCGTCACATCTTCCTTGGCCATCAGGCCGACTTTCTCGCTGGCGCCCATCCAGACATCGGCTTCGGCGATCACGGCTCCCGCGCGGGTCACGGTCTTTTCCGCGAATTGGCGGAAGGCCCAGTTGACGATAGATTCGGATTCCTGCGCGCGGGCCTGTGCCGTGTCGAGCCCGGTGATGGTAAAGATCACCCGCCGGTCGCCTTGCTTGGCGGAACCGACAAGACCGTAGCCAGCCTCTTGGGTGTGGCCAGTCTTCAGGCCATCTGCACCGATGCCAAGCGCCAATAGAGGATTCCGGTTGAACCGGTTGGACGACTCTGCCTCATCGAACAGAAACTCTTTTTCGGCGAACATTGGGTAGAAGTCCGGAAAATCCTCGATCAGGCGCTGGGCCAGAAGCGTCAGATCACGCATCGACATGACGTGACCGTCGGCAGGCCAACCGCTGGAGTTCTTGAAGATCGAATTGGTCATGCCAAGCTGTTGTGCACGCTGTGTCATCATGCGGGCAAACCCAGCCTCAGTTCCATCCGGGGACAAGGCTTCGGCCAGAACCACACAGGCGTCATTTCCCGAGAGCACGATGATGCCGCGGATCAGATCCTCGACCGAAACCCTTTCCCCCTGACGCAGGAAAAGCGTCGAGCCGCCAAACGAATTGGCATGGGCCGAAACGGGAAGCTCCTCGTCCAGCCGCAGCCGCCCATCCCGCACCGCTTCGAACGCGATATAAAGCGTCATCAGCTTGGACATCGACGCGGGCGGCAAAGGGGTGTCCGCGTCTTTGGCAAGAAGGACCGTGCCAGTCTTTTCATCCAGCACAAAAGCCGCCGTCGCACGCGTGTCGAACGCCGCAGCCGACGTGGTTGTCAGCAGCAGCGCGGCAAGGCTGGCGGAAACAAAAGCGCGGTATTTGCGGATCATGGCAGCTCTCCTGTCATACCTGCGGGGTCGGATCAGTTGGTGACGGCATAAGCGTCGGTAAACCCGGTATCCTTGATCTTGGCAAGCAAGGTGCTGCGTTCTGCGCGGGTCTGTGCCGGTCCGACCAAAACACGCCAGAAGGTTTTGCCGCTGGAGGATTGTTCCAGAACCGTGGGCACCATCCCTGCCTGACGCATCGCAGTGGCGGTGTTGTTGGCGTTCTGTTCGATGCTGAAGATCCCGATTTGGATGAAAGGCTTGTCCAGCGGCGAGCTTGTGGCAGGCGCTGGAGCGGCAGCCGGGACAGGGGTCGGTGTTGCGTCCAGCGCAGCGGCGGCAGATTCCGCAATCGGGTCGAGCGTTGCTTCGGCCACGTCGGTCGGGGCTGCGAAACCGCCCTCGCCGAGGGGTGCGTCCTGCGGCGGGGCCGATGCCGCGTCGTCCGGCACTTCCTCGCGGCGCAGGGCAACGACGTTCAGCTGTGTCGGAGCGCCGGCCAGAACCCCAAGGGCTGCGGCGGCATCCGACGAGATCTGCAAGCGTGGACCAGGGGTTTCGCGTTCCTTGCGGAAGAGCGCCCCGATGACGAAATTGCCGTTTGCCTCGTTGCGGATGATCACCCGCTCGGGCTCGGACACATCGGGATGCGCCGCCCAGACACCACCCAGAGACGGGCGCCCGTCCCAAAGCCCGTTCTCGCTGACCTGAAACACTTCGGGCGCTTCGACATCGCGTTCGACCAGCCGCGTCGCACGTGTGCCTGCGGCCGTGCCATCCGCTGCCGCGGCACCTGACCCGCCGCCCTGCAGAAAGGCCGGAAGGTTTGCCCCCTCGCACCCCGCAAGTGCCACCAGTGCGACCCCGCACAAGGCGGTTGTCCGAACGTTTCGCCATAGCCGAGAGTTGGTGATCGTGATGTCCATTGCCTGCGCGCCTTCTGCTATGCCCATTCGGACGCATGTTCGGACGTTTCGCCCCGCGCCACTCGTTGTTTTGTGCGAAGCTTACAGTCTTCGGTGCGTCAAGAAAAGTCTGACGGCATCCCTGCGCAGATTTTCCACCGTCGCCGCTTTCAGAATCGCATTTGTAGGGCTATGTCAGCGACCACCGGAGGTTTGGCAGAGTGGTCGAATGCGGCGGTCTTGAAAACCGTTGGGCGTGAGAGCGTCCCCAGGGTTCGAATCCCTGAGCCTCCGCCACAGCGCGTCACGCGACTGAAATCGCCTTTTTTGACCACGCCTACCCAAGCCGGATCAGTTCGGAAAGGACGTCCGAGCGGTGGACCATGCCAAGCACCGTTCCAGCGTCACAGACGGGAAACACACGATGTGGGTGCAGCAGGAACATCTCGGCGGCGCGGATCAGGTCGTCTTGGGGATGAAGTGTGATGATGTCCCGACTCATGTGGTCTTCGACACGGCCGGTCCATTCCCGGTAATAGCTGGCGTGCAGCGCCGAACGAAAACAGTCCTTCTGGGTCAGTAAGCCAACAAGCCGACCATCTTCACCAACGACCGGAGCGGCGGCTGTGCGAGCTTTCACCAACGCTGCGGCGGCGCTTCGGATGGATGTGTCGGGTTGCAGCAGCGGAAACTCGGGCCGCATGACCGCGGTGATGTGCGTCACTGTCATTCAGTGGGGCCTCCCGCCTTGCGGCGGCGCAGCGGGCAGTCTGCGCATCGCGTCTCGGGGTTTTTGTCGGCCGCGCTGCATGGGGTCAGGGCTGGGCCGCGCCCCATCACAAGGCCAAGGCTCAGCCCGCCTGCGGCCAAGCTGATGATGGCAAGGGCAAGGATCACTTCGAGCATGTTTCTGCCTTTCTCATGACAGCACCGCAGCGATCCCGCCGGTTTCGACCTGCCGCAGACCGGTGCCGGTGTCGAAAAGGAAAACCGCCGGGATATCCTGAGTGCGTGCGATCTCTGGCCCTGCCACGTCGCCTGCTGCGAAGAGCGCGGTAGCCCAGCCATCTGCCATCATCGCATCCGTGGCCATCACCGTGACAGACCGCAATTTGCCGGCGACCGGATGGGCTGTCGCCGGGTCCATGATGTGTCCCCACACTTGTCCGTTTCGGCCATAGCCCTGAACCCCAACGCCCGACGTTGCAACCGAAAGGCCAGCAGGCAGATTCAGAACAGTGCCGGTTGGCTGGTCGGACAGGGGGTTTTCGACGGCCACGCGCCAGTCGCGACCTTCGGGGTGTTGACCGAGTGCGTATAATTCGCCTCCGAGGTCAAGCAACGCGGAACCCACACCATGCGCGCGGGCAAGATGCGCTGCGCGGTCCAATGCGCGCCCCTTGGCAATGCCACACAGGTCGAGCGTGAGATCGGGGTCGGTCTTGGAAAGCCTTCCTTGCCTGAGCGAAAGGCCGCGCCAATTCGGGGTGGCGCCGTGCGTGATCGGGCCGAACCCCCAGCGCGCCACCAGAGGGCCAACCGTCGGATCGAAAGCCCCGTCACTGGATGCGGCCAAGTCCAGCCCGGCCTGCGTTACGCGGGACAACTCGGGGCTGGCATCAACACCTTTAGGGTCACTGTTGAAGCGTGAAATCGCACTGTCGGCGCGCCACGGGGACAAGTCCTTGTCGATCTCGTCAAACAGGGCCGTGATCACAGGACCCAGAGCTTTGAGAGCGGCAGGATCATCGGCACTGATTCCCCAAGACGTGCCGAAAGCATGGCCTGAGGCATGGTGCAGGCCTGATGCCCGCAAAAGAGCCGGTGTTGCCAAGGAGGCAGTCAGTCCAGCAAGGAATGTTCGGCGCGATGGTAGGTGTCTGTTCATGTCTCAGGCTCCGAAATCATCGTAGAAGATACTGTCGGGATCGACACCCAGCCGGTCCAGTGTCGCCAGAACGGCTGAGATCATCACAGGTGGACCGCAAAGGTAATATTCGCACTCTTCCGGCGCTGGGTGATCGGCGAGTTCTGCGCGCAGGATTTCATGGATAAAGCCAGTGGCACCTGTCCAACGGTCGCCCGGCGCGGGGTCGGACAGGGCCGGGGTCCAGCTGAAACTCTGGTGTCGGGCGGCGAGCGTTTCGAATTCGTCGGTATAGAAAAGGTCAGCGGCAGTTCGTGCGCCATAGAAATAGCGAATCCGTCTGGTTGTGCCGTGCCCCAGTTCCTGATGGATCATCGCACGCAGCGGGGCCATGCCTACGCCTCCGCCGATATAGACCATTTCGCGGGTGGTTGGCTTGACGTGGAACTCGCCGAACGGGCCCGATGTCATCACGACATCGCCGGGCTCCAGGCTGAACAGCCATGACGACACAAGGCCGGGCGGTACATCGGTTTCGCGTCCAGCGGGGGGCACGGCGAGCCGGATGTTGAACACTGCTGTGCCTGCGTCTTCGGGGCGGCTGGCCAGGGAATAGGCCCGTGTCGTGGAGATGTCCGAGGCGACACCGAGTGCGCGCCAACCTGCGATCTGCCATGTCTCGTGGAAGGGTTCCGGTACATCGAGGGTGGAAAAGTCTAGATTGAAGGGTGGGGCGGTGATCTGCATGAAATCGCCAGCGTGAAACGCGGTCGGACGGTCTTTTGGTAGATCCAGCACGATCTCACGGATCAACGGAGCGAGCATGCGGGTCGAGACGACTGAACAGGCAAACCCACCCCCGGCGCTCAGGATGCTGTCGGGAACGTCCACGGCGCAATTGCCGCGCAGATTGGTTTGGCAGGCCAATCGCACATGGTCCCGTCGTTCCTTTGGCGATAAGACGCCCCGCTCGGTCGCCTGAGCTGTTCCTGCGCCATCCCCGGTGACCGTCACGCGGCACATGCCGCAGGTGCCTTTGCCACCGCAGGCTGCCGGAACGGGAATGTCGGCTGCATGCAATGCATCCAGCAGTTTTTCGCCACGCTTTGCCGGCACATGACGGTTGCCATTCACCTGCACATCCAGCGCTTCGGCAGGGATCAGCCGGTTTCTCAGGACCAGCAAAGCGGTGGCAAGGCCAAGGACAAGCAGAACGATCACACCACTGGCGAAGGCAATCTCGGTCATGGCGACACCGCCATTTGCGCAAAGGAGGCAAAGCCCAGCGACATCAGCCCGGTCAGGACAAATGCGATGCCCAAGCCTCGCAACCCGTTCGGCAGATCCGCGTAGGCCAGACGGGACCGCACCGCGCCCAACATCGCGACTGCCAAAGCAAAGCCAAGCCCGCTCCCCACACCAAACACCGCCGATTCCGCCAGCGTATAAGATCGGTCCACCATGAAAAGGCTGCCCGCGAGGATCGCGCATTGCACGGTAAGCAATGGCAGGAACGACCCGAACGCGGCGTGGATCGTCGGGAAAAAGCGGTCCAACAGCATTTCAAGCAATTGCACTGTTGCGGCGATCACTCCGATGAATGCGATCAGCGACAGGTAGGATAGGTCAAGCTCGGGCCGCCCGGCCCAGGCCCATGCGCCCGGTGCCAGCACGCCATGATAGATCAGCCAATTGAGCGGCACGGTCACACCCAGAACCCCGATCATCGCAAAGCCAAGGCCGATGGCGCTTTCGGGACGTTTTGACAGTGCAAGAAAGGTGCACAGCCCGAGAAACAGTGTGAGCGGCATGTTGTCGACAAAGGCCGCGGACAGGAAGAGCGTCCAAAGTTCGGTCATTCAGCAGCCCTCACCGTGGCGGGGGGCATATGTTCGGGGGCTTCGGCCTGTTCGGGCAGCAGGGACCGCACGGCCCACACGACACCGCCCAGCAGGAAAAAGGCAGACGGGGCCAGTAGCATAAGGCTCAGTGGGGTGAACCAGCCGCCCGCATCGGCAAGCGGCAGCACCTGCCAGCCAAACAATTGCCCGCGTCCGAACAGTTCGCGAATGCCGCCAAGGACGATCAAGATAACGGAGTATCCCACCCCATTGCCAAAGGCATCCACAGCGGCGGGCAGGGGCGGGTTGTGGCGGGCGAACGCTTCGGTTCGGCCGAGAACAAGGCAATTGGTGGTGATCAGGCTGACATAGATCGACAAGGCGCGGCTGATCTCGGCCAGATACGCCTGCAGTATCTGGTCGATGACGATCACCAGCGATGCGACGATGACGATCTGCACGATCAGGCGGATCGTGTCTGGCAGGTGGCGGCGGATCAGGCTGATGATCACGGCAGACAGGGTCAACACCACCGTCAGCGACACTGACATGGTCACCGCCGTCGCCAGAGACGTGGTCACCGCCAGCGCCGAACAGATCCCGAGGATTTGCAGCGTGACCGGGTTTTGCCGGATCAGCGGTGCGGTCAAGGTGGCAAGGATATCAGCGCGTTTGGCCATATCAGAACTCATCGCGCTCTATGGCGCGCAAAAGTGGGCCGTAGCCATCGGGGCCAAGCCAAAAATTGACCATGTTCGAGATGCCGCGCGTGGTGCGTGTCGCTCCGGTGATGCCATCGACCTGATGGATGCCTGACGCTTCGCCACGGGCAGTGGCAAACCGCAGGTTTCCAGCGTCATCATGCAGCTGAGTGCCTGGGAAGCTTGCCTGCCATGATGGGTCTTCGATCCGCCCGCCAAGGCCCGGGGTTTCGGAATGCTGGGTGATCGCAATGCCTGCGACAGTGTTCATGTCGCCTTCGATGGCAAGGATCGCGTCGATCCGCCCACCATAGCCCTGTCCGGTCATCGGCAGGAGCACGAGCGAAATCGCCTCGCCCTGACGCAGCAGAAAGATCTGCGCGTAATCCGGTCGCTGACCAAGTCCCGCCAGATCCGCACCTTGCTCCAACGTCGTCCAGTTCTGCGTGTCCGCCAAAGTTGCGTCCAGCGTCGCAGCCGTTACATCTTCCGCTGCGCGCCCGTCTTCAAGCGCGATCACCACGGTCGACAGGCTTCCTCCGGATTGTTCGAGCAGGTCAGCCATGCCCGGCACACCGCGCACGAGCGACTCGATCCTGGCTTGTTCCTCGGCGGCGCGGTTGGCAGCTTGAATCGGCCGCAGCAATACGGTTGCGCCGCTGACCATCAAAGCACAGGCTGCCGAGACCAGAAACGCCATGGCAAGGGTCTTGGTGCGGCTTTCGTTGGGCAGGGCAAGGAACCGCCGCCAGGGGTTGCGATCAGTATCGGCCATGTCGCCTCCGTCTTTGGGCATACCAGTGTGCCAGTGCCAATTCGTCCAGCAGCGGTGCCGCCAGTGACGCCAGAAGTGCTGCCGCAACAGCAATCTGAACGGGGGCGGCCCCCTGCCAACCTGTTGCGAAAAGGACCACCAGCGCGATGAACAGCAGCCCGTTCAACCATCGGCCCAAGGCGGTGGACGCGCTGGTGACCGGATCTGCAACCACAAGCACCAGCACAACACCCGCCGCCGGCAAGGCTGTCGCTGGCAAGACGCCGAATCCGAAAGACACCGCCGCGCCGATGGTCGCGCCAAGGACAAGACCTGCTGGCATGACACCGGCCATCACGCCGATCACTGCCGCCGGGATGGCGGCCCACGCCACGGGAACAAGGATCTCGGGCCAAGCATAGGCCGGAAAGCCAAAGCCCAGAAAGGCCAGCGTCACGGTCGCCGGGTTCACCACATTGCGCCCCCAACCACCAAAGACCAGTTCGCCCATCACCGTGCCAAAGCTTATCCCAAGGATTAGCCGGACCGCGCCCAGCTCTTCGGGGGCCAGCATGGCGATGCCCAAGGCGGTGATTGCTGCAGACAGCGAAATTGGCTGCGCCCGCGCCAGCAGGAACACAAGCTGCCAAGCCGCGATCACCAGCAGGGCAAGTGCAAACCGTTGCAGATCGTCTATGCCGCCGAACCAGAGCCAGAACAGGGCTAATGGCAGGTAGGCCGCAAGTAGGATCACAACCACTGTTTCACGTGTCCAGAGCCCTCGGTTCATGCGGCGAACTCCGTCTTGATCCGCTCGAGCATGCCCCGCAGCAAAACTGCCAGATGCGCCTCTGCGCCCAGAACGTAATCTGCGAGGGCGATATCGTCTTCCAACAGCGACAGCACCCCCATCTTGAGCGCGGTTTCGTCATCGCCTGCGCTTAGGGCGCGCAGAAAGACGGCGGCCGGAAGACGCCCGGCGAAGGCCTGATCGAGCGCAGCCGTTGGAATCATTGGTTTAGGTCGGGCCGAGCGGGTGAGTGCTGCAACAAGCCAATGCGGAGCGCCATCTGGAGCTTGGGGTGTAAAGGCTGTGACCTGCCGATGGCGGGGCGCCAACCAGCGCGCGGCGTGCCCATCCAGCGATGAACCGGACCAGAGCCGGTGTGGCCCCGGTCTGACATGGCGGAATGTCAAAGCGCGCAAGTCCGCACCGATCTGGGTCCGCACCATACGCCCTGTTTTCAGGGCCGATCCACCGACATGCACCAGCCGTGTCTGGGGCAGGGCTCCGGTATGGAGCAAATCACCCAAGGCGGCTACGTCTTCGGCGTTCACATCCCAAACCGGTGTGGCAATCCCGGCCGGGTATTCTGCATGGACAAGCAGTCCTGCAGACGCTTGCGGGTGTCGCGGGCCCGTTATGACCACCTGCAGGCGGGGCGCGTCGTCTGTATTGGCAAGTGCCGGACCCGGGGCTTGGCACAGAAGCACGGGCCCTTCCGTCAACCGCGACAGCGCACGGCACCCGCGGCGAAAGGCGTCCTCGTGGCCTTCCAGTGCCTGTCTGGGATCAGGCGCATGGGGGCGCGTGTCGGAGGCCAAGATGAAGATCGCTGCAGGCCGCTCTGCCGCATTGGGCATACCGCCAAAGGGGCGCCGTCCAATCCGTGGCCAGAACCCGGCGCGCTGCATCAGGCGGCGCAGCCCTGCTTCGGTTTGCGCGTCCGCTGTATCGTGGGTGAGGCTGTTGCCACCACCTTCGCGAAAGAGAACGATCTCGGAAAGCCGGTGTCCGCTTAACAGCTCTGTTCGTGCCACACGTCCCGGCATCGGGGCGACAAAACAGATGTCAGTCTGGGTGCTGTGGCAGGCGACCGGCGCGCCCTGGGCCACAAACGCACCGTCCTCCACAACCATCGAAACACGCGGCGCCGTACCGTGCGGCGGTCGGAGACCGGCCTCGTCGGTGATAATATCCTCGACATCCTGCGCATCGTCGAGCGCCGGATACGCAGGAACCATGAGGCCGGATCGAAAACCAAGCTGAGACATGCATGTTTGTTAACACGGGAATGCAGAGCGTCGTTTGATCTGTCGCAAACCGTATGGCGATGTTGCGTGTTAGGCTGGTCGGTGAATTCCCCGTTGTCGCAAACACCGGAGTAGTCGCGATGCTTTTAAATCAAAGAAGTTCTTTACCAGTCGTAGCTCTTTTGTCCTGTGTCTTACTGCTGATCGAGGCCCATTCGGTGTCTGGTCAGAATCAAGCGGTCGATTCCGACCCGGCTGAGGCCACCGTTCCATTCGCCTTGCCGAAATCCGGGCCGTTCACCCCGTCCGATATCGAGATCAAGAACGATCAGTCCATCACCGACTGGTTTCGGTCGGCGCATGCGGATGCTGCGGCGCGGGCGTTCAGCCATTGGGACGGGGAAGAGGAAATCAACGCAGTCTGCGCGACCTGCCATTCCGGCGAAGGCTTCCGCGATTTCCACGGACTTGACGGAACAACCGCGGGCAGTGTCGAAGGGCCGATCAATACCGGCGGCGTTGTTGATTGTGGCACCTGTCACAATGCGGGCCTGTCCGAAATCAAGGAGGTGGCGTTCCCAAGCGGACTGCTGCATCCAGTTCAGGGCGTAGAGGCTTCGTGCATGACCTGCCACCAAGGCCGCACGGCCGGCCTAACCGTGTCCAAGGCGATTGGGGAACTCGACATCGACACCCCAAATCCTGAGCTGCGCTTTATCAATCCGCATTACGCCACTGCCGCTGCCACGTGGCTTGGAGGCTATGGTGGATCGGGCTATCACTATGACGACAAGGACTATTCCGGCCGCTTCTTTCACGCCCGTCCAGTGTCTAGCTGCGTGTCCTGCCATGAACCGCATACGCTCGAGGTCGCGTTCGAGCCTTGTCTGACCTGCCATCAGGCGAACTCACCCGAAGAGATCCGCATCACCCGCCAAAGCTATGATGGCAGCGGCGATACGAACAAAGGCATTCGCGCGGACATTCAGGCCAATGCCGCGACGTTGATGGAGATGGTCAAAGCGTATGCTGACGACGTGGCCGACGCCCCGATGATCTATGACGGAACCCGCTATCCCTATTTCTTCGCGGATGCGAATGGCGATGGTGTCATCGACGAAAGCGAAGGGCGTCCCGCGGCGTATACATCGTGGACACCGCGCAGCCTGCGCGCGGCCTATAACTGGAAATTGGTGACGGCTGATCCGGGCAACTATGCGCACAATCCGCCTTACATGCTCGAACTGCTTTACGATTCCATGGAAGATCTGAGTGTGCCGCTGGGCACTGACATGCAGGCGCTTGGCGTGCTGCGGTAGACTCTCACATCGTCGCCCATCACGGTTCGGGCGGCGATTTTGCCTCGACATAGCGCAGCGCCCAATAGGTGCAGGGCGGGCCGATGATCTCGAAGATCACTGTGGCTGCCACCGTCAATGTCATGATGGTCGGCCCCCAGTCCGGGATTGCTTCTGCAGCGACCAGCGCCATGCCCACCGCCACCCCCGCCTGTGGCAAAAGGGCAGGACCGTAAGCATGGCGCTCGACCCGCGGCACCCGCCCCAGTCGTGCACCGATTTCGCCTGCAACAAGGCGTGAGACGATCCGCAGTCCTACATACGCCGCCGTCAGCCATCCCAAGGCATGCAGCGCGTCAAGTTCGAGCGACGCCCCCGCAAGCAGAAAGAACAACAGAATGAACGGCCATTCGATATGTTCGATCTCGTGAAACGCGCGTTCGTGGTGTTGCGCAAGGTTCGCGATCACCGCACCCGCGGTCATTCCCGCCACGAGAAAAGAGACCTCCAGCCAGATCGACACACCTGCCGTAATGAACACAACGCCAATCGCTTCGGTCAGCATCGGTTCACCGGGTTTGAGCCGCCCCGTGAGGAAGGCGGCAGGCAGTCCGATGACCAGACCCAGCAGGATGGCCCCACCGATATCTATCACCACTGCCATCAGCGGTTCGCTCCACCCGTCGAACGGATGCACCAGCGCAAGGCACAGGCTGAACACCATAAGGCCCCAGACGTCGTCGATGGCCACGATCCCGCTCAGCGTTTCGGAAAACCCGTTCTTGATGCCCGATTGGTGGATGACGTCGGCAATGGCCGCCGGTGCGGTTGCCGTGGCAATGGCCCCCAGCAAAAGCGCCAATCCGGGGTCCAGACCCATCAGCGCAAGTCCACCCCCTACGATCACCGTGGTGCCTGCAACCACCGACAGCGAGATCGCAAAAATTGCCCGCCCGTGTTGCGTGAGGTTTTCGCGGGTCAGTTCACCTCCCAGAAGAAAAGCCACCATCGTCAGCGCGATATAGGACAACGGCTCGAACCAGTTGACCGCCATATCCGGCAGCAAGCCAAGAGCGGACGGTCCAACCAGAAACCCCAGCAACAACAACATCGTGACCCGGGGCAGCCGCGTGGCGTGCCCAATCTGATCCGCGAAGAGCCCCGCAAGGAACAGGGCACCGAGCGTGGTTATGAACAGTCCATATTCCATTCGGTTTCCTGCATCGTCTCCAGACTTTTTGCCGGGTTTCAGCGGGGAGTGTATCGCCTGTCCCGCCAAACACCAGATCACTCAGTCGCCCGAATGCCCTAGAACACGCAGCAGTGCTCGTGCCGATTGACGTAGAGGTAAGGAATCCACGACTTTGCGCACCGACTCAATTGACTTGGTCCGCGAAACCGGGATGGTTCTCGGCATCGTAACTCACTGGGGACATTGCCGAGTTTATGGAAAACGAATTTGAACTAGCGCTTGCTGAAACTTTCGCATCGCTTACATCCATTGCAGGGTTTGGAGGACTGACACTTCCGACATCCGACGCAGACTTTTTACAATTGACGGTTGGTGAATTCCTTGACTTGCTAGGGTTTGCCGAAGAGGCGCTGCGCGCAAACCAGCCGCAGATCATAGCGTTGCTAAGCAACCCGATGTTCACAGCTGATCTGGATGCCGAAACCCGCGCATTCTTACAGGATTGGGCCGCTGGCGACTATAGTTTCATCACGTCCGCCCTTGACGAAGCCCGCGCAGAACTGTCCGGAGTGCCGCGCGAAACGCTTCTGATCAATGTTGAGGGTCTTGATGGCGACGGTGGTACTTTGGAAGACGATTTCCAATTGGCCTTTGCTGAGGCTGAAGCCAATCTGGCGAACCTGTTGTGGAACGATTTCAACGGTCTCTTCACGTCGCCCACCTTTACCGTTGATCCCGATACCGGGAGCTGGTTTGTCCCCGGCGCGGCGTTCTCGGGCGGGACTCTGTTGGAGCTTTGGACCCTCGTGGGTGAGGCTGCCAGCCAAGCGATGCTCTCTTATTTCAACTCACAAAACACCCTGGTGAACAGCCTCTTCAGCAACGGCATCACCGCGGTCGAATTGGCGCAGGCCGAAGCTGCAGCGCAGTCTGCGGCTGCTGATGCGTTCGAGGCATTGCAGGGCTTCGGCACCACCTTGACCACGTCAGATGACGTCGACCTGACCGCTTTCGAAGCGCTGGCACTGGCGCAGTACCAGACCATCATCGGCGCAGTGACGACCATTCTGCCGGGAGTCGCATCCGCACTGACTGATCTAATTGTCGGGTCGCGCAACTCGGCCCCGACCTTCGTTGTCAATCTTGAGGGCAATGTGGAGGGTTCGGCCGAAGGCGATTGGTTCTATCTCAACGATCTGGCCAATACCTTTGATGGCGGGTTGGGTCAGGATATCCTGTTCGGCTTTGGCGGCAATGACCGCTTCACCGGCGGTGCGGATGACGACACTTTGTTTGGTGGCGACGGGGCGGGCGACACAGCGGTCTATAGCGGCCCGCAGGCGCGCTACACTGTCCAGATCGAACGCGATGGGGTCAACGTGATTGACCGCTCGGGCGCAGAGGGCACCGATCAGTTGAGCGAGATTGAAACCCTGTCCTTCGGCGACAACAGTGCTTTCAACCTCGCAGATCAAGTAGGGATCGCATCGCTCAGCGCTGAAGAGATCGCCACCTTTGTTGAACTCTACATCGCGTACTTCAACCGCGCGCCTGACGCTGAGGGTCTTAATTTCTGGGGCTCGGCCTTTGCCAATGGGTATTCGCTCGAAACGATTGCAACGTTGTTCCTCGGCCAGAGCGAAACCCAACAAACCTATCCCGATACGCTCAGCAATCTCGATTTCGCAACGCAGGTCTACAACAACGTGCTGGGTCGGGACCCTGATCAGGGCGGCCTCGAGTTCTGGGTGAATTTGCTCGACGGTGGTGGTGTGACACGGGACCAGTTCATTCTCGAAGCTCTGCGCGGGGCAAAAGTGACCGCGCCAGAGGGATCGACACCAGAGGAGATTGCCCTGCGATTGGGAGACGTCCAATACTTGGCCGACAAAACGGATATCGGTACTTATTTCGCGGTGATCCGGGGACTTTCCGACTTGAACGAAGCTGACTCGGTGATGGATCTCTTCATCCGGGGCGACCAAAGTTCGATCAACGATGCGTTCGAAGCAACCAACACGATCTACAACGCAGCCCTTGCGGCGGATGGGGGTGACTTCCTGATCCAGCTTGTGGGCATCGTGGACGATCCTTTCGCGATCTGATCCATCCTTTCCAACCTCTGCGACAGCGCGCCCCTAGACGGGCGCGCTGTTCGTTTTAGCTCCCTCACAAAGTAACGACGACGAGGCAGAGCTAAATGAAGATCGCGATCATCGGGTCTGGAATGTCCGGTCTCGCCTGCGCGACCCGGTTGTCTAAGGCTGGCTTGGCACCAACCTTGTTCGACAAGGGCAGGGGCATCGGCGGTCGCATGGCGACGCGTCGTGCCGAGGGTGGATATCAGTTCGACCATGGCGCACAGATGATCCCTGCCAAGGACGCGACTTTCCGGTCCGTACTCAATGCGGCCAGAAGTGCGGGTCATGTTGCTGAGTGGCACACGGGCGAGAGTGAGGGGCACATGGTCGGCACGCCCGGCATGACGGCGCTCTCCAAGTACCTCGCCCACGGTCTCGACCTGCATCAGCAAACCGAGATCACATCGGTGACACAGACCGACGCCGGGTGGGAGCTGACCGCAGACAAACCGCTTGGGACCTTCGATCGTGTCGTCTGCACAGCACCGGTCCCTCAGGCGATCAAACTGGTGGGGACTGCCCTAAGCTGTGCTCTTGACCAAGTGGCCTATGTGCCAAGCCTGACGCTCATGGTCGCGCTCAACCGCTCCATTGACGCGCCCGATACACAGACCAACCCAACCGACGCTCTTGCATGGATCGCCCATGACAGCGCCAAACCGGGCCGTTCGACGCAAAATTGCTGGGTCGCGCAGGCCAGCGCCGCTTGGAGCGCAACTCATCTGGAGCTGACCAAAGACGAAATTGCGACGCTGATGCTCGACCTCTTCCTGACGCATCATGCCCTGGATGCGACCGACGTCGCTTATGCCACCGCGCACCGCTGGCGCTATGCGCTGGTCACCCAACCGCTTGGCCAACCCTTTGTCATGTCCTCCGACGAGACGCTCTATGCCGGTGGTGACTGGTGTCTTGGCCCCCATATCGAACACGCATGGCAAAGCGGCACCGCCATTGCCGAGGACATCCTGCGCGCCGCATGACTTTGAATGATCCCCGCATCAAACGGCTGATCACGCTGATCCAAGCCGCGCTGACCCCGCCTTCGGGTAAGGGGCGTATCATACTTGCCCTGACGATGGGTGCGTTCTGTCACCTGATCTTTGCCATCGCGGTGCTGTCGATGATCGTCGCCATGTTCTTTGGCATGAGCGAAAGCTTCGGTACTGTCCCGTGGCCGTGGGCGATCCTCGCCAATGCCGCACTGATCGTACAATTCCCGCTTCTGCACTCGTTCCTACTTTCGAAACGAGGCACCGGTATCGTGTCACGGCTGATCCCCGGCCCGCATGGTCCAACACTTTCAACCACTACCTACGCCATCATCGCCTCGCTGCAACTGGCCGCTCTGTTTCTGCTTTGGACACCCAGCGGCATCATCTGGTATCGCGCCGAAGGGACGGCATTTGTCCTGATCTGCGCCGCTTACGCCGCAACTTGGCTCTTGCTGCTCAAAGCCAGCTTCGACGCGGGCGCAGAGGTGCAATCCGGTGCGCTGGGCTGGATGTCGCTGTTGGGAAAAATCAAACCGGTGTTCCCGGACATGCCGACCCAAGGCCTGTTCCGCCTGATCCGCCAACCGATCTACGTGGCCTTCGCCTTGACCCTGTGGGCGGTGCCGGTGTGGACGCCCGACCAGCTGGCCCTCGCGATCAGCTACACCGCCTATTGCCTGTTTGCCCCGCGGCTCAAGGAAAAACGGTTCGAACAACGCTACGGGGTCGCATTTGATCGCTATCGGGCCAACGTGCCCTATGTCGTCCCGAAACTCACCACCAAGGAGCGGAAAGATGGCGCAAACCCAGCGCAACAACCTTGATATTTACGACGATGTGGCCGACCGCTGGTGGTCAGACGACATCCGCTGGGTCCGCACGCTCAAGAACATGGTGCCGGGTCGTCTGAGCTGGTTCGACAAGCAGTTCGACTGGCCGGGCAAAGATGTGCTTGATCTGGGCTGTGCGGGCGGCTTCATGGCCGAGGCACTGGATGATCGAGGCGCAAAGGTCACCGGGATCGACCCCGCAGCCGAAGCCGTTGCCGCAGCCCGCGCCCATGCGCAGGCCGAAGGCAAATCGATCCGCTATGACGTCGGCGTGGGCGAGGCGCTGCCCTATGCCGATGCCAGCTTTGACGCTGTGGTCTGCGTTGATGTGCTGGAACACGTCCAAAGCCTTCCCAAGGTGCTCTCGGAAACGGCGCGCGTGTTGCGTCCGGGTGGGTGTTTCCTGTTCGACACGATCAACCGCAACCCAATTGCGCGCTTGGCCACAATCACCATGGCAGAGGACGTGCTCAAGCTGCTGCCCAAGGGCACCCATGACCCAGAGATGTTCATCAAACCGTCCGAGCTGCGCATCGAACTGGAAACGGCCGGATTTGCCGTAGGCCAAATGGTCGGCCTCGGGCCACGCGGAATCAATGGCCGCGGAGATTTCACCTTCGGGCGCGTGCCTGGCACGATGATCATCTACATGGGCACGGCCCTGAAGACCGACCAGACAGGAGACTGATATGATCACCCTTGCCTTGCTCTCGACCGCGCTCCTTTTCGGCGGCATGGTTCTCTACTCCTTCGGCTTCGCGGCGTTTCTGTTTACCGCCCTCCCGGCCGAGACCGCTGGCCCGACCATCCGCCGCGCCTTTCCGCATTTCTATCTCTTCGTGATAGGTGGGGCAGGGCTGTCGGCTGTGTTCCTCGTACTGTCCGACCCGCTGGGTGCCGCGATCATGGCTGCCATTGCGCTTGCCACTATTCCCACGCGCCAAATCCTGATGCCCGCCATCAACGCGGCCACTGATGCGGGCAACAAACGCCGATTTGGGATGTTGCATGGCTTGTCGGTTGTGATCACTTTGATCCACATTGTTGCCGCAGCTTACGTGTTGCACCGCTTTATCGGTTGACTTGCTGCGCCTAAGGCCCCATGTGCACTGCATCGCCGCGCAGCCGCGTGAGCTTGCCGCGCCCGTCATCTTGGGCGCACCGGCGATACGCAATTCAGTTCCCCATCACGCAGGGTCCCTGACGCAGAACCAGACGGTTCGGGACGGTCCCGTGATGTCTTAAGGTCCTGCGACACCCTCGTTTGCCGCGATGATGCGGCACTATACCCTCCGTGTGCGCAATCGCATGCGGTCGCAAAGGATACCTTTTGTCTGATTTTGACACTCTGGGCCTCAAGCCCGTTCTTCTCGCCGCTCTCAAAGACGCAGGCCTCACCTCTCCAACCCCGATTCAGGACAAAGCGATTCCGCTGGCGATGGCGGGCAACGACGTTCTGGGCCTCGCCCAGACCGGCACCGGCAAGACAATGGCTTTCGGCATCCCGCTCGTTAGCCACCTGATGGATATGCCCGAACGCCCCGCCGCGAAAACCGCGAAATCTCTGATCCTCGCGCCGACCCGCGAACTGGTGAACCAGATCGCCGAAGCGCTGCGCACCCTGACCAAGAAAACCCACCTCAAGGTGAATGTCGTTGTCGGTGGCCAATCCATCAACAAGCAAATCCACCACCTGCTCAAAGGCACCGACATCCTTGTCGCCACACCGGGTCGCCTGATCGACCTGATGGATCGCAAGGCCGTCGATCTGCGCACCGTGAAGCATCTTGTGCTGGACGAGGCCGACCAGATGCTCGACATGGGCTTTATCCATGCGCTGCGCCGGATCGCGCCGAAACTCGGCACGCCGCGCCAGACCATGTTGTTCTCGGCCACGATGCCGAAACAGATGGAAGATCTGAGCAAAGCCTACCTCACCAACCCGCAACGCGTGCAGGTTGCCCCTCCGGGCAAAGCCGCCGACAAGGTCACCCAATCGGTGCATCACCTGTCCGGCAAAGGCGAAAAGCCCGGCAAGCTGCGCGAAATCCTGTCGCGTGACATGGATGCGCTCACACTTGTGTTCTCGCGCACCAAACACGGTGCTGAAAAGCTGATGAAGGGTCTCGTGGCTGATGGCTACAACGCCGCGTCCATCCACGGCAACAAGAGCCAGGGCCAGCGCGACCGCGCTATCAAGGCATTCCGTGACGGCGATATCAAGGTGCTGGTGGCCACCGATGTGGCAGCGCGCGGGATTGACATTCCGGGCGTGGCCTATGTCATCAACTACGATCTGCCGGACGTGCCGGACAACTATGTCCACCGCATCGGCCGCACCGCGCGTGCGGGCCGCGAAGGCGAAGCGATTGCTTTCTGCGCCCCGGATGAGGCGGATCTGCTGCGCCAGATCGAAAAGCTGATGAAGATTGACGTTCCTGTCGCCAGTGGGTCTGCGCCGAAAGATCCTGTTGCCCGCAAGCCGCAAACACGCGGTCAGGGCCGTGGTGGCAAAGGTGGCCAGGGCCGCCCTGCCGGTGCCGCGGCAAAGCCGAACGGGAATCGCCGCCGCCGCAACCGGTCAAGCAAAGCCGCCTGATCGCGGAACGCCCATAGGTTTCTTTGGGCTTCAAATACCTCAGGGGGGTGTGGGGGGACAGCGTCCCCCCACCTGTCGGAGCGGCCCCGCCGCTCCGACCCCAATTCGCAAAACTGTGCGCGATTTCCCCTAAGTCAACTCTCCCGTCTGGCGGTGATGATCCTATGTTAAGGCGAAAGCCGCCGACAGATGGAGCACGCCGCGATGCAACTCAGGATCAATGGAACCCTGCACGAGGTCGATGTCGAAGACGACATGCCACTTCTCTGGGTCTTGCGCGATGAACTCGGCCTGACCGGCACCAAGTTCGGTTGCGGCATCGCGCAATGCGGGGCCTGTACCGTACATCTCGACGGCGTGGCCGTACGGTCTTGCCAGACTTGGGCGATCGACGCAGAGGGTGCGGACATCCGCACCATAGAAGGTCTTGGCACTCCCGACGCGCTGCACGCCGTGCAAGAGGCGTGGCTGACCGAACAGGTCGCGCAATGTGGCTACTGTCAGTCCGGCCAGATCATGCAGGCGGCCTCGCTTCTGGCTGAAAATCCGCAACCGACCGATCAAGAAATCGACGACGTCATGTCCGGCAATCTCTGCCGCTGCGGCACCTATCCCCGCATCCGTGCCGCTGTGAAACGCGCCGCCAATCTGATGCAGGAGGGCTGATCATGGGACGCCTGAAAACCATCGCCCGTCGAACCTTTCTGATTGGCTCTGCTGCCGTTGTCGGCGGTGTCGCATTCGGCGTCTACACGGTACGCAAACCGCATGAGAACCCGCTGACGGCTGATGCCGGTGAGGCGGTTCTGACGCCATACGTCAAGATTGCTGCTGACGGCATCACCCTCATCACCCCCCGCGCGGATTCGGGGCAGGGGGTCTACCACGTGCAGGCCGCGCTGATTGCCGAGGAGCTGGATGTGGACCTCGAGCAAATCAAAACAGATCCCGGCCCACCCAGCCCCGCCTACTGGAACACCGCTCTGGCGTCTGAAGCGTCCGAATTCATCGTGCCCGCTGCTGGCATGATGCAGGACATGGCCGAAGGTGCGGTGAACTCTGTGATGAAGGTGATCGGCCTCCAGATCACCGGTGGATCGACCAGCGTGCCGGACCAGTTCGAAAAACTGCGTCTGGCAGGGGCGTCGGCGCGCGAGACGATCAAGGTATTGGTGGCGGCACGTGAAGGCGTGGCAGTCGCGGACCTCACAACCGCCTCCGGCAACGTGATTTTACCAGATGGTCAAAAAATCCCCTACACCGATCTCGCCGCCGATTTGGACGGAGCCGAGGTCGTGCAGGATGTTCCCCTGCGTGATCCGTCGCAATGGCGATACATCGGCAAGCCGATGCAGCGGATCGACATGCTGGCGAAAAGCACCGGTACACAGGATTACGGCATCGACGCTTCGGTCGATGGCATGGTCCACGCAACGGTCCTGATGAACCCCGCACAGGGGGGCGGCATGGCGGAGTATGACGCGTCCGAAGCGCTTGCAATGCGCGGGGTGCAGGCTGTGGTCCCGATCACGGGCGGCCTTGGCATTGTCGCCGATAACACGTGGCGTGCGTTCCGCGCCTCGCAGGCGATCAGTGTCACTTGGGAAGACCCAAGCTTCCCGCTCGACCAAGCCGACCATTGGTCCGCACTCGAAGCCGCGTTCACCCCCGACGCGCAGGACAGTCAGAAACGCAATGATGGCGATGTGGATAGCGCCCTCAGCGATGGGGAGATCCTCACCGCCGACTACCGCGCGCCGTATCTGGCCCATGCGCCGCTGGAGCCGATCAACGCCATTGTCCGCGTTGAAGATGACCGCGCCGAGGTCTGGACCGGCACACAAATCCCGCGCTTCATTCAGGCAAATGTCAGCCGTATCACCGGTATTCCCGCCGACAATGTCACCGTGCATGCCCTGATGATGGGTGGCAGCTTTGGCCACCGTCTTGAGGACGAAGTTGTCAAACAGGCGACCGAGATCGCGATGCAGATGAAGGGTTCGCCGGTCAAGCTGACCCTTTCGCGCGAAGAGGATATGATCCACGATTTCCCCCGCCAAATCGCAATGGCACGGATGCAGGGTAAGGTGGCGAACGGACAGGTTGAAGCACTGGATTTGGGTATCGCCATGCCCTCGGTCATGGCCTCGCAGCTCAGCCGCCAGAACCAGTCCGCGCCCGGACCGGACAGCCAGATCGTTGCGGGCGCGTGGGAGCAGCCCTTTGCCATCCCGCACCAGCGCGTCACTGGCTACCGCGCGCAGCAACTAGCCCCGATCAGTTCATGGCGGTCGGTTGGCGCATCCACCAACGGTTTCTTCTATAACGCCGCTTTAGATGAATTGATCGAAGCGGCGGGGGCTGATCCTCTCGAAGAACGTCTGCGCCTGTGCAGCGACCCGCTCGCCCGGCAGACATTGGAGGCGGTGGCCGAGATGTCGGGCTGGTCCGGTGTCGGTGGCATCACAGTCGGATCCAATACGGGGCGCGGCGTGGCGCTGACCAAATCCTTTGGCGTGCAGTGCGCACAGGTGATCGAGGTCACAGACACAGGCAGCGGCATCCGTATCGACAATGTCTGGGTCGCTGCAGAGGTGGGTCGCGTGGTCGATCCGGTGAATTTCGAGAACCTCGTGCAGGGCGGCGTGATCTATGCGCTGGGTCACGCCATGAATTCCGAGATTACCTATGCGGATGGCGTGGCCGAACAATCGAATTTCGACCTGAACCCCGGCATGCGGTTGTATCAGTGTCCCAATATCTTTGTGCGTGGGTTGGAAAACGGCGACCACGTTTTGGGGATCGGGGAACCACCTGTGCCCCCTGCCGCGCCTGCTTTGGCGGGGGCGATCTGGGCGGCGACAGGCACGCGACTGCGCGAGATGCCGTTCAGCAAGAGTGTTGATTTCGTCTGAGGTAAGGTAAATTTTTACTCGTTGGTAAAAGATCGGCTGTCCCGCAAAGAGAAAGCATTGCTTACAGATACGATTAAATTATTTGCCTTTTCGTTACCGTAGCTGACCGTTATTCTGTTCCCCAATCATTGGGAACAAGAAGAGGCGGGCTCTCAGGTGCCAGAGCGAGACCACTTGACTGTGACGGTGCAACGCGGTGGTCCGGATGCGCCAATGCGGCCCCAGACCTTTGAGGTTCCGGCCTATGACAACCAGACGGTTCTGGATGTGGTGTCATGGATTCAACAGAATGCAGACCCGACCCTGACCTACCGCTTTGCCTGTCGTGTGGGCATGTGCGGCAGCTGCGCAATGATGGTCAACGGTGTGCCGCGCTGGACCTGCCGCACCCATGTGAGCAAGGTTCTCGACGGCAACGCAATCGAAGTCGGACCTCTGCGCAACTTGCCGGTGATCAAGGATCTGGCTGCCGACATGGACCCGTTTTTTGACAAATGGGTGTCTGCCGAAGGAATGCACCACCCAACCCGCACACGGGACGACGCGATTGAAGCGATTGATCCGGTGACAATGGAGCGGCAGGAGGCGAACGCCGGGATCGAATGTATCAACTGTTCGGTCTGCTATTCCGCTTGTGACACGGTGGCGGGCAATCCCGATTACCTTGGCCCTGCCGCGCTGCAACGGGCGTGGACTTTGTACAACGACGCCAAAGACGCAAACAAAGACGCGATCCTTGATGCCGTGTCGGGCACGGGTGGCTGTCATTCCTGCCATTCGATGGGGTCCTGCACGACCTATTGCCCGAACGAGCTGGACCCGCTGTCGGCGATTCTTGGGCTTAAGCGGGCCACGACAAAGCGGTTTTTCGGGGGGCGCAAATGAGCGAGTTTCACCTCTACATGGCGCAAAGGCTGTCAGCATTGGTCATGGCACCGTTCGTGATCGTTCATATCGGCGTCATGATCTACGCGATCCAAGGCGGGCTGTCGGCGGCGGAAATCCTTGGTCGCACGCAAGGGTCGGTCTTTTGGTTCGCGTTCTACGGCATGTTCGTGGTCGCCGTGTCGATCCATGCGGCCATCGGGCTGCGTACCATTCTTGGCGAATGGGCTGGTCTGCGCGGCGGGATGCGCGATTGGTTGTCGGCTGTTATCGGGCTGGGGCTCTTCGCGCTGGGCTCACAAGCGGTCTGGGCGGTGACGGCATGAAGGTCGCACGCGCCCATCCGCTTTGGCTGGCCTACCTGCTGCACAGGCTGTCGGGTCTGGGGCTTGCCCTGTTCCTGCCTTTGCATTTCTGGGTGCTGTCCTATGCGCTCAACGACGCGGCCAAGCTTGATGCGTTCCTGACGCTGACCGAGATGCCGCTGGTCAAAATGGCAGAGTTCGGTCTGGTGTTCCTTTTGGCGGTGCACCTTTTTGGCGGGCTGCGGCTCTTGGCGCTGGAATGGCTGCCATGGTCTGCGCCGCAAAAGACATGGGCGGCGGCGGCGGTGGCCGGGTCGTTCCTTGTCTCTACAACCTTCCTTTTGCAGGCGATTTGATATGTTCAGCACACGTGACATCGACCGGCACGACACCGACATCCTGATCCTAGGCACAGGTGGCGCGGGGATGTTTGCCGCGCTGCACGCCATGCAAACCGCGCCCGAAGGCACCAAGGTGACCATCGCGGTCAAAGGTCTGATCGGCAAATGCGGCTGCACGCGGATGGTGCAGGGCGGCTACAACGTGGCGCTGGGCGGCGGCGACAGCGTTGAGCGGCACTTTATGGACACGATCGAGGGCGGCAAATGGCTGCCCAATCAGGACATGGCGTGGCGGTTGTGCGAACAGGCGGTGGTGCGCATCCGCGAGTTGGAGAACGAGATCGGGTGCTTCTTTGACCGCAACTCCGATGGATCACTGCACCAGAAGGCCTTTGCTGGACAGACGGCGGACCGCACTGTGCACAAGGGCGACCTGACAGGGATCGAAATCATCAACCGCCTGATGGAGCAGGTGCTCTCGCGCCCGGTGGAGAAGTTGCAGGAACACCGCGCCATCGGTCTGATCCCCACCAAGGATGGATCGGCGTTGGCGGGTGTCCTGATGATCGACATGCGTACGGGCAAGTTCCGCTTCGTTCGCGCCAAGACAGTTCTCATGGCGACGGGTGGCGGCCCGACCATGTACAAGTACCACACACCGTCCGGTGACAAGACGATGGACGGGCTGGCCATGGCGATGCGCGTCGGCCTGCCGCTGCGCGATATGGAGATGGTACAGTTCCATCCGACAGGGTTGCTTGCGGGCGATCACACGCGGATGACAGGGACGGTGCTTGAGGAAGGTTTGCGCGGGGCCGGGGGCCAGTTGGTGAACCACGCGGGCCAACGGTTCATGTTCGACTATGACGGCAAAGGCGAACGCGCGACGCGGGATGTGGTGAGCCGGGGCATCTATTCCGAGATGCGCAAGAACAACAATCCTGAGCAGGAGGGTGTGTTCATCTCGATGTCCCATCTTGGGCCGGATTTCGTGCGCGAGAAGTTCAAGGGCATGGTGAAACGCTGTGCCGACAGTGGGTTCGATCTGGCTGCGGGCAAGGTCGAGGTGGTGCCGACAGCGCACTACTTCATGGGTGGCGTTGTGGTCGATGTGGACACGCGCACGGCGATGGAGGGCTTGTATGTCGCCGGAGAGGACGCAGGCGGCGCGCATGGGTCGAACCGTCTGGGTGGAAACGGTGTAGCGAACTCGACCGTTTATGGCGGCATCGCCGGTGACGTGATGGGGGCCGATATTCGCAGCATGGGCGCGTTGCGTGAGCCGGATGAGGCAGTGATGGCAGCGGAATTGGCCCGCGCCAGTCATCCTTTGACGCGTGATCCCGCATTGGTGCTGCCCCTGCGCAAACAGTTGCAAGAGGCGATGTGGGACGAGGTGGGTGTCATGCGCACCGAGGCCGGGCTGAAGCGTGGCTTGGGCCGCATTGCCGAAATCTCGGACGCGCTGGGCGATGTGGGGGTTGCCGCCGACAATCTGGCGTTCAACCTGACATGGCACGACTGGCTGAACCTGCGGTCGCTCTGCGATATTTCCGAGGTCATCACCAAGGCGGCACTGGCGCGCCAGAACTCGCGCGGGGCGCACTACCGCGAGGATTTCCCTGATCCGGGTGCCATGGAGGACAGCTACTTCACCGTCGCGCGGCAGGTAGATGGCGCGGTCGAGGTGGGACGCGAGGATGTGCAGTTCACCATCGTGCGCCCCGGAGAAACCGTGCTTCCCGAGGGGGAGCCAGAGACATTGGTGGCAGCGCAATGATCCCGATAGATCTGATCCAGAAAACCGCCGAAACCTTGATGGACAAGGCGGCCATTGAGATCCCTGAAGACTACCTGACGGGTCTGCAAGAGGCTGCGCGGACCGAAGACGGCGACCTGTCGTCCTTTGTTCTCAAGGCGATGCTCGACAATTACGAGGCGGCCAAAGAAGACCGCCGCGCGATGTGTGGTGACACCGGCGTGCCGCGCTGGTTCGTCAAGCTGGGCAACGACGCCAAGGTAGAAGGCGGCATGTGCGCGCTGGAAACCGCGCTGCGGCGAGCCACGGCCAGTGCCACCAATGGCGTGCCGCTGCGGCCGAACCGGGTGCATCCTTTGTGGCGGACCGACCACAACAACAATGTCGGCATTGGTGCGCCCGAGATCGAATACGGTTTCGAGCCCGAGGGCGACTGGATCGACCTGATCACCGTGCACAAGGGCGGGCTGTTTGGCACCGATTACCGGATGCTGTTCCCGAGCGACGGCATTCAGGGGATCAAGCGCTTCTACCTCGACAGCCTCATGGCGTTCGGCAAGCGCGGTCTGGCCTGTCAGCCTGCGATCATCGGGATCGGACTGGGCGGCAGCAAGGACATCTGCATGACCTTGGGCAAGCGCGCGTCGGTCCTGCGCACCGTGGGCAGCCGGAATTCCGACCCGCGCATTGCTGCGATGGAGGACGAGTTCAAGGAGCTGGGTAACTCCATCGGCATGGGCGCGATGGGCTTTGTCGGCAAGAACATGGTCATCGACTGCAACATCGAGGTGGGGTACTGCCATACCGGTGGGATGCCTATGTCAGTGCACGCGTTCTGCCTGTCCTCGCGACGTGCGGTGGCGCGGATTTATCCCGACGGACGGGTGGAACACCGCACCGACCCGGATTGGTTCACCCCCTACCAAAGACGCGAGACCGTCGAGTGGGAACCGTTGCAAGAGGCTGCGGAATGAGCAGTGATGGTCCGCTGACAGGTGTGCGAATTGTTGATCTGACCCATGTTCTGGCGGGGCCATATGCGACCGGTCAACTGGCCCTGATGGGGGCTGAAGTGATCCGGGTGGAACGCCCGAACAGCGACGACTTCGTGCGCCGTCATGGCGGCACCCAAGCGATGAAGGACGCGGGGTTGGGTGCGTCCTTCCTCAGCCAGAACAGTGGCAAGCGATCCATTGTTCTGGACCTCAAAGACCCCGACCAACGCGCGCAACTTCTGGAACTGGCAAAGACTGCCAATGTGATGGTCGAAAATTTCCGCCCCGGAATCGTCGAAAAGCTGGGCGTCGGGTTCGACGATATCCGGGGTGTTCGGCCCGATATCATTTATGCCAGCCTCAATGGGTATGGTGCTGATGGGCCGTTGTCCGACCGTCCGGCCTATGATCACATCTTGCAAGGGATCAGCGGCTTGATGGCGATGACCGGAGAACCGGGCAGTGGTCCGATGCGCGTTGGGTTGCCTATTGTGGATTACGTGGCAGGGCAAGCGCTGGTGGCGGCGCTGCTTGCCGCGCTCTTGCAAAAGGCGCGCAAACCGGGCGAGGCGCAACGCCTGTCCGTGTCGATGCTGGACGCAATGACCACCTTCATGGGCGCCTACGCGATCCATCATGAGACCACTGGGCAGTTGCGAGGGCTCGAAGGCAACCGCGCCTTTGCAGATACGCCGTTTTCAGGCCGTTTCGACACCGCCGAGGGCTCACTTGTCATCACCGCCAATACGCCGGCGCAGGCCACGCGACTTTGCGTGGCTATCGGTCGGCCCGAATTGGCAGACCACACGGACAGCATCCGGATCGCCGACACGCTGACACAGGTCTTTCTCACCGACGACGCGCAGACTTGGGAGGACAGGCTGTCCGCCGCCAATGTGCCCGCCGCCAAAGTGCGCACATTGGCCGAGGCGCTGGACCATCCGCAGATGAAGACCAGCCGTGCATGGTTGCCTTTGGAAGTGCCGCAGCTAGGCATGACCGTCCGCGCGCCAGCGTTGCCCTTCAGTGCGCCTTGGGGGCCGGATCGCCTTGATCCTGTGCCGACGCTTGGTCAACACACTGCTGATATTGTTGCCAATTCGCCAGAAAAGGTCACACCATGAAACCGCGTGAGATACGTTTGTCGACCACTCCCACATCCGAGGCCATTGCAGAGCTGCGGCTGGGCGATATCGTCTACCTTGACGGCCTGATGTATACGGCGCGCGAAGGCGTCTATATGCGGGCGCTGGAAGAACAGGCGAACATTCCCATGGAGTTGCCGTCTGAAAGTGCCGCCAACTTTCATTGCTCCCCAGCGGCGCGGATCAATGCGGATGGGTCGTTCGATATGGGCGCCGTGACCGCCACGGCCTCGTTCCGTTTTGCCAAATGGCTGCCGGAATGGATGGAGAAAACCGGTGCCAAGCTGATCATCGGCAAGGGGGGCATGACCTCCAAGGACTACAAATCCTACTTCGTGCCCAATGGCGCGGTGTACCTGTCAACTGTTGGTTATGGCACGGGTGCCTTATTAGGGCGTGGGGTCGAAAACGTCGAAGCGGTGCATTGGAACGAGGAACTGGGCCTTGCGCAGGCGATGTGGGTCATCCGTTGCCGCAAGATGGGGCCGTTTATCGTGGCCTCGGATATGAATGGCGATTGCCTGTTCGAACGAGAGAATGCCAAGATCGCGCAGAACATCGCGCGGGTGTATGAAGGCACGAAACCCGCCGTGCTCAAGCGCTATGGCGAAAGCGATGACCGGTCGGACGAGGTGATATGATCCACAACCCATTTGCGCCGGGGGCCAAGCGCCCGGAGGTGACCGAAGGCGTGTTCTCGCCCGAGGAAGTCGCGCTGGCGAACCGCAATTCGGGCGCTTTGCTGGAAACTCTGGGTTTGGAGATCACCCCCACGGGGACGCATTACCTGCTCAACCATTTCGATGTGCCGGTGTTGTCAGAGGCTGACCACGTGCTGTCATTCGCGGGCGCGTTCGATGCGCCTTATTCCCTGACGATGGACGACATCCGCGCGCTGCCGCAGGTCACGCGGCCTGTGACGCTGGAATGTGCAGGCAACGGGCGCGCCGGGGTTAGCCCGCGCTGTTTCTCGATGCCGTGGATGTACGAGGCGGTGGGCACCTCGGAATGGACGGGAACGCCGCTTGCGCCGCTTTTGGAGCGGGCCAAACCGCAGAGTGGGGTGCAGGATTTCGCGTTTGTTGGTGCGGACTATGGGTTCGATAAAGGCCAGCCGCATTGCTTTGGCCGCAGCTTGACACCGGATCAGATTGCCGAATTGGACGTGATGCTGGTCTGGGGCATGAACGGACACCCGCTTTTGCCGCAACACGGCGCGCCTTTGCGGATCATCGTGCCGGGGTGGTACGGGATGGCGTCGGTCAAATGGCTGACCGGGATCGAGGCACTGACAGAGCGCTATCAGGGGTTCCAGCAGGTGCAGACCTATCGGTTGCGCAAGGACGACAGCGATCCCGGCACGCCAATCACCACGATCCGTGTCAAATCGCTGATGAAACCGCCGGGTGTACCTGATTGGGTCACACGCCAGCGCTGGTTGCAGGCAGGACGTGTGACGTTGGAAGGGCGCGCATGGTCAGGGGGCGGGGTGCCGATCACAAAGGTCGAGGTGCTGTTGGGCGATACATGGCACGAGGCCGAGTTGACGGGTCGTCCTGACACTTACGCCTGGACGGGGTGGCGCATCGACTGGAATGCATCACCCGGTATCTACGATCTGGCCTGCCGCGCGACCGACGCAAACGGGAACACTCAACCACTGGAGGCGCCGTTCGACATGGCAGGTTTTGCCAACAATTCCGTCCACCGCGTGCGTGTGCATGTGGCCGAGGCCAACACGTGACGCGCGGCGCAGATGTGGTGATGCAAACCCTTGCGGCGCATGGGGTCAAAGACATTTTCGCGCTGTCGGGCAACCAGATCATGCCGCTCTTCGATGCGAGCCTTGATGCGGGCATTCGGCTCTTTCACACCCGGCACGAGGCGGCGACTGTCTATATGGCCGAAGGCTATGCGCAGCTGTCGCGCGGATTGGGCGTTGCGCTGGTGACCGCTGGGGCGGGGCTGGGCAATGCGTTGGGGCCGCTTCTGACGGCGCGGGCGTCGGACACGCCGGTGCTTTTGCTGAGTGGTGACAGCCCGGTGGGCAAGGACGGGCAGGGCGCGTTTCAGGAGATGGATCAGGTTGCGCTGACCCAGTCGCTGACCAAATGGTCGGTGCGGGTGACGCGTGCCGCTGACCTGGCCGAGGTGATCGACAAAGCGGTGCGCTTGGCGATGCAGGGCCGGCCGGGCCCGGTTCATGTGTCTTTGCCCGCCGATGTGGTGCTGGCTGCGGCTGAGACCGCGACAACGATCTCAATCTCGCCGCCTGAGCCGACGAATGTCGCAGAACTGCGCGATTGGCTGGACGCGGCGCAGCGACCGATGGTGGTCTTTGGCCCGTCCCTGAATGCAACCCGGCAACCGGGATTGGCGGGCAAGCTGGAATTGGCCACTGGAGCACCGGTGGTGATGATGGAAAGCCCGCGCGGCTTGAACGATCCGTCGTTGGGTGCGGTGGCGCAGGTGTTTGCCGAGGCGGACCGCGTGCTCTTGTTGGGCAAGCCCTTGGATTTCACCCTGCAATTCGGGGCCGCGGCGCCCAAGGCGGGCTGGGCTGTGGTTCATGCCGATCCAGAGGAGCTGTCCCGTGCGCGGCGCAATTGCGCGGAACGTCTGACACGCAGCGTTAAGGCTGATCCGGTCGACGTGGCGCGGGGGCTGGCCTTTGGGTCCGGCGCAGATCGCGACGGCGATTGGTTGGACAAGGTGCACGAAGCCCGCACGCGGCGAAGCGAAGCTAGGGCAGAGGATGCGTTGACATCCAACGCTTTATGCACCGCCGTTCACTCGGTGCTGCAAGACGCGCCGAACCCGGTTCTGGTTTGTGACGGCGGCGAATTCGGCCAATGGGCGCAGGCCAGTGTGTCGGCGCCGCGTCGCATCATCAACGGTGTGTCCGGTGCCATTGGTGGCGGGATTTGCTATGCGATGGCGGCCCGCGCGGCAGACCCCGAGGCGACGGTGGTCGCGCTCATGGGGGATGGAACGGCGGGGTTCCATCTGCCCGAGTTCGAAACAGCAGTGCGGGAAGACCTGCCTTTCGTGGCGGTGATCGGCAATGATCTGCGCTGGAACGCCGAACACCAGATCCAGGTCCGCGAATTTGGAGAGGACAGGGTGCATGGCTGTGATCTTAGCGGTGCGCGCTATGATGAGGTGGTGACGGCGCTGGGTGGGTTTGGAGCCTATGTGACCGACCTTGCCAAGGTGCCTGCTGTGCTGCGCCAAGCCATCGCGTCGGGCAAGCCGGCCTGTGTCAATGTGATCATCGACGGCACGCCGGCTCCGGTTGTGACCTGATCTAGATTCCGTGCACCGCCATCACGGCCAATGTCGCCGGGCGGTGCAGCATCGCGTCGTGATGTGCGGCCAGTTTGGGATAGTCTGACACGTCCACCCCTGCCTTTTCCATCCAGCGCGGCATCAGGAACAGGTAGGCGTCGCAGAACGTGTAGCGGTCGCCCATGGCCCACGGTCCCTTGAGGTGGTGGTGTTCCACCACGTCAGCGCAATCGCGCAGGTTGCTGGCAACCTTGGCTTTCATTGCCTCATGCGCCTCAGCGCTGTCGGCCCAGCGGGCGCCGCGTTGCATATGGGCAAAGGCCACATGCGCGGTGGCACAGAGATAGGCACACAGCGCATCGGCCTCGGCGCGCTCGAATGGCGTGTCTGGCAGCACATGTGCTTGCTGATGAGTTGCTGCGATATAGGTCAGGATGGCTGGATTTTCGGTGATCACGCCATTGGGCGTCATCAGCGCAGGCACGCGGGCCTTGGGGTTGATTTCAAGATACGCGGGTTCCGTGTTCGCCCCTTTCGCAATCGGCACCTCGTGCACCGCGTATTCTGCACCGACCTCCTCCAGCAGGATATGTGGAGCGAGGGCGGATGATCCCTTGGCGTAGTAGAGTGTCAGCACGTGGTGTCCTCCGGTTCAGGTTAAGGTCAAACCAGCGCACGGATCAGAATGCCCAGCCCCAAAAGCAGGGACAGCCCGATCAGCAGCCGTCTGAAGATGTTGTCCGAGATGCGCCGGAAAACCGCAATGCCGATCTGTGCAGCCACCAGTGATGTGGGCAGGGCGATCAGGAAAGCAGTGACCGTGGGCGCGGTATATGCGCCACGCCACCACAGCATGACGGTTGTGGTAAACAGAACGCTCATGTTGAAGGGTTGCAGCACGGCGCGGGTTTCGGCCTTGGGCCAAGGGCGCATCGAACACCAGATGACCGGCAGAGCACCAGAGAGCGAGGCCATACCGCCCAACACGCCGCCGCTGAGGCCGATCAAGGAATCGAGCACCGGTGTGCGTCGTTCGAATTTGGGCAGGTTGGCGCGGAAACTGAAGAAGCCGCCGTAAACCAGCAACAGCACACCAATAATCAGCTTGAGCGTATCCGCGTCGATGAAGCTGAGCAGTGAGATACCCACAGGCACACCCAAGAGGCCAGGGATGATAAAGCGCATCAGTCGCGGAACATTGCGGGTCAGCGCCTCGCGCACCACCCACAGGCCCTGAATTCCAGTGACCACGGACATCAGCGACACGACAGCCACAGCGCTGATCGGGTCCAGCGCCACAAGGAAGAAACCCAGCGCGAAAAGCGCGGTCCCAGTGCCTGCCAATCCGTTGACGAACCCCCCGGCAAAAGCGCCAAGAGTGATGAAAAGGATCGCCGTGGTCGTCATGGCGCCTCCGGTAATGAGGGTGTCGATCCCTCTGCTTGCACTTCAACCGCGCGCAACAGCGCTGCATGGATTTCCTCGATCACGCGCAGTTTGGGGTGTTCTTTGCGATAGGCCAGACCCAGAACCCGGGATGGTGGCTTGGGCCCCAGCGTGACCCGGTTCAGCGGAATCGTGTAGGCGCTGGTCACGCAGGGGCGTGGGACAATCGAGACACCAAGGTTCGCATGCACCATGCTCGAAATCGCTTCGAGGTTTTCAAGCTCCATCGCTTCGCTGACGCGGATGCCGTTTTCCTGCAGCCATGTTTCAATCAGCGTGCCGACAACCGCATCGCGGTTGAAGCGGATAAAGGGCTGTGTTTCGAGGATCTTGGCAGGGTTTGTTTCAGTGACCTCCGCACCTGTGATCAGGTGCAGCGGCTCTTCCGCGATTTCCAGAAAGACAAGGCCAAGTGGCATCAGTACAGGCTTGGTGACAATGGCGACATCGTAATGTCCACGGTCGAGGCCCGACAACAAGGCGGCCGTTAAAGCTGGTGTGATCCGCACTCGAAGATCAGGGAACTTTGCCCGCAGGATCGACATCGACAGCGGAGCAAGACCAATCAGCGTCGTGGGCACCGCCCCCAGAACAACGTCGCCGGTCAGCCCGTCATCGCCCAGCACCGAAGGCACAAGGTTGTCGTAGTCCATCACAAGCTTGCGGGAACGGGCAACCACGGCACGGCCCAACGGTGTCAATTCCGGGGTCCGGTGGCTGCGGTCGAACAGAGAGATGCCGAGATCGGTCTCCAGCGTCCGCATCTGCTGACTGACGGCTGCATGGGTGATGAACACCGCATCCGCTGCCGCGCTGAAGGTCTTGTGGTCGGCAACGGCGACCAGCGTTTTTAGCAATCGGATGGACATAGAGGTGTTTGTGTTCGTTTTGCTTACAGAACTTGTAATTTTTTATTTCTTCGTCAAAGCTCTACTTAAGGTTAACGTAAGTCAAGAGCTCGCAATAGGGCCAAAATTTCAATTTGGGAGGAGACTATGAAACTACGGACTCTAGGGTCGGCATTGGCGCTCGGGGTGGGCCTCATTGCTGGAACGGCAATGGCGGAATACCCTGAACGCCCGATCAACATGATCATTCCTTACGGCGCCGGTGGTGCCACGGACATTTCCGCACGTACCATTGCCGAAGCATTGGGCACAGCGGCGGGCAAGCCGCTTATCATGGCGAACGTCACCGGGGCAGGCGGTGCGACTGGATCGGTCGCGGTGCAGAACGCCAAGCCAGATGGCTACACGATGCTGTTCGCACGTGTCGGATCGCATTCGGTAAACCCGGCGATGAAGGCGACCTTGCCCTACACGCTGGACGATTTCCGGTTTGTCACCGTCTACGAGATCAACCCGGTGGCCTGCGCGGTGCGCCCGGACAGCGGCATCGAATCGATGGATGATCTGGTTGCGAAAGTGGCCGAGGGCGGAGTGAGCTACAGCTCGTCCGGCGTTGGATCGTTGCTGCATCTTGCCGGCGCGATGGTGCTCAAGGAATTCGGCGTCGAAAACCCGCTGACCGAGGCCACGCACATTCCCCAGCAGGGGGGCGGCGCGGCTGCAACGGCAGTTCTGAACGGTACCGCGACCTTTATCTGCACCAACACATCCGCTTTGGCGAATTTCGTGGCGAACAACCAGCTCAAGGCGCTGATGGTCACCACCGAAGAGCCGGTTGTCGGCTTCGATGCACCCACCGCGAACGACCTGGGCAAGCCGCGCCTGAACGCGTTGGTTGGTTGGACCGGGATTGCCGGACCTGCCGGGCTGCCGGATGATGTCAGTGCCAAATGGGGCAACTGGATCACCGAAGCTGCACAGGATGCCAAGTTCGCCGAAACCATGGGGTCCATGGGCTCGGTCATCGATGTCATGAACCCGGAAGAGGCCATCGACTTCATCAATGGTCAGTACACGGTGTTCAAGGCACTGGTCGACGAGTTGGGAATGCGGATCGAAGGCTGAGGCCCTGATCCGATGACTCAGACCTGACTTGCGCCGGGGCCGTTTGGCCTCGGCGTTTCCACCTGCGGAGCCCACTTGCCAATGTCCCAGAAATCGCTGCACCTGCGCCTGGGGATCGTTGCATCCCTGTTCGCGCTTTTTCTCGTGTTCTACGCCATTCCCACCTATGTCTTCTCGCCATCCAACGTCGGCAACATTATTTTGTCGCCGAAATTCTGGCCCTATGTTCTGGCCGGGTTCACAGCAATTATTGGGCTTGGTCTGCTGTTCAACGCAGTCACCTCGGCGACAGACACCCCGTTCGAGGACGAGGAAACCGGCCATCCTGAAGGCTCGGCGCCGTGGATGCGGCTTGGCGCGCTGGGGGCGATCATGGTGCTGGTCATGGTCGGCCTGCCGCTTCTGGGCATGGTCTGGACCGCGATGCTGGCCTTTGCGGCCTGCGCCTTTCTGTTCCGCACGCGGCACCCGGTGGCCGCCCTTGTCTGCGCGGTGATTGTGCCGCTGCTGCTTTACGCGTTCTTTGCGCATGTCGCCGGTGTGGCGATCCCGCAGGGTGAATTCGTGAGGCTGCCATGAGCCTGATGGATTCTCTTGCCGCCGGCTTTGCGCTGGTCGGAAATATCGAAGCCTTCCTGATGCTGTTCATCGGCCTTACGGTCGGGGTCATTGCCGGGGCAATCCCCGGATTGTCCGCGACGATGGCTGTGGCGCTGACCTTGCCCTTCACCTTTGCGATGACGCCGATCAACGCGATCCTGCTTTTGCTCGGGGTCTACAAGGGCGGCATCTTTGGCGGCTCGATCCCCGCCATCCTGATCAAAACGCCGGGCACACCGGCATCGTCTGCCACGATCCTCGACGGCCACCCGATGGCGGAACGGGGCGAGGCGGGGCGCGCTTTGGGCATGGCGCTTTACGCGTCCTGTACCGCCGACGCGGTCTCGAACCTTGCACTGATCCTCTTTGCCGGGTGGCTCGCGTCTTTCGCGCTCAATTTTGGCCCGCCCGAGTTCTTTGCGCTGATCCTCTTCTCGCTGACCATCATCGCGGGCGTGTCGGGTGAAAGCCTGCTGCGCGGGGCGCTGTCGGCTTTGGCGGGGTTGCTTCTTGCGACCATCGGGCTTGACCTTGTCTATGGCACCAACCGCTTCACGCTGGGCAATCCGAACATGATGGGGGGGCTGAACTTCATCGCGGTGCTGATTGGTCTTTTCGCCATCCCCGAGATCATCTCGATGGCATGGAATCCGGTGGCGCATCTGGGCAAGACCCGTGCTCTGGGCAAATCGCGGTGCACATGGGCGGACTACAAGAACAGCTTCAAAAGCATCATCCGGGGCAGCATGATCGGCGTGTTCCTTGGCTCCATCCCTGGCATCGGGGCCGCACCTTCGGCCTTCCTCAGCTATTCTGAAGCGCGGCGCACCTCCAAGAACAAGGATAATTTCGGCAAGGGCGAAATCGAGGGGGTTGCAGCCTCAGAGGCAGGCAATAACGGCGTTGCCGGCGCAACCCTGATCCCGCTTCTGGCGCTGGGTGTTCCGGGCGACGTGATCACCGCGATCATCATCGGTGCCTTCATGGTGCACGGGCTGCAACCTGGCCCTATGATGTTCATCTTGAACGTGGACATCATCTACGGTCTTTTCATTGGCCTGATCGTCAGTTCCGTCTTCCTGCTCCTTGTCGGCTCAGTCGCGATCCGAGGCTTCCGCTTTGTGGCCGACGTGCCCAAGCGCATCCTGATGCCCGGTGTGCTGATCCTGTGCATCTACGGCGTCTTTGCGGTGAACAACAACATCTTCGACGTGGGTGTGATGTTCGTCATGGGCTGGGTTGGCTATATCATGATGCGCAACCGCATCCCGGCAGCCCCGTTCCTGATCGCGTTCATCCTTGGGCCGTTGCTTGAGGACAATTTCCGCCAGTCGATGCTGATGTCTGGCAGCGACCCAAGTATCCTGTTCCGGGGGCCGATCACCTGGTTCTTCTGGTTCCTGACATTTGTGACGGTGTTCGCCATCACCCGAAGCACCCTTCGCAAAAAAGTGCCGCTTAGTTGAGGTCTTCGAGGAGACGTCCATGTCGGCGCGTCTCCTCGATCACCTGACCGAAGGTGATCAGCCCGCGGGCCTCGAGCATCGGCAGCATTTTCACCAACACTTCAGCGGTTGCACGGGCATCGCCAAGCGCGGTGTGGCGCAGCTCTGTCGGGATGGTGACGTTAAGCCTTTCGCAGAGCGCATCCAGCGTGTGCCGTTCGCTTGCTCCGAACAGGACAGCGGACAAAAGAACCGTATCAAGGATTGGATGATCCCACGTGACCCCGGTGTCTTTGGCCTGACGGTGCAGGAACGCCATGTCGAAGGGCGCGTTATGCGCGACGATCACTGCGTCACGGGAAAAATCGTGGAACCGCTTGCCAACCTTGCGGATGTCGGGTTGGCCACGCACCATCGCATCGGTGACCTTGTGAACCTTGGTTGATCCGGGCGGGATCGGGCGACCGGGATCGACCAGCTGGTTGATGTGTTCACCCTCGATGATGCGCCCGTTCAGCACCCGAACCGCGCCCAGCTGCACCACATCGTCCTTGTGTGGCAAAAGGCCAGTGGTTTCGGTGTCGAACACCGAATAACACAAGCTGCGCAGCGGACGGTCGAGGATGTCCATCTCTGCGGCGCCCTTGCGCTGTTCCAGCAGGTCGAAATCATAGACCAACGGGCGTGCCGCATCGGGCGAGATGTCCAATGTCTGGCTGTCGATCACCATCAGGTATCCGCCGCCGTCCATCGGTTTCAGCTTTGTGTCAAAGCTTTGCGTCGCATCTTGCGATTGCGCCGTGAACGTCACGTCCATGCCGGTGCGACCTAGTTTGCTGACCGCGGCCCCAAGGCTACTGGGGTCGAAATAATCGGTGATCTGGGCATTCAGGCGCGGCACCCCCAACTGCGCCAGCACTTCGGCGCCCTGTCCGTCATAAAGCACGATCTGCCCGCTGGGTCCGACAAGGATGGTGGCCACCGGAATTTCGGTCAAAAGTGCGGTCAGCCGGGCCTTTTCGGCAGTCAGCCTTGCGGTTTCCGAAGCAATTGCCTGTGCTGTGGTCAATGCGGTGTCGGTCAGCTGTTGTGCCACCGCCGACGCTGCCGGGGCCAGATCTCCAAGGTAACGAGCGGCTTGCATATCCAATGCACCATCCACACCCGCATGGGCACGGGTGCGCATCTGTGCCGCCAACCGTTCGATTGGCTTGGCGACGTTTTCGTCAAAAAGCAGCCAGATGGACACTGTCAGCCCAAGGATCAGAAACGCGGCGAGGATCGCAGCGAAGGTAAATCCGTTGGCGACCGTTGTCTCGATCGCGCGGCTATAACCGAACCACAGCGCCACCCCGACCGAGGCCAGACCTCCAAATCCCAAAAGGCAAAAGAACAGAAATATACGGACCCGCAGACTGAGGCTCGAGAGCATGGCACTATCCCCTGTCACAGACGCCACTGATGATAGGATCATCCGCAACCGCATCGCGCCAAACCGGATCGCCACCATCACCAAAAGCCGGATCGGCGCGCTGACCGGTAGAGCAATTCACCATAAGCTCCACCGCCTGCACTGTGCTCCAACGACGAAAGAAATAGACATCCGCCATGAAGAGCGCCGCATCTTCGGTGTTTGCACGCACATTGCCTGTATCCAGTGCGATGAAACGATTGGTATAGGGCGCAAGATAGGTCCAGGGCCTGTAGAACGCCGTACTCTCAGCGGTCTGGACGACCTCAACGCCTTCGGGCAAGGCTTCGGCTGTGCGGCTGTACCAGCTGTATTCGCTGCTTATCGTTGTGCCCAACATCGCAGCGCCTGCGGCCACAGGGATCAACCAATTTGGCACCCGGTCCCCCAGTGTGCGGGCGATGAGCATCATCACACCGGCCCCGGCAATGCCGGCCACGATCACCGCGATCAGTTCCAGAAACATAGATCGTCCTCCCAAACGATGCGCGTCAGCTTAGCATGCCGCGCCCGTGACCAACTGCCGATTGCAGCGACTTTATCACCACGAAAGCATCCCGAAGATGACTTCGCTCAAAGTCCGACAGATCTGTCGGGCTTAGAAAATTGTCTGGCATGATGCCAGTGCGAACCTGCTCTGCCTGATGTTCAAGCCGCGTCTCCGCGATCAGGTCATAGGCGTCGCGCAGATCCTGCCCGCCAGACGCGCTCAGCACCCCGGCGGCAATCGCAGCCTCAAGCCGGGCGGCGGTGTTTACCGCCGTCAGTTTGCCTTGCAAGGCGTAGATGCGCCCCAGGTCCACAACCGGAACCACGCCGTTGTGCTTGAGGTCGATCATGTTCTTGTGCTCGCCGGACCGGATCGTCGCGAAGCCGCGCAACAGCCCCAGCGGCGGTGTATGTTTGAGCGAGTTCGACACCATATGCGCCACAAAGATCGAATTCGCCGAGGCTTTGCGCAGGGTCTCGGCCTGCAAATCCTCGAACAGGCGCGTGGCACCGCCAATGGGCCGCAGGTCAAACATGACGCTGGCCAGCATCTGCGCCTCGGGCGAGGGGGTCTTGATCCAGCCTGCGAAATAGTCGCGCCAGACGCGCACCGGCTGCCGCCAGCGCGGATTGGTCGCCATCATGTCGCCGGGGCAATAGACATAACCGCAGGTGTCCAGCCCGTCGCAGACGAACCGCGCCAGCGCTTCGAAATAGGGCATGTCGGCGTCGGTCACGCTGTCGTCCAGAAACAGGCAATTGTCCTGATCGCTGACGCCCGTCTGCTCTTGGCGCCCCTGCGAACCGCAGGCGAGCCATAGATAGGGCACCGGCGGCGCGCCCAGCTTTTCTTCGGCCAAGGCCAAAAGGCGGCGCGTGACCGTGTCGGCGACATCGGTGATCAGCCGGGTGATGACCTCGTGACGGTTTCCGCCCGCCACAAGCTGAGCCAGCAATTGTGGAATGCGCCGGGTGACCTGCGCCATGTCATCGGCACTGCCGGAATGGGCGATTTCGGAGACAAGCTCTGCCGAGCTGACTGCCTGAAACCGGGTCAGATCCGTCTGGGTGACAATGCCCACCAGCTTGCCTGCTTGACAGACCGGGATATGCCCGATCCGCCGCTCCATCATCATGTGCAGCACATCCGACCCAATGGCCGAAGGGGGCAGGGTGACGGGATCGGGTGTCATGACCGTGGTGATCGGCGTGTCGAACGGTAACCCGTCACCGACCACCTTTCCCGACAGATCGCGGATCGTTGCGATGCCCTTAAGCGTTTCACCGTCTGCCACGCAGATCGACGACACGCGTGCATCGCGCATCAGGCGGGCAGCGGTCTGCACATCGGTGGCAGGTGGGCAGGTGAGAGGGGTGGTTGCCATCAACACCTCGACCCGCGTGGTCGCCAGATTGGCGGTGTTCGGCTTTTCGGTCCGGCTGCGATCAAAGAATCGACGGAACGCCGGGTCTTCGCTCATCGCCTGATGAAACCGCTTGGCAGGAAGCAGAAGAACGGTTGTATCGCTCACCGCGCGGGCTGAAGTCAGGCTGGCCCCGTCGCGCAGCAGCCCGCGTTCGCCAAAGGAATTGCGGGGCCCCAGCAACGAGATGGGCACGTCATGTTCATCGCGGATCTCCACGTCGCCGCGATACACGACATACAACCCGTCCAAAGGCGCACTCAGCGCGTAGATTTCACCCCCAGCCGTCACGGTTTTGACAGTCAAGGCGTCGATCAACGTCTGCAGCGCCGCGGGTTCCATCGCGTCATAGGGATGGATTGCGGACAGGAATTGGGCAATCGAAAGCGGATCAAGCGTCATGAAAAGACCTGTTGTCCTATGTAAAAAGTCCCGCCCCGGAATACCGGCGCGGGACCGCGTTGTCAGGGGTGCGCCGCCATGGCGACGCCTCCTGTTGGCTTAGTGGTCCTGAGCCGCGCCTGCGCCACGGGGCACGCGCACGCTTTCGACCAGCTCTTCGATCTCTTTCGGGATCGGACCTGTCATCTTGGACACGGTGAAGGCCACCGCGAAGTTGATGACGGCACCAACCGCACCAAAGCTTGTCGATTTGATCGTGCCAAGCAGCGGATCGGCATCGGTAAAGCTGTTGGTGTCAGGGATAAAGAACCAACCCTTGTGCAGGAAGATATAGATCACGGTCACGATCAGACCTGTCAGCATACCCGCAACCGCACCTTTGTTGTTCACCTTCGTGAAGATGCCCATCATCAGTGCCGGGAAAATCGACGCCGCTGCCAGACCAAAGGCCAGAGCCACGGTTTGCGCCGCAAATCCCGGAGGATTGAGACCCAGATAGGTTGCAACAGCAATCGCCACCGCCATCGCGATCCGGGCGGACAGAAGTTCACCCTTTTCCGAGATGCTTGGGTTCAGCTGACCCTTGATCAGATCGTGAGACACCGCCGACGAGATCGCCAACAAGAGACCCGCCGCTGTCGACAAGGCTGCCGCAAGGCCGCCCGCCGCCACCAGACCGATCACCCAACCGGGAAGGTTGGCAATCTCGGGGTTGGCCAGAACGAGGATGTCACGGTTGAAGTTGGTCAGTTCGTTGCCCTGCCAGCCATTTGCCGCTGCACGTTCCTGCATCGCCGGACTTGCATCGTTGTAGTACTGGATGCGGCCGTCGCCGTTCTTGTCTTCCCAGCCCAGAAGGCCGGTCTGCTGCCATGTTGCCATCCAGTCATAGGCCGGATCGGTTTCGATCTGTTCGACCGACACCGCTTCGCCGCTCGTGCCATTCGGCCAGAACTGTTCGGTGATGTTCAGACGGGCCATCGCACCAACAGCCGGAGCGGTGAGGTACAGCAGCGCAATGAAGACCAGCGCCCAGCCTGCGGACCAACGTGCGTCAGCAACCTTGGGAACAGTGAAGAAGCGCATGATCACGTGCGGCAGACCTGCCGTCCCGATCATCAGCGACAGGGTAAAGAGCACCATGTTGAACGTGTCGCCGTGGTGGGCCGTGTATTCGTTGAAGCCAAGCTCGGCCACGATCTGGTCCAGCTTCGCAAGCAGCGGCTCTCCGCTGGCTTGGTGTTCGCCGAACAGGCCAAGACCCGGGATCGGGTTGCCAGTCAGTTGCAGCGAAATAAAGACCGCCGGAATGGTGTAGGCCATGATCAACACGACATACTGCGCAACCTGCGTGTAAGTCACACCTTTCATGCCGCCGAACACCGCGTAGGCGAACACCACACAGGCGCCGATCAAAAGGCCTGCGGTGTTGCTCACCTCAAGGAAGCGGCCAAAGGCCACGCCCACACCGGTCATCTGACCGATCACGTAGGTCAACGAGGCCACCAGCAGCGAAATCACAGCCACAAGGCGGGCTGTCGGGCTGTAGAAGCGGTCACCGATGAATTCGGAAACGGTGTATTTGCCGAATTTGCGCAGATAAGGGGCCAGCAGCAGTGCCAGAAGCACGTAACCGCCCGTCCAACCCATCAGGTAGGTCGAGTTGTCATAGCCGGTAAAGGCAATCAGACCCGCCATCGAGATGAACGATGCCGCAGACATCCAGTCCGCCGCTGTCGCCATACCGTTGGTGACCGGGTGAATGCCGCGACCCGCGGCATAGAATTCCGATGTGGATCCCGCGCGGGCCCAGATCGCGATGCCGATGTAAAGCGCGAAGGACGCGCCCACAAAGAGCAGGTTGATGGTAAACTGATCCATGGCTCTTATTCCTCCTCGACGCCGTATTCTTTATCGAGCTTGTTCATCCGCCACGCGTAGAAGAAGATCAGCGCCAAAAAGACGAGGATCGACCCCTGCTGGGCGAACCAGAAGCCAAGATCGGTGCCGCCGATCTCGATACCGGCAAGCATTGGGCGCAGCAGAATGCCGAACCCGAACGAACAGATGGCCCAGATCACCAGGCTCACCAGAATGATGCGCACATTGGCCGACCAGTAGCCCGCGTCGGACTTCTGACCAGCCTGCGCCGGTTGTGATGTGTGGTCCGCCATAGCGGCTCCTCCTCTTCCCTCGTTGAACGTGCCCCGCAAGCGCGGGGAAACGTATCCCATGTGTCGCGGCAACAAGGCCGCGTGTGGCAACCGCTTAGGCGGTGGCCTTTGCGACGATCGCGCCAAGCTGTTTGGCGATGTCGTCAATGGCTCCCATTGCATCCACACGGGCAAGCGCGCCCTGTGCGTCGTAAAATGCAATCAAGGGGGCTGTCTGTGCATGATATGCATCAAGCCGGGCTGCGACGGTTTCCGCATTGTCATCGGCGCGGCGTTTGAAATCAGTGCCTTGGCACTTGTCGCATTGGCCTTTGGTCGCAGGTGCCTTGAACGTGTCGTGATAGCCTTCGCCGCAGCCACCGCAGGTGAAACGCCCGGAGATCCGGTCAACCATCGCGGCGTCATCGACATCAAGGCTGACCGCCGCGTCGATCTTTTGACCGTTTTCGGCCAGCAGCGTGTCCAACGCTTGCGCCTGCACCGTGGTGCGCGGGAACCCGTCAAGGATCACGCCTTTGGCGCAGTCGGCATCGGCCAGACGGTCGCGCAGGATGGCGATGACGATGGCGTCGCTCACCAAGTCTCCCGCTTCCATCACGGCCTTGGCCTGCTTGCCGGCATCGGTGCCAGCGGCTACAGCCGCACGCAGTAGGTCGCCTGTGCTGAGTTGGACAAGGCCGAACTGGTCTTCCAGCATCCGGGCCTGTGTGCCTTTGCCAGCACCCGGAGGGCCAAGCAGGATCAGAACCGGGGCGGTTGTGGGTGTTGTGCTTCCGTCCATCACCATCACCCCTTATTCATCCGATTTTCGATGAGGTCATCGACGACGGAGGGGTCAGCGAGAGTGGATGTGTCGCCCAATGCGCCGTAGTCGTTTTCGGCGATCTTGCGCAGGATGCGGCGCATGATCTTGCCGGAGCGGGTTTTCGGCAGGCCGGGGGCCCATTGGATGAGGTCGGGCGACGCGATGGGGCCGATTTCGGTGCGGACCCAGGTGCGCAGCTCTTTGGTGAGCTCGTCAGACGGCTCAACACCGTTCATCAGGGTGACGTAGCAATAGATGCCCTGACCCTTGATGGCATGCGGGTAGCCGACCACAGCAGCCTCGGCCACCTTGGCATGCGCGACAAGCGCCGATTCCACCTCTGCCGTGCCCATGCGGTGGCCCGACACGTTGATCACGTCGTCCACGCGGCCGGTGATCCAGTAATCCCCGTCCGCGTCGCGCTTGCAGCCGTCGCCCGAGAAGTAGTAGCCCTTGTAGTCCGAGAAATACGTCTTCTCGAACCGCTCGTGATCGCCCCAGACGGTGCGCATCTGCCCCGGCCAGCTGTCCTTGATCGCCAGCACGCCCTCGGTTGGGCTGGCATGGATTTCCTCGCCCGATTGCGGGTCGAGAACCACAGGGTGGACGCCGAAGAACGGCTTCATCGCAG
>NZ_JFKD01000060.1 GCF_002115725.1 Marivita cryptomonadis
AACTTCGACAGTTCAAGGTGGAATTGGCCCCGGTTCGGTAGAGTGGAATTCAACAAAATAAGGGCTTCCGGCGGCCGGACCCCCAGGTTCCACCTGTAAGCGTGTTGTGGCACGTCACTTGATTCAGGGTCATTGATAGTGCGCTAAGACATCTGTAGCGTTGCGACATGTACACCAAGATTACCAAATCCGGCGGCCGCCAGTACCTGCAACTGGTCGAGGGCTATCGCAACGAGCAGGGAAAAGTCCGCCACCGGGTTGTCGCAAACCTCGGGCGCCTGGAAGATCTCACCCCCGCAAAGCTCGATCCTCTGATCGGCGGTCTCAACCGCGCACTCGGGCGGGGCGAGAATACCGCCTATCCCGTCGAGATCGAGAGCTCCAAAGCCCACGGCAACGTCTTTGCGCTGCACGAGCTCTGGGCCGATCTCGGCTTCGACCGCGCCTTGGGCCGCGCGATGCGATCCGGGCGGCGCAAGCTGGATGTCGAAGCGCTGGTGCGGGCCATGGTCTTCAACCGCCTGTGTGACCCCTCCAGCAAGCTGGGGTGCCTGCGCTGGCTGGAGACCGTGGCCATGCCGGAGATGCCGGAAACAGTTACCCACCAACATCTGCTGCGCGCCATGGACGCGCTGATGGACAATGTCGACCGCGTGGAGGCCGAACTGGCCCGTCAGATCCGACCCTTGGTCGACCGTGATCTGACCGTCGTCTTCTACGACCTGACCACCGTGCGCATCCATGGCGAAGGGCAAGTCGAGGCAGACATACGCGCCTTTGGCATGAATAAGGAGACCGGCGGCATCGCTCGACAGTTCGTGCTCGGCGTCGTGCAGACCGCCGAGGGGCTGCCGCTCATGCATACCGTTCATCCGGGCAACGTGGCCGAAACCAAGACCCTGCAGGCCATGCTGGCCACCGTCCTGCAACGCTTCCCGATCGAGCGGGTGATCCTCGTGGCCGATCGTGGGCTGCTGAGCCTCGACAATATCGGGGCCCTGACATCCCTGGCCGAGCAGGGCGGGCGTACGCTGGAGTTCATCCTCGCCGTCCCGGCCCGCCGCTACAGCGATCTCGTCGAGACCTTCCGGGACATGACGTTTGACGCGGACGGATTAGCCGAGGGCCGCTTCGCCGGCCACCGCCTGATCGTTGCCCATGATCCCTTCCGTGCCGCCGAACAGGGGGAGCGGCGGCGCGCCCGCGTCGCCGAGCTGGAGACAATGGCTGAAAAGATGGTCAGCAAGCTCAATGCTCAGGATGCCGGAAAGACCGCCAAGGGGCGCCGCGCCTCCGACCGCGGGGCCTACAGCCGCTTCACCCGGGCCGTTGCGGAGGCCGAGATGACCCGCTTCCTCAAGGCCGATCTCAACGCGGACCGCTTCAGCTGGTCAGTCGATGAAGACGCCGTTGCACAGGCAGAACTCTTCGATGGAAAGCTTGCGCTGATCACCAACGCGCCGGATCTCTCTCCGACCGAGGCCGTCGCGCGCTACAAGGGGCTCGCCGACATCGAGCGCGGCTTCCGCGTGCTCAAGTCCGACATCGAGATCGCGCCGGTTCACCATCGCCTTCCCGACCGCATCCGGGCTCATGCCATGATCTGCTTCCTAGCCCTCGTCCTCTACCGCGTCATGCGTATGCGCCTGAAGGCCAAGGGCCACGGCGCAAGCCCAAGAACCGCGCTCGATCTTCTCGCGCGCATCCAACAGCACGTGGCGCGCATTGGCCCCGCAACCAAGACGACCTTCACCCGCCAACAACCGGAGCAACTGGATCTTTTTGAAGCGCTGAGCCTGAAAACACCCTCCTGAAACGACCATGTTGTGGCAAAAGCGGGAATCCCGCTGCAACAATATCAATTACTTACGCGTTTAGCTGTCGAAGTT
>NZ_JFKD01000061.1 GCF_002115725.1 Marivita cryptomonadis
CCAAGCTACGGCACCAAGCTGAACGACAGTCCTGAGGCTGTTGCCAAGGAATGGGCCTACACCGCCGGTATCCTGCAACTGACCCCACCGCCTGCGATTCCGCAACTGACTGCTCCAAAAGCCACCGAGGCTGCCAAGCCTGCGGCCGCGCCGAGCAAGCCAGCGTCTGACCTGGCGCTGTAAGCAACGCCTGATATCAGGTAACGCTTAAAAAATCTATGGTCCCCCCCATTTTTGCAATACTGATTAACGGGCGATGTGGTTGGCTTGCTTAAATCTATCCGGCGTCTGTTTGGGGCTTGCCCCAGCGCCACGATGAGAGTCGCGCCTGACGATCCTTAAAAGCCCGTCGGCTTCTGAAGCCGATTTTTATGTCAGGATCTTCGCCAGGCCGGTAGGCCGTTCACGTCATCCGTTGTTCAGCTATCGCAAAACCTGAAGGGTGAATTGTGGTACTGCAACAACCGCAGGGTCAGGCGTTCAAGGCGTCTGGCCCTGCTTCATATTGCGCATGGTGAGCCGCTATCGCCCAAGCGATACGCGCCAGTTTGTTGGCCAGGGCACAGGCCACCACATTCGAGTGTCGTCGGCGCAGCAGCGCTCGCACCCAGTCGGCCAAAGCCCCCTTCTGATGATCCAGCCTCTGCATGTAAACCCTGGAGCATTGCACCAGCAGTTGCCGCAGGTGCTTGTCACCCCGCTTGCTGATCCCCAACAAATTGGCTTTGCCGCCCGTGCTGTACTGTCGCGGCACCAAGCCCACTGAAGCCGCAAAATCGCGACTGCATCGGTATTGCTTGCCATCGCCCATTTCTACAGCCAGAAGGCTGGCGGTGATCGGACCGACACACGGCATGCTAAGCAAACGGCTCCCCAGATCATCGTCGGCCAGCTGGCAAGCCAGTTGTTTGTCCAGTTCCTTGATCTGTTCATCCAGGTAAACGAAGTGATCGTGCAGGCGTTGCAACAGCACTGTCAGCCGCACAGGCAGCTCATGCTCGGCCAAAACAGCTGCCAAACGCTTCATGATGGCTGAGCCTTTGGGCAGGCTGATGCCAAATTCCAGCAGGAAACCGTGCATCTGATTGGCTGTCTTGGTGCGGTCATGCACCAACGACTCGCGCATGCGATGCAGGACAGACAGGGTTTGCTGAGACTCGGTTTTAGGCGTAACGAAGCGCATGGACGGACGGGAAGCCGCCTCGCAAATGGCCTCTGCGTCGATAAAGTCATTTTTGTTGCCCTTGACGAAAGGGCGGACAAACTGCGGTGAAATCAACTTGGTCGTATGCCCCATCGCCGCAAGCTGACGGGCGATGAAGTGAGAGCCGGCACAGGCTTCCGTTACCACGACGCAGCTCGGCAAGTTGCCGAAGAACCGCATCATCTGCGCTCGCGAGAGCTTTTTGCGAAACACCTCGCGGCCCGATTTGTCTTGGCCCAGAAGGTGGAAATTATGTTTGCCGAGATCGATCCCGATCAGTGCTGACTCGCTCATGATGATGGCCTCCAAAAACAAAACACCCTGCGAAAGCGTAGCCCTCGCAGGGTGTGGGGGTGACCATCTCATTAACCCGCCGAAGCGGGTTTCTTTACGAACAGGCCAGCTTCCGATTACAGCTCGGAGAAGCACTCTTCGATGATCGCCAAGCCTTTGTCCAGTTGCTCGTCCGGCGCGGTCAGCGGCACCAGGATGCGCAACACGTTGCCGTAAGGGCCGCAGGACAGCAGGATCAAGCCCTTCTCACGCGCCTTGGCCACCACGGCGGAGACGGCAGCGGCGTTTGGCTTGTGGGTGTCGCCACCTTCGAACA
>NZ_JFKD01000062.1 GCF_002115725.1 Marivita cryptomonadis
GAAAGACGCCAAATAGCGGTGAAGGTCACACAAGTAGGGCAGGGGACGATGGCCAAAAACGGACCGTTTTTGTCATGGCCACAGCACTCATTGTCTCAGGTTTGCATCGTTGATCATTGAAACTAGATAGTATTTGCCTGTGAATTCGGGGGTTCCCTCGTCAAGGTCTCGTGAGTGCCCATTGATTTGACTCCCCCAGTAGGGTATCTTTTCTGTGAAAGATGATGTTATCCTGTCGGTCACCATCGATGAATCCGAAGATCCGGTTGTGATAGTGTCCATTGAGATTCCTGAGGGGTATCTCGAGGTCATGGCCGAAATCGAAATCGACTATGAAAGCAGGGTGATTATTGCGAGAGGCCTTCATCTGCACGGTGTGGACTTTGATGCGAATGGGTTGGGATCCATAAGGCTCCGGCAGATTGCAAGGGCGATGCTCGAGGATTTGGACTATGATGAATGCAGGATTGAAGGAGCTATTCGGACGACCGGGGCAAATCCAGGACGTCGACCGAAACCGGTCCGGTTTACGAGAAAGCCTAGTCCTTCGTCCTGAAGGCGCAACGTTCGCGATCAATGCTATAGCGGTGACGCGTATCTTGGCAAAATGTGGTCTCACGCTTCTCAGGGCAAAGCGGGCCGTGGAAGATGTCATTGCCGGGAACGAGGTTACATTAGTTCTTCCAAGAGTAACCTCGCGAGATCATCTGGTCGAAGAACTGGCTGCCGCAGGGGTGCAAGGCAAATTCCTTCGAAAAAGACCTCACATAAAGTCCAAGAGTGTCGCCGGGAAATGGGTCAAGAAAGTCCGCGAAGGTGCAGGTCTAACCCAAGAGCAGTTCGCTGTCGTATATGGCGTAGACCTCAAGACCCTTCAGAAATACGAGCAATGCGTGAGCATCCCAGCCGCTGCCGTCCTATCATACTTCCAAATGATTGAGGCGGATCCGGAGGCCGTGAAGCGCTTGCGTATCGAGAAGTGACGCAGAGCCGGATTGGCCTCGCGTTTTTCTTATGTGGTGAGGTGCCTCGACAGAACCAATGTTCCAAAGCCCTGGCGGGTCGAGACGCTTGGCAGGCATCAATATGAAACCGCAACTGGGTCGCGAAACGGCGATACGTCTCGTTGATCTTGTCCCAACTGCCGCCACCAGTCACGATGGGGTCGATTCCGGCTGAGTGCAGAATGACACCCTAAGCGGTGGCTCAGAAGCGGATATCTAGGGTAAGGTTCGCACCGTAGCTTTCGTAATCGCTCCCGAGGCCGTCATAGAATGTGCCAAGGCGGAAAGTTGTATGAGTGCCTGCATAATCCAAACCCAGGTGAGTGCGCCCGCGCCAATTCTCAAACTCTGGTGCAGCAGTAGCGCCATTGCTGGAGGAATAGATTCCAGACAAACCACCAACGAGTTCAAGGCTACCTGCTTCGACAATTGGGGTTTTGAAGTCCATCCCTATGCTCCATTGCATCAAATCAACAGTCTGGTTTGGGATCGTGTTACCCAGGCTATCGATATAGGTCTGTTGTTGGTCCTCGGTGTAGGTGAAATCTAGAAGCGGCATCAGGGTGGTATCCTGCACCATGTAATCCCCTGTTGCACGCAATTGTGTCAACCAACGTTTGGTATCAAAGTCATCGGTATAAGTACCCAGTGGGGTGATCTCGCTCTCAGTCTGGCCGTAAAGCAACCGTCCCTCGAAATAGAGAGGCTGGTTGGGT
>NZ_JFKD01000063.1 GCF_002115725.1 Marivita cryptomonadis
TGTAACAGGGCGTTTGAGGTCAAGAGAAATTTTCAACACGGAAACAGTGGCCAAACCGTTTGATTGGCCAGCAGGTTTTCATCACTGATCTTGTTTGCGAATGAAGGCGTTGCCGATTTCTCTGGCCACCGATTGTTGTCCCACATCGGGATCCTGCTTCTGTCCGTGGTCAGCGCTTCGGCCGCCACATTATGCCAAGTCCAAGAGCGGTTCCCGCGTGCCTATCTTTGAGACGCACTCAGACAATTTGTCTGGCAGCTAGCACACTTGCCGGCATCATCGGGGACCGCGTCCCGGGTTGGGACTTCGATGAACCAGCGCCATCAGGCGCGGCCAAACCTCCTTTGTTTCCAGGTCTATTCTTGAAGGGGGGGCTTCATGGTGTTGCGCCTATGCGGTTGCAGCCACAGCAGCATCTTCCCGGGTGAAGCGGAAGTCTGTGCCGTCTCGCCACATGCGGTGCAGAACAACCCCAATCCGCCGGGCGAGCGCCACAGTGGCGCGCTTCTTCCCCCGCCGCTTGGCAACGTTCAGTGCCCATGCCGTCAACCAGGTTTTGCTGCCACGGTGCAGCATCACCGTCGCAGCCTGGTATAGCGCCGTGCGCAGTCCAATATCGCCGGCCCGAGAGATCTGACCAACGATGTCGCGCTCACCCGACTGCTCGCGCCGCGGGGTCAACCCAACCCAAGGACCGACGTCCTTGGACGATCGGAACCGCTCCGGGTCATCGATGGCCGCCTTGACGGTGAGGGCCACGACGGGACCGACCCCGGGCATCGTCATGAGCGTGTGACAGACTGGGTCTTCCTTGGCGTGATTGCGCAGGACCTTCTCGAGGCCTGCCAGTTCCTGTCGCAGCGCCCGTCTTGCCGCGAGGATAGGGTTCGCTGCTGCCTCCAGCATGGGATTGCCCTCGGCCAACTCTTGCACCCGTGCTTCGAAGCGACCCTTTGCAACACGTCCCATCTTCAGTCCGAAATTACGCAGCACACCGCGGATTGATAACTCGAGATTTATCGCCGCCTGCAGGACAGCCTTACGCGCGGACAACAGCGCACGCATCTCCTGGGCCGACATCGACTTACAATGGACGGGCCGATACCACCCCATCTGCAGAAGCCGCGCGATTCCCTCAGCATCCCGCCGGTCCGTCTTGATGGGCATCGCCTTGAGGGCACCCTTCACCTGCCGTGTCTCCATGAGCACCGTGGCAAAGCCTGCATCGGTCAGGTGTCGATAAAGCCATTGCGAGAGGGGGCCGGCTTCCAGACCAACCGCAACAACCTCACCCGGCATCGCCTTCAGCGTTGCAATAAGGTCATCGGGTTCGCTGGCAGCGGTCGTTTCCTTGACGATCTTGCCCTGCGCGCTCACCGCGCAGATTGCCGTGCTTGCGAGAGAGACGTCCAATCCGATATAAGTTTCCATGTCGTTGCCCTTTCTTTCTTAGACATCTTGGGGCGCGCCTAACAGCACGACCCCGTAGACACGCCGTACAGCGTGCCAAGGGCAACGACACTTCACATCAAGCGGTCGATCAACTCACAACGATGCCAGCCAGGCCGAGCCCTGTTACGGC
>NZ_JFKD01000064.1 GCF_002115725.1 Marivita cryptomonadis
GCGAGCAAGTGGCTCGTTCCAGGGGATGGCAAAAACATCAAGAGTAAAACACCCAACTGGGTGGCTGGCCGGCCTCGTGCATACAAGATCCGAGCAGAGATAATCACAGCTATGGCCGATCCGAAAAAGGCGGCAGCCTGAGCTTGGGACAGTCGGACAGTCGGACGGCAGATCTGACCGACTGTCCGACTGTCCAGCCGAAAGTTCGGAAAGCCAAAGCCAATCCTCGGATTGCGAGTAGCTTCGTTCCCGCCGCTGGAAATCACCACTCAGGCACCGGAACAAAGCGCCCTGACTATGGGCCGCGTGGCGGTTCATTCGTCAACCGGTAGCTAAAGGATGAAACACAACATGAAAAACAACCAAACAGAACCAGGACGCTCCGTTTCCGGAAAACGCCTCGCCGTGGGATATGCGCGTGTCTCAACAAAACGCCAAGGAGACCAAGGTATCAGCCTTGAGGCTCAAAAGACCGCAATCCGAGAGTTCGCCGAGCACGCCGAATATGAGTTGATCGAGGTGTTTGAAGAGGCCGCCTCAGCGATGGGCATGCAGAGCATCGGACGACGTCATCAACTGATCAAAGCGCTCGAAATGGCAAAACAAAACCATGCTGTCTTGATCGTGTGGGATTGGTCGAGACTATCACGCGACGCGGCATTCTCGGCGCAAGTGCTAAAGTATCTGCCTGCACTCGACCACGTGATCTGTGCTGCTGAGGGAACAAATCTGAAACGAGCTTCAGATCACGCTGTGCTACGTCATGCGCAGGAGAAAGGCGAAAAAATCTCGCAGCGAACAAAGCAAGGTATGGCTCAGAAAAAAGCCGACGGGGCCATCTTCGGAAATCCAGAAATGGGGTCCAGGGTTTGCAAACTGGGCACGCAAGCATGGAGGGAAAAGACTGACGTGCTTGTTCAAAAAATTGCCGCCGTCCTGCGTAACATGGAAGACCCACACGTTGTATCGTATTCAGAAATCGCAAATATTCTGAACGGACAGGGAATCTTCACGCAACGGGGCAACCCTTGGAACAAGTCCCGCGTTAGACAGCCGACAAAACGAGCACGAGAACTCCTCATAGTGGAGGCTCAAAAAGCAAACCCGCTCTACGGCGCCTTCTAAACTCGGCGAATTGTGGCCCCAATCATCTTTTGGGGTCCACACACGTAGTCCTCAAGCCTATTTGCTACCCGGTTTCCGTTACCACTGCAGACCGATTTACCGTCCTGATACGAGCGAAGAATTGCGCGACCTTTTCTTCATCAAATACACCATCCGGACCGTCAGGCGAACGGTCTGAGAATGGATGTTCGTAAAGCAGCCCTGGGTCAACCATGCCATTCTTAGTTAAGTGTTCGATGACCATATTGACGAACTCAATCTGGTCAGCAGAAGCACCTTCCGAGATGAAATCAGCGAAATACCCCTGAGCGGCTGCCCGATCGAGGCCAACAATCGACCTGAGGAAAACGCCAAAACCGCCCAACTGCGCGTATTCTGTTCCTCTAGCGACCTCGATATCTGCACCGGTGCCCACGCCTGCTTCCAGCAGCATGCGTTCAAGC
>NZ_JFKD01000065.1 GCF_002115725.1 Marivita cryptomonadis
GGGAATGTCCCGAACGATGTTGAAAAGCGTTTCGGGCGACGCTGCGGATTTGATGGTTACGCAGCCTGAGCCAACGGGTCAACCGGCGCACTAGTTTCTGTGGCGCGGTGCTTTTCCAACGCAGCCTTCAATTCGGGCAGCTGCTTGTAGGCTTTGAGACGGCGAAAGCCCTTGCCTGCTTCGAGCATGCCGGCTGCGGTCCAGCGCAGCGCCATCTGCGCATCGCGCCAGCGCTTCACATTTCGACAGACCTGACGGATCACCGCATTCATCGACTCAATGATGTTTGTCGAAGCCAATGACCGGCGCAATTCCGGAGGGACGCCGAGTCGGATCACGGTAAGGATCTCATCCAACCCTTCCAGGATCGTTCGGCTGATGCCAGGTGCTTCCAGCTCAAGACGCCGCGCCAGATTGCGTAGAAGACGTTCCGCCTTGTCCGCGTCGTCGAGTTTCCAGGCCTGTTTCAGCGCGTGGCGGATGGCAGCGTGATGCTTCGGATCGATCCGCTCGGCGATATTGCGCGCCTTGTGAACCTGGCAGCGCTGGATCGGAATGTCCGCGCCGAACGTCCTGCGGATCGCCTTACTCAAGGCCTTGGCTCCATCGACGATGAACAGCCGGCAGACCTCGGGATCAAGCCCGCGCTCAATCAGATTATCCAGAAGCGCCTGCACCGTGGCGGCGTTTTCTGTGGCGCCTTCGACCACGCCGAGCGGGTGCTTATGTCCGTCAATATCAATGCCAACAGCGCCGATCATCAACAACTTGTCGGTCATGTGCAGGCCATCAATCTGGATCACCAGAAGATCGAGATGCGATAGGTCTGAGGCCATCCACTCGCCCATACGCGCTTCGGTCAGCGCCTTGAAACGTCGCGAGACCGCCGATTTCGACAGGCCTGAGCCGTCCTCCGACGGAACACCCGCTTCGGGCAAACGAACGGCGCGCCCAAACTTGCGTGTCGCCACATTTATCAGCATCAGGTTCATCGCCCATTCGTCCAGCCAGCCGGCCTCGGCGGCCTCCTGCCAACTGGGCAGCGGCATCTCCTTCCCGGTGGCCTTCGAGCGCACGCGGGGACGCGCCAACTCCACCTTGCCACCTTGGAACCCCAGGCGACCTCGGGTCGTGCCCCAGCGGTGACCAGGTTTATCGGCATTGCGCGCGTGTGCCTCGCCGGCCAATTCGGATGCGTCGCTTTCCAGCATCTCGCTGAGCGCGGAAACCCCGGCCAGCAGGCAAAACTGGTCAAAGCTTTGTCCGACCGCCTCCCAAGCACCGGCAACGGCACCGCGCAAATCATTCTGGCTGGTCAGGGCCAGCTGGGATGTCGTAGTCTTCTTCATGGTGTTGCTTTCCTTTCGGTTTGAACACCCCGAGCCTACGGCTCAGGGAAAGCAACGCCACCCTTCATTCATAGTTCAACATTAACCGGGACATCCCC
>NZ_JFKD01000066.1 GCF_002115725.1 Marivita cryptomonadis
GTACCCGCAACGCGGGCATTGGGCCTTTTCGCCAAGGGCAAGCGTTGGTTTGCGCATCAGCAAGTCGCACTCATGACATGCAACCAGGTCGTCCAGTGGTAAATCCGACACCTTGAGGGTATCAACCGGGTCGGGCATAGATAGGGCTCTGACTCTAAAAAAGGTTAGGTGCCTATTCTAGTGGTCTGGTTCAGAAATAACTGTGCAAATTTGTCGGGCGATTGGGGGGCAAGTACGGGAATTGGAGCCGGAGGCGGTGTGCCCGACGGTGCGCCTCAGCGTTATCGTGCTGCATGAGCACGCTAGCGCCTGCGCTTTTCGATCGCCCAAAACAAAACCCCATTTGCTTTCGCAAATGGGGTTTCGGAATTTAATCTTGACGATGACCTACTCTCACATGGGGAAACCCCACACTACCATCGGCGATGCATCGTTTCACTACTGAGTTCGGGATGGGATCAGGTGGTTCCAATGCTCTATGGTCGTCAAGAAATTCGGGTACTGAGTCGTGGCCAGTTGGCCTCGCTTCAGCAAATTGGGTATGTGATAGCTTTCGGTGTTTTGTGAACTTCGAACTTTCGGTTCGTTTCGTCTTCACACACCGCAATCTGGTGCCTTTTCAGGTCAGCAAATTGCTTGGGTGTTATATGGTCAAGCCTCACGGGCAATTAGTATTGGTTAGCTCAACGCCTCACAGCGCTTACACACCCAACCTATCAACGTCGTAGTCTTCGACGGCCCTTCAGGGGACTCAAGGTCCCAGTGAGATCTCATCTTGAGGCTAGTTTCCCGCTTAGATGCTTTCAGCGGTTATCTATTCCGAACATAGCTACCCGGCAATGCCACTGGCGTGACAACCGGAACACCAGAGGTTCGTCCACTCCGGTCCTCTCGTACTAGGAGCAGCCCCTCTCAAATCTCAAACGTCCACGGCAGATAGGGACCGAACTGTCTCACGACGTTCTAAACCCAGCTCGCGTACCACTTTAAATGGCGAACAGCCATACCCTTGGGACCGGCTTCAGCCCCAGGATGTGATGAGCCGACATCGAGGTGCCAAACACCGCCGTCGATATGAACTCTTGGGCGGTATCAGCCTGTTATCCCCGGAGTACCTTTTATCCGTTGAGCGATGGCCCTTCCATACAGAACCACCGGATCACTAAGACCTACTTTCGTACCTGCTCGACGTGTCTGTCTCGCAGTCAAGCGCGCTTTTGCCTTTATACTCTACGACCGATTTCCGACCGGTCTGAGCGCACCTTCGTACTCCTCCGTTACTCTTTAGGAGGAGACCGCCCCAGTCAAACTACCCACCATACACTGTCCTCGATCCGGATAACGGACCTGAGTTAGAACCTCAAAGTTGCCAGGGTGGTATTTCAAGGTTGGCTCCACGCGAACT
>NZ_JFKD01000067.1 GCF_002115725.1 Marivita cryptomonadis
GAGCTATGCTTGAATTTGGGTGACGCGCATTATCAGGCGGCGCGGTTTTCGGTGTCGTTGGTCACTTCGACACCGTCGTTGAATTTGATTCCTTCGATAACCTTTGGCAACTGATTTCTACCCTTGAGGCGCAGCCATTTTTTCGCTGCTGCCTGAATGAGGGTAAAGACCATCAGTTTTGCGGTCTTTTGTGACAGCGCCCCTTTGGTCCTCACCGTTCGGTGGCGAACAGTGGCGAACACGCTTTCAATCGGGTTCGAGGTGCGCAGATGGCCCCAATGCTCAGCTGGGAAGTCGAAGAATGCAAGCATCGCCTCTTCGTCCTTTGTCAGGCAGGCAACACCTTTTGGGTATTTGACGCCATACTTTTCGGAGAAAACGGCCAACGCAGCATCGGCTTCTGCGCGCGTTCCGGCGTGCTGAATGTCGTCCAGATCTGATTTGACCGCCGGGGCCATCTGCTTGGGAAAACAGTTCTGGATATTTTTAACCTTATGCACCCAGCACCGTTGGTGCTTTGTGCCTGGAAACGTTTTGTCCAGTGCGTTCCAGAACCCCATGGCTCCATCCCCAACCGCAATTTCTGGTGCGACGGACAGCCCGCGGCCTTTGATGTCGGTCAGCAACTCATGCCAGCTCTGCGCGCTCTCCCGCAGGCCGACCTGAAAGCCGATCAGCTCTTTCTTGCCCTCCGGTGTCGCGCCGATGATCACCAGCATGCATTCGGCATTTTCCTCCATCCGCGCCTGAAGATAGACGCCGTCCGCCCAGATATAGACGTAGTGGCGGGCAGACAGATCCCGACGTGCCCAGGCATCATATTGGACCTGCCATCCAGCAGTAAGGCGCGAGATGACGCTTGGCGAGAGGTTGGGCGCATCTGGCCCCATGATGGCCGACAGCGCGTCCTGGAAATCGCCCGTCGATATGCCCTTCAGATAAAGGACAGGTAGCAGCGCGTCCAAGCTGATCGAGCGGCGCGCCCATTTCGGCAGAATGTTCGAGGTAAAACGGATTTTCTCTGAATGATCGTGTGTGGCCATCCGATCGCGCACCTTCGGCCGCTGAACATCCAGGGCACCAATGCCGGTCTGGATCTTCCGTTCAGGGCCAAATCCATGCCGCACAATCCGCTGACGCCCGTCTTCCAGCTGCTCATCGGCGAAACCGGCGACAAACGCATCAGCTTCGGCTTTCAGCGCCTCCGCCAGCATCCGGCGCGCACCTTCCCGTGCAATTTCTGTCAATGGATCCGCTATCGTTTCCGATTGGCGAAATGGCAGGATCGTTGTATCTTCTTTCATGGCGTATCGCTCCTTGTGAGGTTCTGGCCGGCTTTGACACCCGCCACGATACGCCGCCCTTCAAATCACGCCATCACCCAAATTCCCGCATAGCTC
>NZ_JFKD01000068.1 GCF_002115725.1 Marivita cryptomonadis
TTCTGACGGAGCGATGGATTCTGGAGCTGGGTGTCAGTTCACGGAGCCCACGCCACCATGCAGATTTTCCTTTCCGCCTTTGATGACGTTCCCGATCCACGAGCCAGCAACGCGCGCCATGATCTTGGCGAGTTGCTGGTCATTGCCTTTGTGTCAGTGCTGTGCGGATCCAGCTCCTGTGCTGAGATGGCAGCGTTTGGCCGTGCAAAAGAAAGCCTTTTCAGAGGCTTCCTGCGGCTCAGGCATGCGATCCCGTCGCATGACACGTTCTCGGAGGTCTTCAGGATGATCGACCCAAAAGCGCTTGATGCTGCGTTCGGCAAGGTGCTCGCCGATGTCGCTGCGCTTCTCAAGGACGGTGATGTGATCGCCATCGACGGCAAGGCGTTGCGCGGCGCACGGGACAAAACGGAAAGCGCGCGGACGCGTATGATGGTTTCGGCCTACGCTGCGCGGCTACGCCTGACGCTGGCCACGGTGCCCGCCGACCGGGGCTCGGAGCTCGATGCGGCGATCGAGGCCCTGGGGCTGATCGCGCTCCGGGGCAAGGTGATCACTGGAGACGCTCTGCACTGCAATCGCCGAACAGTTGCAGCCATCAATGCAGGCGGTGGCGACTGGTGTCTCGCTCTGAAAGCCAATCAGGAGTCGCTCCTGTCCGACGCCCGTGGCTGTTTCACGGGACTTGGGGCAGCCTATCCCGAAGCGGTCACCGAGGACACCGGCCATGGTCGCCGGGAGACCCGCAAAGCCATCGTGGTTTCGGCCAAGGCATTGGGAGAATACCATGAATTTCCCGGCCTCAAGGGGTTCGGTCGGATCGAGGCGATCCGGGAAATGGACGGCAAGGTGACCTCCGAAACCCGGTTCTTCGCTCTATCCTGGACGCCTGCCCCCGAGGTTCTGCTGTCCACGGTACGCGACCACTGGGCCATCGAGAATGCGCTGCACTGGCAACTCGACGTGTCATTCCGAGAGGACGCCGCACGCAACCGGAAGGATAACGGCCCGGGCAACCTTGCTGTCCTACGCCGCCGCGCACTCGACGTTGTCAGACGAGACACCTCGAAGGAATCCCTCTCCATCAAGCTCAAGAAAGCAGGTTGGAGCGATGAATACTTACGTAGCGTTCTCAATGGCTTGGCCACTCCGTAAGTCAAACGCGATTGCCCTGGGTAAAAAGAGGACAAGAGAATGCCGATTATTAAGAGTTCCAATAAGGTTGTATACTTTAGTCATATCCCCCGGTGTGGGGGTTCGTCCGTTGAGGACTATCTTCAATCTCTCGCCTTGGTTGGCGTGGCGTTCCTTGATAGAACATTTGATTTACGCTATTCGTCAAGAGCAAATTCCCCACAACATATATATGGACAAGATTTAGC
>NZ_JFKD01000069.1 GCF_002115725.1 Marivita cryptomonadis
TCTGAGGATGTGTCCCAGTTGAACCCCCTCGGAATTTGGCCTTGCAAGCCTTTGATATTGCTGGTGCGGATTTTGTCCTGAACAGACTAATGACTAACAAGGACAAGGCCACATGCCAAGACGCTCTATTCTGACCGCGCGCCAACGCGCGGCGCTGCTCGACCTTCCGAAAGACGAAGCCGGCATCCTCCACCACTACACGCTGTCGGATCATGACATCGAAATCATTCGGACCCGTCGCCATGCACGCAATCGCCTCGGCTTTTCTCTTCAGCTTTGTGCGTTCCGGTATCCTGGCCGACTGTTGGTGTCGGGTGAGGTCATTCCGGAGGCCGTCAGTCGCTTCATCGCCGCACAGCTTGGCGAAGAGATGGATGAGCTTTCCCATTACGCTGAGACCGACGTAACGCGGCGAAGGCATCTGGTCGACTTGCGCCAAGCCTACGGCTTCAGGATGTTCTCCGGTCACCGCGCACGCGAGCTGAAGGCCTGGCTTGCGGGTGAGGCGGAGAACGCGACTACCAACCATGATTTTGCCCGCCGATTTGTCGATGAGTGCCGCCGGACCAGAACCATCCTGCCGGGCGTGTCCGTGATCGAGCACCTCTGCGCGGATGCGCTGGTCGCGGCGGAACGTCGGATCGATAGCGCCATCGTAGCCCGGCTGGATGAGCCGATGAAAGCCCGCCTTGATGCCCTGCTTACGGATATGGTCGAGGGCAAGGTCAGCCGGTTCGTCTGGCTGCGCCAATTCGAGGTGGGTCAGAACTCGGCCGATGCCAGTCGCCTGCTCGACCGGCTGGAATTTCTGCATCAGATGAACCTGTCGCCTGACATCCTTTCGGGCATTCCACCCCATCGGGTGACCCGCCTGCAGCGTCAGGGGGAACGCTATTTTGCCCCCTCTCGTGACATCGCGTTGCGATGCACTGCCGGGCAGTGGATGGCCTGCGCGACATCAGCAGTGATCGCCGCCTGGCCATCCTCGCGGTCTGCGCGGTCGCATGGCGTGCGGCGCTTGCGGACGCGGTCATCGAGACCCACGATCGGATCGTGGGCAAGACATGGCAGGGTGCCAAGAAGCTCTGCGATGCCAAGATCGCTGACGCAAAGACGGCGGTGCAGGACACCCTGCGCGTCTTCAAATCCCTTGGTGCCGCCTTGCTCGACGCCAGAAGCGATGGCGCGCCCTTGGATCAGGCGACGGAACTGGCCTGCGGGTGGGAACGGCTTGAAGGCTTGGTGGCCATCGCCGCCGAGTTGACGGACACGATGGCCGCTGACCCCTTGGCGCATGTTGGCCAAGGCTATCACCGGTTCCGGCGCTATGCCCCGCGCATGCTGCGCGCGTTGGATATCCAGGCGGCGGGTGTCG
>NZ_JFKD01000007.1 GCF_002115725.1 Marivita cryptomonadis
TCTGAGGCGGATTTCATCATTCTGGATCTGGGATCAACGCCCGCGATTTCTCAGCGGAGTTCACGGGCGGCGGATATCTGGGAGGCGGTGTTCCCGACGATCATGATGGGCGATGACCGCGCGGTGTCAGGGGTTTGGTTAATGGGGGAGAGGTTGGGGTGAGGGGCAGTTGAGCAATGGAAGCGGTCCTCTGCAATATTGCAAAGGTCTTGAACGGAAAATTACAGGCCTCGCGTGAACCGTAGGTAGGCGACGAATAATCCGAACCCAAACAATACTACAAAGAACAACCGCTGAATTGCAGAAGTCCATCTATTGCCGGTATTTTTCTTTGAGTAGCGCTCAGAGAACCAGCAGGTTAGGTCCCTTAAACCAAGCATCGAAATACCTCCTCGGCACTACCTTCATTCCGACGTTAGTATGATCTGCTTATAGTTTCCATGACGACGATGGGCTCACAGCCGAAACTCGAAGCAAGAGCAAGTGGTATAAAAAAACCGCGCCCGGGTAGCCCCGGCGCGGCTTTTCTTCACTGTCCGTGTGAACGGAAGGCTTACTTGATTTTGCCTTCTTTGTACTCGACGTGCTTGCGCGCGACGGGGTCGTACTTCCGAACAGACATCTTTTCCGTCATCGTCCGCGCGTTTTTCTTGGTCACATAGAAATGACCCGTTCCCGCAGACGAGTTCAGGCGGATTTTGATTGTGGTCGGCTTCGCCATGGGTCGTCTCCTGCACCGGGCAAAGGATGCCCGTGAATTCCAGTATGAAGGCTGCCTTCTACCCGCGCGCACGGGTGAGTCAACCCTTCTTGCGGGACTTCGTCGTCAAAACGGCCACAAAAAACGCGCGGAGGGCCTGTAAGCCGGATTCTGTCCCCCTTGGGTTGCCCCAAGGATAGATGACCATTCCTCTGGGACCGATGTTGCCATCGGCCTCGTGCTGCCAACCCGGGGATCTGGGCTGAAGCGACCCTGCCGACACGCGGCGCGATCCCCCTATTCGGCATTGCTCCCGGTGGGGCTTGCCATGCGGGGGCTGTTGCCAGCCCCCCGGTGGGCTCTTACCCCACCGTTTCACCCTTACCCCGATCGAAATCGGGGCGGTCTGTTCTCTGTGGCGCTTTCCGTCAGGTTGCCCTGCCCGGGCGTTACCCGGCACCATTGCTTCAGGGAGTCCGGACTTTCCTCCCCCATATAGGGGCGGCCATCCGGCCCTCCGCGCGAGACGTGGGGTAGGGCAAGTGCCTGTTGCGGTCAATCACCATGCGACCGCGCCACAGTCCGTTCTTCTTCTTTTCTGAAATATGTCGGGGGGTTTGGGGGGCTGGCCCCCCAATACATCGGATCGGTATGTGCCGTTCCGATGCTCTATCGCAGAACGTATGGCTGGTGCAGCCATTCCCAGAGCGCGTCATTGGTCTCGTCCGGGGTTTCCAGCGTCGGCAGGTGTCCGGCGTCCTCGAGCACCACCAGCCGTGCGTGCGGGATCAGTTCGGCCATAAAGGTATGACGCTTGACGGGACACAGCGCATCATGCGCACCGCAAAGCACCAGCGCGGGTTGGCGGATCTTGCGAAGCGTCGATTGCTGGTCGCGGCGGCGTTGCAACGCGCGCGATTGGTGGACAAAGACTTCCGGTCCCAAAGTGTGCGCCATGTCCATCACCGTTTGCAGCACTGCGGGGCGGCGGGGGCCGGGGGAAAGGTAGTTGGGTTTCAGCTCGTCGCGCATTACCTCGGTCAGCTTGCCCGATTTCACCTTGACGATCTGCGGTTCGCGGTTGGCGGCAACGGGGGGCGTTTCGGCAAGGCAATTGGTGTCCATGAGCGCCACGCGTGTCACCCGTTCAGGTGCCCGGCGCAGGATCTCCATCGCCACAATGCCCCCCATGCTCAGACCGGCCAGAGCGAATTTGGTCGGCAAAAGCGGCAGGATGGCCGACGCGATCTCCTCGATCCGCTGGCCATGGGTGATCGGCGCGACCATCACCGGATGGGTGGCGGAAAACGCCCTGATTTGCGGCTCATAAAGCCGCGCGTCGCACATCATGCCGGGCAGAAAGACGACGGGTTCTATCATGGCTCAGAGACGCGCAGACGCAAGTGCGGCGCCCTTGGCCAATGTTTCAAGCTTGGCATAAGCAATCTCGGGGTCCACCGCGCCAAACCCCGCAAATGTCCCGAAGCCGCAATCGCTGCCTGCGATCACGCGGTCCGCACCGACGATTTCGGCAAAACGTTCGATCCGCTGGGCTACCACTTCAGGGTGCTCGACGAAGTTGGTGGTCGAATCGATCACGCCGGGCACCAGCACCATGTCCTCGGGGATCTCGGCCTTGCGGTCGCGAAACACAGTCCATTCATGGGCGTGGCGGGGGTTCGACGTCTCGAAAAGCACTTGTCCTGCGCGCACCTTCATCAGGGTTGGGAACACGGTGTCCATGTCGATGTCGCAGACATGGGGGCCTTCGTAGTTGCCCCAGCAAATATGCACACGCACGCGGGCGGGGTCGATCCCGTCCAGCGCGTGGTTCATCGCCTCGACATGGGCATCGGCGATCTTGACGAATTCGGCATCGGTCAGATCGGTGAAGATCATGTGCCGCGACAGCGCCAGATCGGGGCAGTCGAGTTGCAGCATCAGACCGCTGTCCACAATGGTGCGGTATTCGTCGCGCATCGCGTCTGCCAAAGCAGCCAAATAAGCATCGCGGGTCGGGTAAAAATCATTCTGCAGAAAGAGCGAAATCACACCGGGGGAAGCGGCATTCATGAACGCCTCAGTCGCGCCATGCGCAGCCATCCCGGCCTTCAGGTTAGAGATGTCGGTTTCCAACTCGCCCTGACCCTTTGATTTGACCTCACCCACACACATGGGGCGCGCATATTTCGGTGTGCCGCCATCATCTTTCAGCCGTTCAAGGAAAGTCGGGTAGAGCTTCAGATCCGCCGGTGCATTGCGCGGGCTGTCGCCGTCAAACCCGGTGTAGCGGTCTTTGACATAGGTGGCGTAGCTGATCTTGGATGTCTCGCCGTCCGACACCACGTCGATGCCTGCTTCGACCTGCCTGCGCACGGTATTGCTGGCGGCCTCGGTCATCGCTGCGTCAAACGCGGTGCTGTCATAGTCCTGACGGTTTTCGCGTGCGAAGATGAAATCCACCACCTTCTGCGTGCGCGGCAGCGATCCGACATGGGTGGTCTTGATGCGTGTCATCGGCGCGGCCCCTTGGTCTGCATAGGTTTGCAGCGACACTAACAAATCATGCGCGGTGTGCCAGATGATATGACGCATCTGCCAAAGCTTTTCGAAAAGCTTTGGCGGCTCACCCCATCAGCGCGCGCGCCAATGCGTTCTGCCGTTCAACCACGCGCGGCAGATCGATGCTGGTCACATGACCGTCTTGCACGATTTGGCGACCTTCGACCAACAGGTGCTTCACCCGTGTCGGCCCCGCCATGAGAAGCGCTGCCGGATCCCAGCTTCCGGCGCTCTCAACGCCGGTCACGTCCCAGATGGCGATATCGGCACGTTTGCCAAGGGCGATCTGGCCACAATCGGGGCGACCCAGAACCTCAGCCCCGCCACGGGTGGCGATGAAAAGCGCTTCCCGCGCGCTCATGGCGTTTGCGCCATTGGCGACCCGTTGCAGCAACATGGCCTGTCGTGCCTCTGCCACCAGATTGCCCGCGTCATTGCTGGCCGATCCGTCGACTCCTAGACCCACCGGCACGCCTGCGTCGCGCATGGCACGGACCGGCGCGATGCCGGATCCAAGGCGGCAGTTAGAGCAGGGGCAATGCGCCACCCCGGTGCGGGATTTGGCGAAGAGGTCGATTTCTTTCCCGTCGAGTTTCACGCAATGTGCGTGCCAGACATCGGGGCCTGTCCAACCAAGGTCTTCGGCATATTGGCCGGGGCGGCAGCCGAACTTTTCAAGGGAATAGGCGATGTCCTCGTCATTTTCGGCCAAATGGGTGTGCAGCATCACCCCCTTGTCGCGGGCCAGAAGGGCCGCGTCGCGCATCAGGTCACGACTGACCGAAAAGGGCGAACAGGGGGCAACACCCACCCGCACCATGGCGCCTTCGCGCGGGTCGTGATGGGCGTCGATGACACGGATACAGTCTTCTAGGATCGCCGCCTCATCTTCGACCAAAGCATCCGGCGGCAAACCGCCATCGCTTTCGCCGATGCTCATCGCGCCGCGCGTGGGGTGAAACCGCATCCCGATCTCGTTAGCGGCGGCAATGGTATCATCCAGCCGCGCGCCATTTGGATAGAGGTACAAGTGATCCGAAGTCAGCGTACACCCTGAAAGCGCCAGTTCGGCCAGCCCGATCTGGGCCGAGGTGAACATCTCGTCGGGGCCAAAGCGCGACCAGATCGGGTAGAGCGTCTGCAACCACCCAAAGAGCAGTGCATCCTGCCCACCGGGCACCGCGCGGGTCAGCGTCTGGTAGAGGTGGTGGTGTGTGTTCACCAGCCCCGGTGTGACAACGCAGCCTGTGGCGTCGATTGTATCCTCGGCACCGGTCAATCCTGTGCCAATGTCGGTGATGACACCGTTTTCGACACGAATGTCCGCCTGCGCCAGTTCCGACAGGGTGGCGTCCATCGTGACGACGGTGGTTGCGTTTTTGATCAGGATGGCCATGCCGTTCCCTCCACACAAAATGTGCCCTTTTCGGTGTGGATAACCGCCGGGGCGACAGAAAAGGAGCGGAAGGACTCGCCCAGGCGGGATCAGGTGTAACGCGAAATGCCGCGTTTGTCAGCCATTGAGAAGCGCCAAGGCCGCTGCGTGCAGCTCTGGCGTGGCCGCTGCCAGCGCAGTGCCGCCGTCATGTGCCGGAGACCCGTCCCATTGTGTGACGACGCCGCCTGCCGCTTCGATCACGGCGATTGGCGCCTGAATATCATAGGCATTGAGCCCTGCTTCGATCACCAGATCAATCTGCCCGGCCGCCAAAAGCGCATAGGCATAGCAATCGCAGCCATAGCGGGTCAGCTTGACCGTGGGGGTGACGCGCTGGAACGCCTGACGTTGGGCATCTGTGCCAATCTCGGGAAAGGTCGAGAACAGGATGGCTTGGGACAGATCGGTGGTCGATTTGGTGCCAAGTGTGTCGCTGCGCCCCGGACCTGCCCAGTTACAGCGACCAAGCCCGCCCATGAACCGTTCCCCGACATAGGGTTGGTCGATCATGCCCATGACTGGGCCGGTGTCATCGGAAAGCGCGATCAGCACGCCCCATGTTGGGGTCCCACTGATGAAAGACCGTGTCCCATCGATTGGATCAAGCACCCATGTGAGGCCACTTGTGCCTGCGACGCTGCCATGTTCTTCACCCAGAATGCCGTCATCGGGGCGCAGATCGGCAAGCACATCGCGCATTGCGGTTTCCGCCGCGCGGTCGGCGATGGTGACGGGATCGAACCCGCCTGCCAGCTTGTTGTCGGCGGTCAGTCCAACAGAACGGAAATGTGGCAAGATCGCCGCGCGGGCGGCATCTGCCATGCGTTCGGCCACTGACCAAAGGTCAGCGGCATCGTCCGAAGTGAATTTTGTCATGAAGTGCCTCCTGCAAGCAGCCCGACAAGGGCTACCTCAGGCGGCTTTGCTGCTCAAGCGACGTCTGACAACACGCGCGCCAGTTCGAACAGGCGACGACGTTGGTTTTCGGGGATCGAATAGTAAGACCGGATCAGATCCAGTGCTTCCTTGTCACCCAAGAGATCAGCCGGGATCGCCTCGGCGCCGACTGTCTGCGCCTCTTTCTTCTCGGCGTCTTCGATGCCTTCGAAGAAGAAGGCAACCGGCACGTCCAAGGCGTCTGCAATATCCCAGAGGCGGGACGCGCTGACGCGATTTGCGCCGGTTTCGTATTTCTGGATCTGCTGGAATTTGATCCCGACTTTTTCAGCCAGTTGCTGCTGGGTCATCCCGACCAGCCAGCGCCGATGCCGAACCCGCTTACCCACATGGACGTCAACAGGATGTGCCATCTTGCTCCCTTTCGCCAAACTTTACTTCGTCTTTTTGTTTCGGACAGGAAGATAGGCAAAGGTGCTTTCGCAAGGCTTAAGCAGAACAACCTATCCGTTTATTGATGGCCGGACGCTATAGTATGACAGGTATGAGGGCAAGAAAATTGGTCTGCGTCTTCCGAAAAACATTCACGCATTTCAATAACTCGCAGGTTTTTGTGGTCGTGTTAACGCAAACACTCTGATGCCCGCGTGACAGTGACGTGCGCGTAAGCCAAAGTCATATCGTGAAAATTTAATTTGGGAGCCCGCTTTGAAGGCGTTTCAGGTCCACAGTCACGATGCCGCACCGAAAATCCACGATGTGGTCATGCCGGAACCCGCAGTAGGTGAGATTCGGGTACGAATCCACGCCTGTGGGTTGAATTTCGCCGATCTTCTGATGGTCAAAGGCACCTATCAGGACACGCCAGAGTTGCCATTCACGCTTGGTATGGAGGTGTCTGGCACCGTCGATGCACTGGGGGCAGAGGTCGAGGGATTCGCTTTGGGTGACCGTGTCGCAGTGTTCGGGGGACAGGGCGGGCTGGCTGAATTCGGCTGTTTTGACGCGCGCCGGGCGGTGCACCTGCCAGATGCGATGTCTATGGTCGATGCGGCGGCGTTTCAAATCGCGTATGGCACCAGCCATGTGGCGCTCGACCACCGGGCACGGTTGCAGCCGGGCGAGACTTTGCTGGTGCTGGGGGCTGCCGGGGGCGTTGGGTTGACGGCGGTCGAGATCGGCAAATTGATGGGAGCTAAGGTCGTGGCTTGCGCGCGCGGGGCGGCCAAGCTTGACGCGGCCAAGGCGGCGGGGGCGGATCACCTTATCGACGCCGAGACGCAGGACATTCGAACCGAAATGAAAACCTTAGGCGGTGCCGACGTGGTTTATGATCCGGTCGGGGGCGAACAGTTTATGGCGGCCTTCCGATCCTGCAAACCAGAGGCGCGGCTTTTGCCGATTGGTTTTGCCAGCGGAGACGTGCCACAGATCAAGTCCAACCACCTGCTCGTCAAGAACCTGTCGGTTCTGGGAGTGTATTGGGGCGGATATCTGCAATTCCGGCCCAAAGTGGTGACCGACAGCCTGGCGACCTTGATGGAGTGGTATTGTGCGGGTCGGCTGACGCCGCATGTGAGCCACGTTCTCGCGCTTGATGCGGCCAACGAAGGGCTTGAACTTTTGCGCAGCCGTGCGTCCACTGGCAAGGTTGTTGTCACCATCGCCTGAAACCGCTTGAACGCGGTTTTGAGACCGCGTCCAAGGCCCTTCAAAAAGCCTTACTCTGCCGCGCGCAGGTCCACGCCTGAAATCGCCGCGAATTCCCGCCGCAAAAGATCGCATAGCGGCTCAATGATCTGCGGTCGGGCCGTACCGCGATAGAGCGCCACCGATTGGTATCCAAGATCCGGCAGATTCGCGCTGGCCGGGATCGCTTCGAACTGCGGCGGCTCGTGACCTTCGAGCACCGAAGTCACCGCCAGATCGGCGCTCACCGCCACGTCGATGGCGCGGTCGCTGTCCGAGGACAGCACGAGATCCCATTTCTCACCGCTTTTTTCCAGTGTGCTCAGCGCCACGGGCCGGAACGAACAATGATTGCAGAACGCAACGGGCAGGGGGGACACTTTCCAAGCCTGCCCACCAGGTGCGCCATACCAGCGCAGCGGAACTTTCATCAGAATCTCGGCGGCACCGTCGGGCTTGGTTTCGGTGGTCAGGATCACATCCACCTCTCCCCGTGCGAACCGTTCCCTGAGGTCGCTGGAATAAGAACTGTGCAACTGCACTTTCACCCGGGGAAAATCACGCTGCATCGCTTTCATCACATTGGGAATGGCGGGGTAGATGATGTCATGCGGCACCCCGAGGATGATTTCACCTTCCCAGACCGTATTTGTCAGTTTGCCGTAAACCTCGTCGTTCAGATCGACGATGCGCCGGGCATAGGTCAAGAGTTGCTCTCCCGCGGATGTGAGCGCGACACCACGTCCCTGTCGGTCGAGCAGGGTCAGATCAAGGCTTTCCTCAAGCCGTTTGATCTGCATCGACACCGCCGATTGCGTCAGGTTCAGAAAAGATGCCGCCCGGGTTACGCCGCCCGCGTCGGCCACCGCAATGAAAGAGCGCAGCGTCGTGATGTCGAGGTTTCGCATGCATCACAATCCATGATGATTGAGTTCAATAACATTCGTTTCACAAATGACGATAGCAGGACCATATACATCAGGCAATACGATGGTTGGCCTCCCAATCATCACGAAACAAAAGGTAAAAGACATGCAAAGCTTGATGAACACCGGTTTGGGCCACGCCGCTCTGACCGCCCCCCGCCGCAGCCTGATGGCCCGTATCTCGAGCGCCATGGCGCTGCACCGCAGCCGAGCCCGTCTGGCGTCGCTTGATGCGCATCTTCTGGACGATATCGGTCTGGATCGTCGCACAGCCGAAGCCGAGGCAAACCGCCCCCTTTGGGACGCGCCGGCTTCATGGACGAAGTGATCACAGGCAGTCCGGCACGCAAGATTGCTTAAAAATGTATATGTCATGCATTTTTTGGCGGTAAGAATGTGTCGGACTGCTTGAAATATCCCCCCGAAGCCCCGATATTCTGAACATCTGCCCCCGCAGGTGCGGCGGGCATCCATTTTATTTCGGAGGGATGAATGGCTGAGTATAACACAATCCGGACGACCGGCGTTGCTGGCGCCCGAGCCGCCCAGATTGATGAGGGTCTGCGCGCGCACATGAATAAGGTCTACGGCACGATGTCCGTAGGCATGTTGATCACGGCGCTTGCTGCTTGGGCCATTGCTGGACTTGCTACGACAACAGATCCCGCAAATGCGACTGCACAGCTGGCCAACGGCACGATGCTTACCGCCCTTGGTTCGGCAATCTATCTGTCACCGCTGCGGTGGGTGATTATGCTGGCACCGCTTGCATTCATCTTCTTTGGCTGGGGGGCACTGATGCGCCGTGCAAACGCTGCTGGCGTTCAACTGGGCTTCTTTGCGTTTGCGTCCGCGATCGGTCTTTCGATGAGTTCGATTTTCATCGTCTTCACGAGTTTCTCGATTGTACAAACGTTTCTCGTGACTGCGATCGCGTTCGGTGGGCTGAGCCTTTACGGGTACACCACGAAAAAAGATCTCAGCGCGATGGGCACCTTCCTCATGATGGGTGTGATCGGCCTTCTTGTCGCAATGGTTATCAACATCTTCCTGCAATCGCCGGCCATGATGTTTGCGATCAGCTTCATCGGTATCTTGATCTTCGCAGGTCTGACCGCGTTCCACACGCAGGAAATCAAAAACACCTACGTCGCGCACGCAGCGCACGGGGATAAGGAATGGCTCGACAAAGCGGCCTATGACGGCGCGCTGAGCCTCTACATTTCATTCCTCAACATGTTCCAGTTTCTGCTCATGTTTATGGGGCAACAGGAATAAAACCCTTCGACTTAAGTTAGAAAAGGCCGGTCGTGTGACCGGCCTTTTTTGTGGCCCAAGGTTGCAAACAAAATGCAAGCGCCATGCTGCATCCAACAGAATGCCGATCAAACGTCGTACGACGTTCCTGGCCAAACATCTAAATTAAGTTGAGAGCATTCGGCTGCTGATCAAGACAGCCCGTTTATTCAATACAGCCCAACCAACCACAATCGGGTCAGACCCCGACTTCAGGCCCAAGGCACATCATCGGCTCGTCGTTCTGCTGCGCCTCGTACAGGGTTGTCGCGTTTGGATCATTCTCGAAAATCGCCCGCAACCCGTTTGCTTCTTTGAAAAACGACCAGCATTGTGGCGTCGGATTGTCCTCGTAGACAAAGCAGATCATGCCCTGATCTTCGTACCAGACCCCATCCTTGCACTGACCATCCAGAAACGACCATCGCACGCGCCGGTCCTCGAGATATTCCTCGACCCCGTAAGCCTGACCATTCTGCCCGAAATAGAGCGTTTTGCCCTCGACATAGGCCTCGAACTGCGCGCCGTTCATCGGTTCGGCGGCAAAACAAGGTGTGGACAGCAAGGCCACGAACGCGGCGGATCGGAGTGTTTGTCTCATGGCATGAGCCTAGCCAAGACCGGTCGCGTGCACAAATGACATCGGCGTAAGATTTCCGAAATTCTACATAGGTTGCCCATGCGCGCAGGCGGCAGGGCGGTTGGACCGCGTTTAGCGTCGTTTTCAGGCTCGTGGCGATGGCGCGCCTGTGCGAGTTTGCCGCCAGACGCGAACAAAGGACGACCCCGATGGCATTGGACGAACGCAAAGGTGTTTGGAAATCCGGACGCGGCAAGGGCCGCAAGACGCCCAAGGGCCGTCAATACACCGACGAGGCTCTGGCCGAGGTGCAGGCTCTGCTGGGCAACCATCCGCGCCGCCGGGATCTGCTGATCGAATTCCTGCACTTGATCCAAGACGAATATGGCCATCTGAGCGCCGACCATCTGCGCGCTTTGGCCGAAGAGATGCGCCTGAGCATGGCCGAGGTCTACGAGGTCGCCACGTTCTACGCCCATTTCGATGTGGTGAAGGAAGGCGAAACCCCACCGCCCGCACTGACCATCCGGGTCTGCGATTCGCTGTCCTGTGAATTGGCAGGCGCGCAGGCCTTGCAACAGGCGCTGGAAGACGGTCTTGACCCGGCAGAGGTTCGCGTTGTCCGGGCTCCGTGTATGGGCCGCTGCGACACCGCCCCGGTGCTGGAACTGGGTCACAACCATATCGACCACGCCACCCTGGAAAAGGTGCACGCCGCCATCGCGGCAGACGAAACCCATGCGCACGTCCCCGACTATCAGGACCTGAACGCCTATCTCAAAACCGGCGGCTATTCTGCGCTGACCCAACTGCGCGCCAATGGCAATTGGGAAGACGTGCAAGGACAGGTCCTCGCCTCAGGCCTGCGCGGCCTTGGTGGTGCGGGTTTTCCGTCTGGCAAGAAATGGGGCTTCGTGCGCGCCAATCCCGGCCCCCGCTATCTGGCCGTCAACGGCGACGAGGGCGAGCCGGGCACGTTCAAGGACCGCTTCTACCTCGAACGCGTGCCGCATCTCTTCCTCGAAGGCATGCTGATCGCCGCCTGGGCGGTCGAAGCCAAGACCTGCTTTATCTACATGCGCGACGAATACCCCGCCGTTCTCGAAATCCTGCGCCGCGAAATCGCAGCGTTGGAGGCCACAGGCATGGTGGCGCCCGGCTATATTGACCTGCGCCGTGGCGCCGGGGCTTATATCTGCGGCGAAGAATCCGCGATGATCGAATCCTTCGAAGGCAAACGCGGCATGCCCCGCCACCGCCCGCCTTTCGTGGCGCAGGTTGGCATCTTCAACCGCCCGACGCTGGTGCACAACGTCGAAACCCTCTACTGGGTCGCCCGCGTCTGCCGCGAAGGGCCAGAATGCCTGAACAGCACCGAAAAGAACGGCCGCAAAGGCCTGCGCTCCTATTCGGTGTCGGGGCGCGTTGCCGCTCCGGGCGTCTACCTGCTTCCCGCAGGCAGCACGATCACCGACATCATCGAGGCCGCAGGTGGCATGGCCGAGGGCCACAGCTTCAAGGCCTACCAGCCCGGCGGTCCGTCCTCAGGCATCCTGCCCGCTAGCATCAATGATGTGCCGCTCGATTTCGATACGCTCCAACCCTTGGGCAGTTTCATCGGCTCCGCCGCCGTTGTGGTCCTGTCCGACAAAGACAGCGCCCGCGATGCCGCGCTCAACATGCTGCGCTTCTTCGAGGACGAATCCTGCGGCCAGTGCACGCCCTGCCGCGTAGGCTGCGAAAAGGCGGTCAAACTGATGCAGGCCGACCATTGGAACCAGCCGCTGCTTGAGGAGCTTTGCACCGCAATGGCCGACGCGTCGATCTGTGGGCTGGGGCAGGCCGCACCAAACCCCATCCGTCTGACGATGAAGCATTTCCCGGACGAGGTCTGAGCCTTCCATCTTGCCCGGATAAGGACTAGGTGAAAGGGGAACGACCCAGACACGGACGATCCCACATGTCCTTTTTCGGCAAGCTGAAATCAAAGCTCTTCAAATCCTCGTCCAAGCTGGACGAGGGCTTGGACGCCATCGTCTCGGACGGTGGTGAGGAAACTCCAACCCCCGAAGCGCCGCCGCCCAGCGACCCGACCCCGCCGTCCCCCCCTGCGCCGCAAACGCCACCGCCGGATGTGCCGGCACCGCCGACCCCGGAAGAGGTACCAGAGCCTGACCTGCCGGAACCCGACGCGCCTTCAGAGGTGCCGCAGCCCGATCTGCCCGAGGCAGAGCCTGAAGCGCCGCAGGAAATTCCCCAGCCCGACGTGCCGCCGGACACACCACCGACGCCCGGCCCGGATATGCCTGCGCCTGCACCCACCCCGGTCAGCCCACCGCCTGCACCTTTGGAAGCCCCGCAGCCCAGCGATCCGATTCCGGCACCTCCCACCGAGGTGCAGCCGTCCGCACCGCTTGAAGTGCCAGTGAAACCCGTCGGGCTTGTCGAAGAGACCCCGGTTGCCGAGGCCCGCAAACCCGGCTTCCTCGGTCGCCTGCTGGGTCGCACCACAGCCCCGACTGAGATTCGGCGCGAACTTGACGATGACATGCTCGAACAGCTCGAAGAGCTGCTGATCCAGGCTGATATGGGCGTCGACACCTCACTGCGCGTGACCGCCAACATCGCCGAAGGGCGCTACGGCAAGAAACTCAGCGTACGCGAGATCAAGGAACTGCTCGCGGGCGAAGTGGCCCGCATCATGGAGCCGGTCGCCAAACCGATGCCGCTCTACCCGACAAAACCGCAGGTGGTGCTGGTGGTCGGTGTCAACGGCTCGGGCAAGACGACGACCATCGGCAAACTCGCCAGCCAGTTCCGCGCGGCGGGCAAGAAAGTGGTGATCGCCGCAGGTGACACGTTCCGCGCTGCCGCTGTTGAACAGTTGCAGGTCTGGGGTGACCGCGCCGGGGTTCCGGTTCTCACCGCGCCCGAAGGGTCAGACCCCGCCAGCCTCGCCTTTGATGCCATGACCAAGGCGCAAGCCGATGGGGCGGATCTCTTGATGATCGACACTGCAGGCCGTCTGCAAAACCGTCAGGACCTGATGGAAGAATTGGCCAAGATCGTCCGCGTCATTCGCAAGAAAGACCCCGACGCGCCGCACAATACGCTGCTGGTGCTCGACGCCACCACGGGTCAGAACGCATTGAGCCAGGTGGAAACCTTCCAGAAACTGGCCGATGTGACCGGCCTCGTGATGACCAAGCTCGACGGCACCGCCAAAGGCGGTGTGTTGGTGGCACTGGCTGACAAGTTCGGTCTGCCGATCCACGCCATCGGGGTTGGCGAACAGATCGATGATCTGCAACCTTTCGATCCCGAGGAATTCGCAGCGGCCCTGACGGGGCTTGCCACCGAATGAGCACTTCTTTGGGCCCCAAATACCTCGGGGTGAGGCGCGCAGCGCCGAGGGGCAGCGCCCCTCAGACGGATTTTGCAAAATCCGTCGTCCGCCCATGATCAGCGAGTTTATTGTCTCCATCGAAGGCACCGAGGCCGGATCGCAGCTTGCCCTCTGGCTGGCGCTTTTGGCGGCGGTGCTGCATGCTGCGTTCGGCGCGTTGCAAAAAGGCAAACACGATCCGTGGATGTCACGCGGGGCGATCGACATCAGCTACGGTCTGATGGCGGCCCCCTTTGCGCTCTTCGTGGTGCCGTGGCCGGAACCGCATATGTGGCCGATCTTTGCGGGCGCGTTCATCATTCACTTGGGTTACAAGCTTTTGCAGGCGCAAGCCTACACCAAAGGTGCGTTTACCGTTGTATACCCCGTGGTGCGCGGCACAGGGCCGCTTTTTGCCGTTATCGGCGCGTATCTGATTTTCGGAGAGGTCTTTTCCGTCACCCAATGGCTGGGCCTTGCGGTGCTGCTTGCCGGCATCTTCGGGCTTGCGGTCTACAACCTGATCTACCTTGTGTCCGAGCGGGACACGCTTCCCATCGCCTTGATGCTGGCCGTGGCCACCGGCCTTTTCGTAGCACTTTACACGACCTATGACGCCTACGGCATCCGCGCCACAGCCAACCCGTTCACCTTTCTGGCGTGGTTCTTCATGATCGATGGCATCGCCATGCCGATCATCGCCGCCCTGCGCTATCGCAACATGACCCACAAACCCGCACTTGGCCCACTGGCTGTCAGAGGTGTGATCGGCGGGTTGGTGGCTTTTTTCAGTTTCGGCTCCATCATGGTTGCCACACGCCTCGACAATGTGGGCGAAGCGGCGGTGCTGCGCGAAACATCGACAGTCTTTGCCGCGATCATCGGTTGGGTGTTCCTGAAGGAAACCGTGGGTCCGCGAAGGATTGCGCTCATGGCCCTGATCGCGCTAGGGGCTGTCATCGTGGAATTCGGAGGCTGAGTTTTGGCACAACGGCACGTCCCGCAATGGGTGAAATCGGCATTGGAACTGGGCCCAGTGATCGGGTTTTTCGTGGCTTATCTCTGGGTCAAGGACGAGGTCTTCACCTTTGGCGGCACCGAGTATGACGGGTTCATCGTTGCCACCGCCGTGTTCATCCCGGTGATCCTCGCCTCGATGGGGCTTTTGTGGTGGCTCACGGGTCATATCAGCCGCATGCAGATCGTCACTGCTGTTCTGGTGGTGGTGTTCGGCGGGTTGACGGTCTGGCTCAATGATGACCGGTTCATCAAGATGAAGCCCACCATGGTCTATTCGCTGCTTGGCGGTATCCTTGCCGTGGGCCTCTTGCGCAATCAAAGCTATCTGCGTGTGGTCATGGGGGAACTTTTGCCGATGGAGCAAGAGGGCTGGATGATCCTGACAAAGCGGATGACGGGGTTTTTCTTCCTGCTCGCGATCTCGAACGAAATCATCTGGCGCACGCAAAGCACGGAAACCTGGGTCTATTTCGAAACCTTCGTGCTGACCGGCGCGACCTTTGTGTTCTTTATCGCGCAAGCGGGGGTCATCCAGAAATACAGCACCGCCGAGGAAGACTAGGGGCCACGTTGCTTCATAGCTACGCCGCCTATTCTAACCCCGACGGTCGATCTTGGTCGACAGGTGGATAAAGCTCTCTGAGCTTTGAACGCCTTTCGCCTCGGCAATGTCGTCCAGCGTACGGTCCAGATCTTGCGTCGTCTGGGCACTGATCTCGACCACCAGATCGACCCGGCCCGACACGGTGAACACAGCCTCAACATTCGGCAGTGACTGCAGCCGGGACAGAACCGCAGGCCCCGTGCGCGGCGCAATTGACACAAGAGCCGTGGCCCGGATCGGGGCGGCAAGCGCATCGCCGCTGCGCAGGGTGAACCCGGCGATCACGCCCTTTTCCAGCAGCCGGTCGATGCGCGTCTGCACCGTGGTGCGCGCCAATCCCAGCTTGCGGGCAAGTTCCGCCACCGGCATCCGCGCATCGCGGCGCAGGAGCGCGATCAAGTCGGCGTCTGTTTCGTCGATCTGTATGCTCATTCCGTCAGTCTGAGTGCAAAAGAGTCTGTTTTGCAAGAACTGCCGACACGGACCGACGGGGAATGCACGCAGACTGAAAGAAACAGAACCAGATGAGGCAGTCATGTTTGCAGGGGCACAAGACATCACACAGGCGCGGTTCGACCGGGCGCGTATCTCGGCAGTGATTGCGGACAGACAGCCGGACGATCCGCTGGCGATCCTGCGCCCGCACGTGTTGCAGCGCACGGCGCACAGCTTTCTGCGCGGATTTCCCGGTCAGGTCAGCTACGCGGTCAAGGCCAATCCCGCGACCGATATCCTGCGCACTCTGGTCGGTGCCGGGGTGACCACATTCGACGTGGCTTCTGTCGCCGAGATGCATGCGGCACGTCAGGCCTTGCCTAACGCGCGGCTGCATTACCACAACCCGGTGCGGTCAGCCTCCGAGATCACGCAAGCCAAGGCGCTGGGCATCGCCTCGTGGTCGGTGGACCGGATGTCTGAGCTGGACAAGCTGGGGCAGCTTACCCCCAACACACAAGTGGCGGTGCGCCTGTCGTTGAAAAGGGGCGGCGGCGCGTATGATTTCGGCAGCAAGTTCGGCGCCTCGCCCGAAGTGGCAACAGACCTGCTGCGCGCTGTTGTGGCCCGGGGCATGATCCCGGCGCTGACCTTTCATCCGGGTACGCAATGCACTGATCCTACCAGTTGGGCCGATTACATCGCCGCTTGCGCTGAAGTGGCGCAACGCGCGGGGGTGCGGCTTGCGGCGCTGAATGTCGGGGGCGGGTTTCCGGCTTTTCCGCGCGGCGGCAGAACCCTGCGGCAGCACTTGTTCGAAACGATTGCATCAGCGACCAAAGCGCATTTTCCGGACCAGCCGCCGCAGCTTTGGTGCGAACCGGGGCGGGCGATGGTGGCTGATGCGATGTGGCTCTTGCTGCGCGTCAAGGCGCGGGGCGATGGCGTGCTGACGCTGAATGACGGTCTGTATGGCGCACTGGGTGAATGGCGCGATATGCCGGTGCCCGCGCGCCAGACCGCGTTGAACCAGCAGGGGCACCCCGTCACGGGCACGCCCCAGCCATTCACTATCTTTGGCCCGACATGTGACAGTCTCGACCGGGTGCCGGACCCGTGGATGCTGCCCGCCGGGATCGCGGATGGCGACTATATCCTGATCTCCGGGGCGGGCGCCTACAGCCTTGCGCTGGTCACTCCGTTCAACGGATACGGAACGCGCGAGGTGCTGAACCTCGATTCCATGGCCGAACCTGCTGGACAGTGCCGTCCCGCAGGCTAGTGTCCCTGCCGAAAGACCAAGGTCACACGCGCGAGGGAAACATGGATAAATTTGGCAAGTCACAACCGGTCAAACGGGTCGAGGATGTGCGGTTTCTCAATGGGACAGGGCGCTATGTCGATGACATCGCCCCGGAAGGCGCGCTGCGTGGCTACGTGTTTCGGTCGTCTGTCGCCCATGCGGATATCGACACGCTGGACGTAACGGACGCGCGCGAGGTGCCGGGTGTGCATCTTGTCCTGACAGCTGCGGACCTCGACGAGGCGGGATTTACCCAAGGTCTGTGGGGCACAACGGTGCCCAATCGCGACGGGTCGATGGGCGCATCGCCATTCCGCCCCATCCTTGCTTCGGGCACCGTGCGATATGTGGGCGAAGCGCTGGCCTTTATCGTTGCCGATAGCCTTGAGGCGGCGCGCGATGCGGCCGAACTCATCGTATTCGACTATACCGACAAACCCGTGCATCTGGGGCTCGCTTCGGGAGGGGAAGCTTTGCACACCGAGGCACCGGGCAACGTCGCCTTCGACTGGGGCATGGGGGACGAGGCCGCGACGGCAGAGGCGTTCAAGACCGCCCACCGTACGGTCAGCCTTGATGTCGAGGACAACCGCATCATCGTCAACGCGATGGAGCCGCGCGGCTGTTATGCCGAAATGGAGGGCGACCGCTTGCATTTCGCCGTCAATGCGCAGGGCGTCTGGGAGCATAAGAAACAAATGGCGCGTGTGCTCAACATGACCGAAGAGGACATCCGCGTCACCAATCCTGACACGGGTGGTGGGTTCGGCATGAAAGCCATGCCGCATCCCGAGAATTTCCTGACTGCCATTGCCTGCAAAATGCTGGGCCAACCGGTGCGCTGGATGTCCGAACGCACCGAGGCGATGCTGTCCGACAATGCGGGCCGCGATCTGCGCCACACCGCTGAACTGGCCTTTGACGAAAACAACCGCATCACCGCCTACCGGGTGCAGACGGTGGCCAATATGGGTGCCTATAACTCGCACTTTGCTCAGGCCATCCAGACCAGCTTGTTCTCCAAGGTTCTGATGGGCGTTTACGACGTGCAAACCTCTTGGTTGCAGGTCGAAGGCGTTTATACCAACACGACGCCGGTCGATGCCTATCGTGGCGCGGGGCGCCCCGAAGCGATCTACCTGCTGGAACGTGTCATGGACCGTGCGGCGCGCGAACTGGGCCTTGATCCGTGGGAAATGCGCCGCATCAACTTTATCAAGCCGCACCAGTTTCCCTACAAGACCACCACGGGCGAAACCTATGACGTGGGCGATTTCGACCGCGTTCTGTGCCGCGCCGAAGGCTTTGCCGACCGTGCCGGGTTCGACGCCCGCCGCGCCGCATCCGAGGCCGACGGCAAGCTGCGCGGCCTTGGTTTGTGCTACTACATCGAAAGCATCCTTGGCGCGCCTGTCGAGGACGTGAAGGTCACGTTTGACGACGATGGCGGCGCGTCGATCTATGTCGGCACGCAATCCAACGGGCAGGGGCACGAGACCGTGTTCACGCAGTTCCTGTCTGATCAGACGGGGATCCCGGCGGACATGATCCGCTTTGTGCAGGGCGACAGCGATTTGATCGCACGCGGCGGCGGCACAGGTGGTTCGCGCTCGGTCACGATCCAGAACACCGCGACGCTGGCGGCGGTCGAAAAGATCGTCACCGCCTTCACCGCGTTCCTTGCCGATCAGCAGGGGGTCGACGAGGGCGATATCAGCTTTGACGACGAACAGTTCCGCGTTGGCACATCGAACGTCACGCCGACCATTCTCGAAGTGGCGCAGATGGCGCGTGAGGCGGGTCGTACGGACCTTCTGACCTTTGATGCCACGATCACTCTGGACGCCCGCAGCTTCCCTAATGGCGCGCATGTGGCCGAGGTCGAGATCGACCCGGACACGGGCCATGTGACCGTCGACCGCTACACCGTCGTTGACGATTTCGGCAACCTCATCAACCCGATGCTGGCCGAAGGTCAGGTACATGGCGGGGTGGCGCAAGGGCTGGGTCAGGCGTTGACCGAGCGGGTGGTCTATGACGAGGACGGGCAGCTGCTCACGGCAACGTTCATGGACTACGCGATGCCGCGCGCCGATGATATTCCCATGATTGGATTCACCACAGAAGCGACGCCGTCGGTCACCAACCCGATGGGCATGAAAGGCTGCGGCGAGGCGGGCACCGTCGGCGCATTGGCGGCCGTTGCCAACGCAGTGCAGGACGCGATGTGGCAGCGCGGCGTGCGGCAGGCCGACATGCCGTTCACGCCGCAACGGGTCTGGGGCATGTTGCAGGATGCGCGCATCGCGGCTGAGTGACAGGATAATCGGCTGGTTCCGTGGCACGGTTGCCACGGGCCAGTCCAAGGTTTCGGCACGTCGAGGTGCCCGGGATCATGTTGTCATTCTGGATGGCACGTTGTCATCGCTCGAGCCGGGCTACGAGACCAATGCCGGGTGCCTGTACCGCCTTCTGCAAGAGGTCGGGGGCGATCTGTCGATCTACTACGAATCCGGCCTCCAATGGTCCGACTGGCGCAGCGCCTCCGACATCGCCGTCGGTCGCGGCATCAACCGCCAGATCTGCCGCGCCTACGGCTTTCTTGCGTCGCGGTATCAACCCGGGGACCGGATCTTTTTCTTCGGGTATTCCCGTGGCGCCTATGCCGTGCGGTCGCTTGCCGGAGCCATCGACACGATCGGCTTGTTGCGCGCCGAACATGCCACTGAACGCAATGTCCGGCAGGCCTATCGCCTCTATCGCTATCCCGCCGACCGGGACACGGTGCGCGCCTTTGTGCAGCGCTTTTGCCATGACGCACCGGTGATTTCGGTGCTGGGCGTCTGGGACACGGTCAAGGCGCTGGGGATGCGCCTGCCGGTGCTGTGGCGATTCACCAATGACAAACACGCGTTCCACAACGACCAGCTTGGCCCATCGATTCAGCACGGGTTTCAGGCGCTGGCCTATCACGAACGCCGCATGGCCTATGAACCGGTCTTGTGGTCCTGTCCTCCGGGCTGGAGCGGACATGTCGAACAGGTCTGGTTCAAGGGGGTGCACGGGGACATTGGTGGGCAGTTGCGCGGTCACGAAGAGGCGCGCCCGTTGGCGAACATCCCCTTGGTCTGGATGCTCGATCGGGCCCAAACGGTGGGCTTGCCCTTACCTGACGGGTGGCGTCAGCGGTTTCCGCAGAATGTGCACGCGCCGTCTTCGGGCAATTGGAAGGGCTGGGGCAAGCTGTTTCTCTACCGCCGCCCGCGCCGTGTCGGGGATGATCCTTCGGAACGGATACACGAAACGCTGCACGTTACGCAGCCACAGGTTGTGTCCGAGCCGCTGGTCCCCTGACTTCTGACGAATATGTGACCAAAACCCTTGGTTTCTCCCTTTAAACCGCGAGAATCGTGCCTACCTCAATTCCAAGGAGCACGGGAGTGGAACACCCGCTGCACCTACACTGTCCCTCGTTCCAACACTTGCGCCCAAGGTCTCCTTGGGCGCTTTTTCTTTGCCGCGCGACAGGCTAGACAGAGCGTATGAGCTATTCCGATGATTTCCTGCGCACGGTCCTGAAGCGGACCAAAACCGTCGCCGTGGTGGGCGTGTCCCTTAACCCGGTGCGCCCGTCCTACTATGTTGCGCGCTACATGTCTCTTAAGGGGTTCACTGTCATCCCGGTCAATCCCGGCCACGCCGGCAAACGGTTGTTCGGGGCCGAGGTGAAGGCGTCCTTGTCCGAGATCGACGCCAAGGTGGACATGGTGGACATCTTCCGCCGCTCGGACGCGGTGCCGCCTATCGTGGACGAGGCGTTGGAACAATTCCCGGACTTGCAGACCATCTGGATGCAAATCGGGGTCGAGCATGCCGAGGCCGCCGCCAAGGCCGAGGCGCGGGGGGTGGACGTGGTGATGAACCGCTGCCCCAAGATCGAATATCAACGGCTGTTCGGAGAGCTGCGCATGGGTGGGTTCAACACAGGGATCATTTCGTCCAAGCTGTGATGCCGGGCGGACGATGCGTCACCGCATCGTGCTTTTGCGTGGACGGAAACGCTTGGGGTCGTCCGTTGGTGCGCCATTGGTTCAAGCCCAATGGACGACGCCCCAAACCCCGAGGTATTTGCAGCCCAAAGAAACCTTTAACGGTTGGCTTTTTCCTGCAGTCCAGACTGTCCCTGACGACGGGCGAGTTCCGCCATCACATCGGCGAGCGCCACATCGCGGGATTTCAGCATCACCAGCAGGTGGAACAGCACATCGGCCGCTTCCGAGGTCAGCCGGTCTCGGTCGCCCTTGATGGCTTCGATGATGGCTTCGATGGATTCTTCGCCGAATTTCTCGGCACATTTTTCCGGCCCTTTGGCCAGCAGTTTGGCGGTCCAGCTTTCGTCCGTGGAGGCAGCTGCGCGGGTCGCGACGATCTGTTCCAGCTCTTCAAGTGTCATGTCAGCCTCACCGGGATGCCTGCGGCGGCCATATGGTCCTTGGCCTCGCCAATCGTGTATTCGCCGAAGTGGAAGATTGACGCGGCCAGCACCGCGCTCGCGCCACCCATCGTCACACCTTCGACAAGGTGATCCAGCGTGCCGACGCCGCCGCTTGCGATCACCGGGACATCGACCGCATCGGAAATCGCGCGGGTGAGGGGTAGGTTGAAGCCTGCCTTGGTGCCATCGCGATCCATCGAGGTGAGCAGGATTTCCCCAGCACCTTTGGCGACAACCGTCTTGGCGAACTCCACCGCATCGATGCCGGTGGGTTTGCGGCCGCCATGAGTGAATATTTCCCATTTGCCGGGGCTGACCGTCTTTGCGTCGATCGCGACCACAATGCACTGGCTGCCGAACTGATCCGCCGCTTGGGCGACCACATCCGGGTTGGCGACAGCGGCGGAATTGAAAGACACCTTGTCGGCCCCCGCCAGCAACAGCGCGCGCACATCGGCCACCGTGCGCACCCCGCCGCCCACGGTCAGCGGGATGAAGCATTGCTCGGCCGTGCGCGTCACCACGTCGAACATCGTGCCGCGGTTTTCATGGGTTGCATGGATGTCGAGGAAACAGATCTCGTCTGCCCCCGCCGCGTCATAGGCGCGGGCGGCGTCCACCGGGTCACCGGCGTCGCGCAGATCGACGAAATTGACGCCTTTGACCACACGGCCATCGGCGACATCGAGACAGGGAATGATGCGGGTCTTCAACATGCGCCATCGCGTACCCCGAAGATCGCCGCTTGTGAAGCCTGCGCGTTGCGCATTATGCCTTGAGCCAAGGAAAGAGGAGGGTCCCATGTCTGATCAATTCGCACGTTATCCGAGCCTGAGTGGCAAAACCGTGTTCATCACCGGCGGTGCGTCGGGCATCGGGGCTGAGATCGTCAAGGCGTTTGCGGCGCAGGGCGCGAAGGTTGGATTTGTCGATCTGGACGCAGACGGCGCACAGGCGCTGACGGATGCGACCGAAGGCACGGTGGCGTGGGAACAGGCCGATCTGCGCGACATCGCGGCGTTGCAAGAGGCGTTTGGCAGGCTGAAGACCACGCTTGGCCCGGCGCAGGTGTTGGTGAACAACGCAGCACGCGATGACCGCCACGATTGGCGCGAGGTGACGCCCGAATATTGGGACGAACGTCAGGCCACCAACCTGCGGCACATGTTCTTTGCGATTCAGGCCGTCGCTCCCGACATGATCGACGCAGGCGGCGGGTCGATCATCAACATGGGGTCCAACAGCTGGTGGGAAGCGGGAGGGAACATGCCCGCCTACACCACCGCCAAGGCTGCCGTGCATGGCCTGACCCGCACCATGGCGCGCGATCTGGGCGGGCACCGCATCCGAGTCAATACCGTGGTTCCCGGTTGGGTCATGACCGAGCGGCAGAAAGATCTGTGGGCCAAACCGGAGGCGTTGGAAAAGCACCGCGATCGCCAGTGTCTGCCAGACCTGATTGAGCCCGTGTATCTTGCCCGGATGGTGCTGTTCCTTGCCTCGGATGATGCGGCGATGTGTACGGCCAACAATTACATGGTCGAAGCCGGGTCGATCTGAGCGGTCCCGCGCCGGTCACGCCAACGTGCATATTAAGTGATCCCCTTTTGGCCGACCTTCGACGTCAACAGCCAAAGGGGACACAGATGAAACACCTACTATTCGCCGCCGGTCTGGCCTTGGCAGCCACAACTGCCAGCGCAGGTGACAATGGGCTTATGCGCAAGGACAGCGCGCTGGGTGTGACCGAAACCGTGGATGCGATGGTCACCGCGATGGAAGGGGCCGGAATAACAGTCTTTGCCCGCGTCGATCACGGGGCAGGGGCCGCGTCCATCGGAGAAGATATCGGCGCATCGCAACTGCTCATCTTCGGCAACCCAAAGGTCGGCACTCCTGCAATCAAGGATGATCCGGCAGCAGGGCTTTACCTGCCGCTCAAGGTCTTGGTCTATGAAGACGCGATGGGCGGCACCAAGATCGTTTATGAAGAGCCTGTGGCGATTCTGGGCAAGCTCGGCGGTGTGTCCGAGGATGCGGCATATCTCAAGACGATGGCGGGTGCCTTGGCGAAATTCACCGATGCAGCCAGCAACTAGGCGCGCAACACCGCCAAAGCCTCTGCCAGGTCAAGGGCGCCGTCATAAAGCGCGCGGCCCGAAATCGCGCCGTTGAGCCCGGCGCCGCAATCCCGCAATGCGATCAGGTCGTCAAGGGACGACACGCCACCGGAAGCGATGACAGGGATCGACACCGCGCGGGCCAGATCTGCGGTGGCTTCCACGTTCGGACCTTGCATCGCACCGTCGCGGTTGATGTCGGTGTAGATGATCGCGGCGACCCCTGCGTCTTCGAACGAGCGGGCAAGGTCAGTGACCATCACGTCGGTTTCTTCGGCCCAGCCCTTGGTCGCCACACGCCCGTTGCGCGCGTCGATGCCCACGGCCACATGGCCCGGAAAGGCCTTTGCCGCTTCGCGGACCAGATCGGGGTTCTCGACCGCGATCGTGCCGAGGATCACGCGCTGCAATCCCTTGTCGAGCCAGCGCTCGATCGTCGCCATATCGCGAATCCCGCCGCCCAATTGCGCGGGCACTTTGCAGCGATCAAGAATTGCCTCGACCGCCGCCGCATTCACCGGTTCACCTGCGAAGGCACCGTTCAGATCGACCAGATGCAGCCATTCGCAGCCCGCCTCGACAAACTCCATCGCCTGTGTGGCGGGGTCGTCGTTGAACACGGTGGATTTATCCATGTCGCCGCGCAGCAGGCGCACGGCCTGTCCGTCTTTGAGGTCGATGGCGGGATAGAGGATCATGGCGCAGTCTCCGGTCAGAATTCCCCCGCGCTTTGACATGACGGAACGGCACATGCAACGCGACCCAGCGTCAATCTTGATCGGATTTGCAAGCTCGGGTCAGAGTTTTTGTACCACTCTGAGGGAGGAGACAGAGATGAAATTGATGACACTCGCCGCAGGCCTTGTGCTGGCCGCCAGCGCCGCCTTTGCCGATCCGGTGGAAGGCACGTGGAAGACCCAGCCGGGCGATGACGGCAATTACGGGTTGGTCACCATCAGCACCTGCGGCGCGGACATCTGCGGCGTGTTGGGGCAGGGCTATGACGCCAGCGGCAAGAAGATCGCGTCGCCCAATATCGGCAAGCAGATGATCTGGGGTATGAAGCCCGCCGGTGATGGTGCCTACAAGGGCGGCAAGATCTGGGCCCCGGACCGGGACAAGACGTATAACTCCAAGATGATGTTGAGCGGCAACCAGTTGAAGGTCGAAGGTTGCGTACTGGGCATTTGTCGTGGCCAGACCTGGACGCGTGTGAAGTGATCTGTGTGTCGCGGAGGCTGCGCCTCCGCGATCCGCTGGGGGGCTTTGCCCCCCAGTCCCCCCAAGGTACTTGAAGCCCGAAGAGACCATGGGCGGTCTTGCTTCTGGGCAAAGTCGGTTATTCCGGTCCTCACGCCAGCAAAATCCAAACGGCGACGCCGGCCAACACAGCGGCGAACCCCCTGTTCAGCCAGATCGCGCTGCGATCCTCACGAAACGCGCGGGCGAGCCTGTCTCCGATCAGCGTCCAAGTCGAAAAGGCCAGCAGGTTGTTCAGTGTGAACACGGTTGTGATCACCATGACGGCGGCCAAAACATGCGGCTCCGTTGGGGAGAGGAACTGTGAAAACATCAACGCGATGATGACATAGGCCTTGGGATTGAGAAGCAGCAACACCGCGCCATCGGTGAAGGAAGCCGGGCGCGCTGTTTGCGTGGTTGTGGTCGCCCCTGCGCGAGAGAGCTTGAGAGCCAACCAGAGCACATAGATCGCGCCTGCCGTCTTAAGAACCGGGAACAACAGGGGCCATGTCTCGAACAGGCCCGTCAGCCCCAAACCTACGCCCAATGTCATCAACCACGTGGCCAGGTGATAGCCCGCTGAGGCTGGCAGCGTGGCCCGAAAGCCGAACAGTGCGCCATTGGCGGCAAAGAGCATATTGCCGGGGCCGGGACTGTAGGCCAACGGGAAGAGAAAGATCAGCAGGGCGACGATGGTTTCGGTCATGGTGATGTCCCGGTTACAGGACATCACCCTGCCGTTTGGCCGGGCCGCAAACGACCCGGTTCTTGCGCTTTGGTCAGCTCAGGGCGTCCAACGCAGGAAGTTGGCGATCATGCGCAGGCCGGTGGCGGCGCTTTTTTCCGGGTGAAACTGGAAGCCCACCATGTTGTCGCGCGCCACGATAGCAGTCACGTCGCCGCCGTATTCGACATGCGCCACGCGCTGCGACGCGGTGTTGACGCGCATCTGATAGGAATGCACGAAATAGGCGTGTTCGCTTGTCTCAACCCCTGCAAGCACCGGGTGGGCGGTGTCGATCACCAGATCGTTCCAGCCCATATGCGGCACTTTCATGTGGGCGTCAGCGGGCACGATCCGTTCGACCACGCCGTCGATCCAGCCCAAACCGTCGGTGGGCGTATATTCCAGCCCTTCGCGCGCCATGAGTTGCATGCCGACACAAATGCCCAGAAACGGCCGCGCCTTGATCTCGACCGCCTCGACCATAGCCGCAAACGCCCCAGAGGCGCGCAATGCCGCGGCGCAGGCCGGGAAGGCGCCATCGCCGGGCAGGACGAGCCGGTCTGCGCCCGCGATCACGTCAGGGTCGGAGGTTACCACGACATCACCCGCGCCGACTTCGCGCGCCATGCGTTGGAACGCCTTTTCGGCGGAATGCAGGTTGCCGCTTTCGTAGTCGATGATGGCTGTCAGCACGGGTTACAGCGCCCCTTTGGTGGACGGGATCGCATCCGCCTTGCGGGGATCGACCTCCAACGCGTCGCGCAACGCGCGGGCCACGGCCTTGAACGCGGCTTCGGCGATGTGGTGGCTGTTCACACCGTGCAGCATGTCGACATGCAGGGTGATGCCGCCATGGGTGCTGAACGCCTGAAAGAACTCGCGCACAAGTTCCGTGTCAAAGGTGCCGATCTTGGCTGTCGGCAGATCGACGTTCCACACAAGGAAGGGCCGCGCTGACAGGTCGAGAGCTGCGCGCACCAGCGCGTCGTCCATCGGCAAAAGGCACGACCCGTAGCGCACGATCCCGCGCTTGTCGCCCATGGCTTGGGTCAAGGCCTGACCCAAAGCGATGCCCACATCCTCGACCGAGTGGTGATCGTCGATATGCAGGTCGCCGTCGCAACGCACTTTCATGTCGATCAGCGAATGGCGCGCAAGCTGGTCCAGCATGTGGTCGAAGAACCCGATCCCGGTCTGGTTGTCGTATTGCCCGGTGCCGTCAAGAGTCACGTCGACGGTGATCTTGGTCTCGGCTGTGGTGCGGGTCACTTTGGCGCTGCGCATATCGCCTCTCCTTCATGGTGTCGCGGCCTTATAGGCGCGCCAACGCGCCCCGCCAAGTGGGGGTGTGATTGCACATGTTTGGAAGGGAGACCGATGGAGCGGGCGAGGCGATTCGAACGCCCGACCCTAACCTTGGCAAGGTTATGCTCTACCCCTGAGCTACGCCCGCGCTGCCATCGATGTGACCGGATTGGAGCGGGCGAGGCGATTCGAACGCCCGACCCTAACCTTGGCAAGGTTATGCTCTACCCCTGAGCTACGCCCGCGCTGCCAATCTGGTAGGCGGGGATTTAGTGCGTGTCGCAGCGGGGTGCAAGAGGAAAATGAGGCCCCGTGCCCCGCCTTTTTCGTCACCGCGTCCGACACCTTTGCGCGCAACATCCGGTCTATCTGCTTTCCCGCAGCCTCCAGACGCAGTAGGCATCCCAATCTTTCAAGGTCTGGGGCCCGTCATGGCGCAAAATGCCACCATTTATAAAGTCGAACTCACCGTGTCGGACATGGATCGTCACTATTACGAGACCCACAAGCTGACCGTGGCCAAACACCCGTCCGAGACCGATGAACGCCTGATGGTGCGCCTCGTGGCCTTTGCGCTGAACGCGGACGAGCATCTGGAGATGACCAAGGGTCTGTCCACCGATGATGAGCCGGACATCTGGCAGAAAAGCCTGAGCGGAGAGCTCGACGTCTGGATCGCCCTTGGCCTGCCGTCCGAGAAAGTGCTGCGCCAATCCAGCGCCAAGGCGGGCAAGGTCATCGTCTACGCCTATGGCGGCCGCCCGGCCGAGATTTGGTGGGACAAGGTCAAGGGCAGCACCACCCGGTTCGACAACCTGTCCGTCGTCGGCCTGCCCGAACCCGAGACCACGGCGCTGGCGGCTTTGGCCAGCCGTGCCATGAAGATGCAGGTCAACATTCAAGACGGTGACGTCATGGTCAGCGTGGACGAGGGCATGGTCTATGTGACGCCGGAGGTTTGGAAGGGGTAGCGTTCACTGCTTTCAGATCAATATTAGTTCGTCATTTCAAAAGATTGCGGCTTTGCTTCTGCGGTAGGTTGCGTAAACTTATGTCATTAACCTAAGGTTGAAAAAATTGTTCAACGGAGATGACTGAATGCACCGCCCTGATTACCTTATTCAAGGTGAAGTCGCGAGACTCTTCCCTGTCTTGGCAACAACTTCTAAAGAAGGACGAACAACTTCAATTGTTTTGGCTTGCATTTCAAAAATTGAAGAGTTTGGTGCCGAACTTCTAAGCACTGTTGGGAAACGTGTCGGCAAGCGGTCGAAAATTGAAACGTATACTGAAATTGTTTTTAAGAATGAAAAAATACAAGTAAAAGATCGACCTGATGGCCTCATTATTTTGCGGTCTGGTTCAAATGAATGGCGGGCGCTTGTTGAGGCAAAAGTTGGTAACGCTGAAATAGCTGCAGACCAAGTCGAAAAATACAGGGAGATCGCTAAAGAGCAAGGTCTCGATTGTGTAATTACTATTTCTAATCAATTTGCAACTCTTCCAGAGCATCATCCAGTGGAGGAGGTTCGGAAAAGTAGATCAAAGATACCAGTATTCCACTGGTCTTGGATGTCAATTCTCACAACCACAGACATTCTGCTGAATCAAGATGCTGTTGCCGATGAAGATCAAATGTTATTGCTCAACGAACTTCGAAGATTTTTGACCCATGAAAGTGCTGGCGTTAAAGGTTTTGATCGCATGCCAGCGGAGTGGGCGGAAATAAACCGCTTGGTATCTGCTGGTGGAAAAATTCCAGCAAAGTCTAACGAGGCGTTGATTGTGCTTGATGCGTGGCATCAAGAAACGCGTGATTTGTCTTTAATACTGAGCCGACAAACTGAGACTGTTGTCCAAGAAAAATTACCAAAAAAGTATCGCTCCGATCCTTTGCAGCGCCGGAAAGATGAACTGCAAGTACTACGGGATGAGGCTCGACTTGTTTCGATCCTTGAAATACCTGATGCAGCTGCGCCAGTCGAAATAACTGCCGATATCGCTCGTCGAACCATAGATATTGGAATGACTTTGCGCGCTCCTGAAGACAAAGTTTCGTCAAAAGCCCGCGTCAATTGGTTGTTGCGTCAAATCAAAACTGAGAAAATCGATGAAGTTTTTGTGCGCATGACATGGCCAGGACGAAGTGAAAGTACGCAATTTCAGTTGTCGGATCTTATTGCTGATCCTTCGGTTTGTGAAAAGGACAAAAATGGGCTTCAGGTCTCACGTTTCCACATCTTTATCGCGCGTAGGTTGGGAGCAAAATTCACACAGCAAACGAACTTCATCAAAGAACTGGAGGATGCCGTGCCCGAATTTTATCGAGAAATTGGTCAAAATTTGCAAGAATGGAGGAAATCTGCTCCGAAGATTAGAGCTGACCGAAGTTCAGCAGAAGATGTATCAGTAGATGCTCTCGAAAGCGATGCTGAGGCTGATGGGATAGAAAATCTATAGGGCAGGGCCCAAGGCCCGCCCCAAACCAACTCCACCTCACTCCACCTTGATCAACAGATCCTTCGCGTCGATCTGCGCCGCGGGGGACACGTGAACGACCTTCAGCCAGATCAAACTGCGCTGGAAGAGTGGGCAGACGGGTTAGGCGACCTCGGCATCCTTGTCACTGTCGCCATAGCGGAACTTGATCAACGACACGAGGCTTTCAGCCGCTCCGCTTTTCGACAGCATGCTGCGGGCGCTTTGGATGTCCATGAGACCGGGAAGGCTCCTCATGTGCTTGCTTTCGATATGAGCGAGCCCCATCGACCAATCGCCGAAATCGCGTTGCGGGATCTTTCTCTGCACCAAAGAGGTGAACTGCGTGTGGCGCGGATCACGCTCGATCTTTTCGAAGAGAGTCATCACGGTATCCTCGGGCCCTTCGAGAACCTGCAGAAAGGTGTCTCCGTCAAACAGGAGCATCCCGGTCACGTCCTTGAAATGATTGTTGATCTGCGCCTTGATAAGCAATTCGCGTACTTCGCTCAGTGCCATGGAACGGGTCGGCTTGCTGACATAAACGATCTGATGCAACATTTCTGTGGTCGGCATTTCTGTAGCTTTCTGTGTGCTTTCGGGCTTGAAGAGTATATCACTTCAATCCTTGCAACGGCTGACAGCACCACGTTTTAGAGGCGTGGCCAAAATTTTTTCCGTGGTTCTTTGGTGCCTAAGCTAGCCAGCTCATGGCCACGCAGGACTCTTGGAAACAGCTTTGTGGAAGAGGCAAACACCCGGACCCGAGCATCTATTTCTCGGTGGCGCGCCCGCGATCGGAATTAACCGCGACGTTCCTGAGGCGGCTGGTCGGTTCGAACAATTGGGCCCATGCCCGGTTGAATTTGCGCTTGCCCCGGCGTCCTGCCTTAAGGGCTTTCGATGGATCATAGAGCCGCAGGATACCAAGATCGTGGGCTGCTACAGGATCGCCTGCGATGGGGCCGGAGTGGACCTGTGACGTAGGTCCGCGCTAGGGCCAAATTTCGTCAAATAGACGGACAGGCCCAAAGGCCCGTCCCACGCCAATCCCGCCTCACTCCAACTCGATCAACAGATCCTTCGCGTCGATCTGCGCCGCAGGGGACACATGCACCGCCTTCACCACGGCATCGCGCTCGGCGTGTAGACCCGTCTCCATCTTCATCGCTTCGATGGTCAGCAGGAGGTCGCCCTCTTTGATCTTCGATCCCGCCTGAACCGCGATAGAGGCGACGACGCCCGGCATCGGCGCGCCGATGTGGTTCGGGTTGCCGACCTCCGCCTTGGGCCGTGCCGCCGTGGTGGCTTTGGCCTTGCGGTCGGGCACACGGATCGTGCGCGGCTGGCCGTTGAGTTCAAAGAACACCCGCACCTCGCCATCGTCCTGCGTCTCGCCCACCGCGATCAGACGGATTTCAAGCGTCTTGCCGGGGTCGATCTCGGCGCTGATCTGGTCGCCCTGTTCCATGCCATAAAAGAACGTCTGCGTCGGCAGCACCCGCACCGGGCCATATGTCCGGTGGCGGCCCATGTAATCAAGGAAGACCTTGGGATACATGAGATATCCGTTCAGATCCTCGTCATCGATCGCCTTGCCTTCGAGTTCTTTGATCACCTTGGCGCGGGTTTCTTCGATATCCACCGGGGCCGCGTGTTTGCCGGGGCGGTCGGTAAAGGCTGCCTCACCCTTGAGGATCTTCTTCTGGATCGCCGCAGGCCACCCCCCCGGAGGCTGCCCCAATGAGCCGCGCATCATGTCGATCACGCTGTCGGGGAAGGACACATCGGTGTCCGGGTTCTCCACATCCGCGCGGGTCAGACCCTGCGACACCATCATCAGCGCCATGTCGCCCACCACCTTGGAGGACGGCGTGACCTTGACGATATCGCCGAACATCTGGTTCACATCCGCATAGGTCTGCGCCACCTCGTGCCAGCGTTCCTCAAGCCCAAGGCTGCGCGCCTGCGCCTTGAGGTTGGTGAACTGCCCGCCGGGCATTTCATGTAGATAGACCTCGGAGGCGGGGGCCTGCTGGCCGGTCTCGAACGCTGCGTATTGCCCGCGCACCGCTTCCCAGTAGTTGGAAATCTCGCGGATTGCGCTGATGTCCAGCCCGGTTTCCCGTTCGGTATGGCGCAGCGCCTCGACCACCGATCCCAATGTGGGCTGCGAGGTGTTCCCCGACAGCGCATCCATCGCCGCATCAACTGCATCGACGCCCGCCGCAGCGGCGGCCATGATCGTGGCGATGCCAGCACCGGACGTGTCATGCGTGTGGAAGTGGACGGGCAGGCCAACCTCTTCCTTCAGCGCCTTGACCAGCGGGCCAGCCGCAGCGGGCTTCAGCAGCCCCGCCATGTCCTTGAGGCCCAGAATATGCGACCCGGCGGCCTTCAGCTCTTTGCCCATCGCGACATAGTACTTGAGGTCGTACTTGGACCGCGCCGGATCGTTCAGATCGCCGGTGTAGCAGATCGTGCCTTCCAGAACGCGGTTCGTCTCCAGCACCGCATCCATCGCGACGCGCATGTTCTCGACCCAGTTGAGGCTGTCGAACACGCGGAACACGTCAACGCCGGTCTCAGCCGCCTGTTTGACAAAGAACTGCACCACGTTGTCGGGGTAGTTGGTGTAGCCCACGCCATTGGCCCCGCGCAGCAGCATTTGGGTCATGATGTTGGGCATCCGCGCGCGCAGGTCGCGCAGGCGCTGCCACGGGCATTCCTGCAGGAAGCGGTAGGCCACATCAAAGGTCGCACCACCCCAGCATTCGACACTGAACAGTTGCGGCAGGTTGGCGGCATAGGCAGGGGCCACGGTGATCATGTCGATTGACCGCATCCGCGTGGCAAGCAAGGACTGGTGCCCGTCGCGCATTGTGGTGTCGGTGATCAGCACCTCTTTCTGCGCCGCCATCCAGTCGGCCACAGCCTGCGGGCCTTTTTGGTCCAGCAGAGTCTTGGTGCCTGCGGGGGGTGTGTCGACCCGCGTTTTTGGTGCTTTGGCGGGCTTCAGATCGGGATGCGGCATCGCGCGGCCCTGCACCTCGGGGTGCCCGTTTACGGTGATATCCGCGATATACGTCAGCACCTTGGTGCCCCGGTCGCGGCGCTTGCGGAACTGGAACAGCTCGGGCGTCTCGTCGATGAACTTGGTGGTGTACTGGTTGTTCAGGAAGGTCGGGTGCTTGAGCAGGTTCTCCACAAACGCGATGTTGGTGGACACACCGCGCACGCGGAATTCACGCAGTGCACGGTCCATGCGGGCGATGGCCTTTTCCGGCGTCGGCGCCCAAGCGGTGACTTTGGTCAACAGAGAGTCGTAATAGCGCGTGATCACGCCGCCCGCATACGCTGTGCCGCCATCCAGACGGATGCCCATGCCGGTGGCCGAGCGATACGCGGTGATGCGGCCGTAATCGGGAATAAAGTTGTTCTGCGGGTCTTCAGTCGTCACGCGGGTCTGGAGCGCATGGCCATTCAGGCGGATATCGTATTGCGACGCCTTGCCGGTCGCCTCAGACAGCGACTTGCCCTCGGCGATCATGATCTGCGCCTGAACAATGTCGATACCGGTCACTTCTTCGGTGACAGTGTGTTCAACCTGCACGCGGGGGTTCACTTCAATGAAGTAAAACTTGCCGTCATCCATATCCATCAGGAATTCGACGGTGCCCGCACATTCGTAATTCACATGGGCGCAGATCTTGCGGCCCAGCTCGCACAGCTCTTCGCGTTGTGCCTCGGACAGGTACGGGGCAGGGGCGCGTTCGACCACTTTCTGGTTGCGGCGCTGGACCGAGCAATCGCGTTCGTAGAGGTGGTAGATGTTGCCCTGCTTGTCGCCAAGGATCTGCACCTCGACGTGGCGGGCGCGGATGATCATCTTTTCCAGATAACCTTCGCCATTGCCAAATGCGGCTTCCGCCTCGCGGCGACCTTCAAGCACCTTTTCCTTAAGCTCTTTGCTGTTGTTCACGGGGCGCATGCCCCGACCGCCGCCACCCCAGCTTGCCTTGAGCATCAGCGGATAGCCAATGGTTTCAGCCTCTGTCTTGATGGCGTCCCAATCGTCGCCCAGCACTTCGGTCGCCGGGATCACCGGAACGCCTGCCTCGACCGCGACCCGCCGCGCGCTGGCCTTGTCACCCAAGGCGCGCATGGTTTCGGCGCGCGGCCCGATGAAGGTGATGCCGTTGGCAACGCAGGCATCCACCAGATTGGGGTTTTCGGACAAAAGACCGTAGCCCGGATGGATTGCGTCTGCGCCCGATTGCTTGGCCACGCGGATGATCTCGTCAATGCTTAGATAGGCCGCAACCGGACCCATGCCTTCGCCGATCCGGTAGGCTTCGTCAGCCTTGAACCGGTGCAGGCCCAGCTTGTCCTCTTCCGCATAGACAGCGACTGTCGCCTTGCCCATCTCGTTGGCGGCCCGCATGATGCGGATGGCGATTTCGCCGCGGTTGGCGACGAGGATTTTCTTGAAATCTGACATGGCAGCAGTCCTGACGTTTTGACGTTGCGCGAGGCTTAGTAAGAATTCGTTACATTCTCAACCGTTAGAAACAGCGCACCCTACCGAGTGACCCCATCGAACCACGCTTTACCGCGCAGATCCGTGGGTTTGATCGCACCCAATTGTCCCAAATTCGCGGCCATGTCTTTTTGCAGGATTTCAACCAGATGCGCAGGGCCGTCGGTGTCCAGCGCCCCAAGCGCATAGTGCCATGCCCGACCCAACATCACGAAATCCGCGCCCAGCGCGATGGCCCGCAGGATATCGAGACCCCCTTCGATGCCGCTGTCGAAAATGAGCGGCAATTTGGTGGCTGCCCGGAATTTGGGCAAAACCTCGATCGGTGCAGGGGAGGCGTCGAATTGACGGCCCGCATGGTTCGACAGCCAAATCGCATCAACTCCGGCCTGTTCCAATCGTGGCGCGTCGTCTGGGTTAAGCACGCCTTTGACAAAGAATGCCCCGTCCCATGCATTGCGCAACCAGTCGACATAGGCCCAATCGGGCGACGTGCGCAGAAGGTAGCCTGCGTGCTGAGTCGAGCTGAGACCCGTCACCTTGCCCGCGTAATCATCAATCAACCGCATGCGCGGCATCCCCAGTTGCGCTGTCGCCATCGCCCATGTCGGACACATTGCAACCTGCGCCAGCAGGCGCGGCGTCAGCTTCGGTGGTGTGGTCAGACCCGACCGCACCTGCCGTTCGCGGCGCGAGGGCACGGGCACATCAACGGTCAGGATCAGCGTGGTGAACCCGGCATCCTTGGCCCGTTTCAACATATCCGTGCGAATACCCTCGTCGCGGGGTGGGTACATCTGGAACCAACCATTGCCGTCCAGGCGGGGGGCCACCTCTTCCGGCGTGCGGGTCGCGACGGTGGAGATGCTGTAGGGAATGCCCGCCTTGGTCGCGGCGCGGGCCAGCTTGCGTTCGGCATCGGGCCAGATCAGACCGGACATGCCCACGGGGCTGATGCCAAAGGGCAGGGGATAGTCGCGACCGCGGAGCGATGTGCTCAGGTCAACCGGCAGCTCGCCATGCAGAATCGACGGTGTGAACAACACCCGGTCAAGGGCCGCGCGATTGCGGTGCAACGTCGCCTCTTTTCCGGTGGCGGAATCAAGGTATTCCCAGACGAATTTGGGGATGCGCCGACGCGCACGCGCCTTGAGGTCTGAAATGGCGGGGTATTTTGCGTGATGATCCATAGATGCGCATTTGTGGACAGATCCCGGGATTTGTCCAGAAGCGGATTTTTCGAAAAATCCGATGATTTCCTTCGAAGGAAATCCGCCCGTGGCGATGTGAACATTATCAGAACATCTTTATCTCTGGTGTCTCTGGCGCTATCTTGGCCGGCATGAGCAGTTTCGATGAAATGGAGGCGTTCGAAAACGCCTCGCTGTCCGCCCGCGCGATGGCCGCGCGCCCGCAGCCCTATCTGGATGATCTCAACCCGGCGCAGCGCCAGGCAGTTGAGACGATGGATGGTCCTGTGCTCATGCTTGCAGGTGCAGGCACCGGCAAGACCAAGGCGCTGACCACCCGGATTGTGCATCTGCTGAACACGGGCCGCGCCCGTCCGAACGAGATCCTCGCCGTGACTTTCACGAACAAGGCCGCGCGCGAGATGAAAGAACGGGTGGGGCGACTTCTGGGCCAGACTGTCGAAGGCATGCCGTGGCTTGGCACCTTCCATTCCATCTGCGTGAAACTGCTGCGCCGTCATGCCGAACTGGTGGGGTTGAAGTCGAACTTCACGATTCTGGACACCGACGACCAGTTGCGGCTCTTGAAGCAACTCGTGTCCGCCGCCGGGATCGACGACAAACGCTGGCCCGCGCGGCAATTGGCCGGGATCATCGACGGCTGGAAGAACCGCGCAATTACACCCGACAAGGTGCCCGCCGCCGATGCAGGCGCGTATAACCATCAGGGGCCAAAACTCTACGCGCTCTATCAGGCGCGGCTCAAGGAGCTGAACGCGGTCGATTTTGGTGATCTGCTCCTGCATGTGGTTACGATCTTTCAGGCGCACCCGGATGTGCTGAACCAGTATCAGCGCTGGTTCAAATACATCCTTGTCGACGAGTATCAGGATACCAACGTCGCGCAGTATCTCTGGCTGCGCCTCCTGGCGTCTGGCCATAAGAACATCTGCTGCGTCGGCGACGATGACCAGTCGATCTATGGCTGGCGTGGTGCCGAGGTGGGCAACATCCTGCGGTTCGAGAAAGATTTCGAAGGCGCGCATGTGGTGCGGCTTGAACAGAACTACCGCTCCACGCCGCATATCCTTGCCGCCGCCTCGGGCGTGATCGCCGGAAACCAAGGGCGTCTGGGCAAGACCCTTTGGACCGACGCGCAGGACGGCGAAAAGGTGCGCCTGATCGGCCACTGGGATGGCGAAGAAGAAGCCCGCTGGATCGGTGAAGAGGTCGAGGCGATGCAGCGCGGCACCCGTGGCATGGCGCCGGTCTCACTCGATCATATGGCGATCCTCGTGCGTGCCTCGCACCAGATGCGCGCGTTCGAGGACCGTTTTCTGACCATCGGTCTGCCCTACCGCGTGATCGGCGGCCCGCGCTTTTACGAGCGGATGGAGATCCGCGATGCCATGGCCTATTTCCGCGTCGTGACCAGCCCCGATGACGATCTGGCGTTCGAGCGGATCGTGAACACCCCCAAACGCGGTTTGGGCGACAAGGCCCAGCAGACGATCCAGACCGTCGCCCGCGCCAATGGTGTGAGCCTTGTCGAAGGCGCGCGGCTGGCGGTGGAACAGGGGCTGATCAAGGGCAAGGGCGGGTCCGAACTGGGCCAGCTTGTCCGCGATCTGGACCGCTGGGGCCGCATGGCTGAAGACACCGATCATTCGGAACTTGCGGGCATCGTGCTGGACGAAAGCGGCTACACAACCATGTGGCAGAACGACAAAACGCCAGAAGCGCCGGGGCGGCTCGAAAACCTCAAGGAACTGGTCAAGGCACTGGAAGAATTCGAGAACCTGCAAGGGTTCCTGGAGCATGTCAGCCTGATCATGGACAATGACAAAGGTGGCGATGGCGAGAAAGTGTCTATCATGACGCTGCACGCGGCCAAAGGTCTTGAGTTTCCGGCCGTGTTCCTGCCGGGCTGGGAAGATGGTTTGTTCCCGTCGCAGCGGTCGATGGACGAAAGCGGCCTCAAGGGTTTGGAAGAGGAACGCCGTCTGGCTTATGTCGGCATCACCCGCGCCGAAGAGATTTGCACGATTTCCTTTGCCGCCAATCGCCGCGTCTTCGGTCAGTGGCAATCGGCGCTGCCCTCACGGTTCATAGATGAGCTACCCGAGGAGCATGTCGAGGTGCTGACCCCGCCGGGGCTGTACGGCGGCGGCTATGGCGCGGCGGGCATGGCATCCCCCGCGACGCAGATGATGGCCGGATCGGACCTGCACCAGAAGGCGGCGGATGCAAACGTCTATAACTCGCCGGGATGGCGACGCCTGCAGGCGCGGTCCCAGCAGCGCCCTGTCAGTCAGCCCACCGAGGCGCGCAATACGGTGATCGACGCCACTGCACTCAGTTCCTACGCGCTGGGCGAGCGCGTGTTTCACCAAAAGTTCGGCTATGGCGCCGTTGTGGGCATCGAGGGTGACAAGCTTGAGATCGAGTTCGAAAAAGCCGGGATGAAGAAAGTGGTTGCACGGTTCATCTGTGCGGCGGACGACGTGCCGTTCTAAACCTGACAGTCTGCGCTGTTGCGGAGGCTGGAGTCTGGTGCTGTTGGCCGACGCTTATAAGGGAGGCTGGCGGCCTCACCCGTGGCGCGGTTGCAATTTGCATATTTTTGAAAAGAAGAAGCAGGGGTGGGGTTTCGTCCCTGCATGCGCCTTGATTTTTAGGGTGGTTGGGTCTACTGCGGCTTTGTGGCGATTTGTTACCGGATTGCGGGCCACGTTAAACATGCCGCTAAAAGGTCAGCCGAAAGCCCCTTTCGCTTGGCCGGAACGGGGCTTTTTTGATGGGCTGCGGCCCACGCAGGTGAAGACATGAAAGACAAGAAACCACGTACGAAACTGGTGCATGGTGGCACCAAACGCAGCCAGTGGGGCGAGGTCAGCGAAGCGATCTTCCTTACTCAGGGCTTTGTCTATGACAGTGCCGAACAGGCCGAACAGCGGTTCATCAAATCGGGTCCCGACGAATACATCTACGCGCGGTATGGCAACCCGACAGTGGCGATGTTCGAAGAACGCATCGCGATGCTCGAAGGGGCAGAGGACGCCTTTGCTACGGCCAGCGGGATGGCAGCGGTCAATGGCGCGCTGATGTCTATGCTCAAGGCGGGCGACCATCTTGTGTCGGCGCGGGCGTTGTTCGGATCGTGTCTCTATATTGTCGAGGATATCCTGCCGCGTTTTGGCGTTGAGGTGACGCTGGTGGATGGTGCCGATCTGGACCAGTGGCGTGCGGCGGTACGCCCGGACACCAAGGCGGTGTTCTTTGAGTCGATGTCGAACCCGACGCTGGAACTGGTTGATATTCAGGCGGTGTCCGAAATCGCCCATGCACAGGGCGCGTTGGTGGTGGTGGACAACGTATTCTCCACACCCGTGTTCTCGGACGCGCTGGGGCAAGGTGCGGATGTGATCATCTACTCCTCGACCAAGCATATCGACGGGCAAGGCCGCACGTTGGGTGGTGTGATCCTTGGCACGCACGATCATATCCGCAAGGTGGTCGAGCCCTACATGAAGCATACCGGCGGTTCGATGTCGCCATTCACGGCTTGGGTGCAGCTCAAGGGTCTTGAAACGCTTGATCTGCGCGTCCGTGCACAGGCGCAATCGGGGCAGGCCATTGCCGAGGCGCTGGAGGGTCATGCCAAGCTGAAGCACGTGATTTATCCCGGCCTGCCATCGCACAAACAGGCCGCCTTGGCTCAAAGGCAGATGGGGTCGGGCGGCACCATGCTCGCCATCGAACTGGCAGGTGGCAAAGCCGCGGCCTTTGCCTTTCTGAACGCGCTTGACGTGATCGTGATCTCCAACAATCTTGGTGATGCGAAAAGTATCGTCACCCATCCCGCAACCACAACACATCAGCGTTTGAGCGTAGAACAGCGAAAAACCCTGGGCATAACCGACGGTTTGGTGCGACTTTCGGTCGGAATCGAGGATACGGACGATCTTATCGACGATATTCTGACGGCACTTGATGCTGTATGACAGCGAAATGACACAGAAAATTCCCCGCAAGATTGAACCGTTTGCGGGGACGCACCGTATATAAGGTGAGTGGAAATGAACGGACAGGTGCCTATCTCTAGGGCATGTCCAACAGGCGAGGGGGCCTGCGTATGAATATCCATACACCTGAGATTGACCGCAAACCCAGCCGTGAAGAGGCAGAGGCCGCCTTGGCTTTGCTCAAGCAATGGGCTGGCAAATCCCATGATGCCGAAATCGACTTGGTCGATCCGGTTCTGCGGCGTTTGGTTGAGGGCAAGACAGACACGTACCCGGTCTTGTCGCGCGAGTACCCCAAGGGGTTTTCCGTGGATGCGGCTTACAAGGACACGCTGCCTGACTTGCAGAACGGCCCCTCTGCGCTCATCCGTGGGGCAAACCGGGGCATCCAGCATGTCGGCATTTCCAATTTCCGTCTGCCGATCAGCTATCACACCCGCGACAATGGCGATCTGACGCTTGAGACCAGCGTGACAGGCACCGTCAGCCTTGATGCCGACAAAAAAGGCATCAACATGAGCCGCATCATGCGGTCTTTTTATGTGCATGCGGAAAAGACGTTTAGCTTCAACGTGATCGAAGCGGCGTTGGATGATTACAAATCGGATCTCGAATCTTTTGATGCGCGCATCAACATGCGCTTGTCCTTCCCGATGAAGGTAAACAGCCTGCGGTCGGGCCTGTCGGGCTACCAGTATTACGACATCGCGCTTGAACTGGTGGAAATTGACGGGGTGCGTCGCAAGATCATGCATCTCGACTACGTCTACAGTTCGACCTGCCCATGTTCGCTTGAGCTTAGCGAACACGCCCGACGCGAGCGCGGCCAATTGGCGACGCCGCACTCACAGCGCTCGGTCGCGCGGATTTCGGTCGAGGTGAAGGATGGCAAGTGCCTTTGGTTCGAAGATCTGATCGACATGTGTCGCCGCGCCGTGCCGACGGAAACGCAGGTGATGGTCAAGCGCGAGGATGAACAGGCATTTGCGGAACTCAACGCGGCCAACCCGATCTTTGTCGAAGACGCAGCGCGCTTGTTTGCCGAGCAGTTGCAGGCGGACGCGCGCATCGGTGATTACCGCGTGCTGGCCAGCCACCAGGAAAGCCTGCACAGCCATGACGCTGTGTCCGTCCTGACCGAGGGCGATCTTTTCGCGGCGCAAAGCCTTGATCCCAAGCTCTTTTCGACCCTCTTCCACGTGGGCTGAAGCAGGCTGATCGCACATCAAGTCAAAGAACGGCGGCCCCTCGGTCGCCGTTTTCCAGTGTGACACCCGCCGTTCAGGCATCCGCCGGATGATGAATTCCTCGCCGTTTCGCCTGCCGATCAGGCACGCCACACGACGGGGTGTCGTTGCAAACCCACAGGTCAGCGGCGAAGCGCTTGGGACACGGTCTTGTTCACAAACCGCCATCAAGCGCGCGCTATACTGAGCACCGGGAGGAAACCCTTTGTCGTAACGAGGTTTCCAATGTCGATAGAACCACTTCACCTTCAGTTCCTGCGCCCCGGATTGCGTGCCCGGATCGACCTTTTCTTTGCCGAGAAGGGGCAAGGGTTTAACGCCGCCAGCTATGTGCGGGCGCGGCTGCCCAGCATTCTCAGGCTCGACGCCATGAGCGATGCAGACTTGGCGGCGTGCGGGCTTACTCGGGACGACATTCTGCCCTTCGTGTTCGAGGATTGTTTTGCTGATCCCGAGGGGTCAAAGCAGCGGCCTATGGCTTGACACCCCGCTGCTCTGCGTCCAACGCTTTGCGCCATGTTCGACATCCGTCCCGTAGCCTATGTGATCGGCCTTTTGGTCGCTGTTCTCGGGGCGACAATGCTTCTGCCGATGCTGGTCGATTTGGCCGAAGGACGCGGCGAATGGCATGTTTTCCTGCAAAGCTCGGTGCTTACCATGTTTTCCGGCGGCCTGATCGCGCTGGCCTCGTCCAACGGCGTGAAAGAAGGGCTGTCGATCCAGCAGACCTTCCTGCTCACTACGGGGGTTTGGGTGGCGCTGCCGATTTTTGGCGCGATCCCGTTTGTTTTGGGCGAAACCGACGCGCGGTTTGTGGACGCGTTTTTCGAGGCGATGTCAGGTCTGACAACCACCGGATCGACAGTGCTCACCGGGTTGGACGACCTGCCCAAGGGCATTCTGCTCTGGCGCGGGTTGTTGCAATGGCTGGGCGGCATCGGCATCATTGTTGTGGCGATGGTCTTCCTGCCTGAGCTGCGGGTCGGCGGCATGCAGATTTTCCGCTCTGAAGCCTTTGACACAATGGGCAAAATCCTGCCCCGTGCGACCGAGATCTCGGCGTCGATCTCGACCATCTACATCGCCATCACCATCGCCTGCGCGACCAGTTACTACATCGTCGGCATGAACTTCTTTGACGCCACGGTGCACGCGCTGACCACCGTGTCCACCGGAGGGTTCTCCAACTACGACGCGTCCTTCGGCACGTTCCAGGGACCAGCGGAATACGTGGCGTCGATCTTCATGATCTGCGCTGCGCTGCCTTTCGTGCGCTTTGTCCAGATGACCAAGGGCAATTACACAGTGTTCTGGAAAGACAGCCAGATCCGTGCGTTCATGGCCACGATTGCCGTTCTGGTGCTCATCGCGGCCTTCACCCTGACGCAGATCTTTCCGCACCATCCTGAACAGGCGTTCCGCGAGGCGCTGTTCAATATCGTGTCGATCATGACCGGCACGGGTTATGCCAGCGTCGATTACATGGGCTGGGGGCCGTTCCTGATCTCGGTCTTCTTCTTTATCGGCCTGATTGGGGGGTGCGCCGGATCGACGTCCTGTTCGATCAAGATCTTCCGGTATCAACTGCTCTTTGCGTCGATCAAGGTGCAATTGCGCAAGATCCGCTCACCGCACGGGGTCTTCATGCCGCGCTATGCCGGCCGCCCGGTGGGCGACGACGTGCTCAACTCGGTGATCTCGTTCTTCGTGTTTTTCGTGATTTCGATGGGTGTGTTGTCGGTGGCCTTGGGGATGACAGGGCTCGACCTCATCACGTCGGTGTCGGGGGCGGCCGCTGCTCTGGCCAATATCGGTCCCGGTCTTGGGCCAGAGATCGGCCCAGCGGGCAATTACGCGGGCCTCAATGACACTGCCAAATGGATGCTCGCCATCGGCATGTTGCTGGGTCGGCTCGAACTGTTGGCGGTCTACGCCATCTTCACTGTCAATTTCTGGAGAGCCTGATGTCCCGCCAGCCGCTTGGTGCGCAAATCTCGCAAATGCTCAAAGACCGGGGCGTTGATACGATCTTCGGCATCCCCGGTGTGCACAATGTGGAGCTTTATCGCGGCATCGAACAAGCCGGGATCACGCATGTGCTGGCACGTCACGAACAAGGCGCGGGGTTCATGGCCGACGGCTATGCCCGCGCGACTGGCAAGCCGGGGGTGGCCTATGTGATCACCGGGCCGGGACTGACCAACATTCTGACGCCACTGGGGCAGGCCTATTCGGATTCGGTGCCGATCCTCGCGATTTCCTCCTGCCTTGACGAAACTTCTGCCCGCCGGGGTCAGCTTCACCAGATGCGCGACCAGCGTGCGGCAGCCGAGACTGTCTGCGCCTGGTCCGAAGAGGCCCGCACAGCCTCCGCCGCCTATGCCTTGATCGACCGCGCGTTTGACCAGTTCGCCAGCGCCCGCGCGCGCCCGTGCCACATGCAGGTTTCCATCGACACGCTGGGCGCGGTGGCAGACCCCGCACCGCAACCGCCCGCCAAACGTCCCGGCCTGCCAGCGGCATCACATGACGATGTGTACGATGTGGTCGCCGCTGTACTTGCCGCCGAAAGGCCGCTTTTCGTGTTCGGCGGCGGGTCTGTTGCGGGCGCAGCGGCGATCCCCGACCTGCTGCGCCAGACCGGCGCGGCCTCTATCGTGACCTATGCTGCACGTGGCGTCGTGCCCGGAGACACACCGCTTTATTTCGGCAGCACCCTTGCGCGCCCCGACAGCGCCGAAATCGCCGCCCAAGCCGATCTGGTGATCGCCGTCGGCACCACGCTGTCCGAGGTCGATCTCTGGCGCCCAACGCTGGGCCACACCGCGCCGATGATCCGGGTGGATATCGACCCAGAGGTGTTCACCGGAATGGGGCCGCAGGATCGTGCCATCCTTGCCGACGCGGGCGCGTTCCTCAAAGCGATGACGATCGCCATTCCCGCCCGCACCGCAGATCAGCCGCCCAAATGGGACGCTGCCACAGTCGCGCGCAAACGCGCCGCGTGGCGGGCCGAGGTCGATGCCGAACGTCCGGGCATCGGTGCGGTCTGTGATGCGCTGCGCGCCGTGCTGCCCGATGACACGATGATCTATTCCGACATGACCCAATTCGCCTATGGCGCAAAAGAGATCTGGGACATGCCGCGCCCCGGCCATTGGCACCACCCCTACGGCTTTGGCACTTTGGGCTACGCTTTGCCTGCCGCAATTGGCGGCGCTGTGGCCCGTAAAGGTCAACCGACACTCGCCATGGCAGGCGATTACGGGCTGCAATACACCATTCAGGAACTGGGCACGGCGGTCGAGCTGGGCCTGCCGCTGCCCATTTTGGTCTGGGACAATGGCAAGCTGGGCGAGATCGAAGACAGCATGATCGCCTCCCAGATCGCGCCCAATGCGGTGGTGGCACGGAACCCCGATTTCCTTGCTTTGGCAAAAGCCTATGGGGCGGGGGCGATTGAGCCGGGATCGTTGCAAGACCTGCAACAGGCGGTATTGGACGCGTTCAAGGCAGACACTCCCACACTTATTCGCATCACGCCCGATATCGCAGGCTGATCCATTCCTTCGAAGGAATGGGCAAGCCCGTTCGAACGGGCTTTAAGGGCTTTGCAAAGCCCTTCCACCGCGCGGTCCCTTACCGAAGTTTTAACGTCCAACCGCCAAAACCCCCCGCACGATGCGCATCGAGCGGAGAGGGTCACTCCCACACCGCGACACCAATCTGACGATTGCTTTCACGCCTCGAAAGAGGACACCCGTGAAAGACCGGTCTATAGGGCTTTTGGCAGGGCCACAGGGTTCGGGCGGATGTCCGACAGAGAAAAGCATGTCAGACCTTCGGGGCGGCGCCGCTTCTTCCACTTGAACAGGGATCAGTTGTATCCCACATGACCGAACGCTCCCGGTGGGTTTTGCCCGACCGGGCGTCCGGCGTGGGTCGGGCAGGGCATGGCGTCCTGTCCGACCCTTTTAAGTTTGGAATCGGGTGGTGTGTGGGATCACCCCAACTCGGCCAGCCGGTCCATCGCCTCTTGCAACTTGGCCGCTTCGTCCTCACGCGCTGCAAGGTTGGCGCGGGTTTCCTCGACCACCTCATCCGGGGCCGATTCAACGAATTTCGGGTTGCCCAAACGCCCTTTCATGCCGCCGATCTCTTTGGCGAGCTTTTGCAGCGACTTCTCCAAACGGGCCTTTTCCTCGGCCACGTCGATGATATCCGCCAGCGGCAGACCAAACGTCGCGCCGTCCATTGGCACGGTGGCGCAGCCCTTGGGGAAGGCATCGACTACGGTCAATTCGTCGATCCGCGCCAGACGCTTGATCAGCACCTCGTTGCGGTCCCATGCGGCTTTTGCGGCATCGCCCATATCCTTGACCACCAGCGGCAGATAGAGGCCCACTGGCACGTGCATCTGCTGCCGTGCGGACCGGATGCCCTCGATCAGACCGATCACCCAGTTCATCTCGCGGTCGGCTTCTGCGTCGATCAGGTCGGCGCCATAGGTCGGCCAGTCGGCATGGACGAGCATCTTCGACCGGTCGCCAGTGACCGCCCACAGCTCTTCGGTCATGAAGGGCATGATCGGGTGCAACAGGATCAGACACTGGTCGATGACCCACGCCATGGTGGCCTTTGTTTCCGCCGTTTGCGGGCCTTCGTCCAGCAGCAGCGGCTTGGAGAATTCCACATACCAGTCGCAGACCTTGCCCCAGACGAAGCGGTAGAGCGCTGCTGCAGCGTCATCGAAGCGGTAGGCATCAAGGGCTGCATCCACCTCGGCACGCACGCGGGCGGTTTCACCAATGATCCACTGGTTCACCGTTGCGGTGGCCTTGGGGATGTCGGCGCTGGGGGTCCGGTTCTCGAACACACCGTTCATTTCGGCAAAGCGCGTCGCATTCCAAAGCTTCGTGCCGAAGTTCCGGTAGCCCGCGATCCGCTGCATATCGAGTTTCAGCACACCCCCAAGCGAGGCCATCGCCGCATTGGTAAAGCGCAGCGCGTCCGCGCCGTATTCGTCAATGATCTCAAGCGGATCAACCACATTGCCCAGTGACTTGGACATCTTCTTGCCCTTGGCGTCGCGGACGAGGCCGTGCAGGTAGACATCCTTGAACGGAATCTGGTCGACCACGGCCAACTGCATCATCATCATCCGCGCGACCCAGAAGAACAGGATGTCCTGCCCGGTCACCAGAACGCTGGTCGGGAAATACTTGGTCAGTTCCGGTGTTTGCTCGGGCCAACCCAATGTGCCGATCGGCCAGAGACCGGAGGAGAACCACGTGTCCAGAACGTCGGGGTCGCGGGTCAATTCAACACCGTCGCCCGCCATCGCCTGCGCTTCGGCCTCGGTCGGCGCGCAGTATTGGTTACCGTCGGCGTCGAACCAAACCGGGATCTGATGCCCCCACCAAAGCTGGCGCGAGATGCACCACGGTTCGATATTCTCAAGCCAATGGAAATAGGTCTTTTCGCCCGACTCCGGCACGATCTTGACCTCACCCGAGCGCACGGCCTCCAATGCGGGGCCGACGATCTTATCGGCGTCCACGAACCATTGGTCGGTGAGCATCGGTTCGATCACCACCTTGGAGCGGTCGCCGAAAGGCTGCATGATCGGCTTGGCTTCGACCAGCGGCACCAGCGTATCTTCGCGGGCTTCGCCACCCTCTTCGGGGGCGACTGGCGCTTTGGGCGAGCCAAGACGCGGATCGGTGACAGGGACCATCACCGCCAAACCTTCGGCGGTGATTTCGTCGATCACGGCCTTGCGCGCCTCGAACCGGTCCAATCCGCGCAGGTGATCTGGCACAAGGTTCAGCGCGTCGGTTTCCGCCTCGGTCAGCGTGCGTTCGCCGCGCGCCACGGCACCCGCGACCAATGCCGCCTCTTCATAGGGCGCACCGTCGTCACGCATGTGCGCTTTGGTGTCCATGAGGCGGTAGCAGGGGATGTTCCCGCGCTTGGCGACACCGTAGTCGTTGAAGTCATGCGCGCCGGTGATCTTCACCGCGCCCGAACCAAAGGTGGGGTCGGGGTATTCATCAGTGATGATCGGGATCAGGCGGCGGTGTTCCTTGGGTCCAACCGGAATCTCGCAAAGCTTTCCGACGATTGGCGCATACCGCTCATCCGACGGATGAACCGCAACAGCGCCGTCGCCCAGCATGGTTTCGGGGCGCGTCGTGGCGATGGAGATATAGTCGCGCTCTTCCTCCAGCACGATAGTCCCGTCCTCGTCCTTTTCGATATAGGTATAGGTGGCGCCCCCCGCGAGCGGGTATTTGAAGTGCCACATATGGCCGGGGTTCTCGATATTCTCGACCTCGAGATCCGAAATCGCGGTCTCGAAATGCGGGTCCCAGTTGACCAACCGCTTGCCGCGATAGATCAGCCCCTTGTTGTACATGTCGACAAAGACTTTGATCACGGCATCGTGGAAGTTCGGCCCATTGCCGCGATCCGGGTCCCCGGCAGCACCGCCCATGGTGAACGCCTCGCGCGACCAGTCGGCGGATGCGCCAAGGCGCTTGAGCTGCCCGATGATCGTGCCGCGTGATTTGACCTTCTGCTGCCAGACGCGGTCCAGAAACGCCTCGCGCCCCATCTCGCGACGGCTTGGTTCGCCATTGGCGGCCATCTCGCGTTCGGTGACCATCTGCGTGGCGATGCCCGCATGGTCGGTGCCCGGCTGCCACAGCGTGTCGAAGCCGCGCATCCGGTGCCAGCGGACGAGGATATCCTGCAACGTGTTGTTGAAGGCGTGGCCCATATGCAGCGACCCGGTCACGTTGGGCGGCGGGATCATCACGCAGAACGTGTCCTCGCGCGAGGCATTGGCGCCCGCCTGGAAGGCACCGCTGTCTTCCCACGCCTTGTAAAGCCGCGCCTCGGCCTCGCTCGCGTCGAATGTCTTTTCCATCGCCATGGGGTCAGTTCCCGCTTTTGTGCAGCCCTGATGGGGCCGCATGAATTCCGTTGCGCCTCATCTAGCGAATGGGCGGGGAAAGGAAAACCCAAGGCAGGCGGGAAAATGGCGGGATCGGGAAAGGTCCTTCGAAGGACCTTGGGCATGGGATTTCGAAATCCCGTGGCGCCACGTTTCGCAAGGCGGTCCCCCAGAACGAAAAAAACGGTGGTGCCAAGGGAGGAGAGGCACCACCGTTTCCAGTTCACGGCATCCAGGGAGGAGGAGAGGACGCCGATCTTGTGTGGGCATCAGCCCGAAATTTGTGACGGTGACACCAGGGAGGAGGAGAGGTGCCACCGTCGAGTTCACGGCATCCAGGGAGGAGGAGAGGATGCCGAGCCAGTGTGGGCGTTAGCCCGAAACTTGTGACGGTGGCACCAGGGAGGAGGAGAGGTGCCACCGTCGGGATCACGACATCCAGGGAGGAGGAGAGGATGCCGAGCCAGTGTGGTAAGGGGCCCGAAGGCCATGCTCACCGAATGTCGTTCAGCTTTCGTAAGCTGCCTGATATGCAACGCGCTTGATCTCGGAATGGTTCAATCCAAGATCGCACAATTCGCGATGCGACAACGCGCTCAGTTCGCGCAGGGTGTCACGGTAGATCTTGCGGCGTGCCGCTTTGGCGCGATAATCTGCGATCAGGGTGTTGACCCGATCCATGATGCCATTGCCGACCGCGCCGAGACTGTTTGTTTCGTATGCCATGTGTCTGCTCTGTTCGAATTTCTGTGTTTCCGTTCGCTTGAGACAAAGATAGGCGAATGCTGCGGTTGCACAATACGAATTTGCTTCAATGCTGCTATGCAGCAATTGCATAGGGCAAATGGTTCAAATTTGTGCGTTTTGCGCTAACAGGCCTAATTCCCATGCAGGTGGTTGAAGCTGCGCAATGAGACTGTCATCTCTGTGACACAAAGATGAAAGGTTGGGCATGTCCGTAACGACCGAAGAGATTCGCGCAGCGCTGGCCCGTGTCGCGATTCCAGATGGCAAAGACCTGATTTCCGCTGATCTGGTCCGGGCGATTCAGATCGACGGGACCGCCGTCCGCTTTGTCATCGAAGCCCCATCACCCGAAATCGCCCGCCTGATGGAGCCCGTGCGCAAGGCGGCCGAGGCCGTTGTCGCGGAATTGCCGGGTGTCTCACAGGTGACAGTGGCGCTGACCGCGCATGGTCCAGCTGCGAAACCACCCTCGGGGCTCAAGATCGGCGGTCACATGAAACCGCAGGCGGGGTCTTTGAAGCCGTCGGGCGTCGCGCGGATTTTGGCGATCGGCTCGGGGAAGGGGGGAGTTGGCAAATCCACCGTGTCCTCGAACCTTGCCGTGGCATTGGCGCGGGCGGGGCGCCGGGTTGGGCTGCTTGACGCCGATATCTACGGCCCGAGCCAGCCGCGCATGATGGGCGTGTCGCAAAAGCCGCACAGCCCGGATGGGCAGACGATCATTCCGCTGACCGCCCATGGTGTCACCGTCATGTCTATTGGTTTGATGCTGCCCGAGGAAAAGGCGGTGGTCTGGCGCGGGCCGATGTTGATGGGCGCGCTACAGCAGATGCTGAGCCAAGTGGCTTGGGGCGAACTCGATGTTTTGCTGGTCGATTTGCCGCCCGGCACGGGCGACGTGGCAATGACCCTGTGCCAAAAGGCGCAGGTGTCCGGGGCCATCGTGGTCTCGACCCCACAGGATGTGGCGCTGCTGGATGCCCGTAAGGCGCTCGACATGTTCGATACGTTGAAAACCCCGGTGCTGGGCCTGATCGAGAACATGGCCGTTTTCACGTGCCCGCATTGCGGTGGGCAAAGCCACATCTTTGGATCGGGCGGCACGGTTGCCGAGGCCTCGGCGCGGGGTGTGCCTTTGCTGGCGCAATTGCCTCTGGATCTGGACACACGGCTGGCCGGAGATGGCGGTGTGCCGGTTGCGGCAGGAGAAGGGCCGATGGCCGAGGCCTATGCCAAGCTGGCCGACGGGTTGATCAAGGGCGGCATGGCCTGAGCCGGGGCGCGCTGCGTCGACGCAGCGTCACCGCGAGACGGTCAGACGTTGGCTGAACCGGTAGCTGGATTTATTCAAACCCTCGGGAGCCCGCGGAAACCGTGCGCGTTTGACCGCAGCCAAAGCGGCCTGATCCAGACGAGTGTTGCCTGAAGACCCAGCAAGAGACACGCCAGCTACGTGCCCTGCAGGCGTTATGGCAATCACCAGTTTCACCGTTCCCGCGACCCCGCGCGGTGGCCTGTGCGCGCGCCGGAGCGCCGATGTGATCTGTGCACCCCATTGCTGTTCCAAACGCGCGAGTTGCGCAGCCGACGGGCCTTTTGCCACCGGTGCCGCGCGTGCTGGTGCCGCGGCGGTGACGGGTTTTGCGCCGTTGCCTTTGGCCGTTTGGGCCGGACGCGCGGCGCTTGGTGCAGCGACCCGGCGTTCGGGGCGGCTTTCTGGACGCAGTGAGGCCAGCGGCGCAATGCGCGGGGCGGCGGGGGTGCTGTCCACCTTTGGCATGGTGGGCGCGCTGTCGGTGACGCGCGGCTGCACCGGCGCTGATGGGCGCACATCGCTTTCGGCGCGAGGAGTGTTCGGCATGGCTGTTGCGTTTGCCTTGGGCAAAGGCAGTGCATCGGGGGCGGGGGCCGCGAACGGCACTGGTGGTGCGGGCAAGCGGGTGTCGATCCGTGGCACATCACGTGCTGTGTTTGGGGCCGCAAGGGCGGCGATCTGAGGGCGCGGAGCCGGGGCCATGTCCTGCGCTGGGCGGACCGGCGGTGTTGTCGCGTCCGGTACGGCCAAAGCTGGCGCGTCGCTCACCTCGGGCACCCGGTCCCAGTCTTGTACCATCGCGGCCAGCGTCGGGGTTGCGGCTTGTAGGGTGACATCGGCCGTGCCGCCTTGGCCGCCGCTGCTGCCGCCACCGGGGAAGGGGGCGACGACCAGAGTTGCGGCGTGCAATGCGCCTGAAAGGGCGATGAAGGCGGTGAGCTCCATGATCCGCATCAGCCGCCCTCCGTCACGATCTCGACCCGCTCGGCACCAAGTTGTGCAAGCTGCGTCAGCACCTGTGCCAGAGTGGCGGCAGGAAGGCGTGCGTCGGCGTAAAGGCGCAGCGGCGTGTCCTGTGTCGCAGCAACCGCCCGCGCCAAAGCAGCATCGCCACGCGCAGTGGCAAACGCGATTTCGCCCGTCGCGTTGATATAGAGTGCGGTCTGGCCCGTGTCTTCGTCGCCGCTGGCGTTCGGCAGGGTCAGGTCAAAGGGTGCGGGTGGCACGATCTGCGCGGTCATCAGAAAAAAGATGAGCAGCAGAAAGACCACGTTGATCATCGGCACGACCGGTTCGCGCGAGGCGCGCCTTGGGCGCGGGGCAATGAGCGGTGCGCGTCTCATTCCAACACCACAAGGTTTGTCCAGCCTGCGCGGCGCAGGGTGCCCATGACATCCAGCAGATGCTGGACCGAGGCGCCGTCGCGGGCGCGGAGCAGGATGATGTCGGTCTGCGTGCCCATGAGGGGCGTCAGGCTGGCGACCGGATCGGTGGTGTCGATACCATTTACGCGCAGCGCATCGGGCAGTACGGTGATCAGGCGCGGCGGGCCGTCATAGGGCTGTGCTGCACCACCCGATAGCGTGACCGGGATGGCATCGGTCACGCCGAACCGGGCAGCCAGCATGAAGAACACCAGCAGCAGAAACACGACGTCGATCATCGGGGTCAACCCGATGCGGCGGCGGCGTGTCTGATGCGCAAGGTTCAACATGTCAGCCCTGTTTGCCTTTGGTCAGAATGCGGGTCGCCAGATCATCGAAATCATGGGCGAGGCGGTCATTGATACTGTCGAACCAGCTGAGCGCCATTGACGCGGGGATCGCCACGGCCATGCCGGCAGCGGTGGTCAAAAGCGCCTCCCAGATACCGCCGGCTAGGGCCGAGGGGTCGGCGCGGGCGCCGCTGTCTTGCAAGGCTTGGAACGCGTCGATCATGCCCAGAACGGTGCCCAGTAGGCCCACCAGCGGCGCAATGGTTGCAATGAGGTCCAGCGCGCGCAGGCCGCTGCCTGCATCCATCAGCGCGCCACGGGCGACGCGGGTGGTCTCGTCGCGGGCGTCTTCGGGGGGCAGTGTCTGGCTGGCTTGCATGGCTGCTTTGACGACGCGGGCGCGCAGGCCGGTGCGCTGGCGCAGGCTGGACAGGGCGCTGTCGTGCTGGCCGCGTTGCCATTGGTCAACAGCGGCTTCGGTTGCGTCACGCCGCCATGCGCCCATGAGCGACAACCGCCACAACTTCCACAGGATCAGGCCAAGGGTGATGACGCTGAGGCCCGTGATTACCCAAAGCGCGGGTCCGCCGACGTTCAGAAACGCGATGATGTCTGTCATGTCAGCACCCCCAGTGGCTGGACGATTGGGCCTTGTGGTGTGTCGATCACCTCTGCCTCAAGGCGAAACACCTCTGCCAGAAGGGCAGGCGTCAGCACATCGCGCGGCGCGCCGTCGGCAATAATGCGGCCCGCGCCGAGCAGAATGAGACGGGTGCAATAACGTCCCGCAAGCGACAGGTCGTGTAAAGACGTGAGCACGGCGCGCCCCTCTTGGGCCAATGTCTTGAACACCTGAAGCGTGGCAATCTGTGCGGCTGGGTCCAGCCCGGCGATGGGTTCATCGGCCATCAGCAGTGGCGTGTCCTGTGCCAGTGTCCGCGCGATCAACACGCGGGCCTGTTCGCCGCCGGACAGAGCGGTGGCCAGACGGGTGCGGTAGTTTTGCAGGCCCATGCGGGTCAGGGCGGCATCGACGGCGGTTTGGTCGGTTGGGCTGAGCCGTGCGCCACGCGCGAGATAGGGCAGGCGACCAAGGGCCACGATCCGCTCCACGCTCATTGGCCACGCGATTTCGCGTGTCTGGGGCAGCCATGCGGCTTGGGCGGCGCGCTGCTTTGGCGAGAGAGCGGCCAGGCTGCTGGTGCCCTCATACGTCAAGAGACCCAGCGCACCGCGCAGAAGCGAGGTTTTGCCCGCGCCATTGGGGCCGATCAGGCCGACACATTCTCCGGGACCTATGACCAGAGATGCGGCATCGACCACCGGGCATTCGCCGCGCCGGACGGTGAGGTTCTGCACGGACAGGAGGGTCATGCGATTTCCCTCCGTGTCTTATATATAAGGTGCAGAAACAGCGGTGCGCCGATCAGGGCCATGACGACGCCGAGTTTCAGGTCGCGGTCCGGCAGAACAAGCCGTGTTGTCAGGTCGGAGGCCAGCACCATCGCGGCCCCACCAAGCGCTGAGGCCCAGAGCAGGGTCGAGGGACGACCATGGGCAAAGCGGCGCAGGATGTGCGGCACGACCAGACCGACAAACCCCACCGCTCCGGCCATTGCAGTTGCTGCACCCACGGCGGCAGCGGTGCCGAACAGCAGTTGCAGGCGCAGGCGAGAGAGCGAGATGCCCAAGGCTTCGGCAGCGTCTTCGCCCAATGTCAGTGCGTCAAGGCCGCGGCCCAGTCCGGCCAGTGCGATCCAGCCCAGCGTCATGATCGGCAGCGCCAGCCAGACATGGCTCATGGCACGGTTGGCGACCGAGCCCATCATCCAGAACATGATCTCGGACGCGGCATAGGGGTTGGGGGAGAGGTTCAGCGTCAGGGATGTCAGGGCGGCGGCAAAGGCCGACACGGCGATGCCTGCAAGGATCAGGGTTAACGACGACCCGCGCGGACCCGCCAGCAGCAGGATCAGGCCAACGGCCAACGCGGCAAAGCTGAGTGCCGTGATCGGCAGCGCCAGCGCAAAGGTGGCGGCCAGCCCGGTTTGCAGAGCGATCACCGCCCCCAGGGCGGCCGAGCCGGACACGCCGATCAAACCGGGTTCGGCCAAAGGGTTACGCAAGAACCCCTGCATCGCGGCACCAGCAAGGCCGAGCGACACGCCAACCATTGCCGCCAGCAGCGCGCGCGGCAGGCGGATGTCCTGCATGATCGTCACGTAAAGCGGGTTGCCCCTGCCAAACAGCGCTGACAGGCCTTCGGGAACAGAGATCGCCGCATAGCCGACAAAGAGCGATGCGAGGAACATCGCCACTGTCAAAACCATCAGCGCACTAAAGAGCTTCACCGCTCTGCCTCCCGCGCATCGAACATATCAAGCCTTCGGGACATGCCCAAAGGCGGTGACTGTCACCACACCGGAGTACCGTCACAGCCCGCGCACCCCGCGCGAGTGTAGGGTGATCTGTCACGGCAGGTCTCCTGACTTGCGGGTCGGGGCGTGTATCGGGCCTTCCCGGTTTCCCAGTGGCATATGCCGAACACGCTCGCCGTTTACAGTTGCGGGGGCAGTCGTGGGATTTCACCACGTTCCCTTTTCACCGGGGGTTGCCCGGACCATGACCTCTTTGGCGTACAACCGGGCTGTTTGCATTGCAAGCTTTGGTGAACTTCGGGTGCGTATGGGTCGCGTGTGGGGCGGGCATGGGAATAGGTGGGATTGGGCATGGGAAAAGATGGGACGGATTGCCAGGGCCTTGTGCGACAAGTCGAATCATTGGGTTGATTCGGGTGGAAATTCGGGAAAAATCGTTGGATTTGGAGTTTCCAGCCATTGCGATTTGGTGATGTTCTTGGTTTGTTTGTTGCGGATGTGGGAAATTATGGGCAACAATCCTGCGTGCCGTACTTGTCTATATATAGTATTTGTTTCTGCGCCTTGTGGCGTATTTTGCCAAAAATCGATCACTTATCCACCAGATGCAGTTTCTGGAAGGGCGCGCAAACAGCATATGGATGCAAATTCCCATAAAAAACTGTTGCGACCCATACTTTCCCATGGCATCCCTAATGCACGAGATGAGAGCAGGAACAGCAAACGAGGCAACACAGACCTCGACGCGGTATCCAAATAAATAAAAAAAGCAGGTTTCATACAGGCACCCGCTTTCATCGAACACAGAGATCCGGCGCGCGGGCGAGCAGACATCCCCCCAGGTGGCGCGCGCAGTCGGACTTCCCGGAGACGGGACACGGACGGCGGGTTGATCAGTGGCAGCAGATCAACCCGCCGTTTCCGTTTCCAGGGACAAGAGGCATGAAAGGACCAGTAGGGCAGTGACCCGTAGACTGAGGTTCAGAGGCGAAAGTCATCACAAGGTTGATGGCAAGGGCAGGGTGTCTATCCCGGCCTCGTTTCGTCGTGTCCTCGAGGCGGGCGATCCCGCGTATACGGATGGTTTGAATCCCGAGCTGGTTATTGTCTACGGCGACAAGCGCCGCAAATATCTTGAATGTTATACGGTCGAGGCCATCGAAGAGGTGGACGAAAAGATCGAAGCGCTCCCACGGGGATCGGTCGAGCGCAAGATGCTGCAACGGTTGTTCAACGGCCAATCCCACGCGACCAGTGTTGATGAGACCGGGCGGCTGGTGCTGCCGGCCAAGCTGCGCGAGAAGATCGGGTTGAGTTCCGAGGCGTTCTTCATCGGTGCAGGCGACACGTTCCAGATCTGGGATCCCGAGACCTTCGAGGCAGAGGAGCAGGCTGCAACCGACGAGTGGCTGGACGAGCTGCCCGACGATGTCGATCCGCTCATCTTCCTGGACCAGCAGCCGGGGGGCTGATCGGATATGTCTGCTGCCGCTGCTTCCCCTTCGACTGACCCACACATTCCCGTCCTTCTTGCTCCGCTCTTGCGGGCGGTGGCGCCGGTCACAGGTGTTTGGGTTGATGGCACCTTTGGCGCTGGTGGCTATGCGCGCGGTTTGATCGAGGCCGGGGCCGACAAAGTCATCGGCATTGATCGCGATCCGCTGGCGCATGAGATGGCCGCGTCTTGGTTGCCGGAATTTGAGGGCCGGATCGAATTGCACCGCGCGAATTTTGCCGAGATGGACGAGATCGCGTATGGTGTGGACGGGGTTGTGTTGGACCTTGGTGTGTCGTCGATGCAGTTGGATTTGGCGGAGCGCGGGTTTTCCTTCATGAAGGACGGACCGTTGGACATGCGGATGGGGCAGGACGGACCTTCGGCGGCGGATATCGTGAATACGGCGGACGAGTTCGATATTGCGGATATTCTTTATACATACGGTGAAGAACGCGCCTCGCGCCGGATCGCCAAGGCGATTGTCGCGGCGCGGAAAGTTGCGCCGATCACGCGGACGTTGGAACTGACCCGGATCGTCGAATCCTGCCTGCCGCGCCCCAAGCCAGGGCAGTCCCACCCGGCAACGCGCAGTTTTCAGGCGCTGCGGATTGCGGTGAACGATGAATATGGCGCGTTGATGCAGGGCTTGATGGCTGCCGAACGGGCGCTGAAGCCCGGCGGATTGCTGGCCGTGGTCAGCTTTCATTCGGTCGAGGATCGGATGGTCAAACGGTTCTTGCAGGCGCGCGGCGGTCAATCGGGACGGGCCAATCGCTATGCGCCTGAAATCGAAGCCGAAACCCCCGCGTTCAAGATCGTGACCCGTAAGGCGGTTGGTCCCGATGATGACGAATTGGCGGTCAATCCAAGATCGCGATCGGCCAAGCTGCGTGTTGCGCGGCGCACCGATGCGCCCGCCGGAGACATCGACGCGGGACAGATTGCCTTGCCTCAACTGAAGGAGGACCGCTGATGCGTTCCCTGTTGTATGTCCTGACGTTTCTGACTGTCATCGGGGCGGCGTTCTGGGCGTATCACGAGAATTACAAGACGCAGGCTGCGTTGGGTGACGCGCAAGCGGTGCGCGGTGAAATTGCCGAAGCGCGGGCGCGCTTGGCGGTGTTGCGGGCGGAATGGGCCTATCTGAACCGCCCGGACCGGCTGCGGGATCTGGCAGAGGTGAACTTTGAGCGTCTGGGGCTGATGCCGCTTGAGCCGGATCAGTTCGGGCGCGTGGATCAGATCGCCTATCCGCAACCACCCGAGCTGCCGATCACCGACCCGGTCGAAATCTCAAGCGCAGGCGCACAGGAGCAAGAACCATGATCCGCACGCCGCTTCGGCCTTTGGCGCGCATTCTGGATGCCCGCCGCAAGGGCGAAAACCCCGACGCCATCGAGCGTGAGAACCTGAGGATTCGCCACGAACAGATGCGCGATAAGGCGCGGTCGCGGGCCGAGGGACGGTTGTTGGTTATGGCGGTGATGTTCTTTTGTGCCTTTGGAGTGGTTGGGGCGCGGATGGGCACGCTGGCGGCATCCGAGCCGGAAGAGCCACGCGCGCAGGCCACGGGTGCGTCGATCATCGCCAGTCGGGCGGATATTGTCGACCGTCAGGGCCGTATTCTGGCGACCAACATGGAGACCTTCTCGCTGTATGCACATCCGCAGCAGATGGTTGATCCAGTCCGTACAGCATCGGAATTGGTCAAGATTTTTCCTGAGCTTAATGAAGAACGTTTGCGCAAAGACTTCACTGGCAACCGTAAGTTCATGTGGGTGCGTCGAAAACTGAGCCCCGAGCAAAAGCAAAAGGTGCACGATATCGGTGAGCCAGGGTTGTTGTTCGGGCCACGTGAGATGCGGCTTTATCCCAATGGAGCGCTGGCATCACACATCCTTGGCGGAGCGAGCTTTGGCCGGGAAGGGGTTCATTCTGCTGAAGTAATCGGCACTGCAGGTATCGAGAAATTCTTTGATGATGAACTGCGTGACCCGGCGCGTGAGGGTGCGCCACTTGAGCTGTCTCTGGACCTGACGATTCAGGCCGCGACCGAACGTGTGCTTCAGGGCGGCATGAACCTGATGAATGCCAAGGGTGCTGCCAGCGTGTTGATGGATATCTACACAGGTGAGGTGATCGCCATTGCGTCCCTGCCGGATTTCGATCCGAATGATCGCCCGCGCCCGCTGACCCAAGGCGAGGCTGCGGACAGCCCGCTGTTCAACCGTGCCGTGCAGGGCGTGTACGAGCTGGGATCGACCTTCAAGGTTTTCGCGTCTGCGCAGGCGCTTGATTTGGGGTTGGTGAACCCGGAAACCGTGATCGATACGTCCGGCCCGATGAAGGTTGGGGGGTTCAAGATCGGTGAATTCAACAACAAGAATTACGGACCTTTGTCGGTCTCGGACATCATCGTCAAAAGCTCGAACCGGGGCACCGGGCGTCTGGCCTTGGCGATCGGCGCGCAGCGTCAGCAGGAGTTTCTGAAAGGGTTGGGGTTCTTCGAGCCGACGCCCTTGGAGATTGTCGAAGCGGCAGGGGGCAAGCCGTTGCTGCCGCAGCGTTGGACCGACCTGTCGAGCGTGACAATCTCTTACGGTCACGGCCTGTCGTCGAGCCCGCTGCATCTGGCTGCTGGCTATGCCGCGATCGCAAATGGCGGGTACAAGGTCGAGCCGACGCTTCTCAAGCAGAGCGGGGCCAAGCTGGGTCCGCGCTTGATGTCGGAACGCACCGCACGGCAATCTGTTGATATGCTTCGGAAAGTTGTGACCGAGGGCACCGCCAGTTTTGGCGAGGTGCCGGGGTATTTCGTTGGTGGGAAAACCGGAACGGCTGACAAACCCAAGGCGCGCGGTGGCGGGTATTACGACGACAAGGTGATCAATACCTTCGCGTCGGTGTTCCCGACCAACGATCCGAAATACGTGTTGATCGTGACACTGGATGAACCGGTCGAGACCAGCGGCACGAAGCCACGACGCACCGCAGGCTGGACGGCTGTTCCTGTCGCCGCTGAAATGATCCGCCGCGTTGCGCCGCTTCTGGGCTTGCGTCCGGAGGTCGAAACGCGGCAATTGACGGGCATCATCAACACCTCGAACTGAGGGCATCCGCCCCTGATCGGGATCAAGAACACGAGGGGGTCGTCATGGCAGCAAAGGGCAAAAGCCTGAGCGCGCTGGGGCTGACGGCGCGCGGCGGCGCGGATGCGATTGTCACCGGGCTTGCGGTGGACAGCCGGGATGTCAAAGAGGGATACCTGTTTGCGGCGCTGCCGGGCACAAAGATGCATGGTGGCGAGTTTATCCAATACGCACTGCGTATGGGGGCTGCGGCCATCCTGACCGATGTCGAAGGCGCCGAGATCGCCAAGGACGAGCTTGCGGGATCGACCGCAGCAGTGGTGATCGCTGCCGATCCGCGCCAAACCTTGGCGTTTTGTGCGGCGCTTTGGTTTGAACAGCAGCCCGACACGATGGTTGCGGTCACCGGGACCAATGGCAAGACGAGCGTGGCCAGTTTCGTGCGGCGGATCTGGCAATTGCTGGGAATACCTGCGGTCAATCTTGGCACCACGGGTGTTGAGGGCGACTGGCAGGCGCCCCTCATGCATACCACGCCTGAACCGATCACGCTGCACCGTGCCTTGGCGGGTGCGGCGGAGGCCGGGATCGACCATGCCGCAATGGAGGCGTCCTCGCATGGGTTGGCGCAGAGGCGTTTGGACGGGGTGAACCTGCGCGCGGCTGGGTTCACGAATTTCACGCAAGACCATCTGGATTACCACGACAGCTTTGAGGCGTATTTCGACGCGAAGGCGGGGCTGTTTGCCCGTGTCCTGCCCGAAGACGGGATCGCCGTGATCAATATCGACGATGCACGCGGTGTGGACATGCTTGCCATCGCGCGGGCGCGGGGCCAAGAAACCATGACAGTGGGCCGTGACACCGGCGCGGACATGGTGCTGCTGGGACAGCGCTTTGACGCCACCGGGCAGGACGTGCGGATCAAGTTCGGGGGAGAGACCTTTCAGTCCCGACTGAACCTTGTCGGCGGATTTCAGGCGGAAAACGTTATGGTCGCCGTGGGTTTGGTGATCGCGAGCGGCGTGACTCCGGACCGGGTGTTTGCGGTCTTGCCTGAATTGGAAACCGTACGTGGCCGGATGCAACTGGCGGCGACGCGCGACACTGGCGCTGCGGTTTACGTGGATTATGCGCACACGCCCGATGCGGTGGCGACCGCCTGTCAGGCGATCCGGCCGCATGTCATGGGCCGTTTGGTGGCGATCATCGGTGCTGGGGGCGACCGTGACCCCGGCAAGCGGCCCCTGATGGGGGCGGCGGCTGCGGAATTTGCTGATCAGGTGATCGTGACCGATGACAACCCGCGCAGCGAAGACCCGGCCTTGATCCGGGCGGCTGTGCTGGAAGGCGCGCCCGAGGCAACAGAGGTAGGTGATCGAGCCGAGGCGATCCTGCGCGGTGTCGATGCGGTGGGTCCGGGCGATGCTCTGCTCATCTGCGGCAAGGGGCACGAGACAGGGCAGATCGTGGGCGACACGGTTTATCCGTTTGACGATGTGGAACAGGCCAGCGTGGCCGTGGCAGCTTTGGACGGGAAACTGGCATGACCCTTTGGACAAGCGCAGAGGCGGCAGCGGCGACGGGTGGTCGCGTCACCGGTGATTGGACAGCGAGGGGTGTGTCGATCGACACGCGGACGATCCAGCCGGGGGATTTGTTCGTCGCCTTGACGGCGGCACGTGATGGGCATGACTTTGTCGCACAGGCGTTGGAAAAGGGGGCTGCGGCGGCCTTGGTGGCCCGTGTGCCTGAAGGTGTGGCCGAAGATGCGCCGCTGGTGATCGTGGACGACGTTCAGGCTGGGCTTGAGGCTTTGGGGCGTGCGTCGCGGGCGCGGACACAGGCCAAGGTGGTTGGAGTAACAGGATCGGTCGGCAAAACCTCGACCAAGGAAATGTTGCGCACGGTTCTAAGCGCCCATGGCACCGTACACGCGGCAGAGGCCAGCTATAACAACCATTGGGGTGTGCCGCTCACACTGGCGCGGATGCCGCGTGATGCAGAATTCGCGGTGATCGAGATTGGGATGAACCACCCCGGTGAGATCGCGCCGCTGAGCCGGATCGCACGCCCGCATGTGGCCATGGTGACCATCGTTGCGCCAGCGCACCTTGAGGCGTTCGAAAGTATTGACGGGATCGCGCATGAAAAGGCGTCGATCTTTGATGGGTTGGAGCCCGGCGGCGTGGCGATCTGGAACGGGGATCTGCCGACCAGCAGGATCTTGCAGGCGCGGGCGGCTGAGACGGCGCAGCTGAGCGTTTCGTTCGGCGAAAGCGAAGGCTGCGACATGCGCGTGGCCTCGGTCCGGGAAAGCGACGGGCATAGCGTGGCGCAGGCGGTGTTGGACGGAGGTGAGCTTCTTTACAAGATCGACGCGCCGGGGCGGCATTTCGCCATCAACGGGGCGGCGGTTCTGGCGGTCTGCGAAGTGCTGGAACTGGACCGGGCGCTTTCGTTGGCGGCGATGGGACGCTGGCATCCGGGGGCGGGGCGCGGGGCGCATGTGACAATCCAATTGGATGAGGCGGACCCGAATGCGACGCTGGCGTTGTTCGATGACGCGTATAATGCCAATCCGGCCTCGGTTGCGGCGTCGCTTGCGGTTCTTGCCGCAGCCCCTGTGCAGCATGACGTGGGCCGGGTCAGCAAGGGGCGACGGATCGCCGTGCTGGGCGATATGAAGGAATTGGGGCCGACCGGGCCGGATTTGCACGCGGCGTTGGCCGATCTGGACGCGACCAAAGCGTTGGACAAGGTGCATTGCGTCGGGCCGTTGATGCGGAACCTCTACGATGCGCTACCCGATGAACGGCGGGGATTGTGGTTCGAGACATCGGACGATATGGCCGCGCGGTTGCCGCGCCAGTTGGATGCAGGCGACGTGGTGATGGTCAAGGGATCGCTGTCGATGCGGCTGGCCCGCGTGGTTGACGCCATCCGCAATATGAGCCAAGGCAACGCGCGCGACGACGCGGAGGGATAAGAGTTCATGTTGTTTTGGTTGACCGCACTGTCGGACGGGGGGGACTTCTTCAACCTCTTTCGCTATATCACGTTCCGCGCCGGGGGCGCGTTTCTGACCGCGCTGATCTTTGGCTTTTTGTTCGGCAAGCCGCTGATCAACGTGCTGCGCAAGCGGCAGGGCAAGGGCCAGCCGATCCGCACGGACGGGCCTGAAGGGCATTTTTCCAAGGCTGGCACACCGACCATGGGTGGTTTGTTGATCGTCGGCGCGTTGCTGACGTCGACGCTGCTTTGGGCGCGGCTGGACAACCCGTTTGTGTGGATGGTGTTGTTTGTCACCATGAGTTTCGCGCTGATCGGCTTTGCCGATGATTATGCCAAGGTAAAGAAGCAGAACACTGCAGGTGTTTCCGGTAAGGTGCGACTTTTGCTGGGCTTTCTGATCGCAGCCATCGCGGGCTACTGGGCCGCGCAATACCATCCCGAAGAGCTGACGAACCAGTTGGCCTTCCCGGTGTTCAAGGACACGCTTTTGAACCTTGGCTATCTGTTTGTGCCGTTTGCGGTGATCGTCATTGTCGGCGCGGCAAATGCGGTGAACCTGACGGACGGGTTGGACGGGCTGGCCATCATGCCAGTGATGATCGCAGCCGGTACGTTGGGGGTGATCGCCTATGCGGTGGGGCGGGTCGATTTTACCGAATATCTGGACGTGCATTACGTGCCGGGCACCGGCGAGATCCTTATCTTTACAGCGGGTCTGTTCGGCGGTGGTTTGGGGTTCCTGTGGTACAATGCGCCGCCTGCAGCTGTGTTCATGGGCGATACCGGGTCTCTGGCGCTTGGCGGTGCCTTGGGGGCCATCGCGGTCGCCACCAAGCACGAGATCGTGCTGGCAATTGTCGGCGGTTTGTTCGTGGTCGAGGCGCTGTCTGTGATTATCCAGGTGCTGTACTTCAAGCGGACGGGCAAGCGCGTGTTCCTGATGGCGCCGATCCATCACCATTACGAGAAAAAGGGCTGGGCGGAGCCGCAGATCGTGATCCGGTTCTGGATCATCTCGCTTATTCTGGCGCTGATCGGGTTGGCGACGCTGAAGGTGCGCTAGGCGCTCAATCCGAAAAGTGGAAGCCGGTTTTCGAGATAATTGAGCGCAATAGAATTGCGCGCTGGTTTTCTCGTCCTTACGCCTTTGGCGACGTCCTCGGGCGCGTGAGCATGTGACGCTTCTGCCTTGCGGTGCGCCTGTGTGTGCGGCGTGTTTGCATATTTGGAAAAAGAAGAAGCGTGGACTCGCTTTTCATGCGGGTGTCAACTAAAGTTGACATGTCGCGTTGAGGAGAGTCTGCATGGATGGTGGTCGTGTTGGCCTGACGGTGCCCGAGATAGGTGGCGCTCCACGGGCTGGACTCTGTACCGATTGCGGCGTGTCACGCATGGGCGATGGCCGTGCGTGCGGGAAAGCCTGCCAGTTCATCCAGCCGGATTACGAGAGCCTTGAGGAGGCTGTGCATGGGCGCGTCGCCGGTGCCGGGGATGAGGCGTTTTTTGGCGTGTCGCAAGCCATGTACCGCGCGCGGCTGGAGCCTGCGGCCGAGGGGGCGCAGTGGACTGGGCTGACCACCGGGCTTGCGGCAGAGCTTTTGCGGGCGGGGGCGGTGGATGCGGTACTGGCGACAGCGCCTGATCCGCTGGACCGTTGGAAGCCGCTGCCGGTGATCGTGACCGAAGCCGAGGATATGGCCCAGTGCCGGGGCATGCGCATGGGCTACGGGCCGCTTCTGGCGCTGCTTGAGCCTGCACGGGCGGCTGGGCATCGGCGGATCGCAGTGGTTGGCGTGCCGTGTCAGATTTATGCGCTGCGGGCGCTGGAGGCTGAGCTTGGGTTCGATGAGATCACGGTGATCGGCACGCCTTGTTCCGACAACACCACAACCGAGAATTTCCACGCGTTTCTGGCGCGGCTCGATGATAAGCCGGAGACCGTCTCTTACCTTGAGTTCCGCGCGGATTACCGGGTGGAATTGCGGTTTGATGACGGACGCAAGCCGCGCTTTGTGCCGTTTCTGAAGCTGCCGCTGTCGGACTTGCCGGCGGATTTCTTTCCGATGACCTGCAAGACCTGCGTCGACTATACCAACCGGCTGGCGGATATCACCGTGGGTTATATGGGCGGCGATGGCGACCAGTGGCTGATCGTGCGCAACGCCCGCGGAACGGCAGTGCTGGACCGGTTGGGCGACAAGGTGGTGCGACGCGCTCTGACCGACAAGGGCAAGCGCGAGGCGGCGGTTAAAGGGTTCATGGCCAACACTGAACGGGCTGCTGGCGGGCTTCCGCTGCGGCGGATGCCTGACTGGGTGCGGCCCATTGTGGCGTGGTTGCAACCGCGCACGGGGCCTCGGGGGTTGGAGTTCGCCCGTGCGCGGGTGGAAATGAAAGCGATCGAGACGATTTTGCACCTGCGGCGCGCACATCCTGCGCGGATCAAGAACATGGTGCCGCCGCATGTCTGGCGTGTTGCGGCCCGCTATGGTCTGTTGCCGGACAAAGACGAGACGCGCGGTTAGGCCAAAGGTCAGATTGCACGAGATATCAACGCGCGCTAGGGAGGGGTGCAGATCAAGGAAGACGGCCCATGACACGCATTGCCCATATCGAACTGGACGACGGCAATCTGCCCCCGCCCACACCCGAGATCGAACAGGAACGCCGTGTGGCGATGTTCGACCTGATGGAACACAACACGTTCGAGCTGCCTGACCGTGACGGGCGACCTGTACCACAGGGGCCGTATAACGTGGGTCTGTCGATCCGCGATAAGCGGCTGGTCTTCGATGTGACCACAGAAAGCCATGAAAAGGCTGCGGAATTTCATCTTTCGTTGTCGCCGTTCCGGCAGGTGGTGAAGGATTATTTCCAGATCTGCAAATCCTATTTCGATGCGGTGAAGACGCTGCCACCCAGCCAGATCGAGACCATCGACATGGCGCGGCGCGGTATTCACAACGAAGGCGCCCGCATCCTGCAGGAGCGTCTTGACGGTAAGGTGACGGTGGATGACGACACCGCACGGCGCCTGTTCACCTTGGTCTGCGTCCTGCATTTCGGGGGCTGAGGTTTGAAAGCGCTGCCGCAGTCGATTCTGTTTTGCTGCGATCATAATGCTGTGCGGTCCCCAATGGCCGAGGGGATCATGAAGAAGCTTTATGGCTTTGAGACCTATGTGCAATCGGTCGGCGTTGTGAATGACCTTGAGATCGATGGGTTCGCCATCTCGGTCTGCAATGAGATCGGTGTCGAAATGAGCCGCCATCGGTCGCGGTCTTTCGATGAGTTGGAAGAGAATGGTGAAGCCTTGTCGGGGTTCGATCTTGTCGTGGCGTTATCTCCTGCGTCGCAGCGGCGGGCGCTGGACCTGACGCGGTTTTATCATCTGACGGTGGAATACTGGCCGATCATGGACCCGACGGGTCTTGGCGAAACGCGTGAGCAAAAGCTGAACGCCTATCGGCAGACGCGCGACCAGTTGGTGGATCATTTGAAACGAAAATGGGGAGGGCAGCTATGAGCCGGGCGACACTTGAGCGGTATTTCGATGCGTTTAATCGCAAGGACATTGCAGGGATGCTCGACTGTCTGACCGAGGACGTGGCGCATCATGTGAATGAGGGCAATGTGCGGATCGGGCGCGCGGCGTTCGAGGAATTCTGTGGGCATATGGCGCGGTGCTATGACGAGACATTGACCGAACTGGTGGTGTTTGTGGCCGAGGACGGCGCACGCGGCGCTGCGGAATACATGGTGAACGGCACCTATCTGGCGACCGATGCCGGGCTTCCCGAAGCCAAGGGGCAGGGCTATCGCCTGCCTGCGGGGTCGTTCTTTTCGTTGCAGGATGGCAAGATCAGTCGGGTGGTGACCTATTACAATCTGAGCGACTGGACCCAACAGGTTTCGTGATGCGGATCGAAGCGCTGACCGGAGAGGCGCTGGACGCGGCTCTGGATGATGTGGCGGGGCTGCGCATTCGGGTGTTCCGGGACTGGCCGTATCTCTATGACGGCGATCTGGAGTACGAGCGGCGGTATCTGGAGACCTATCGAGCCTCGGATGCGGCGATCCTTGTGGGTGCGTTTGACGGGGCGCAGCTGGTCGGAGCAGCCACCGGCACGCCGATGGCGGATCACGCGGATGATTTCGCGGCAGCCTTCGAGGGGACCGGACTGGCGCTGGGTGACATCTTCTACTGTGCCGAGTCGGTGTTGTTGCCGGACTATCGCGGACGCGGTGTTGGGCATCGGTTTTTCGATCTGCGCGAGGCACATGGACGGGCATTGGGGGCAACCGTGTCGGCGTTTTGCGGGGTGGTTCGGCCTGTGGACCATCCGTTGAGGCCAGACGGTTATCGGCCTTTGGATGCGTTCTGGCACAAGCGGGGCTATGCGCCGTTGGACGGTGCTTTGGCGTGGTTTTCGTGGAAAGATATCGACCAGACAGACGCGACACGGAAGCCTTTGCAGGTTTGGACGCGGTCCTTGAGGAAGGATGAAGAATGAAAGTTGCCGCAGCCGCATACGCGATGGATTTTCTCGATAGTTTTGAGGCTTACGAGGAAAAGTTGACTCGTTGGGTGAGCGAGGCGGTCGGCGCTGATGCGGATCTCTTGGTGTTCCCGGAATACGGCGCGATGGAATTGGCCACGCTTGCAGGGCGCGATGTGGCGCTGGACCTTGAGGCGTCGCTCAGGGCGGTGTCTGACCGGATCCCAGAGGCGGATGCACTGCACGCAACGGTGGCGCAGAAGTTTGGCGTGCACATACTGGCGGCCTCGGCCCCTGTGTTCGATCCAGCTTTGGGCGATCGTCCGGTGAACCGAGCGCGATTCTTTGCGCCTGATGGCAGTATGGGCCATCAGGACAAGCAGATCATGACCCGATTCGAGCGTGAAGAATGGGGCGTCGTGGCGGGTGGGCCGTTGCAGATCTTCGACACGGCGCTGGGCAAGATCGGCATCCTGATCTGTTATGACAGCGAGTTTCCACTGCTTGGTCGGGCGATGGCAGAGGCCGATTTGATCCTTGTGCCATCCTGCACCGAAGCACTGACTGGTTATTCGCGTGTGCGGATTGGATCGATGGCACGTGCTTTGGAAAATCAGTGCGTTACGGTCATGTCTTCAACTGTCGGGCCATGTGATTGGTCCGAGGCGGTGGATGAAAACACGGGTATGGGCGGCATTTTCGGACCGCCCGACACCGGGTTTCCGCCCACCGGCGTGATTGCGGAAGGCGTGTTGAACCAGCCCGGCTGGACCTATGCCGATATCGATCTGAAGCAGATCGCCCATGTGCGTGCGGACGGCGTTGTCCTCAACCGGCGGCATTGGGACGATCAGATGGGACGTGACGTGATTGCCGCAACGCGGAAACTGGGTTGAATAGGCCTTGATAAATTGGGCGATTGGCCCCATTTAGAAGCGCGCCTCAGACTCAGGAGGCGATCAACTTAGGAGAAACCATGGCCAAGGAAGACACGCTCGAATTTCCCGGTGTCGTCAAGGAACTCCTGCCTAACGCGACATTTCGGGTCGAGCTTGAAAACGGCCATGAGATTATCGCGCATACGGCAGGCAAGATGCGTAAGAACCGGATTCGGGTTCTTGCAGGCGACAAGGTGCAAGTCGAAATGACGCCCTACGATCTGACCAAGGGTCGGATCAACTACCGCTTCAAGTAAGCGATCCATGAAGCTGATCCTTGGCTCCGGCAGCCCCCGGCGGCGGGAGCTTTTGGCTCAGATCGGGGTGGAGGCGGATGACATCCGCCCGCCCGATATCAACGAAGATCCTCGTCCCGATGAATTGCCGCGTCCGTATTGCGTGCGTCTTGCGCGCGAAAAGGCGTTGGCGATTCCTGCCAGTGACGATGAGATTGTCCTGTCTGCCGACACCACTGTTGCCCTGGGTCGCCGTATTCTGGGTAAACCCGAAAATGCTGCCGAAGCGGCGCAGTTCCTTTATGCGTTGTCCGGACGCCGCCACCGCGTTGTAACGGCGGTGGCTGTGCGCCGAGGCGACAAGTTGTGGGAACGTGACGTGGTCACACAGGTGAAGATGAAGTCACTCAGCGATGCCGAGGTGAACGCCTATCTGGCCAGCGATGACTGGCGCGGCAAAGCGGGCGGCTATGCCATCCAAGGCCCGGCAGGCGCGTTTGTGCCGTGGATCAACGGCAGTTTCAGCGCGGTTGTGGGTCTGCCATTGGCCGAGACCGCGAACCTGCTCGTTGCAGCGGGCTATCCGCTTTACGGGGGTGCAGCATGAAGGGTCGTCTGATTGCGCTTGATCACATTGGCGATCGTGAAGCAGCGGCGCTGATGGTGGATGGAGTGGTCGAAGACCTGTTCTTTGACACAGACCAGCCTGCGCCGGGAACGATTTATCGCGCCATTGTCGAACGTCCGATGAAGGGACAGGGCGGGATGTTCCTGCGCACGCCCGACGGGTCGGCGTTTGTGCGGCAGGTCAAGGGTCTGTCCCCCGGGCAAACGCTCTTGGTGCAGGTCACCGGCTATGCTGAGCCGGGCAAGGCTATCCCGGTCACACATAAGGTGCTGTTCAAGAGCCGTTATGCCATCGTCACGCCCGATGCGCCGGGGATCAATGTGTCGCGCCGGATCAAGGATGAAGATGCGCGCGAAGAGCTGTTGGCGGTCGCGCATGACATCATGGATGAGGGCGATTTTGGTCTGATCCTGCGGTCTTCGTGCGAAGGGGCCGACGCGGGCGAGATTTCTGACGATATCGCGGCGATGGCCGATCTGGCTGCCAAGGTGATGGCAGACGCCACCGGCGACGCGGAAACTCTGACCCTTGGTGACGGTCCGCATCTGCTGGCATGGCGCGAATGGACAGATAAAGCCGAGATCGACAGCACCGATGGCAGTTTCGACAGGCACGGCATTCTTGATGTGCTTGACGGGTTGAAAGCCCGCGATGTGCCGTTGGGCGGTCCTGCGTCAATGGCGATCGAGCCCACGCGCGCCTTGGTGGCAGTGGATGTGAACACTGGCGGGGACACCAGTCCTGCAGCGGGGCTCAAGGCGAACCTCGCTGCGGTCAAGGACCTTCCACGCCAGTTGCGGCTGCGCGGGCTTGGTGGACAGATCGTGATTGACCCGGCCCCTACGGCCAAGAAAGACCGCCGTCAGATCGAAAGCGCCCTGCGCGCAGCACTCAAGCGGGACAGCGTGGAAACCGTCTTCGTGGGGTGGACTCCGCTGGGGCATATCGAGTTACAACGCAAACGTGACCGACTGTCCCTCAGCGAGGTGCTGATATGAGCTGTCCCATCTGCGGCAAGGAAACAGATGCCAAAGCCCGTCCATTCTGTTCCAAGCGGTGTGCCGATCTGGATTTGGCGCGGTGGTTGAACGGCAATTACGCTGTGCCGTCAGACGACCCCGAAGACATCGAAGCGGCAATTGAGGCGGCTGAACAGGCGGCGGCGGCGTCCGATAAGCTGCACTAGCGTCTTGTCTCGACCGGTCGTCGTGATACGGCTTGGTCATGACGGCCGACACGACCTCACTTTTTGAACCTGTGATCCGCCCGGCGGGCCTGAATGGCGTGCTGGTGAGTTTCGGCGATGCCTTGTCCGAGCCGGGCAATCGCGCGGCCTTGGCTTTTGCTGAGGCGGTGGCACGGGACGGGATCGACGGGGTCGAGGATTGTGCACCGTCTTTGGTGTCCGTCTTCGTGCAGTTCGACCCATTACATTTGGGATTGGACGCGTTGACCGCCAGATTGACCGATTTGTTGGCCGAGCGGGATTGGTACGCAGCCCCGATGCCCGACGGGCGGCGGTTCATCCGTGTGCCGACGGTCTATGGCACTGATCTTGCGCCGCAACTGGAAGAGGCAGCACAGGCGGCTGGACTTTCGGTTTCGGACGCCATTTCCCAACTGTCTGACGCGCGGGTGCGGGTGCAGACCATCGGGTTCGCCCCCGGTCAGCCCTATCTGGGATTGTTGCCAGACGCATGGGACATCCCGCGTCAGACGGCGTTGACCAAGGCAGTGCCCGGGGGGGCGTTGGTGGTGGCGATCCGGCAGTTCGTGCTATTTTCGGGGTCGAGCCCAACGGGATGGCGGCATATCGGCCAGACTCATCTGAAGCTGTTTCGACCCGCCAGCGATGCTCCATTCTTCCTGCGCCCGGGCGATGAGGTGCAATTCGTGCACGTCACGCCGGACGAGCTGGCGCGACATGCCAACGATCCTGATGGCGGTGCCGTGATCGAGGCGATCCGATGATCCGCGCGCTCAAGCTGCATCGCATTGCGCCGGGGGCCAGTGTGCAGGACAGGGGGCGCGTTGGATATCGCGCGTTTGGTGTATCGACCGGTGGCGCGGCGGATCCATTGGCGCTGGCTGAAGGGGCGGCGTTATTGGCGCAATCGACCGACTGTGCCGCCTTGGAGCTGCCGGGATCGGGAGGCGTGTTCGAAGCGACCGCCGCTTTGCGCATTGCGCTGACGGGGGCTCCGATGCGGGTAGCGCTGGACGGTGTGCCATTGGTTTGGAACGCGTCGCATGCGATGCCCGCCGGGGCGCGACTTGAGATCGGTGGCGCCACGTCAGGCAGCTACGGCTATCTACATGTGGGGGGCGGGTTTGACCTGCCGCAGCAACTTGGATCGCGGTCTGCGCATTTGGCGGCGGGGATCGGTGCGGTGGTGCAGGCAGGAGATACCTTGCCGATTGCCGAAGACCGGGGCCAGGCGGTTGGGTTTTGCTTGCCGTTGGACAATCGGTTCGACGGTGGCATTCTGCGGTTGATTCAGAGTTTCCAGACGGATTTGTTTGAAGCCGCAACGCGCGAACGGTTTACCGACACCCCATTCAGCCGCGATGCGCGCGCCAACCGCATGGGCATGCGGCTTGATTCCGAAGGCGAGGGCTTTGCCACCAGTGTGGGGCTGAACATTCTGTCGGAATCGATCCTGCCCGGCGATATTCAAATCACCGGGGACGGCACGCCTTATCTTTTACTGTGGGAAAGCCAGACAACCGGCGGTTATCCTAGAATCGCGACGGTGATTCCCGCCGATCTGCCGCGTGCGGTGCAGACCCCTGCAGGCGGCGTGCTGCGGTTTCGCTTTGTGACCCGCGACGAGGCGTTGGAGGCGGAGCGGAAGCGGCGCGACCATCTGCGCGCTTTGCCAAAACTGCGCACGCCATTGGTGCGCGACCCGTCGCAGATCCGCGATCTGCTGAGATATCAATTGATCAGTGGGGTCACGGCGGGTGATTCCCAAGACGAAGAGGAGTGAGCCATGCATGTCGATCTGAACGCGGATATGGGCGAAAGCTTTGGGCCGTGGCCGATGGGGTCGGATGCGGCGCTGCTCGAGGTGATCACCTCGGCCAATGTCGCGTGTGGCTTTCATGCGGGTGACCCCGACGTGATGTCGAAGACGATGGGTTTGGCCGTGGCGAATGACGTTGGCATCGGCGCACATCCCGGCTTTCCCGACTTACAGGGCTTTGGGCGGCGTCGAATGCATCTGAGCCATGACAACCTGCGAAATCTCGTGCGATATCAATTAGGTGCGGCGCAGGCGATGGCGCGTTCGGTCGGTGGCGAGGTGCGGCACCTGAAACTACACGGAGCACTGGCCAACATGGCATCCGAGGATGTGGCGATGGCGACGGCGTGTTACGAAGGGGCGCTGTCGGTCGACCCGGAGATCATCATCATGGTGCTGGCGGCGACTCAGCAACAGGATGCAGTCGAAGCGCTGGGATGTCGCTGGGCGGGCGAGATTTTCGCGGATCGGGCCTATAATGACGATGCGACCTTGGTGGATCGAAGCCTGCCGGGGGCCGTAATCCATGACGCTGATGTGGCCGGGCAGCGCATGGTCGACATGGTGAAAGCCGGAGCGATCATCACCGAAAGTGGCAAGCACATACCGGCGGCGGTGGACACGATTTGCCTGCATGGCGATGGCGCGACGGCGGTGCAGATCGCCCGCACTGTGCGCGGCGCCTTGGCCGATGCGGGCGTGACCTTGCAACGGTTTGAGGGGCGTCAGGGCGCGATCAGCAAGACCTGAACATCGGCCACATTCGTGCCGGTGGCGCGGGTCATCAGCAAATCGCCTGCTGCGGCAAGCGCTGCATAGCTGTCATTGTTGGCCAAAAGTGAGGTCACGTCCTGACCTGCGGCGTTGATCCGGGGCAAAGTGCCTGCGTCGACGACGCCACCTGCAGCGTCGGTTGGGCCATCGCGGCCATCGGTGCCGCCCGACAGGAACACCCATTTGGCTGTAATGTCAGGGGCTTGGGCTGCGACGCGCAGGGCAAGTTCCTGATTGCGTCCGCCGCGCCCTGTGCCACTGAGTTTGACCGTCGTTTCGCCACCAAAGAGCAGCGCCGTGGGCTCTGGGCGCGCGATCAATTCGGTCAGCACCTTGTGCGCGGCACCGCCGACGTCCCCGACCAATGCATCGCTGACGATCCGGGCATTGAGGCCGATGGTCTGCGCTTCGTCCAGCATGGCTTCGAGCGACAATCGGTTTGATCCGACAAGCGTGTTGGTGACCTTGGGCAAGGGGGCTGACGCCTTATCCTGCGCCTCGCTGAGATGGTTGCGAATCGATACTGGTGTCGCGTCCCATATCCCGGCGGCTTTGAGTGTTTCTATTGCGTCTTTGGCAGTTCCGATCGGGCTGACCGTGGGACCTGAGGCAATCGCGCGGAGGTCATCGCCGATCACGTCGGATAGCAGGTACGCATAGACCGGGGCTGGCGCGGCCTGTTGCACGAAGCCGCCTCCTTTGAGCAAGCTAACCTGTTGACGAACAAGGTTCATTTTCACGATGTCGAGCCCTGCCGAGAGCAACAAATCGTTCAGACGTGCCTTGTCGGTCAGGCTGACTCCCGGCGGCGGGGCTGGCAAGAGCGCAGAGCCGCCGCCAGAGATCAGCGCGACAACCCGGTCTTTCTCGGTCGCCTCGGACAAGAGGTCCATCACACGTTGCGCAGCACGTGCCCCAGCCTCGTCCGGGACAGGGTGCCCTGCGCGCAGGAGTTCCGCACCTTGCAGGGTGGCGTCGTTTTCGTGATGTGTGACCGCAAGGGCGGCGTAGGGGTTGGGCATCGCCACCAACGCTTCGCGCAACATCGCGGGCGCAGCTTTGCCGATGGCGATCAGAAATGTCCTGCCGTCGGGATCTTGAGAAGGCAGGGGAGATTGGCTCAATCCGCGCCTGACAGCGTGCGCTGGGTCTGCGGCTGTCACGGCGGCATCGAACAAGAGCCGGGCCTTGGTGCGGAGCGTGTCGATCTCAATCATATCAAGATTAGGGCCGCAAATGCCATGAAAGTCAAATGCTTGCGTTGATGTGCTCAAGCATCACTTTCAGATTAACTTTTGTGGATAAGTGGTGGGCGACCCTGGAATCGAACCAGGCGTGCGTCTCCGCGAGGGAGTTACAGTCCCCTGCCACACCTTGCGGCCTGTCGCCCACTTAACCAAAGACCCTGTCCTTGGCGTGAGCGGGTGATTACAATTGCCCCCTTGCGGCGTCAACAGGAAAATCCCATCAAGCGTCAGGTGCAAAATCGGCGATGAAGAAGGGGGCTGTCATGGTCAAAAAACCGAAATGGGTGGTGGCCAAGGAACAGTCCAAAAAGGCGTCTGCGGCCGAAACCGTGTGGCTGTTCGGCTTGCATGCCGTGCGCGACGCGTTGGTCAATCCAAACCGTGACAGATTGCGGCTGGTGGTGACGCGCAATGCGATGGACAAGTTGGCCGATGCCATCGAAGCCGCTGGAATCGAACCAGAAATGAGCGATCCGCGCAGGTTCGATGCGCCCATTGATCCGCAATCGGTGCATCAGGGCGCCGCGCTTGAGGTCAAGCCGCTGAACTGGGGGCGGTTGGAAGATGTGGCGCTTGGTGGGCCTGATGGCCCTCCGCGTGTTGTTATGCTCGACCGAGTGACTGATCCGCACAATGTGGGGGCGATTCTACGGTCGGCCGAAGTGTTTGGCGCATCGGCTGTGGTTGGAACCTTACACCACTCGGCACCGGAAACCGGCGCTTTGGCCAAAACCGCATCCGGCGCGTTGGAGCGTCAGCCCTATCTGCGGGAACGCAACCTCGCGGATGCGATGGAGCGCTTGAGATCAATGGGTTATGTGATTTTTGGGCTGGATGGTGAGGCCGAACAGTCAATTGATGACGCCATCGCGCCGGTCCGTGACAGACCGATTGCGTTGGTGCTTGGGGCTGAAGGGCCGGGGTTGCGGCCAAAGACAAAAGAGACCTGCGACGCACTTGTGAAAATCCCGTTTGCGCAGGGGTTCGGATCCCTGAATGTGTCGAATGCGGCTGCTGTGGCACTTTACGCCGCACGGGCGTGAACTTGCGGTCAGGGGGTTGCGTACCAATATCCCTGACGAAGGAGACGCCATGCCCCATGGAACGAAAATCGCGACCTGCTGCTATTGTGGAACCCGCGCAGCCCTTGTTCTAAAAGGGGAATCTCGGCATGAGCTAAGTTGTTCGGCCTGCGGTGCGCCGTTGCATGAGATGAAGATGCTGCGCGTCGAAGCATCGGACAGGCCTGATGCAAGGCAGCATCGGCACGCCAGCCGCCCGAAGACCGCTCCGGCCCCGTTTCCCGCGTGGGATCGCGATGCAAAAGGATCGAAGAAGAAAAAACTGAAAAAGCGTAAGACTCTGGCGCGGCGGTTTTTTGAAGAAGCGTTTGACGTGATCGAAGACATTTTCGACTGATCCGTACGTTTGGACAGTCGGATCTGTACGGTTCATGACGTTTGAATCCGGTTTTCGAAGGTTTTTCGTCGATTTGAGTGGAGTACGATGTGAACCGTACAGGTAGCACTGACGCATCGTACGGTTCATCCGTACGGGACGTTGCACTGGTCAATTCCGACGCTGTGTTTTAAGTGCCCAAGGGCAATGACGGAGGTCCGCGTGACGACATTTGAAACCCCGGGTCCGGTTGAGGAAAACTGGAAAGACGCCATTTCTTCGGTTGAAGAGATCATCGAAGATGCGCGCAACGGTAAGATGTTCATTCTTGTCGATCACGAAGATCGCGAGAACGAAGGCGATCTGGTGATTCCCGCGCAATGGGCGACCCCGGACGTGATCAACTTCATGGCGACCCACGGGCGCGGGTTGATCTGTCTTGCGATGACCTCGAAGCGGATCGAAGAGCTGGGGCTTCAGCTCATGTCGACCAACAATTCGTCGCGGCACGAGACGGCGTTCACCGTGTCCATCGAAGCGCGTGAAGGGGTGACGACGGGCATTTCGGCGGCTGACCGGGCGCGGACCGTGTCCGTGGCCATCGACGGCACCAAGAGCGCGCAGGACATCGCCACGCCGGGGCATGTGTTCCCGTTGCGGGCAAAAGACGGCGGCGTTCTGGTACGTGCGGGCCATACCGAGGCGGCGGTGGATGTGTCGCGTCTGGCGGGACTGAACGCGGCGGGTGTGATCTGCGAGATCATGAACGAAGACGGGTCGATGTCCCGTTTGCCCGAACTCGTCGCTTTTGCGCAGCGGCACAACCTCAAGATCGGGACAATCAGCGATCTGATCGCCTATCGTCGCCGCAACGATAATCTCGTGCGGGTGCGCAAAGAGGAGACCATCACCTCGGAATTCGGCGGTGACTGGCAGATGCGGATTTACACCGACGAGACCCATGGAGATGAGCATATCGTGCTGACCAAGGGCGATCTGTCGGGCGATGATCCGGTGCTGGTGCGGATGCACGCGCTGGACCCGATGTTGGACGTTGTTGGCACCGGTCCCAAGGGGCGTGCTGACGAGTTCCAAGACGCCATGCAGGCGGTTGCGGCTGAGGGCAGGGGCGTTGTCGTGCTGCTGCGCGACACATCCATGAAGCTGGATGTCGGGGACGAGGTGTCGCCCAAGACGCTACGCCAATACGGGCTGGGGGCACAGATATTGTCATCGCTTGGGTTGTCGAAACTGACGCTGCTGACGAATTCACCGACACCTAAAGTGGTCGGTCTGGACGCCTATGGCCTTGAAATCGTTGGAACACGAAAAATTTCGGAGTTGGGTTGATGGCGGCATCTGTTGAGCATTACACACTGGCGCGACCGACATTCGACAAGCCTGTTAAGCTTTTGATAGTGGTTGCACCCTATTACAAAGATATCGCGGATCAGTTGATCGCTGGGGCGCGGGCCGAGATTGAGGCATGTGGCGGCACACATGAACTGGTCGAGGTTCCCGGCGCGCTGGAGGTTCCGACGGCGATCGGCATTGCAGAACGCATGTCGAATTTCGATGGCTATGTCGCGTTGGGCTGTATTGTTCGTGGTGAGACCACGCATTACGATACGGTGTGTAATGACAGCTCGCGGGGGGTGACCCTGCTTGGGCTTCAGGGGCTGTGCATCGGCAATGGCATCCTGACGGTCGAGAACATGGCACAGGCCGAAGTGCGGGCGCAGGCGGATGGGCAAAACAAAGGCGGCGGTGCTGCGGCTGCCGCCTTGCACCTGATCGCTCTCAGCCGTAAATGGGGCTCTGCCCGTAAGGGTGTGGGATTTGTTCCTGCAAAAGACGAGTACCAGATTGCTGGTGACACCAAGGACCCGAACATCGCATGAGCCAAGCTTCCAAGCCGCCTAAAAAGGTGGATGAGAAACGCCGGAAACGATCTGCATCACGGCTTTATGCCGTGCAAGCGCTGTTCCAGATGGAGCAGTCCGGTCAGTCAGTGGACAAGGTCGCGGTGGAGTTCCTCGACCATCGGTTCGGTTTGGCGCAGGAAGACGGCGAAGAACTGGTCGAGGGGGATGTGGATCTGTTCCGTCGGATCACCGACGAGGCGGTGAACTGGCAGGCCAAGATCGACCAGATGACCGACAGGGGGCTGGTGGCGAAATGGCCCATCGCGCGGATCGATCCGACGTTGCGCGCACTGTTCCGCGCGGCAGGGGCCGAGCTTGTTGCGACGGAAACGCCGCCCAAAGTGATCATCAACGAATATGTGGACGTGGCGCGGGCGTTTTTCCCCGAAGGCAAGGAAGCGCAATTCGTGAACGCGGTTCTGGACCACATGGCGCGCGAGGCTCGACCAGAGGCGTTCTGATCTGAGGGTGCGCGGATTGAGCGCTTTGATCTGTCTGCCAAGCGGCCTACCTTACTATGAGAAGCGCGAGGTGGACTATGCCTGACCTGATTAAGATGTATATCCGCCAAACGGCCGTTGGGTTTGTCCTGTCCGCCGTGTTTGTTACGCTTTTGCTATATTTCAACGTGGTCAACCTTTGGCATTTGGTGACACATACCGATGTCGGGTTTTTGGCGGTTTTTCTGCTGTGGCTGTTCAACGGGATCGTGTTTGCCGGTGTGCAATTCGGCATCAGCATCATGCTGATGAAATATGACGACGAAGATGACGATGACGACGATCACCGCGGCATGCCGATCGGGCTGACCCCGATCCGCGTCGAAGCGACGGCTTCGCGCGGCAATGTTCGGAATTTCCAAAGAAAATAAGCGGCGGGAACCACGGCAACCGTGCGGTTCTCTCATTCCCGAGGACCTGTATGTACAGGTGGGCGTCAGGTAACCGGACCAGGGCCCGGACAGAGCCAACTCCCTCGGAATTGCTTAAGGCCACCGGAATGCAACCTGTCACGAGAAGCGTAGAAACCCGCCTGTGAGTCAGGTAGGCGCGATACAGGGTTCTGGCAAGGGGTATTTCGGGTCAGGCGCGCAGATCTCTTGATTTTTGTTCACACTTTGTTCATGTGTGTTGGGTATGACCTTCTTACCTGATCAGCGTATCGGCACAGGTGCCGATTTGCAGCCCGGACAAGTTCTGGCGCGCGGGGTGTGCCGCCACCTTGCCAGCCATGGCTTTTCGGTGATCGAGGAATTCGTGCCGGAGCGCGGCCTGCGGGTCGATGTGATGGCGTTGGGGCCGAAAGGCGAGATTTGGGTCGTCGAATGCAAATCCTCGCGAGCGGATTTTCAGTCGGATCAGAAATGGGAGGGCTATCTGGACTGGTGTGACAGGTATTTCTGGGCGGTCGATCTGGACTTCCCGTCAGAGCTTTTGCCGGCGGAAAGCGGGTTGATCATCGCGGATGGCTATGATGCGGAAATCGTGCGGATGGCGCCAGAGGACAAACTGGCCGGTGCGAGACGGAACGCGCTGATCCGCAAATTCGCGACCCATGCGGCGCGACGGCTGCATGCGCTGCGCGATCCAGAGGCGCAACTGAGCGCCTGGGCTTAGGAGCGTTTGAGTGGGTTACTTGCGGCCCGGCTTGACCTTGCGAGCTGCGGTGGCGGCAAGTTTGATTTCCTCGGCAATCTCGTCGGCCTCTTCGGGCGAGAAATCCATCGGGATCTCAATCCCATCAGCCAGAATGAACAGGCGCACCATGCCCAGATCGGTTGGTCCGATTTGCAAGTTGGCTTCGATGTCGCGTTCGGTATTGATGCCCATGACAGGTCTCCGGCGGGTTGCTGGTCAGGACACGGGCCATAGCGCCGGGGGGCTTGTTTTGCAAGGTGGTGCCGATGCAGAGTGCAGCCATGTCTGACGAGGTGATCCTGCGCGGCTATGGTTCCGGCGATTTCGACTGGCTGGTCGATCTGCATGGCCGCCATTATGCCGAGGCAGAGGGATTTGACGCCACGTTCGCGCCGCTTGTCGCCTCGATTCTGCGGGATTTCGAAGCGCAGCACGATCCAGCCTATGAGCGCGGCTGGGTTGCAGAACGAAACGGGGCGCGGTTGGGCAGCATCTTTTGCGTAAAGCTGGATCACCGGACAGCCAAGCTGCGGCTGTTCATTCTGGCCCCCGAGGCGCGGGGGATCGGTTTGGGCAAGCGGATGCTGGAGACCTGCACGGGATTCGCGCGCGCGTGCAGGTACGACAGCATGCAACTTTGGACGCATGAAAGCCACAAAGCGGCCTGTGCCCTGTACCGCGCGAACGGCTGGCACTGCACATCATCCAAGCCGGTGCACAGCTTTGGCGTCGATCTGGTGGAACAGGCGTGGGAAGTCACCTTGTAGCCGCAGATGGGTCTTGCAAAGGCCGGAGCGTGCCGTTATTTCGCCCCTCAGTGCCGACATAGCTCAGTAGGTTAGAGCGCTTGATTGTGGATCAAGAGGTCCCCCGTTCGAGCCGGGGTGTCGGTACCATCCTCACTCTGTTTCGATGTCGCTAATACGAGACTGCGAAATCTGTCCCAAACAAAGGTGTTTCGCAGTTTAAACTGTAGTTTTCTTCCGCGGCGTTGACGACATCTGCCACGACATAGGTCAAGTGAAACCTTCGATCGAGCTCCTGTTCATCTGCGTCATGATCCGCGTGTTCTCTTTCGACATTTCCAATGTGCTGAAAAAATCTGGTGAACTCGCTCGAAGTCTTCCATGACTGAAGTTGACCCGTGTCCAGATTGATACCGGCCAATTCGCGCATCGCGTTGATCCAGAGTTTGCATTTTTGCATCGCCTCAGCCTCTTTGATGGTGTGGCCATCGAAAAACCGATTACTCACGATGATGCGATTGTTGTCCCAGCTATACGTAACCCTCGAATAGCTGGTCTCTCCAGCGCTGTTCAGAAATCGTTCCAGCCTAAAAATACCGAAATCCAACATGGTCGGAGCATCATTCATCAGTTGAATAATGTTTTCGTCGGGCTCGGCTTGCGACGACTTGGAGAAGCTGATGGCCACAACTGCTGCGAGCAATATTTTTTTCAACATTTTTACCTCTAATTTGAAGTTGGTTCGATCAGGAGGCGCGAAATGTCGTTACAGCATGGAACCAGAAAACCTTGATGGCGCGCAGTAGAAGTGTGTCGGCGTTTTGCCACGCGATCAAGTTTTCTTACATGCTGCGGGTCGGTGTCCGTCAAAAAATGGCTGCAGTGCCGGAAGCGTCTTAGTCTGTTTCGATCTTGATGGTCTGCAGCAGGCGGCCTGTGTCGCGGGCGAAGATCAGGATTTGGTCTTCTTCGGTCACCACGGCGTACCAGTTGCGCGCTTGAGTGAACGCGGTGGCGGTCGTGCCATCCGGCAGGGTGATCAAATCGGGCAGGGGTGTGGCACTTTGATTGTAGCGGATGACAATCAGCGCCACGATGAGTATGACCCCCCCGATCATAGTTGCGGTCAGGACCGTCACCAGCCGCCGCAGGAATCGCAGGTTGGCCGGTTCGGGGACCTGATCTTGAGGGGCGTTGTCCATGTCTGACTCCATTTTGCGTGTGACCATCGGGGCCGAGCCGCCGCCACGCCTTGATAAGGCCTTGGCGCGTGACGTGCCAGAGGAGGCGGCGCTGTCGCGCACGCGGCTTTCCAAGCTGATCGACGAGGGCGCGGTGCGTCGTTCGGGTGAGGTGGTCAACAACCCCAAAGCCAGTGTGGCCGAGGGGGACGTGATCGAGATCGCGGTACCCGAAGTGGCTGAAAGCCATATCGAGGCGGAAGATTTGCCTTTGGACGTGCGGTACGAGGACGACGATCTGATCGTGGTCATGAAACCTGCGGGCATGGTGGTCCATCCCGCACCTGGCACGCCGTCGGGCACGCTGGTCAATGCGCTGCTGCACCATTTCGGCGGCAAGCTGTCCGGGGTGGGCGGGGTTGGGCGACCGGGGATTGTGCACCGGATCGACAAGGATACCAGCGGTCTGTTGGTGATTGCTAAGTCGGACCGGGCGCATCACGGGCTGGCGGACCAGTTTGCCGCGCATAGTGTCGAACGGCTGTATCAGGCGCTGGTGCATGGGCATCCCGATCCGGGTGATCCGAGATTGCGCGGCGTGCGCGGCGTGTCGATCGAACCGGGGGCGGTGATCAAGATCACCAGTGATCTGGCGCGGCACAAGACCGACCGGCAAAAACAGGCGGTGTTCTTTGGGCATGGCAAGCACGCAATCACGCGGGCGCGGGTGCTGGAGGTCTATGGAGTTCCGGCGCAGGTGTCTTTGGTGGAGTGTCGGCTTGAAACCGGGCGCACCCATCAGATCAGGGTGCATATGGCGCATGCGGGGCATGGGCTGATTGGCGACCCGGTCTATGGCGGGCGGCGCAAGGTGGCCAAGGGGGCGTTGCCGGATGCGGCGATGGCGTTGTTGGCGGGGTTCGATCGTCAGGCGCTGCATGCGGCTGTTCTTGGGTTTGACCACCCGGTGAGCGGTGAAACCATCCGCTTTGAGGCCGCGTTACCCACGGACATGGATGATCTGATCACAAGTTTGCGTGGCTGAAACAATCGTCCCATGTGCGTGAGCGCACTGACATGGCGCTTACAACTGCGTCTGTGTGCGTTAAATTAGATTTAACGAAACGCAGATACTTGAAATTTTCGGGCGGCTTCCCAAATTGGATGTTAAGCCCGTAAACATTGGAGGGACAAGGGTATGGCCAATTATGCGAATCTCCCGGCCCCGTCACCGGAAGCCGGACTGAGCCGCTATCTTCAGGAAATCCGGAAGTTTCCGCTTCTGGAACCGGAAGAAGAGTACATGCTCGCCAAGCGTTGGGTTGAGCAGGAGGACACGCAAGCGGCGCACCGGATGGTCACAAGCCACCTGCGCCTCGCGGCGAAGATTGCGATGGGCTATCGCGGTTACGGGTTGCCTCAGGCCGAAGTGATTTCCGAAGCCAATGTCGGCCTGATGCAGGCGGTCAAACGGTTCGATCCTGAAAAGGGTTTCCGTCTGGCAACCTATGCGATGTGGTGGATTCGCGCCTCGATTCAGGAATATATCCTGCGGTCGTGGTCGCTGGTGAAGCTGGGCACGACAAGCGCGCAGAAAAAGCTGTTCTTTAACCTGCGCAAGGCGAAGTCGCGCATTGGTGCGCTGGAAGATGGTGATCTGCGTCCCGAACACGTGGCCAAGATCGCGCACGATCTGGGTGTGAACGAAGACGAGGTCATTTCGATGAACCGGCGTCTGTCGGGCGGTGATGCGTCGTTGAATGCGACGGTCGGGTCCGAAGGCGAAGGCACGATGCAGTGGCAGGATTGGCTTGAGGATGAGAGCGCAGATCAGGCTGGTGACTATGAAGAGCGCGACGAGCTTGAGGCGCGCCGGGCGATGCTGGTGCAGGCGATGGATGTGTTGAATGATCGCGAGAAGGACATTCTGACACAACGGCGTCTGGCGGAGAAGCCGGTCACTCTGGAAGATCTGTCGGGCCAGTATGACGTGAGCCGCGAGCGGATTCGTCAGATCGAAGTCCGGGCGTTCGAGAAATTGCAGAAGCGGATGCGTGATCTGGCCAAGGAACAAGGTTTGTTGGCTGCGATCTAAGCGATCCACGCGACTTAAGATTGGAAACGCCGGGCCTGTGCCCGGCGTTTTTTCGTGTTAGGCCGAAGCAAACAGACAGGAGGGCTTTGGCATGACAGAGGTGCGATGGGGTATTCTTGGGGCGGCGAAGTTCGCCCGCGAGCAGATGGCCCCGGCGATACATGCTGCGCGGCGGTCGCGTTTGGCAGTGCTGGCAACATCTGACCCTGCGAAGGCCGCGCCGTTTCAGGCGATGGATGGCGCTTTGCGCGTGGTGGACAGCTATGAGGCGGTGCTGGCCGATCCAAATGTCGATGCGGTTTATATCCCGCTGCCCAATTCGCTGCATGTGGAGTGGACGCGACGGGCGCTTGAGGCGGGCAAGCATGTGTTGTGCGAAAAGCCGATTGCGATGCGCGCGAATGAGATTGACGGGTTGATCGCCTTGCGGGACCAGACCGGGTTGGTGGCGGCAGAGGCCTATATGATTGTGCATCACCCGCAATGGCAACAGGTGCGTGACTGGATCAAGGGCGGGGCTATTGGCGAATTGCGGCGGGTCAATGCGACATTCACCTATGACAATTCCAGTGATCCGGGGAACATTCGCAACGCGGTTGAAACCGGTGGTGGCAGTTTGCCTGATATCGGGGTCTATACGCTGGGCTGCACGCGGTATGTAACCGGGCAAGAGCCTGAGGCGGTGCTGTTTGCCGACATTCGGCGCGAGAGCGGTGTCGAGGTTCGGGCCGAGGCGATGATTCAGTTCGACGGGTTTACGCTGACTTCGCTTACCTCGATGCGGATGCTGCGCTACCAGTCGGTGACGTTTCAGGGGACGGACGGGGTGGTCGAAGTGCCGGTGCCGTTCAATCCGCTGGGCTATGGTGATGCCGAGGTTCGGCTGATGCGGAAATCTGGGCCGGTCGAGGTGTGCCGCTATCCTGGGGTGAACCAGTATGTGCGGCAGGTCGAGGCCTTTGGCGCTGCGGTACGTGGAGAGGCAGAGTATCCCTGTCCGCTGGAGTTCAGCCAAGGCACGCAAGCTTTGATCGACATGATCTGGGCGGCGGAGCGCTGACCGGGCGGGTTTTCTTGGGTGGAACGAAAAAGGGCTGATCCGAAGATCAGCCCTTTTGCTTTACGCGGCGTTGGTGTTCGCCGGTTTGGATTTCTTGCCCTTGTTGCGGTCGCCCGCATTGCTGTCGATGAAATCGAGCACGAGGGGCCGGATATTGTTTCGCCAGCTTTTGCCAGCGAAGATGCCGTAGTGACCGGCACCGGGTTCGACATGGCTTGCCTTCATGTCATCGGGCAGGCCGGTGCAGAGGTTCAGGGCCGCAAGGCATTGGCCGGGCGCGGAGATGTCGTCTTTCTCGCCCTCGACTGTTTTGACGGCGACCTTGGTGATCGCGCCGAAATTGACCTTGTGGCCTGCAACGACAAATTCGTTCTTCGCAATCTCGCGCTTCTTGAAGATGCGGTCGACGGTGGAGAGGTAGAATTCGGCGGGCATGTCCATGACGGCCAGATATTCGTCGTAAAAGCGGTTGTGCGGATCGTGGTCCGACGCATCGCCGCGCATCACATTCTGGATTTGCTCTGAAAACGCGCTGGCATGACGTTCGCCGTTCATCGAAATGAACGAAGCCAACTGCAAGAGGCCCGGATAGACCATGCGGCCGACGCCTTTGTATTTGAAGCCAACACGCTGGATCATCGTTTCCTCGAGCTGGCCCATGGTCACCCGTGCACCGAAATCGGTCACGTCTGTCGGGGTTGCATCGGGGTCGACGGGGCCGCCGATCAGGGTCAGCGTACGCGGTTGTGCGTCCGGGTCCAGTTCGGCCAGATAGGCCGTGGCAGCAAGGGTCAGCGGAACCGGCTGGCACACGGCGACGACGTTTGTGTCGGGGCCCAGCTCGCGCATGAACTCCATCAGGTAGAGGGTGTAATCCTCGACGTCGAACTTGCCGGCGCTGACGGGAATGTCGCGGGCGTTGTGCCAATCTGTCACGTAAACTTCGCAGTTCACGATTAGGGATTTGACCGTCGAACGGAGGAGCGTTGCATAGTGACCGGACATCGGCGCCACCAGCAGGATTTTGCGAGGCTGTTCCTCGCGGCCGACAACGTCGAAATGGATCAGGTCACCGAAGGGACGTTCGACTATAGTCTTAACGTCGACAAGGTGATCCTTGCCGTCTTCGTGGGTGAACGTCCGAATCCCCCAGTCAGGTTTGGCGACCATCCGTTCGAACGTGCGTTCGGTCACTTCACCCCAAGCGGCCATCCATTGCATGCCGGGGTTTGGAAGCATTGCCCAGGCGGGATAAGACGCCATAGTGCGCGCTGTCGCGCCAAGCCATTGATTTGTATTGCGAAACGTTTCCATGAGATCGTAGGTCATCATGTAGCGCATAGAGGCGTCTCCTTAAGCTTAACCCGGCAACCGGGCCAATTCGTCGCTTTGCCTCCCACCGCAGGCGACTGTATTCTGCATGGCAGCATGAATAGGGGGGAAAGTTGGCCATGACAACTAACGACGTTGCCGCACCGGAAATGAGCGCGGAACTTGAGGCCAATTTGCAAAAGATCGAAACGCTGTCACAGCGTCTCGTTTCGGCCCTGTCGCATAAAAAGCAGATCAACCCGGCGCTGCACGGGCCGGATGCCATGTTGTACGGGAAGGCGTTGCAGGGCTACTGGCAGGAGTGGATGCACAACCCTGCCAAGATCCTCGAACATCAGATCGAGTATTGGGGCAAGTCGGTCACCCATTATGTCGAGGCGCAGCAGGCGCTGGCCAAGGGCAAGCTGCAGCCGCCCGAAGATCCCGGCCCCAAGGATCGCCGGTTCAAGAACCCGCTTTGGGACGAACATCCGTATTTCAACTTCATCAAGCAGCAATACCTCATCAACTCCGAAGCGATCCACAACGCGGTAGAAGATATCGAGGACATGGACAGCACCGAGAAGAAGCGCTTGCGGTTTTTCGCGCATCAGATCGTGGACATGTTCGCGCCCACCAACTTCTTTGCCACCAATCCCGATGCTTTGCAGAAAGCGCTTGAGACCGAGGGCGAGAGCCTTGTCAAAGGGCTTGAGAACCTTGTCGCGGATCTGGAAGCGAACAATGGCGAACTGGTCGTGCGTCTTGCCGATGAGGGCGCATTCGAGATCGGCACCAACATCGCCACTGCCGAGGGCGAGGTGATCTATCGCAACCATATGATGGAAGTGATCCAATACAAACCGACCACTGAAAAGGTGCGTGAGACGCCGATCATCCTGTTCCCGCCCTGGATCAACAAGTTCTATATTCTGGACCTGAAGCCAGAAAATTCGTTCATCCGTTGGGTGGTCGATCAGGGATACACACTGTTCGTTGTCAGCTGGATCAACCCGGACGAGTCCTACAAGGATGTCGGTCTCGATACGTATATCGAAGATGGGTATCTGCGGGTGATCGAAGAGGTCAAATCCATCTGCGAAGTCGATAAGGTCAATACCATCGGCTATTGCATCGCAGGCACCACGCTGAGCCTGACGCTTTCTTTGCTCAAGCAGCGGGGCGACAATTCGATCAAGTCCGCCACGTTCTTTACCACCCTGACCGATTTCGGGGATCAGGGAGAGTTCACACCGTTTCTGCAGAACGATTTTATCGACGGGATCGAATCCGAGATCGGCGATACCGGGATGCTCAAGTCATTTATCATGGCGCGGACGTTCAGCTTTCTGCGGTCGAACGACCTGATCTACGGTCCTGCCATCAAGAGCTACATGATGGGAGAGACACCGCCAGCGTTTGATTTGCTTTACTGGAATGGCGACGGGGCGAACCTGCCGGGACGGATGGCGATTCAGTATCTGCGCGGGCTGTGCCAGTCCAACAAGTTTGCCGAAGGCGATTTCGAGTTGATGGGGCATACATTGTCGCTGCGCGATGTGGACGTGCCGCTGTGTTCGATCGCCTGCGAGACCGATCACATCGCGGCGTGGAAGGACTGCTATCGCGGCGTTCAGGCGATGGGGTCGAAATCCAAGCATTTCATCCTGTCCGAGTCGGGCCACATTGCGGGAATCGTGAACCCACCGACCAAAAACAAGTACGGCCATTACACGAATGATGACCTGTCCTTGCCGTCGGAGGATTGGAAATCGTCAGCGAATTACACCGAGGGATCATGGTGGCCGGTTTGGGAAAAGTGGATGGCGAAACGGGCGGGAAAATGGGTCAAGGCACGGGAAGTAGGGGATAAATCCCATCCACCTTTGGCACCCGCACCCGGCACTTATGTATTGACCAAGGCGCGCGCCTGACCTGTGGCTGACGCCTGGTCAAAGAAATTTGCTGCAGTGCAGAAAAAGACTTGAAATGCTGCAGTGCAGCATGTATATATTCGTCATCTGCACAAGACAGCGGGGTGGGCCCGCCGAGCAGGAAAGGATTTAAGACAATGGCTAAGACACCCGACATGACAGCGACCATGAAAGAAATGATGGGCGCGTTCCCGGTTGACACGAAAGCAATGGAAGACGCTTTCAAAACAACAGCAACTCTGAACGAGAAGCTGTCCCACGTTGCAATCGAAGCGGCTGACAAGTCGGCTGAGATTTCTGCAAAGTGGACCAAAGACACCCTCGCCAAGATGGGCGAAATGTCCAAGGCGAAAACAGAGCCGGCAGACTATGCCAAGGCGATGACCGATTTCGCTTCCGCTCAGGCTGAAGTTGCTGCCGAAAACATGGCCGCATTCGCCGAGATCGCGAAGAAAGTCCAGATGGACACAGTTGAGCTGATGATGGCCGCAGGCAAGGACCTCTCCGAGGACGCAACTGCCGCAGTCAAGAAAGCAACGGCTGACGTGACAACAGCTGCCAAGAAGGCAACTGCTGCTGCAAAGTAAGCTGTTCCCGAATTAGCGTTCTCTCCTCCCAAATTGGAACGCTATATTCTGGCCGGGTCCCTCGCGGATCCGGCCTTTTTTTGTGTCCACGCCCTGTCACCAGCGCTTTCTTTTTGTGCTGCATATGCTTAGGCTGCAATGCAGCGAAGATAACGGGGGAGGGGACACCTTGGCCGAAGACCAAAATCCGCTTTTGATTAAGCGCTACGCGAGCCGACGTCTCTACAATACCGAAACATCCGATTACGTGACCTTGGAAGACATCGCTGGCTTTATCCGAGGCGGGCGCGAGGTCAAGATCGTGGATCTCAAGTCCGGGGATGACCTGACGCGTCAGTACCTGTTGCAGATCATCGCCGAACACGAAAGCCGGGGCGAAAGTGTGCTTCCGACCAATGTGCTCAACGATCTGGTGCGCAGCTATACCACCACCGCCACCAGTGCTGTTCCGCAATTCCTTGCCGCCAGTTTCGAGATGTTCCGCGACAGTCAGTCGAAATGGATGGAGAACATGGGCAAGGCCAACCCGATGTCGGGTGTGCCGGGCTTTGAGGCCATTCAGGCGCAGCAAGAGGCGTTTCTCAAGGCAATGACCGGCGGCATGTCAGGCAATTGGTCCGGCCCGTCGCAAGACGATGGTGGTGCTAAGCCGCCTTCCAAAGCGGCAGAGGCTTCATCGGGGACCGATGATCTGGACGCCATCAAAACCCAGTTGGCCGAGCTTCAGAAAAAGCTGTCGAAGCTCGACAAGTGATCAGGCTGTCGCCTGCACGGGTGGGCGCATGACGTGATCAACGGCGGACAATATGACGTCCGCCACCGCATCACATTCCGCCACTGTCAGCCGCGCTGGCAGGCGACAATCGCAAGCGCGCGACAGCATCATCCGTGTCTTGGGCAGGGCGGGTGCGGGTCCAAGGAACTCCCAGTTCCAGAACGCGCGGGCATTGTCGGTGCTGCGCCCAAAGACCTGAATCGCCACACCCATCGCCTTGGCGGTCTCGACAAAGGCATCCACATCGGCGTCTGTCATGTCACACAGGGTGAACTGGAGCGAATCCGGCGCGCGGTCTTCCTGCGGAAGTGACGGCGGCACGGTGATCCAAGATGACTGGTCAAGTCGGGCGGCCACGTGATCATGGTTGCGGCGGCCATCGCGCACGCGGCGGTCCAGCTCTGCCAGTTGCGGGCGGATCACCGCGGCCGAGAGGTTCGACAGGCGCAGGTTATAAAGCGGCAGCTTATTCTGCCACTTGGCAAAGGCGTCGTGCAGGACAGGGTGTTTCTTCCAGTTGTGTTCGTACGCGCCCGACAGGATCACCGCGCGGGCGATCAGGTCGGCATCGTCTGTCAGAAGGATACCCCCTTCGCCTGCGTTGAGCATCTTGTAGCTTTGAAAGCTGAAACAGCCGACATGGCCCAGCGTGCCGATCCGTTGCCCGTTCCAGCGGGTGCCAAGCGAATGCGCTGCGTCTTCGATCACCGGAATGCCGCGGTCGTTGGCCAGAGTCAGGATCGCGTCCATATCTGACGTATGTCCCCGCATGTGGCTGATCATCACGGCCTCGACATCGTCGATCTTGGCTTCGAAATCGGCCATGTCGATGCGGTAGCTGCCATCCACTTCGCATAGCACAGGCACGCAATCGGCATGTACGATCGAGGACGGCACGGCGGCAAAGGTGAAAGCCGGGATCAGGACGCGCGCGTCGCGTGGCAGGCCAAGCGCCTTGAGCGACAGGAACAACGCGGCGGAACAGCTGCTGACCGCCAGCGCATATTTTGCGCCCATCATCGCGGCGAATTCTTCCTCGAGCACAGATACGGGCGCGCCTTCAGCGGCGGTGTAGCGGAACAGGTCGCCCGATTGCAGCAGGCGGTCGATCTCGTGCCGGGCGGCTTCGGGGATGGGTTCTGCGTCATGCATGTTCGGAAGATCTGCCATAGCTGCGCCTCTTATCTGTTCTGTATCCAGCATACGCGCTGTCACGTCAGTATGACAGAGGTATGACAGGTTATGCGCGTGTCGAGGGTCAGACGCCAAGACGGTCGCGCATCGCGTACCACGACATGGCGAGTTTCAGGATGGGGGTGCGCATGATGCCACCTCCGGGGAAAGGCGTATGCGGCACCGTGTTGAACGCGGCAAAACCTTCGGACGGACCACGCGTGGCCTCGGCCAGCAGTTTGCCCGCTTGGATTGCGTTGCCGACGCCATGACCGGAATAACCCGAGGCCGACAGGATGTTGGGACGCACGCGAGCGAGGTAGGGCATCCGCTTGATCGTGATCGCCAAGGTGCCGCCCCAGGCATAGTCGATGGGCACATCACGCAGATGCGGAAAGATCACCGACATCGGTTTGCGCACAAGCGCGGGGATGTCCGACGGGAAGCGGTAGCCATAGGTTTCGCCGCCGCCGAACAACAGACGGTTGTCGTGGGTCAGGCGGAAGTAGTTGACGACAAAGCGGGAATCCGCAACGGCCACATCCTGCGTCAACACTTTTGCGGCGTCGTCGCCCAAGGGTTCTGTGGCCACGACATAGTTGTTGATTGGCATCACCCGTGCTGTCACCTGCCGATCAAGCCCGCCCAGATACCCGTTGCCGGCGAGGATAACGTGATCGGCGATCACATGACCCGCATCGGTGCGCACCGTGACCTTTGGCCCGGGCCGGATGTCATGCACATGGCTGCGCTCGTGAATGCGCGCGCCAGCCTTTGTGGCAGCCTCGGCCAGACCCAGCGCCAGCCGCAGCGGGTGCAGATGCGCCGCCCCCATATCAAGCGTGCCGCCGATATAGTCGGGCGACGGGCAGAGTGCGTTGAAGGCATCACGGTCGAGCGATTTGATCTGCGTGTAGCCATAGCGCTTTTGCAGGTGTTCGGCATAGTCGTGCAGGTCGGTCACATCCGCCGGGCGCGACGCGGCCCAAGCGATGCCGTCCTTGAGATAGCAGTCGATGCCGTGTTTCGCGATCAACCCGCGCACCAGCGCTTTGGCGTCCTCACCCAAGTCCCACAGCAGGCGGGCGGTGTCCGACCCAACCATCTTTTCCAGCGTGACTTGGTCCTGCCGCTGCCCCGACCCCAATTGTCCGCCATTGCGCCCAGACGCCCCAAAGCCCACGCGGTGTGCATCAAGCAGCACCACATCCATGCCCATCTCGGCCAGATGCAGTGCCGCCGACAGGCCGGTATACCCACCGCCGACGACACAGACATCGGCGCGGGTTTCGCCTTGCAACGGGGCAAATGGCGCAAGCGGGGTCGTTGTCGCGGCGTACCAGCTTTGGGGATAGGCCCCACGGGTGTCATTGCTGAACAAAAGGTTCAAAACGCGGTCCTGATCTTCTTCTTTTTCCAAATATGCCGGGGAGCGCGAGGGGCAGAGCCCCTCGCATTGGTCGGACCGGATGCGCCGGTCCGAACCCTTTGGGTCAGACGTTGAGCAGCAGGTGCTCGCGCTCCCACGGGCTGATCACCTGCAGGAATTCCTCGTACTCGGTACGTTTGACGATCGAATAAACGCGGCAGAATTCCTCGCCGAGGATCTCGTGCAATTCCGTCGCTTCTTCGAACACCTGAAGCGCCTGTCCAAGAACCTGCGGAATGTCCGCTTCGCCCTCATAGGCGTCTTTCTTAAGCGGCTTGGACGGCCACTTTTCGTTCATCAGGCCAAGATACCCACAGGCCAGAGACGCGGCGATCCCGAGATAGGGGTTGCAGTCCATCCCGGCGAGCCGGTTTTCGACCCGGCGGCTGGCTGGGCCCGACAGGGGGATGCGGATGCCCGTGGTGCGGTTGTCGCGGCCCCAGGCAAGGTTGATGGGGGCGGCGTGTTCTTTCACGTAGCGGCGGTAGCTGTTCACGTAAGGCGCGAGCACAGCGATAGCGGCTGGCGTATAGGTCTGAAGGCCACCGATGAAGTGGAAAAACGCGTCGGTTTCGCCGCCCTGAGGACCAGAAAAGATGTTTCGCCCGGTTTCGATATCCATGATCGAATGGTGGATATGCATGGCGCTGCCCGGTTCGTTCTCAATCGGTTTCGCCATGAAGGTGGCAAAGCAGTCGTGGCGCAGGGCGGCTTCACGGATCAGGCGTTTGAAGTAGAACACCTCATCCGCCAGCTTGACCGGATCGCCGTGGCGCAGGTTTATTTCAAGCTGGCCTGCGCCGCCTTCCTGCGTGATGCCGTCGATCTCGAAGCCTTGGGCTTCGGCAAAGTCGTAGATGTCGTCGATGACGGGACCGAATTCATCGACGGCGGTCATGCTGTAGGCCTGACGCGCGGCCGCCGGGCGTCCCGAGCGGCCCATCATCGGCTCGATCGGTTTCGCGGGATCAAGGTTGCGCGCGGTAAGGAAGAATTCCATCTCGGGTGCGACCACCGGTTCCCAGCCTTGCTGACGATACAGATCGACCACGCGTTTGAGCACGTTGCGCGGGGCATAAGGCACCGGCTTGCCTTTGCGGTCATAAGCGTCGTGGATCACCTGAAGCGTCCAGTCACCTGTCCAGGGTGCTGCGGTTGCCGTGCTCATGTCGGGGCGCAGGATCATGTCCCGTTCGATGAAACCGCCATCGTCTTCGTCGGCCGCTTCGCCCCAATCGCCGGTGATGGTCTGGAAAAAGATCGAATCCGGCAGGTGGAAATATTCCTGCCGTGCGAATTTCGACGCGGGCACAGCCTTGCCGCGTGCGATGCCGGGCAGGTCGGCGATGATACATTCGACCTCGTCAAGCCTGCGGTTTTCCAGAAACGCGCGGGCGGAGTCGGGGAGACTGTCTGTCCAGTCGGTCATGCGATGGTTCCTTCGCGGAAGAATTTGGCGAATTGGTCGGCCATGCGCCCATTGTCGAGCGGTCGGCCCATGCGGCTGCGGGCGTCCTGCATCAGGTCGTCAGGGACCACGCCTTTGCCGCGCGTCTCGATCAGGCCCGTGATGAAATCATCCCCGTATTCCGGGTGTGGTTGCACGGTGTAGGCCTTGCCCGGATAGAGCAGCGCCGCATGGGCGCAGTGGGCGTTCGAGGCAACAACCTGTGCGCCCTCTGGGGCTTTGACGACCTGATCCTGATGCCACGCGTTGACGGTCATTGTGTCGCCGCCGAAATCATATTCCTGCTGCCCCACAGCCCAGCCGCCTTTGAACTTTTCCACCGTTCCGCCCAGTGCCTGCGCGATGATCTGGTGGCCGAAGCACACGCCGATCAGGGGGCGGCCTGCTGCAACAATGTCGCGGATGAGCTGCTCCAGCGGCGGGATCCACGGGTGATCTTCGTAAGCACCGTGCTTGGATCCGGTGATGAGCCAGCCATCGGCATCCTTTGGCCCGTCGGGAAACACGTTCTCGACAACCGACCAGGTTTGGAATGTGAAGCCTTTGCCCGCGAGCATACGCTCAAAGAAACCGGGATACTCGCCGAACGACCCTTTGAGTTCGTCCGGTGCAAGACCCGTCTGCAAGATTCCGATTTTCATGAAGCACCAAGGTGTTTGTGGGATCAAGCTATGCGTTCTGTGGGCGCACAGCAAGGGACGCGCCTAGACCGTGTCGAGGTATATTTCGACCCGTTCGTTAGGCGTCAATTCGTCCATGTAGTGGATTTCCTGTTTCTTGGTCTGCACAAGGTTGCGGATCAACTCGTCATGGAAGATGCGCGGCATGACCGTGCTGTTCTCAAAGGCGGCCACTGCGGTGGGCCAGTCGGCTGGCACCTGTGGCAGATCAAGCGCGTAGGCGTTGCCTTTGACCGGGGCGGGCGGTGTTGCGCCGTCTTCGATTCCGACCAGTGCTGCGCCAAGGATGGCGGCCAACGTCAGGTAGGGGTTTACATCGCCACCCGCCACACGGTGTTCAACGCGTCGCGCTGCGGGGCTGCCGGAGGGCACGCGGATCGCCACGGTGCGGTTTTCATAGGCCCAAGCGATGCCTGTCGGGGCGTGTGCGTCAGGGACCAAACGGTCATAGCTGTTCATGTGTGGGGCAAAGAGCAGGGTGCTGTCATTCATGCCGTTCAGGCATCCGGCAATGGCATTGTGCAGCATCGGCGTGCCTTCGGGGCCGCCATTGTCGAAGACATTGCGCCCTTGTTCGTCCAGCACCGAGAAATGCGTGTGCATCCCCGATCCGGCGTAGTCGGGATAGGGTTTTGCCATGAAAGATGCTGCAAAGCCGTGGCGGCGAGCCAGACCTTTGACCAGCATCTTGAAGAGCCACGCATCGTCGGCGGCGCGCAGGGCATCGTCGCAATGCATCAGGTTCATTTCGAACTGACCCAGACCCGCCTCGGAAATCACTGTGTCGGCGGGAATGTCCATCGCTTCGCAGGCGTCGTAGAGATCGGTGAAGAAGCGGTCGAACTGGTCGATGAGGCGGATCGACAAGATCTCGCCTGCCTTACGGCGCTTGCCGGAGCGGGGCGAGGCGGGCACTTGCAGGTTGCGGGTGCTGTCGTCGATCAGGAAAAACTCGAGCTCCATTGCCACCACAGGCGTCAGGCCGCGTGCCTTGTAGCGCTTCACCACTGTGTTGAGCGCGTGGCGCGGATCGCCTTCGTAGGGCTCGCCTGTTTCGCGGAACATCCAAAGCGGCAGCAGGGCGCTGGGGGCTTCGAGCCACGGCATCGGGACAAAGCCACGATCGGTGGGCCAGAGCAGCCCGTCGGCATCGCCCGCTTCGAACACCAGCGGGCTGTCGTCGATGTCTTCGCCCCAGATGTCGAGGTTCAGAACCGAGAGCGGAAACCGCGTGCCGCCATCAAGCACCTTATCGGCAAAGCGCGCCGGCACACGTTTGCCGCGGGCCTGACCGTTGAGGTCCGATGCCGCAACCCGGATCGTGCGGACCTGCGGGTTCTTGCGGAGCCAGTTTCGAATATGGGAGTCCATTTAAGTGCCGTTTTCAATAATTTGATCAAATTTAGAAATAGGCGGTGTGACCCCGACTTAGCAAGCGAAATTCAGCGAATGATGTTGAGTTTAAGCTTCATCTTGGCGCGGGACTCTTGCGGCAGATGCCGGTTGAGGCGGCGATTGATCAAACCGAACAGGCTGATGATGCACAGGGTCAGGAGGATGAAATAGAAGGCAAGGATCGGGTAAGGAATGAACGGGTTAAAGGTCTTGTCGGCAAAGAAACTGGCGTAGTAGAGCGCGTCGCCGCGTTGCTGCCATGCCGGGAACCCTGAGAAGTAAACCAGTGTGGTGGCGTGGAAGAGAAAGATCGCCTCGTTTGTGTAGGCAGGCCATGCAAGACGCAGCATGGTAGGCCATGTCACCCGTTTGAAGCGCGACCATCCTGACATGCCATAGGCATCGGCGGCCTCCATGTCGCCGCGCGGGACCGATTGCAGCGCGCCGTAGAAAATCTCGCCGGAATAGGCGGCGGTGTTCAGGAACAGCACGATCAATGCCCCCAGCCAAGCCGAGGTGAACGGATCGAAGATCGGTGAGAGCGGCTTGAGAGACAGGAACAGGAAATAGGCAAAGAAGAACTGGATAAAGAGCGGTGATCCCCGGAAGAGAAAGATAAACCACGTGCTGGCCTTTTGCAGGACCGGGTTCTTTGACGCCTTGCCCAAGGCCACGGCGGTGGCAAGAAAGAAGCCTGAACACAGCGCCAGCACGCCGAAATAGATGTTCCAGATCATCCCCGAGCCGATCAGGGTGAATTGCTGACATAGGGTGTAGCCTTCGCGGGGCAGCACGCGTTCGCCAATCCCGATGGAGCGCAGGCCGTAATCGGCGATGGTTTCCCAGCAACTCATGCCGCTTTCCTCTGCGCTTCGCCGCCCAAGGTGGCTTGGCCGTGCGTCAACTTTTGCATGACCTTGTCGAGTACGATTTCCGAGACACGGGTGAACAGCAGGTAAAACACCAGCAATCCAAAGAAGTACCACATGCGCCAATCCCCGTGCGGATAGTCGGTAAACCGCGCGGTCTTGGCGCCGCCCAATTCGCGCGCCCAGTAGACGATGTCTTCGACGCCCAGCAGGAACAGGAGCGGTGTCGCCTTGATCAGAACCATCCAGAGGTTGGACAGGCCGGGCAGGGCAAACACCCACATTTGCGGCACGAGGATGCGCCAGAACACCTGACGGCGCGTCATGCCATAGGACTCGGCTGTTTCAAGCTGGTTGTGCGGCACGGCCCGCATCGCGCCGTACAGCACGTTGGCGGCAAACGCACCGAACACGATGGCAAATGTCAGGACGGCCAGCAGGAACCCATAGGTTTCGTGCACCCATTGCGGGGAGTTGCCCAAAGGGAGCTTGGCGATGTCACAGACGACAAAGTCGTTGCCCTGCCAGATGTCGGCTTCCCAATCGGGGCATTTGATTTCGTGGCGTATCCATTCGAACAACTGGTCGAGAGCGATCACGAAGAACAGAAAGAACGCGATGTCCGGTACGCCGCGCACGATCGCGATATAGGCTTTGCCGAACCAGCTGAGCGGTGCAAAATGCGAGCGGGCGCTGGACGCTCCGAGAAAGCCAAAGGCCAAGGCTGTTGGGGCGGTGATCGCCAGAAGCAACAGCACGGTGAACACCGACGTGTAGATCGCCATGTGTTTCCCGGTGGTCAGGTAGCAGGCCATCCATGCGAAGTCGCCAAGCGACGCGGGATCGACACAAAAACTGAACATCTGTTCCCCTGATCGGCTTTGGGTTGGAGCAGTCTTGCACGTCCCTGCTGTGCTTGACAATTCCTGTGTGGTGTAACGTCTTGAGCGATTTCAGGAAAACCGTCGTGACGCATCAGTCTTGGGCAGAAACAAGAAGGGGCCGCACCAGCGACCCCTTTTGGTTTTTCACGCGCAGTCGGATCAGAAGCCCGGTCCGATTTCCCACTTTGCGAGAAGCGCGTTCAGTGTGCCATCGTCCTTCATGGAAGTGATGGCCGCGTTGAACTTGTCTTTCAACTCGGAATCGGATTCGCGGATGCCCATGCCCACGCCGCCGCCGATGAGTTCCTGCCGCTCGAGCAGAACGAGGTCGGCGTTTTCTTCTGCGATGGGGCGCAGATAAGCGTCGTCCGCCAGAACTGCATCGGCTTCGCCATTGCGTACGGCGGCGACTGTTTCGTCCGGAGTGGCGAATTCCACAAGGGTCGCACCGCTGGAGGCAATGAAGGCCGCCTGAATGGTGTTGGCCTGTGCCGCAATCACGCCGCCGTCAAAATCCACGTCCGCGCCGTCAAGAGCGAGGTAGGAGGAGGGATCAGGCTGGGTGTAGTTCTGGGTAAAGTCGATCACTTCGTCGCGTTCGTCGGTGATCGACATGCCCGCGATGATCACGTCGTAGTTGCCCGACACAAGGTTCGGAATGATGCTGTCCCATTCGTTGGTAACCCATTCACAGGTCAGTTCAGCGCGGGTGCAAAGCTCGTCGCCGAGTTCACGCTCGAACCCGTCGACTTCGCCGGCATCGTTGATGAAGTTGTACGGAGGGTAGGCGCCTTCGGTGCCCATGCGGACAACGGAGTGGCTGCCGGCGAACGCAACAGAGGCCGTGATGGCCAGTGCGGCTGTGCCGAGAAGGATGGATTTCATGTCTATTTCTCCCGTTCTTATTGTTGTTAATCGGCCATTGTCGAGGACAAGAAGCCCCGCAACCGTTCCGATTTCGGTGCGCCGAACAGGCTGTCCGGTGCACCTTCTTCCTCGATCAGGCCTTGATGCAGGAACACGACGTGGTTGCTCACGTCGCGGGCCATTTTCATGTCATGGGTGACAATCAGCATCGTTCGGCCTTCTGAGGCGAGATCCCTGATGACTTTGACGACTTCCTGTTCCAGTTCCGGGTCCAGTGCCGAGGTCGGTTCATCGAACAAAAGCGCCTCAGGCTCCATGCAGAGCGCGCGGGCTATGGCAGCGCGTTGTTGCTGGCCGCCCGACAGCATCGCGGGGTAGGCGTCGCATTTGTCGCCGATGCCCACTTTGTCGAGATAGCCGCGTGCCGCGTCTTCGGCTTCGGCCTTGTCGCGGCCCAGCACAGTTACGGGGGCTTCCATCACGTTTTGCAGGATCGTCATGTGGGACCAGAGATTGAACTGCTGGAACACCATGCTGAGATTCGTGCGGATGCGCAGTACTTGTTTTGCGTCAGCAGGGTGCCGACCAAGACCTGTGCCTTTCCAATGGACACCTTCACCCTTGAACAGGATGTCACCCTGCTGGCTGTCCTCAAGCAGGTTGGCACAGCGCAGGATGGTGGATTTCCCTGAACCCGATGATCCGATCAATGAGACAACGTCGCCGCGACGCGCAGTGATGTCGACGCCCTTGATGACTTCAAGGCTGCCATACTGCTTGTGCAGGTTGCGTATTTCCAGGACTGGGGTGTCTGTCACAAAGCGCTCTGGCAGGTTGGGTCAAAGATGGAGCGCAGGATGACTGCAAAACTGGGCGCGATGCAATGCGGAAAGCGACGGAACCGGTTGGAACCTGCACGATAACCCTGCGTCAGGCAGGGGGTGGCGCAGGAATGGGCTGTTTCAGGTAGTTTTGGACGTCCAGGACGCAGAAAGTCATGGGCCCGCCCATGCGGTTGGGATCTGAGGGCGAGTATGCGGCGACTGCCCTGGTCAGTGCACGACGCAGGGCTGTGGGGTCGGTGCCGTTTGCCGTGATCAAGGGCAGGCCGGGGGTTGGCCGGGTGGTGCCTGCTGGCAAAACCTTGACCGCGTTGGGATCGACCTCTTGCAGGATGCGCCATGTGACCGCGTCAAGGCAGGCGATATCAGCGCGCGCCTCTGCCACGGCGGCAAGCGAGGCGGAATGACCTCCGGTTGCCACATACGAAGTGAGGGCTGCACGGTTCGGTATGTCTTGGGTCGCAGCCCAGCCTGACTGGCTGTCGGCGCTGTTGAAGGCGAGCTTTTGCGGAGGGCTGGACAGATCGGCGCGGGTGAGGATCTGGGAATGATAATGACCGGGCGGGCCTCCGAGGCCGAAATCCAGAGTGCCGATATACTGCACCTTGCCCGCAAGTGCGGTGCGAAACGGCAAGCCGCAGGTCATCGACAGCGCAAGATCGGGGGACAGCCAATGTGTGTACCAGTCGGTGGGCAGGTCTTCGGGCGGTGTGAGATCAGGCAGCTTGATCCCTTCGGCCTGCGCACAATCCTGCAACACCGACCAAAAGGCGCGCCAAAGGTCCGCGTTCTCGGCCCGCCAGTACATTGGCAGGCTGGCGATCGTCATGCTGTGTCGACGCGTTGCCGGGCCAATGCGCTGTCGCGATCATTGACGCCCAGTAGCTTGGCCACAAGACGCAGCAGCGCGTCTTCCTCGGCCTCGCGGATGCCATCTGCCAGCACCACTTGCCACAATGCTTCAATCACAGCGATGCGGTCTTCATAGGGCACAGCCGCCTTGATCGCCGAGGTGAACCGCACCGTGTCGGGGGCTTCAGCCTCAAGTCCTTCGGCGTCGCTGCGCAGTTTGGTCGCCTCGAACGGGGACAGGCCATAGCGCGAGCCAGCGATCCGGTCGATGCGGGCTTTCTCGCTCTCGTCGTAATCGCCATCGGTACGGGCAACGCGGACAAGCAAGGCGGTCAGGGCCAGACGCGCATCGGCATCGGGCAGCGGGGCGGGGTCGGGCGCAGTGAGGCGCTTGAGGAAATCAGCAAACATATCGAGGATATATGCCGCGCTGCGCGCTTCGCCAATGGGGTATCCAGTGGTTATCCGGCCAGCGCCGTCACATCGTAGAGGATATCGTCGATTGCGATGCCGCCCGGATCGCTGTTTTGGATGGTCAGGCCGGTGATCCCCAAGTCGCTGCGCCAGCCGAAAGACAGGACGCCATGCGACAGCGGGAGGGTGAGCTGGGTGATCTGGCCGGACGCGTCGTGAAAGGTCAGCACAGCGGTTCCGGGTGCGGGGCGCTGTCCAAGGGGGTCAGGGTATTCGGCGTGCAGACGCAGACCGATGGCGGTTTGCGGTGTGTCGAAGACAAGGGCTGCGCTGCCTTCACCCCGGCCTTCGGGCAGGTCTGCGCCTTTCGGGCCAACGGGAAACAGCGCGTTTGATCCAAAGCCCATGTGATGCGCGATGGCAAAGGTCTGGCCCTGCGTGCCGGGGATCGCGCGGAGCGGCTGCGCGGGGACACCTGTCAGAACATCGAAGCCGGCGGTATCATGGGCGGTTTGACCTGCAAGCCGTTCACCGATGGTCAGCCCCGGCGCGCGCCAGTGCTGGTCGATGCGGTGGCCGGGCTCAGCCGCGCTGGGCAACGCGTCGAACCGTTCAGTCCGGTGCGGCTGGCGCAGGAGATCGTCATAGGGCACGGGCCACAGCCCGTCTGCAAATGCAAGTCCGGGCAGACAGAGAAGGGCTGCGCAAAGCCGGATCATGTCAGACGGCGGAACGCGGCGGCAAGCGGTTTCAGTCCGGCCTCCAGCCCAAAGGGCGGGTTCACCACGAAAAGGCCAGAACCGACCATGCGATGTCCGTCGCGGGCCGGAGGGAAGCGAACCTCATGCGTCAGCGCCTCGGGGTGGTCGGCTTGCAGGGCGCGCAACATGGGGCGGTGGGCACCGGAGGTCAGGATTGGGTACCAGATCATCACCACGCCGACATTCCATTTGCGGATCAGTGCCGCCAGCCATTTCGGGATCTGGGCGTAATCTGCTTTGATCTCGTAACTGGGGTCCACCAGCATCAGCCCCCGGCGCGGCGTGGGCGGGCAGAGGCTTTGCGCCAGTGCCAGACCGTCTTGCTGGTAGATATGCGTGTTGGGCGCGCGCAAGGCCTCGCGCAGCGCTGCGTGTTCCTGCGGGTGCAGTTCCGCCAGATGCAGACTGTCCTCGGGGCGCAGCAGGGCCTGCGCGATGGCGGGCGACCCTGGGTAAAGGCCGTCTGGTTGGGCCTTAAGAGCTTTGAGATAGGGATGATCTTTGGCAAACCCGTCGCGCAGCCGCGCGATGCCTTGCGCCGCCTCGCCGGTTTTGACCGCTTCGGGCGCGCTCAGATCATAGCGCCCGCGCCCGGCATGGGTTTCGATATAGCTGAGCGGTTTGGGCTTTTGCACCATGTGGTCCAGCGCCAGCGCAAGGGCTGCGTGTTTGTGGACATCGGCCGCATTGCCTGCGTGATAGAGATGTTGATAGGACAGCATGACGCCGTGATAGGCCAGTTCGCGGTGCTGCGATAGTGGTCGCGATGGGCATGTTTGGACTTGATCCCGTGACGCCATCGCGCAGAGTGGGCCGGCATAGGGGCCACAGGGAGACCGGGACATGGGCATTTTGGGCCCCGCACAGCGCGCGTGGCAAAACCTGAGAGGTCGCCTTTACATGCGCCGCGCAGCACAGCGGGTGCGCACGGGGATGCAGGTCGTGCATGGCCCGCACCTGACCAAGCTCGCAGAGCACGAAGTGGCGCTGGTTCTTGTGGGCCGCGATGTTGCCTATTTCCTTGACCATCACATTGCCCATCACCGCAAGCTGGGGGTGTCGCATATCGTCTATGTCGACAATGGATCGACCGACGGATCCATCGACATTGCGCGGCGTTGGCCGGACATCACCATCGTGACCTGTGATGCGGATTTCCGCGAGCACGAGCGCGAAATCCGGTTTCAGGCGAACACCATGGTCCTTGAAGGCGGGTGGCGTCTTGCCATCGACCCGGACGAATTGCTCGACTATCCGAATGCCGACCGCGTTCCCTTGCCCGAGCTTGCACGGCGCATGGCCGCGCGGGGGCATACCGCGCTGGTGGCGCAGATGCTCGACATGGCGTTCGATGGCCCGATCTCGGTGGCCGGGGCGATGCCCTATGCCGAGGCGGCGCACAGCTTTGACCGATACAACACAGCGGATCTGGAGCGGTTTTCCTATCACGGCTCGGATCTCGGCTGGGCGTGGTTTCTGGACCAGAACCGCGTCACCAATCCAAACATCCCCGTGCTCTATGGCGGGTTGCGCCGCGCAGCTTTTGGCGAGCCGTGCTGTCTGACCAAACACGCGCTTTTCCGCATGGGGGATGGGGTGGTGCCGCAGCCGCATCCGCATGTGACGACCGGCGTTGTCTGTACCGATTTTTCCGCCGTCTTGCGGCATTACAAACTGGCGGGCGGTGTAGTGGCGCGCGAACAAAAGCTGCTGTCCGAAAACCGCGTGGCGCATGACGAGACACGTCTTCGGGTGTCGCGCCTTGCGCAGGAGGGCGATCTGAACCTCGCGGACTATTGCGATGCGCAGGGTCCCACGGTGGAGCGGCTGATTGCGCAGGATGTATTGCAGATCACTGACGCCGCGCGCGAGATGCTGGCCTGACGATGGTCAGCCGGTGGCGGTGGTGTCAATCCAGTTCAGGAAACTCTCTGCGCCATCCGTCATCTCGACCGCCCAAAGTGCGGGTTCGTCATAGGGATGATCGCGCAGGATCAGGTTTTTGAGCGCGGGCGTATTCGACGGTTTGGCGGTGCGTGCGAGCACGCACCCTACAGACCGTTGAGCTATGCGCTTAGCGCGAATAGCACCGCAGGTGCCGCGCCATCGGTCACGCCAGAGGCGTGCCTCCGGCACGACCCGCCCCCCGGGCTGGTGATTTGGCAGGGCTGGGAGCTGCGTTCACTCTGCGCGCGGATTTGGCCGGGATAAAGCGCCTTCGTTCGACAGGAGGAGAGCCATCCCGCGGTCTGGCGTGCGTGCGTTGTGTTTCGGATGATGCGTGCGAGCACGCTTTCTACGCTTCCCAATGGATCGCTAATTACGCAACTTGCTGACAGCGATCGCGTTCTCAGCTTTCTTCTTTGCCCGAGCGTTCCAAGCATAGTAGGCAAGAAATGGTGCAGCGAGAATTCCAACTCAGTACGTCACTATCGAAACAATTAATTGAACGAAGCCCAATGCAATGAAGCCATGAACCCAAAAGTAAATTGGTCCGAACAATAAAGACCAAAGCCAGGTAAGACCGGTGCTTTCTTTAAAGCTTTCTTTAAGCAATTCTGCTTGCGCTTTGTCAGCTTTGGCTTCTGCGATCAGCCGCGCGGTGGAGTCTTCCATGCTGCTTTCTCTCCTAGGTTTTGTCAGCGGAAACTCTACATCCCAGGGTGGTGTGTGCAACCAATGATTTCAAACCAACCGCGACACATCCTTCGCCGCCCGGACAAAATCCTTGAACAGCGGATGCGGGTCAAACGGTTTTGACTTCAATTCCGGGTGGAACTGGACGCCGATGAACCACGGGTGGTCGGGCCATTCGACGATCTCGGGCAGGCGGCCGTCGGGGCTCATGCCGGAAAAGCACAGCCCGCCCTTTTCCAAGGCCTCACGGTACTTGATGTCGACCTCGTAACGGTGGCGGTGGCGTTCGGTGATGGTGGTGGAGCTGTAAACCTCGGCCACCTTGGACCCTTCGGTCAGCACCGCGTCATAGGCGCCAAGGCGCATGGTGCCGCCCTTGTCGTCGGCCACGCTGCGGTTGACGGTCTGGTTGCCCTGCACCCATTCCTTGAGGTGGTACACCACGGGCGTGAAACGCTTTTTCCCGGCCTCGTGGTCAAACTCCTCGGACCCGGCATCAGGCAGCTTGGCGACATTGCGGGCGGCTTCGATCACCGCCATCTGCATGCCAAGGCAGATGCCCAGATAGGGGACCTTGTGTTCGCGGGCGAACTGCGCCGCCTTGATCTTGCCTTCGGTGCCGCGTTCGCCAAAGCCGCCGGGCACGAGGATCGCGTGGAAGCCTTCAAGATGCGGCGCGGGGTCTTCGCGCTCGAAGATCTCGGCATCGACCCATTCGACGTTGACCTTGACCCGGTTGGCCATGCCGCCGTGGGTGAGCGCCTCGGCAATGGATTTGTAGGCATCTTCAAGCTGGATGTACTTGCCCACGATGGCGACCTTCACTTCGCCCTCTGGGTTGTAGATCCGGTCGGCGACGTCTTCCCATTTTTCAAGGTTGGGCTTGGGGGCAGGCGTGATCTGGAACGCGTCCAGTACCGCCTGATCCAGCCCTTCGCGGTGATAGGCGAGGGGGGCCTCGTAGATCGACTTGAGGTCTTGCGCCGCAATCACGCTATCGGGGCGCACGTTGCAGAACAGTGCCAGCTTCTCGCGTTCCTTGGCCGGGATCGGCCCTTCGGAGCGGCAGACGAGGATGTCGGGGGCCAGGCCGATAGAGCGAAGTTCCTTGACCGAGTGCTGCGTCGGCTTGGTCTTCAGCTCGCCCGACGCCTTGATGTAGGGCAGCAGTGTGAGGTGCATGAAGATACACTGGCCGCGCGGTTTATCCTGGCTGAACTGGCGGATCGCCTCAAAGAACGGCAAGCCTTCGATATCGCCCACCGTTCCGCCGATCTCGCAGAGCATGAAATCCACCTCATCCTCGCCAATCGAGATGAAGTCTTTGATTTCATTGGTGACATGCGGGATCACCTGAATCGTTTTGCCAAGGTAGTCGCCGCGGCGTTCCTTCTCGAGCACGTTGGTGTAGATGCGCCCCGACGAGATGGAGTCGGTCTTGCGCGCGGGCACCCCGGTGAAGCGTTCGTAATGGCCCAGATCAAGGTCGGTTTCCGCGCCATCGTCGGTCACGAACACCTCGCCATGTTCAAACGGTGACATCGTGCCGGGATCGACGTTCAGGTATGGGTCAAGCTTGCGCAGGCGCACCGAAAAGCCACGCGCTTGCAGGAGCGCGCCTAGGGCGGCAGAGGCAAGGCCTTTGCCGAGGGAGGACACCACGCCGCCGGTGATGAAGATAAAGCGTGCCATGTGTGGAAACCTCCCGCGAAGAGCTGCAAATCATGCAATCTGCGCAGCCTTCGGTGCACAGCATCACGGGATTTGACCGGTAGAGGATTCGGCGGCAAAACGCAAGGCCGAACCCCAAGATGATGTTACGTCAGATTGCTGCGCCTCAAGGGATGGTGGGTCTGTGGCGCAAAGAAAAACGCGCGGCCGGTTTGAGCCGCGCGTTGGTTCGGGGCCGGTGCCGGATCAGTCGGCGCGCGGCAGAAGCGGAGCGTTCGGGTCAATGGATGACGGCGGCGGCAGAAGGCCATCCGCGTCAAGACCGTCTGTGGTGGTTTCCTCGGACGTGTCGCCGCCTGTGGTCAGGCGATCCATGATAGAGCTGCCGGATGCATTCTGCGCCGCGATCACGGTCAGGGTCAGCGAGGTGCAGATAAACGCGATAGCGAGGATCCATGTCAGTTTGCCAAGGCCCGTGGCTGCGCTGCGCGTGCTGACCGCGCCACCGCCACCGCCGCCCATGGCGCCAAGCCCACCGCCATCAGAGCGCTGCAGCAGCACAACGCCGATCAGCGCGAGCGCAAGAAGGAGGTGGATGATGAGAACGACGTTTTCCATGGCTGTCCCGGATCTCTTCGTGAATGGGGGGTATCTAAGGCCAAGTTCGGCATGGTGCAACCCGTGATGACTGATCGGATCGCGTGTCTTTGGTCAGCGGTGTTTCAGCGTAGTCGGAAAGACAAGAAGAACGGCGCAGGATTACTCCTCAACGTCGTCCACATCCGCCTGTCCCGACAATTTGCGGCGGACGATGGACCAACTCAGTCCGATGCCCAGAACCAGTGACAGCGCGAAAATCCCGATCCACATGGTCAGCGCCCGGTTTTGCAGGTCGAGCAGGCCGAAATCATAGGCGACCCACAAGAGCGCCCCCACAAGCGCGAGGATCAGCAGCATGCCAAACGCCCCAATGGATCGAAGTGTGGCGCGAAGATAGATGATATATCCCACCAACAGCACGAGCCCCGCCAGTACCGTCACCGAAAGCTGGTTTTGCCCCTCGGTCGCGGCCCATCTGACGAAATTGTAATCCGTCGGATTGTAGGTGACCGCGACAAGGACGAAGGCAAAGAGCCAGCGCAGCAGGAATCCCATCATCTTCAGCCTTTCGTCAACACGGTGACGATTGATGGCCCGAAGCGGTGCGGGCTGTCCAGAGGGCTGTGTCAGACGGTGATGTGCCTGTGTCAATCGGGCAGAATTGAGGGGCTTGCGCCGGTGCAAGATGAAAAGTCACGCAACCGGATCGGAAAACCGGTTCCCCCCGCCAAGATTGCGCACTATACGGGCGCGGGTTTGACGGATGGAATTCCAGCAAAGGTCTAAAGACATGGCGAATGTGGTGGTCGTGGGTGCCCAGTGGGGCGACGAGGGCAAAGGTAAGATCGTGGATTGGCTCTCGGAGCGGGCGGATGTGATCTGCCGTTTCCAAGGGGGGCACAATGCCGGTCACACGCTGGTGATCGACGGGAAGGTCTACAAGCTGCACGCGCTGCCGTCAGGCGTGGTGCGCGGGGGCAAGCTTTCGGTGATCGGCAACGGTGTCGTGTTGGACCCGTGGCACCTGATGAAAGAGATCGCGACGATCCGTGCTCAGGGGGTGGAGATCACGCCCGAGACGCTGATGATTGCCGAAAACACGCCACTGATCCTGCCAATTCACGGCGAATTGGACCGGGCGCGCGAAGAAGCCGCCAGCAAAGGCACCAAGATCGGCACCACCGGGCGCGGTATTGGCCCGGCCTATGAAGACAAGGTGGGCCGTCGCTCTGTGCGGGTGGCTGATCTTGCCGACCGTGCGACGTTGGAGGCGCGGGTGGACCGGGCATTGCAGCACCATGATCCGTTGCGCAAGGGTCTGGGATTCGAACCGGTGGACCGCGATGCGCTGCTGGCGCAACTGATCGAGATCGCGGATCACATCCTGCCGTTTGCCGCCCCCGTTTGGAAGGTGCTCAACGAAAAGCGCAAGGCGGGCAAGCGGATATTGTTCGAAGGCGCGCAGGGTGCGCTTCTCGACATCGACTTCGGCACCTACCCGTTTGTGACGTCGTCCAACGTCATCGCCGGACAGGCGGCCACGGGCGTTGGCCTTGGCCCGGGCGCAATTGATTACGTGCTGGGCATCGTCAAAGCTTACACGACCCGCGTGGGCGAGGGCCCGTTCCCGACCGAGTTGGAAGATGAAGACGGGCAGCGCCTTGGCGAACGCGGGCACGAGTTCGGAACCACCACTGGGCGCAAGCGGCGTTGCGGTTGGTTTGATGCCTGCCTTGTACGCCAGACCTGTGCGACCAGTGGCGTGAACGGCATTTCCCTGACCAAGTTGGACGTGCTCGACGGGTTCGAAACGCTGAAGATCTGCGTCGGCTATGAACTGGACGGCCAGCGTTACGACTACCTTCCCACGGCAGCGGAAGAGCAGGCGCGTTGTACGCCGATCTACGAAGAAATGCCCGGTTGGTCGGATTCAACAGAAGGGGCCCGGTCCTGGGTCGATCTGCCCGCCGAGGCGATCAAGTATGTGCGCCGGATTGAGGAATTGATCGAGTGCCCGGTCGCCCTACTTTCCACCTCACCCGAACGGGAGGACACGATCCTCGTGACCGATCCGTTCGCGGATTGATCGAAAGGAGGCGCGGATGGCGCTGAGCTACAAGGCCCGGAAACGGTGGGCGCTGGTGATCCTGCTGGTAGGAATGCCCGCCTATGTGATCGCCTGTGTGACGGTGCTCAACTTGCTGGAACGGCCGTCCTTCCTTGTGGAGCTTCTGGTCTATGTCGTGCTGGGAATCCTCTGGGCGGTGCCGTTCAAGTTCGTGTTCAAAGGGATTGGCCAGCCTGATCCCGACGCCAAGGACTAGGTATTTTAGGTGCCGCAATGAAAAAAGGCCGGACGTGACTGTCCGACCTTTTTCATCTGTGGTGTGATCTGGATCAGCCGGCGGCACGCGCATCGGGCTTGAAGCCGATGCTGTCGGAGGCGGCAAACCGGCCCCCGCCTTTTTTCTCGATCTTGCCGTCACGTAGAAGCTGACCAAAGCTGCGCAGACGTTCTTCGCGCGAGCTGGCTTCGCCTTCTGCCTGAAGCAGTTTGGTCATCAGTTGCGGACGCGAGAACTGGTCGCGGCCTTCGACAAAGGACATATACGCAGCTGCCGCTTCGAGCAGTTCGGGCAGTGTGTGCGCGCCTTGATTTTCGGCGAATTCGGCAAATCCCTCGTCAGTACCTGCCCCCATGTCCGCAGCCTCGACCGGTTCGACATTGCGCATCACGCGGCGGGGGCGGATGGGGGCTGCGTCTGTTTCGGCCTCGACGTCGATCCGCTGTTCCGCAACCAGTTTGAGCGGCGCAGGGCGCACAGGTGCCGGGCGGGCAGAGCGCGTTTCGGTGACCTTGGGACGGCGCGGACGCACCGCATCGGCCAAGTCTTCGCGATAGGGTTCTTCTTCGTCGACGGTCTTTTTGCCAAAGCCCAGAATGCGGTCTGCCTTTGTCGCGACGACGGCGGCGCGCAAATGCGCAATCGCACTGCGGCGGCGGTTGCCTTCGGGCTCTTCCATCTCGGTGTCGGTCTTGTCGACCAAGCGTTCGACAGATCCGGCGTCTTCCTCGATCGAGGTGTCTGTCAGCATCGCGCGCGCCGGGCTGGTCAGCTTGACGGCCTTGCGGATATTGGCGCTTGCGGATTCTTCCTCGGCTTCCGTCAGGAACTGGGTGTCATCGTCGTCGTCATCATCGTCGAAATCCCAATCTTCGTCTTCGTCGATTTCGGCATGCAGGTCGGCCAGCTCACGGGCCAGCTCTGCCTCTTGCTCGGGGGTCAGAGAACTGTCTTCGAGGCCGGGGATGGGCCGGACCGCCGCGATCGGGGCGTCGTCATCCTCGTCTTCGTCTTCGTCGTCGTATTCTTCCAGACGGCCCGCAGCAAGCGCGGCTTCGACATCGGCCCGCTTGGCCTTGGCGACATGCGCAACGAACGGCTTGGGTGCGTCGTCTTGGTCGTCGGTATCGTCAACAGCGGCCACGGCGTCTTCAAGCACCAGCGGAGCGTTGTCATCATCGTCGTCCTCATCTTCGTCGTCGAAGGTGAGCGTGTCGTTCTCGTCTTCCTCGGTGCGGAAAAGGGCGTCGTCTTCGTCGTCGCCAAGACCGTCTTCATCCTCGAGGCTCATCACCGGATCGAGGTCGTCTGCGGTTTCGACGGGTTTGTGTTCCGTGGGGGCCTCTGACTGCGCTGCGGCTGCGGCTTCAAGTGCCGCGATCTTGGCGCGAAGGATCTCGAGTTCGCTTGGCGTGTCATGGGCGACCGGGGCGATCACGTCCTCGAAATCATTTTCGTCGTCATCCGACATCTCGGGCAGAAGGCCATCTTCTTCGTCTTCCGCCTCCATGTCGAGCTGGTCAGAGACAACCGCCGCAATGGTGTCGGTGAAGAGGTTGTCGTCCAGTGCCGAGACCTCGGTGGGGTCGATAGCATCGTTTTCTTCGATGCCGTCGCCATCCGGCCCGGACATGGCGTGTTCGTCTTCAATGTATTCCGGGGTCGCTTGCGCCTTTGAGGCAACGACGGCGCGGATGCGTTGCAGCTTTTCGGCCACGCTGTCGGTTACGACCGGCGTCTCTGTGGCCTCTTGCGCTGCGTACGCGTCGGCTTCGGCGCGACGCTCGGCCTTTTCGCCTTGTTCGGCGATCAGGTCTTCGATGCTTGTCTCTGCACCCGTGGTTTCGTCGGCATCAAGGATGTCATCGGCGCTGAATGCGTCGTCTTCCTCGATTTCGATCGACAGGTCCGTGAAATCGGTGACCACATCCTCTGACACGTCCTCAAGCGCGTCTTCGGCGACATCCTCTGACGTGTCGGGCTGACCCTCTGCCGTGTCGGACAGGTCAAGATCGGACAGATCGATGTCGGACAGGTCAACATCAGTGGGCGCGATCTCTGAAACCTCATACGGGTCTGCAATCGCGGCGTCGGCTTCTGCCGATTGGGCCGCGACAGCCAGTGCAGTGGCAGCCACTCCAGCTGTCGCGTCCTCTTTGGCTGCGTCCCTCGATTGTTCCGGCGCGACATCCCCATGCGGCGTCTCGGCGTCTTCAGAGGCACGCAGAACCAGATTACCTTTCTCAAAGCGGGCTTCGACACGGCGCGCGATCTCACGCTCTGCGATCCGGGCCAGCATTTCTGCATCCGGTGTTGGTGGTTCGGCACCAAAATATCGGTCATTCTGGGCAAGATCGCGGAAATACTCCGCAATCGCCTTCATCGTGTCGAAGGAGTTGTCGAATCCTTCGAGCGTACATGAAAAAGTCCCGTAGGATACCGTGAGTATCTTGTTTGAACTCACCATAATATCACCCGCTTTCCAAACTTCTGCGATGGTCTTGCTAACATGTTTACCAAGACTAAAGCGCATCGAATCTGTGCCCGTTACGGTATCATTTCATGTCCTGATTGTGATCTGTTTCGCCTTTCGTCATTAATCAGCCATGAACGATCCAATTGTTTTCTCGCAGGAACCAGTCCTGCTTGTCGGTGGCGCGCATGGCGACAATGCGCAGCTTATGTCTGTATTGGACGAGGTGAAGACGGTGGTCGCTGCCGACAGCGGGGCAGACTGGCTGCGCAAAGTCGGGCGGCTTCCGGATGCGTTGATCGGGGACCTTGATTCGGTGTCTGCCGCCACGCGTGCCGCGATCCCGCCAGAGGCGGTACATCTTATCACAGAGCAGGACAGCACAGATTTCGACAAGGCGATCCGGTTCATCGCAGCGCCTCTTGTGCTGGGCATCGGGTTCCTTGGGGGGCAGGTCGATCACCTGCTGGCCGCCATGACGGTCATGGCGCGCTATCCGGACCGGGCGATTGTCCTGATCGGCGAACAGGATGTGGTGGCGCATCTGCCCGCCCGCATTGACCTGCCGCTGCCTGCAGGCACCCGTGTGTCGCTTTATCCTATGCGACCCGTGATGGGTGCCTCCACTGGCCTGAAGTGGCCGATTGACGGGTTAGAGCTGTCACCGGGTGGGCGCGTCGGGACATCGAACCGGGCAGATGGCCATGTCACACTGACCGTGCAGTCGCCGGGATTGCTGATCATTCTGCCGGTGTCTGAACGGTCCGTTCTGCAACAGGCACTGGTTCAGGCTGGCGGCTCATGGCCTGCTCTCTGAACACGATATACAGTCCCGAGGCCATCACGATCAGAATGCCCACCGATGCCATCGTGTTGGGCAAATCGCCGAACACCGCAAAGCCGATGATGGTTGCGATGGGGATCTCAAGATACTGCATCGGCGCCAAGGTGGTGGACGGTGCATAGCGCAGCGACCATGTCATGAGCAGATGCGCAAGCGTGCCGGATAGACCAATGGCCACCAGAAGCGTCCATGTGCTGGAGGGCAAAAGACTGTCCCATGCAAGGATCGGTGCGACCGTGTCGGGAACCAGAAACAGGATCGGCGCCATCAGAGCAAGTGCGATCACACCGGACACGGCCTGCAGACCGATGGGATCGGTCTCCTTGGCGATCTTGCGAGTGACCAGCATGAACAGGGCAAAGTTGACCGCAACCCCCATCGGCAACAGCGCGGGCCAACCCACCTCTTGGAACGAGGGCTGAATGACCAGAAGGGTGCCCAGAAATCCGACCGCACAGGCAATCATGCGGCGCATCCCGACCTCTTCTCCCAGAACATAGTGCCCCAGCAGAAGCATCATGAACGGCATCACGAAGGCGATGGCGATGGCATCGGCCAGCGGCAGGTAATAGAGCGCAGACACCATCATGCCGATCCCAACGATATGCATCAGTGTACGCAGAACGGTCAGGACAAGCACCCGCTGCGACATCCGCCAGACGCGGCCCGTCACGGCAATGATCGGGATAAGCACCACAGCCTGAACGCCGAAGCGGACGAGAAGCAACTGTCCAAGCGCCACTTTGTTCGACAGGATCTTTGCTATCGCGTCCCCCATCGGGGCGACAACGCAGAAACCCAGCATGAGCGCGATTCCAAGGGTGGGGCGGTCTTGTGTCATGCCGAACGCTACCCTTGGTTGAGTTGACCTGTCAACGCTCTCCTTTGACTGGGTAAATCACAGCTGGAACGCGCCCGTTTTCAGGGAATTCTGCATGGTTTAGCAGTTTGGAATGTTGACCGCCAACCCACCCAACGAGGTTTCCTTGTACTTCTCATGCATGTCCGCACCGGTCTGGCGCATGGTCTCAATCGCCGAATCAAGCGGGACGAAATGGGTGCCGTCGCCACGCAAGGCGAGGCTGGCCGCGCTGACCGCCTTGATCGCCCCCAACCCGTTGCGTTCGATGCAGGGCACCTGCACCAGCCCCTTGACCGGATCGCAGGTCATCCCGAGGTGATGTTCCAGCGCAATCTCGGCGGCGTTTTCGATCTGCATGGGCGTGCCGCCCAGCACAGCGCAGAGCCCTGCGGCGGCCATTGCGCTGGCGCTGCCCACTTCGGCCTGACACCCGGCTTCGGCACCGCTGATCGACGCATTGAATTTGACCAGTCCCCCAATAGCGGCGGCGGTCAGCAGAAACTCGGGCACACGGCTGGATGTCGCGCCCGGCACATGGTCGAGGTAGTAGCGGATCGTGGCGGGCACCACCCCGGCGGCCCCATTGGTCGGTGCGGTCACAACCTGACCCCCGGCTGCGTTTTCCTCGTTCACCGCCATGGCGTAGACGCTCATCCAGTCGTTGATCGTGTGCGGCGCCGTCAGGTTCATGCCGCGTTCGGCAAGCAGTTTCTCGTGGATGCCCTTGGCGCGGCGTTTGACGTTCAGCCCGCCGGGCAGGATGCCGTCATTCTCAAGACCGCGGTCGATGCAATCGTTCATCACCTGCCAAAGTCGGCGCATGCCAGCATCAAGATCGGTGACGGACCTGCGGGCCAGTTCATTGGCGCGTTTCATCTCTGCGATGCTAAGACCAGAGATGGCGGCCATCTCCAGCATCTCGGCTGCGGATTTGAACGGGTAGGACACAGGCGTTCCGTCGTCCGTATCTTTGCCTGCGTCCAGTTCAGCCTGGGTCATCACGAACCCGCCGCCGATGGAATAGTAGGTCTCTTGCAGGATCACGTCACCTTGCGGGTCAGTCGCGCTCAGGATCATGCCATTGGCGTGGCCGGGCAGATTGGGGCCAAAATCGAAATTCAGATCGGTTTCGGGGTCGAACCGCAGTGCGGGCAACCCGTCCGGTGTGACGGTCTTGGTTTCCTTGATTTGGGCCAGTGTAGCATCCGCCTTGTCACGGTCGTAGCTTTCGGGAACAAACCCGGCGAGGCCAAGAATGGTGGCGCGGTCGGTTGCATGTCCGACCCCGGTAAAGGCCAGCGAGCCATGCAGGGACGCTTTGACGCCCGCCACGGAAAACGGTGCTTTGCGCAACCGGTCAAGAAACCGCGCAGCGGCGACCATCGGACCCATCGTGTGGGACGAGGACGGGCCGATCCCGACCTTGAACATGTCGAAGACAGACAGAAACATGGTTAAAGCGCGCTCCCTTCAGGTGGCGTTGCTGGTTGCGGATTGGAAAAAGGGGATGGCCCCAACCCTTCGGCCGTGGCCGCAGCCCGCACACTGTCGCGCGCCTCGATCCGTTGAGCAAGGGCATGCAAGTTGGGCCAGAGTGACACGTCGAACCAGCTTCGATCCGCGTCGACCGGATAAAGCGCAGGCCAACGCAGCAAGACCGCAAGGTAAAGGTCGCAGATGGTCAGCGCTTTGTTCGCCGGGGCGTATTGACTGTTCAACAGGTCGAAATGCGTGGCCAGCGACGTCTGCACCTGCTGGCGTGCCACGGCCTGTTGCCTTGGGTCGGGTCCAGCGATCAGCGCCGGGTAGAACAATGTGCGCATCTCGGCATGCACGGTGTTTGACAGGTAGAACACCCAGCTGAGAAACGGTCCGCGCGCTGGATCGGACAGATCAGGCGACAGGGTAACGACTTCCCGGTGACGATCGGCCAGCCAAAGGCAGATCGCAGCTGTTTCAAAAACCGGACCATGGGGCGTTTCCAAAGCGGGGATACGGCCCACCGGGTTCATGCGTTTGTACGTGGCCCCGTGCTGTGCCGATCGGCTGCGATCCACCAGCGCCGTGCGGTAAGGCAGGCGCATTTCTTCCAGCACCAGTCGCACGACCAGCGAGGCGTTGTCAGGGGCGTAGTGCAACACGTAGCTCATGTCGCGGGTGTAGCGCGAAGCGTGTCGCGTCGAGGATGCGAAAGCGGCGCGTGGCAGCGAAAAAGCGATGTGCTTAACCCTGTCTTTACCGATGTTGGCCAGAGTGTTGGCACATATGCTGCAAGGGATCGGCAGACATGATGCGAAAGGGATGCTGATGACAACCTATCTGAACCGACTTGCGTGGTTTGCCGCTTTGCTTACCATCATCGCTTGGGCCTTTGTGCCGCGCGCGGCGATGGCCTATCCGGTGATGTTTCCATCGGTGCCTGCCGTGGACACACTGCCCTTACCGCCGGTTCCGTCGACCAATACCCCCGACCGCGAGGGGTAGGCTGCACAGGTCTTGTGGATCGCAAGACACGGGCACAGGACAATGTCACGCGACGGATTCGAAGAATTCGGTCTCGCCCCGCGCGATGTGACGTCCTATAAGGTGGACAAACCTGTAAGGTGCACAAACCTGCCCAAGGAGCCGCCCATGCCCGGAGAGTTGTCGCCCATCGACAAGGCCAAATTCGTCGCTGCAAAACGCGCGGCGGACATGGTCGAGGACGGTATGCGCGTCGGTCTGGGCACCGGTTCGACAGCGGCTTGGCTTGTTCGTCATCTGGGTGACCGGGTCCGCGACGAAGGTCTGCGGATCAAGGGCGTGCCGACCTCGGCCCGCACTGCACAGCTGGCACGTCAAGTCGGGATTGAAGTGATCACGCTGGACGAGGCGGGCACGCTCAACATCACCATCGACGGCGCAGACGAATTCGACCGCGATCTTAACCTGATCAAGGGCGGCGGCGGTGCGCTGCTGCATGAAAAGATCGTGGCGGCAGCCAGCGAAGAAGTCGTTGTCATTGCCGATGCCGCCAAGGAAGTGGGCACGCTTGGTGCGTTCCCATTGCCGATTGAGGTGATCCCGTTTGGCTGGACCACAACCCAGATGCTGGTGGAAGAACTGCTGGTCGCGGCTGATGTGATGGGTCGCCGGATCACCCTACGCATGAACGCGGGCAAGCCCTTTCTCACGGATGAGGGCAACCACATCCTCGATCTGCACCTCAGCCGGATCGGCAATGCGCGACAACTGGCGATGGCGCTGAACCAGATGCCTGGCGTTGTCGAGAACGGACTGTTTGTCGATCTCTGCGACAAGGTCATCATCGGTTACAGCGATGGCCGTGTCGAAACCCGTGATATCAATGAGGGCACGGTCAGCGAAGATCGCATCGACCTCGTGGAGAACGACAACCTCTTTTCCGACATCTGATCGCGGTTGCCTAAGCGTCAGTGAACAGACAACCCATGCACAGATTGTGTGCCAACCAATGCAGGCCGACGCAGGGCAAGCAGGTGCTTGGCTTCCCCGTCCTTGCCCTGTTTCAGCAACGCGGCCAGCAGGGCGAATTCCAGTAGATCGCGCTGGGCGCGACTACCACCAAGGCGCGCATGATCGCCCATCGCGCCAATCAACAACGACGTCGCTTCGGCCCAGTTCTGCTGTGCCAGCGCGCGAAACGCTTCTGCCAAAGGTGTCACCACATCGCCCGTGCTTGGGTTGGGCGCAGCGATGATCTGCATCAGCGCGTCCCCATCCCCGGCCATGGCATGCGCGAGCGCGGCATGGATGTCGATAAATCCGATCCCGGTCTTTGGGAAAAAGCGCTGCGCGTAGACGCTGATTTCATGCCAACGGTCCTGTGGCACCTCAACCCCGGCAAGCTCCGCACGAAACAGCAAGGACGCCGCATCGGTCAGCACATTGATCGGCATGCTCTGCGACACATCTGGCCGAATGTCGGTCTCAAGCCGGTGCCACATCGTTTGCGTGTCGCCCTGTTCCAGTGCCCAAAGGGCGGCGTGCCACGACAGGTGACCATGCAGATATCCCGCCCGGTCATAGGGTTCGAGCCATTCAGTGAGGTACGACACCCCAAGGTCGATATCGCCGGTTTCATAGTAAATGTGGCTGCGCACATGCGCACCATTCGCGTTGCGTGGGTTCAGCGCAAGTGACCGTTCGATGTAATGATCCGCCGCGTCAAGATTGCCGGTTTCGCAGAGCGCAAACGCATACTGGCTTAGGCACCACCAATCCTCGCCGTAATGCGGCAGCAGCTTGGCCATGTAAGCCAGCGTTTCCGCCTCGCGCCCCGGCTTGCCGGAAAAACCGATCAGCCCGAACACCGAAGAACAGGTCTGCGCCAGCAGCGCATCACGCGGATGATTGTCCACGTGAGCGCGGATGGCTGGGTAAGCCTGTGCGGTCTTGCCTGACAGCAGCAGGTCAAACGCCGCGATATGGCTGGCCTCGCGCTCAGAGCGCGGACCTTTCGCGTCCCGTGCAGCAGCCATCGCCACCTTGGCCTCTGGCAGTCTGTTTTCATATTGCAGACCGCGGGCCAGACCGACATGGGCCAGCGCAAAGTCTGGATCATGGTTGATGGCATTCTGGAATGCGTCCGAAATGCCTGGCTGCCCCGCCAAAAGCAGGTCGGTCGCGGCTATGTAGTGATCGCGGGCGGCGTCCGACCCTGTCGAGATCGTGTTGCCATACCTGTCCTGTTTCATCGCCAACCCCCAGTTCCAAGGCAGCTTAGGCGGAAAACCCGAATCCGGCAACGTAGGCGTGACGATGTGTGAGCATCCCTCTCTGGCCTTCCCCGTCGCCATGTGAAATATCTTTGCGCGCAATCAGAAGGAGCCGACCATGAGCACATTCGACTACGATCTTTTTGTGATTGGTGGCGGTTCCGGCGGTGTGCGTGCGGCACGTGTCGCGGCGGGCGAGGCGGGGGCCAAGGTCGCACTGGCCGAAGAAGACCGCTATGGCGGCACCTGCGTGATCAGGGGGTGTGTGCCCAAGAAGCTGATGGTGTTCGCCAGCGGTTACGGCGGCATGGTGGAAGAGGCCACGCATTACGGTTGGGATATGCTCAACCGGGGCTTTGACTGGCAGACCTTCTCTGGCCATCTCAACAATGAGCTGGATCGGCTGGAAGGGGTATATCGCAAACTCCTCGCTGGGTCTGGTGTAACCACCTATGATGCCCGCGCGCGCCTGAAAGACCCGCACACCGTCGAACTGTCGACGGGCGAAACCTTTACCGCCAAACATATTCTCGTCGCGACAGGTGGGCGTCCGGTCCGCCCGGACATGCCGAACGCGCATCTGGGGATCGTGTCGGACGACATTTTCCACCTCGAAAACTTGCCGAAATCCATTCTTATCATCGGCGGCGGCTACATCGCTTGCGAATTCGCCTGCATCCTTGCCGGATTGGGCGTGGACGTGACGCAATATTACCGTGGTGCGCAAATCCTGCGCGGCTTTGACGACGAGGCGCGCGGCCTGATTGCGGAATCAATGCGCGAACTGGGCGTTGATCTGCACACCGGCACCAACATCGTCGAAATGGACTGTTATCGCGAAGGGGATGACGACGGCATGGATGCGCCTGTCGAGGCGACACAATACGCCATGCCCGTCAAGGATGCGCCGCAAGAGGGGCCGCTCAAGGTGAAATCCACCAACGGCCATATCAAGGTGTTCGATCAGGTGCTTTTCGCAACCGGGCGTCGCCCCAACAGCGACGATATGGGTCTTGAAGAGATCGGTGTGACGCTGGGCCGTGGCGGTGCCATTGAGGTGGATGAGTACAGCCAGACCAAGGTGCCTTCGGTCTACGCCATCGGCGATGTGACCGACCGCGTGAACCTGACGCCTGTGGCGATCCGCGAAGGCATGGCCTTTGTCGAAACCGTGTTCAACGGCAACCCGACCAAGGTGGATCACGACCTGATCCCGTCTGCGGTCTTCACCCAGCCAGAGCTTGGCACAGTTGGTCTGACCGAAGAACAGGCCCGCGACCAAGAACCGATCGAGGTGTATTGCGCGTCGTTCCGACCGATGCAGTCAGCCTTTGCCGACAAACCCGGCCGGGTGTTGATGAAGCTGATCGTCAGTCAGGAAACCCGCAAGGTTCTGGGCTGTCACATCGTCGCGCCTGGCGCGGGCGAAATGATCCAGTTGGCGGGCATTGCGGTGAAGATGGGCGCTACAAAAGAGGATTTCGACCGCACGGTCGCAGTCCACCCGACCATGTCCGAAGAGATCGTCACAATGCGCAAACCGATGCGCACGGCTTGAATTTCCAAGCTTTGCCCACAGGTAAGAACGTGACATGAAAGACCGAATGTTCCGAGAGGGGAAAAGACCAGATGGCAGGTAACAGTGGCGGCCCGTGGGGTGGCGGCGGTAACAACGGTGGAGACCGTGGCGACGATCGCCCGCGCGGTGGCAACAATGGGGGTGGGCGTCGTCCGGGCGATGGCAACCAACCACAGATACCCGAGATCGACGAATTGATGAAAAAGGGCCAGGAACGGCTGCGCGTCCTTATGGGCGGTCGCGGCGGCAATGGTGGCACAAACGGCTCTGGCGGCGGTGACGGAGGCGACGGCTTCAAGCTGACGCGTGGAACCGTTGGGCTTGCCGCGCTGGGCGCGATTGCGCTTTGGGCGTTCAGCAGCTTTTACACCGTGCGCCCGGAAGAACAGTCAGTCGAGCTGTTCCTTGGTGAGTATTACTCGACCGGGAACCCCGGTCTGAACTTTGCGCCGTGGCCCCTTGTGACCGCAGAAGTCGTCAATGTGACGTCTGAACGTACCGAGAATATCGGTGGCGGTCGCGGTGCCGGGGGTGATGGCCTCATGCTGACCACGGACGCAAATATCGTGGATATCGACTTCCAGGTCGTTTGGAACATCAATGATCCGGCCAAGCTTCTGTTCAACCTGCGCGACCCGCAGGTGACGGTACAGGCGGTGTCCGAAGCGGTGATGCGCGAAATTATCGCCGCCACGAACCTTGCGCCGATCTTGAACCGGGATCGTGGTCTGATCGCAGACACCGCCCGCGAGAACATTCAGGCGACGCTGGATGAATACGAAAGCGGGATCACCATCGTACGTGTGAACCTTGATACCGCCGACCCGCCCAGCGAAGTGATCGACGCCTTCCGCGAAGTTCAGGCCGCAGAACAGGAACGCGACCGCTTGCAGCGTCAGGCCGACGCCTACGCCAACCGCGTTCTCGCCGAAGCGCGTGGCTCGGCCGCCCAGATTCTCGAAGAGGCCGAAGGCTACCGGGCACGTGTTGTGAACGAAGCCATCGGTGAGGCAAGCCGCTTTATCGCCGTGGCGCAAGAATTCAATCAAGCGCCCGAAGTCACGCAGCGTCGCCTCTATCTTGAGACAATCGAACGGACCTTAGGGGATATGGACAAAATTCTGCTCGACGAAGCCGGGAGCTCAGGCGGACAGGGCGTCTTGCCATATCTGCCGATCAATGAATTGCGCCGTTCCGGGCAATCCACCACTGGAGGGTCGAACTGATGCGTAAATCTGCTTTCCTCCTGCCGATTGGCGTTCTTGCGCTCGTCGGTGTTCTGTCGTCGCTTTTTATCGTCGATGAACGCGAAAAAGCGCTGGTCCTGCAATTCGGCCAGATCAAAAAGGTCGTCGAAGAGCCGGGTCTCAACTTCAAGCTTCCGATCATCCAAGAGGTCGTGCGCTATGACGGCCGGATTCTGTCGCTCGACACGGACACGATCGAAGTCACCCCGTCGGACGACCGTCGTTTGGTCGTCGACGCCTTCACCCGCTACCGGATTGCGGATGTGGTCCAGTTCCGTCAGGCCGTCGGTATTGGTGGCACACGTGTTGCCGAAGACCGCCTGTCCTCGGTTCTGAACGCTCAAATCCGAGAAGTTCTGGGTGCGGATCAGGTGACGTCTGACACCATCCTGTCCCCGGCACGACGCGATCTGGCGTTGCGTATTCGAGATCAGGCGCGCACCAGCGCGGCGGGCCTCGGGCTCGAGATCGTGGACGTGCGTCTCAAGCAGACCAACTTGCCGGAACAGAACTTGTCCGCAACATTTGCTCGGATGCGCGCCGAACGTGAACGCGAGGCTGCCGACGAAATCGCCCGCGGTAACGAAGCCGCGCAGCGTGTGCGTGCTGCTGCTGACCGTACGGTGGTAGAGACGGTGTCGAACGCCGAGCGGGAGGCAAGCATCACACAGGGTGAGGCCGACGCCGAACGGAACCGGATTTATGCCGAAGCCTATGGCAGCAACCCGGATTTCTTTGCGTTTTACCGGTCACTGGCCGCAATGGAGCAGTCGCTGAACAAAGATACGTCGACCCTCGTGTTTTCACCGGACAGCCAATTCCTCGGCCAGATGTTCGGTGCGATCCGTGCCGACGGTCTGGGACAGATCGCCGTACAGGAGTTCGACATCGAAAGCCTGCGCGAAATGGCCCCTGAGGCGACGATTTCGCCCAACCTGCCCGAAGCTGAACGTGAGCGGCTTGAACAGCAGTTGGAAGAACAGGCTGCACCCCTCGAGGATGCGACCAATTGATCGAGACTGTAATCCAAGGGATTGCACTTGTGCTGATCATCGAGGGGCTGGCCTATGCGCTGGCCCCTTCGCTTATCGAACGCATGCTCGAGGCGATGCGCGACATGCCGCTTGATATGCGCCGCCTGATCGGCGTGTCCGCAATCGCCGCAGGCATCACCATGTTGTGGATATTGCAGGCGTTTTGAACCGCCCTGCGCTTTCTGGCTCCGTCACGATCAAGTCACATAAGCTTGAACCATCGCTTTCCTGTTTGCGTGTTGCGTCCGCGCACCTACATTAAAAGCATAACAGGCTGGAGGCGGGCGCCGCACCGCACCAAAGACGAAGGAGTTTCCCTTGACCTCACAGGCAAAAACCATCCAACGGGATCAGAGCACGCCACTGCGCATGTTCTGGCTGACCTCGTTGTCCATGATCCTCATCGTCGCGCAGTCGCTGATGGGTCACGCTCAGGAAAGTTTTGCGAACCTTGCTGAAAAGATCAGCCCTTCGGTTGTGAACATCACAACCTCGACCACGGTCGCCGGGCGCACTGGCCCCCAAGGCATCGTGCCCGAGGGATCCCCGTTCGAAGATTTCTTTCGTGAGTTTCAGGACCGCAACGGTCAGGGCGATCGCCCGCGCCGATCCTCTGCACTGGGGTCGGGGTTCGTGATCTCGGAAGACGGGTTCATCGTCACCAACAACCACGTGATCGAGGGCGCCGATGAGGTGCTGATCGAATTCTTTGAACGGTTCGAGCTGCCAGCGACCATCATCGGTACTGATCCGAACACCGATATCGCGCTGCTCAAGGTCGAAAGCGAAACGCCGCTGAAGTTCGTAAACTTTGGCGACAGCGACACCGCCCGTGTCGGTGACTGGGTGATGGCCATGGGCAACCCGCTGGGACAGGGCTTTTCGGTTTCTGCCGGCATCGTATCCGCCCGCAACCGCGCGCTAAGCGGCACCTATGACGACTACATTCAGACCGACGCCGCCATCAACCGCGGCAACTCCGGTGGCCCGCTCTTCAATATGAATGGCGATGTGATCGGCGTGAACACCGCAATCCTGTCGCCCAATGGCGGTTCCATCGGGATCGGTTTCTCGATGGCCTCCAACGTGGTGACCCGCGTGGTCGACCAGCTCAAGGAATTCGGCGAAACCCGCCGCGGATGGTTGGGCGTGCGCATTCAGGATGTGACCGATGATGTGGCGGAAGCGCTGGGTCTGGCATCTGCCAAGGGCGCTCTGGTCTCTGATGTGCCAGAAGGTCCGGCGATGGAAGCGGGCATGCAGGCAGGCGACGTGATTGTCAGCTTTGATGGCCGCGAGGTCGAAGACACACGCGGTCTGGTGCGTCAGGTGGGCAACACTGAGGTCGGCAAAGCTGTGCGCGTCGTCGTCAACCGCGATGGTGCCACTCAAACGCTTCTGGTGACCTTGGGGCGCCGTGAAGAAGCCGAAAGCGCCGTACCCGCATCACAGCCTGGACCAGAAGAGGAAGAGGCGCCGATGTCGATGGACCTGATGGGTCTGACCCTCAGCCCGTTGACCGCCGAAATCCGCGAGCAGCTTGAACTGCCCGAAACCGCCAAGGGTCTTGCCGTGATGGATGTCGATGAAACATCCGAAGCCTTCGAGAAAGGCCTGCGCGCGGGTGACGTGATCACCGAAGCCGGTCAGGCTCAGGTGGTGGCGCTTACCGATCTGGAAGAGCGGATTGCCGAGGCACAAGAGGCAGGCCGCAAGTCGATCCTGCTTTTGGTGCGCCGCGCCGGGGACCCGCGTTTTGTGGCTCTGACGATTGCGGAAGACCAATAAGGTCACCACCGGGAAATGCGAAAGGGCGCCGATGATGTCGGCGCCCTTTTGCTTTTGTAGTAGGGTTTTTCCGTCAACGGATGCGCCACAACGCATCCACTGCACTTACCCCTTGGCGTAGCCCATGCCCTGCAGCGCGACCTTGATCTCGTCGAGGATTGCTGGATCGTCGATCGTTGCGGGCAGCTTGAACTCTTCGCTATCCGCGATCTTGACCATCGTCGCCCGCAGGATTTTACCCGACCGGGTCTTGGGCAAGCGGTCGACCACGGCGCACAGCTTGAACGCCGCCACTGGGCCGATCTTATCGCGCACCAGCTTGACGCATTCCTTGACGATCTCGTCATGTGGCCGGTTCACACCTGTGGTCAGGCAGACAAACCCCATCGGCAACTGACCCTTGAGCTGATCCGTCACACCGATCACAGCGCATTCGGCTACGTCCGGGTGTGCCGCCAGTACCTCTTCCATACCGCCGGTGGACAGGCGGTGACCTGCGACGTTGATCACGTCATCCGTGCGCGCCATGATGTAAAGGTATCCATCCTCATCGATCATACCTGCATCGCCGGTCTCGTAATAGCCGGGGAAGTGCGACAGGTAGGATTTGCGGAACCGGTCCTCGGCGTTCCACAGCGTCGGCAGCGTGCCAGGGGGCAGGGGAAGCTTGACCGCAATCGCGCCCAGTTCGCCGGGCTTCATCGCATGGCCCGCTTCGTCAAGGATCTGCACGTCATAGCCCGGCATTGGCACCGACGGGGAGCCGATCTTGACCGGCAGTGCTTCAATCCCTGCAGGCATGCCCGCGATGGTCCAGCCGGTTTCCGTCTGCCACCAGTGGTCATAGATCGGCTTGCCAGTGACCTTCTGCGCCCATTCGATTGTGTCGGGATCGGCCCGTTCACCTGCGAGGTAGATCGCGCGCAGGCAAGAGATGTCGTACTTGCCCACGAATTCGCCCTTCGGATCATCGCGTTTGACGGCGCGGAACGCGGTGGGGGCGGTGAAGAAGCTGCGCACATTGTGATCGGAAATCACCCGCCAGAATGTACCTGCATCGGGGGTGCCCACGGGCTTGCCTTCGAACACGATGGTGGTGTTGCCGTGGATCAGTGGCGCATAACAGATATAGCTGTGGCCGACGACCCAGCCCACGTCGGACGCGGCCCAGAATGTGTCGCCGGGATCGACATTGTAGATGTTCTTCATCGACCAGTTTAGCGCCACCAGATGGCCGCCTGTATGACGGATCACACCCTTGGGTGCGCCGGTGGTGCCAGAGGTGTAGAGGATGTAGGCGGGGTGATTGCCTTCGACCGGCACGCAGTCGGCGGGATCGACACCGTATTGGAAACCGTGCCAATCGAAATCATACCCGTCGTTCAGCTTGGCAACTTCCTGCTCGCGCTGGAAGATGACGGTGAAATCGGGCTTGTGTTTGGCCAATTCGATGGCCCCGTCCAGCAGCGGTTTGTAATGCACCACGCGCCCCGGCTCGAGTCCGCAAGATGCAGCGATGATCGCCTTGGGTGTGGCGTCGTCGATGCGGACGGCCAGTTCGTTGGCAGCAAACCCGCCGAACACCACCGAGTGGATCGCGCCCAGTCGGGAACAGGCCAGCATCGCCTCAAGTGCTTCGGGGACCATCGGCATGTAAATGATGACGCGGTCGCCCTTTTCGATGCCCTTGGCACGCAGCGCTCCGGCCAGACGGGCGACGCGATTGCGCAGCTCGGAATAGGTGATCTTGTGCAGGGTCCCGGTGATCGGGCTGTCATGAATGATGGCAACCTGTCCGCCGCGCCCGGCTTCGACATGGCGGTCAACGGCGTTCCAGCAGGTGTTGGTCAGGCCGTCGGCGAACCATTCATAGAGGTCGTTGCCCTTGTCGAAAAGCGCCTTGCTGGGTTTCTGGTCCCAGTCAATCGCTTCGGCGGCTTGCATCCAGAACCCTTCCGGGTCGGATTGCCAGCCCTTATACACCTCTTGGTAGCCCATGCCGATCTCCTCCTGTGACGTGTTGGCATTTGGGTACGGCGCGCGGGACGTTGCGGCAAGTCTCGCGATCCTCCGCGCGGCAGAAGGCCGCAAAAACTTTGCAGTTTCGGCGCTATCAAATTGCAAACTTTTGCAAACATACCGCTATTATGCAGAGATCATGTTCGCGATCTATGATTTTGCAAAGTTGCAAAGTTGTGTGTGCAAACTTGCGTGACCTGAGTCGCGGACCTCACAACTGGTCGCGCGGTGTCGCCAGAAGGCCAAGGCCCCGGGCCGATTGGATCGACAGCAGACCGCTGGGCAGGCCATTGGCGTTTTGGTAGCGGCGCACGGCCAACCGGGTGGACACGTCCATCACACCAGTGATCGCTCCGCGATAAAGTCCACGGGCTTCAAGCGCGCGTTGCAGCGTCGAGATCAGCTCGGGCGTCAGCCTGTCGGGGCAGGGGGTCTCAAAGATCAGCTCTTGTCGTTCCCGTTTGATCACCTGCACCGTTTCCGTGCGAAACCGGGTCGGAGCCACTTCGACCTGCCGGGTGACGGTTTCCAGTTCGGCGGGAGCCACGTCGCGTACCCAGCACCCATCCGGGTTAACGCCCGGCGGTGGGTCGATCTGGGCCGAGGCGAAATCGGGCACCGGCACATTCACAGCGTCTTCCCTGTATTCTCCAGCGCCCGTACATCCCGAAAGGGCGGCCAAGGCCACGGCCCACAGAGCCCGGATCGCTGGCGGGAGGGGGGTCACGGTGGATGTGCGCCTGTTTGCCTGTTTCTGCTTTGCCGCAGTCTAGCCTGTTTGGGTGTCTGGCGAAAGCGCCTCTGGCGCATGCTTTGGCGCGGGCTCTGGCGCGGGGGCCAGAAGCTGATCCAGCAGAGGAGAGATGTCCTCGATCACCTCGGCGATCACATGGATCACGTCACCTTCGCTTTGCAGTCGCCCGGTGACGCGCAGCATTCGTCCCGCAATCACCGCACGGCGGTAGCGTTCGTAAAGCTTGCGCCAGACGATGATGTTCACCGTGCCGGTTTCATCCTCAAGCGTGAGGAAGATCACCCCTTTGGCGGTGCCCGGCCGCTGCCGCAGGATCACCAGCCCGGCCACGGTGATCCGCGCACCATCGGGCGGCAGGCGCAACTGGTCGGCCCTAAGGCAGGACGGTGGACGCGGCCAGTCGGTTTGGGCGGGGCGGGGGGTGACAACACGCATAAGAACAAAAATAGAACATTTGCCAAAGCGTGCAAGCCCGCAGTTTCCGCAGATTTCGGATCGCTTTGGAACGCTTAATCCGGCCTTAAGGACGGAACGCACATCCGTGTGGGAGTGTCAGGACAGACAGCAACACATTCCAATGAGGGCATCATGGCTTACTTCGACACACGCAAGACCGCAGGCACAAACACCGCATTCGATGCTAAAAGCATTTTTGACCGCTTGGTAAAATTCATCGCGGCCCGCGTGACGGCCATCACCACACGCCCCGGCACATCCCCCGAACAGATCGTCGCCGCCCAGCACCGCGCCGAAGCGCACCGGCGCGCCGTCGACAAGCTGATGCGTTAATCCTCGGGAAAGCCGTTGGCGCGTAGGGCTTCGATCACCGCATCGCGATAGTACGCATTATGGTGAGGACGCGTTCGGACAAACGTCGCAACCGTCATATCCGGCACTTTGTTGCGAAACCATGTGGCCATTTGGGCGGATTTTTCGAGCTTTCCCGCTTTCAGGTAGCAGCCCATGAGGCCCAGTTGGGTGCTCGCAAATTCGGGATATTGCGTAAGTGCTTCTTCGTAGTAACGAATAGCGGTTTCGAGGTCCTGCTTCTGAAAATAGGCGTTGGCAATGCCACATGTCGTGACCCCGATATTGGGATGCAACGGGCTGATCCGGATGGCGCGCTCGAGATGTTCAATCGCTTGGTCATCGTTGCTCAAGTAATTGTGCACCCACCCCAGAAACAACGCGATAGTCGCTGAATTCGGATTCAGTGCGTTGGCTCTCGTGACAGAGATTAGACCGGTCTCGGGTTCTTGGCCAATATAGGCGATGTGGTGACCTGCTGCCGCAAGCGCAAAAGGATCATCGGTGCCGCTATCCAGAACCTCCCGCGCCATTGGCAATCCGGCCTGCGCTTGCTCGAACGTCCACCACCGTGCAGCAAAAGATCCTGTATGGGCGTAGCAATAGAGGCCTTTGGCGCGGACATAGTCCGGATCAAGCGCAAGGGACCGATTGAGAAGCTCAAGACCCTCTTCCAGACTGGATAAAGTGTTCTGCCGCATCACCAGCGGGGCGGCCTTCATGCACAGATCGTAGGCTTGCAGGTTGTCGGTGGGTTTTGAGTGCAAGCGGGCAGCCTCGGCCCAGATGAGTTTCGGCTCAAGCGCTCCGGCGACACAGGCGGCCACCGTATCCTGCAGATCAAAGATGTCTTCGGTCGAGCCGTCGAACCGGTCGTGCCAGATCATGCGGGCGGTCTTGGCCTCGACCAGCTGGGTGAAGATGCGTAGCCGGTCGCCTGCTTTCTGGATGCTGCCTTCGAGGATGTACCGCACCCCCAAGTCGCGCCCGACTTCGGCCAAGTCCACCGCCTTACCGCGATAGGTAAAGGTCGAGGTGTTGGAGATCACAAAGAACGAAGACACGCGCGCAAGAGCGCTGGTGATCTCGTTCACGATCCCGTCCACCATGTAGGCGTTGGTGTCAGACCCGGTCAGGTTTGCAAAGGGCAGCACGGCCAAAGAAGGGATGGTTGGAACCGGCGGCGCGTCTTTCACGGCCGGGCTTTGTGGCGTGACGCTTCCCAGTGTGAACTTGTACCCCACGCCCGGCACCGTCTTGATCGCGTCCTTGCCGAGTGCCTTGCGCAGGCCCGCGATCTGGACGGTCAGGTTGCTTTCTTCGACCAGCACGCCAGCCCAGACATGATCAAGCAACTCTTCCTTGGTGATGACGCGGTCGGGGTGGTTTGCCAGATAGGTCAACACATCGAACGCCCGCGCACCGAGCGTCACAGGTTGGCCGTCAAGCGTCACGCTGCGGCTGGTGTCGTTGATCTGCAAAGCGGTCATCTGCGGGTCCGATGCTGTTTGGCAAACCCTAGCGGCAGATTAAAGGTCGCGCCAACGGGTTTGCACTTTTCCGTTGGCGCGATGTCTTAGTGCTGCGCAAAGAACGCCGACACGTCGCTCGCGATCTGGGCGTGCTCGGCCCGCCGGGCCTCGCGGCCCTCGGCGCAGACGAAGGCATCGTCGGGTTCTTCGTCCTTCAGGATGACCAGTCCGTTCTCGGTGCAGACGCCTAAGAAGTCGAAATGCGCGAGGCTGTCAGGTTCGTAATAGGTGGTCAGCGCCGAAGGCAGAGCGGCAACCAAGGCGCGGCTTTCGATGTCGAGGTTCAGCCCCTCAAGATCAACTGGCGCACCATAGACCAGCACCGGGCTGTCGATGGCCCCAAGGCTTTTTGCCGCAAAGGTCTGCGTGCCGCCCAGATCGAACACCGCGAATGCGCGGATGCGGTCATCAGACAGGTCTTGGGCCATAGCGATCCGGTCGTCTGGCGATTTGGCGACGTTCCAGCGGTCGAAGATACCACAAACCAGATCGTCAGGCATGGCGGCGCAGAACGCGTCAAACCCGTCCGGGTCGTAGCGTCCACCTGCCAATGCAACTGCAGTGAACCCGCCCAGTGAATGACCGGCCATATAAATATGCCCTGCGTCGATACGCGGATCGGCAGACAGGTGGTCGATCAGCCGCGAGATGTCTTTTGGCCGGTTCCAAAGTTCGCGCTGGTGATCCAAGTCACGCTGAAAGGTCGAGGTGCCGGGATGGTCGATGGCCGCCACCGCATAGCCTTGGGCCACCAGCCGTTCCGCGAGCCATGCCTGATTGCGGGCATTGCCGAACATGCCGTGAGATAACACCACAAGTGGGAACTGACCCGAAAGCGCTGGCGCATCAGGGGCCACGTTGATCGGTTCCCACACGGCATTGCCATGAGCCTGCACCGTGGTGTTGGCCTGCGCGGGATACCACAGGAACCCTTCGAGATGGCGCGTGTCTTGGGTGTCGAGGATCATCAACTGTTGCATCCCGGTCGCGCTGTCCTGTGCGGCAAGCGCGCTGGCGCTGAACAGCAGTGCGGTGAGGGTGGGTTTCAAGGTCATGTCGGTCTCCATCATGGGGGTGTGTGATGGGGCAGACATCACCGTGGGACCGTTGCAAAACAATGGCTTGCCCCCCTTCCGGCTGTCCTTGATCATGTTAGAGGACAGGGGACACACAAAAGAGGACAGGATATGCAGCCCGATCTGGCGGTTTTCCCGGTGCCTATGCTCACATTCCTGTTGTCGGCGGTGGCGGCAGGGCTGGTTCTGCGGGCTGATCTGGGCCGTGTGGCGGCTACGCGATTCTTTGCGGCGTTCTTTCTGGTGCTGGCGCTTGGGTCATTCATGGTGGGCTTGCGCTTTGGCTATGGGGTGGACCGGTTGGTTCCGGTGCAGCGGGCGTTGCCGCTTTTTGCGGGTCCGCTTTTGTGGTTGGGTTTTGCAAGTGTCACACGTGACAGCATCGCTGGTTTGGCGCTGTGGCATTTGGGGACTGCGGTGGCGCTGCTGGCAGTGGCCCCATGGGTGTTTGCCGATCTTCTGGACCTCGATTTGATCGTTGGGGTCAGCTACGTGGTCTATGCTGGCGGGTTGCTTTGGATGTGGTCGCGCGGGGTGAACCATTTGTCCCATGCGCGCATTGAAAACGCCGTTGTTCTGCGGCGGTGGATGCTGGCGGGGGCAGGGCTGTTGGTGATCTTTGCACTGGCGGACACGGTGATCGCGCTCAGCTTTGCGGCGCAACGCAGCCGGGACGCGATGGCGGTGATCTCGGCTGGGGCCGTGGTCATGGCGCTTGGGCTGATCGCTGTGATTGTCGCGGTGTCCAAGGGCGGTGGGCGGATGACTTCGCAGGTCACGGTTGTCAAAACATCCCCGGATGGGGACGGGGCCGCCTTGGAGGCACGCGCCCGGCAGGTCTTGCTTGAGAGCAAGCTATATCTCGATACCGAATTGACGGTGGATCGGTTGGCCAAGCGTCTGACCGTTCCGTCCCGTGCGCTGTCGCTGGCGATCAATCAGACCAGGGGTATGAACGTGTCGCAATACGTCAATGATTTCCGGCTTGATCATGCTGCCGCCCTGCTGGCCGAAGGGGATGGCAGCGTGGCCGAGGTGTTGGACCAATCTGGTTTCCTGACCCGGTCGAATTTCTATCGCGAATTCCAGCGTCGTTTCGGTATGACCCCTGCCGCCTATCGCGATGCATCCAAGGCGGGTCAGTCCGGCATCTGATCGTCGGTCCAACTTGTGTCGGCGTCTTCCTCGGCAATCACCATGACCGCGATTGTGCCCGAAGCACGGTGGAGGCGCACGTCCGAGGAAAAGCCCAGATCGCCGCCCGAATGCCCGACGATGGGGCCATCGATTTCGATCCCCATGCCGTAACCTTCGTTCATCGGGTCTTGGGTCATGATGGAGAGTAAGTCAGGGGACAAGAGGGTCTGTTGGATAAACAACGCTTGATAAAAGCGTGCCACGTCCTGTGCCGTTGCGATCACGCCGCCATCGCCAAAGCCCGCGCCATTGTAATAGGCGCGCACGTCATGGGGTGTGTCCACAAAGCTGTTGGGTAGGGGGCGACTGCCGAAAACATAGCTGTCCGTCATACCTGCGGGGTTGAACACCTCGCGTTGCAGGGCTTGGGCATAGGTCAGGCCGGTGACCTGTTCCAGAATGAGGCCAAGCAGCACGTAATTGGTGTTGGAATAATCGAACCCTCTGCCGGGCGCGAAGAGTGGCTCGTCGTCAAAGGCGTAGCTGAGCGCAGTTGTCGGGGTTTGCAGGTCGGAGTCGTCCAGCACGTCCTCCATATATGCATCGGTGTAATAGTCCGGCAGGCCCGAGGTCATGGTCAGAAGGTGGCGCAGGGTAACGCCCTCGAGCCCTTGGAATCCGTCCACGATGTCGGGCGCAAACCAGTCGACCGCAGGATCGTCGAGTTGCAGATCGCCGTGGGCGAGCTGTCGCAATACGGCCACGGATGTCATGGTTTTTCCAACCGAGGCGATGGCAAAGGACGCATCGGCTGTGGCGGCCGCGGCCGTGACATTTATACCTTCCGGTCCGTCAAGGTAGCGGACGCTTGGGCTGTCCGACGCATGGGCGGGTCCAGCCAGCGCCACACAGATCACGGCCCGGCATATCAACTGTCCTGCCCCATACATGCTGTGCCCATCCTGCGCGCAAAGAACCATCCCGAAGCGCCATGAACGCACGAGATGCGACGCGGGTAAAGTCCGCACGGTGATTTGAGGTCGAAAGGGGCTGGCGGGTTCGATCCAGCCAGACTAGGTATGACACGATTTCTGAGACGGAGAGCGCTGTAATGGCAAAAATCACCTATATTGAGCATGGCGGCACAGAGCATGTCGTGGACGTGGCCAACGGTTTGACCGTGATGGAAGGTGCACGCGACAACGGCATTCCGGGCATCGAGGCGGATTGTGGCGGCGCGTGCGCCTGCTCGACCTGTCACGTCTATGTGCATCCCGACTGGGTGGGCAAATTGCCGCCGAAGGAAGACATGGAAGAAGACATGCTCGATTTCGCCTATGAGCCAAATCCCGAGCGGTCGCGCCTGACTTGCCAGCTCAAGGTGACCGATGCGCTGGACGGCCTTGTCGTACAGATGCCCGAAAAGCAGATCTGAGCCGATGCGAACGCCGCGTCACCGGATGCGCGTGTGGGGCAGGACCGCCCTTGGCGCGGGTTTGGCGTTGGCGCTTGTGACAACGTCGCAGGCCGCGGCGCAAGAGATCGTGTCGGCGCGGTATGACGGGCCGACCACACGCTATCCCCATGGCGTGTTGGGTGATGACATCGAATATGACACCCTGCTTGTCCGACTGAGTGACGGGCGCGAGATATCCGCGCGCTGGGCGCGGGACATTGTGTTCGAAGATCTGGCCCCTCGCGTCGTGGATGTGGATGGCGACGGTGCACCCGAAGTGGTCGTGGTCGAAAGCCACGAGAGCCAAGGCGCACGGCTTGCGATCTGGGGGCTGACTGACGGGGGCAATTTGGCCACCAAGGCTGCGACACCCTTTATCGGCACCCGGTTTCGCTGGTTGGCACCTGTGGCTGTTGCTGATCTTGACGGGGATGGTCTGGTCGAACTGGCCTATGTCGACCGCCCGCATCTGGCCAAGGTGCTGCGAGTTTGGCGCTACGAGCCGCTGCGTGCCGGGCATGTCGCATTGACCGAAGTGGCGACGCTGGAGGGGGTCTCCAACCACCGGATCGGCTGGGATTATATCGCGGGCGGTTTACGAGATTGTGGGCAGGGGCCCGAGATGGTGCTTGCAGACGCGGGCTGGTCGTCGATCGTGACAGTCACTTTCGATGGGACATCCCTGAGCCGTCGTCAGCTTGGCGATTACACCGCCGACGCTTTGGAAAGAGCTCTGGGCTGCTGACGAAAAAAGCGCCTTCGAAGGCGCTTTCCTGCATTTTCGGAAATGCAGCCAAGGGCGTTCGAACGCCCTTGGCGCTCAGGCCTCTTCCAGCTGGGCCATGACCTCGTCAGAAGCTTCAAAATTGGTCGTGACGCGCTGCACGTCATCATCGTCTTCCAGCGCATCCACCAGCTTCATCAGCGATTGCATGGCGTCGAGATCCAGCTCGGTGGTGGTGGTCGGTTTCCACACCAGCTTGGTCGAGTCGGATTCACCCAATTCGGCCTCAAGCGCTGTGGCAACCTCGTTCAGATCGGTGTCGGCGCACCAGATCAAATGGCCGTCTTCGGTGCTTTCGACGTCCTCGGCCCCTGCTTCGATCGCGGCCATCATCACCGTATCCGCGTCGCCCACGCTGGCGGCGTACGTGATTTCACCCTTGCGGTCGAACATAAAGCCCACGGAGCCGGTTTCGCCAAGATTGCCGCCGTTCTTGGTGAAGGTGGAGCGGACATTCGACGCGGTGCGGTTGCGGTTGTCGGTCATCGCCTCGACGATGACGGCCACCCCGTTCGGACCGTAACCCTCATACCGGATTTCTTCGTAATCCTCGCCCTCGCCACCGGAGGCCTTTTTGATGGCGCGTTCGATGTTGTCCTTAGGCATGGAGTTGGACTTGGCTTCCTTGATCGCCAGGCGCAGGCGCGGGTTCTTGTCAGGATCGGGATCGCCCATTTTGGCGGCGACGGTGATTTCCTTGGAGAACTTTGAAAACAGCTTGGCGCGCATCTTGTCCTGACGGCCCTTGCGGTGCTGGATGTTTGCCCATTTGGAATGGCCGGCCATGATGTCTGTGTCCTTGATTGTCGAATGTCGAGGGGTTTGCGCGTCTTTAGCGCAGAAGACGGGGCGGGAACAAGTTGCGTTTTCGGGATTTGCGCTCTGGGTCGGGTTGGGTATGAGGATGGTATGAAACCGTTTCTCATTCTGCAATTGCGCCCCGAGGCCGAGGCCAGCGATGGCGAATACGCCGCCTTTCTTGAAAAAGGTGGCTTGACCGAGGTGCAGGTGCATCGCGTTTGTCTGGACCGCGAGCCGCTGCCGGAGGGGCTGCAGCTGGCTGATTATGCCGGCGTGATTGTCGGGGGCGGGCCGGGCTGCGTGTCCGACGATCCCGCCACCAAGGACCCGGTCGAGGCGCGGATCGAGGCCGAGATCCTGTCCCTCATGCCCGAGATCACGGCGCGGGATGTGCCCTTCATGGGCTGCTGTTACGGCATCGGTATTCTGGGCCATCATCTGGGCAGCGAAGTGTCCAAACGTCGTTATGGCGAACCGGTCGGGCCGGTGACCTGCCGGGTGACGGTTGAGGGCGCGGTGGATCCGCTGGTGGCCGGGTTGCCGGGGGCGTTTGATGCCTTTGTGGGTCACAAGGAAGCAGTGCAGGACCTGCCCGAGGGGTGTGTCCATCTTCTGGCGTCGGACCCGTGCCCCTACCAGATGATCCGCTACGGGCAAAACGTCTACGCCACCCAGTTCCACCCTGAGGCGGATGCGGGCGTGTTCGAAGAGCGCATCCGTATTTACAGCCACAAGGGGTATTTCCCACCCGAAACTGCCGATGATCTGATCGCCATGTGCCACGCGAGCGACGTGACGGTGCCGGTCGAAATCCTGCGTCGCTTCGTGGCGCGCTACGGCGGGTGACGTTTCCGTTGACGGAAACGCCCGATGCGTCGACGCATCGGACGCCCTAGAGCGGCCAGATCAGCGGGATCAGTGCCGAAGCCAGCATCCCGACGGTCAGGTTCAGCGGCACGCCGACTTTCAGGAAATCCGCAAAGGAATAGCCCCCCGGGCCGTAGACCAGCGTGTTGGTCTGGTAGCCGATGGGTGTGGCAAAGGCGCAGGAGGCTGCCACCATGACCGCCACCACCAGCGGGCGGGGGTCGATCCCCAACGCCTGCGCCAGCCCGATGGCGATGGGTGTCACGACCACGGCCACCGCGTTGTTGCTGATCAATTCCGTGAGCAGGCTGGTGAGCAGGTAGATCGCCCAGACGATGGCCCAGGGTGGCAGGTTCATCATGTAAGGCGCGAGGCCCTCGACGATCAGCGTGACCGCGCCCGAGGCTTCTAGGGCGGCACCGATGGCCAGCATGGCGAAGATCAACGCGAGCAGTTGGCCTTCGACAAAGGAAAAAGCCTCGTCCGAATCCACACATTTCGTCAAAAGCACCACCGCGACCGCAATGATCGCCAGTGCAAGGATCGGCGCCACGCCAAACGCCGCCAGCAGGACCAGCCCCGCCAGTGCCGCGATGGCGATGGGGGCGTGGCTGCGCCGATAGGCGCGGGCCGAAGGTTTGGCCACGTCCACGAGGTTGAGTTCCTCCGCCATCCGCTGGATATCCTCGGGCGCACCTTCGAGCAGCAGCGTGTCGCCAACGCGCACCACCAGATCATCCAGTTGCCGCCCGATATTCTGGTTCCGCCGGTGCACCGCCATCGGGTAAACGCCGTAGCGCCGCCGCAGACGCATCGCGCCCAGACGGCGTCCGACCATCTTGCAAACCGGGGTGATCAACACTTCGACCGTGGTGGTCTCCACCGCCGAGACCTGATCCACCCGGCGCAGTTCTTTGTTGCGTTGCAGGCTCAGCAGTTCGGTCATCTGGGTGCGCAGCACCACACGGTCACCGACCTGAAGCGTCACGTCATCCAGATTGCGCCGGAGCGAGGCGTCGCCCCGGATCACGTCGATCAGGCGCACCCCGTCGCGTTTGAAAAGCTGCACGCCCTGCACTTCGCGTCCGATCAGGTTGCTGTCGGGGGGGATGACGGCCTCGGTGAAGAACTTCATCTTTGACCGATCCGACAGCATCGCCGCCATGCTGGTGCGTTCTGGCAGCAGGAACCTCCCGAAGACCCAGAGATAGAACATGCCCCACGCGATCAGCACCACGGCAAGAGGCGTGACTTCGAAGATGGAAAACGGCTCAAGCCCTTGCGCGCGGGCGACGCCATCCACCAGCAGGTTTGTGGAGGTGCCGATCAGCGTCAGCGTGCCGCCGAGGATGGCGGCGTAACTGAGTGGGATCAGCAGTTTCGACGGCGCAACGCCCAGCGTTTTCGCCAGTTGCACAAAGAGCGGCAGCATGACCACCACAACGGGGGTGTTGTTCATAAAAGCCGAAGCCACGATGACAACGCCGATGATCCCCGCCATAGCGCGTTTCGGACTTTTCTGAACCGCCGATTGCGCCGCAGTTGTGAAGGCAGCCAGTGCTCCGGTGCGCACCAAGGCCCCCATCACCAGAAACATTGCTGCAATGGTCCAAGGTGCGGGGTTTGACAACACTGCAAGCGCGTCGTTGTAGGGCAGCACGCCCGTGGCCAAGAGGAATGCCACACCGCCGATGGCGACCACTTCGGTCGGATAGGTTTCGCGGACGAAAAGCGCGAACATGACCACGACGGTGCCAAGGGCAAGCATGGCCTGTGTGGTCTGGTCCAGATCGATCAGCGCGGTGAGCACGTCGGTGCGTCCTTCATTGCGAAGTGTCAGGAGGGTTCAGTGTGACCGGGCTGGGCCGCGGGAACAAGCACCGCTTTCGGTCGGGGTTGTACCAGCGCCAGACCGGCCAGCATCACAGCAAGCGCCGCCCAGAAATAGGGCGAGTAGCTTTCGTTGAGGAAGATCATCGCCCAAGTCACCCCAAAGAGGGTCACGAAATAGCTGATCTGCACTGTGAAAACCGGGCCTGCACGTCCGACCAGCCAGACATAGGCGACATAGGCCCCCGCGTGCAGCAAGGACGAGCCGACGATGGCGGCATCTGGCGCGCCCCACGGTCCGCGCGGGTCAATGAACTGCCCGGTTGCAAGCGCCAGCGGCAGGGTGATCAACGTGCCGACCAGCGAGGCCCCACAGAGCGTTTGCACAGGGTCCAGCCCGCCCAACCCCCAGCGTGCCACCACGCTGCTTTCCATCGCATAAAAGAACGACGAGATCAGCGCGATGAAGACCCAGATCACCGGAACCGAGGCAGGTAGGCTGGCTTCGGGCAGGATCAGCAGGCAGATGCCCGTGAAGCCGAGACTCAGCCCAGCCAGTCTGCGCCAGCGGAACCGCTCCAGCCCGAACAGCAATGCGATGGGAAAGGCGATCATCGGGATGGAGCTCAGAAGGATCGACAGCACGCCAGAGGGCAAATGAATCGCCGCCGAATACGAGGCAATGCCGGGCAATACGGACCCGATCAGAGCCAGCACCAGATACAGCGTCATATCACGTCGCGTGAACCGCATGCCTGTGCCGCGCAGGATGCAGATCAGGCCAAGCACAACCGCGCCGATCCCCATTTGCCAGAACAAGATGCCGAAATGGCGGTAGCCTTCGCTGACGGCGGTCTTGGCCAGCGGCTGCGTCGCCCCCCAGGCAGCACCTGCAATAATCAAGACGATCAGCGGCAGGGCGCGTGTCACGATTTGGGTCTCACGGTGCGCTGGCCTGAAGCCGTCCGCCGTCGCGGATCATGTGGATCGCGGTGGCTTTTCCTGTACGGTCGTCGGTTTCGACCAACACGCCAGACAGTGTGGCTTCGCCCAAGGCGGGCTGGAAGCGGCCCTTGCTCATGCCGGTCACGAAGCGGCGCATCGGCTCGGCTTTTTCCATGCCAATCACCGAATTGTAGTCGCCGCACATGCCGGCATCGGTCAGGTAGCCGGTTCCGCCCGGCAGAACCTGTGCATCCCCGGTGGGCACATGGGTGTGAGTGCCGACGACAAGGCTTGCGCGGCCATCGCAAAAGTGGCCCATGCCCATCTTTTCGGATGTCGCTTCGCAATGCACATCCACGAGGATCATTTGCGCCTGTCCTCCCAAAGGATGCGCACGCAGTATCGCATCGACCGCCGAGAAGGGATCATCGAAGGCGCGTTTCATGAACACCTGACCCAGCACTTGCAGGACGAGGATCTTTCGCCCACGGGCATCGGTGAACAGTCGGTGGCCGCGACCGGGGGCAACCTTTGCAAAGTTCAACGGACGGAGAATACGCGGTTCGTTTTCGATATAAGAGAGCATGTCCTTCTGGTCGAACGCGTGATCGCCCAACGTGAGACAATCGACCCCGGATTTCAGCAAAGCCTCGGCATGAGGGCCGGACAGGCCAACGCCACTGGATGCGTTTTCGCCGTTCACAACGCAAAAATCGACTTTGAGACGGTCGCGCAGGGCGGGCAGCCGCTCGGTGATTGCGGTGCGGCCCGCACGGCCCATGATATCGCCAAGAAAGAGTGTTCTCATGCCCAGAGGATTAGAGCGACGATGCTGGAAAGCAAAGAGGCAAACCGGATGTGCATGTCAAAGCGTTTCGAAACGCTTTGAAAAAGGCCCATTCGAATGGACTTTCAAGCGATTTCGTAATCGCTTTGCCGCGTCGTTCAGAAGAGTGAGCCTTGTTCGGGTGGCTTTGGTTTGGATTTGGTCACGGGTTTTGCGCCTGCCGCACCAACTGTCATGCGACCATCGGCAAATTCGATCTCAAGCGCGGTTGCCGCTTGTGCGGCTTTCTGTGTCGTCACCACTGCGCCGTCACCGCGCACCACTGCATAGCCGCGCTTGAGCGTTTCCTTATACCCCAAGGTTTCGCGCAGCCGGTCCAAAGCCGTCAGGCGTGATCGCCAATCCTTCACCTGCGCCTGACCTGCGTTCGACAGCCGCCGGGTCAGCGCTTCCAGCTGGTCCTGCTTGACCGCCAGATCGCGTTCGATCGGTTTCAGCGTCAGCCGGTCGGCGCGGCGCGCCAATGACTCGCGCTTGGTCTCGACCACGCGGGACAGACCCGGCGCGAGCCGGGTTGCGCTTTGGTCGAACCTGCGGCGCTGTTCGGCCAAGGCGCGCGACAAAAGCGACGGGCGCAAAGAGGCTGCCGATTCGATCAGCCGCCCGCGCCGCAGATCCACGGACCGCGTCAGCGCCCTTGGCAAACGGTCGGACATCAGGTCCAGCCGCTGGGTTGGGCCCGACAACAGGTTTTCGGGTCGGGGCAAAGCGCGGGCCAGATCGCGCAGGCGCTGGTCGCGGGTCTGCATCCGCTGCGAAACCGCGCGGGTCATGCGGGCTTGGCTGTCGCCCACCCAGCCCAGAAGTTCGAGTCGCACCGGCACGGCGATTTCCGCGGCTGCAGTAGGGGTCGGTGCCCGCTGGTCGGACACGTAGTCGATCAGCGTCGTGTCGGTCTCGTGTCCTACCGCTGAAATCAAAGGAATGTCCGAGGCTGCCGCTGCCCGCGCGACGATCTCTTCGTTGAAGCCCCAAAGGTCTTCGATACTGCCGCCGCCGCGTGCGACGATCAGCAGGTCAGGACGGGGCAGGGCACCGCCCGGCGACAATGCGTTAAAGCCTGCGATGGCGTGGGCCACCTCGGGCGCACAGGCGGCACCTTGAACCGCCACCGGCCACACCAGCACCTTTCGCGGAAAGCGGTCGCGTAGGCGGTGCAGAATGTCCCGGATCACCGCGCCCGAGGGCGAGGTGATGACGCCGATGATATCGGGCAGGTAGGGCAGTTCCTTCTTGCGGGCCGGATCGAACAAGCCTTCCGCCGCCAGTGCCTTTTTGCGCTTTTCCAGCATCGCCATCAGCGCGCCTTCGCCCGCGACGGTCACTTCATCGACATTGAGGTTGTACTTTGATTGCCCCCCAAACGCCGTCATGCGTCCGGTGACGATCACCTCCAGCCCTTCTTCCGGCACCACCGAGAGCTGCGAAACCTGCCCTTTCCACGTGGTGCAAGCCAGAACCGAGCGGTCGTCCTTGACGTCGTAATACAAATGCCCTGAGCGTGCGGTGAAGACGCGCCCCACCTCGCCACGCACGCGGATGCGGCCGAACTGGTCTTCCAGCGTCTTCTTCACCGCGCCAGACACTTCGGACACGGTGTATTCGGGCATGTTCTGCCCCGGACGCGGATCGTCGATCAGATCGGACATGTGGCCTCGCTTGCGCTTATCTCGGCCTGACCCTAGAACGCGCGCAACCGAAGGTGAAGACGGAGCGTGCGCCATGAACATTCTCATCCTTGGAAGTGGCGGGCGCGAACATGCGCTGGCTTGGGCCGTGATGCAGAACCCCAAATGCGACAAGCTGATCGTGGCACCCGGCAATGCCGGCATCGCGATGATCGCGGATTGCGCGGCGCTTGATATCGAAGACGGTGGGTCGGTCGTCACCTTTGCCGAAGAAAACAGCATCGATTTTGTGATTGTCGGCCCTGAAGCGCCCTTGGCGGCGGGTGTGGCGGATCGCTTGCGCGATGCAGGTTTGTTGGTTTTTGGCCCATCGGCCGAGGCGGCGCGGCTGGAAGCCTCCAAAAGCTTCACCAAGGAAATCTGCGATGCGGCCAACGCACCGACCGCGGCCTACGGCCATTTCACCGACGCCGAAGCCGCCAAGGCTTACGTACGCGCCCAAGGCGCACCCATCGTGGTCAAAGCCGACGGTCTGGCGGCGGGCAAGGGCGTGATCATTGCCGAGACCGTGGCCGAGGCCGAAGCTGCCATCGACGACATGTTCGGCGGTGCGTTTGGTGGCGCCGGGGCCGAAGTGGTGATCGAGGAATTCATGCAGGGCGAAGAGGCGTCTTTCTTTGTCCTGTGTGATGGCACCGATGTGCTGCCCATGGGCACCGCGCAAGACCACAAGCGCGTGGGCGAGGGCGACAGCGGCCCCAACACCGGCGGTATGGGGGCTTATTCGCCGGCACCCGTGCTGACCGACGCCATCGCGCAAAAGGCGCTGGACGAGATCATAAAACCGACAATGGCCGAGATGGCCAAACGGGGCGCGCCGTATCAGGGCATCTTGTATGCTGGCCTGATGATCGAAGATGGCCAGCCACGGCTGGTGGAATACAATGTTCGTTTCGGTGACCCTGAATGTCAGGTTCTGATGATGCGTCTTGGTGCGCAGGCGATGGACCTCATGCATGCCTGTGCCGAAGGCCGTCTGGCCGAGGCGCAGGTGAACTGGGCGGATGACCACGCGATGACCGTCGTGTTGGCGGCCAATGGCTATCCGGGCAGCTACGAAAAAGGCAGCGTGATCGGTGGTCTGGACGGCCTTCCCGAAGACAGCTTTCAGATGATGTTCCACGCAGGCACCTCCGAGACCGACGGCAGGATCACTGCAACCGGAGGCCGCGTGCTGAACGCCACCGCACGGGGTGCGACCCTGCAAGAGGCCCGCGACCGGGCTTACGCGATGGTGGATCAGGTCAACTGGCCCGAAGGGTTCTGCCGCCGCGATATCGGCTGGCGGGCGCTTTAAATGACAACGACACTGGCCGGGTTTGCCCTTGGCTTTTCGCTGATCCTAGCCATCGGAGCGCAGAACGCGTTTGTTCTGCGGCAAGGGTTGCTCAAATCCCATGTGTTTGCGGTGTGTCTGACTTGCGCCCTGTCGGATGCGATTTTGATCGCTGCCGGGGTGGCCGGGTTTGGAGCGTTGACGCAAGCGGTCCCCGGGCTTGAACTGGCGATGCGGCTGTTCGGGGCAGCGTTTCTGATCTGGTATGGTGCGCGCACGTTCCAAAGCGCGTGGCGTGGCGGGCAAGCGATGCAGGCAGGCGAAGCGGCTGGATCGCTGCGCAAAGCCCTGCTGACGTGCCTCGCGCTGACATGGCTGAACCCGCATGTCTATCTCGACACGGTGGTTTTGCTGGGCGCGGTCGCGGCGCAGTATGAGGACAGGTTGAACTTCGCGCTGGGCGCGATGACCGCCAGTTTCGTGTTTTTCTTCGCGTTGGGCTATGGTGCGCGGCTTCTGGCCCCGCTTTTCGCCAAACCACGGGCGTGGCAGGTGCTGGATGTGGTCATCGGCATTGTCATGTGGGCAATCGCGGTGAAGCTGCTGTTGATGTAGCGGCTTACGGTGTCTTTCTCGGGTTGGTCCGCGTGGCCCGGTGTCCGCAGGATCGTCGGATCACACGCGAGGATGCCGCTCGAGTTCGCCAAAGCCCTCTTGCACATCTCCCCGGCTTCCGGTCCATTGCGGATATGACGACCTCCCCAGCATCCAACAGCAGTGGCAATCCAGTCAAAGGCATCTTTTGGATGGTCATGACGGGCATCTGCTTTGTTGCCGTGACGGCACTGGTCAAAACGCTGGGTGGGCGCATCCCAGCAGCCGAGTCGGCTTTCTTGCGCTACGTGATCGGGTTGGTTTTCCTGATCCCGGTCTGGCGCGAATTGATGGCAATTCGGCTGACGCCGCGGCAGAAAAAGCTTTTTGGGATACGGGGCATTGTCCACACCCTCGGGGTGATCCTGTGGTTCTATGCCATGACGCGCATTCCCATCGCCGAGGTCACGGCGATGAATTACCTCAACCCGGTCTATGTCTCGATCCTCGCGGTGTTTCTTCTGGGCGAACGAATGGCCTTGCGCCGGGTGCTTGCGGTGATCGCGGCGCTGATCGGGTCACTGATCATCCTGCGCCCTGGATTTCGCGAACTCGACCCCGGCCATATCGCCATGCTTGGGACGGCGCTGCTCTTTGCGGGCAGCTACCTGATCGCCAAGATCGTATCTGGCGAATTGCCCGCAAGTCTGGTGGTGGCGCTTTTGTCGATCACCGTGACGATCGGGCTTGCCCCCTTCGCCATCGCGGTCTGGGTCACGCCCAGCCTTGCCGATCTCGGAGTGCTGGCGGCCATCGCCTGTTTTGCTACAGCGGGGCACTATACCATGACGCTGGCTTTTGCCGCGGCCCCGGTCACCGTCACGCAGCCCGTCACCTTTCTGCAACTGGTGTGGTCTGTGCTTCTGGGGGCGCTGTTTTTCGGTGAACCGGCCGATCCGTGGGTGATCCTTGGAGGTGGCATAATCATGGCATCGGTGATCTTCATCACATGGCGTGAAGCCGTGCTGCGCAAGTCGCATCGTACGCCTTTGGTCAATGAAACAAAGGGTTAAGGTGACTTAAGGGGTGTCTGCGTCAATCTTGTAGAGCCGGTTGCACCCTATTGTTTCGAATTCCGCAAAAAACCGGGTTTGGTTCCAAAATTGGACACAATCGAGGGCGACAAAAGGGTCAGGTAATGTACGAGGAACAACCCAAATGTTTGCTGAAACCTTCTCTAGCCCTGATCTGGGCGAACTGCGCCACTTCCTTGTGGCGGAACGTCAGAAAACGCTGTCGGATGCCGAATGGAAATTCCGCATGCGTGGCTATGGCTTCCACGTCAAGCGCGTCGATGGTGGCGTGATGGTCGCGCGGATTCCCAAGAACGAGATTTTGGGCTGTGTGAAGATGTGACCGACAGGTCGCCCTGACCGGGCGGCCTTTTGTCCATCTGATCCATCTCGCGCATTGTTCCGGGCTTTGCTATGTCCGGTGCATGATGAAATACGTCGATCTTCCCCCGGTCTGGCTTGCTGCGGCGCTTGTCGTGGTTTGGAACCAAAAGACCCATTTCGACTACGGGCTGAGTTTCGGCCCGGTCTGGGCTGATTTGCTGGGCGGGCTTCTGGTCGGCGGCGGATTCGTTCTGATCGCGCTGGCCGCCTATGAAATGCGCCGCCATCGTACGACGATCATCCCGCACAGAGACCCTGATGCGCTGGTCACCAGCGGCATCTTCAAGCGCTCGCGCAATCCCATCTATCTTGCTGATTCGCTGATCCTTACCGGAATGATCCTCTATTGGGACGCGGTGTTATCGCTCCCATTGATCCCGGTCTTTGTCTGGTGGATCGAGAAACACTTCATTCTCGCGGAAGAAAAGCGGCTGCGGCGAAATTTTCGTGCGAATTTTGCACGATACGAGAAACAAACGCGACGTTGGCTCTAGCCGACCGGGCACATCTGTTCTAGATGAGCGTTTCGCGGTTGGGCAGCATTGTGCGCTTTAGGTCAGCAATGTAGACCCATCGCCGGAAAACATGCCGCTACGGCACTTCGCAACGAACCATAAGGGGGACGGCTCAGGTGAAAATCGGGACGCCAAAGGAAGTGATGAAGGGTGAGGCACGCGTTGCCATGACCCCGGATTCCGCCCGCCAGCTGCAAAAGCTGGGATATGAGTGCATCATCGAAAGCGGTGCAGGCGACGCAGCGGGCTACAATGACGACACGTACAAAGAAGCTGGCGTCGAGGTTGTCAAAACCGCCGCAGCGCTTTGGAAAGAGGCCGATGTGGTCGCCAAGGTGCGTCCGCCGACCGACGCCGAACTGAAGAAGTCGCGCGAAGGCCAGCTTCTGATCTCATTCTTCTATCCGGCTCAGAACGAAAAGCTGATGCAGCAGGCGGCCAATCAGGGCACCTCTGTCATCGCGATGGACATGGTGCCGCGCATTTCCCGCGCGCAGAAGATGGACGCGTTGTCCTCCATGGCAAATATCGCGGGCTACCGTGCCGTGATCGAAGCCGGCAACAACTTTGGCCGCTTCTTTACCGGTCAGATCACTGCTGCGGGCAAGGTGCCCCCGGCCAAGGTTCTGGTGGTCGGTGCCGGTGTGGCCGGTCTTGCCGCCATTGGCACATCGACCTCTCTTGGGGCGATCACCTACGCGTTCGACGTGCGCCCCGAAGTGGCCGAGCAGGTTGAATCGATGGGCGCGGAATTCGTCTTCCTCGATTTCGAGGAAGAACAGCAGGATGGGGCCGCCACTGGCGGCTATGCCTCTGTTTCCTCGCCGGAATTTGCCGCAGCACAGCTTGCCAAGTTCCGTGAGCTGGCGCCCGACATCGACATCGTGATCACCACCGCGCTGATCCCCAACCGCGAAGCGCCCGAATTGTGGACCGCCGACATGGTTGCGGCGATGAAGCCCGGTTCCGTCATCGTGGACCTTGCCGCTGAAAAGGGCGGCAACTGCAAGATGACCGTGATGGACGAAAAGATCGTCACCGATAACGGTGTCACGATCATCGGCTATACCGACTTCCCGTCGCGCATGGCCACGCAGTCGTCCAATCTTTACGCCACCAACATCCGTCACATGATGACAGACCTCACCCCGGAAAAAGACGGGCAGGTCGTGCACAACATGGAAGATGACGTGATCCGTGGCGCGACCATCGCACATGAGAAGGCAGTGACCTTCCCGCCGCCGCCTCCCAAGGTTCAGGCGATTGCCGCCAAACCCAAGGAAAAGGCCAAGGAACTCACGCCCGAAGAAAAGCGCGCCAACGAAGTGGCGGCGTTCAAGGCGCAAACCAAGCAGCAGGTCACCCTGCTGGCCATCGGTGCCGCTTTGGTTCTGGGCGTTGGTCTGGTCGCACCAGCCAGCTTCATGCAGCACTTCATCGTGTTCGTGCTGTCGGTCTTCATCGGCTTCCAGGTGATCTGGAACGTGGCGCATTCGCTGCACACACCGCTGATGGCCGTCACCAACGCAATCTCGTCCATCGTGATCCTTGGTGCACTGATCCAGATCGGGTCCAGTTCGCTTCTCATCACGCTTCTGGCGGCGCTGGGTATCTTCATGGCCTCGATCAACATTTTCGGCGGCTTCCTCGTGACACGGCGCATGCTCGCCATGTTCCAGAAATCCTAAGGGGGCAGGCACCATGGAATTCGGATTCACCATCGCGGCCTATGCGGTCGCAGCGGTTCTCTTCATCCTGTCTCTCGGCGGTCTGAGCGGTCAGGAAAGCGCTAAGCGCGCCGTTTGGTACGGCATTGTTGGCATGGCCATTGCGATTCTTGCCACGCTCATCGGGCCGGGGCAGGGGCTGTTTGTCGCCTCTATCGTCCTGATCGCACTGGGCGCGGGTGTCGGCTATCAGCTTGCCACTCGCGTTCAGATGACCCAGATGCCCGAGCTTGTCGCCATCATGCACAGCCTTGTCGGTCTGGCAGCGGTGTTCGTGGGCTTCAACGCTGACATCATGATCAACAACATCGGTGATCTTTACGACGCAAACGGCCTTGTCATGGGCGCCGTGTCGGATGACGGGTATACCGCCATCGGCCTGCCGAAAGAGGTCTATGACGGTCTGTCGTCCTTTGGCAAACTAATTGCCAAAAAGACCAACGTTGAAATCAACATCCTCAAGGTCGAATTGGTCCTGGGCATCTGGATCGGTGCCGTGACGTTCACAGGATCCGTCATCGCCTATGGCAAACTGGCGGGCAAAGTGGACAGCGGCGCGAAAAAGCTGCCGGGTGGTCACCTGCTGAATGCCGCTGCTGCGGGCCTCTCGCTGCTTTTGGCGATCATGTATCTGGGCGGTTCGGGAAGCTGGACGCTTGTTCTTCTGACGCTTCTGGCGCTCTTCATCGGCTACCACCTGATCATGGGCATCGGCGGCGCCGACATGCCGGTCGTGGTCTCCATGCTCAACAGCTATTCGGGTTGGGCGGCTGCCGCGATTGGTTTCAGCCTCGGCAACGACCTGCTGATCGTTGTGGGTGCGCTTGTGGGCTCTTCGGGTGCCATCCTGTCTTACATCATGTGTAAGGCGATGAACCGGTCGTTCATCAGCGTGATTTTGGGCGGCTTTGGTGGCCCGGCGGGTGAACAGATGGCCGTTGAAGGTGAACAGATCGCCATCGACGCAGACGGCGTGGCCAACGCGCTGGACGAGGCCGACAGCGTCATCATCATTCCAGGCTACGGTATGGCGGTGGCACAGGCACAGCAGAACGTGGCGGAGCTTACCCGTCGTCTGCGCGCCAAGGGCAAGACCGTGCGCTTTGCGATCCATCCGGTCGCGGGCCGTCTGCCTGGCCACATGAACGTGCTTCTGGCCGAAGCCAAGGTTCCGTACGATATCGTTCTGGAAATGGACGAGATCAACGACGACTTCCCGGATACGGACGTTGCCATCGTCATCGGCTCGAACGATATCGTGAATCCGGCCGCACAGGACGACCCCAACAGCCCTATCGCCGGTATGCCGGTTCTGGAATGCTGGAAGGCCAAGCAGGTCTTCGTGTCCAAGCGCGGACAGGGCACCGGCTATTCGGGCATCGAGAACCCGCTGTTCTTCAAGGACAATACGCGGATGTTCTATGGCGACGCGAAAGCCAGCCTCGACACGCTGCTGACCAAAATCTCCTGATCCGGATCAGCAAGCAGAAAAGAAAACCCCGTATCGCAAGATGCGGGGTTTTTTCATGTCGCGCCGTCAGCGATCCAGCTGTCCACCCGCGCGTTCAGATCATCCCAATCGGTGTATTCCTTGTCCCAGTCCAGATCTGCGTCTGGGTCCTTGGCAGCGATGATCCGGCGCATGACGAAGCGGCGGAACACATCGTATTTCGACGGCTCATATGCGCCTGCGACCTGCATCACCTGACCGGGTACCCAGCCCGTGGCCTCAGACAAGTCCGTCAGGATGGTGTCAAGTCCGCGCCAGTCTTCGGCGTCGTGCCCTGCCGCGGCAAGAGACACCGACAGCAGAAGCGTGGGCATTGAGTTTAGGGCATCCGCGCGGGTTTCGGCAAAATCCGACAGAACCGACTGGTACTGCCCGACATGCACCGACGCGCCAAGAATCGCTGCGTCGAACCGCGCGAGATCGACGGGACCGGCCTGATCAAGAGCGGACAGCTCGACGCTGTGGCCCTGATCGACCAGCCGGTCCATAATGTGACGGGCGATCTTTTGCGTCTGCCCTTCCGTGCTTGCGTAGCCAATGAACAGTTTCATAAGACACCCCTTGCTGCCGAAGTGTCACAGCAGGCCGACCCTGCCGGACAACGTCAGGCCTAACGCAACGGTGGTTTGTGCGCGTTGACCTGCCGCAAAAACCGTTTGAGATCATTGAACTGTCGGCCATTTTGCGCCTGCCTTTTCCTTGGGCGTCTTGCGCAAGGCTGCTTCGAAGCGTGCAGTGCATACAGTTGAATACTGGTAAAATACTGAAATGTCTGGAAATTTCCTTTACTTGGGAAAATGGCGAGCCTAAGTCTTGGCCAAATCTGAAAGACCGACCCATGGCCCCTATCGAAGATCACCCGCTGCGCTACGCCCTATCGAACGAACTGCACGCGCGGCCGTTCCCGTCACTCGAAGCGCCCTGTCGCGCTGTCTACCTCGCGCTGAAAAAGCCCAAGGCGGCGGCTGCGCGGGACAAGACGCTGGACCTTGATCATCTCAAGGCGCTGCTGGATCGCTACGGCACGACACATCCGCAACCGGGCGCCACGCATTTCTCGGGCCAAATCGGGCAGCACACGCTGAAGTGGGAACAGCACACGGAATTTGTGACCTACACGGTGTTTTTAAACGGTTTGACCGACCGGGCGTTCGATCCGGCGGATATGGACGTCTTTCCTGACAGCTGGCTTGCTTCGGCCCCCGGCGTGCGGATCACCTCTGCGTTGATCCGGGTGGAAGACCGCCCCGATGAAGCCAAGGTCTCGCAGAATCTCTCGGACTGGTTTGTGCCTGAAAGCCTTGCCGTGAGCCGCGTTCTGGATGACGACGCGATCGTTGCTGGGGATTTCCGCATCGACCCGGCGGGGCATTTACGGTTTGGCTGCTTCGTGCGCAACGGCATTGGCCGCCGTCGTGTGGGCCGGATTGTGCAGCGCCTGTGTGAGATCGAAACCTATAAAACAATGTCCATGCTCGGCTTCACCCGTGTCCGTGAAATGGGCCCCCGCATGGGCGAGATCGACAACGAATTGAACCGCTTGATGGCTGCGATGACCCACGGCGATGGACAAGAGGAAGATCGTTTGAAATCGCTTCTGGCGGTTTCTGCAGAACTGGAAAGCCTCTCGGCGCAAACCTCTTTTCGGTTCGGTGCAACCGGGGCCTATGAGGCGATTGTTGAACAACGGGTGTCGGTCCTGCGGGAAGAGCGGTTTCAGGGCCGCCAGACCTTTGCTGAATTCATGACCCGCCGCTACGATCCGGCAATGCGGACGGTCAAATCTGCCGAAACCCGCCTGTCAGCCATGGCCGCGCGGGCGGTCCGGGCGGGGGATCTGCTGCGCACACGGGTCGAAGTGGCGCGGTCGGCGCAGAACCAGCAATTGCTCGAAAGCATGAACCAGCGCGCCGATATGCAGTTGCGGTTGCAAAAGACCGTCGAAGGGCTGTCGGTGGTGGCGATCAGCTATTACGCGGTCTCTTTGGCGGGCTATCTGCTCTACCCGGTTGCGGACATGTTGGGGATCTCCAAGGGGGCCGTGACGGCGGCAGCGACCATTCCGGTGGTGCTGCTGGTGTGGTTCGCGATCCGCCGCATTCGTCGGGTGGTAGAGCAGGGTGGTCCCGAGCTCTGAATTTTAGCAATTGGCGAAAGGTGGATGCACGTGTCCGTCGACGTACATGCCGGACGCGTCGTCGCGGCCTCTAGCGTTGCACCACCACTTCGGTCTCAGCCCCAAGCGACGCCGCAAGCGACAGGAACCGCGCCTCGGCCACCTCGCCATAGAGCGGCACGGAATCCGGTGTCAGTTTGAGGCGCAACAGCTTTTTGCGCGGCCGCCACTCTAGCGCGGTACCATCCGCACTGGCATCGGACATCCACAGCATCGAGCCAAAGCGCAGCGCCTTGCCTAGTACTTCGGCTTCCAGCGTTGCTTTTTCGGACAACAGGCCTTCGAGCTCTTCAAAACGCGTGCCTTCGCGCTTGTTCTTGTAGCGGTGCAACAGTGCCAGCCCCAGGAACACGCGTTCTGAGTGTTTCAAGCCACCAAGGTTGGCCCTCGTGGCGTTGTCGAAACAGGTCTCGGCGCGGTAATCTGGATGCGCGCGCCAGCTTACGTCGTGCAAGAGGCAGGCGGCCTTGATCAGCCGCATCCGCGCAGCGTCGGCATTTGAAAACAGTGGCGTGACAAAGCGGAACAGTTTTTTGCCAAATCCCGGCAGACGCGCGTCCTTGGCCTCGGCAAAGCGGCAGGCTTCGATCAGCGGGTCGCGGTCGCGCAACTCCTGTGGCATCTGTTCGTAGAGCAGGCCTTCGCGGATGCCATAGCTGGAAATCGCGATATCCTTGGGTTTGAACGTCTGCACCAACCGTTTGAGAACATCGACGGCGTAGGGCACCAGATCCATCCGCGCCGAGGAGACGCCGCAGGCTTGCCGCAGCTCTTCGATGTCGCTTGACTTGATGAACTTCACGGTCTGGTTCACCGCTTTCTTGTCCATCCGGTATTCATGCAAGACGTGCAGCGGATAGCCGCGTCGATACATGTCGATCCGCGCAATGGCGCGCCATGAACCGCCGACAAGGAACAGGCGGTCCCGCTGCGGCCCCATGTGATCGGCCAGCTTGGCCATCACAGCCTTGATGTGGTCGTCCCGACCTTTCTGACCGCCCTTGAGATCGCGCAGTTTCAGGGGTCCGAGATTGGAACTGATGCGGCGCCCGACAAGACCATCGGAAATCTCGGCCAGCTCCATGGACGACCCACCGATGTCGCAGACCAGTCCATAGCTGCCGGGCCACCCCAAGAGAACGCCCTGAGCAGACAGCCGAGCCTCTTCCTCGCCGCCGATCACCCAGATGCGCAAACCGGTCTCGCGCAGCACGTCATCGCGGAAATCGGGGCCGTCCTCGGCCTCGCGCACGGCAGCGGTGGCCACCACGGTCAGCGGCGGAAGGTTCATGCCCTCGGCCAGCGCCTGAAACCGTTTCAGGGCTTGCAGTGCCCGCGCGCGGCCTTCGGGATTCAGACGCCCGGTATCGGACATGCCCGCACCCAAGGCGCACATGAGCTTTTCGTTGTAAAAATACGCGGGGGATCGCGCTGCCCCGTCGAACACGACGAGGCGGACCGAGTTCGAGCCGATATCGACAACACCCACGCGGCTGAGCGCGCGGGCCTTGGGGTCGTTGAACAGGGGGCGGCCGAACAGGCCCATCGGATCGTGTTCGGCGTCGCTGGTTCCGTCCATATGGCCTCCCGGTCAGGTCGCGCGCACCGTGTCAAAGCGCAACGCGAAGGTCAAGAAAACATGGCTGCGGTTTTGTGTGACGTACGGTCCGGTATCGCCTTTTCGATGGGTGGGAAATCGGTCACTCTGACCCGCATCACAGGCAGCACATAGGAGCGGCTATCATGCGGATTGCAACCATGGCCACAGGCGGAATTGGTGGATTTCTGGCGGTCAAACTGGCCAATGCCGGGCACAGCGTTGCGACCATTGCCCGAGGGGCGCATCTGGACGCGATCCGGGCCAACGGGTTGCAATTGGACAGCGCATCGGGGACCGAGATTGCACGTCCCGAGATCGCGACTGATCGACCAGACGAGGTGGGTGTCGTCGACGCCATCATCTTTGGCGTGAAGGGCGACGCGCTTGACGACGCGGCTCGAGCCTGTCTGCCGATGATCGGCCCCGAAACAGTGGTGGTGCCATTTCTGAACGGGGTCGAAGCGTCGGACAGGCTGTCGGCGATTTTGCCGGAACGCAATGTTGGCAATGGCGTTGCACGGGTGTCGACCACCATTTCCGCACCTGGGGTCATCACCCAGACCGGCGCATTCCACTCCTTCATCTTTGCAGAGCGCGACAGTCGCCCGTCCGCCCGCATCGACGCCCTGCGTGCTGCGATCAACGCAGCCGGATCAGCTGCGCCCGAGACTGACGACATCGACAAGGAGCTTTGGTCCAAGTTTGTCCTGTTCTCAGCGCTGTCCGGGGTCACGGCGGCGGGGCGCTGTACCATTGGCGATGTGCGCACCACTCCAGAGCTTGAAGCTTTGTTCAAACGGGCCATGTCGGAAACCGCGAAGGTCGGTCGTGCCTTGGGTGTCGCACTGGATACCGATCTGGAAGCGCAGATCTGGGAGACCTTGATGGCGTTTCCGGCGCAGGGGCGGGCGTCGACGGCCATTGACCTTGAACATGGTCGACCGCTTGAAATCGAGTGGGTGTCCGGGGCCGCCACGCGCCTTGCGGCGAAAGCCGGGATCGACGCATCTGTCAACGCCGCGCTTTATGCGATCCTCTTGCCCCATAAACATGGGCGCTGATCCCGCTTTTCGAAAAGCGGGCAAGACCTTTCGAAAGGTCTTCCTGCGTCCTATTCCTCGGTGTGGGTCAGTTTGGGCACGTCGGATGCGCCCGCTGATCCACGGCCTGACAACGACGGGTTCTCCATGAAGAACCGGTGGCAGTTGAAGGCAAACGCACCTTCGTCCCATGTTGTGCGGACAAACGCACCATCCGGCTGCATGATCCAGCTTTGCGCCACATCCGCGAGGTTCGCCGCCATGATCTGACTGACGATCTGCGCCTTGACGGTCACGTTTTCGATCTCGACCAGTGTTTCCACCCGGCGGGTCAGGTTTCGGCCCATCCAATCGGCAGAGGACATGAACACGCGGGCTTTCTTGTGTGGCAGACCGTAGCCATTGCCGAAACAGATGATCCGCGAGTGTTCAAGAAACCGCCCGACAATGGATTTGACACGGATGTTCTCACTGAGCCCTTTGACACCCGGGCGCAGGCCGCAGATGCCACGGATCACGCAGTCGATTTTCACCCCAGCCTGACTGGCGGCATAGAGCGCGTCGATCATGTCGGGTTCGATCAACGAATTCATCTTGAGCCAAATCTGGGCAGGCTTGCCTGCGCGGGCATGATCGGCTTCGGCGGCGATCAGCTCCAGCATCTTGGGCTTGAGCGAATGCGGCGAGATGCTCAGGTTTTCCAGACCGTCGGGCAGGGCATAGCCCGACAGGTAGTTGAACACCTTGGTGGCATCGCGCCCCAATGACGCGTCGCAGGTGAAAAAGCTCAGATCGGTGTAGATTGTCGCGGTGATCGGATGATAATTTCCGGTGCCATAATGGGTGTAAGTGACCAGACGGTCGCCTTCGCGGCGCACCACGATCGAGATCTTGGCGTGGGTCTTCCAGTCGAGAAAGCCGTAAACCACATGCGCGCCGGACCGTTCCAACCTGCGGGACTGCCGGATATTGGCGGCCTCGTCAAAGCGGGCCTTCAACTCGACAAGGGCGGTGACGGATTTTCCGTCCTCAGCGGCTTCGCACAGGGCGGCGACAATGGGGGATTGGCGGGATGTTCGGTAGAGCGTCTGTTTGATCGCCACCACATCGGGATCGCGTGCGGCTTGCGCCAGAAACCGCACCACCATGTCGAAGGTCTCGTATGGGTGGTGCAGCAGCATGTCCTTCTGCTTGATCGCGGCAAACATGTCACCGTCAAAATCCTGCACCCGTTCAGGCACGCGCGGTGTAAAGACAGGCCACAACAGGTCAGGGCGACTGTCCAGAACCAGCTCTTTGAGGTCCGCAGCCCCGATCATGCCGGTCAGTTCAATCACGTCGTCGTCGCGCACGCGCAACTCGCGCATCACCGTTTCGCGCAGGGTTTTCGGGGCGCCCGTGGTGACCGTCAGACGCACCACTTCGCCACGTCGCCGCCGTTTCAGCGCGACCTCGAATTCGCGCACGAGGTCTTCGGCCTCGTCCTCAACTTCGATATCGCTATCGCGCAGCACCCGAAACCCGAAATGGTCGCGCAGTTTGTAGCCGGGAAAGAGCCGGTCGAAATGCAGCAGCAGAAGGTCTTCGAGGAAAATGAACCGGTCCGATCCATCGCGCGGCGGCAGGGAAACAAAGCGCGCGATCTGCGCCGGTATCGGCAAGAGCGCCTGAAGTCCGGTCTTGTCCTTGCGGCGTTCCAGTTGCAACGCAAGACAATATCCGTTGTTGGCGATGAATGGAAAAGGGTGCGCCGGGTCGATGGCCAGCGGCGACAGCACCGGAAACACCTGATTCAGGAACACGTCTTCAAGATGGATCAGATCGGCGTCGTCCAGATCGTCGCGCGCCAGGATCGAAATGCCCTCGGCCTCCATCTGCTGTCGCAGATCAGCAAGGACGCGCTGCTGCGACGCCATCAGTTTGCGGGCGTCTTCGTTGATCAGCACCAATTGTTCCGCCGGGGTCAGGCCGTCGGCGGCAGGGGTCACGTTGCCTGCCTGTGCCAGTTCGCGCAGACCGGCCACGCGCACGGTATAGAATTCGTCAAGGTTGGTGGCCGAGATCGACAGAAAGCGTAGCCGTTCCAGCAGGGGCACACGCGGGTTTTCGGCTTCTTCAAGAACACGCCAGTTGAAGCCCAGCCACGACATCTCGCGATTGAAGAACCGACCGGGACCGGTCAGGTCGAGATCCGGCAATTCGGCGGGATTGGGGGCGGGGGCGTTCAGGAAGTCTGCGCTGTTCATGACGGTCCTTTAGCGGTGGCGCGTGACAGTTCGGTGACGCCGAGCCTGAGGACATCACCCTAAGCGCCTAGTCTGACGCTGTTTCTTCGCGGAATTCAAGCTCGGCCAGCGCGGTTCGCGCCAAGCTGCGGGTCACGCCCTTGGGGGTGCCTAAGGCTTCGGTGTCCAGATGTGCGACAACCTGCCCCGCGGCTTCGAACGATCGGGGCATCCAGCGCACCAGATAGGGGATCACATCCGCCATCGGTACGATCTGACGGTCGGCAAAAAGCTTGGCCAGAACAGCAGAGAGCAGAATATCGTCCGGAGTTGCCAGCTTGGCCACAGTGGTGCCGGACATGCGACTGGCCAGATCGGGCAACTGGATCGGCCATGCCGACGGGGCCCGCGTAGCGGTCAACAGCATGGAATGGCAATTGGCCAGAACCAGATTGTGCAGGTGGAAGAGCGCTTCTTCGGCGTCAGTATTTCCTGCGATATCCTCAACATCTTCGACACAGATCGGTCCATCGGCAAGGTTCGGGACGTCGTCGGTGCGGATATCCTGTGCAGCAATCATACGACCACCGCTTTCGGCGCACCAGACATGGGCCAGATGGGTCTTGCCTGAACCAGAAGGTCCGACCAGCACCAGCTTGCCGTTGGGCCAGTTTGGCCACGTGTCCACCAGCCCCAACGCCACCGCGTTGCTGTGGGTGACATAAAAGTCGCCGCGCCCCAGCGCAGGGCGCGCTGGAATGTCGAATTTCATCTGAAGGGCCATTTATTCCCGGTCCTGATCACTCAACCCGCGATACAGCCGGCTTTGGAGATATTGGTTCGCGGCAAAGCGCGTGATGACACCGATAGAGGCGGCGACCGGCACTGCGACCAGCATGCCGACAAAGCCGAACAGCGTGCCGAAGATCGACAGTGCAAGGATCAGCCAGACCGGGTGCAGCCCAACAGAGGAGCCAACCAGCTTGGGCGTCAGGACGTTGCCTTCGATCACCTGTCCCAGCACGAACACGCCCGCAACAAGCCCGATGGACAGCCAATCGCCCCAGAACTGGAACAGCGCGAGGCCAATCGCCAGAGCCCCGCCGATCAGCGCGCCAAGATATGGGATGAAGGTCACCAGCCCTGCGACAAACCCCACCACCAGTCCGAATTGCAGCCCGATGAGCATCAGCGCCACTGCGTAATAGGTGCCAAGAATGATGCAAACCGTGCCCATGCCGCGGATAAAGCTGGCCAGCGTGCCGTCGATATCCTTAGCCAGTTTGCGAATGGTCGGCGCGTGATCTCGGGGCAGCAATTGGTCGATGCGGGCAACCATGTTGTCCCAGTCCAGCAGCAGATAGACCGCAACCACCGGGACGATCACGAAGAGCATCACGATATTGATGATCCCCGCCGCCGAACTCAGCACTGTGTTCAGCAATTCGCCACCACGTGCCTTGATGGTTTCGCCGATCGAGACCAGCGATTGCCGCAGCGGGCTTTCGGTGTCCATGATGTCCGGGAAACGCTCGATCAGGAAATCGCGCAGGTTAGCAAACAATGTGGGTGCCACATCAAAGAGGTCGAGCGCCTGATTGACCAGCGACGGGATCACCCACAGCAACAGCAGAACAAAGGCCAAAAGCCCGACCACTGTGATGATAGCAGTGGCCATGACGCGGCTAAAGCCCATGCGTTCCAGACGGTCAGCCACCGGATCAAGGAAATAGGCGATCGCCCCACCCAGCACGAAGGGCAGCAGCACGTCGCCAAGGAACCACAACACCACCGCGAAAACGATGGCGGCCATGCCCCAATACTTCAGCTGGTCCTGCGCGGGAAGTGCCATGCGATCTGCCCCTGTGATCCTGTTCCTACATCGCCTGTCCGGTGAAGGGTTTCAAGAGGTGGGAGGGGATCATCGCAGGATGGCGCGTCACGTCTCTGGGTTGTTGTCGGGTTTGGGTGGCGGGGTGTAATTTGCGGGGTCTGTGCGCCACATCTGCCATTGGTACTTGAAGCCGTCATCAACAAAAGGCGGCAAATTCCATCCTGGCCAATACTTTGGCCTTTTCAGATGTGCTGGCAGCAGCACGCTTATGTCTCCAAAGCACTGTACTAATTGCTGTTGAGAAATATTGACTTCTCTCAAGTCTAGACCTTTGAAGCTTAACCCTTCTGTATCGGTGAGTTTCATATCAGAATATTCAATTCTTGTATTGTGGAGGTAGCAATGCTTCATGCTCGCTTTGAAAAGCGAAGATCGTCGCAGTCGCGTTTCCTCTAGGTTTGAAAAGTCTAGAACTGAATCGTACAGAGTAGCACCCTCCATTCTCGCATTTCGAAAGTTTGCACCTTGCAGTTTAGATTTGCTTATCAAGCTCCATTCTAGACTTGCACCTGCTAAATCAGCACCTGTGAGATCCGTTGACCTCAAATCAGCGCCATCAATGTAAGCATTGTTCAAGTTGGAGCACTGCAAATTAGCTTCTTCCATCCGAGCTGCCTCTAGTCTCGCCCCAAAAAGATCTGCGCCTTGAAGATCTGCTTTTTGTAGGCGAGCTCCATCTAAGTGTGTAAAATTCAACATGCAGTATTTCAAGTTGGTGCCAATAAGGTTTGCTCCCTCGAGTCGCGACATAAGAAAAATAGCACTTTCAAAGTCTAACTCCGATAGGTCGGCGCCTTGAAGATTCGTGTTTCGCAAATCAATTTTGAATATAAAACTTGTGATTTTCGATTTTTTCCATTGAGATATTTTACTTTGAAGTTCAATAATCTCTGTTCTTGATGTGATCCTCTTGTTGATTTTTTTCGGCCTTTCGAAGGGTTTTGTTTTATAGTTCTCTTCATCAAGAATTATAGCTTCGGTCCATTGTGTTTCAGTAATTTTTTGACCATTATTGCGCCGGCCAATAACCCTTAGGGCAATGGAGATATCTTGTCTGGGTTTGGGTAGGCTTAAAGCCCACTGCTCTGCGTTGCATTCATAAGGACGACCAAAGCGAACTAAACGCCACTTTTCTTGACTATCTCTTTGTTCTTGCGTCGCGTCGTCTGACAGTGGTTCCCAATCTATAAGTGGAAAATTGCGCGCTTCGGACGCAGGTGCGTTCTCCCGCACATAGGCGCAGAGGATTTCCATCACCCGCACATGATCGCGCCCTTCGTCATAGCGCACCGAATCCTGCGCGATCCGCTCCAGGGACAATAGCCCGCCGATGCGGACTTCGATATTGGGAACAGTGCGTTCTACTTGGACTGGGTTGCCAGCTTCGTCCATGGTGTATTGAAGCCACGTTTTGTCCGCGCCTAACATTTCAACCGCTTTGTTGATACGGTCGGTCAATAGACCTTCTTTCTGGAACTCCACAGCTCGCTGGCGCAGATAGGTGCCCCATATGATGAAAGGCGCGCCCAACAGTGCTGCGATCATCGCGCCCGCGCCGAGGTTGGGACCAGAACTTGCCCCGCTGCCAATATCGCGGATCGTGCCCCACAACACAAACGCCGCCGCAATAATTGAGCCGAAGAACAAAAGGGGGATCGCAATCGCAAGAATACTGCCAAAGGCTCGACCCAACGGCTTGGCAACATTCCAATCCATGTCTCTACGAAAGCCCAGCCAGTCAAAAAGGCTGCGGTTGGTTGGTTTGGAAGATTCTTCACTCATACGCGCTCTGGGTACATCTTTTGGTTGATCCTGACCCAAAGACTGCGCGTTGGCCAGTCCAACCTTGTCGGATCAATCCCGCCCCAAAGCCCGGCACGCGTCCCATATGGCTGCCCCGTCGCTCAGGGCAAGGACCCAGTCCAAAGGTATCCCACCGGGCGTCGCAATCCCCCGCGCCGCCGCCATCGCTGCACCGATCATCAGCGACCGACCGGCGCTGTCGCCGCCCGCCAAAATGTTGCGCTCCACCGCGTCGGCATAGCTGGTGCTGTGGCGCAGCACATGGAACATCACAGGCCCGGCAGTGGGCAGGTGGCAGGCGCGCCCGACACGTCCTGCATAGGCCGTCGAGTCTGTCTCTGGTGTGGTCAGCGCATCCCGCAACGCGGCCTGAACGTCGCCCGTTGCTCCGTCTGCTGCGGCGACCAGCGCTTCGGCAATAGGTGCGCCGTTCAGAACGCGGCACAGCAGATCCGCAAAAACCGCGTTATAGGCCGCCGCAACCGCGTTCACATTTGTGATCTGCATCGCCGCCTCCGCCTGCGCGGTCAGATCGGGCGCGTCATGATACACCGCCACGATGGCGGGCAACCGGGTGAGAGCGGGGTTCTGGTCATCGTCGATCCCGGACGGCACCTGATCCAAGGCGATTTTGTCCAGCGCACCCCGGGTCGGGCGGTCGATATAGCCCGTGTAGGCCCCGCCCGGTCCGAAATATGCCGCAAAGGCAGCACGTTGGGCGCTGTCGTTGAAGGCTCTGTCACTGGCAATCATGCAGCGCATCGCGACACATAGGGCTTCGCCATATTGCGTCAGCATTCCGGCATGCCGGTCGGCATGTGCAAAATAGCCGGGTACGCCATCGAAAAACGCTGCATCTACCGGGGCAAAGGTGGCGGCGCCTCGCTGTGCCGCGATGCTGGCGATGCGGTCCGGGTCGTAAAGCCAGTGCAGCCCGAGGCTTGCTGCATCCGCCACAAGCGCCCCCAGAAGCATGGCCGATTTGGGTGCGCCACTCATTGTGCCGGATCCAAAGCGATGGGCGATGGTTCCAGCGGCATGGTAATTTTCGCAACCACCCGTTTGCCATCTTTCGTCCGGTCGATTTCCGCGCCGATCTGGGTTGCGAATTGCTGGACAAGACGTTCGCCGGTCCCTGTGGAGTCGATATCAAGCTGCGATGCGCCGGCATTCAAATCTGCGTTCGACACGGTGATCTGCAATTCCCGGCCGTCGTCTATGACCAGATCGAGCGTGACCGGGGCGCGTTCGCGTGGCGCACCGTATTTGATCGCGTTTGTCAGCAATTCGTTCAACATCAGGCTTAACGCGATAGCCGTATCGCTTTTAAGTCGGATCACTTCGGTCGGGTAGGTGAAGATCATCGCGCCTTCGGGCAGTTCCGCGCTTTTGCGGGTCGAGAGAACCAATCGGTTGAACAGTGTGACAAGGTCGATCTGGGCAACATCATCGTCTATCTGGATTGCCGCATGAACATCCGCCACCGCGCGGACACGCGATTCAACCGCGCGCAAGGCTTCGCGCGCCCGGTCGGCGGCGGGACCGCCCGCCATCATCAGTTTGCTGGATTGCAGGCGCAGCAGCGACAGTGCGATCTGCAAGCTGTTCTTGATCCGGTGGTTGGCCTCGATCACCAGCGCTTCGCGGACATGAACCGCCTGTTGAAGGTCGCGTCGGGCGGTTTCGATATCGGTCAGGTCGACAAAGGTGCCCACCAGCTTGGGGCGGCGGTCAACCGGGTCGGTCGCGATTTCGCCGCGGATACGGACAAAGCGTTCCTCACCCGAAGGCAGCGGCACCCTGTAGTCGAAGGATGCGATCTCGCCATGCGGAGCCGCCAGCACCCGGACCACTTCTTCATGCACTGCCGCGATGTCGTCCTTGTGCACCCGTTCAAAGAACGGCGCCGCATATGGTCCGGCCTCGTCGGGTGCAAAGCCGAACATCGTGTCGATGGCGTCGTGACGCAGAAACAGATCTGTTTCCGGGTCATAGCTGAAATAGGCGACCGACGCGGTCGAGGTGGCAGCCCGCCGGTGGCTTTGGGCCAGCCGGGCGGTCAGAGTCGCCTCGGTCACGTCGCGCGCGGTTTGCAGGATAGCGATGATCTTGCCGTCTTTTCGGATCGGCGCGAAATGCATCTGCCAATGGTGTTCGACATAGTGGCCCTCGTCGCTCAACAGATCAAACCGGGCGGGGCCGACCTCTTGTGGTTTGCCTGTGCGCATGATTTCGTCGGTGGCGTTGCGGATAAAATTCACCGCATCCGATCCGGCAGCATCCGCGCTGGGCGGAAAGGCTTCGAACATGCCCATGCCACTGACATCGGCACCAACCGAGGCCGACATCACCGCATGTGCCGAATTGCGCCACAAGAGCGTCAGGTTGTCGTCTGGCAGATAGAACAACGTCGCAAAAGGCACCGCCTCAAACCCGAGGGCCAGAATTTCTGTCAGAGGGTTGGTTTCCTCGTAAACAAGCATGTCACCCGTCATTCTCAACCCGTTCTCTGCGACTGTTACCGCAACCAAGCTGGTCGATTTTTCGGGCAGAGTCCACATGTCAGGACGCGGTGCCGTGAGGTGACGCGCAGGCAGCATATGGCCAGCCCGGTCCGGTGTGGCAATGCGTTGGGTGCTCAGGCAGGTTTGGCGGGCGCTCTGCGTCTTTCCGGAACATCACGCCATTGCACGCACTTATCCCGTGACACGTCCGCGGGCGCTGCTTGGGCAGACTGAACTGGCCAATGAGCCGGGGCGGTGATCCCGTGGGGCAACAGAACACTGGCATTTCCGTGGCATTGGTCGATCTGCGTTTGGGTGATGTCGAGGTCCGTAAGGTTTAGATCATCCAAAACAGTTTGCTGGAACATCGCGCCGGTCACCGACATAGGTCCAGAAACGCCAACCTTTGAAAAGCTGACCCCTATTATGTGCGCCCGCCTGAGGTCGACCCTTTCAAGCCGTGCCTTGAACAGGTCCGCACCCGTCAACACCGCCTCGGCAAGATCAGCGTCCTCCAACTGTGCCCAGCCAAGACTTGCATGTTCCAGTCGGGCCTCACGCAAGTTCGCCCAAGGCATCCGGGCGCGTGTGAAATCGGCCCCCTCGAGCCGCGCCTGCCTGAGAACCGCGCCATCCATTCTTGCCTTGTAAAACACCGCACCCGTCATCGACGCCTTGTAGAAGGATACAATTTCGAGCTGCGCCTCGTGCAGCTCTGCGCCGTCCAGCCGGGCGTCTTTGCAGTTCGCCCATTCCATTCGGGTTCTTCTGAGGTTTGCTCCCTGCAAATGCGCCCCGCGCAGAACTGCCGCTTCAAGGTGCGCCCGGCGCAGGTCCGCCCCCTGCAATCGAGCCGCACAAAGATCCGCCCCGTCCAGCCGGGCATCCCTCAGGGTCGCCCCTTCCAGCCGTGTTCCGTTCAGCGTTGCGCCTTCCAGCCGCGCGCCATCCAAATGGCAGCCACTCAGCACAAGACCCGATAGATCGGCGGCTTGCAGGTTGGTGTTCCTCAGATCCAGACGGTAGCCATCATGGGTGGCAAGAGCCGCGCGCCATATGCGCAGCGCCGTCTTGTGCTGCTCGATCGCCTCCGCGCTCAACGGGGCCGAGCCACCGGGATCGGGCAGGGCCGGGCAAGGAGTGACACTCCCCCGAAGGTCGAGGGTCCCGGAATCGGCCGCGCAGTCTTTGGGCATGCCGCGCCCGATGATCCGAAGCGCCAGCGCGATATCGGCAGGGGGGCGGGGCAGAGAGGCTGCCCAAGCGCGGGCGTTCGGGGTGATACGGTTGGCAAACCGAACCTCGCGCCATGCCAGATGTGCCATCTTCTCGGTATGGGTCGCGGCGTCATGCAGGCTTTGCCACGGTGGCAGGGGAAAATCGACTGCGTCCCGCGACGGGGCCGCATCCCGCACATAGGCGCACAACCGCGTCATTACCTTGATACGGAGTTGCCACGCGCCAAGGCGCATCGCGTCCTGCGAAATTGCGTCCAGAGTCCGCAGTGCGTCGATCCGCGTTTCGGGAATAGACCCATTTGCCGTCGCTGGTTCTGACAAACGCGCAGCGGCACGGGCGAAACGCCGTTCCAACCGGTACGATGCGAAGATGTGGGGCGTGATCTGAGTGCGACGCTTGTGCCACCACGACGTGACCAGAATGATAGCGGCAAGAACAATGCCTTCCACAACGCCGACAGCCTGCATGATGTGCTGCGGCGCCTGCAAAGCAATCGTCACGCTTTCGTTCATTCACATCCCGATCGTTCAGGCCGCCGCCACCAACCGACCGGGCATGCAAAGACCATACCAAGCGCGTCGGAGGCCACCGGCCCTTGTCGGTGCCGCTGCAACCCGCTAGGACGAGCCAAACCACCCATCCGAGGTCCCAGATGCGCCTGTCCCGCTATTTTCTGCCCGTTCTCAAGGAAACGCCTGCCGAGGCCCAGATCGTCAGCCACCGGCTGATGCTGCGTGCCGGCATGATCAAGCAAGCCAGCGCCGGCATTTATTCGTGGCTGCCGCTGGGCTACAGGGTACTGCGCAACATCGAACAGATCGTGCACGAGGAACAGGTACGCGCGGGCCATATCCCGATGCTGATGCCGACGCTGCAATCCGCTGACTTGTGGAAAGAATCCGGCCGCTACGATGCCTACGGCCCCGAAATGCTGCGCATCCGCGACCGGCAGGACCGCGATATGCTCTATGGTCCCACCAACGAAGAGATGATCACTGACATCTTTCGCTCCCATGTGGGCAGCTACAAAGACCTTCCGCTGACGCTCTACCACATCCAGTGGAAATTCCGTGACGAGATCCGCCCGCGCTTTGGCGTGATGCGGGGCCGCGAATTCCTGATGAAAGACGGCTACAATTTCGACCTTACCAAGGAAGACGCGCTGCACGCCTATAACCGTCATCTGGTCAGCTACCTGCGTACCTACGAACGCATGGGGCTTCAGGCGATCCCGATGCGTGCCGATTCTGGCCCCATTGGTGGCGACGACACCCATGAATTCCTCGTTCTGGCCGAAACTGGCGAATCCGAAGTGTTCTATGATGCCCAGATCACCGATCTGAAATTCGGCGACCGCGCCATCGACTATGATGACGTGGCCCAGTGTCAGGCGGTTCTGGAAGAGTTCACTTCGCGCTATGCCCGTACAGATGAAACGCATGACGAGGCCGAGTTCGCAAAAGTGCCAGCCGACCGCCAACGCACCGCGCGCGGCATCGAAGTGGGTCAGATTTTCTACTTCGGCACCAAGTATTCCGACGCGATGGGGGCCACCGTCGCCGACGCCGAAGGCAACCGCGTTCCCGTGCACATGGGGTCCCACGGCATTGGCGTCAGCCGTCTTCTGGGCGCGATCATCGAGGCCAGCCATGACGAAAACGGCATCATCTGGCCTGAAGGTGTGACGCCGTTCCATTGCGGGATCGTCAACCTCAAGCAGGGCGACGACGAAGCTGACGCCGCCTGCGAGGCGCTCTATGCGAGCCTGACCGCAATCGGTCTGGAGCCGCTGTATGACGACCGCAACGAACGGGCAGGTGGCAAATTCGCCACGATGGACCTCATCGGCTTGCCATGGCGCATCACAGTCGGTCCGCGCGGGCTCAAGAACGGCGTGGTCGAACTCACGTCGCGCCGCTCCGGGGAGAGCGAGGAACTGCCGCCGGAACAGGCGATCGCCAAGGTTGCTGCCATCTACGGCAAGATGGTCGGCTGACATGAAAGGCCGCCTCTCGGGGCGGCCATGACCGGCTGAGGCACCGTTTGCGTCAACGCAAACATGCGGATGCGTCGACGCATCCGTCCCAGCCTCACACCGATGCGGCGACCTCGGCCACGATGCCGTCCACTACCTCGAGCAACAACGCCTCATCTTCGCATTCCGCCATCACCCGGATCAGCGGTTCAGTTCCCGACTTGCGGATCAAGAGCCGCCCGCTGCCATTCAGCCGCGCTTCGGCATCTGCGATGGCCGCCTTGACTGACGCCACCTCAAGCGGAGCCACCGACGGGTCATAGCGCACGTTCTTGAGCAGTTGCGGAACCGGATCGAAACTGCGGGCAAGCGCGCTTGCCGGCTTGCCGGTGCGGCACATCTCGCCCAGAAACTGCAACCCCGCCATCAGTCCGTCGCCCGTCGTGGCGAAATCCGTCATCACGATATGGCCCGACTGTTCGCCGCCCAGGTTCCAGCCGCCGCGCCGCATCGCTTCGACCACGTAGCGGTCGCCTACGCCAGTGCGTTCCAGCCGCAGCCCGCGCCCGGTCAGAAAACGCTCCAGCCCGAGATTGGACATGACGGTGGCAACAAGTACGCCATCGCGCAGGCGCTGCTCTTCAGCCCAACGCGCGGCCATGAGCGCCATGATCTGGTCCCCATCTGCCACTTGTCCGGTCTCGTCGATCAGGATCACCCGGTCGGCATCGCCATCCAGACAAATCCCCACATCCGCGCCATGTGCGACAACCGCGGCAGTGGCCAGTTGCGGATGCGTCGACCCGCAGCCTTCATTGATATTCGTCCCGTTCGGTGTCACGCCCAGCGGGATTACCTCTGCGCCCAATTCCCACAGTACTTCAGGGGCAGCTTTGTAGGCAGCGCCATTGGCGCAGTCGATCACCACCTTGAGCCCGTCCAGCCGCAAGTCAGACGGGAAGGTCGATTTGACCCTCTCCTGATACCGAAAGCGCCCGTCGTCGATGCGCTTTGCGTGTCCAATGTTCTCGGCCTGTGCCGACTCGACGCCGGTTTCGATCAGATCTTCGATTTCGGCCTCATCAGCATCCGACAGTTTGAATCCATCAGGGCCGAAGAACTTGATCCCATTGTCGGCCGCCGGATTGTGACTGGCCGAAATCATGATGCCCAAATCTGCCCGCATCGACGGGGTCAAGAGGCCGACTGCCGGAGTCGGCACGGGTCCAAGCAGCAACACGTTCATGCCCGTCGAGGTCAGCCCGGCGGTGAGCGCGTTCTCGAACATATAGCCGGACTTGCGCGTGTCCTTGCCGATCACAACGCGGTGCACGCCTTTGGAGTCTTGCCGGAAATGACGGCCGACCGCAGCACCGATCCGCAACGCCATATCGGCTGTCATCGGATGGATGTTGGCCGTTCCGCGCACGCCATCCGTGCCAAAAAGCTTACGCCCCATTCTTGTAACCCCACTCGATTGCACGCCAGAGCGCCAACGCCTGACGTGTTTCATCAACATCATGTACCCGGATGACTTGCACACCTTGGCTGGCACCATGCAAGGCCACCGAAACCGATCCCGCCACCCGTGTGTCCGCTGTGCCAGCCCCGGAAATCGTCCCGATGAATTTTTTGCGCGATGCACCCAGCAGGATCGGGCAGCCTAGTCCGTGAAACAGCGCGATGTCGCGCAGCAGGATTAGGTTGTGATCCAGCGTCTTGCCGAACCCGATGCCCGGATCGACCATGATCTGATCGCGGGCGATGCCCTGCGCCACCAAAGCCTCGACCCGCTTGGACAGGAAGTCGTACACATCCAGCCGCACATCGTCATAGCGGGGTGCCTGCTGCATTGTCTGTGGATCACCCTGCGCATGCATCACGCAGACCGGCACCTGCCGTGCGGCGCACAACGGAGCGAGATCCGCATCATGAGTGAACCCGGCCACATCGTTGACCAGCGCGGCACCTGCCGCCAATGCGGCTTCGGCCACGAGCGCTTTTCGCGTGTCGATCGAGATCGGCACGTCCAGTTCCGCCGAGATTGCCGCAATCGGCTCGCGCACGCGTCGGATTTCCTCGTCCACGGGCACTGTTTCGGCTCCCGGACGGGTGCTTTCCCCACCTACGTCAATGATCCCTGCACCCGCTTCAGCCATCCGCCGGGCCTGTGCCACTGCCGCCTCTGGCTCGAGGTAGCGTCCGCCATCTGAAAAGCTGTCAGGCGTGACATTGAGAATCCCCATCAAGGACAGCCCGCCCATATCCATTCCGGCAATCGGGGCACGTGGGACGGTCAATCGCGTCAGAACGTCATCCGGGATTGCCTTTGCGGGAACGATCTGCGGTGCCCCGCCACGCCGCAATGCGACAGCATGCGTGAACCATAATGGGCCACCCGCGAGGTCGACCGCGTCGGTCGGGCGCGGCGCCGATGCTTGGGGCAGGGGACGAAAATACGATTTCATGGCGTGTGAATGAAACGCAATTCGCTGTTTGACAAGCGTCTAAAGCACGCTTTCGCCTACAGGGCTGTTGCGAACTGAAACATTCGCCACACGTGGCGCATCGGTTCCTATCACCAAAAGCTCGCTTGCGTCCATTTCCTTGGCAAACCATCCGGTCAATGCCACCGCGTCGGTGGTCGGCGTGTCTGGTCCCTCGACCGCGTCCAGAATGATTTTCGACGGGGCCCAGATGCAGACCTGACCGTTCTTCATTGCCCAGTCCAGTTCGGTGCGTGTGGCCACCACCTTGCACCGCGCATCGCGGGCGGCAAGCACCCAGCCATTCTGTTCGATGGCCAAAAGGTCGATCCGCCGCTGCGCCATCGGTTGCCCCACCTCGGCCCTGCGGCCTTCAGGCAGACCCACGCACAAGATCAGTGGCGCACGTTCGGCGGAAAGCTGGTCAATCCATGCCCCCAGGTGATCCGACATCAGTGCGGCATTGGTCAGGTAGACCACACGCGGATGAGGACGTTCCTGACTTGAATCTTGGGCTGCGCTTCCCAAATCACTGCGCGACCGCACAATTTCAACGCCCAATGCGCCGGGGCCGCGATCCAGCTTTTCGATCCGCACGAAGGCCCTCAACGCCTGAGGCTCCAGCAGGATGCGTTCGGCGATCCGTTCCGCCAGCGTTTCGAGAAGGTTCAACCGTTCTGCACCCAGCTCGGTCGCAATCGCTTCGGTCACGCGGTCATAGGACAGGATACGGTCTACATCGTCATCGATATGGCCGACGATAGGTTGCACTTCGACCACGACGTTAAAGCAGATCCGCTGGCGCGTGCCGCGTTCGGCCTGAAACGCCCCGATCTCGACCTCGACGATGTGGTCGCGCAGTGAAATGCGATCCACAGGGCCGTCATCGGCTGTGGCGATGGCCCGTTCGGACGGGTGCGCAAAGGCAAGTCGAATTTCAGAACTCATGGCGCATCCTCCTGTCGGTCTTGTCCGGGCTACCAGAGGACAGCGCCAACGAAAATGCCACGAAGGGGCATTTTAGCCACCGCTCGCGACATCCCAAAGGCAAAAGCCCCTCTGTAGATCAGCTGTTCGAGCTGACGCGCCACGTGTGGCGGTAGAACACATGCACACCGATGGAGGCCGTTTTGGTGTAAGTGCGCGACCAGCGCGGACGCACGGCGGTGGTGTGGTAGTGGGTGGCCCCGTCGGTCAGGTTCATCGGGGCGCGGCCATCAAGAATGGCGCGGGCGACTTTGCCGACCCGGTCCCATGCCTTGGGCTCACGGATACGTTCAGGGATACCGTCGCAGGTATAGGTGAACTGGCACTGATATTTCTTGCCGGTGCCCTGATTGATCACACCGCAGACACTGTTGGGAAAGCGGCCGCTCTTGACGCGGTTCATGATCACTTCGGCGACAGCGAACTGGCCCTTGATGGTCTCGCCGCGCGCTTCGAAGTAAAGCGCCTCGGCAAGACATTCCCATTGCGCGCCACCGGCAGCGGCGTCTTGGGCGTTCAGCCATGAAGCATTGTAAATTGCGGCGTTGCGGGACACAGGTGTCACCAGCGATGTCAGATGCGATTGCCCTGCGGACGCCAAAACGGATTTTTCTTGGTTCAGAAGCTCTTGTGCGGCTTCCTTGGTACGCTCTGCCAATGTCGGTGTGGCCGCAATGATGGCGGCCATAATTAAAGCAAACAATCTCGTCATACCGAGTGTTGATCTCGCGGCGTTGTGGGTGGCGACGCGTTGCATAAAAATGTAGCAGCGCCGCGCATTCGACGGGCTGTTATAGAATTATTGGGATTTTAACAAGTTTAACGCCCATGCACCTTGTGCATGGCCGATGCCCATTCGGGGATGTCGGCAACATTTAGGCCGAAACTTGCCTAATCCTACCCGATCTTGTCGGCCAACGCAAGCTGTGCTGCGGCAAGACGTGCCACCGGAACCCGGAACGGAGAGCAGCTGACATAGTCGAATCCCGCCGCCCGACAGAAGGCGATTGATTCGGTATGCGCGGCGTGTTCGCCGCAAATCGACAGCACCACGTTGGGTTTTGCAGCCCGGCCACGCACCACGCCAAGCCGCAATAATTCGCCCACACCTTCGGTATCAAGAATGTGGAACGGGTCTTCGCTGAACACGCCCTGACGCACATATTCCGACATGAACCGCCCCGCATCGTCGCGCGACAGGCCGTAGGTCATCTGTGTGAGGTCATTGGTGCCGAAACTCAGGAAATGCGTGTGCTCGGCGATGTCACCGGCCCGCAGACAGGCGCGGGGGGTCTCGACCATGACGCCCAGACGGTAGGTGAAATCGGCGCTGTTCTCGGTGCGCACCGCTGCCGCCACCGCCTCGACCCGGCCGCGTACAAGTTCGACCTCGCGCTTGGCCGACACGAGGGGCACCATGATCTCGGGCACAATGGTGATGCCTTCCTTGGCTGCCTCAACTGTCGCTTCAAAGATCGCGCGGGCCTGCATGTCGTAAATCTCGGGCACCGTGATCCCCAGACGCACGCCTCGCATCCCCAACATCGGGTTATATTCCGAAAGGCTGTCGATGCGCCGGGTCACGTCGCTTACCGGAATGTCGAGCGCCTCGGCGAGTTCGCGTTGTCCGGCGCGGCTTGTGGGCAGGAATTCGTGTAGGGGCGGGTCAAACAGTCGGATACACACTGGCTGGCCCTGCATGATGCGGAACAGTTCCAGAAAGTCCGCGCGTTGCATTGGCAGCACCAGTTCCAGCGCCGCTTGCCGGTCCTCCCGGTTTTGCGCAAAGATCATTTCCCGCATCGGTGTCAGGCGTTCGGCCTCGAAGAACATATGTTCGGTCCGGCACAGCCCGATCCCCTGCGCGCGGAAATGCAGCGCGGTCTTGGCATCCGCTGGCGTGTCGGCATTGGCCCGCACACCGATATCGCGTTCGGCATCGGCCCAGCTCATGAAGGTGCGGAAGGTCTCGTCCAGTGTCGCTTCGATCATCTCGACCGAGCCGGCCAGCACCTGACCATTGGTGCCGTCTACCGTGATCTCGTCACCTTCTTTAAGCACCCGACCATCGGTCGCCACCAACTGCTTGCGCTTGACGTGGAACCGCAGACTGGCGGCCCCCACGACACAAGGAAGGCCCAGGCCTCGTCCAATCACCGCCGCGTGGCTGGTCATGCCGCCGCGTTCCGTGAGCACGGCGCAAGCCACATGCATGCCGCGAATGTCTTCGGGGCTGGTTTCGCGGCGCACCAGAACGCAAGGTTCGCCGCGTGCGGCCCCGGCCTGGGCCGCTTCCGAAGAAAACACGATCCTTCCGGTCGCAGCGCCCGGGCTGGCGGCAATGCCCGACCCCAGAATGTCGCGCTTTGCGGTTGCCGCCACCTGACGGTGCAACAGTTCCGACAATGCGCGCGGTTCGATCCGCATCACCGCTTCTTGCCGTGTGATGATCTCGTCCTCAGCCAGCCGCACGACGATCCGCAACGCCGCCCGTGCGCTGCGCTCCACGCGCACCCCGTCCAGAATGTGCAGATTGCCGTTCTCGATGGTGAACTCGATCTGCATTTCTTCGCGCAATCGCGCACGCATCAACGCCGCATGTTCCTTCAATGCGGCAAATGCCTCGGGCGCCAGTTCTTCCAGCGACGGACCGCGCGGGTCTTTCTCAAGGAAAATCGACGCGGCCCCGCCATCCAGTGCTTCGCGACCCTGACTTTGGCTCAGATACCGTCCCGTGACCTGAGGCAGCCCGGTAAATGGATTCACAAGCTGCAACACGCCAGATCCACATTCTCCGCTGCCCAGACCCAACGCCATTTCCTGCACCACAAGGCCCAGTCCCGCATCCACTGGCGCGCCCTTAGCCTGACGCAAGAGTCGCGCGGTCGTGCCTTCCCAAGCGCGCGCCATCGACCGCAGGATTTCGGCCAGTTGCACCGCCGGGTCTTGTGGAAACGGCTCTTCCGCCTCCTCCTCGTAAAGCTGCAACGCCTCGGTCAACGCGTCATGGCCTTCGCCGTTAATTTCGTCGAACACCTCGGCATCAAGACGCGCCACGTCAACCGCGTAATTCATCACAAAGCGCAGGTAGATCTCGGTCGCGGCTTGGGTGCCGATCTGGTCGCACAGATCGACATAGCGTGCGTCGTTCATCCCGATATTCAGAACCGCACCTGGACCGCCCCAATCGGGGTCTTCAGAAGACGGACGCACGCAGAGCAGGGCGTTCGGGTCGAATTCTGAAAGAATATCTGTCACATCCGGGCGATATCCTGACGCGATCTGATGCACCGACGTAAAAGACAGCGCCACCGTGCGCGGCACTGGTAGGTCAAGCCGCACAAGGCGCTGCAAACACTTCGCCCGTCCGCCGTGGGTCGGCGTGGACATGGGCGATGTCGGTGTGATCAGCGTCACATCCGGGTTGTCAGGACTTGGTTTCTGCACCGCAGCACCTCTTGAATGTGCACGCAGCATACGTCCGGTGGACGCTCTGACAAGTGGCGTTTACAGCGCAGGTGTCATCCCTCGATCTTTGTTAGATCGGCAACCCGAAGACAGGTGCTGCGAATGCTGCTCAGAAGGTTAAGGCGGTTGCGCCGCAGAACCGGGTTCTCTGCATTGACCTGCACCGCTTCGAAGAACGCATCGACCGGACCGCGAAGGTCTGCCATCGCGGCCATCGCGGTGCTGAAATCCTGCGCCTGTATCGCCGGGGTGATCTTGCCCTCGGCTGTGGCCAGTGCCTCGAACAGCGCGGTTTCGGTTGCGTCTTCGGCAAACTTTGGGTCACCGCCGAACGAGTATTCGACGCCGTCTTTTTCTTCGGCCTGCGTCAGGATGTTGTTGGCCCGCTTGAACCCCTGAACAAGGTTCTCGCCATCCTCGGTCTCAAGCACTGCCTGCAACGCCTTGGCCCGCGTAACCAAAAGAGCCAGATCATCATTGCCGGGCATCGCAATGCAGGCGTCGATCACGTCATGCCGCACGCCCTGATCGCGGAGGTAGACCTTGAGGCGGTCGTGAAAGAAGGAGAGGAGATTTGGGGCAACTATTGTAAACAATTCAGGGAATTGATGGATCGCGTATTCTTCGGGATCATCTGGATCGAATGCTCTAACAGACTTCGCAAAACTGTCTGCTGCATCTTCAATTATGTTTTCGTGGATTTCGGCACCGCCTAAGCTCTCCAGTTTTTCCAGAGCTTTTTCCTTGGAGCCATAGTACATGTCGAAGTGGTTGCGAGCCGCTCCATTAATAATTGTTTTATTCAGTTCAAGCGTAAGCTCATTCTCCAACATCAACCGAATAACCCCTAACGCGGCACGGCGCAGCGCAAATGGGTCCTTTGACCCAGTGGGTTTCTCGTCAATCGCCCAGAACCCGGTCAGCGTGTCGATCTTGTCCGCCAGCGCCACCGCCACGGATACCGGCGCAGAGGGCACATCATCAGACGGCCCCAGCGGTGAATAATGCTCCTGACAGGCCGCGCCGACTTCGGGCGGCAATCCTGCGGCGTCACTGTAATAGCGCCCCATAAGCCCCTGAAGTTCCGGAAATTCATAGACCATTTCCGACGCCAGATCAGCCTTGGCCACACGCGCCGCCTGTTCCGCCAGTTCCGCATCTGCACCAACAACCGGCGCCAATTCCCGCGCCAGTGCAGCAATCCGTTCGATCCGGGCCTTCTGCGATCCCAGCTTGTTGTGGAAGGTCACGTTCGACAGGCTGTCCGTCCACGCGGTTAGGCCATCCGTTTTGGCCACCCGCAGGTCGTTTTCCCAAAAGAATTTTGCATCTGACAGCCGCGCCGACAGCACCTTCTGGTTGCCAGCAAGGATCGTGGCGCCATGATCGGCGGTTTCGCGGTTCGCCACGGTGATGAACCGTTCGATCCGGCCCGTCTTTGGGTTGCGAACCGAGAAGAACTTTTGATGCTCCTTCATCGAGGTCTGAAGCACCTCGGGTGGCAGACCAAGGAAATCCTCCCCGATCTCACCCATCAGAACCACGGGCCATTCGACAAGCCCAGCCACCTCGGCCAGCAGCCCGTTGTCTTCGACCACCTCAAGCCCGCTTGCGAATGCCTGATTGGTGGCGTCCTGCCAGATCGCCTCGGCGCGTTCGCCCGCGTCCAGCACCACATGCGCACGCTTCAGCTTGGCTTCATAGTCGTCAAAGCCGGACACATCGATTGTGCCCGGTGCCATGAAGCGATGGCCTTCGGTCGTGCGCCCCGACACGATCCCATCCACGTCCAGCGGCACAATTTCGGACCCGTCTTCGCGCGACAGCACGCAAACGATCCGGTGCAAAGGACGCACCCAACGCAATGACCCGGCACCCCAGCGCATCGACTTGGGCCATGGAAAGTTGCGGATCGTATCTTCAAGCACATCTGCCACGATCTCGGCGGCAGGGCGGCCCGGCTTTTCGATCACCGCATAGAACACGCGGCCTTTTTTTTCGTCCCGTTCGATCAGATCCTCGCGCGATACACCCGCACCACGAAGGAACCCCTCAATGGCTTTTTCGGCTGCGTCGGTGCGCGGGCCCTTGCGCTCTTCTTTCACATCCGGCGACCGTTCGGTCAGCCCATCCACCCTCAACGCCAGACGGCGCGGCGTCGCATAGGCCGCAGCCCCCGCATAGGTCAGACCCGCTTCGACCAGGCCATTGGTCACGCGCGACTTTAGGTCGTCAGCGGCCTTGGCCTGCATGCGCGCCGGGATTTCCTCGGAAAAAAGCTCGATCAGAAGGTCGGGCATCAATTGCCTCCAGTTTCGCGTTCTGGGCAGTCTTCGCCCAAGGGGCTGCCATCATAGGCCTTGTCCCCGCATTCGTTGATTTCGTGCCAGATATAGCCGCGTCCGTCTTCGGTGATGGCGACCACGCGGTCGATGCCGAATTCGAGGTTGCGCTGGCTGGTGAACACCTGAGCGCGGCCATTGTCGATATCTTGGCCGATGGAATTGGCATCGAAACATTCAAACCATCCCGGGGCGTTGCGCGGGGACGATCCGATGTATTGCTCATAGGTAGATGTCAGCGTCGATAGCGGTGTTTGAGTTGTAAAGCAGGCTCTGAACCTGATGGGTGAGCTTTCGCTGTCAATCGCTTGAAAATCCTCATAAAGGATTGTTTCGTGCGTTCCGTTCAGCGTGGTCAGTTGAACATCATCGACACCGTTGGGCGTCACAGTTTCGTAATAGGCGTACACCTGCAGGTAGTACATCGCCACACCCGCAATCAGCGCGCTGACGGCTATGACGATAGTGAGGATCTTGCCGGTCATTGCCTATTTCCAATCCATGTTCACGCGCGGTTGCGTCATTGCTTCTGCACGCGCCCGCAGCGCGTCGGTGCGCGCCAAAAGGTCGGGGATGCGGCTCTCGTGGGTTTCGACAAACAGGTGGCCGATCCGCTTTCTGACTGGATGGTCAAAAAGCGCTTCCAGAAGCGGAACCTCGGCCCCTTCGATGTCCATTTTGATCACCGCGATCTCACCGTCGAGCGCGTCCAGAAAGGCGGGAAAGTCGATCACTTTGACATCCACAGCGCTGGCCGTGTCGATATTGCGCTTCTGCGCCATGAGCGACGACGATTGCGATTGCTCAACCGGGTCGGCGTCAAAGGACGACGTACGATACAACGGAAATGTCCCGTCCTCTGTCCCTGCAGCCGCCTCGATCACCTCTACATTGGGCACATCCGCCAACCGCGTGCGCAATTCGGCGGCCGTCCATGGGTCTGGCTCGAATGCATAGACCTTGGCGGCGTGGGCGGCCATTGTGCGGGTGTGCTGGCCCAGATTTGCCCCGAGGTCGACGCAGATTTTACCCGCAGCCCCGGTCAACGCCTCTCGAAACGCTGCCTCTGCCGCGGGCGCATACAGCTTGCGCAGCTTGCGGCGGTATTTCAGCCCAAGCTCTCCCGGCAGGTGCTGCATCAGGCTGTACTTGGCCCGGCGCAGTGGCGTATTTCGGTTGGCCTGTGCCATCAGGCGGCATATCCCCCAGCTTCGGTCATCACAAACGCATCGGCGCAGCTCTTGGCCAGCGCCCGCACTCTGCCGATATAGCTTTGCCGTTCCGTAACCGAGATCACACCGCGCGCATCGAGCAGGTTGAAGATGTGGCTGGCCTTGATGCACTGGTCATAGGCCGGATGGGCCATAACAATGCGCTTGCCGGTCTTGGGGTCGTCCTCGGCTTGTTCCAGGATGCGTGCGCATTCCGCCTCGGCCTCCTCAAAGTGCCGCAGCAGCACATCCGTGTCCGCCACGTCAAAATTCCAGCGCGAATATTCCTGTTCGGTCTGACGAAACACATCGCCATAAGACAGCGCAATTGGCGCGTCCGGGTCGTTGTAGGGCATGTCCATGACATGATCGACGCCCAGCACATACATCGCCAACCGCTCCAACCCGTAGGTCAGTTCGCCAGACACCGGATGGCAGTCATGCCCGCCAACTTGTTGAAAATACGTGAATTGCGACACTTCCATGCCGTCACACCAGACCTCCCAGCCCAGCCCCCACGCGCCCAGCGTCGGGCTTTCCCAGTCGTCCTCGACAAAGCGGATGTCATGCAGCGCCATATCGATCCCGATGGCCCGCAATGACCCGAGATACAGCTCTTGCAGGTCGGGCGGCGACGGTTTGATCAGCACCTGATACTGATAATAATGCTGCAGACGGTTCGGGTTTTCGCCGTAGCGCCCGTCGGTCGGGCGGCGCGAGGGCTGCACATATGCGGCGGCCCAAGGCTTTGATCCCAATGACCGAAGCGTGGTGGCGGGGTGGAACGTACCGGCACCGACTTCCATGTCGTACGGCTGCATCACGGCACAGCCTTTGGTGGCCCAATAGGACTGCAGCCGCAGGATGATCTCCTGAAAACTGCGCGGCTTCGTGATGGTCTGATCCATTGCGATGTCACCCCGGTTTGCACTGGCGTCTGATTAGGGCCATGGGGTCCAAGGGTCAATTGCGTGCGAGGGTCTAATTTTCGCGTTCCAGTGTCGGCGCAATCTTGTTAGAGCATGTGCCTGAAACAGGTTTTTTCGGCAGGTGGCAGAAGAATGGTGCGCAAGTTTTTGTTTTCGATGATCGCGACCCTGATGATTTGGGGGGAGTCGGCCTTGGCGCAAGACAGCGTTTATGTGCAGATCGAAGCGCAGCCTAGTTTGTCCGTCGCCGAAGACCGTTTGCGCGATTACGCCGCCATCCTGCCCGATGTGAACGGATTTGATCTGGGGCGGGGGTGGTACGGTATCGCTCTTGGGCCCTATCCCCGAGACGAGGCTGGGCGCGTATTGCGCAGCCTGCGTGCGCAGCGTTTGATCCCCAGTGACAGCTATCTGGAAGGGCCAGACCGCTATGGCCAGCGCATATGGCCGATTGGCGCAGGGCCCGCCACGGTCCCGTCGATCACTGTGCCTGAGATCGCAATCGCGCCCGAACCCGATCCGCAAGCCGCTGATGAGACCCCACGCGAAGCCCGCGCGTCAGAAGCGTTGTTGAACCGCGAAGAACGTGAAGCGCTGCAAATCGCTCTGCGTTGGGCGGGATTTTACAATTCCAGCATTGACGGTGCTTTTGGCCGGGGCACCCGGTCTGCGATGAGCGCGTGGCAGCAATCCAACGGCTTCGAAGACACGGGCATCCTGACCACGGCCCAGCGTGCCGAACTGTTCCGCCAGTACAATGCAGTGTTGGAAGGCATGGACATTCGATCCATCCGTGAGACAAGAGCAGGTATCGCCATCGACCTTCCGCTGGGTGCTGTGGCGTTTGACCGTTACGACAGCCCATTTGCGCATTTCGAACCGACTGGTGCCGTTGATAGCGCGCGCGTCCTGCTGATCAGCCAGCCGGGCGATCAGGACCGCCTGGCTGGCCTTTACGAGATCATGCAAACGCTCGACATCGTGCCGCTGGATGGTCCGCGTGACCGGAACCGTGACAGATTTACCCTTACCGGACAGAACAGCCGTATCGTATCTCACACCGAAGCGCGGCTGGAAGGCGGCGCGATCAAGGGCTTTGTGCTGGTCTGGCCTGCAGGCGACGAAGAACGCCGCACCCGTGTTTTGGCCGCGATGCAATCAAGCTTCGCACCCATCGACGGCGTGCTCGACCCCGCCGTGATCGCTGAGGATAGCCAGAGCGTCGATCTGTTGGCCGGTCTTGCCATACGCAAGCCAAAGCTCACCGCGTCAGGGTTCTTTGTCGACCGCCAGGGCAGGGTGGTCACCACAGACACAGCCGTCGCCAATTGTGGCCGGATCACGCTCAACAGTGACTACAACGCCGAAGTTATGACGACCGATCCATCACTTGGCGTCGCCGTGTTGCGGGCGACACAGCCCTTGGCTCCGAACGACATCGCTCAATTCCGCGATGGTACGCCGCGTCTGCAATCCGAGATCGCCGTTGCTGGCTTTTCGTTTGGTGGCGTGCTGCCGTCGGCAACAATGACCTTTGGTCGTCTGTCGGACCTCAGTGGATTGAACGGTGAAGACACGCTGTCCCGTCTGGCCATTAGCACGCTTGATGGCGACGCGGGTGGTCCTGTGCTTGACGATGGCGGTGCCGTGATCGGTATGTTGGTTCCGCACGATGCTGGAGGTCGCCAATTGCCTGATGATGTGAACTTCGCGACCAACAGCGCAGCACTTCAGCAAGTGTTGTCCAGCGCCGGTGTCTCGCCGCAGGTCACAAGCGGCCTTGCACGGCTCGACCCTGTGGATCTCACCGCCAAAGCCACGGCAATGACAGTGCTCGTCAGCTGTTGGGAGTGACCCCGCGCCCGAACAACCTGCTCAGCGCACCCCATTGGCTGAGCAAAACACCAAGCAGGATCAACCCCATCGCCACCAACAATGCGGGGCGGAACGGCTCGCCCAGAATGACGATGCCCAGGATCACCGACCACATTGGCACCTGATAGCTGACCAGCGACATGAACACCGGACCAGCGCTGCGGATCACCAGAATACGTAACATGTTCGCCCCGGCAGTCGGGATCAGCCCAAGCAGGGCGACGATCCACAAGGTGCGGGTGTCCGGCAGCGGCGGCGGGCCTTCAACGACAAAGGCCGCAGGAATGACCAGCATCGACCCGAACACCAGAGCCATCGCGGCCAAGCCAAACGGATCAACTGGCGGCAGGCGGCGCATCAGCACCGAACTGATCGCATAACAACTCGCCGCGCCAATGCAGGCCAGCCGACCAAACGGCTCCAACGGATCACCGCTCGAGGTAAAGGCCTGCCCACCCAACAGCACCGTCACACCGGCAAAGCCGACCAGCATCCCGATCAGACGGCGCGTCGTGATCCGTTCGCCCGGAACAAAGAGATGCGCCAAAGGCAGCATGATCAACGCGCCCGACGCCATCGACACCCCGGCAAAGCCCGAGCTTACCGTTTGCTGCCCCCAGCTGAGCAGCATGAAGGGAACGGCTGAATTGAACAGACCCGATACCGCTAGCGCGCCCCAACTCGTGTCCTGGGTCAGAAACAACCGCCCGCCACGCAATTGCCAAATGGCGACCGCCAGTAGGGCCGCAAATCCGATGCGCCCTGCGGCCAGCCAGAACGGTGTGATGCCCTCCAACGCCAGCTCGATGAACAGAAAGGTTGCGCCCCAGACCAGACCAAGGGTCGCGACCATGCCCCAATTCGCTGGGGTGATCTCGGGTTGAGTGTGCATAGAAATGAGGCATCCAAAGCAGTCTGTCCGACAAATGCAGCCGGGGTGGTTGCATCTGCCACAGGATCGGGATGCTGTGTAAACCTGATAAGGCCGATCAGCAACGGCCTAGAGTAAAAGAAAAATCCCAACAGGAGGACAATATGGACGCGTTTTTCATCATCCCGATCATCCTGCTTCTGGCCTTACTGGCCTGGTGCATTCTGCAACTCAAGGACGGCCTGTAAGCAGTCAGCCCCGGCAGTGGGCCGTCCGGGTATCACCTGCGCCCAATCTTGGCGCTTCTTTGGGCCTGAAATACCTCAGGGGGGAGTGGGGGGACAGCGTCCCCCCACATGGGTCAGACGGGCGCAGCCCGTCTGAAACCCGGATCAGTTCTTTGCTTTGTCGACCATTTTGCCCGCCGAAATCCACGGCATCATGCCGCGCAGCTTTTCGCCGGTGGCTTCGATCTGGTGCTCGTCGTTGATCTTGCGTGTCGCTTTAAACGACGGCTGTCCAACGGCATTCTCCAGCATGAAGTCACGCACGAACTTGCCAGTCTGGATGTCTGTCAGAACCGCTTTCATCCGCGCCTTTGTCTCGTCGTAGGGCAGGATGCGCGGGCCGGAGACATACTCACCGTACTCGGCCGTGTTCGAGATCGAGTAGTTCATGTTCGCGATGCCGCCTTCGTAGATCAGGTCCACGATCAGCTTCACTTCGTGCAGGCACTCGAAATACGCCATCTCCGGCTCGTAGCCTGCTTCCACAAGGGTCTCGAAACCCATGCGGATCAGCTCGACCAGACCACCGCACAGAACCGCCTGTTCGCCGAACAGATCGGTTTCGCACTCTTCGCGGAAGTTGGTCTCGATGATGCCCGAACGACCGCCACCGATGGCAGAGCAGTAGCTCAGACCGATTTCCAGCGCGCGGCCCGACGCGTCGTTGTGAACAGCGACAAGGCACGGAACTCCGCCGCCCTTGGTGTATTCGCCGCGTACCGTGTGGCCCGGACCCTTGGGTGCCATCATGACGACGTCCACACCCGGCTTGGGTTCGATCAGGCCGAAATGCACGTTCAGACCGTGGGCAAACGCGATTGCCGCGCCTTCCTTCAGGTTGTCATGTACGTATTTCTTGTAGGTCTCTGCCTGAAGTTCATCGGGCATTGTGAACATGATCAGGTCGCACCAGGCCGCCGCTTCGGCGATGCCCATGACCTTCAGGCCTTCGCCTTCGGCTTTCTTGGCCGAGGCCGAGCCTTCGCGCAGGGCGACGACAACGTTCTTGGCACCGCTGTCGCGCAGGTTCAGCGCGTGGGCGTGGCCTTGGCTGCCGTAGCCCAGAATGGCCACTTTCATGTCTTTGATCAGGTTGATGTCGCAATCGCGATCGTAATAAACGCGCATGGTATTTCCCTCGTCTGCGTTTCAATTGCAGCGCACAATAGGGATTTCCAGCTTAGAGAGGTGGCGAATTACGCGCTTCTTTGCGGATAAGCGGGGATTTCATTCTCAGAATTTAAGATATACAGAGATTTCATGCTTGATGCCACCGATCTCCGAATCCTGCGCCAGTTTCAGGCCGCCCCCGATCTGCCCACCGCCGATCTGGCTGACAGGGCAGGGGTCACGCCCACCACGCTGGCGCGCCGTATCGACAAGATGCGCGAGGCTGGCGTCATTCGCGCCGTGCGCGCCGTAATCAATTGGCCTGCGCTTGGCTATACGGTCGAAGTCAGCCTGCGTGTGACGCTGGACAAGACGCAACCCCGCGCCTTTGACGAATTCCTCGCCGGCGCCCGCGAGGTGCCCGAGGTAATCGAGGCGCAGACCTTCCTTGGTCAGGTGGACGCGCGCCTGTCCGTCATTGCCCGCGACATGCCTCATTATCAACAGGTCTACCGTGACAAGCTTCTGACCCTGCCGCATATCGCCGATATAGAAGCCCTGATGCATGTCGCCCGCGTGAAATTCGACGAGACACTTCCAATTTAGGGGCCGCTATGATCGACCTCGACGATATCGACCGCGCGATGATCCGCGCTGTGGCGGCAGACGCTCTGATCAGCGCCGGGGCGCTGGGCCGCCAGTTGGGCCTCAGCCAACCTGCAGCATGGCGTCGTCTTAAACGGTTGAAAGAGGCGGGTATCTTCCGGGGCCAACGGCTTGATCTCGATGCGCAGGCGCTGGGTTTCACCGTGACTGTCTTTCTTGGGGTCAAACTCGCCACCAAAGGCCGCGTCAGCCTTGAAGACTTCGAACGCGCCGTGACCGCGATCCCCGAAGTGCAGACTGTCGAACACGTGTTGGGCCTGTACGATTATCGCCTCCGCGTCGTCGCCCGCGATATCGCCGATTTCGAACGCGTGCTGCGCCGCCGGATCATGACGCTGCCGGGTGTCGGTAACATCGACGCCAATGTTCTGTTGAGCGAGGAACGCCTGCCGGGGCCAATTGGTTAACACGGTCAGGCGACCTCCGCGACAAGCGCGATCGCCTCGTGCCGCTTGAGCGTATAGCGCGCCATCTGCTGTGCATCGACGATCAAGGCTTCGGTGTTTCGAAGCAGACCAAGGATTTCATCCCGTGCATCGTCTTCGATGCTCTCCATCGCCATGCTACCGGGATAAAGTGTTTCCGCCGGGCACCCTTCGGCAAACACCACATGATGCGCGTCACACAGAAAGTGCCAATACTCCACCACCGGCCTAGGCTCGGGGACGATGGTCGTGCCGTTCACGAGATGTTTGGCCGCCACAAAGACCTCGTCCACCCCGAACATCAATTCGGCCTTGGACCCGCGCAGCAACATGCGATGGTTGGGTGACACCCAAAGGTCGCGAATATTCCCCAGCGCGCCGCGCGCGATGCGGATGGGGGTGTTGACCCCGTCTCCCGGCACTCGCACATGGCCGACCCAGCGGATTGGCTGCGGTCCGGCATCCAGAGTGTTGACCTCATCGCCCTCTCGCAGAGATTCAACAAAACGCGGTCCCTCCGGCGTTTCGATCAACGTTCCCGACGCAAAGCAGATGACCACCAGAAAGTCGGCGGCATTCGACGAAAACGCGGCGTCGGCTTCTTCGTCCGGTGTGATGATCCCGTCGCCATTGAGATCGAGGTCTTCATTTGTATCGATCCGCAAAGGCCCGTTCTGCGTCGCTAGCGTTTCGAGAACATTCACGCCTGCAATCGCTGCCACGTCTCCAAGAACCGGCGCACCCGCGTCCGTTGATGTCAGCCCCGTGGCGTCAATCTCCAGGTAGCGGTCGCCCATGGTCCGGCGTCCCATGTCGACATCAGCGCTGCCGGTATAGGTGTATTTGGCAATGTCGTTGTAATAGTCCGAAGCGCTTTCGTAGACGATGATCGACGTCACAACAGAGGCTTCGGTCAGGACGCCATCGGCCGTCACATTGTCTACGACATAGACAATGATATCGTTGTCTTCAAACAGCGCGGTCGCGCTGTGAAGCATGTATTCCCCACCGTTTGACGCGTTCGCATTCGTCGTCTGTGGGTCACCCACGACGCTGAATCCGTTCAACAACAACGTGGTTGTTGCCATGCCTGCTCTGCCTCTCGGGGTCTGGTGCCCCTTTTGATAATTATGTATCGATAGATACCGCGCTGTGGCGCGACCCGTCAAATGTTCATAGTTTGGAAACAATATCGACTTTTGAACGTGACCTTAGGGCATCTTGCGACAGGCCGAGGCGGTGCTGAGAAAAGCTCGGTCGCCGATGCCGCGACTTTTTGCACGCAACTAGCCTTTGCCAAATGCCCTCCGCGCCGCTACCCAAGGCGAAACTCAGGGAGGCTTTGCTATGGCTCTGCTCGATACGGTTGACCCCACGGGTCTCGAAGAATTCTCGGTTGTCTTCACCGACCGGTCACTCAATCATATGTCCGCGACCTTTCAAAAGGTGATGACCGACATCTCGTCCATGCTGAAAGAGGTCTATGCCGCTGATGCTGTGGTATTGGTGCCGGGCGGCGGCAGCTACGGGATGGAGGCGGTCGCCCGCCAGTTCGGGCAGGGGGCCAAGACCCTGATCGTGCGCAACGGCTGGTTCTCGTATCGCTGGACGCAGATCTTCGACACCGGCCAGTTTGGTGGCGATACCGTTGTCATGAAGGCGCGCCAGACAGGCAATGAACCCACCGCCTCCTTCGCGCCCGCCCCGATCGAAGAGGTCACCGCCCGCATCCGTGAAGAGAAACCTGATATCGTCTTTGCGCCCCATGTCGAAACCAGCGCCGGGATTATCCTGCCGGATGACTATGTGACTGCATTGGCGGCGGCAGCACACGAGGTCGGCGCGCTGATGGTTCTCGATTGCATTGCTTCAGGATGTGCTTGGGTCGATATGAAAGCCACCGGCGTCGACGTGCTGATCTCGGCCCCGCAAAAGGGCTGGTCCGCCACACCCAGTGCCGGTCTCGTGATGCTGTCCGACCGTGCCGTGGCCCGAATGGACGAGACCGCGTCGAACAGCTTTGCCGTGGACCTCAAGAAATGGCACCAGATCATGCAGGCCTACGAAAATGGTGGTCACGCCTATCACGCCACCATGCCCACAGACGGGCTCAAGGCCTTCCGTGACACGATGCTGGAAACCCGTGACTACGGCTTCGGCAAACTCAAGGACGCGCAATGGGCGCTCGGCAACGCGGTCCGTGCGATGCTGGCAAAGAAGGGCATCCGCTCTGTCGCCGCAGACGGTTTCGGTGCACCCGGGGTCGTGGTGAGCTACACCAGTGATCCCGAAATCCAGTCAGGCCGTGCCTTTGCCGCCCGCGGCATGCAGATCGCCGCTGGTGTGCCACTGCAATGTGACGAACCGCCGGAGTTCTCGACCTTCCGCCTCGGTCTTTTTGGCCTCGACAAACTCTATGATGTCGACGGCACCGTCGCACGGCTTGCCCGGGTTCTGGACGAGGTTCTCTGACCACGCGTTTCGCCCAGACCGATCCGGTCCAAATGCATATTTGAAAAAAGAAGAAGTGAGGGGACGCGCGCTGTCCCTTGCTTCTCTTTTTCATAAATATGCCATCACCTCGCATGAAGAAATCGCAACGAATGGCAAGGGCGCTGGCACCGGGCAGCAAAAAGGCCGCCCATTCTGGCGGCCTTTTGCATCTTCATCCCATTGTGGGGATCACTTGAAGTTACGGCTGTCCTTGATCTGGTCCCACGCCCAGACCACCTCTTGCAACTGTTCTTCCTGGCTGCGGTCGCCGCCATTCATATCCGGGTGCAGCACCTTGATCAGCGCTTTGTAGGCCTTGCGCACTTCGGCCTTTGACCATGTGTCCTTCGCCTCGAGAACCTCGATTGCGCGTCGCTCGGTGGGTGGCAGGCGCTTTGTGTGCCCCGCCGACGAGCCGGCCTTGCCGGGGTTCCGCGTGGCATTGTTGCCCAGCACCTGATGTGGGTCTTCGATGCCCAAACGCGCCCAGGCCTTGGCCTCAGGATCGCGCCAATCCTTGGTTTGGCGTTCCCACACCTTATCCGAACTCGCCTGTGCGTTCATCTCGGCTTCGGTCTTGCCGTCGAAGAAGTTCCACCGGTTGTTGTACTCGCGTACGTGCTCCTGGCAGAACCAGAAGAAGTCATCCAGCACATCCGGCGCTTTAGGCGCACGGAATTTCCCAGCCTCTTCACAGCCCTCATGGTCGCAGATCCGCACCGAGGTTTCGGACGCACCTGACATCCCCCGTCGGCCGCGGGGGTTCTTCTTTTTTGCCGACTTGATCGACATATCGAAACCGAATGGATCTGATTTGCTCATAACCTGCCCTTTTCGACTCGGAGGCGTGAGTGTAGACCAAACCGACGCAGAGGTAAGCCCTTGGAGGCGAAAAAATGACCCGAACGGAACAGATCGAAACACGACTGCGCGAGGCGCTCTCTCCCCGTGAACTCACGGTACAGGATGACAGCGAAAGCCACCGCGGCCATGGCGGCTATCAGGAAGGTGGCGAGAGCCATTTCAACGTCCGCATCCGTGCCGCTGCCTTCGAGGGTAAATCCCGCATTGCCCGCCACCGCATGGTGCACAGCGCGCTTGGCGCCGAACTCGTCGCGGCCATTCATGCTCTATCGATGGATCTCGACACGTAGGGTACATGCTTGCACGCAGCACCTCAGGCTGGCCGCGTCTCTTCGTTGCCTTCTTCAAAGGTCGGCTCAGTGGCAGGCTCGGGTGTGGCGTCCGCCACCCCGTCGCCTTCGGGCACCGCCGAAGACACCGCGGCAGTTTTGGTCACGATCGGCTCGACCCGTGCGGGTGTAACCTCTGGGTCTGACACTGGCTGTGTTGCCAAAGCCCGCCTAAACACCATCAGCGTCCGCCAATGCGTCTCCGACCCGGTCAGGCCCACGCGTTCCTGTGATGGGAGAACGTCTGAGCGCTGATACTCCCAGCCCTCCGCCGCCAATGCGTTGATCGCCTGCTCCACCCCCAACGCAAACCGCGCCTCGGGCGTCTTGAGTCCCTTGGCCTTAACCCCCTTCACAGGGGCCGGAACCACCTTGTATTCGAACATCCGCACCGCCTTACCTATTGAACCTGGATCAATGGTCACGAGCCAGAGAAAATCCCGCCCTACAGACCCAGCTTCGCCATCACCAATTGGTTGACCGCCGCCGGGTTGGCTTTGCCGCCCGTGGCTTTCATGACTTGACCCACGAACCAACCCGCAAGTTTGGGGTTTTGTTGGGCCTTTTCCACCTGCGCCGGGTTGGCTGCGATGATCTCATCCACTGCTTTTTCAATGGCACCCGTGTCGGTGACCTGCTTCATTCCGCGCGCTTCGACGATCTCTGCCGGGTTGCCGCCTTCGGTGTAGACGATCTCGAACAGGTCCTTGGCGATCTTGCCCGAGATGTCGCCCTTCTTGATAAGCGCAATGATCCCAGCCAGTTGAGCGGGTGAGACAGGGCTTTCGCCGATATCGTGGTCTTCCTTTTTAAGACGACCGAACAATTCGTTGATCACCCAATTCGCCGCCAGCTTGCCGTCACCACACCCCGCGACCACCTCTTCGAAGTAGCCCGCGTTCGCGGTGTCTGCGGTCAAGACGTCAGCATCATACTCGGACAATCCGAACTCTTTGACAAAGCGGGCTTTTTTCTCGTCCGGCAGCTCTGGCAGGTTGGCCGCGATATCGTCCACCCAAGCTTGTTCAATCTCAAGCGGCATCAGATCCGGGCAGGGGAAGTAGCGATAATCATGCGCCTCTTCCTTGGATCGCATCGAGCGTGTTTCGTTCTTGTCCGGATCGTAAAGGCGGGTTTCCTGATCAATCGATCCACCCGCTTCCAGAATCCCGATCTGGCGCTTTGCCTCGTAATCAATTGCCATCTGGATGAACCGCATGGAGTTCATGTTCTTGATTTCGCAGCGCGTGCCGAGATGGGAAAAGTCCTGTGTTTCCTGATACTTCTCGTACTGGCCGGGACGGCAAACAGATACGTTCACGTCCGCCCGCAGGTTGCCGTTCTGCATGTTCCCGTCGCACGTCCCCAGATACCGCAGGATCTGCCGCAGCTTCACGACATAGGCCGCCGCCTCCTCGGGGCCGCGAATGTCAGGACGGCTGACAATTTCCATCAGCGCCACACCCGTCCGGTTCAGGTCCACGAAAGACATCGCCGGGTCCATATCGTGGATCGACTTGCCCGCGTCCTGCTCGATGTGGATGCGTTCGATCCGCACGCGGCGCGCGATGCCCGGCTCCATGTCCACGATCACTTCGCCTTCGCCCACGATGGGGTGATACAGCTGGCTGATCTGGTAGCCCTGCGGCAGGTCCGGGTAGAAATAGTTTTTGCGATCAAACGCGGATGTCAGGTTGATCTGCGCCTTCAGGCCCAACCCTGTGCGCACGGCCTGTTCGATGCAGAATTCGTTGATCACCGGAAGCATCCCCGGCATTGCGGCGTCCACGAAGGCCACGTTCGAGTTCGGCTCTGCGCCAAATTGCGTCGATGCGCCCGAGAACAGCTTGGCCTTGGAGGCTATCTGTGCGTGCACTTCCATCCCGATGACCAGTTCCCAGTCATACTTGGCGCCGGCAATCACCTTGGGTTTGGGGGCTTCGAAGGTCAGGTCCAGCATGGCAAATCCTCTTGGCGTGAACGCCGCGTGGAATACGCCAGAGGGGGGCAGGGGGCAAGGGGGCCGTGCCGGGTTTCCCGTCTTCAGGCGTCGGGATGCCGGGGTGACGTCACAGGCGGTAGCCCGCGCGCGTGGCGATCAAGGGCGGCCATGGCGCGTTGTCGCCCTTTGGCAAGACGGTCCTGATCCTCCAAACGCGTGGCCCACACAGCTTTCGCCGCGTACCAGATCCGAGGGTGGATTTCGCGCAGATGCTCGGTCACGATCCAGTGAAAGCAATCGGCGATCTTGGTCCGGGCGATTTGGTTGACACCATGTGGGTCCAGGGCTGTGCCCGTATAGGCAGCAAAACTATTCACCGTGTGCTGATCGTTCCGCCGCATCAGGATGTCTCGCATGCCTTGGCAAAACAGGTCGGCATCGAGCAACGCAAAAGCTTCGCCATCCACAGTCAGTGCATCGAAATAGGTCCAAGTGTAACCACCCGCACCCCAGACATCGGCCGTTCGTTCCATCGTGCGACGGGCCTCGTGATCAAGCCGTTCATAGCTGCCAAACCAGCGTGGCAGCATATGATTGCCAAGCGCCCGCATGTATTTCGCCACACCGGGGGCAAGGTCGATCAGGTCTTCGTAATCATCGCTGGCACGGCTGCGGGGCTGGGTTTCGGCGGCAAGAAGCGCACATCGGACCGAGGCCAACACAGGCGAATCCAGCTCGAACGCATCATAGTCGTCAATCAGCGTCGCGGCGCGCCGGAAATGGCGGAAGAATGCGGCACGGTGGGCGGCGGGAATATCCTGCCGCCAGCCTTCGCCGCGCCACGCCCAGCCGATATCGACATGTGCCATCGCGACGACATAAGCGACACCGTGATCCTGATCGGTTTCTTCCAGCACAAGCTGCATGTCGTTCATGATCGACGCGGCGGCAAGCTCATCTCCCAGACCGACGGCTCGGGTGGCTGCGGTCACGGCATCGGCGCGTGCGCCCTCGGCTAGAATTTCGGCTTCGGGAACGCCGCCGGGCGTCAACGCGCGAGAGCTGTCAGCAGTGCGAATGCGTTCGCCCAGCGTGGCCCAGGCATCTTGTCGAGCCAGAAACAGCCCGGCTTCGAACAGGGCGTGGTGATGGTCTTCTTCCTCGCTGGAATACCGCACTGGGAGATCGCGTTTCGGCGCCCCACCAAGCGCATCTATGTTGACAGTCCGGCGATGCGGCGCGCTGTCCGACGCCGCGCCACGCGCGATGCGGATCAGGCTGGTCAAGTTGGGCAAAACGGGCATCGGTCAGGCTTTCTCTGGGGCCGGGCAGGGGTCGGACAGGCGACGATCTGAGGATAAGATCGCCCAAGAACGTGTCGCAAATCAGGCGGCAAAGGGAATTCGACGGGGAATTCCGGGGGCGCATCGACATGATCTGCGACAGACCGCCGGTTTGTGTTGCGACTGGCAGAACTTTGCCTGTCTTGGCGTCTGATCGCGGTTTTGGTTGATTTTTGGGGCGAATTAAGCAAAGGCAGTCTGATGCTACGCTGGGGGATCATACGCGTGGCGGTGTTGGTTCTTGGTTTCGCCGGGGCAGTACAAGCCAATCCCGCCATATCTGTTGACATTGCGTCAACCAATACGCTGACCGTGTCGCTACGACCCGTTGCCCGGAATTATACACCTCTTCCCGACATGCGTTGGAGCCACAGGAGCGAAGCCGACCGCTGGTCGCGCGCCGCTTTGTCTGCGTTGCGCAGCCATGCCAGCGTCCTTCCGCGTGTCGTTCCCAAAGATATCGCAGATTGGTGCCCGGCCTACGTGACCAACGATACCTCGGCCCGCGAGGCGTTCTGGATCGGGCTGCTGTCAACGCTGGCCAAGCACGAAAGCACCTATCGCCCGACCGCTGTCGGTGGCGGCGGCAAATGGTACGGTCTGCTGCAAATCCTGCCCGCCACCGCGCGGGGCTATGGCTGCAAGGCCACCTCGCGCGATGCGCTCAAGGGCGGTGCGGGCAATCTGCAATGCGCGCTTCGGATCATGGCTGTCACTGTCCCACGCGATGGTGTCGTGTCGCGGGGCATGCGGGGTGTGGCCGCGGATTGGGGGCCGTTTCACAGCAGCAGCAAGCGCACGGACATGATGAAGTGGACCCGCGCGCAACCCTATTGCGCCGGGTTGTCACGCTCCCTGCGCCCGGTCGCTCGGCCGGTACGCGCGCCTTGGGAAGGCGTTGTCTCTACGCGCGGCGACTAAGCGCGACGCGCCGGAAAACGCGTTGCATCCAGCAAAGACACGCCCTGTTTTCTTGCCTCGCCAAGTGCCAGCGTCGCACGGCGGAGCAGCGCGATCCCATCTTCCGAGTTCTCGGGCAACGCTTTGGGCGAAATCGGCTCGCCTACCCGGATTTCATAGGGTTGGCGGTCCTTGTTCAGGGTTTCATGGAACAGGGTGATGTCGCGCAGCGTCGGGTGAATCGCGTCAAACAGATAGAACAGCGCAGAATTGCGTGCCTGCAGGTGAATCGGAATCACCGGCAGATCAAACTTGCGCGCCAGCATCGCCGCCGAGGCCATCCATGGCCTCTCGTGCAGACGTGCGCCGCGCCGTTTCGCCAGCCGCCCCGATGGGAAGATCACGCCCAACCGACCTTCGGTCACCGCCTTGCGGGTAAACACCATGGTGCCCCGCGTCTTGGCATGGCTGCGCCGTTCCTTGCGCCACTCAACAGGTGCAATCATGTCGGCCATTTGCGGCAGCACCTTCAGAATGTCGTGATTCGCAAAGTAATATGCGTCTTGGCGCACCTGCCGAAGGGCCGAGTGCAGGATGATGCCATCGGCAATCCCGGTCGGATGGTTCGCCACGACAAGCGCCGCCCCATGCCGTGGCAGGTGACCCAACCCGGACACTGTCACATCTCGGGCCAACATATCGGCCATCACTGTCATGATGTCGGTTGAGCTCAGATGTTGGACCGCTTCGCCCAATGAGACCGTTCGGTCATAACCCAAAACCCGGTTCAAAGCTGGCCGCGCCAGTGAGGCTGCCAGTGTCGGGCGAAACAACCAAGGCGCGCGGTCCTGGATCAACGGGTCGATGCGGTCTTTCATGCGGCACCTCCTGACAGAGCAGCGTGACAATGGCATGACAAGCGCAGGACATTCGGCACCGGGAGGCAAGTCATTATTCCGGAGCCTCGTGTAATGCGCGATGTCATGCCACTGCTGCGCAAACGTCGGCAAAGCGCCGCCGGTTCCGTGCGCAGGGTGACATTTTTTGTTGGCCACGACTGCGCGGTCTGCAGTTTTGCCATGCCGGAACGGATGGTCAGCCCAGAATTCGGCTGACCATCTCGTCGGTGTCGCGGCTCAGCTTCGGTTTGTCCTTGATCCGCTGCAACTGCGCACGGATCAGCGATTGCCGATCCGCATCATAGCGCTTCCACGTTTGGAAGACCGAACACATGCGCGCTGTGGTTTGCGGGTTTTTGTCGTCCAGTTTGATCAGCCAATCGGCCAGAAAGGAATAGCCAGCACCATCTTTTCGATGAAACCCGGCATGGTTCATGGCAAAGCCGCCCATCACTGCGCGGAACCGGTTTGGATTGCCCATGTCAAAGGCCGGGTGTTCGACCAGACCTTCGGCCACATCTACCGCAACGTCTGGTTTTGCCATGCCAACCTGAAGCCCGAACCACTTGTCCATGACCAGTCGGTCCTGTTTCCATTGCTGTTCGAACGCTTTGACCGCCGCATCGCCATGACCTGCCGAGATAAGCTGGGATAGCGCCGAAAGCTGCAGTGTCATGTTGTCTGCCGTGTCGTATTGTGACTGGGCTTCTGCCCCGCCATCGAGCCGTGTCTGCAAGGCCAGCAAGGCCGATCCCAAGGACCGCTTGCCTGTCTGCTCTGCATCCGGCTTGTAGGGGGCGCCAACTGCAACCGAGGCGCGCAAGTCGGGCAGGAAGTCTTTCCACGCCTCCGCCATATGACCACGCAGGTCGTCGGCCGCCTGCCAGATCGCGTCTGGATCGGGCACAGTGCCCATCTCGAACAAAACCTGCGCCATCTCGGACTGCGCCGGCAGCGACAACATCAGCGCCCGGAACGCAGGATCAAGTGCGTCGTTCCGGACCACCCGTTCCAATCCGTCAAGCCAAGCTGTATCCGGTCCTGCGCCGTCGCGGATCATTGCAACGAGACAATCGCGGGCAAGGTTGCGGTTCGCCTCCCAGCGGTTGAAGGCATCAGTGTCATGCGCCAGCAGGAATGCCCGTTCCTCGCGGCTCACCTCCCGATCCAATACAATCGGAGCTGAGAACCCGCGCAGGATCGATGGCACGGGTTTGCTGGCAAGCCCGTCGAAGGAAAAGCTCTGCTCGGTTTGGGTCATTTCCAAAACGCAGGTTGGCACAACTTCGTCGCCATTCGGGTTCAAAAGCCCCACCGCAATCGGAATGACCTTGGGGTCTTTCACGCCCTGTCCGGGCGTCGGCGGTGTGTGCTGCTTGAAAGTCAGGGTATAGACCCCGTCCTTCCAGTCCTCCGCCACTGATACACGGGGGGTGCCGGATTGCGAGTACCACAGCTTGAACTGCGCGAGGTCGCGCCCCGTGGCATCCTCAAACACACGCAGCCAGTCTTCGATTGTGCAGGCCTGACCATCATGGCGGTCAAAATAGAGATCAAGAGCGTGTGAATAAGCATCATCACCAACCAGCGTTTTGAGCATGCCGATCACTTCGGCGCCCTTTTCATAGATCGTGGCGGTGTAGAAATTGTTAATTTCCTGAAAACTCTCCGGCCGCACAGGGTGGCTTAGCGGGCCTTGATCTTCGGGGAATTGGCGCGCGCGCAGGTCGATCACATCGCTGATGCGTTTTACAGGCTCCGACCGCATATCTGCTGTAAATTGCGCGTCGCGAAAGACGGTCAGACCCTCTTTCAGACACAGCTGAAACCAATCACGGCAGGTGATGCGGTTGCCCGTCCAATTGTGGAAATACTCATGCGCGATAATCGCTTCAATTCTCTCGAAATTCATATCGGTCGAGGTTTCGGGCGACGCCAGAACACAGGAGGAATTGAACACGTTCAGCCCCTTGTTCTCCATCGCGCCCATGTTGAAGTCATCAACTGCAACGATGTTGAAGATGTCCAGATCATATTCGCGGCCGTAGACCTCTTCATCCCAAGCCATTGATTTCTTGAGCGCTTCCATCCCGAATGCACATTTGTCTTCGTCACCGGGGCGGACCCAGATGTTCAACTCTACATCTTTGCCGGATAGGGTGGTGAACCTGTCGGGATGGTTCACCAAATCGCCCGCCACCAGTGCGAAAAGATAGGCGGGTTTGGGCCACGGATCGTGCCATTCCGCCCAGCCGTCGCCGCTGCCCGTAGGGTTGCCATTGGACAGCTTCACCTTTTCTTCACCCTCGATTCGTACAGTGAAGGTGCTCATCACGTCCGGGCGGTCAGGATAGTAGGTGATCTTGCGGAACCCTTCCGCCTCGCATTGGGTGCAGTACATGCCGTTCGACATGTATAGCCCTTCCAGCGCGGTATTGGTTTGCGGGCTGATTTCGACCTCAGCCTCCCAAATGAACGGCGTGTCCGGCACGGAGCAGCGAAGCCCGTCGTCGATCAGGTCAGGCGTTACATCTTGCCCGTCGATCTTGGCCCAGATCAGGGAAAGCTCTTCGCCATGCAGGAAAAACGTATTGTCCGTTGCATCCGGATTTGGCGCAAAGGCGATCCGGCTGATCACACGCGTTGATGTTGGCGCCAAAAGAAAGGTTAGGTGAACGCTCTCCACCACATAGCCGAATGGCGTGTAATCCTTGAGGTAGATCGTCTTGGGTGCGGCGTCTTTCATCGGAAGCTCCGGAACTGTGTCATTGCGGGTTGAGGTAATACCTACGCCGCGTTTTGAAAGAAGGGAAACGGGTTACGCGGACAGGGGTGTTCAAACACGCACCCCCACCTAATTTGCATTGCATGACGACATTTCTGTGGTTCAAACGCGATCTGCGCATCCATGACCACCCGGCATTGGCATTGGCCGCGCGGGACGAACAGGTTGTGCCGGTCTACATCGTGGAGCCGGAATACTGGGCGTTGCCTGACACATCCGGTCGTCAGTACGCGTTCTTGCAGGAAAGCCTTGCTGATTTGCAAAGCGCGCTGCGCGGTTTGGGCAGCGATCTGGTAGTCCGAACTGGTGACGCGGTTGAGGTGTTTCAGGAATTGTATCAAACCGTAAAGTTCGACCATCTGGTCAGCCACGAAGAAACTGGCAACGCCTGGACCTTCGCCCGCGACAAACGCGTCGGCGCGTGGGCGCGCGGGCAGGGCGTCCGCTGGAGGGAACTGCCGCAATCGGGCGTTATCCGCCGCCTGCACGGCCGCGATGGCTGGGGTGGACAGCGCAACGCATTTGTTGCGCGCGGTCAGGTTGAGGCTCCAAAGGCGTTGCCGCCCTGCAACCTGCCATCGGACCCGGTGCCGACGTTTTGCGTACCCGATCCGTGTTTGGACAGACAAACAGGGGGTCGAGACCACGCTCTGTCCTTGCTAGGAGGGTTCCTGACCGACCGGGGTCAGTCGTATCGCAAAGCGATGTCCTCTCCGCTGGAAGGTGCCACTGCCTGTTCCCGTCTCAGCCCGCATCTGGCGCTGGGCACGATCACCATCCGTGAGGTGGTTCAAGCCGCCGCTGCCCGCCAGCGCGAGGTTAACGGTGGTGCGTGGGATGGCTGGGCAGGCAGCCTCAAATCGTTTCAATCTCGCCTCGCGTGGCGTGATCACTTTATGCAGAAGCTGGAAGATGAACCAGCCCTCGAACACCGCTGCCTGCACCGCGCTTATGAGGGAATGCGCCCGTTGGAACCGGACCACAGCCGTCTGACAGCCTGGGAAACCGGCGAAACCGGTTTGCCGTTCCTGGACGCCTGCATGCGGTCGCTGCGCGCCACGGGCTGGCTTAATTTCCGGATGCGCGCAATGGTGGTCAGTGTTGCGAGCTATCACCTTTGGCTCGATTGGCGCAGCACGGGCCAACACCTTGCCCGTATGTTCACCGATTACGAACCAGGCATCCACTGGTCTCAGATGCAGATGCAATCAGGCACAACGGGCATCAACACGCCCCGCATCTACAATCCGATCAAGCAGGGCACTGATCAGGATCCGACCGGCGCGTTCACCCGCCGCTGGCTGCCGGAACTGGCGGATGTGCCGAACCAACACCTGCAAATGCCGTGGAAATGGGACGGGGCAAGACAGGTGTTGGGAAAGACCTATCCGGAGCCGATCATCGAGGTGGCCGAGGCTGCCCGCAGCGCGCGCGACCGCGTCTTTGCGATGCGCCGCAGTGTTGATCGGTCCGAAACCCAGCGCGTGATCCACAAGCATGCCAGCCGCAAGGACAGTGCCGGGCATTTTGTGAATGATCGCGCGCCGCGCCGACCGCGCCGGGCCAAAGACGACAGCGCGCAGTTGAAGCTGGACCTGTGATGCCCAAGCAACGTAAAAAATCTGACCTCCCGACTAAGGTGTGCGCCACCTGCGGCCTTCCGTTCACATGGCGCAAGAAGTGGGAAAAGGTCTGGGACGAGGTGAAGTACTGCTCGGATCGGTGCCGGAGGTCCAAGGGCAAGATTTGAGTTGCACGGCAACCCGAACAGGTGTGCCCGATTTTTAAGAAATCCCGAATGCACTATTTTTGGTCAGATAACCTGACCAAACCAGTTGCGGATTGGAAACTTTCTTTCTAATTGAGTACCGCCGTATACAGCGAGGGGATAACAGCCATGGGCACGCGCATCGACCGCCACGGATTGCAGATCGACCAGACGCTTTTTGACTTCATCGAAGGGCAGGCATTGCCCGGCACCGGTGTCGGGTCCGATGCGTTTTGGACTGCGCTGTCGACCCTGGCGCACGAGTTCGGCCCGAAAAACGCTGCGCTGCTCAAGACACGCGAAGATCTGCAGACCCAGATCGACGAATGGCACATCCGCCACCGCAACCAGCCGCATGATCACGAAGCCTACAAGGCCTTCCTGACCGAGATCGGTTACCTGCTTGACGAGGGTGATGATTTCGAGATCGAAACCGCCAATACCGACCCAGAGATCGCCAGCGTTCCCGGTCCGCAGCTTGTCGTACCGATCACAAATGCACGTTATGCACTGAACGCAGCCAACGCCCGCTGGGGCAGCCTGTATGATGGGTTCTACGGCACCGACGCCATGGGCACACCCGCGCCCAAGGGCGGCTATGACAAGGGTCGGGGTGCCCGGGTCGTCGCACGTGCTCGCGTGTTCCTGGATGAGGCTTTTCCGATCGACGGTGGCAGCCATGCGGATGTGCGCCGCTACTATGTTCACAATGGCGCGCTGTTGATCGACGATATGCCGCTTGCGCAGCCCGAGAAGTTCATCGGCTACACGGGCCATCCGAAAGCGCCTGACGCGGTTCTGCTGCGCAACAACGGGCTGCATGTCGAACTGGTCTTTGACCGGACCCATTTCATCGGCAGCCGCGATCAGGCGGGTCTTGCGGATGTCCGTTTGGAAAGTGCCATCAGCGCGATCATGGACTGCGAAGACTCGGTCGCCTGTGTCGACGCCGAGGACAAGACGCTCGCCTATGCCAACTGGCTTGGTCTGATGAAGGGCGACCTGAAAGACAGCTTTGAGAAGGGTGGCAAGACCGTCACGCGGGCGCTGAACGCGGACCGTGTCTATTCCGCGCCGGACGGAAAACGTGAGGTGACGATCAAGGGCCGCGCGCTGATGCTGGTGCGCAATGTGGGCCACCTGATGACCAACCCGGCGATCCTGCTCAAAGACGGATCCGAGATCTTTGAGGGTCTGATGGATGCCATGATCACCGCGCTCATCGCCAAGCATGATTTGGGCAAGACCGAGGGCTTGCGCAATTCCCATCACGGCTCGGTCTACGTGGTGAAGCCCAAAATGCACGGACCCGAAGAGGTGGCTTTTGCGGACGAGACCTTCAGCTTTGTCGAACAGGCGTTGGGCCTGCCGCAGAACACCGTCAAGCTGGGCATCATGGACGAAGAGCGCCGCACGTCGGTGAACCTCAAGCAGTGCATCCGCGCCGCCAAGCACCGGGTTGCCTTTATCAACACAGGTTTCCTTGACCGGACCGGCGACGAAATTCACACGTCGATGGAAGCAGGCCCTTTCAGCCGCAAGGACTTCATCAAGCGCAAGGCGTGGATCGGCGGGTATGAGAACCGAAATGTGGATATCGGTCTGGAGTGCGGCCTGTCCGGCAAGGCTCAGATCGGCAAAGGCATGTGGGCGATGCCTGATATGATGGCCGCGATGCTGGAACAGAAGATCGATCACCCGAAATCGGGCGCCAACTGCGCCTGGGTGCCGTCGCCCACCGCCGCCACGCTGCACGCGCTGCACTATCACAAGGTCGATGTCTTCGCCGTGCAGGCCAAGCTGCGCAAGGGTGGACGCCGGGCTCATGTGGACACGATCCTCGATATCCCGTTGGCCGCGTTCCAGAAATGGTCGAAAGAGCAGATCACCCGCGAGGTCGAGAACAACGCTCAAGGCATCCTTGGCTACGTGGTACGTTGGGTAGATCAAGGTGTGGGGTGCTCCAAGGTGCCGGACATCAACAACGTGGGACTTATGGAAGACCGCGCCACGTGCCGGATCAGCGCCCAGCACATTGCCAATTGGCTGCACCATGGCGTGATATCTAAGGACGACGTGATGGAGATCCTGCAGCGCATGGCGGCGGTTGTGGATGGACAGAACGCGGGTGATCCGGCCTACAAGCCGATGGCGCCGGGGTTCAACACCATTGCGTTCAAGGCGGCCTGTGATCTTGTCTTTGATGGCCGCGTGCAGCCGTCTGGCTATACCGAGCCGGTGCTGCACAAGCGTCGACTGGAGCTGAAAGCCACAGCCTGAGGCGGCGCGTTTGGGTCAACCGAAACGGACGATGCATCGACGTAGCGTCGCCCCGGGAAACCCACCGCAATAAACCGGGGCGCAGAGCAAGATTTGCATTTGCGCCCCCAAAGCCTTCTGCGTATAGAGACGGCAGGCACCCGTAGCTCAGCTGGATAGAGCGCTGCCCTCCGAAGGCAGAGGCCAGAGGTTCGAATCCTCTCGGGTGCGCCATAATATGAATAAAAATCAATACTTTACGGTTTCTTCAGGCCTTCGTTTGTTGGTTCAAGCTGACTACGAGTAATCAGTTTGATCGCCAAGACACGTGTTAATGCCGCTAAATCGACCATCCTGTTATGGCGTGCAGGTGATGAAGCCAGCATGCATTCAGTATCGTTAGGCAGACGTGTTTTGGGACAAAAACGCGATGGCTGCGCGTGTTCGATTGCAAGGTGCAGTCCGTGACCGCAGACTAGACTCTTTTTCGGCAACCGTTGCGCGCCACGTCAGTGCCGTCTGTTCTTTTGTGGGAGAACTTGGTCGACTTACGGCTTTTCCGGCGCAGCCACTTCCTTGGCATAAAATCGTTCCGCGATGCGGGCAACGCGGCCTGTTCTGAACAGTTCGGGCATGCTCCATTCCGGCTCATCTCCGGCAAAAAGGTCGAGGAAGGCGATCGCCAGAGAGGGATCCTGTTGCACGTTCTCGCGAAAGCTCCACCACGTCCGGTTGTCCGCAAGCCGATCACTCGGCGGGTGTTGCGCCGCGTGAAAATCTGTCTCGAGAACCAATCCGCGCACATTCAGGCAGAATGCGACATAGAGGTAACCTTCAGGCCAGAAGTATGCCGGATTTGACTGGTCTGCATTGTCAGGCTGTTTCACGACCGCGACCGGTTTGTGCTTGATCAAGGTTCTGAGCATGAGGCCAGCTGCAAAACCCACATAGGCGGGTTTATCATCCTCGCGCATCGGTTTCTGAGCTTCGAACGCTTTTAGCCAATCTGCAAAGACGTGCGCCAAAGCGCCCCGGTCGACGGAAAACTGGTTACCCGTCTGAGCTTCGGTGTTTTGGATTTGCTGATCGAACGCATCCACGAACCACCGCAGACGTTGCGCGGATTTGCGCAACGGTTGGTCTGTCTTGGTCAAATCATGCGTCGACATAGAGTCCGATCCTAAAGATGCGATGACGTTTCATCAAGAAACTGGGCTAATGCTTCTTGGCTTTGAAAGGCAGTTGCCGCCTCTGACTGGAGCGCGCGGACAAGGGCCATGGACAGGTCCAGAAGCTTTTCTTCTTCCTCAAGGGTGTCCGCTCGTTTCGATGATAGCCAGACGGCAATGGCCATCAATGCCAGGTCGACTTCGGTTTCTTCATCCTCGGTGATACCGCGCGTCAATCCAGGCATCACGCCGATGGCTGAGGATTGGCGCAGGTCGAGGAACAGGGATGCAGCGAAGGCAAAACCGGTCGTGCCGCCATCCGGTTGTAACCGTGACAACCGGTCTGCAACGATGGTTTCACTGATAAGGTGGCGGTGCTCGACGCGGGATTGGTTTAGGTGCTCCCAGGCGAATACGATCACGCTCGCGGCCGTGTTCACTCCGGATTTGTCCAACGTGGTGCCACGAGCAAACTGTGCGGCATCGCTGATCCGCTCCATGTCGATCGGCGCATGGAGCAGACGTTTGCCGGCTTGCTCGAATGCTTGCATCGCGCTGTGAAAGCGGCTGCGCAACGGTTCCGGCAACAATTTGGAGGCGGGCTCCAGCATGTCTTCCGTTGCATCCGCAAGGCTCACCACGCCGCGCAACGCGTCGCGGATCGGCATGTTCATGTCATGCAAGAGAGTGAATTTCTTCGGGCTGGCCACCATCATATTCACCTCCTCGTTTTGATGTTAGCACATGGTCGGTTGACCAATCTAGACTCTGCCGGTGTCGTGTTTTCCGACTGTCTTGCAGTCTTTGTGCGGTCGACCTCAAGACGGTTGGCAGCGCGCCTGATATCACCAATATCAGTCCACTTTCGCGGCCATGCGCGCGTTCTTTGCGTCAGCGGTTTCAAGCAAGGTTCGAGCGGTAATCTCATCGGTGATCAGGACATTTGGTGCAAGCGACGTGATGCTGGCGCGCAGGATTTCGATCTTTTCCCGGCCCCCCGACATGAGAACTTTTCTTGGAACGCGTTTCAAGCGATCAAGCGACATCGAGATCGACCGATTGTTGACCGGATGGTCTACGATATTCCCGTCCTTGTCGAGGAAGTGATACAGGAAATCGCCGACCGCACCCGCCGCGATCAGCGATTGACGGTCCGACTCCGTGATGTGACCCGAGCGATATGACGTGGTTAAAGAGGTGATCCCGCCGCAGGACAGCAAAGCCACGTCGCAGGCTTCCGCGAGTTGCAGGATTTGATCGAGACCACAGTTCTCCAAAAGGGCGTGCCGTGTTTGCGGCGAATCCACAACTGCCGGGGCAGAGATCAGATAGCCTTCGGCTTCGAACAGTTCGGCGAATTGCCACGCAAATTCGGCAGGGTTGAAGCGTCTGGCTTGTGCGATGCCGCCGAGAAGGGACACAACCCGCACGTCAGACAGGGGCTTTTCCTCAATATAGGGCAACATCGCGTGAAGCGTCTTGCCCCAACCGACGCCGACGGTCATGCCGTTTTCCATCAGGTTCGACACATAGGTGCCCGCCGCCGCAGCGATCACCCGCGTCGGGTCGTCTTCGATGGCTTCCAACGGCGCAACGATAGCCTGTTCGAGATCGTAGTGATCCTGAAGCTGTTGTTGAAGTTCGATTAGTTCGGTCAATTCCGACTTGATCCGGATCACAACCTCACCACGTTTCTTGGCTTCGGATAGCAAACGGGTCACCGTGATCCGGTTTACGCCAAGCTTTTTGCCAACATCGGATTGGGTCATGCCTTCGATGTAGTAAAGCCATGCGGCGCGGACCCGAAGCTGGTCTTGCGATTTTGCCATCGGTTCGCCCCCTTGTGATCTGGCTTATGTCTCTGGCTTTTGACAGGTAACCGATGTTTTCGGTGGGTGACAATGAACAACTGGTCAAAGGCTTGACGACAGGATCCGGCCCAACTCAGCACTGCATTCGATCTGGGGCATGTGCCCAACGCCGTCAAAAAGGTGAAGCGCCATCTTGCCCGGGGCGCGCAGGGCGTGCTTCCAAGGGATGATCGCGTCTTGTTTGCCCCATATGATCCGGGTCGGCGTGTCGATCCGTTCCAGTGCCGCGCGCAGGTCAAAAGCCTGAACCCCATCGGGGAAGAGCGAATCGGCAAGACACGACTGCGCGGCGCGCAGGTTCGTGTCTTCACGCCCCGCCATGGCAAGGCGGACATAGCTGTCGGTCACGATGTCTTCGTTTGCCACAAGGCTGCGCAGCCACGGCCCAAGGCTTTCAGCTCGGGTGGCCCTGCACATCCCCGACAGCGCATCGCCGTTGATATCCGGGCCAAGCCCTGCAGGCGCGATCAGTGTCAGGGACGACAGTCGTTTTGCCCGGGTATCGGCCAGTGCAATACTCACGGCACCCCCAAGGCTGTGACCAACCAGATGTGCAGCGTCGAGGTTCAGATCGTCAAAAGCACGCCGGACCTCTCGCACAAGTTCGGCAAAGCTGTCGATGCGCAGCTTTGGTGATTTGCCGTGACCGGGCAGGTCGATCCGGATCAACGGGCGGTGCTTCAGATGTGCCTCCATCGGTGCCCAGGACGTGGCATCGCTGGCGAAACCGTGGATCATCATGATGGGTGTCCCGGTGCCGCCTTTGGACCGGGTCACAGCAAGCGCGCCGGTTTCTGCCTTGAATGTTACGGGTGCGGCCAGCGGGGCGGGGCGCGTGTCTCGCAGAGCGATTTCGTTTTCGACGTCCAGCTCCTGCACCCGTCCGCGCGGACCGGTGCCGATGAGGTCTACGATGTTCAGGCCCGCACCGCTGGCCAACGAGCGTGCGCGCGGGGTTGCGCGGACCTTGCCCGTGGCTTCCCCGGCAATGGCGTCGACCAGTTCCAATTCGGCCTCGACCGACTTGGTGTCGTTCGGAACGTCCGCCTCAACTGGTTCAGGCTTGGGTGCGGCCCCGGCTTGGCCCGCAAACGGTGCGGGTTGTTCGCCCACCTCTTCGCCCTCGGCATAGAGCCAGGCGCAGGGTGTGCCTATGGGGATGTCCATTCCCTCGGGTGCGGTGTGGTGCAGGATGCCGTCGGCAGGCGCTTCGACCTCCATTGCGGCCTTGTCTGTCTCGATGTCGAACAGAGGATCGCCCTTGGACACGCGGTCGCCCTCGGCGATATGCCACGACATGATCTTGCCCTTGGCCATGTCCATGTCGACCTTGGGCATGATGACTTCGGTTGGCATCAGACACGTCCCTTCGCCAGATTGCGCGCGGCCTCCAGGATGTCGGGCACCTGTGGCACAACCGCTTTCTCAAGCTCCGGGTTGTAGGGGATCGGGCATTCTGCCCCGCCCAACCGGATGATTGGCGCATCCAAGTAGTCGAACGCATCACTTTCCGCGACCATGGCCGACACTTCTGCTCCGACACCCAGCGTCTTGACCGCCTCGTAGATACAGATCAGACGTCCCGTCTTGCGAACCGAGGCCAGCACAGTGTCGCGGTCCATTGGACGGATTGTGCGCAGGTCGATCACCTCGGCGTCAATGCCTTCGGCGGCCATTGTCTCGGCCGCATCAAGCGCCTTGTGCACCATGATCGACGTGGCGACGATGGTCAGGTCCTTGCCTTCGCGCACAACAGCGGCCTTGCCGATGGGGGTCGTGTAATAGCCGTCGGGCACATGCCCCTTCATTTTGTAGAGGATTTTGTGTTCGTAGATCATCACCGGATCAGGGTCTTCCAGCGCGGCAAGCAAAAGCCCCTTGGCATCTTCGGGTGTTGATGGCTGCACAACCTTCAGACCCGGCACATGCGCGGTCCACGCCTCAAGGCTTTGACTGTGTTGCGCCGCAGCGCCCGTGCCGGAGCCCGAGGGAAAGCGCATGACAACGGGCACCGATACTGCGCCACCCAGCATATAGCGGATCTTGGCCGCTTGGTTGACGATCTGCTCCATCCCGAGGGTTGCGAAATCCGAGAACTGGAATTCGAAAATCGGGCGCAGTCCGGTCATCGCGGCCCCGACCGCCACGCCCGCACCGCCCAATTCGGAAATAGGCGTGTCCATGACACGGTCCGTGCCGTATTTCTCGACCAGATCGCCAGTGACGCCAAAGGCCCCGCCATAGACACCGATATCCTCACCCATCAGGATGACGCGCTCATCGCGTGCCATGGCGATGTCCATGGCTTCGCGGATGGCCTCGGCATAGGACAATTCGCGCAGATCGGTCTTTGAATGCATGTTCATGCTGCGGCCCCTTTGGTATAGACGTCGCGGGTGACCTCTTCGATTTTCGGATTGTCGCCTTCGGTCGCAAAGGCGATGGCCTCTTCGATGATCCGGGTCGCGTCGGCTTCGATTTCGGCAACCTCGTCCTCGGTGGAGATCTTGTGGTCCACCAGCAGCTTGGCCATCGCGACAATCGGGTCGCGAGACTGCCAGTCTGCGATTTCTTCCTTGGTCCGGTAGCGGTTGCGATCAGATTTCGAATGCCCGCGCCAGCGGTAGGTGACGTTTTCCACCAGGCTTGGGCCTTCGCCCTTGCGGGCGCGCTCAACAGCAGCATCCACCGCTTCGGTCACTGCGGAAAAGTCGTTCCCGTCCACGGTCACGCCCGGCATTGCATAGGCCACCGCGCGATCCGAGATGTTCTTGACCGCTGTCGACCGCTCGGTCGAGGTGGACATGCCGTACTTGTTGTTCTCGCAAACAAAAACCACCGGCAGGTTCCAGACCTTGGCCATGTTCAACGCCTCGTGGAACGCGCCCTCATTGTTCGCACCGTCGCCGAAGAAACAGATCGTCACCGCCCCCGTGCCCAAGCGCTTAGCCGACAAAGCTGCGCCAACGGCGATAGGCAGACCGCCCCCCACAATGCCATTGGCCCCAAGGTTGCCCTTACTCGGGTCAGCAATGTGCATCGACCCGCCGCGCCCTTTGCAATAACCGCTTTCCTTGCCGAAGAACTCGGCGAACATGCGGGACAGGTCGGCGCCTTTGGCGACACAATGACCATGACCCCGGTGGGTCGACGTGATCTTGTCGTCGTCGGTCAGCGACATGCAGGAGCCAACGGCAGACGCCTCTTGCCCGATGCTCAGGTGCATTGTGCCGTGTATCAGCCCGCGCATGTAGCTGTCTTCTGCGCCTTCCTCGAATTTGCGGATCAGGTACATCTTTTTCAGAGCATCTTTCAGTTCTTCCGCGCTGTACCGCGAAATGGCGTAGGGGATGTTATTGGGCATCACGGTGTCACGCATTGAGAAGGTCCTTCCCATAAAGCATCATGTCTTGGCGGTGGCGCAGCTCGACCAGCCGCGAGTGCGGCAGGGTGGCATTGGCCAAAGTGATCAGTTCACCTTTCTTGATCGGCGCAGTCACTTTGGCTCCGGTTAGCATCCCGGCGGGAAGGGCACGCGCCGCTTGCGCCCGACCCACTTCCATCGCCCAGGCGCGGTAGGTGTATTCACCGATCTGGTCGAGCGTATCGCCCGGCTGCAGGTCTTTCTTTGCCAGTGCGCAGACCTCAACCACCGGCCTTTCCAGCGGGATCATGTCCGCTTTGCCGTAAAGCACAGAACGCGCGCAGGTCAGCGGCACTTCGAGCGATGTCAGGTGATAGGGGCGAATGAACTCATAGTAGGGCCCGTCGCCCATCTTGAGATCTTTCATCCGCTCATGGATGCGCGGATGTTCGGCCTCTACGATGCAGAAAACGCCCGGTGACACGCCCTTGCCGACGGAATAATCCACCTTGCCGATCCCCGACAGGATGCCACCGTCCTTTTCCGGGATCAGCACCTTGGCCAGTTCTTTGGGACCCGCGGCTGGGCCGTGCATCCCGTCCACATCTGGTATCAGGCCGGTGGCATTGCCGATGGCGGCCATTTCAACGGCGGTTTTCGATCCGTCCACAAACTCCACCAGAAGGCGCGGGTTCATGTGGCGCCGGATTGCCTCTGCCTCGTAAGCGTCCGGTGTAGCGTCGATGTTCAGCGGATTGTTCTTGCCTTTGCCGGCGCAGACCACCTTGTGACCCATGGCGGTCACGAACCCAATCAGCTCCATGCAAGAAGATGGCTCATCGCCCGCGCCCAACGAATAGACAACGCCCAACCGTTCCGCTTCGTTGCGCAGGTAAGCGCCGATGGTCACGTCCGCTTCGACGTTCATCATGGTCAGATGCTTGCCGCGCTCCATCGCGCGCAGGCCGATTTCCGCACCAACTGCTGGAATGCCCGTTGCGTCGATCACCACGTCAATCAATCCCGACTCGAGGATCAGGTTCGCATTGTCGGTGATCGCCGTTTTGCCCGACTCGATGATTGCGTTGAGACTGTCAGTTGAGGTCGCGTCCTGACTGTGCCCGTCCTCACCGGTGGCGATGGACACGGCTTTGTGCGCGTTCGGCACGTTGAGCTCCGAAATCGCCGCCACGTCCACCCCGTCCATCATTGCGGCGCGTGCGACGATGTCGGTTCCCATCTCGCCAGAGCCGATCAAGCCGATGCGAACCGGTTTGCCAGAGGCGGCCCGGGCAGCAAGGTCTTTTGCCAATCCGGTCAGTGCGATGTTGGAGGCCATACGAGATTTTCCTGTCGCTTTGATTTGGCGCTACCATCATGAACCTTTGTTAATCAGTCAAGAATAATGTTCACAAAAACAATAAATGTTCTTGACGAGCTGTAGTGTCGTGAACAATGGTTCAGGTGTGCAGTTAGGTGTTCCTGTACTTTTGAGCGGCTAAAAAGCTGTCTGAGGCGGAACGCGGTAATGATTGTGCCATCAAGGGAGGAAAATGATGGAATTCAGAGGAAGACTATCCAGACGGTCGTTTATGGCGAGTGCATCCGCCATGGGAATCGCCGCAACTGGCTCCACCTGGGGCGGCAAGCTGCTCGCAGCCAACCACCTGCCGGATCCGCAAAGCGTGCTCGACGGGATCTCGATTTCGCAGTACGTCCGTGCGGACTACCGCGATCTTTACGGCATGTCGGATGACAAGCCGATCTGGGACAGCAGCAAGGACTGGATCCGCACGGTAGACTGGGAAAAGGTGCGTTCCGAGTTGTCAGGCACCACGGTCCGCTTTGCCGTGGGCGCGGCAGACGCAGAATCCGCTGCCGAAGGGCTTGTTCCCTTCGAAGCACTGTCCGGCATCACGGTCGAGCTGGTGCCGATCCCCGATGACAGCTTCTATGATAAGGCGCTGGCCGAATTCATCTCTGGCAATGCGTCTTTCGATGCGCTGCAGTTCTTCTCGCCTTGGCTGGGTGACTTCGCTGCGCCGGGCTTCCTCTATCCGCTGCAGGATTTTGCTGATAAGTGGAACCTGCCACTCGACGATTTCTACGACACCTATCGCTTGAACTATGGCTACTTCAACGGCCAGATGTACGGCATTCCGTTCGACTGCGACATCCAGATGGTTCACCTGCGCAAAGGCTATGTCGAGCAGGTGCTGGGTGGCCCGATCGACAAGGTGAATTCGGTTCCGACCTATGACGAACTGATCCGCCTCTCTGCCGAGCTGAACCAGGTAGAGCCGGGCGTTTCTGGCGTCGGCCTGATGGCGGCGCCCGGCTTCTGGTCAACTTACTCATGGGAGCATGTCTCGGCTCAGGCCGGAATGATGCTTTTTGACGAGAACTGGGAGCCAATTTTCAACGGCGATGCCGGGATGAAGGGCCTCGAGATCCTTCTGGCACTTTCCAAAAACGCCAACGAAGGCCACGCCGGTGCAGGTTGGCCGGAGAACCGCGCCGCCTGGCTGGGCGGACAGGTTGCCACCAATATCAGCTGGCAGGACAGTGGAACGCAGGCGATGCGCCCGGATCAGTCGCAGATCGTCGACGATTTCGTCACCATCTACGAACCGCGCATCTCGGGTGGTCGTTTTGCACCGCCGAACATCGCGGGTTCGACCTCGTGCGTGTCTGCTTCGGCGCAGAACCCTGAAGGCGCGTTCTTGATGCTGGGCTTCCTGACCACTGCGTCGATCATGGCGATGAACGAAGCCAACGCAAATGGTGTGGCGCCGGGTTACAAGTCGGTTCTGGAGAACGAAAACCTTCAGGCCGTGTCTCAGCCCGCAAAGGTCTGGGGCGACAGCCTGCATCACGCATGGTGCAGCCCGCGTCTTCCCGGTGCGTTCCCGATTGAACAGGCCATCGGCAACGAGATCAACCGCGCCGTGGTCGGCCAGATCTCTGCCAAGGAAGCGCTCGACAACGCAGCCGCTGCGGTCAAGCAGATCATGTCGTCGAACGGCTTCTATCAGGGCAATGATCCGGTAGACTATGCTCAGGCAGCGCCGGGTTTGTATGTGGGCGAAGGTAAGGACCTCCCGTTCTAAGGCGTTAGGCCACGAAACCTATTGGGCAGGATGAGATTGTCATGAGCAATCCTGATCTGTCGGCCACCGGGGCGGCAAACGCTGCCCCGGCACAGCCGACGCACCGCAGATTCAAGCGTCGCAGCAAGCGCATGAAAGCCCTGCTGCCCTACATGCTGGTCGCGCCGGCCGTTCTGTATCTGATGTTGATCACGCTTTATCCGGGCATCTTCGCGATCACGCAAAGCTTCTACAACGTCAAGTTTGGACCGTGGCAGTGGGCCGGATTCGACAATTATACCCGCCTGATGGGCGACTACCAGTTCTGGGGCGCGCTCTGGAACACCCTTGTGATCGGATCAATCTCGCTGATCCTGCAATGCATCATTGCTTTGACACTGGCCTTCTATGCCTATCGCGATCCGTGGGTGCAGGGCTGGCGGATCATCTTTCTAATCCCGATGCTGTTCATGCCCTCGGCGGTGGCGTTCATTTACAAACTGGCCTTCCTCGATGCGCGTGTCGTCGCGGATTTGTTCATCAGGCTCGGGCTGCTGGACGGCAACGTCGCGTGGCAATCCTCGATATGGCTAAGCCGGATGATCCTGATCATCGCTGATGTCTGGCAATGGACTCCGTTTCTTTTCATCATCTTCGTCGCTGGTCTTCAGGCACAGGATGAAGAGGTGGAAGAGGCCGCGCGGCTGGATGGCGCGTCATGGTACGCGATCTTCTGGAACATCTCATTGCCGATGATGAAGCCGATCATCGCAGTCGCGCTCATCCTGCGGGCCATCGACATCACAACGATGTTCACCAACGTCTTTATCATCACCAAAGGTGGTCCGGCCTTTGGTACAGAAACCATCAGCTATTTCATCTACAGAACGGGCTTCAAGTTCTTCAACTTCGGCTATGCCTCGGCCGCATCCGTGATCATGCTGATCATCACGATCATCATCGCGCAGTTTGTCGTCAAACGCGCCTTTGTCTCGGCGAGGACCTGATCCATGGCATCTGCCCGCAAACGCTCCCGCGGTGAAAGCCTTGCCCTGCGCTACGCGATCCTTGGCGCATGGGCGTTGTTCTGCCTCGTGCCGGTTCTGTGGTTCCTGTCAATCGGCCTGCGTCCCCGGATTGAGATCATCACCCCGCAACCGATCTACTTCCCGACCTTCAGCCTCGATGCATGGCACATGATCTGGGAAGACTGGCCGATGGGCAAATACCTGCGAAACTCGGTGCTTGCCATTATCGGGTCGGTCATCATCGACCTTATTCTGGCGATCCCCGCCGCCTATTCGCTCTCGCGCTTCGAATATAAAGGGCGGGACGATATCGGGTTTTACATCCTCTCCACCCGCATGATGGCACCGGCCATCGTGGCAGTGCCGATCTTCTTCCTGTTCCGCAATTTCGGTCTTCTGGATACGATCTGGGCGCTGATGCTGATCTATGCGGCCATCAACCTGAGCTTTGTGACATGGATCATCCGGTCCTACATGCTCGATATCCCGAAAGAATTGGAAGACGCGGCCAAGACCGACGGTGCAGGCGAGTTGCGCATCCTGTGGGAAATCATCATCCCTGCCATCCTGCCGGGCATCATCACAGCCTCTGTCATCGCAATGATCTTTGCGATCAATGAATTCCTCTTCACACTTCTGATTGCCTCGACGCCCGACGCCTACACCATGTCGGTAGCGCTGGCGAACTTCACGGGCGGGTCGGACGGCGTGATCTACAATGCAATCGCGCTAGTCGCGTTCCTCGCGTTCCTGCCGGTGTTCCTTGTGGTCGTCCTGATCCAGAAACACCTGTCACGCGGTCTGACGATGGGGGCCGTCAAAGGGTAAGAAATGGCAAGAATCCAACTTAACAATATCCAGAAACGCTGGGGTGCCATCTGGGGTGTCCGCGACGTGAACCTCGACATCGCGGATGAGGAATTTGTTGTTTTCCTCGGCCCCTCAGGCTGTGGCAAGACAACCACCATGCGCATGATCGCGGGGCTCGAAGAGCCTTCCGAAGGCGAGATCGTCATGGACAGCGAGGTGATGAACGAAATCGACGCCCGCGACCGGGATGTGGCGATGGTGTTCCAAGGCTACGCGCTCTATCCCAACATGACGATCTACGAGAACATTCGCTTCCCGTTGCGGATGCGCGGCGTGCCGAAGGAACAGCATGATACGCTGATCAAACGCGCCGCAGGTCTGGTCGAGTTGACTGACTATCTGGACCGCAAACCCAGCGCATTGTCTGGGGGCCAGCGTCAGCGGGCCGCTCTTGCCCGCGCCATCGTTCGTCAACCGCATGTGTTCCTCATGGACGAGCCGCTGTCGAACCTCGACGCCAAGCTGCGCCAACACATGCGGGTGCAGATCAAGCATATCCAGCGCGAGTTGAAGATCACCACTGTCTACGTGACCCATGACCAGATCGAGGCGATGACCCTCGCGGACCGGATCGTGATCATGGACAAGGGTGCGATCCAGCAGATCGGCACGCCCGACGAGATCTACAACGATCCGGCAAACACCTTTGTCGCTAACTTCATCGGCGCACCGCCCATGAACCTGATCGCGGGTGTGATGGAGCAGGGCACCTTTACAGCGCCCGGTGTCCGGGTCGACGGCCTGCCCGCCAAACATGACGGCAAGGTCACGCTGGGCGTGCGCCCCGAAGATTGCACCGTCACGGCGGATGGCGGACATCTGAGCGGCAGTGTCTACGGGGTCGAGCCGACGGGCGACATGACCTATCTCACGATCAAGGTGGGCGACAAGCTGATCGAGGTGAAGGCCCATCGCGACTATCGCGCGGACTTGAACTCCGACGCGTCTGTCGGCTTTGATCCCAAGCGGATTTACATTTTCGATACGGCCTCCGGTCAACGCCTGCGCTGACGGCGCACAGGATGGAGAACAACCCATGACCTTTGACTATACCTCAATGGGGTTTCACACCTTTGACGCGCTGTGCCGCCCGGTGACCGAAATCCCCCCCGGCGGTAACACCTATTTCGTCGATGAATTCACCATTGCCGTGTCGGGGGCCGCGGGCTCAGCGGCAATCGTCGCGGCCAAGCACGGCCTTAACGTGCAGGCTGTTGGCGGTGTCGGAAACGACCTGATGGGCGATTGGGTGCTCCGCCGCTTTGGCGATTTCGGCGTCGATACCGAGATGATGCAGCGCATCCCCGACATGACCACCTCGTCCAGCGTCGTGACCACCCGCCCTGACGGCGCGCGCCCCGCATTGCACAAGCGCGGGGCGACGGCGGGCTTTTACATCACCGATGATCTTGTGGACCGTGTGCTGGACACCACAATCCTGCACATCGGCGGCGTCGGCTTGATGGACGCGATGGACAAGGGGCGAAATGCCGAACTTCTGGCCGAGGCCAAGGCCCGCGGCATCACCACGACGCTGGATGTCTTTGCCTCAACCCCAGAGGATTTCCCGCTGATCCGCCCGCTTTTGGCGCATACCGACTACTTCATGCCCTCCGAGGAAGAGGCGATGGCCCTCTCTGGAATGACCGATTACGAACAGATCGCCGCGTTTCTGCTGGATCAGGGCGTCGGTGCTGTCATCCTGACGCTTGGCGCAGATGGGGCCATGTACCGCGATCAGCGCGGTCAGAAGATCGACATCCCGTCCTACAAGATCGACGTGGTCTGCACCTGTGGCTGCGGGGATTGCTTCAACGCGGGCTTTGCCACCGGGCTGCATCTGGGCCGCTCCATTGACGACTGCATCCGTTTTGGTCAGGCATCCTCGGCGCAGAACGCGATGGGGCTTGGCTCTCAGGCGGTTGTGTCCTCGCTCAAACACACCATCGCCTTTATGGAGACCACGCCGACCCGCGCGTAATCTGGTCTGCAACACCCTAACGAAAGCCACTGAATGCCGCCCGCGATAATCTTCGATCTCGACGGCTGCCTTGTGGAAAATGAAGTGCTGTCGCTAAAGGCCATCGCCGACGAGGCGCACCGTCTGGGTGCCAAAGGTCTGAACCCGCGCGACTTGGGGAAAGAGGTGCTTGGCCTCAAGATGTCACGCATCGCCGAATGGGTCGGCAACAGGGCAGGGCGGCCTGCGCCCGAAGACTTCGCGCAACTTATTGACCGAATTCTGATGGATCAGTACCCGACCGACCTGAACCCAATCGACGGCGCATACGACCTGTTGTCTGCCCTGCATCATGCCGGGTGTCATATGGCGGTCGCCACGGGCAGTTCAAAGGCACGAATGGCGCTCGCCCTGCGCACAACCAGCCTGGATGGCTTCTTCGAAGGCCGCGCGTGCAGCTCTGACCAGGTCGAACACGGCAAACCCGCCCCGGACCTGTTTCTCTTGGCAGCCAAGGTGATTGGTCGTGCACCGGGCGATTGCCTCGTGATCGAGGATTCCCCGCATGGCGTAGAAGGGGCGTTGGCCGCCGGTATGACACCTGTCGGATTTGTCGGTGGTGGGCATCTTGAAGGTCGGCGGGACGATCACGCGGATATTCTCAGGTGGGCGGGTTGCGTTAGGGTGGTGGATCGACTGAAGGACTTTGGCGCGTTGGTTCTGTCGGGGCACCTCACCAAATAAGAAAACGCGAGGCCAATCCGGCCCCGCGTCGTTTTTTACCCTTTGGTCAAACCTCAACGGCTGGGCTTTTTCCCGAACGCCACCGCCAGAACGATGATCGCACCGGCCACCATCATCTGCTCGGACACATCCAGACCCATGATAATCAGACCGTTGTTGATTGTCCCGATCAGCAGCGCGCCTACGAATGTGCCGATGATTGTGCCCTTGCCACCGAAAAGGCTGGTGCCCCCAAGGATCACCGCCGCGATGGCGGCCAGTTCCGCACCTTCGCCAAAATTGTAGCGCGCAGTGCCCATCATGCCGGTCCAGAGCATCCCGGCCAACGCCGCGCCGACACCGGTGATCAGGAAGCAGATGATTTTGACGCGCTTGGTGTTGATGCCGGAATAGCGCGCCGCCTCGCGGTTGCCTCCGGTGGCCAAGACTTGCCGTCCAAACGGCGTGTAGCGCAGCACCACGTGGCCGAGGATCGCCACGGCAACGGCCCAGAGGAACAGTGTGGGGACCACGCCGATCGTGCCGGGGCCGAACACCATATCGAAGGTCGCGTTCCGGAAGGGGACTGGGTTGGTGTAGGTGATCCGCATGTCAATGCCGCGCACTAGTTGCATCATGCCCAGAGTAACAAGGAAAGACGGGATCGACAGCGCGGTGACGAAGAAGCCGTTGACCAGACCGACCGCCACGCCGCACAGCAGCCCGGCGATCAAGCCCCCAAGAAACCCGTATCCCGCCTGTATCGCCAGCGCTGACACAAGCGCGGCCAGCGCGGCTGTCGACCCAACGGACAGGTCTAACTCGCCAGACGAAATTATGAAGGTCATGGCAATCGAGATCACCGCGATCATCGCTGTGGTCCGGGCGATGTTGAACAGGTTTGACACCGTTAGGAAGCCCTTGTCGCCAATGGTGACGGCAAAGAAAAGAAGCACACCGGCAAAGCAGATGTACACAATGTTTTCGCGCCAGTTGATGCGTCCGAGATTGAACGATCTTTCTTGTGGCATGGGGTCAGCCTTGGACTGCATGGTGCAGAGCCTCCTCAGATTGCACGTTTTTGCGGTTTATGTTCCCGATCACGCTGCCATCGTAGATGATGAGCAGCCGGTCGCTGATCGCGAGCAGCTCTTCGAATTCGGATGAAATGACAACAACTGCCGTGCCCGCATCCGCGATCTCGCGCACCTTGCGCACCAGTTCCGATTTCGCGCCGATATCGACACCGATGGTCGGCTCATCAAGGATCAGAACCTTGGGTTTGCGCTCCAGCCACTTGGCCAGAACGATCTTCTGCTGGTTGCCGCCGGACAGAAGATAGACCTCCTGGTCCGGGCCTTCGCACTTGATCTTGAGATCCGCGATATGCCGGTCGGATGCCGCGCGCGCGGTTTTGTCCCCGACAAAGAGGTTGCGCGTGAAGCGGGCAAGGTTCGGCAGGATCACGTTGTCCCGCAGGCTGTGATCCAGAACCAAGCCCTGCGTGCGGCGGTCTTCGGGCACCAGCCCGACACCTGCCTCAATGGCATCGCGGTTGCTGCGCACGGGTTGGCCGTCGATCCGGACAGACCCGCCGTCGATTTGGCGGATGCCAAAAATGGCCTCGACAATCTCGGTCCGTCCCGAACCGGTGAGGCCAGCAAGCCCAAGGATTTCACCGGGGCGGACGGCAAAGCTTACATCGTCGACATATCCGTTCACCTGCAGGTTCTCGACTTCGAGAACAGGGGCCGCGGTCATGTCGACATCGCGCGCGACCCAATCCAACGCGGCGGTGCTGTCAGAGCCGAGCATGGCACGGATCAGCTCTTCCATCGTCACGTCGCTTGTGTTCGCGGTCAGCATGTCGCGCCCGTCGCGCATCGCGGTAATGCGGTCGCAGATCTGATAAATCTCGGCCATGCGGTGCGAGATATAGACGATGGAAATACTCTGCGTCTTCAACTGGTTCACCAGTCGAAACAGGGTCTCAACCTCGCTTTCGGAGAGCGAAGCGGTCGGTTCGTCCATCACGATGATACGGGCGTTCTTGGACAGCGCTTTGGCGATTTCGACCATCTGTTTCGCACCAACGCTCAGGTCTTCGACACGTGCGCGCGGGTCGATGTTTTCGCCGAATTCCTGAAGAATATCGTGCGCACGGCGGATCATCTCGGCGTCGCGGATGAAGATGTTGTTGCCCCGTTTCGGCTCGTGACCCAGAAAGATGTTCTGGGCAACGGTCAGGGTGGGGATCAGGCTGAATTCCTGAAAGATCATCGCGTTCCCTGCGGCTTCTGCATCGCGGGGCGCGGCAAAGCTGACATCCTTCCCGTCGATCTGCACGGTGCCGGCATCGCGCTGATAGACGCCTGTCAGGATTTTCATGAGGGTGGACTTGCCTGCGCCGTTTTCGCCCATCAGCGCATGGCATTCGCCCTTGCGAAGAGTGAACCCGGCATGGCGCAGAACGGGGTTGCCGTTGAACGCCTTGTTGATGTCCCGCATGGTCAAAACATCTGTCGACATGTCGTGCTCCTCCTCACAAACGAGCCGTACGCCACGGGGAGTCGCGGCGTACGGCAAGCTGCATCAGTTGCTGGCCAGATCGGCTTGCATCGTTTCCGGCAGCGGGATGCGGTAGATCTTCTCATACGCCTCGGCGAGGTTGTCGCGGCTCACGCGCACCGGCGGCACCGAGATGTAGGAGGGAAGGCTTTCGCCGATCAGCGCCAGCGCACCGGCGCTCGCTTCTGTCACACCCTGGGTGTAGGGTTGTTGTGTCGAGATGCCCGCGATGAAGCTATTGGCGGCCATCTCTGCGGCGACAATCTGATCGAAGTTCTCGTTCACGATCTTGAAGTCCGCCGGACGCTTGCCGTTGATGCGGGCGGCAGTTGCGGCACCCATCGCCGGAATCGACCAAGAGCCGTACACACCTTTGAGCGTCGGGTAGCGGGCAAGAAGGGCCTGTGCCGCTTCCTGACCCTTGTTCGGGTTGTCATGGCCAGCCGCCGCGACCAGTTGCAGGTCAGGGTACTTGGCGATCATGCGGGCGATGAAGCCAATGTAGCGCAGGTTGGTCACGTGGAATTCCGGCGCTTAGTACATCGCCGCGACATCCCGTTCGCCACCCCCCGCATCGTTCAGCAGGTCAGCCAGATACATGCCAAGGGCGAGGTTGTCGGACGAAATGACCGACACATAGTTCTCACCCGGCTGCATGTCGTCGGCGGCCTGATCGATGAAGACGATCTTGGAGCCGGCATCGGCAAGACGCTGGAACGCGGTTGCGGTTGTCGCCGTGTTGAGCGGGATCGACACCACGAGATCGGGCTTGAGCACCGAAATCGCGTCGAGGTCGGAAATCTGACGCGCATCTTCCCAGTTCGCGTTGGTTTCTGCGACCACTTCGATGTTCAGATCGGCAAAGGTTTCCTTGAGGCCCAGAAGCTGCTGCGAGGCCCAATCGTCACCAAGCCAACCCATTGAGATCGCCGCGGTAAAGTTGCCTGCGCGGATTTTCTCTTTCTGCTCTTCGGTGATCTGAATCTCGGTGTAAAGCACACCTTCTTCACCGCGCGGCCCAAGGCTGACGACGGTCTGGGACAGATCGTCGATCTTGGCCAGTTCCAGCGTGCGCTCGGACGGGGCCTCGTACCACAGAGGGTGCCGGACATCGCCGATATTGTCCTGCGCAAAAGCGGGCAGGGACAGGCCAAGAATGGCAGCAGTCGCGCCTGTGGCCATGAGGGTTCTACGGGTCAACTTCATTTGGTTCTCCTCCGATGGAAGTTTTCGCGTTTTTGGGATGCCGACCGCAGTTCAGCGGTCGAGCATGAATTCCTTGAGCATCGCCGCAAGGCGATCCTGCGCTTCGAGTGCAAGCGAGTGACCGCATTCCTCGAAGACGGCGGCTTTCTCGACGCCGTTTGACAGCCGCGCCATCTGTTCCTCGACCAGCGGTCCAAAGAATTCTGGCGCGCCGACGGTCATGATGGGCAGGGTCAATTTCTCTTTGCGCAGCTCTTGCACGATTTCGGCATTCTTGAAGGCGGCGCGATAGGTTTCGAGCGTGCCGCGCAGGCCGCCCGGCGCCTTGAGGCAGGCCACCCATTCGTTCATCGCCTCTTCGGTGATGGCGTTGGGGTTCCAGGTTTCTGCCTTGATCCAGAATTCCCAGAACTCGCGTTCCTTGCCGTTGATCAGCATCTCGGGCAGGTGGGGGATCCAGAAGAACGGGATATGCCAGACCCAGACGCCGCTCTGGCGGAACTGCGAAGTAATGTTGTCTGGCGTGAAAAACGACGCTTCTTCAAGGCCTTCGCTCGACAGCAGCATTTCGCAGAAAGAAAGGGTCTAGACGCGCTCGCGTTCGGTGGCGGCCAGCACATAGGCAAATTCTGCGCCGCGATCCTCGCCATGAACATGGAACGTGTCATGGCCAAGGAAGGTCATCAATTCTGCGAGATCCTGCGCGTTGGTGCCGCTGTCATAACCTTCGCTGACGGGGGGCTTGTCGGTGTAGCCAAAGCCGCGCAGGTCGGGGGCGACAACTGTGAAATGTTCGGTCAACAGCGGGATCAGTTTGTGCCAGTAATAGTTGGTCTTGGGAGTGCCATGGATCAGCAGCAGCGGCTCGCCCTGACCGGCTGTCACAAAGTGCATCCGGATGCCGTTCACCCTAGCGCGGCCATGTTTCACCGGTGCGCCTGTATGATCGAAAATCTCGGCCATTCTTTCCTCCCTTAAGGTGCCTTTGACCACGCTCTTCACGTTGTCGGCTTTTTGTGTTCGCGGTCGGTCTGGGTGGCTTTGGGCTGTGTCCATTACGCCGCCTGAACATGTGTTGTGATTGTAAACTTATGTTCTAAAAGGGTATCAAATATCAAAATAAAATTTCATGCACTCATCTTTTGTGCGCTGAGGTCAGGCAGTTGAGCGTAATCGCATGAAGGGAAATTTTTGAAAATTCAATATTTTACGTTAAATTTTGAGGGGTTTTGAGTTGATCGCGTTGTGTGCGCTCTGGTTGGTGGGTCGCTTGCGGTGGTGTTGCGCAGAACATCTGAGTTGTAGTATTATTATATGTTCATTTTGTCTGGGTGAGTGGATCATTGGGCTGTCGCACAATGTGAGATGCCAACACCGATTCTGTCCGTCAGTTTGGCCTCGGACGCGGGCAAACAATGAACCGGTTTTCGTGCAGGAACAAAGCTGCATGTCTCAGGTCCAGAATGTCTGTTACGGCACCTCCGAAGGCGCCGCGTTCACCTCCAAGAGACGGGCCACCGCCTTGGCCGTGGCTCGGTCAATATGCGCCTTCATTTCGTCTTCGGCCCGCTCGACATCGCCTTGCATCAACGCCTCGATTACCCGGCTGTGTTCCGTCCACGAGGTGTCGGCGGATACGACGCCGCGCACAACCACTGCCATCGACCGGCGGATGTGATGCCAGTTGGTGCGCATCGTGGTCTGGATGGTGTCGTTCCCGGCCCAAGTGTAGATCATTTCGTGAAACTCGAAATCGACAGCGATCTGCTGATGCGGATCGTTCGACCGTACTGCCTCCCACCCGCGTTTGAGCATCATCTCCGCCTCTTGCGCGGCATCCGCCGGTTTGCGCTCATGTGCGAGGCGGATCGCGAACGGTTCAACGGCGCTGCGGAATTCGTAGATCGACAGGAACTGCTCGGGGCTGATGGGCGAGGCCACGACACCCCGGCGTCCGGTGTCTTCGACAAAGCCGTTGGCCTTGAGCAGCGAGATCGCGCTGTTCACGGGCTGTCGTGAGACTTTCAGGCTGGCTGCGATCTCGTCCTGATTGAGCCGCTCCCCCGGTTCGAACTCTCCGGAACAGATCGCATTAAGCAGGATATCGTATGTTTGCTCGGTTAGCGATTTGGGCTGTTCTATCGTCTGCATGTCCATCCTTTCACACGCAGACCAGACCTTGGTCGCATGTCTTTTTCGAAGCCATAGACTAAATTAAAAATTTCGTATACGAAATATGTGTTGAATGCTTAACGCATGATTTTTGGGAGGATGAACCATGTGTGAAGTCTTTGCGGGACAAGATCCCGAACGCTACACAAGCACCACGCGGCGTTTACGCCTGAACGGTCAAAGTACGTCAATTCGCTTGGAAAACGCGTTTTGGGCAACGCTTGACGAAATTGCCGCCCGCGATGGCGTATCAACCCCGATGTTCATATCGACCCTGCATTCCGAAGTTCTGGAACGTCGCGGCGAGCCGAAAAACTTCACCTCGCTGCTGCGCTGCGCCTGCCTGAAATTCATGGAGATCAACCAATCCGCGCCCGCTCACGCCATGGCGGCAGAGTGACTTTGTCCCTCTGAACGACAGAAAAAATGCGGGGTAGTACAGGCATACTACCCGCACCCCCCTTAGGCCGGACTAGCCTGCGAACGGACACAGAAACCAACCGCAGGAGTGACCCTTGGCCAAGCAAATCCATTCGATGATCCGCGTTCTTGATGAGGATCGGTCGGTCGCGTTCTACGACAAGGCATTCGGCCTCAAGGTCGCGGACCGGCTCGATTTCCCGGACTTCACGCTGATCTATCTGAGCAATCCCGAAACCGAGTTCGAGCTCGAGTTGACCGTGAACAAGGGTCAGACCGAGCCTTACGATCTTGGCAACGGCTACGGCCACCTTGCTGTCTCGGTCAGCAATCTGGAGTCCGAGCATGCCAGGTTCGAGGCGGAAGGCCTCAACCCCCGCAAACTAGTGTCCTTTGCACCGGCAGGCGAGGTGATCGCCCGGTTTTTCTTTGTCGCCGATCCAGACGGGTACCAGATCGAGGTGCTCGAACGCGGTGGACGGTTCAAGTGATCAGGCCGCACCTGTCCTTTCCAAAGGGTGCACATCAAACAGGGAGGAGACTACACATGTCACAGAAAGAAAGCCTGCGTGGGCTGACACGGCGTGACCTGCTCAAGCGCGCCAGCGCTGCAGGTGCGTCTTTTGTCGTCGGCACCGGGTTCTTGGCGGCCCCAGACGCCGCCTGGGCCTATGAAGCCGAACATCTCGACGCGGAAACCTTTGCTACACTCGTCCAGATGGCGCGCGATATCTATCCGCACGATCAGGTGGCCGATGAATACTATGTGATTGCGGTCAAGGGCTATGACAGCGCCGATGCCGCCGCAGGAATCACGGCTGGGATTGCCGCATTGAATGCGGCCGCTCAGGGCAAGGGCTTTGACAGCTACCTTGCCACCGGATGGGAGCGCGACCGCGTCGATATCCTGCGCGGCATGGAAGACAGTGCGTTCTTCCAGCAGGTCCGCGGCGGTCTGGTCACCGGCCTTTATAACCAGAAAGCGGTCTGGCCGATCTTTGGCTACGAGGGCGAGAGCTTCAGCCAGGGCGGTTACATTGATCGCGGTTTCAACGACATCAACTGGCTCTGAGCCATAAGGGAGGATAGACTTATGGCAGCCCCATTTGATCTGAACGACGACAGCGTTGTCGTCATCATCGGCACCGGCGCAGGCGGTGGTGTTCTTGCAAACGAACTGGCCCAGAAGGGTATCAGCGTCGTCGCTTTGGAAGCGGGCGGGCGTCATTTGCCCGACGATTTCATCAACGACGAATGGGAAAGCTTTGGCCAACTGGCTTGGCTCGACCCGCGCACCACATCGGGTGACTGGCGCGTGGCCAAGGATTTCTCAGGCCTGCCCGCATGGATCGTGAAATCCGTAGGTGGGACCACGCAGCACTGGGCTGGCGCCAGCTTGCGCTTTCAGGACCATGAATGGAAAGCCAAGACCACTTATGGCGACGTACAGGGCGCAAACCTGCTCGACTGGCCGATCGACCCGCGCGAGATGGACGACTACTACACCAAGGCCGAAGACAAGCTAGGCGTGACGCGCACCGGCAACCGTCCGGGTCTGCCGGGCAGCAACAACTACCTCGTGTTCGAAAAAGGCGCCAAGGCGCTGGGATATGAGGAAGTTCACACTGGCCGCATGGCGATCCAGACCCGTGATGATGGCGACCGCATTCCCTGCCAACAAACCGGTTTCTGCTTTCAGGGCTGTAAATGGGGGGCCAAGTGGTCGGCCGGCTATGTCGACATTCCTGAGGGCGAGGCGACAGGCAATCTCGAAGTGCGTCCGCAAAGCCATGTCGCCCGTATCTTGCACAACGAGGCAGGCAAGGTCATGGGTGTCGAATATTACGACGCAAACGGCACGCTGCAGATGCAGAAGGCCCGCATCGTCTGCGTCGCGGGTAACTCCTTCGAAAGCCCGCGTCTTCTGCTGAACTCGGCTTCCGCGATGTTCCCGGATGGACTGGCCAACAGCTCGGGGCAGGTGGGTCGCAACTACATGCGCCACATGACCGGATCGGTCTATGGCGTGTTCGACAAGCCGGTAAAGATGTGGCGCGGCACCACGATGGCAGGCATCATTCAGGACGAAGCCCGTCACGATCCGTCCCGCGGCTTTGTCGGCGGGTACGAGCTGGAAACCCTGTCGCTAGGTCTGCCCTTCATGGCGGCTTTCCTTGATCCGGGTGGCTGGGGGCGTGAGTTCACTTCGGCGCTTGATCACTACGAGAACATGGCGGGCATGTGGATCGTGGGCGAAGACATGCCGCAGGAAACCAACCGCGTCACTCTCAACCACGATGTCACCGATCAGTACGGTCTGCCCGTGGCAAACGTCCACTTCGACGATCACCCCAACGACATCGCAATGCGCAACCACGCATACAAGCAGGGTCAGGCGGTCTATGAGGCGGTTGGCGCAACACGTACCTTCCCAACACCGCCCTATCCGTCGACGCACAACCTCGGCACCAACCGGATGTCCGAAAATCCGCGTGACGGCGTGGTGAACAATTGGGGCCAGACGCACGATATCGCGAACCTGTTCATCTCGGACGGTTCGCAATTCACCACCGGGGCTGCGGAAAACCCGACGCTCACCATTGTGGCGCTTGCCATCCGCCAAGCCGACCACATCGCGCAGGAAATGAGCGCGCAAAACATCTAAGCCAAAAGCGGCGCTCCCTCAGGGGGCGCCGTTTTTTACCATCTGATACAATTTGAATAAGGCAGCACCATCATGCTGGATCTTGGGAACCGCGTCTCGATCTACCAACCGGAACAGGACGGGCTGATCTTCCCTGAACTGCCGGAATTTGAAACCGTCGCCGAGGAACGCCAGCACCGCAAGGAACGCTTGGTCGCCGCTTGCCGCGCGTTTGCCCAGCAGGGCTTCGATTATGGCTTTGCCGGTCACCTGACCATCCGCGACCCGGAACGGCCCGAGCTTTACTGGACCAATCCGATGTGCGTGCATTTCGACAAGGTCAAAATGTCGAACCTGATCCTCGTTGATCACAAAGGCACGGTGATCGAAGGCGACTATGCGGTGAACCGCGCGGGCTTTGTGCTGCACGCCAATGTCCATGATGAACATCCCGACATCCTCGCCATGTGCCATGCCCACACCACCTATGGCACAGCCTGGTGCGCCTTGGGGCGCCCCATTGATCCGATCACGCAGGACGCCTGCGCGTTTTTCGAGGATCATGTGGTGATCGGCGAACAGGGCGGAGCGGTCGCAGTCGAAAACCACGCAGGCACGGATGTGGCCAAGGCGTTCAAAGGCATGAAAGCCGCGCTGCACCAGAACCACGGGCTATTGACGGCCAGCCGCCACAGCATTGAGTCCGCCGCCTTCTGGTTCATCGCGCTTGAACGCTGCTGCCAGCAACAACTCGCGATCGCTGCCTCTGGCATTGAGCCTATCCGCATCCCCGCCGACCGTGCCCGCTACAGCCGCGAACACGTCGGCAGTGAGTATATCGGCTGGCTGCATTTCCAGACGATCTGGAACCAGTTGGTGATCGACCAACCGGATATGTTCGATTGAGAAAAGTTCGGTGAAACATCGTTCGAAGTTGCTGGTTTCATTTTCGTTTTCACGTCGGGCCAAAACAATAAAGACTTAATCAACAAAATATCGTTTCAAGTGATTTCGTTTTGAAAGCAGTCAGCGTTTCTTTGGCAGTATCGACTTGATCAGCATGTGCTCGATGGCTGACCGCCGTGCCTCCCGATCAAGCGTATATGTGTTCCGCCGGAACTCGACGCCTTCCAGCAAAGCCTTAATGTATCCCGACACCGTGTCTGCCGCCATGATTAGCGTCGAGTCGAGCGTGTGCACGTACCGGCTCGTCACGGAACCTTTCGCATGACCTATCAGGGCAGCGATAGTGATCTCTGTGAAGCCCAGATCATTGGCGATGCTGGCAAAGCTATGTCTCAACACATGCGGTGTCACATCCCAGAGCGGTGTGTCAGT
>NZ_JFKD01000070.1 GCF_002115725.1 Marivita cryptomonadis
CCACATTTTACCGGAGTCACGGATCATCGCCGGCATCGAGGCGTCGACGATCACGTCGCTCGGCACGTGCAGGTTGGTGATGCCTTTGTCGGAGTTGACCATCGCCAGGGAAGGGCGCGAGGCGTAGACCGCCTGGATGTCAGCTTCGATCTGCGCTTGCTGCTCGGCCGGCAGGGCCTTGATGCGTGCGTACAGGTCGCCGATACCGTTGTTCAGGTTGAAGCCGATCTCGGCCAGCACGTCTGCGTGCTTGGCCAGGGCGTCTTTATAGAACTCGGCAACGATCTGGCCGAACATGATCGGGTCGGAGACCTTCATCATGGTGGCTTTCAAGTGAACCGACAGCAGTACGCCTTGTTTCTTGGCGTCTTCGATTTCAGCGGCGATGAAGCTGCGCAGGGCTTTCTTGCTCAGTACGGCGCTGTCGATGATTTCGCCGGCCTTGACCGTGGTCTTTTCCTTCAGGACGGTGGTGGTGCCGTCTTGGGCGACCAGCGCAATTTTGACAGTGTCAGCGGCTTCGATCTGTACGGCTTTTTCGCTGCCGTAGAAGTCGCCGTTGCTCATGTGGGCAACGTGGGACTTGGAGTCGGCAGCCCAGGCGCCCATTTTGTGCGGGTGCTTGCGTGCGTAGTTCTTGACCGACAGGGGGGCGCGACGGTCGGAGTTGCCTTCGCGCAGGACCGGGTTCACGGCGCTGCCCTTGACCTTGTCGTAACGTGCACGGGTTTCTTTTTCCGCGTCGGTGGTTACGGTTTCGGGGTAGTCCGGCAGGGCATAGCCCTGGGCCTGCAGTTCCTTGATCGCCGCCTGCAGTTGGGGGGTCGAGGCACTGATGTTAGGCAGCTTGATGATGTTGGCTTCAGGGGTCACGGCCAGGGCGCCCAGTTCGGCGAGGTGGTCCGGTACGGCCTTGGTGCCCAGTTGCTCGGGGAAGCTTGCGAGGATGCGCCCGGCGAGGGAGATGTCGCGGGTTTCCACGGCAATATCAGCGGAAGCGGTGAAGGCCTCTACGATAGGCAGCAGTGAATAGGTGGCGAGGGCTGGGGCTTCGTCGGTGAAGGTGTAGATGATCTTCGAGCGGGTGGGCATATTCGGATTAACTCTCTTCTTTGCTGAAAGCGTGCGCAGAAACTCGAGATGCGCCGGGTAGAGCGCGTTCGTTCAAAGTCATCCATGAGCGAAAGGTCGAGGTTTCTTCGCGGTGATGTTGGGTTGCATCAGTCGAGCGTCAAGCGGGTGGACTATTGTAATAGTCCTGCTTTGTGGCGGAGGGCGTTGTTCTAGAGCGGTCCGCCGTCGTGACTCTTTGGTCAGCGGCGGCATTATACATAGGTCGCTATGCTT
>NZ_JFKD01000071.1 GCF_002115725.1 Marivita cryptomonadis
CTATGATCGGCCCTTTCTGGCGCTTTTCGCGTGGACCAGCCAAATCACGTCGAGGTGCAGCGTTGTGAGGGCCAGCGACTGGGCCGAAACCGAATCCTTTCTGGCCCAGCGGAGCATCGCATGACCATGGACATTGCCGACCTCAAAAGGATTAGACAAGCATTCCACCAGCATCCGGAACTTGGTTTTCAGGAGGTGAAAACCAAAGCCAGGGTCGCCGAGCTTCTGCGCGGCTATGGACTTGAGGTGCAGACCGGTGTGGGTGTCGTGGGCATCCTGCGGGCCGGGACCGGCAACCGGGCCATTGGGCTGCGCGCGGATATGGACGCTTTGCCGATCTTGGAGACAAGCACGCACGGCTATGCGTCGCAGACGCCCGGCGTGATGCACGCCTGCGGGCATGATGGCCACATGACCATGCTTCTGGGCGCGGCACAGGCCCTTGCCGCCGATCCGGGGTTCAGCGGTACGGTGGTGTTAATTTTCCAGCCGAACGAAGAGCACGGGCTGGGCGCGCAAGCGATGCTGGAAGAAGGTCTGCTCGACCGCTTCCCGATCGAGGAAGTCTACGCCATCCACAATCTGCCCGGTGCGCCCTTCGGGCAGGTCTCGACCCGCCCCGGCCTCATCTGTTCTTCCGAAAGCCTGTTCGAAATCACCATCACCGGACAGGGCGGTCACGCGTCGATGCCGCAGGCCGGGCGCGATGCCATCACCATCGGGGCCGAGATCGTGCAGGCGCTGCAAACCATTGTCGCGCGCAAACTGGCCCCGGGGGCGGGCGCGGTCGTGTCGGTTACGGAGTTTCTGACGGACGGGCAACGTAACGTGCTGCCCGGCCATGCGACGCTCAAAGGGGATGCGCGGGCGCGTAGCCCGGAGGACCGTGACCAGATCGAGGCACTGATGCGCCAGATTGCAGCCGGGATCGCCGCTGCGCACGGGGTCGAGGTAGCTGTTGATTTTCGAACGGAGTTCATCGAGACAATCAACGCGCCCGGACCCACAGAAGCCGTTGTGCGGGCGGGGCAAGCGGTCGGCCTTGAGACGATCCCCGACCGCACGCCCATGAGCTTTTCCGAGGATTTCGCCCATTTCACCGCCGCCGTGCCGGGGTGTTTTCTGCTCGTTGGCAACGGTGAAGACGGACCACACGCGCAGCCTTTGCATTCCAGTGACTACGATTTCAACGATGAATTGCTGCCCATTGGCGCGTCGATGTGGGCCGCTTTGGTGCGCGATCGCCTGCCCGCAAAGAATGGATCTTGATGCAGTTTGCTGATCGGATGAACTGCTTTCGCGCCCGAATGGACGCGGCCGGGATTGACGTGGCGTTGATC
>NZ_JFKD01000072.1 GCF_002115725.1 Marivita cryptomonadis
CTACTTGGCGAGTGTCAGAATAGGCTCTGTTGCACAAATCGGCTAATGGCCGGGGTTCCCCTTTCCCCGGTCGGACCTATCCCACAGCTTCCGTGACGGGTATGCCAAGCCCGGTATAGCCGTTGAGCACGGCGATACGGACCTGGAGTTCCGCAACCTGACGGTCGAAGTCACGCGCCATGAGGCGCTGCCCCAGCAGCTTCACACAATGCATCTTCGTCTCGACGCGGCTCCGGCGGTGGTATCCACTCCATCGTCGCCATAGGGCGCGACCAAGGTATTTGGAGGCGCGCAGGGCCTCGTTTCGAGCGACCGCGCCGGCGGTAACGGTCTTCCATGGCTTCCCATTCTTGCGGGGCGGGATGACAGCATATGCGCCGCGGTCTGCGATCGCATCGTGGCATTTGCGGGTGTCATAAGCGCCATCAGCCGTGACGCTGCGGATCTCCTGGTCCTTCGGGATTTGGTTGAGAAGGTCGGGTAGGATCGGCGCATCGCCGATGTGGCTTCCAGTAATCTCGACAGCTCGGATCTCCAGCGTTTCCTCGTCGATCCCGAGGTGGATCTTGCGCCAGACGCGGCGTTTCGGGCCGCCATGCTTACTCGCATGCCACTCGCCTTCACCCTCCACCTTGATCCCGGTGCTGTCGATCAGCAGGTGCAGCGGGCCCTTCGACCCACGATAGGGGATGTTGACGGCCAGGGTCTTCTGGCGGCGGGACAGGGTGCTGAAGTCGGGCACAGCCCAGTCGAGACCAACAAGCCGCAACAGGCTTTCGACGAAGCCTGTCGTCTGCCGAAGCGCCATGCCGAACAAAACCTTCATCGAAAGGCACGTCTGGATAGCGGCATCGCTATAGGCATGCTGTCGGCCACGCCTGCCTGTCGGCGCGGCATCCCAGCTCATCTCGGGGTCAAACCAGATCGTCAGCGAGCCCCGGCGCTTCAGCGCTTCATTGTAGGCTGGCCAGTTCCTGGTCTTGTAGGTCGGGGGTGTGGGTCTGCTCATGCATCCCGGCTACCACGATGGATTCACAAGATGAATCCCTCACGAGATTTGTGCAACAGAGCCTCCTCCAAGCGAAAAAATCTATACTGTACATTCGGATACAAAAACTGCGACTGGGGGGCAAAGTGCCCATCATAAAACCCGTATTCGGAAACTGAATCTACGCAAAGATCTGAAATAAATTCATTTATTCCTATATTGCTATCGATTGTTTTTTGCGTTGTCTGATTAAAATAGAATGCGCTTTGGAACCGAGATATCGGGTATCTAACAACAGTGAAGTAATCATCAAAGAAGTCCATAGGAAATAGT
>NZ_JFKD01000073.1 GCF_002115725.1 Marivita cryptomonadis
AATGTATAATCCACGTCTTCCAAACACGCGGTGCTGTCGCGCAGCTTGGCGGCGCGCAGGCGGGTCTGAAATCGGCGTGTGTCGCGGGTGGCGCTTTCGCGATCCAGCATGAGGCCGATCCATTCGATTGGGTCCATTTGGCGGCTATCCTCGCGCGCCAGCAGTTCGGCCAGGACCTCGGCCATGCCGTCGAGCTTCAATGCGCGCAGGGCGTCGTGGGTGGGATGGGTGAGCATGGTTTCCTCTCTTTCTCAGTGAAAATACTTGGGGCCACGGATATTGCCGTGGGCGATGGGGGGTGCATCAGGTGCGGCATCGACAGGCTGGTCTTCCAGACGGTTGGACAGGATCGAGGTGATTGATTTGAGCGAACAGGCATTCAGCACGAGTGCCCGGGCGCAGGCGGCATCCAGCCGTTCCGCTCCACAACCGCGTTCCAACTGGAGAACACCGAGACCTGCGCGGATGCCGTGATCGGGACGGGGTTTGTCCCGGACGATCACGTCGATCACGGTGGCCACATTGGGGCCGATGGCCTGCGCCTTGGCTTGCAGCTTTTCGATGGACATGTCGGCATAGTGGCGGTGATGGGGTGGCATATGCGTCCGGATGGTGGTGGTCCCGTGATCCCCCGGACTTGCGCGCTGATGGCTGGCCATGCGCCGACCGCGGTGAAAGGCTTCGACGGTGTCTGATGTGATGCGGACCCACAGCGCCTCCCCGACCAGTCGATTTGGAACCGAATAGAAATGATCCTGAATGCGGATGTGATAATCGGGTCGCACGGTGACCTTTTGCCAGTCCGCATGTACATGGCGTGTGGGTGGCAAGGGCATCAGCGCGGGCTTTTCCACCGTGTCGAACAGCTCCTGGCGCGAGGCGCCCAGGTGGCGGCTGACGCGGGCGTTCATTTGGGCAAGCGCCTCGCGGATGGCAGCGTTCAGTTCCGCCAGCGAAAAGAACGTCCGGTTGCGCAGCTTGGCCACAATCCAGCGCTGGACCAAAAGCACGGCGCTTTCCACCTTCGCTTTATCTTTGGGCTTGTACGGCCTCGCGGGCAGGATCGCGGTGCCATAGTGCCGCGCGAGATCCGTGTAGCTGCGGTTGATGGTCGGTTCGTGAAAACAGGCCCGGATCACAGCCGATTTGAGATTATCCGACACGATCGTCGTCGGTACGCCGCCGAAATATTCAAATGCACGGACATGCGCCCCGATCCAGTCCGGCAGGCTCTGGCTCCAGCTGGCCTCAACATAGGCGTAGTTCGACGCACCAAG
>NZ_JFKD01000074.1 GCF_002115725.1 Marivita cryptomonadis
AGATACCGTATTGGGGCTCGGCTCGAATCAGGACCGTTGTGAATTGAAATCTGAGGTTGGTTGAGGTGTCGTTGCCCTTGGCACGCTGTGCTGCGTGTCAACGGGGTCGTGCTGTGACGCGCGCCCCAGGATATCGAATACAAAAGGACAACGACATGGATGTTTATATCGGTTTGGACGTCTCTCTGGCAAGTACTGCAATCTGCGTGGTGTCCAGGCAGGGCAAGGTGGTGAAAGAAACCACAGCGCCAAGCGAACCCGAGGATTTGGTGAAGGTGCTGCATACACTGGCAGGGCGCATTGTTGGGGTAGGCCTTGAAGCTGGGCCCTTGTCGCAATGGCTGTATCAGCATTTGACCGAGGCCGGCTTCGCTACTGTTTTGATGGAAACCCGGCAGGTGAAGGGGGCGCTGAAGGCGATGCCAATCAAAACAGATCGACGCGATGCCGAGGGGATTGCACGACTCTTGCAGATGGGCTGGTTCCGATCTGTCCATTGTAAATCCCTGTCGGCGCAGGAAATGCGTGCGCTGTTGTCCTCGCGTAAGGCGATCCAACAAGCGACCATCTCGCTGGAGTTGTCGATCCGTGGGGTGCTGCGCAACTTCGGGCTCAAGATGGGACAGGTCGCCAAGGGACGCTTTGAACAGCGGGTGCTGGAGCTGGTCGAGGGTAATCCTATGCTGCAAGCAGCCGCGACCCCGATCTTGAGCGCACGTGGCGCGCTGCGTCAGGAACTGGCTGGCGTGGAGAAATTGCTGCGTGATCATGCCAAAGCTGATCCCGTCTGCCGTCAGTTAATGACCATGCCGGGGGTTGGCGTTCTCGTGGCTCTGACCTTCAAGGCCGCGATCGATGATCCTGAGCGCTTCTCATCCTCCAGGGACGTTGGCCCTTGGGTCGGCCTGACCCCGCGGCGCGCGCAATCCGGGGAGCGCGACATCATTGGCGAAATCTCCCGGGCCGGCGATGCGGGGTTGCGCACGGCGCTTTATCAAGCCGCGACAGTGATGTTGAATAATGCACGTCCGAATTGGCTGAGTGCCTGGGCATGGGCTGTCGCCAAGCGGCGCGGCAAAAAGCGCGCAACAGTTGCACTTGCGCGTCGGATTGGGGTGGTTCTGCACCGCATGTGGCAGGACGGTGCCGAGTTCCGCTTCACACCGGCTGATGCCGTAACGGCAACTACCGCAGCTGCCGCATAGCCTGTGGCTTTCCACAGCACCCATGCAGATCAGAGAGTTAAAA
>NZ_JFKD01000075.1 GCF_002115725.1 Marivita cryptomonadis
CCAAGGAAGAGAAGAAACGGGTCAGGGATCTGGAGCGCGAACTTGCTCGCAAGGACCGCGCATTGGCTGAAACGGCAGCGCTTCTTGTTCTGCGAAAAAAGGCGGCAGCGATCTGGGGGGACGGAGAGGACGCATGATCAGCACCCCACATCGCCAAACCGCAGTTGCTCTGATCAATGAGGCCATCACTGCTGGCGCGCGGCGGGCCAAAGCCTGCGCCGAGCTGGAAATCAGCGATCGCACATTGCGGCGCTGGACAAAAGACGGCCAGATACACGCCGATCAGCGCCCTCTTGTGCCGCGCCCGGAGCCAGCCAACAAGCTGAGTGCCGAGGAACGCGCGGCCGTGCTTGACGTGTGTAATTCAACGGAGTTTGCCAGCCTTCCTCCGTCACAGATCGTGCCTAAACTGGCCGATCAGGGACGGTATCTTGCATCCGAGTCCAGCTTTTATCGCATCCTGCGCGCAGATGGACAGCAGCATCACCGGGGTCGGGCCAAGCCGCCGGTCCGGCGCAAACCGCCCGCCAGCTACAAGGCCAGCGCGCCCTGCGAGGTCTGGACTTGGGACATCACATGGATGCCTGGACCGGTCGCAGGCATGTTCTTCTACCTCTACCTGATCGTGGACATCTTCAGCCGCAAGATCGTTGGATGGGAGGTTCATGAACGCGAGAGCGCGGAGCTGGCGGCGATGCTGATCCGCAAAGCGGTTCTGGCTGAGGGACGCACCCTGCGCCCACTGGTTCTGCATGCCGACAATGGCAGCCCGATGAAGGGCGCGACAATGAAAACAACCATGGAAAAACTCGGCATCATCGCGTCCTACAGCCGACCGCGCGTCAGCAATGACAACCCGTTCTCGGAGGCTCTGTTCCGCACCTGCAAATATCGCCCGGACTGGCCGCGCAAAGGGTTTGCCACCAAAGAGGACGCCCAAGCCTGGGTGAAATCATTTGCCACTTGGTATAACGGCGAGCACTTGCACAGCGCCATTCGCTTCGTCACGCCAGGCGCGCGCCATGCTGGTCATGATCGTGCAACGCTGGCAAACCGCGCCAGTCTCTATGCAAATGCACGTTCACAAAACCCGGAACGCTGGTCAGGCAAAACCCGTAACTGGCAACCTGCCGGACCCGTCTGGCTCAACCCCGAAACCGAAATCAGCGCCCCTGAAATCAGAGACGCCGCATGAAATCGGCGGACAACTCCTTTGACAAACACCG
>NZ_JFKD01000076.1 GCF_002115725.1 Marivita cryptomonadis
GAGATACCGTATTGGGGCTCGGCTCGAATCAGGACCGTTGTGAATTGAAATCTGAGGTTGGTTGAGGTGTCGTTGCCCTTGGCACGCTGTGCTGCGTGTCAACGGGGTCGTGCTGTGACGCGCGCCCCAGGATATCGAATACAAAAGGACAACGACATGGATGTTTATATCGGTTTGGACGTCTCTCTGGCAAGTACTGCAATCTGCGTGGTGTCCAGGCAGGGCAAGGTGGTGAAAGAAACCACAGCGCCAAGCGAACCCGAGGATTTGGTGAAGGTGCTGCATACACTGACAGAGCGCATTGTTGGGGTAGGCCTTGAAGCTGGGCCCTTGTCGCAATGGCTGTATCAGCATTTGACCGAGGCCGGCTTCGCTACTGTTCTGATGGAAACCCGGCAGGTGAAGGGTGCGCTGAAGGCGATGCCAATCAAAACAGATCGACGCGATGCCGAGGGGATTGCACGGCTCTTGCAGATGGGCTGGTTCCGATCTGTCCATTGTAAATCCCTGTCGGCGCAGGAAATGCGTGCGCTGTTGTCCTCGCGTAAGGCGATCCAACAAGCGACCATCTCGCTGGAGTTGTCGATCCGTGGGGTGCTGCGCAACTTCGGGCTCAAGATGGGACAGGTCGCCAAGGGACGCTTTGAACAGCGGGTGCTGGAGCTGGTCGAGGGTAATCCTATGCTGCAAGCAGCCGCGACCCCGATCTTGAGCGCACGTGGCGCGCTGCGTCAGGAACTGGCTGGCGTGGAGAAATTGCTGCGTGATCATGCCAAAGCTGATCCCGTCTGCCGTCTGTTAATGACCGTGCCGGGGGTTGGCGTTCTCGTGGCTCTGACCTTCAAGGCCGCGATCGATGATCCTGAGCGCTTCTCATCCTCTAGGGACGTTGGCCCTTGGGTTGGCCTGACCCCGCGGCGCGCGCAATCCGGGGAGCGCGACATCATTGGCGAAATCTCCCGGGCCGGCGATGCGGGGTTGCGCACGGCGCTTTATCAAGCCGCGACAGTGATGTTGAATAATGCACGTCCGAATTGGCTGAGTGCCTGGGCATGGGCTGTCGCCAAGCGGCGCGGCAAAAAGCGCGCCACGGTTGCGCTGGCGCGTCGGATCGGGGTGGTTCTGCACCGCATGTGGCAAGACAGCATGGAATTTCGTTTCACCCGTGCTGACACCGCGGCCGCGACAGCCGCCGCATAGCCTACGCGTCTCCGTA
>NZ_JFKD01000078.1 GCF_002115725.1 Marivita cryptomonadis
TTCTGGACGATAAGGCCCTCGCGGATCTTGCCCCCGATCAGACTGTGCAATTCGTTTGGCGCTGACGCCGGGTCGAAGAGGTAGATCCGTCTGGATGGCAGGTCACGGATCCGCGGGATGAATCGGAACCCAAGCAGCGAGGTTACGGCAAAGACGTGATCGGTGAACCCGCCGGTGTCAGCATACTGCTCTGTGATCTTCCGCCCGGCCTCGTTCATCAGCAGCCCGTCGAGGATGTAGGGCGCCTCACTCACGGTGGCCGGAATGTTCTGGGTCGCGAATGGGCCGAACTGGTCGGAGACATGGGTATACGCTTTGAGGCCCGGCTCGGAGCCGTATTTCGCGTTGATGAGGTTCATGGCTTCGCCTTGCCGGGCGGCGGGGAAGAATTGCCCGTCGCTGGACGCGGTTACGCCACCACCCCAAAACCTGGCCATGGGCAGCCGGGATTGCGCCTCGATCACCATGGCGAGGGCCTGGTTGATGGCGTCGCTCTCCACATGCCACCGCGACAGGCGGGAAAGCTGGAAGTAATCATGGGTGTTGGTCGCTTCGGCCATCTTGCTGAGCCCGAGGTTCAGGCCTTCGGCCAGCAGCACCGTCAGCATTCCAATCTGGTCTTTGCAGGGCGCCCCAGTTTGCGCAGTTTGATGAAGATTTCCGTGAAGCCTATATCCGCATCGACCTCCTGCATCAGCTCGGTGATCCGTACGGCGGGCAGCCGGTCGTAGAGATCGAGCACGAGCTCGTCCGCCTCTTGCGGCACCGCCGCACTCAGGCGGTCGACTTTCAGGATGCCGTTCTCGATCGAGCCGCCGGGGATGGCCCCGTCACGCGCTGCCTTTGCCAGCCGTTTCAGGCCTTCGGTCATGCGTGCCTTGCGATCGGCAAGCCAGGCTTCCGGATCAAGCGGCACGGCCAATCTTGGCATGTCCTTCACCGCCTCAGCGGGAACCAGGCCTGCTTCAGATCGCTGTAGCGCCGGGAATAAGGCACCCAGATATCGCCTGAGCGGAACGCATCCCGCAGATGGAACAACACCGCCACTTCCCAAAGCCGGTGACCGTCTTCCTTCTGCGCATTCAGATGGCGATGCCATTTCGAGCCGCGCCGCAAGAAGCCAACCGGTCGTTCCTCAGGTCTCTCATCGTCCGCGATCAGCGTGCTGGCCTGCAGCAAGGGCGCTG
>NZ_JFKD01000079.1 GCF_002115725.1 Marivita cryptomonadis
AGTTCTCAGTGACATACAACAGCTCATCCTCATAGCATCTTGTAACATCGTACTTTGCCCGCCAATGAGCGAGTGCCGCAGGCATCGAGGACGCAAGCATACGTTGAGGCATAACAGTTAAAAAGCCGACAGGACGTCCTGATTGGGCCGCAAAATTTCTGATTACGGATGTAACGTTTTGGTAAACATCACGCTCTGTTGCCGTCATTTCGAGAATTTGACCTTGAACTTCCCGAATGACACGGTGTTCCTGCACATCGCGTCTTCGCGTCCTGTTTATGACATTCGCAAGCTGATTGAGACCGTCAAGCCGATGAGCAAGATCAGCCCGAACGCTTGCATCGATTTCAGAACGCTTCTTAACTTCCTTCAGGATTGACGAGAGCGTTTTTGTTCCAGACAGAAGCTCATGGCGGAACGCTTCATTGAGATGCGAGATAATCTCGTCTACCGGCTTTCCCGACAGGACTGTATCGCGGGCTCGAATGACGGGGGCGTTTGCATCAACAATCGCTTCAAGAGTTTCTTGCTCTCTAAAAGTGTCCTCATCTAAGAGGCGCAGCAGAGAATGTAAGTCGCGGTTTCCAAGATTGATTGGTGTTGCAGAAAGCATCACAACATGGTGTGCAATTTTTGCAAGCATTTTCCCAAGCTCTTGCGACTGTGTACCTGGGTTCCGCATATGATGCGCTTCGTCGATCACCACCAAATCAAGTCGATCGTCAAAGGGGTCAAGCTCATCAATAGTATTTGCCAGAATGTCGACTGGGCGATTACTACGGTCGCTCTCGCGACGCGGACGGATTGACTGCATGCCGCAAATCGCAACGAAACCGCGCTTTTGCAGCGTCGTCGATGTCAACGCATCTTGAAGGTCTGCCGGAGACATAATTCGAGCATCAAGGTCAAATTTATTGACGAGCTCAAACCGCCATTTTTCGCAAAGAACTTTGGGGCAAACCACCAATAGCCGACGATAGCGCATCCGTGCCGCGAGTTCTGTCCAGATTAGGCCAGCCTCAATTGTTTTCCCCAAACCGACCTCATCAGCAATCAGCAAATGCCCGGTCGGCGAGTCTAGCATCTTAAGAACTGGTTTGAATTGGTGGGCATAAAAGTCAGTGTCGGTCGCCTCCAATGAATAAAGCATGTCGGACATACGGCCTGACAGGCGCACATGTGC
>NZ_JFKD01000008.1 GCF_002115725.1 Marivita cryptomonadis
GAAGCACACTTAGCAAAACCGGTCTAAGTCATTGATTTTATGGTGGGTGATGAGAGACTCGAACTCCCGACATCTTCGGTGTAAACGAAGCGCTCTACCAACTGAGCTAATCACCCGTGCGGCAAGCCATTAACGAATGCCGCGCGCGTGTTCAAGCCTGAATTCTTGCTTCGATCAAAGACTTTTATCAACCGGTCCCGCATCGAGGATTGACCAAGGTTGGGAGTTCCTCGCAAAATGACCGAGGATCATGTCCGCCCCTGAAAGTACCGGAAAATTCCATGCTGGATTGGAGCGCATTGCGCGTCATTTTGAACATCCACCGCGAAGGCAGCATGGTCAAAGCGGCACGGATCTTGAAGACAAGCCAACCCACGTTGTCGCGCCAATTGGCAAGGGCCGAAAAAGAGCTCGGCGTCAAACTCTTTGAACGTCGGCATGGCAAGCTTGTCGCGACAGAAGCTGGACGGGCTGTCAGCGACCACAGCCAACGCATCGAACGCCAGTTGCAAGGTCTAGAAGACACGCTGCGAAGCATCGACAACGAAATGTCGGGCCTGATCCGCATCAGCGCACCGGCGCAGCTTTTACCCTATTCGCTGGGTGACGTGCTGGTTGAGTTTCAGCAAACCTATCCAGATATCACTCTGGAAGTCAGAGTAACCGACGAGATGGCGGATTTCGCGGCTGGCGAAATTGACGTGGTGTTTCGCGCTGAAGAAAACCCCAAGCCCAGTCTATGGGGGCATCGTATTGCGCGGCTCAGCACACGCTTTTTTGCCCACGAAGACTTGCTTGCCAAATTCGGTGACACCAGCGAAGCGATCAAGCAAGCCAAGCTGGTTCCGCTTGTGATCCACAGTGGAGTTGTCGTGTCATCGGAAAGTGAGACACTTAAGCTTTTTCCGCAGGGGCGGATCGTGATGCGAACAGACAATCTGGAGACCAGCGCAACATTTGTGAGGCGTGGACTGGGCATCGCTCGCTTGCCAGAAATCGTCGGCAGGAACCTTCCGGGTGTCAAAGCGATTGAAGAACTGTCCACCCCAACGCAGCGCAGCCTTTGGGTTTTGACACATCAGGACTTACGGGACGTGAAACGTATCCGCAGCTTTATCGATTTCGTAAAGGAAAAAGCCGCCGAAGACCCCACAGTGCCTCAGTAGAAATTGGCTGTGGCGCACGCATGAATTGGAGTGGGTAAAAGTGCGACACTCTCCTACATAATAATTTATGCAGAACACTCGATAAACCACACTCGGAAGAGTGCCGCACGGCTCTGTTACGTCATGAACGCAGAGCAAGAAACAAAAGATGTCGGAATTGCCCTATTCATATTTGAATACTTGAAACGCCTAAAACACGCACTAAGCGCCGCATCGTGAATATACCGACAAGGAGAATGGTGGGTGATAAGGGATTTGAACCCCTGACATCTTCGATGTGAACGAAGCGCTCTACCACTGAGCTAATCACCCATTGGCAGGGGTCTTAGCGTCACTCTGCAGCCTGTGCAAGAGGGTCCGGCGCATCTGTTTGCTGCGGTTCTGTGCGACGCAGGCGTGTTGTGATGATGTGCGCTTTGGTGGTCTTCTTCATGCGGGTGATCTTGAGTTTACCCATCGGAGCGAGGTTCAGTTCGCGCCCGTCCGCAATTGTTTCGCCAAGCACGGCCAGCATGGCATCGACCACGGGCTTCACTTCGCGTTTCTTCACGCCGCTGCGCGCAACAATCGTGTCGATCAGCTCTTTCTTCTTCAACTCAGGGCCTGTGATCTTTGGCGTTTCGTTCACCACTACTTCGGGTTCCGGCGCCTGCGCCGCAGCTTTTGTCGCGGTCGTGGACGCTTTGGGTGTTCTGGCGGGAGTCGTCGTTTTCTTGGTCGTCGACATCAATTTCATCCTTTGTCTGCTCTGACTTTTATTGGCGGATATTAAGCCACCATAGCAAAAACGAGCACTTTATCCAGTGATTTAACCAAAGCAGACCACAAAATGAGCCAATCGCATCTCGATCATCTGACAAAAAAAACGCCGCCCCGATCTGGGGCGGCGTCGGTAACAGGATTGTTGAACGCGTTTAGTGAGCGATTGCCGATGCGCCGCCATTGTCCTTGCTCATCGCCTGGGCCGCTGCCTCTTCGGCAGCTTCGTCCCACTCGATCGGCTCGGGTTTTGACACCAGTGCCAGCTTCAGAACGTCCGACACATGTTCCACGGGAATGATCTCGAGACCGTTTTTCACATTGTCCGGCAGCTCGGCCAGATCTTTCTCGTTTTCCTGAGGGATCAGCACTGTCTTGATGCCGCCGCGCAGGGCTGCGAGCAGTTTCTCCTTCAATCCACCAATCGGCATCGCATTGCCGCGAAGGGACACTTCGCCCGTCATGGCAATATCGCGTTTCACCGGGATGCCAGTCAGCACAGATACAATCGACGTCACCATGGCAAGACCAGCAGAAGGGCCGTCCTTGGGTGTCGCGCCATCAGGCACGTGAACGTGGATATCCATCTGGTCGAACTTCGTAGGCTTCACCCCGATTTCAGGCGCGATAGACCGCACATAGCTGGCTGCCGCATCGATCGACTCCTTCATCACGTCGCCAAGCTTCCCGGTGGTCTTCATCCGACCTTTACCCGGCAGCTTGAGCGCCTCGATGTGCAGCAAATCCCCACCAACCGACGTGTAGGCCAGACCGGTCACAACACCGACTTGGTTCTCGTCTTCGGCCAGACCATAGCGGTACTTCCGAACACCAAGGAAATCGTCAAGGTTGTCGGACGAAATGACCACCTTTTCTTCTTCCTTCTTGACGATCTTGGTCACCGCCTTGCGCGCCAGCTTGGAAATCTCGCGCTCAAGGTTCCGCACGCCCGCTTCGCGCGTGTAGTAGCGGATCATGTCGGTCAACGCCTCGCCCGTCAGTTCGAACTCACCCTTCTTGAGGCCATGGTTCTTGACCTGCTTCGACGTCAGGTGACGCTTGGCGATCTCGGCCTTTTCGTCTTCGGTGTAGCCCGCGAGCGGAATGATCTCCATCCGGTCCAGAAGCGGCCCAGGCATGTTGTAGGAGTTCGCCGTGGTCAGGAACATCACGTTCGACAGGTCGTATTCCACTTCAAGATAGTGGTCCACGAAGGTGCCATTCTGCTCCGGATCAAGCACTTCGAGCATTGCCGACGCGGGATCACCCCGGAAGTCCTGACCCATCTTGTCGATCTCATCGAGCAGGATCAGCGGGTTCGTCGTCTTGGCCTTCTTCAGCGCCTGAATGATCTTGCCCGGCATGGACCCGATATAGGTCCGACGGTGACCGCGGATTTCGGATTCGTCGCGCACCCCGCCCAGCGAGATGCGAATGAATTCGCGTCCCGTGGCCTTGGCTACAGATTTACCAAGCGACGTCTTACCCACACCCGGAGGGCCGACAAGGCACATGATCGGGCCTTTCAGCTTTTTGCTGCGTTGCTGCACAGCAAGGTACTCGACGATGCGTTCCTTGACCTTCTCAAGACCGAAGTGATCGGCATCGAGGATCTTTTCGGCATTGCCCAGATCCTTCTTCACGCGGGATTTGACGCCCCACGGGATCGACAGCATCCAGTCAAGATAGTTGCGCACGACAGTCGCTTCCGCGCTCATCGGGCTCATGTTCTTGAGCTTCTTGATCTCGGCATCGGCCTTTTCGCGGGCCTCCTTGGACAGCTTGGTCGCACCCACCTTGGCTTCCAGTTCGGCCACTTCGTTCTGGCCGTCCTCTCCATCGCCAAGTTCCTTCTGAATGGCCTTCATCTGCTCATTCAGATAGTACTCGCGCTGGGTGCGCTCCATCTGGGATTTCACGCGCGTCTTGATCTTCTTCTCGACCTGGAGAACGCTCATCTCGCCCTGCATCAGGCCATAGACCTTCTCAAGCCGCTCGCTCACGGAGAGCGTTTCCAAAAGCTCCTGCTTCTGGTTGACCTCGATCCCAAGGTGACCCGCAACAAGGTCGGCCAGCTTGGCCGGCGCATCCGCGTCCGACACTGCGCCCAGCGCCTCTTCGGGAATGTTCTTTTTGACCTTGGCATAACGCTCGAACTCTTCGCCCACAGTGCGCACAAGCGCAGTGATCGAAGCTGGATCGCCCGGCATCTCGGTCAGATATTCGGCACGGGCCTCGAAGAAATTATCGTTCTCGACATATTCCGTGATGCGCACGCGGTTTTGACCTTCGACAAGCACTTTCACCGTGCCGTCGGGCAGTTTGAGCAGTTGCAACACATTGGCCAGCACACCAGCCCGGTAAATCCCATCGGTCTGCGGATCGTCCTCGGATGGGTCCATCTGGCTTGCAAGCAGGATTTGCTTGTCATCCGCCATCACTTCTTCCAGCGCGCGCACCGACTTGTCACGACCCACGAACAGCGGGACGATCATGTGCGGGAAGACAACGATGTCTCGCAGCGGCAACACTGGGTAGGAGGCGTTAAGAGGCTCTTGCATGCTCGTATCCTTATCATTGGCAAGATGGCACCGGCCCCGCTCGGCGGCAGCGCTGACCATCTCCGGTCATGGAGCTTAAAGGTGGGTCTCACCACCGCAGGTTTCAACCGTGCTCCGACTGCGACCACCATATCCTGATGGTCAGAGCCTGCAAGGTGGCTTTTGGTTCAAGCGTTAACACAGACCGTACCCGCCACCTGCAAGAGCGGTGCCACCAAGCTGTCAGTCAGAGGCTTTCTTTGCAGCTGCCGCCTTCATCCGCGCCAGCAGCGCCGCTTTTGACTCGGACTGTGCCGCGTCTTTTGACGGGGTCTTGTGAGGGTTGAATTTCGGCGTGCCCTTTGTCGATTTGGGGGCGCCGGATTTTCCGTAATCCATGTTTGGCTCCTGTGCCCGGTTCGGGCGATTGGGCAGCTTTGCCCCAAGCCGACGGGGGTCGCAAGGGGCACGTGGTCCCGATCGCGCTCAGCCCACTGCGGAACCCAAGCTTATCAGTTCGAGCTGCGCTGCATCATCATCTGATGGACCGCATGCATGCCCTGCTCGACCATTGCAGTCACTTCTGCGGCATGTGTGTGCAAGGCCGCAACCACGTCGGGGTCGTCCGAGGTCTGGATCACGATCACGCCATCCTCGGTCACATCCACTTCGGACAGGATGCTGTCGCCCCGCGCGAAGAAGATATCGAGCGTCGGGCTTTGAATGAAGATCTTGGGGTCATTCATTTGCCCCACCCGGTCGATCATCCCCACCGTATGGTTGACCAGCGCATCCATCACCTCTGGGTCAGTCGACCGCGTGACCGTGCGAATGCCGTTGGGCAAGTTTTCGACCTCGCGGCTCATCGTCTGGAACCGCTGGAACATGATTGCCAGTTCCGCGCTTTCCGCGGCCGTCGCGTTCTCTCCCTGCAAACCCGGCATATTGGCCATGTCATGGCCCCCACCGTTGGCCCCATGCATATGGCCGTGACCGTGCATCTGCGCCGCAACCGTGCTGGCAACTGCCAAAGCGGCGACCAAGGCCAAAGTCCATCGTGTCAGCATCGTCGCTCCCCTTACATACACTGACGCAGTTATATTCGAACACTACGATGTGAGGAAGACAGAAACGGTGCGGCGCTTACTCAACACGCTCCATGAGCGGAGGCGGCAGATCAAGCTGGTCCGCCACCTTGCCCCCCATTCGTTGCGGTGTGCCAATCATCGTATTGGTCCCGACATAAGGCTTGTCCGCCTCACGCCATGCCTTGAACCCTCCGGCCAACTGCGCAGCAACGCCTGAGCCACCGGACAGCATGACTTTCGCGCAGTGCTCTGACCGCAAACCTTCGCCACAATACAGAACCAACTGCTTGTCAGCCTGCAAAGGCAGGTATTGCGCCTTGAAATAGGGCATCGGCAAAAGAAGCGCCCCGGCAATGTGTTCAAACACATATTCCTGCGGGGTGCGCACGTCGATCAGCACGATCTCGCCACGAAAGAATGCGCCCGCAACCTCGTCGGGTGTCCAGCTTTGGATCTCACCCTCGTCTACCTTCTCTACGTCCATGTAACCTCCCGAACACATGTCTTCTTTCGAATGTGTAACGGCGGATGAAAAGAAGGTTTTAGCGCAGGCTTGCTCAAAGCGGCTCGATATCTCCCGATGCGCGCTGCGCGTGAAACCGCGCTTCAAACTCCGCAAACTGGCCTCCGGCAATTGCGTCCCGCATCCCCTGCATCAGTTCTTGGTAGTAATGCAGATTGTGCCAGGTCAGCAGCATCCCCGAAATCATCTCTTGCGCGCGAAACACGTGGTGCAGATAGGCGCGGCTGTAGTTCCGACACGCGGGACAGGTGCACTCCTCATCCAAAGGCCGAGGGTCATCCTGATGCCGCGCGTTCTTGATGTTGACCTGCCCACGCCGCGTCCAAGCCTGCCCGGTGCGACCAGAGCGTGACGGCAGCACGCAGTCCATCATGTCCACACCACGCTTGACCGCACCAACGATGTCGTCAGGTTTACCCACACCCATCAGGTAGCGCGGCCGGTCCACGGGCAGTTGGCTGGGTGCAAAATCAAGACAGCCGAACATCGCGTCCTGTCCTTCGCCAACGGCCAAACCACCGATGGCATAGCCGTCGAACCCGATGGCTTTCAAAGCCTCCGCCGATTCCTCGCGGAAATCCTGCTCCAACCCGCCCTGCTGGATGCCGAACAGCATATGTCCTGGTCGGTCTCCGAATGCCTCTTTCGACCGCTCCGCCCAGCGCATCGACAGGCGCATCGATTCCGCAATCCGATCCCTGTCGGCAGGCAAGGCTGGACATTCGTCGAAACACATCACGATGTCCGAGCTCAGAAGGCGCTGGATCTCCATCGACCGCTCGGGCGTCAGTTCGTGCTTTGACCCGTCGATATGGGATTTGAAGGTCACGCCTTTCTCTGTCAGCTTGCGCAGATCAGCAAGGCTCATGACCTGAAAGCCGCCTGAATCCGTCAGGATCGGCTTGTTCCAGTTCATGAACCGGTGCAGCCCTCCCAAGCGGTCGATCCGCTCGGCTGTGGGGCGCAGCATCAGGTGATAGGTGTTGCCCAGCAGGATGTCCGCCCCTGTGGCAGCCACGCTTTCGGGCATCATCGCCTTGACCGTCGCCGCCGTGCCCACGGGCATGAAGGCCGGCGTGCGGATGGTTCCGCGCGGTGTCGTAATGGCCCCTGTCCGTGCCAGTCCATCGGTGGCGTGCAGGGCGAAGGAAGAAGAAACTGTCATGATCCGGCCTTACTTGCAGAGCGCGCCCTTGTGCGCCAAATCACCCGAATTGCCAAGGAGGCGCGATTCCCATGTCCGACAAAACATCCAACACCCCCGAGCCAGCAGGCACGGGACCAGAGGCGTTGCTGACCTTCGGCTGGGAAGAATGGGTCAGCCTGCCTGATCTTGGCCTGCCCGCGATCCGCGCAAAGGTGGACACCGGCGCGCGCACCTCGGCCCTGCATGCGGCAGACATTGAAGTGTTCGGATCGGCCAGCAAGCCGCGGGTGCGTTTCGCGGTATACCCGATTCCCGGACGTGAAGACCTGATGATCCCCTGCTCTGCCCCGATTGTGGATCGGCGCGACGTCACCTCGTCCAATGGAGAAACCGAAAGCCGCTACGTCATCGCATCCAAGCTCAATGTCGGCGGCCATGCGTGGGACATCGAGATCACGCTGACGGATCGCGGCACGATGAGCAATCGGATGCTGCTGGGCCGTCAGGCGCTCAAGGATCACGTCAACATCGTACCCAGCGAACGGTTCCACCAGCCCGAGCTGGATTTCGATGTCTACCACACCCCCAAAGTGCGCAGCATCGCGCCGAACCGGGCCCTGCGCGTGGCCGTCCTCAGCCGGGAAAACAACTATTCCACCAACCGTCTTGTCGAAGAAGGCGAAAAGCGCGGACACTCGGTCGAGGTGATCGACACCACCCGCTGCTATATGGCGATCAACGCTATGGCACCCGAGGTCTACTACGACGGCAAACGCCTGCCCCGCTATGACGCCGTCATCCCGCGCATTGGCGCGTCGATCACGCCCTACGGCACCGCCATTGTGCGTCAATTCGAATCCATCGGCACCTTCGTGGTCAATGGCAGCGCAGGCATCACGTCGAGCCGTGACAAGCTGCACGCGCACCAGATACTGGCCCGCCACCGCATCGGTATGCCTCCCACTGCTTTTGCCAACTCGCCCAAGGACACATCGAACCTGATCGGTCTTGTCGGCACCGCCCCCTTGATCGTCAAACTGCTGGAATCAACCCAAGGCAAAGGCGTCGTCCTTGCAGAAACCAAAAAAGCCGCCGAATCCGTGATTGACGCGTTCCGAGGGTTGAAAGCCAACTTCCTCGTTCAGGATTTCGTCAAGGAAGCAGCGGGCGAAGACATCCGTTGCCTTGTCGTAAACGGCAAAGTGGTGGCATCAATGAAACGCACCGGCTCCGAGGGCGATTTCCGCTCCAACCTGCACCGGGGCGGCACAGCGCAAAAGGTTCGCATCAGCAAGGAAGAACGCGAAACTGCCGCCCGCGCTGCACGCGTATTCGGGCTTGGGTTCGCTGGTGTCGATATGCTGCGCTCCAACTCCGGGCCAAAGGTGCTCGAAGTGAACTCTTCCCCGGGCCTCGAAGGGATCGAGATTGCAAGTGGCAAGAATATTGCAGGGCTTCTGTACGACGCTATCGAAGAAAAGGTCCGACCCACCCCTGTGCCGCGACGCAAAAAACAGCCCAAAGCGAATTAGAGCAGAGCCGTCTCAAATATTTTCGCTGGGCCCTTCACGTTTTTGCAAAGCAGCCGTTGGACAAGACTGTTGCACACACGAGAGGCCCCATCATGCTGACCACTCCCCAAGTTGAACTAATCCAGAACTCGTTTACCGCGGCTGTTACGGCACGCGATGATCTTGTCACGGATTTCTACCAGACTCTTTTCCTCAAGGCCCCGTCTGTGCGCGGCATGTTCAAGGAAGACATCTCGGACCAGTCCGAGAAACTGGCGGCCATCCTGCAACTCGCCGTGCAGAAACTCGGCGATCTTGAAGCGCTTGTCGGCCCGCTGCACGCCCTCGGTGCACAACACGTCGAGTACGGCGCGGAACCCGGCCATTACACCGCCGTTGCAGAAACCCTCGTCGAATGCCTTGCACGGGCAGTGGGTCCGGACTGGACAGAAGACCATGCTGCAGCGTGGAACAACGCCTTTACCTTCATTGCGCAGACCATGCTGGATGGCGCGGACATGGCTGCACCCCGGCAATGAACATGATGGCCGACATAACGGACGACGACAGTCGGACCGAAGCTGTCCTTGCCACCTTGATCAACAAGTGCGGCAAGATGCGTATGCTGTCACACCGGGTTGTGCTGACATTGCTGCTTGAGAACGCCAAGGCCGACAAGTGTCGCGATGCCTTGGCGGATCTCGAAAAGAACATCACAGAGTTCGCCCAGATCGCAGGCGACATCACTCCGGGATCAGGAAAATCGAAGCTCCCCGCAGCGCTCAAACGCATTCTCGTGAAGGTAGAGGCAGTCAGCCAATCCCAAAGCGAAGAGCTGGCACGCTTCGTGTCGATTGCCAGGTCCATTCAGGCACGCCTTGCCGAACCCGTCAGCGCCCGGCGCACCGCCGCAATCGAAGAGCTGGCCGATTTCGTCAAGACTACCCTGCTCGATACGCTCAACGCCATCGTCGAAGGGATCAGCCGCGCTTTGGACCACGTTGTCTCGCAACGCCAGTCCCATGTGGGTCAGCAAAACCGTACAATCCGGTCGTCGATTTCCGAGCTCGAGAAAATCAGCCGGATGATCATGATTATCTCGGTCAACGCCTCGATCGAAGCCTCCCGCGTCGGCGCGGCAGGTCGGGGGTTTTCCGCGGTGGCCAGTGAAATCCGGACGCTCAGCCAATCCGCGAACAAGGTCATCTCCTCCCTGCGATCGCAATACGACCGAGAAGACACCGTCTGAATTTTATGTAACCCGCGCAAAGGGCACGCGCTGTGCCCTGCGCTCCGGGCGCTCTGCCCGGCCCCGCACGTCACGTGTTGATCACGCAAGGCTCTTACGCCCCCTTTACCCCTCTCGACCCTTTCCCTATATATTTGGTCAGGAACCCACGGGAAGGACCGACATGAACGACGCCAGCCCCAAAATCGAAGGTGCGCCCCTCATTGCACCCTCCAGCACGGATCATCCCTTGTATGATCAGGTCGTTGAGGCGTGCAGATCCGTCTATGATCCGGAAATTCCGGTCAATATCTATGACCTAGGCTTGGTCTACACTCTTGAAATCAATAACGAAAACGAAGTCCGCGTGATCATGACACTGACCGCACCGGGCTGCCCTGTCGCTGGCGAAATGCCCGGTTGGGTCGCCGAAGCGATCGAACCGCTGGCCGGTGTGAAACATGTCGATGTCGAACTGACATGGGAGCCGCCCTGGGGCATGGACATGATGTCAGACGAGGCACGTCTGGAACTGGGCTTTATGTAATACGGCTAAGGGCGCGCGCGCCCAAACCCGTCGGGCATACCGATGGGTGCAACCACCTTGGCACGTCGCATCGAAAGCCCTACACTCAAGGCATCGAAAGGAAAGGTTCCATGTTCGGCATACCCGGAAAACAAGCCGTCACCCTGACACCCAAAGCCACTACGCAAGTGCGCAAGCTGATGGAATCCAAAGGCCACGCTGGCCTGCGCATCGGCGTCAAGAAGGGCGGCTGCGCTGGCATGGAATACACCATGGATTACGTCGACACGCCCGACCCGAACGACGAAGTGGTCGAACAGGACGGTGCCGTGGTGATGATCGCCCCGATGGCGCAGATGTTCCTCTTCGGCACCGAGATCGACTACCAGACTTCGCTGCTCGAGTCCGGCTTCCACTTCAACAACCCGAACGTTGCCGACGCCTGCGGCTGCGGCGAGTCGATCAAGTTCAAGGACGTGGAAGAGCTGGCCACCGAACACGCAAACGGCGCGCCGAACCTTAAGGCTTAAGCGCGTAACCTTTGCGATGCGACGACAGACCGGGCATCCAAGTCGCACCCTTCAAGACGATCAGCGCGGTGGATGGCGGCGTGAGTGACCGGTGTAACCCCAAATCCCCGAACGCGACATTTGCTACAAACGACTGGTTCGGTTTTCCGCCTTCAATGCGCTGTAGGGGCAGACGTCATCTTCGAACGGCACGTGACGGCGGCGAAAATGTGTGCCGGCCAGCACTTCCGGGTTGCTGATCCTGTCCATCCTGAAATGCCGAAAATCGGCACGCATTGGATCCCATCCGACCAGATACCACAACGGCGGCAGAACCAGCATGGCCTGCGGTTCGATCTCGCGCCGGGTCTTGCGCCCTTTGGCATCGCGATAGTCGAACCGAATGAAGTGGCGCCCCAGAAAGGCCGCCTCGAACGCGGGAAGCAGGTCGGGATCCATCTTCGACATGTCCGACAAATCCTGTAGCGGCGACAGCTGGCCGATATGCAGGCATTCCAGGAACGCGCGCAGGTCCTTCACCTTGTCTGATGGCAAGGCCTTTTCGATCTTGGCCAGCCCGGCATCGGCAAGTTCGGAGAATGGCAAGTTTCCAGCGGCCCGCATGGCGGCGACACTGATCAAGAGGGCGAAGACCTCGGGCACCGTCAGCCTAGCGTTCGTCTGGACCGACTGCGGATCCAACTGAAGCCCACCACCACGGCCGACATCGGCATGGATCACATAGCCTTCGTCACGAAGCGCAGAGATATCGCGCAACACGGTCCGGCGGGATGCGCCCACCTCATCGGCAAGGGCGTCAATCGTTGACGTCCCATTGCGACGAAGGCTGCGCACGATGGCGTCATGTCTAAGTCTTACATTCATATCGCAAGCATAGCACAAATGGTGACATATTTTGGCACCATTTTGTCCTACACCGATTCCAGCAACTGAAAAAAGGAAATTGCGACATGGAACGGACAGCAGTGAACCCTTGGGATTGGTCGATCAAGCTGGGCTACAATCAGGCCGAAGTGATAGATGGCGCGACGCGGCAGGTGATCTGCGCGGGACAGACCGCAGTGGACGGACAAGGCACGCCGCAGCATCAAGGCGACATGCGCGCCCAGATCAGCCTCGCGCTCGACAATCTGGAAGCGGTCCTCAAAGGCGCTGGCATGGATCTGAGCAACGTCGTCAAGCTCGGCATCTATGCCACCGACGTGGATGAAGCGCTGAAGAACTTCGATCTGATGGGCATGCGGTTCGGCCCGCATCGCGTCTCCCCGCCCATGACACTGCTGGGGGTGACGCGCCTCGCCATCCCAGGACTGATGTTCGAGATCGAAGCAACGGCAGCAGCCTGACGGCGCGACATCAAAGCGGCCGTTGGATAAAGAAATTCGATGGCCGCTTCGCCCCGTCTAGCAGACGTTCAGCTTAATAAATGCAGAACGCCATAGAAACGAAACACGCCACAGGGCACTCGTCTTGCAAAATACCTGCGCAGAAATCCCCAATCAGCCCTTCCCCTGCAAATGCACATAGGTCTCTGCATAGCGCTTGGTCAGGTGGTCCCCCGCGCGGATAAGCTTGCCTGACCCAAGAGGCGCGACATTGGTCTCCACATTCGGATTAAAGAACAGCGGCACCGAAATCCGCTCGTCCGCTCCGCCTTTGACCCTGTGCAGCGTCGCCACGACGCGGCCTTCGGTCCACATCTCAAGCATTTCACCGAAATTGATGATGAACTCCCCCGGCGGGGCCTGCAGCGGCAGCCAGTCGCTGCGCCCGCGTGGCTGTACCTCAAGCCCCGGCTGACCATCGGTCGCCAGCAACGTCAAACAGCCGTAATCCGTATGCGCGCCGATACCGAAATCCCTGTCGCCTGCCCAATCCGGACGCGGCGGATAGTAGTTGCCCCGCAGCAAGGCCATCGGGCAATCGAACTTATCCTCGAAGAAATCCGCATCCGTGCCGATGGACATGGCGATCCCCCGCAGAATGCTGCGCGCCACGTCCAGCGCGTCCGCGTAATAGGCCCGGATCACCTGCTCGAACCCCGCAGGCCGGTCCGGCCAGTGGTTCGGCGCATAGACCGACAAGGCCACCCGCATATCGCCATCCTGCAAGGTGTAGCCGCAGTCGAACACCTCTTTGTAGTCGGGGTTCGCGTTCGGATCGACCTGTTCAGATTTCGGCGCGCCCCAGCCCCGGTTTGACCCCGTGCGCGCCATGTTCACCTGATCCTTGACCTCCTTTGGCAGGGCAAAGAACGCGCGATACGCCGCCAGCACGAACCGCATCCGGGCCGAGGTGAACTTGGTGTTATACACCGTGGCGAACCCCACCTCTTCGGCGGCGATCCGCATCTGCGCCAGCGCATCCGCATCGCCCGCCGCCAAAGCCTTTGCATCCAGTCTCGGGATCATCTCTTGCCCTCCTGTCATGTCGGGCCGCCTTGTGCCATCGGACAACGGCCCGTGCAACGGCCCTTGACGCCGCTCCCCTGCCCGCGATGATGCGCGCACACCTCGAACACCAGCAGGAGCCCCTCACATGCGCCGCAAACTCGCCGCCGGAAACTGGAAGATGAACGGAACCACCACCGCCCTTTCCGAGCTTGACGCGTTGCAAGACGCAGCCCGCGGTGCCGCTGAAGTGCTGATCTGCCCCCCCGCGACGCTGGTCGCCGCTGCCAGTGCGCAGTCCGGCAAGGTTGCGATCGGCGGCCAAGACTGCCACAGCGCCGCCTCGGGCGCGCATACAGGCGATGTCTCTGCGCAGATGCTCAAGGATGCCGGCGCCACTTACGTGATCCTCGGCCACTCCGAACGCCGCGCGGATCACAGCGAATCCGACGCGCTGGTGGCGTACAAGACCCAAGCCGCTTGGGCGGTAGGCCTGACCGCCATCGTTTGTGTCGGCGAAACCCTCGACGAACGCGAAGGCGGCAAAACCCTCGACGTGGTAGGCCGTCAACTCGCCGCCTCACTGCCCGACGATGTGACCGGCGCAAACACCGTCATTGCCTATGAACCCGTCTGGGCCATTGGCACCGGCAAGGTGCCCACCACCGACCAGATCGCCGAAGTCCACAGCTTCATGCGATCGACCCTGATCCAGCGCTTCGGCAATGACACCGCTCAGGCCATCCGCCTGCTCTATGGCGGCAGCGTGAAAGCCTCGAACGCAACCGAGATCTTTGCAGTGGCCGACGTGGACGGCGCTTTGGTCGGTGGCGCAAGCATCACCGCCAGCGACTTTGCTCCTATCGTCGCCGCCCTGAACGGCTGATCGCGCCACATCGGGACATGCAACGGTTCTCCCAATCCCCAACCGACCCCGGTTTTGTCCAGAACCCCTACCCGTTCTACGACCGCATCCGCGCGGCGGGCGATCTGGCTTGGTGGGACGAATACGCCATGCCCTGCGCCGCCAGCCATTGCGCCGTACACGCCATCCTGCGCGACCGCCGCTTTGGTCGCGAAGTCCCGCCTGAAGTGGCCCCGGAAATTCCCAACCACCTCGCCCCTTTCTATAAGGTCGAAGCCCACTCGATGTTGGAGCTGGAGCCCCCACGCCACACCCGCCTGCGCGGCCTGGTGCTGCGCGCCTTCACCTCGCGTCGGATCAAGGACCTATCACCTGAAATAACGGCGCTAACTCACTTAAAAATCGACACTTTCCCGAAAGACACTCCCTTCGAAATTCTCACGGCCTTCTGCCAACCGATCCCGGTGATCGTCATAGCCCGCCTTCTCGGCGTGCCCGACGACATGGCCCCGCAACTGCTGCGCTGGTCAAACGCCATGGTCGCCATGTACCAAGCCAGCCGCACCCGCGCGACGGAAGACGCCGCCGCACAGGCCGCCCGCGACTTTTCCGACTTCCTGCGCCGCTACATCGACACCCGCCGCAACGATCCGCGCGACGACTTGATCACCCACCTGATCGCCGCCGAAGAGGAAGGCGAAAAGCTCTCTACCGATGAGCTGATCACCACCTGCATACTGCTTCTCAACGCGGGCCACGAAGCGACCGTCCACACGCTGGGCAACGGCATCAAAACATTGCTCGAGACAGGCACGCAGCAGATCAACGACCAAGCGGTCGAGGAAATCCTCCGCTTCGACCCGCCCCTGCACATGTTCACCCGTTACGCCTATGACGAGGTCACCCTTCACGGCCACACGTTCCAACGCGGCGATCAGGTGGCGCTGCTCCTCGCCGCCGCCAATCACGACCCGGATCAATGGCCAGACGCGCACCGCTTCGCCCCAACCCGCCCCGTGACGCAAAACACCAGCTTCGGGGGCGGTCTACATTTCTGCGTCGGCGCACCGCTGGCCCGGCTGGAGCTACAAATCGCTCTACCAATCCTCTGGAACCGCTGCCCCAAGCTGCGCATTGCGGAACCGCCCGTTTACGCCAACACCTACCATTTCCACGGGCTCGAACGCCTGATGGTGCAGACGTCCTGACCCTGCGCCAAGCGGAGCTGGTACTTTTGCATATTTATGAAAAGAAGAAGCAGGGGACAGCGCACCACACCCTGCTTCTTCTTTTTCCAAATATGCAGACGCAACGCCAAAGCGTGCGCAAGACAAGGCAAAGGCTCCGTTAAAGCGGCAGCGCCGTGGTCGATTTGATCTCTTCCATCGACAAAAGCGCTGTCACGTTGTGAACCTTCACCTCGGCGATCAGCGCCTGGTAGAACGCATCATAGGCCCGCGCGTTCTTCACCCGCACCTTGAGGATGTAGTCGATATCCCCCGCCAGCCGGTGCGCCTCCTGCACTTCGGGGCGGTCTTGCAAGGCCTTGAGAAAAGCACGCTGCCAGGCTGCGTCGTGTTCGCTGGTGCGGATCAGGACAAAGAAACAGGCCTCGAACCCCAGCGCGTCGGCATCAAGTTGCACCACCTGTGCGCCAATGATCCCGGCCTCCTTCATCTTGCGAATCCGGTTCCAGACAGGCGTCTTTGATGACCCAACTTTGCCAGCGATATCGTCCAGCGACTGCGCCGCGTCGGTCTGCAACTCGACAAGAATTTTCCGGTCCGTGTCGTCGATCTTCATCTCTGTTCCGCTTTCTGCCGATTTCGAGGATCACATGTCCTCGCCCAACCGCCACATAGAACAAACATCCTTATTTCCGCAAGGCACTGGAAGGATATCAGAACAAAATTCTATTTTAGAGACAAGAAACGCGGTGAAGAGGACAACCCGATGCCACGCGACCTGCATATGACAACGCTCCAGCCTGTCGCCTTTGTTGGCGCAGGCCCCGGTGATCCCGATCTGCTGACAGTCAAGGCCCTGCGCGCGTTGGAATGCGCCGACGTGGTGATCCATGACCGTTTGGTCAGCGCCGAGATCCTTGGCGTGGTCGGTCCACAGACCCGCCTGCGCAATGCGGGCAAGGAAGGGTTCGGACCGTCGGTCACGCAAGCCGACATCAACCAGATGATCGTGGACGAAGCCCTCACCGGCGCGCGCGTCGTGCGGCTCAAATCCGGCGATCCCACCGTCTTTGGCCGTCTGGACGAAGAATTGGAGGCAATCACCGAAGCGGGTCTCGACTTCACAATCGTGCCGGGCCTCACCTCAGCCTCCGCCGCCGTTGCCGCTCTCGGCCAATCGCTGACCAAGCGCGGGCGCAACACCGCTGTGCGGCTGATTACCGGACATGACATGCAAGGCTATGCAGATCACGACTGGCGTGCGCTGGCCCGCGATGGCGAGGTGGCCGCGATCTACATGGCGAAGAAAGCCGCGCGGTTCATTCAGGGCCGCTTGCTGATGCATGGCGCGACACCGTCCACGCCGGTGACCATCGTCGAGAACGCGTCACGCCCGGAACAGCGGATCGTGGCCGCCACTCTGGCGACCCTGCCCGCTGTGCTGACCGAAGCCGACATCACTGGCCCAGCGCTTCTCATGTACGGGCTGGCCCCGCGCGACGCCGCCGCCAACACCCTGCCCCAAGTTCAGGAGATGATCTGATGCCAGCGATCTTCACACCGAAAGTCATCACCGCCAATGCGCTCCTTGAGGGCGACGTGGTGTATCTGACCCAAGACGACACATGGACCCGCAATCTGACCGAGGCCGATGTCCTCACCGACGAGGCGGACGCGCAAATCCGCCTGATCGACGCCAGTGCCCGCACCTCCGAAGTGGTCGGCGTTTATCTGGCCGACGTGTCTCCTGACGCCAAAGGCCCCAAACCCACCCATTTCCGCGAGGCGTTCCGCATGCGCGGCCCGTCCAACTATCCCCACGGCAAACAGTCCGAGGCTCTCTGATGTACCGCTATACCGATTTCGACGCCGCCTTTGTGGCCGAGCGCAATACCCAGTTCCGCGCACAGGTGGAGCGCCGCATCGACGGGTCACTCACCGAGGATGAATTCAAGCCGCTGCGCCTGATGAACGGGCTCTACCTGCAACTGCACGCCTACATGCTGCGCGTGGCGATCCCCTATGGCACACTGAACAGCGCCCAGATGCGGCAGCTCGCCTATATCGCCGAGCGGTGGGACAAAGGCTATGGCCACTTCACCACGCGCCAGAACATTCAGTTCAACTGGCCCACGCTGCGCGATGTACCGGATATGCTCGACGCGCTGGCCGAGGTGCAGATGCATGCGATCCAAACCTCAGGCAACACGATCCGCAATGTGACCGCCGATCATTTCGCAGGTGCCGCCGCGGACGAAATCGCCGATCCGCGCCCGGTGGCCGAATTGATCCGCCAATGGTCCACCGACCACCCGGAATTCCAGTTCCTGCCGCGCAAGTTCAAGATCGCCGTCACAGGATCGCCGAATGACCGCGCGGTGACCAAGGCCCACGACATCGGCCTGCGCATGGTGCGTAACGATGTGGGTGAACCGGGCTTCGAAGTCATCGTCGGCGGTGGCCTTGGCCGGACCCCGATGATCGGCAAGGTGGTGCGCGACTTCCTGCCCGAGGCAGACCTGCTGCCGTACCTCGAAGCGGTGGTCAGCGTCTGGAACCTACTGGGCCGTCGCGACAACAAGTACAAGAGCCGGATCAAGATCACCGTGCATGAGCATGGCATCGACGACATCCGTGCGCGGGTCGAAGAGCGGTTCGCCTTCCTGCGCCCCGCCTTCAGCGGCGTCGATCAACAGCTGTTTGCCCAGATCAAATCCGACTTTGAAGCGCCCGCCTTCAAGGACCGCGATACCGCCCCCTTCGATCAGGCCTATGCCAATGATCCGGCATTCCGGTCTTGGGCCGACACCAACCTCAGCGCCCATCGCGCGCCGGGCCATGCCATCGCGCAGATCAGCCTGAAGGCGCATGGCGCGACACCGGGCGATGCCACCGCCGACCAGATGCGCGTGATGGCCGATCTGGCCGCGCGCTATGGCCATGACGAGCTGCGCATCAGCCACGAACAGAACGTTGTGCTGCCGCATGTCCACAAGGCTGACCTGCCCGCCATTCATGCTGCATTGAAAGATGCCGGGCTGGCCACCGCCAATATTGGCAGGATCAGCGACATCATCGCCTGCCCCGGCATGGATTACTGCGCTCTGGCGACCGCCCGGTCGATCCCGATCGCGCAAGAGATCGCCACGCGTTTCGACCAGCTCAAGCTGGAACACGAGGTGGGCGACCTGAAGATCAAGATCTCGGGCTGCATCAACGCCTGCGGGCATCACCATGTCGGCCATATCGGCATCCTCGGCCTCGACCGCGCAGGGGTGGAGAACTACCAGATCACGCTGGGCGGCGATCACACCGAACAGGCGGCCATCGGTCAGCGCACCGGGCCTGGCTTTTCGGCGGACGAGATCGTGCCCGCCATCGAGCGGATCGTCGACACCTACCTGTCCGAACGCGAAAGCGCCGAGGAAGCCTTTATCGACACCTTCCGCCGTGTAGGTATGACGCCGTTCAAGACCGCGCTCTATGGCGAGAGCGAGAAAAAGCAGAAGGCCGCGTGATGCTGCACCTTGGGCACCAATCCAGCGCAGAAAGCGCGCCCGCGCTTGATGAGCGCATGGCCGTGCAGGATCGCGTTGCCGATCTGAACGCGCGCTATCGCCACTTCGGCACCTCCTACCTGCTGGAGGCAGTGCTGACGCGCGGTGTCTTCGACCGTGTCGCCATGGTGTCGAGCTTTGGCGCGGATTCGGCGGTGCTCCTGCACCTGATCGCCCAGATCGACCGCACCCTGCCGGTGCTCTTCATCGACACGGCGCTGCTCTTTGAGGAAACGCTGACCTATCAGCAGGAGCTTGCCGCCCATCTGGGTCTGACGAACGTGCAGGTGATCCGCGCGCCCAAGCGTACGGTTGAGGCCGTCGATCCGTACGGTGCCCTGCGCTTCAGCAACCCGGACGCGTGCTGCGAACTGCGCAAGACCCAGCCGCTCAATGACGCGCTTCAGGGCTATGACGCATGGATCACCGGGCGGAAACGGCATCAGGCGCAGACCCGTGAGGGCCTACACTACTTTGACCTCGATGAAGGGACTGCCCGCATCAAGATCAACCCGCTGATCGACTGGAAACCGGCCCGCATCGCAGCGCATCTTCGCACGCATAACTTGCCGCGCCACCCGCTGGTGGCACGCGGCTACCCGTCCATCGGCTGCGCCCCCTGCACCACACGTGTTGCGCAAGGCGAAGATCCCCGCGCAGGCCGTTGGCGCAACAGTGAAAAAACCGAATGCGGCCTGCATCGGCCCGCCCCAAAGGGAGACGCACAATGACCGTTCTCATCAACGACACCGGCTTTCTGACCGCCGACCCGACCCGCTGGATCGACCCCGAGGCGCGGATTGACCTGCCGTCCGACACCGATCCTGCACGGCTCAAATGCCTGCTCATCGGCAAGGAACTTGTGCGCATCGACTTCCCCAGCTTTGCCGACGGGCGCGGCTTTACCCTTGCCCGCCTCATCCGCCAACAAGGCTTCAAAGGCTGGCTGCGCGCGAAAGGCCATGTCATCGCAGACCAATACGCGATGGCCCGCCGCTCGGGCTTTGACGACGTGGAAATCAACGATGATCTGGCCGCGCGTCAGCCCGAAGACCAATGGCTGGCCCGCGCCGACTGGCGTGCACATGACTACCAGTCCCGCCTGCGCGGCCTCGCCGCCTGATCCAAAACTGCAAGCACAAGACAACCCGCCCGGTCCCTGCGACCATGGGCGGGTTTCGTCTGATGTAAATCAAAGATAGATGTAAGGGACCGGTTTACACGAGCCGGTATGGAAAACATGACAGAGTTGACACCCGTGACAGAAGCCACAGCCACCAAAGCGCCCGCCAAGACCCTCGCCGTTCCTGACGCGCAAACTGTAACTGAGGTCAAACACTGGACCGATCGCCTGTTCTCGTTCCGCGTCACCCGGCCTGCGTCTTTGCGGTTCCGCTCAGGTGAGTTCGTGATGATCGGCCTGATGCAGACGGACGAGAAGACCGGCCGCGAAAAGCCGCTGCTGCGCGCCTATTCCATCGCGTCTCCGTCTTGGGATGAAGAACTCGAATTCTACTCGATCAAGGTGCAAGACGGCCCGCTCACCAGCCGCCTTCAGCACATCCAGCCGGGAGACGAGATCATCCTGCGCCCCAAACCTGTCGGCACTTTGGTGCATGACGCGCTGCTGCCCGGCAAACGGCTTTGGCTTTTTGCCACCGGAACCGGCATCGCGCCCTTTGCGTCGCTGCTGCGCGATCCACAGACCTTTGAGGATTACGACGAGGTTATTCTGACCCACACCTGCCGCGAAGTCGGCGAATTGCAATACGGCAAGGAACTGATCGACGACATCCGTACAGACGAATTGCTGGCCGAACTGATCGGTGAAGGCTTTGCCGACAAACTGCGCTACTACCCAACGACCACCCGCGAGGACAGCCCCAAGATGGGCCGCATCACAGACCTTATGCGGTCAGGTGAATGCTTCGAGGACTTGGGTGTTCCGGTGATCAGCCCCGAGACCGACCGCGCCATGGTCTGCGGCAACCTTGCCTTCAACCTTGAAATCAAGGAGATGCTCGAAGGCTACGGGCTTGAGGAAGGTGCAAATTCCGATCCCAAAACCTATGTCGTGGAAAAAGCCTTTCTTGATTAAAGCGCCACGTTAAGATCAGCCCTTAAGCCACTGAAAAAAGGCGCGCAAAGAATTCTTTGCGCGCCTTTGTCGTGACTCTCAGGAAAATCTCACAAACCTAGCTGTTCGCGCAACGTGGCCAGCAAAGCTTGCAACTGCTCGGGATTGTCCCGTGCTTGTTCCAACGCCGCCTTGGTCGATGTCTTGATCAACAAGGATAGGTTTGATTCGTCGATATAGGCGACCACCCGGTCATAATCGAAACCATCGACTGTCAGCACCTCTGTGATGTCGGACTGCGCCTCTGGCGCAGCTTCGGTCACGCTGTCGGTCGTTTCGCTGGTGTCCCCGACCACATCGATCGACGGTGCATCCGCGGAATCCATCATGGTTTCGGCAGCCTCGGACGCGTCTTCAAGCGTGCGCTCCGCGTTGCCCGTTGCCGTATCAACAGCGGTCTCAACGGCGTCTGCCACATTGGAGGCCGCGTCATTCAGTGATGTGACGGCGTCATTCAGCGCAGTGCCTGCCTGTTCCGCCAGATCGTTGGCCGCATCGACCGCATCATCCGTTGCCGCCTCGGCCGCTTCGGTGACGTCCGTTACCACATCCGATGTTGCCTCGGCGCTGTCTTCGACGGCTTGTTCCGTCGCCTCAGCCGCGTTTGTGACATCTTCTGCGGCCTCCGTAGCTACCTCCTCCGCAGCGGTTGGCTCAGGTGCCGCGGTGTCCGCAATCGGCTCTGCCACGCGCTCTTCCGGGGGCGGTGTGGTTTCGGTTTGCGTGACCACCCAAACGCCAAGTCCGGCGACCGCAACAACAGCCAGAATGATTAGATTTTTCATCGGTTCGAGACCTCTCTCATGACGCTTGTGCCGCGCCAGAATAGCAAAGCGCGACTGTGAGCAACGGATGTGCGTGTCGGATGCAGCGCATACAAGGGGAAACCCTGGACGATCGGCTCAGATCCGCCGAAAAGCCGCTTGAAAGGCAACGGCATGACGTCTACTTTGCATCCCTGATTTGAACTGCACCAAAGGAGCGACACCATAGCCCGCAGACCTCACAACGCGCCCCCTACGCGCGATACCGGCCCCCGCATCAATGAACGCATCAGGGCTCCTGAAATCCGTCTGATCGGCGCAGACGGTGAAAACGTCGGCGTGGTCACGCCCGAGCGTGGCATGCAGTTGGCCGAAGAGGCTGGACTCGACCTGGTCGAGATTTCGCCGAACGCGACTCCTCCGGTCGTCAAGATCATGGATTTCGGCAAGTTCAAATACGAACAGCAAAAGCGCGAATCCGAGGCCCGCAAGAAGCAGAAGATCATCGAGATCAAAGAGGTCAAGTTCCGCCCGAACACGGACACGAACGATTATGAAGTGAAAATGCGGAACGTGTTCAAGTTTCTTGAGAACGGCGACAAGGTGAAGGTGACCCTGCGGTTCCGTGGCCGCGAGATGGCGCACCAGAACCTCGGACGCGAACTGTTGGAGCGCGTGGCCGAAGACACCAAAGAACACGGCAAGGTCGAGAACATGCCCAAGATGGAAGGCCGTCAGATGGTCATGATGATCGGGCCACTTCCGAAATAATCACGATCCATTCTTTGGAAATTCTTGAAAGCGACCTTCGGGTCGCTTTTTCTACGCCGTCTCCCGTGGCAACGGACGTGACGGTGGCTCCTTCAGCAACCCACCAACGCCCATGCCCATGATGTCCTGCGGACGCACCGGGACATTGCAAAGCAGACGTTCCAACACCCAATCCGCCCCATTCAGCGCAGGCGATTTCGCACATCCCGGCAGGCCGATCACCGGCACATTGCCCATATTGCCCCAAAACAAGAGATTGCCCGGATCAACAGGCATGCCGTAATGCACGACCTCTCCTCCGGCGGCGCGGACAGCCTCTGGCGCGACATCATAAAGGTCCGACGTGGCGGAACCGGTCAGAATGCACAGCATGTCATACTCTGGCGCGGCGTCGGTCAAGGCGTGGCGCAAGGCGTCGATATCGTGGGCAACAACTGTTTTGGGGCCAAGGCTGACCCCCATTCGGTCGAACCGAAGCCCCATCGCCCGCTGGCCCTTGGCACTGTCATCGCGTCCGCCAACGCTGGTCTGGATCAACAGAACGCGGCTGCGCGTCACCGGGCGCAGCGACAGTGCATCTTGCCCGGCGACGCAGGCCGCAGCCACAGCGGCTTCAGGTGCGGCGTATGAAATGATCTTGACCGTCGCCACCATCCCGCGCGCCGCCATGCGGTGCCATTCGGGAACCGTGGCGACCGTCACCATCGGATGGACCGCGTTCACAGCGTTGATCTTGGCCGCGTCGATCTGGGCCACGCCGGTTTGCGTGGCGTAAATGTTCACGCGCCCCGTGCTGGCAGGGGCCAGACGTAGATGCACCGCTGCAGGGTCGGGAACCAGTGACTGTGCCAACCGTTCGGCGGCGCGATCTTCGTGGACGTCGTCGGCGTCAAGCCGGGCAACCGTAACGTGCTGTACGCCTGCCGCCGTCAACTTGCCCAACGCAGCAGCGTCCAGCATAACGCCTTTGCGCAAACGGCCTTTCGGCAACGCCACCGAATGCGCAAGGATCGCGCCTTCGGCCTCGGTCAAGGGAACCGCGCCGAACTTCATGCGCCCTTCCGCAACACACGAGTCATTTCAGCGAGGATCGACACGGCGATTTCCGCAGGGCCGGACGCGCCGATGTCCAAGCCGATGGGGCCGTGGATCAGGGCAATCTCGGCATCGTTGAACCCGGCGGCCATCAGACGGTCGACCCGCTTGGCATGGGTGCGCTTCGATCCCAGCGCGCCGATGTAGAAACACTCGGCCCGCAGCGCCTGTTCAAGTGCCGGATCATCCAGCTTGGGATCGTGGGTCAACAGCACCAGCGCGGTCCGGGTATCAAGGCCCAGTTGCGCAATCGCCTCGTCGGGCCAGTCATGCAGGATGGTCTCGCCCGGAAAGCGACTGTCCGAGCCGAACGCCTCGCGCGGGTCGATCAGCATTGGATCGTACCCCGCGATCCGCGCCATCGGCACCAAGGCCTGCGCGATGTGCACCGCTCCGACGACGATCAATCGCAAAGGCGGGTTGTGGATGGCGACGAAGGTGCGGCTTTCGTCCACAAAGCCAGAGCGGTCCATGCGAAAGGCTTGAATGTGGCCGTCGGTCGTCAAGCTGCGTGTGCGCGCATCGAGGTCGACCTCATAGGCCACAGGTTGGCGCGCGGCGCGATATTTTACCAGTTGGTCAAGAATACCCTCAGGCAGCACCGACCCGACGGGTTCGACCAGCACACGAATGGTGCCGCCACAGGCCAGACCCACGGCAAAGGCATCCTGATCGCTGACGCCAAATTCCAACTCACGCGGTTTGCCATCGGACAACGCATCCATTGCCTCGACCACGACAGCGCCTTCGACACAGCCCCCCGAGACCGAGCCTTCGATCTCGCCCTCGCCGGAAATCGCAAGTTGCGATCCAACGCGGCGCGGCGCGCTGCCCCAAGTCTCGATCACCGTGGCCAGAACCGCGCCCTTGCCCGCCCGATGCCAGTCGAGCGCCGTTTCGGGACACCTGTCAAACCGGTCCATATTCGTGGCCTCCTGCCTTGCTCGGGGCGACCTTATCATGTCGCGCGGCGCTGTCTCCCCCTGCGATGGTGGTACGTCGCAAACCCGTGAAGCACAGGCGCGTGACAGGGCGGGCCTTGCGCAAAACCCCTGACCTGCACGGCGGTCTTTTCCGAAAGACAAGCGGTTTTCCAGCGACCAGCACTGTTTTGGATCAAACCCGATCTGAAACATGCAGACCGCAACACACATGTCATGCGCCCCGCTTTCACGGAGGCGTCACTCCGAAGTGAGAAAGCCTGAATTGTGCGGAGCAAAGTCTGATCCCTAACGCTGTTGCAGGCCAAGCGCGACTGCTCTGGCCGCGAACACTACAGCGAAAGGCTTTACTTGATGTCCCTGCTTCGGATCACAGTTACCAATACCTCGCCCGAGGGCGGCACGTTTCTCACCCCGTTCTGGTTCGGATTGCACAATGGCGCATTTGACCTTGGTGATGTTGGCGATGCCGCGTCACCCGGACTTGAAGCCTTGGCCGAAGATGGCAGTTTCGATGCCATTGCCGCCGAATTGACCGGAGCGGACGGGGGTGCCATGGGCGGCGCCGTGTTCGGGGGCGCCGGTCCGATTGCCACGGGCGAAATGGCGACAACGCTTCTGGACGTGGATGGGATGTCCCTGCCCTATATCAGCCTTGCCGCCATGATCCTGCCCTCGAATGACGCCTTCATCGGGACACTGGACGCGGTTGAACTTTTTGGTGAGGACGGTGGTTTCATCGGCCCTGTGACGCTGACCTTCGACGGAACAGACGTCTATGACGCAGGCACCGAAGTGAACACCGAATTGGATGCCGCCTTCATCAACCAGACTGCGCCGAACACCGGAGAGACCGAGGGTGGCGTCATCGCTCTGCATCCTGGTTTCAACGGGTCAGAGGGGAACCCGGACGGCGAAGGTGACCAGGTCATTTTGGGTGGCACCAATGCCTTTGGCGAGCCGATTGATGCACTGGCAGCGGATTTCACAATCGACGGCGCGCAGATCGCGCAGATCACGATCGAAGAAGTGGTGGAACTGCGGGTGACCGTCACCAACACATCGGTCGAAGGTGGCACGTTCCTGACGCCGTTCTGGTTTGGTCTGCATGACGAGGGCTTTGACCTTGGCAATCGCGGCGAGGCGGCGTCGGCTGGGCTGGAAGCGCTGGCAGAAGACGGCAGCTTCGATGCCATCGCAGCCGAACTGCTTGCAGGCGATCCCGATGGCGTGGGCGGTGCGATCCTTGGTGCACGTGGCCCGATTGCGACGGGTGAAACAGCCAGCACCACGATCCTTGCAAGCACCGCAACGCCGTTCATCAGCTTGGCTGCGATGCTGCTGCCCTCGAATGATGCGTTTATCGGCACGCTGAACCCGATCAACCTGTTCGATGAAAACGGCGACTACCTAGGCGATCAGGTTCTGACCTTTGACGGCAGCCGCGTCTACGATGCGGGCACAGAGGTGAACACCGAACTGGATGCCGCCTTCATCAACCAAACCGCGCCAAACACCGGTGAGACCGAAGGCGGCGTGATCACCCTGCATCCCGGTTTCAACGGGTCAGAGGGGAACCCGGACGGCGAAGGTGACCAGGTCATTCTGGGCGGGAGCAATGCGTTTGGCGTGCCGATTGATCCGACGGCAGCGGATTTCACCCGCGAAGGTGCGCAGATTGCCCGGATCTCCATCGAAGAGGTGAATCTGCGCCTTGGTTCCGGGGAAGATGAGGTGTTCGGGGTAAGCGATTTCGCGTCGGCGGCGCGGATTGCCGGCGCCGGGGGCACCGACGTCGTAGATGCCAGCGGGACATCCTTTGACGCGGTCGAGATCAGCCGCATCGATGGTGGGTTCTCCATCGCGACAGAGGGCGGATCAGCGCTTCATATTTCGGGGATCGAAGAGATCCGCTTTGATGATGCAACCTTGTCGGTGCAAAGCGGCGGCGCGGTTCAGACTATTGGCCTGTTCTACGAAACCCTGCTGGGCCGGGACGGCGATGTTGCCGGTCTGAGCTTTTGGTCGGCGCTGGGTGCTGGTGATTTCGGCCTTGGCAACGTGGCCGATTTCATCCTCGCGTCAGACGAGTTCGCCGCCAGCAACGGCACGCTGGCTGGCACTGATGATTTCCTAGACTTCATCTACCAATCCGCTTTAGGGCGTGAGGCTGACGCCGAGGGTCGGGCGTTCTGGGAGGATGCGCTTGACTCGGGTGCGGTGGATCGGGGCGAAGTCGCACTTGGCTTTGCCACGGCAGACGAAACGCTGGACCGCTTTGCCGACACCATTGACGACGGGTTTATCTTGTTCGGCTAAAGCGTTGACCAAAAATCAAAAAACGCGCCGGGCTGTCATGGCCCGCCGCTATCGTCAGCCCTTATGCAGCCTTGGTCACGTCATAGCCGTACAGCCAGTCAAACCGGCCCAGCATCTGCCCCGGTGATACTCGGCTGAGCAACCCCAGCGCAGTATGGGCGGCAAAGCGGAACGGTCCCGGCGACAGGTGATAATTGCGCGCATTCTTGCTGGCCGCGTCGATGACCCGTGTGACACGCGCCTTCCGGCGCTGTTGGTAAGCGGCAAGGCCTGAATCCCTGTCAGGGGCCTGCGCCAGTGCATCCGCCAGAACCCACGCGTCTTCCATCGCCATATTCGCGCCCTGCGCCAGAAACGGCAGGGTGGGATGTGCTGCATCCCCCAAAAGCGCCATACCCGGCCCATGCCAGCGCGCCGCAACCGGATGGCGAAACAGACCCCAGACGCCCGGTGAATCGGCCTGTGACAGGATCTGGTGCACTTCGGCATCGAACCCGGCAAACGCCTTGCGCAGATTGTCGGCGTCGTCTTTCTGCGACCAGCTTTCGGCGGCCCATTGGGCGCGTTCTTCGACAGCAACCACATTGAGCAGGGAGCCGTCGCGCAGCGGATAGGTCACCATATGCCGCCCCGGCCCCATGTGCACACGGGCATGGGCTGGGTGGCCGGTGGTGTTGGGCACGATGCAGCGCCATGCGACCTGACCGGTAAAGAACGGTTTTTGCGCTGCATTGAGCACCGGGCGCGCCGCCGAATGGATGCCGTCGGCCCCGATGGCCAGATCGGTTTCGCGGGAATCCCCGGTGGCCAGAACGATACGTGGCCGGTCGCCGGGGACCAGCGTGTCGACCCGCTGCAAAAGACGCACCTGAACTCCGGCTTTCCGCGCTGCCGCCGAGAGAAGATCCACCAGATCGGCGCGGTGGACGAAGAAGTAGCGTTGATCCTGCGGCAGGCGGGTGAGGTCGAGCCGGGCCACCTCGGCCCCGGTGCTGCCGTTGCGCAGCGAGACCGCCTGCCCCTGCACACATCGGGACGCCAGATCATCGCCCAGACCCAGCGCTTCGATCACGCGCAGACCATTGGGAGAGACCTGAATTCCCGCGCCCACTTCGGTGATCTGCTGGGCCTGTTCCAAAACCGTGACGCTGGCGCCGCGTTGGCGCAGCGCCAGTGCACAGGTCAGCCCGCCGATGCCGCCGCCAATGACGGTGATGTCCAGAGTGCTGAGGTCCACGGTCGTCCTCTTGAAAACAAACGCGCCAGAGCTTGGCTCCGGCGCGTCACTTCACATCCATGCGTCGCGCATCAATCGTCGCGGTGCACTTTCTCGCGACGCTCGTGACGTTCCTGTGCCTCAAGGCTCAGAGTTGTGGTGGGACGGGCCACCAGACGCTTGAGAGAGATCGGTTCGCCGGTGGCTTGGCAATATCCAAACTCGCCCTCGTCGATCCGGCGCAGGGCCGCGTCGATTTTGGAAACCAGCTTGCGCTGACGGTCCCGAATCCGCAGCTCGAGCGCGCGGTCGGTTTCTTCGGAGGCGCGGTCTGCGACATCCGGAATATTACGTGTGCCGTCCTGCAGACCTGCGATGGTGGATTTGCTGTCGCTCAGAAGCTCGCTGCGCTGTTCCAGCAGTTCCCGACGGAACCACTCCAGCTGGCGGTCATTCATGAAGGGCTCATCCTCGGCGGGTCGGTAATCGTCGGGCAGGAAAGTTTCAGCTTTCATCTTGGTCCCCTTGTCTACGCCAGTATCTGTCATAGAAATTCCCTTAGATATCTGGCACCCCTGTGCGCAGCACTTAACCGAAGGCCCACAGGTTGTCACTACCGAATAGCAGCACAAAACGGTGATTTCCTCGCGCCGGGACAAAGACACAAGAAGGCAGGACTGACATGAGATTTGAAGGCACAGACAGCTATGTGGCGACCGACGATCTGACAATCGCGGTGAACGCCGCCGTGACGCTGGAACGCCCACTTCTGGTCAAGGGTGAGCCCGGAACCGGCAAGACGGAACTGGCCCGGCAGGTGGCGGCTGGGCTTGGGTTGCGGATGATCGAATGGAACATCAAATCCACCACGAAGGCGCAGCAGGGCTTATATGAATACGACGCTGTCAGTCGTTTGCGGGACAGCCAATTGGGCGACGAGCGGGTCAACGACGTGCGCAACTATATCCGCAAGGGCAAGCTTTGGCAGGCCTTCGACGCGGATGAAAAGGTGGTTCTGCTGATCGACGAGATCGACAAGGCGGATATCGAATTCCCGAACGATCTGCTGCAGGAGCTCGATAAGATGGAGTTCCATGTCTACGAGACCGGCGAGACCATTCGTGCCCGGCAGCGCCCGATCGTCATCATCACATCGAACAACGAAAAGGAATTGCCGGACGCGTTCCTGCGGCGGTGTTTCTTCCACTACATCCGCTTCCCCGACCCCGATACGCTACGCCAGATCGTCGAGGTGCATCATCCGGGGTTGAAAGAGGCGCTGCTGACCACTGCGCTGACACAGTTCTACGAGCTGCGCGAACAGCCGGGATTGAAGAAAAAGCCATCGACGTCTGAAGTGCTGGACTGGCTGAAGCTGCTTCTGGCCGAGGACATGACGGCCGAAGACCTGAAACGCGATGGGGCGAATGCGCTGCCCAAGCTACACGGGGCGCTGCTCAAGAACGAGCAGGATGTGCATTTGTTCGAACGGCTGGCCTTTATGGCGCGGCGCGAGCGGCGGTAAGCTGAGCGCGGCGAATGCGTCGACGCATCGGCGCGTTTTCGTCGAGGGAAGCATTTGGGGGCTCAGCCCGCCGTCCATTGGGCTTGAACCAATGGCGCAAAATGGACAGCCCCCGAGGTATTTGGAGCCCAAAGAAACCCAAGCCCTTTACTTAAGCGGACCTGTCTGGAAAAGCTGGATCTTAAGGCCGCCATGCGGGATCGGGGCGCTGACATTGCGGAAATGCAGCCCTGTCGCGCGGGCAAGCCCCTTGTCCGACGTGACGATCCCGACACGCCAGCCGCGGAAACGTTCTTTCATCACCGTGCCGAAAGAGCCGTACAGCGCGAAGAGCAGGTTTCGATTGCCGATCCGTGCGCCATAGGGTGGGTTGACGATCACCAGACCGGGCGGGCCTTTGGGCGCGGTAAGGTCAGCCACCGCTTGATGGGTGAAGTTGGTGATATCCCCGACCCCGGCACGGGCCGCATTGGCGGTGGCGTTGGCAATCGCACCTGCATCGCGATCGCAGCCCTGAAAGTGCAGGTCCGTGGGCTTGGGTTCTGCAAGTGACGCCTTGAGGGCAGCCCAGCCATTGGCATCAAAGGACGCTAGGTTTTCAAACCCGAACTGCCGGTCACGACCGGGGGCAAGGCCCATGGCCATTTCGGCGGCTTCTATCACGAAGGTTCCAGAGCCGCACATCGGGTCTAGCACTGGCTCGGACCCGTCATAACCGCAAGCACGCAGGAAAAGCGCCGCCAGTGTTTCGCGCATCGGGGCCTTGCCGATGGCCTGTTTGTGGCCCCGCTTGTGCAGCCCCTCGCCTGACGTGTCGAGGCTGATCTCGCACAGGTCGTCTTCGATCCGCACCCGCACGGTGAGGCCAGCCTTTTCGGTGGGCTTGGTTCCAAGCGCATCGGCGATGGCGTTTTCGACGCGTTCGGTGGCGGCACCTGCGTGGTAGATGCGGGATTTGCGGCACGTCGCCTCGACCCGGTAAGGCACGTCCGCGCGCAACAGCGCGGGCCAATCGATCTTGCGGGAGCGCTTGTCAAGCTGTGCCAGATGCATCGCGCGAAACCGCGCCACCCGCGCCAGCACCCGCCCTGCCCCACGCAACATGAGATTGGCGCGCCAGACCTCAGACCAATCACCGTCGCAGGTCACGCCACCTGGCACGGCTTTTGCACCAGCAAAGCCAAGGTCTTCGGCTTCGTCGCGCAGCAAGTGTTCGAACCCCGGCGTACCGGAAAGAAAAATCTCAAGCGGAGTGTCTTCTGTCATGGGCGCGGCTTATCCTGATTTTTACGGCGCCGATAGCCACCGTCTTGGCACGGTCGGCCCGCGACTCATGGCGCAACAGCCTCGCTGCATATCTGTTGCCCTTTTGCACAGGCTAACCTTCTGTTTTGAATGCATTTTACGGGCAATGTCCGAATCGGCCGAAAAAGTGATTCGGACCGATTCGTTCGATCTAGGCAAAAACCATCTTTTCGCCGTAAGCTGCACTCACAGAGGACAAAAAAACCGCGGAGCATCAAGCATCCGCAACGAGCAGGCAGGCTTCTTACGTGTCCCAAACCGAATTGAACGTGCGCTTTTTGCGTGCGGATGACTACGCTTCGTGGTGCGCTTTGTGGCGCGGGTATCTGACGTTTTACGAAACGTCGGTGCCAGAGGAAGTGTACGAGCACACATTTGCCCGGTTGCTGGGGGATGATCCGCAGGATTATTCGGGGCTGGTGGCAGAGCACGACGGTGTGCTTGTTGGTCTCGCCCATTATCTATTCCACCGGCATTGCTGGAAAATCGAGAATGTCTGCTACCTGCAAGACCTTTTTGCCGATCCCGCCGCGCGTGGTATCGGAGTGGGTCGCGCGCTGATTGAAGCTGTCTATGCGCAGGCCGATGCAGCAGGCGCGCCCTCGGTCTACTGGACCACGCAAGAATTCAACCACACCGCCCGCCAGCTTTATGACCGGATCGGTCAGTTGACCCCGTTCATCAAGTATCAGCGGGGCTGACGGATGCGTAAATTCCTTTTGCCGCTGTATCTGTTTCTGGGCGCGTGTATGCCCGTGTCGCAATCAGAGCCTGCAACTCGTGCCGCGTTTGTCGAATCGAGCCTGCCTGCGATGAAGGTGTTTTCGGTCCCACGCCCTCAGCCCGTGCGCACTTCGAACGCCGACCTGTCGCGGGATTTCATGGATTTGGCGATGGGGCTGGAATCGGGCCGAGACCTTGAGGTGTTCACCCGTTTCGAGGGTCCGATCTCGGTTCGTTTGATCGGCAATGTGCAATCCACTGTCCCAAGCGATCTGGACCGCCTGCTGCATCGGTTGCGCACGGAAGGCGGGATCAATATTCACGCCACCATCGCACCCGAGGCCAATATCACGATCAACGCAGTCAGCCGCGCCGAGATCCAGCGGTTCCTACCGCAGGCCGCCTGTTTCGTGGTGCCCAACGTGTCGACCCTGTCGGAATACCGGCAGGCGCGGCGATCGAACCGGGTGAACTGGGGCAAGATCACCAACCGCACGCGTTTGGCCATCTTTCTGCCCAACGATTCCAGCCCGCAAGAGGCGCGCGATTGCCTGCACGAGGAGCTGGCGCAGGCGCTGGGTCCTTTGAATGACCTTTATCGCCTGCCGGATTCCGTTTTCAACGATGACAATGTGCACACGGTTCTGACCGGGTATGACATGCTGATCCTGCGAGCCTATTACGACCCTGCCCTGCGCAACGGCATGTCGCGGGCCGAAGTGATGAACCGTATTCCTACGGTCTTTGCCCGGTTGAACCCCGAAGGCGAATTCCTGCCGGCCCGCCGCGCGGCGCGCACTCCGCGCCCGTGGATCGACGCGATCCAGACGGCGCTTGGTCCTGGTGCGACGCCGGTTACCCGCCGCGCCGCCGCGACCGAGGCGCTGAGCATCGCATCCGCTATGGGGTGGGAAGATCACCGTCGCGGCTTTACCCATTATGCCATGGGCCGCATTTTACAAAGCACCGACCCCGAGGCAGCCCGCGCGCAATTCATGCAGGCCGATACGTACTTTTCCCGCACGCCCAACACCGAACTGCACCGCGCCTATGTTGCGTCGCAGCTGGCCGCTTATGCCTTGACCGAAAACAACCCCGATACCGCAATCCAACTAACCGGCGCGTCCATCGACCTTGCCGCACGCCACGAGAACGCGGCATTGCTGTCGACGCTGCTGATGCTGCGCGCCGAGGCATTCGATCTGGCGGGCCGGGTGTCGGCCGGGACAGATGTGCGTCTGGACAGTCTGGGGTGGGCACGGTACGGGTTCGGCTCGGACTGGTCTGTGCGGGCGAAACTGCGCGAGATCGCGTCCCTCAACCCGCTCAACAGGGCCAGAGGCAGCTTATGATCGTGATAGCAGGCGCCCTTTTAGGGGCCATTATCGGAGCAATGACCGCGAAAAAGCGCAAGGGGAACCGCGCGGATATGTGGCAATACGGGGCGGTCTATGCCATCGCCTTTGCCCTTGGCGGCCTGATCCTGACGATTGCCATCGAAAAACTGGTTTTCTGAACCGGGCGATGCTGCACCGACGCCGCACCCGCTTTCGTTGACGGAAACGGACCACTGGTCAGAGACCGGCGTGCTTGCTAGATCAGGGACATGTTCGTTCCCTTCTTTGACACCCTGCGATCCACTGGCGTTCCCGTTTCCCTGCGGGAATACCTGAGCTTTCTGGAAGCGATGCGCGCAGGTCTGGCGACCTATGATCCAGAGGCGTTCTACTACCTTGCCCGTACTGCAATGGTGAAAGACGAGCGCCATATCGACCGCTTTGATCGCGCTTTTGCCGAAGCGTTCAAAGGGTTGGAGCATCTAAGCGCTGATGGCGTTCTTGATGCGTTGGAGCTGCCCGAAGACTGGCTGCGCAAAATGGCGGAAAAGCACCTGACCGACGAGGAAAAAGCCGAGATCGAAGCGCTTGGCGGGTTCGACAAGCTGATGGAGACGCTCAAGGAACGGCTGAAGGAACAAAAAGGCCGTCATCAAGGCGGCAGCAAGTGGGTCGGCACGGCAGGCACCTCGCCTTTTGGGGCTTATGGATACAATCCCGAAGGCGTCCGCATTGGGCAGAACGAAAGCCGCCACCAGCGCGCAGTCAAGGTCTGGGACAAGCGCGAGTTTCGCAATCTGGATGACAGCGTCGAGCTGGGCACACGCAACATCAAAGTGGCGCTCAAACGTCTGCGCCGTTGGGCGCGGGATGGCGCGACCGAGGAATTGGACCTTGATGGCACCATCCGCGCTACGGCGGAACATGGTTATCTCGACGTGCAAACGCGGCCCGAAAAGCGCAACGCGGTCAAGGTGATCCTGTTTCTGGACATCGGTGGATCAATGGACCCGCATGTGAAGGTGGTAGAGGAGCTTTTTTCTGCGGCACGGGCCGAGTTCAAGCATCTTGAACACTATTACTTCCACAACTGCCTCTACGAAGGGGTGTGGAAGGACAACCGCCGCCGCTGGGATGCGCAAACGTCGACGATGGACGTGCTCAACACTTACGGACCGGACTACAAGTGCATCTTTGTCGGTGACGCCAGCATGTCACCTTATGAGATCGCCTATGCGGGCGGTGCAAACGAGCACTGGAACGCCGAGCCCGGACAAGTCTGGTTGCAGCGCGCGCGCCAGCAGTGGCCACATAACCTATGGATCAACCCGACGCCTGAACGACACTGGCACTACACCCAGTCGATCCAGATGATCCGAGAAATTTTTGAGGATGCGATGGTGCCAATGACGCTTGAGGGGATCAGCCGTGGGATCAAGGCTTTGGCGAAATGACCTCGGGCGTTCGTACGCTGTGGAAAGAGCACAAACTGTTACTGACCGCATTCGCGCTTGCTGTGACGGTGATGGTGTTCTTCGCTGTGCGCACGGTGATTTTCTGGGTTTACTGGGCCGATCCGGCGCACCGTGAAGAACCCATCGCGGGGTGGATGACCCCGCGCTATGTCGCGCATTCCTGGGCGGTTCCTGCAGAAATCATCCGCGATGCGCTGGCGGTCCCACAAGACACAAAGCGCGTGACTATCAAGGCGCTGGCCGACATGCGCGGCATGCAGACCGAAGAGATCGTTCGCCAGATCGAGGCGATCATCGCAGAGTACCGCGCCGATGAAACGGTAACACGGCCTTGAGCGATGTGCTGTTTGGACTTGTGGCGGATTACGGCGTCTGGGTTCTGGCAGCGTCTTGTTTCTTGTCGTGCCTGTTAGTGCCCATACCAACCTCGCTGCTGATGCTGGCCGGTGGCGGCTTTGTGGCCGCTGGCGACCTTGACGGCGGAACCGCTTTTGCCGGGGCGTGGATGGGGGCGATGCTGGGTGACCAAACCGGGTTTGCAATCGGGCGGCGTTTTGGCCCCCTTCTCGAACGCTTCGCGACGAAACGCGCCGCACGGAAAAAGCTATATGCAAAAGCCTCGGACACGGTGCGCCGCAAAGGCGAGATCGGTGTTTTCTTCAGCACATGGCTGTTTGCACCGCTTGGACCGTGGGTGAATTTGGCGGCCGGGGCGTCAGGTTTGGGGTGGCTGCGCTTCACGCTGTGGGATTCCGCCGGAGAAGCGATCTGGGTCGCCGGCTACATCGCGCTTGGCTACAGCTTTGCCGGACAATTGACGCTGATTTCTGATCTTACCTCTAGCCTTTCGGGGTTTCTTGCCGCCGGAGCGATCACCCTGTTGCTTGGCTGGATGTTGCTCAAACGGATCAAAAAACGCGGCGTGGGGTCGCGCGTCGTTTAAGGCCTCGGCACAGGGGAACCGTCGCGACCTGCGGGTCGTTGGGTTTGGGAACGCAACCCAGAACGGGAGACATACCATGATCAACAAGACAGCAACGGCACATTGGTCCGGCGGCCTGAAAGACGGCAAAGGACAGATTTCAACGGAATCCGGTGCGCTTTCCACGCAGCCCTATGGCTTCAACACGCGGTTCGAGGACAAGCCCGGCACCAACCCCGAAGAGCTGATCGGCGCAGCCCATGCCGGGTGTTTTTCGATGGCGTTTTCGATGATCCTTGGCAATTACGATGCCGTGGCGGACGATATCGACACCAAAGCGACCGTCGGCCTTGAGGAAAAAGACGGCGGTTTTGCGATCACGAAAATTCATCTTGAGATGAGCGCGAAAATCCCCGGAATAAGCGAAAGCGATTTTCAGGAAGCCGCGAACACGGCTAAGGAAAACTGCCCCGTTTCCAAGGTTTTGGCTGGGGCCGAGATCACGATGGACGCAAAACTCATCAACTGACCGCTTTGTGACCGGCAAGCATGGCGCACATGCTGTGTCGTGCTTGCCGGGCGCGCCTTCAAGCCCCATATCTTGGGCATGTTGAAACTGACACCCATCCTTCTTGCTGTCCTCTACGCGCTTGCCATGTACCATTTCTCGGTCTGGCGCACAAAGCGCGAGCTCGATGCAAAGTCGACTGAACTGGCTGATCCGCGCCTCAAGGCGTTGACGGATCGGTTGGCCGCTGCGTTGAACCTGGACCGCATCCGCGTGCACATCTACGAAATCGACCCTGTGAACGGGCTGGCCGCCCCTGATGGCCGTATCTTCATCACCCGTGGCTTTTACCGCAAATACCAGAATGGCGAAGTGACGGGCGAGGAACTGGCCAGCGTGATCGCACATGAGTTGGGACATGTGGCGCTTGGACATACCCGTCGCCGGATGATCGACTTTTCAGGCCAGAACGCATTGCGCACCGCCTTGGCTATGGTGTTGTCCCGGTTTTTGCCGGGTATTGGTGTTTTGATTGCAAACTCGGTTGCCACGCTGCTGGCCGCCCGCCTGTCACGTGGCGACGAATACGAGGCCGATGCGTATGCTGCGGCGCTGCTGCACAAGGCAGGTATCGGTATCGTGTCACAGAAGTCGTTGTTTCACAAACTGGACGCGCTCACCCAATCGCGCTCTGGAGTGGTCCCAGCTTGGCTCATGTCGCACCCCAAGACGACCGAGCGGATCGAGGCGCTGGAAAAGCTCGAAGCGCGCTGGACTGACGCGCAGTCCTGATCCTCTCGCCTTGCCAAATACGCACATGCGTCCACACCATCCAATGAAGGCGCTTTATTCGTCATCTTCCAAGCTCGGGTGTTCAGCCTGTGTTCACACCAAGTCCAAGGTCGCGTCTGCCCGGTCCTGCCCATTGACCTGCACAGTCACAAGATGCGGGCCGGGATAGAGGGTAAAGGTCGAGGCCCCCGCTTTCAGGCGGTGCGATTTTGTCATTGTAACTGCCACGCCCGGTTTTAGATGCGCCGTTTTGAGCTTGAACACCTTTTCGCCGCTGCGGCCATTCGGACGGTGAAAGCGGATGCGGTAATCCACCATCACCGGCAAAGCCTCAGGCGCGGACAGCGTCACGTCTATGGTGACAGCATCCCCGATTGAGACCGGGTTCGGGTCAAGCCGCAATGACACCGCCACATCACAATCCTGACGATAGCCCAGCAGCGCCAGCGCGTCAGCTTCACCGCGTTTGACAGCGGTGCGCAGGGCGTGACGGGTCATCCAATCCAGCTCTTTCGGGGTCTGGCGCGCCGTTGATTGCCACATGCCGAGATGTGCGACCACGCGTTCTGGCGCGTGGCGTGTCAGGTCATTCATGTGATTGGCGACGGACCGGGTCACATACCGGGTGGGGTCTGCATGAAGCACATCCAGAAAGCGCAGCGGCACCAACGGATCAAGTTGAATATTCGCGGCCCAAGGCAAACGCGGGCGTGTGCCTTCGCTGACCAGCCGACGCACGTGATAATTGTCGTGTTCCACCCAGCGATCCAGCCGAGCGAGGGTTTCGTCCGGCCAGCGGTTTAGGAAGGGCCGGATATAGAACTCCATCGAAAAGCGTTGGGTCGCGGCCTCCAACAGATCAAGTGCACGGTCACGGTGGTCTTCCAGCCCGTGGCGCACCGCAAGAATGCCGGGCACCGCATGGATGAAGCGGCCGAAGTCATCATCTGTATTGGTGGGATCAAGGACCGGAGGCATCGCCGCTTCTAGAGCGTCGGCCAGTTCGGGAAACCGGTTGGGCAATTGCGCTTCGATGCAATCGGCCAACCAATCGAGCCGTTCGAGCAGCCCCCGCGATGATAACCCCGCGAGGGCCTCTTTGGAAAAGCGGTCCGGATCGAACCCCGGCAGGACAGCGAATTCCGCCGCCAAATCCCCGATGGTGCGGGCATTGAACAATTCGTCCTTCAGGGAAAACCCCTGTGCCTGCCCTGCCCCGTCCGGTCCCCGCGCCATGCCTTAGATGGTCGCGTTGGTGCCGCCACCGTCGATCAGGATATTCTGGCCCACGATAAAGCCGGAATGCTGCGAACACAGGAACGCGCAGGTCGCACCGAATTCCTGACGGGTGCCGTAGCGCCGCGCGGGAATCGTCCCTTGGCGGTTCTTGCGCGCCTGTTCGACAGAAATGCCCTGCGCCTTGGACACACCGCCATCCAATTGATCGGCGCGGTCCGTGGCATGGATGCCCGGAAGCAGGTTGTTGACGATCACGCCGTGCTCGGCCACCTGCCGCGCGGTGCCGGCGACATACCCGGTCAAACCGGTGCGTGCGGCGTTTGACAGGCCCAGTGCCGGAATCGGTGCCTTGACCGATTGCGAGGTGATGTTGACCACCCGGCCCCAGCCGCGATCGATCATGCCCGGCATCAGCGCAGTCATAAGCGCGATCGGCGTCAGCATGTTGGCGTCCAGCGCCTTGATGAAGTCATCACGCGCCCAGTCGGACCACAAGCCCGGAGGCGGACCGCCGGCGTTGGTCACAAGAATGTCCACATCTCCCGCAACTTCGAGCACCTTTGCACGGCCCTCTTCGCTGACGATGTCGGCGGCAATGGTCGTGACCTCGACCCCGTAGGCCTTGCGAATGTCCTCGGCTGCGGCCTCGAGCGCATCGGAGCCCCGTGCATTCATGATAAGATTTACGCCCGCTTCCGCCAACGCTTCGGCACATCCACGGCCAAGACCCTTGCTTGATGCGCATACAAGCGCGCGCTTACCGCTGATCCCAAGATCCATCCGCTCACTCCCAATTTTTGCTCAGATTTGTCCGTGAAAAGCCACGGCATGCCCTTAGAGGTGCCACATTTCCAGAGGATCTTAAACCCATCCCGACGCAATGTGCGCAATTCGGGAATTACTAAAGAGTTTCTGTTTATGTCAGCTGCCACTGGACCCTTGCCACATCGCTTCAAAGCCTGCCCGGCCGACGGAATTCGCGCCGAATTCGGCGTTTGCCGTGGCGATCCGATCCACCACATCCAAGATCTTATCCTTGGCGATACGTTCCTGCCAAAGCGCGACGCGCGTTGGCTCGCGGTGACGACCGACGACGCAGACCATGAAAAATTCACATTGGCCATGGCCGCCAATGCCCCGCATGCGCAGCTGGTGACCCTTGCCGAACTGATCTTCATGTCGATCACGGGTCAACGGATCGACGTCTACGCAGCAGTCTGCAACGGCCAGCTCTATTTCGTGTCGGAAACCGGATTCCGCACAAGCGTGGAATACATCCTCATCGATATTCAGCGCCGCGAAGATGCGGTTGTCCCGGCAATCCTTCCAACGGACGACCCGGCGGTGATGCCAATGACCAGACCGCATGCGCCACAGGCAGCAAAGCGGACCCTGCGACTGATCGGCTGATCGACGCGGCTTATAGACAAGCCGCCCTGCGCCGCCTATATGCGCGCCCATGCTGGACACCGTTTCAAATCGCCCTGATCTGCCCGCCGAAATCGCTCGGCGGCGCACCTTTGCCATCATCTCGCATCCGGATGCCGGCAAGACGACCCTGACAGAGAAGTTTCTTCTGTACGGCGGTGCGATCCAGATGGCGGGTCAGGTTCGTGCCAAGGGCGAAGCACGACGCACACGGTCGGATTTCATGAAGATGGAGCAGGACCGGGGCATTTCGGTCTCGGCCTCTGCGATGTCCTTTGATTTCAGGAACTTCCGGTTCAACCTTGTGGACACTCCCGGGCACTCGGATTTTTCCGAGGACACTTATCGCACGCTCACCGCGGTGGACGCAGCCGTCATGGTGATCGACGGCGCGAAAGGTGTGGAAAGCCAGACGCAAAAGCTGTTTGAAGTGTGCCGCCTGCGCGACCTGCCAATCCTGACATTCTGTAACAAGATGGACAGGGAAAGCCGCGATACCTTTGATATTATTGACGAGATTCAAGAGAACCTTGCCATTGACGTGACCCCCGCCAGTTGGCCCATCGGGGTTGGTCGGGATTTCATGGGGTGCTACGACATGCTCCGTGACCGGCTTGAACTCATGGACCGCGCGGATCGCAACAAGGTCGCCGAAAGCATTGAAATCAATGGGCTTGATGACCCCAAGCTAGAGCAGAACGTGCCCGCGCACTTGCTGTCAAAACTGCGCGAAGAGGTCGAGATGGCGCGCGAGCTTTTGCCCGCTTTGAACCCGCAAGCGGTCCTTGAAGGGCACATGACGCCGATCTGGTTTGGCTCGGCGATCAACAGCTTCGGCGTCAAGGAATTGATGGACGGGATCGGGACGTACGGCCCGGAACCGCAGCCACAAAAGGCGACGCCAAGGCAAATTCTACCTGAAGAAACAAAGGTTTCCGGATTTGTCTTCAAAGTTCAGGCGAACATGGATCCCAAGCACCGCGACCGCGTGGCGTTTGTTCGACTGGCCTCGGGGCACTTTAACCGCGGCATGAAGCTGACCCATGTGCGGTCAAAAAAACCGATGTCGATCACAAACCCGGTGCTGTTTCTGGCCTCCGACCGCGAACTGGCCGAAGAGGCTTGGGCCGGTGACATCATCGGTATTCCGAACCACGGGCAATTGCGCATCGGCGACACGTTGACCGAAGGCGAGGCGCTCAAGGTGACAGGCATACCGTCCTTTGCGCCCGAGCTGTTGCAGACCGTGCGCGCGGGCGATCCGCTCAAATCCAAGCATCTCGAAAAGGCACTGATGCAATTCGCCGAAGAAGGTGCCGCCAAGGTGTTCAAGCCGATGATCGGCTCGGGATTCATTGTAGGCGTCGTGGGCGCGCTGCAATTCGAGGTATTGGGCAGCCGGATCGAGCTGGAATACGGCCTGCCCGTGCGGTTCGAAGCATCGCAATTCACCTCTGCCCGCTGGGTTCATGGTGACAAATTGGCGGTGGACAAGCTGGTCAACGCCAACAAGCAGCACATGGCCGAGGACAATGATGGCGACGTTGTGTACCTCACCCGCCTGCAATGGGACATCGACCGGATCGGACGCGACTATCCTGACGTGACCCTGTCGGCGACCAAGGAAATGATGGTCTGACCCAAGCCCGTTCAAACGGGCTTGATCAAGGCATTTTCAAATGCCTTTTCCATTGATCAGACCGCAGCGAAGCGGCACTCTGCATGTATGAGCAGTCAAAAAACATCGCCAAACCCGGCATATCCGAACGGGATGGCGGGCATCCTTGATCAGATGAATGCACGGCGCGCGCCTTTGAGCTTTGCCGAAGGAGAATCCTTGCCTCCGTTGGACTGCGACCTTCAGGCACTCGCCGGAACGCGGGTGTCCGTGCCCGATGAGAGAACCCGCGCCCTGTCGGACAACGCCCGCAAAAGCTGGGACATCGCACGCGAACTTGACGGCCAGAACGCCTTGCTGCACCTGAATGGGCTCTTGATTGCGCATCTGCGTAAGCGCAGTCAGCCGCCACATACTGCGGACCTTTTCCTGCGGCTTTGGGCCGAATACTCGGACCTGCTTTTGACCGAGATGGATCTGCGTTGGAAAGTATCGAGCCTGACGACTTTTGGCGATCATGGCACCACACCAGCACAGCGCAGCGCCGGCTTGGCGCTGTCGACCCTGTTCGGCGCGATGAAGCTTTATGAAAGCGAACGGCTTTATTCCGGGCGCGAGGCGGATCGACCCTTTACGCTGGATGGGCGTGCGAGTGGGCCACTGCCGTTGCAGATGAACGCATTTTCGCTTCAGGACGGTGGGCTGGATGCAAACCTGATCGGGCGGCTTTGGGACGAGGCCGAGACCGACCCGGTGATCCGCCCCTTGGCGCAGGACATGCTGCAACGGCTGGTCGACGACCCGCGCACCGTCTTCCACCGCCTGCACCGCTTGCGCGTCCGCAAACTGCGACGGGATGACCAGCCGGACACCGACACCGAAGCGGAACATGGCGTCACGCTGCCCGTGCAGCCGGTCTCAGCCAAGACCCCGACCTGGGGGGTGGTTTGCACCACAAACGCGCCGCTTTTGGACGTTGCACGTTTTGTCGCGCATCATCTCGATATCGGCGCGCGCCATGTTTATCTCTATCTCGATACACCCGATCCGGATGTCTGTGCGTTGCTCAAGGATCATCCGAAGGTCACGGTAACGGTCTGCGATGCCGCCTATTGGAAAAAGAAGGGCAAGAACCGGCCCGACGCCCACCAGTTGCGGCAGACCTTCAACGCCACGCAGGCACTGAAACAGGCGCATCAGCATGTGCATTGGCTTGGGCATATCGACACTGACGAATTCATCCTCAGCCCCAAGAAACTGTCCACCTTATTGAAGGCAGTGCCCGATGAGATGGCCGGTGCACGGCTCTATCCGGCCGAAGCGCTTGCAGCCCGGGATGCCAAAGACATGCCGCGCCATTTCAAACTGCGGACAACCGGCGATGACGTGCCGCCCACAGCCGTCACCGAGATTTACCCGACCTTTGGCAGTTATGTGCGCGGTGGGTTCCTGAGCCATCTTGCAGGCAAGGTGTTCGCGCGCACCGGTTTGGGTAATGTCCGACTGGCCATTCACCGGCTGCGTCTCAAGGGGGAAGACGTGCTGAACACGGCGACGCTTGATGGCGCGTTTGTGGGCCACCTGCACGCGCCGAACTGGGACAACTTCATCGAAAAGCTGGAATTCAGACAGGCCCAAGGGTCATACCGTGTAAAATCCGACGACGCGCTCAAGAATATCGGCCATTTGCTGCGCTACCTCCGCGACGAAGAAGGCGAGGACGGCTTGCGCCTGTTCTTCACCGAAGTCTGCGAGGACACGCCCGATCTGCGGGCACGCCTGAAGAAACACGGTTTGTTGCTGACACCAAAGTTCAACCCGGACGCGGCGGTGGAACGGGTGTTCGGCCTATCCCTGTCGGACTGACGACCTGCAGCGGCTTTCTGCCGGGATGTGGAATTGTTGCTGCTTTGACACCAAAACCTGCTAGGGAACGGCACATCAGCGCAGTCCGGATGCGCCTCATTGACCCCACCGCCTTCCAAGAGTACATACGCGGGGCATCGAGACTGTGGACAACCACAGGGCCATGCGGGCCGGATGGCAACAGACGCACGGGCGTAGTCAGTCCGTGAATAACGGATACACATGACAAAATTCTCTGAGTTGAACCTCAACCCGAAAGTCCTGAAAGCTATTGAAGAGGCGGGCTACGACACGCCCACCCCCATTCAGGCAGGCGCCATTCCCCCGGCTTTGGAAGGACGCGACGTCCTTGGCATCGCGCAAACGGGAACTGGCAAGACCGCAAGCTTTACGCTGCCGATGATCACACTGCTCGCCCGTGGACGCGCCCGCGCCCGGATGCCACGCAGTCTCGTTCTGTGCCCGACACGCGAACTGGCGGCCCAGGTCGCTGAAAACTTCGACACCTATGCCAAGCACGTGAAGCTGACCAAGGCTCTGCTGATCGGCGGTGTCAGCTTTAAAGAACAAGATTTGCTGATCGACAAAGGCGTCGACGTGCTGATCGCCACACCGGGCCGTTTGCTGGACCATTTCGAACGCGGCAAGCTGCTGCTGACGGGTGTGCAGGTGATGGTCGTCGACGAGGCCGACCGCATGCTCGACATGGGGTTCATCCCAGATATCGAACGCATCTTCTCGCTCACGCCGTTCACACGCCAGACACTGTTCTTCTCGGCCACCATGGCGCCAGAGATCGAACGGATCACCAACACCTTCCTGTCGGCCCCGGCCCGCATCGAAGTGGCCCGTCAGGCCACAGCGTCCGAGACAATCGAACAGGGTGTGGTGATGTTCAAGGCGTCGCGCCGCGACCGCGAAGGCACGGAAAAGCGCGCGCTCCTGCGCAAGATGATCGAAGGTGAAGGCGACGCCTGCTCGAACGCGATCATCTTCTGCAACCGCAAGTCAGACGTGGATATCGTTGCAAAATCGCTCAAGAAATACGGTCTTGACGCGGCGCCCATCCATGGTGATCTGGACCAGTCCCAGCGGACAAAGACGCTGGAAGGCTTCCGGGAAGGCACGTTGCGCTTTCTCATCGCCTCCGACGTGGCCGCACGCGGGCTGGATGTACCTGCAGTGAGCCATGTGTTCAATTTCGATGTCCCCAGCCATGCCGAGGACTACGTGCACCGCATCGGCCGTACCGGACGTGCCGGGCGCAAGGGCAAGGCGATGATGATCTGCGGCGCGAAAGACGAAAAGAATTTCGACGCCATCGAAAAGCTGATCCAGAAAGAGATCCCGCGCATCGACAACCCGCTGGGCCACACCGAAGCCGCCCCGTCAGCGGACGAGACACCGGACGAAAAGAAAGACAGCAAACCCCGTCGTTCTCGTGGGGGACGTGGCCGTTCAAAACCAGTCGAGACGGCGCAAGACGTTCAGGTTGAGGCACAAGTCCCGGTTCAAGCCGAGGCTCCGAAAGAACCTGCAAAGGTTGAAAAACGCGACGACGAGCCAAAACAGGATCAGGATCGGTCCCGCAACCGCCGCAACGATCGCGGCGGGCGGAATGATCGCGGTGGCCGCGACAGCAATGTCGTGGGCATGGGCGACCACATGCCATCCTTCATCGCGCTGAGCTTTGACGAACGCCGCGCTGGCTGACCAAGGGCCGCGTTTCCGTTAACGGAAACGCGGCGATGCGATGACGCATCGCCCGCCTAGATCGGACGCAGGATCTCCTGACAGATGGCTGGTAGATCCTCGAACCGGTCAAACGCCCGATCATGCGGGATTGCGTCAATCGGCTTGGTTCGGATGCCTTCGGTGTAGAACGCAAACGACACTCCAGCCCGCTGCGCCGTTTCCGCATCAACATCGCTGTCCCCGACATAAACACCCATGTCAGCCCCCATCTGCTCGAACGCCAGATGCAGAGGGGCCGGATCGGGCTTGCGCACCGGCAATGTGTCGCCCGCGATGATCACGTCGAACCACTTGGTCAAATCAAGCGCATCCAACACAGCCGCCAATGGCCCACCGGGTTTGTTTGTGCAGATACCCAGCTTATAGCCTTCGGCCTTGAGCACCTTCACCGCGTCCAACGCCCCCGGAAACACCGTGGTCAGACCAGTGCTGGCTTTGTAATGCGTGATGAACTCGGCCATCAGCGCGTCATACTCTGCCGCATCAAGCGCTGTCGCCGCGATCAGCCGATCAAGAAACACCCGCTCCCCCATACCGACGAACCCGCCGATCTGTGTTTGAGGCAGCGGAAGCATGCCATGATCTGCCAAAAGCGCATTGGCCGCTGCCGCGATATCAGGAAGGCTGTCGATCAGCGTCCCGTCAAGGTCGAAGACAACCGCGCGCGTCATGCAAGCCTGCTGATCACAACGGTCACTTCGGGCTTCTTGCCAATTTCGTTCTGCGTCGTCTGACGCGCAATCCGGCGCAGCCCTTCTTCGAGCTTGTCATCGTCGGTGATGGTCTTGGCCCCGGCCCGACCGATAAACTGCGACAGGTCTTCTTCCAGCGCGTCGACCAACGGCGCGTTGCTGCGGCCGATCTCCGGCAAGCCCATGACTTCGCACCACGGCTCGCCCAGCAATTCGTCGTCTTCGTCCAGAATGACCGTGACAATCACATGCCCGTTCAGCGCCATGCGGATACGGTCCCGCACGATCCCGTCCAAGGCCCCAATCTTGACCGAGCCGTCCAGATAGGTGCGCCCCGTTTCGACATATTCGGCCACGGTCGGCTCATTGCCACTGAGATCGATCATCATGCCATTGACCGCCAGAACGCCCTTGCGTCCGCCCGCCCCGGCAACTTTCACATGTTCGCGCAGATGGCGATGTTCGCCATGCATCGGCACGACCAGTTGCGGGTTCACGACGGCATGCATGGTTTCCAGATCGGGACGGTTTGCATGGCCAGACACGTGGTATTTGCCAGAGCTGTCATCGACCACGTCCACCCCCTGCTCGGAAAACGCGTTCATGATCTGGATCACGCCACGTTCATTCCCGGGAATCGTTTTCGACGAGAACAGGAACATATCCCCTTCGGCCATTGTCAGACCTTGGTACTTGCCACGCGCAAGCTGCGCCGAGGCCGCACGCCGTTCGCCCTGGCTCCCAGTGACGATCAACATCAGGTTCTCGCGCGGGATCTGTGTGGCCTCTTCCGGGCTGATCACCGTTGGAAAATCCGCCAAAACGCTGGTCTTGATTGACGCTTCGATCATCCGCCGCATCGCGCGGCCCAACAGGCAGACCGATCGCCCGGCCCGAACCGCTGCTTCGGCCAGAGTTTTGACACGCGCCACGTTGGAGGCAAAAGTGGTCGCCACAACCATGCCCTTGGCATCGCGCACCAGCGTTTCGATCTCAGGACCAACGGTCGCCTCTGACCGACCTTCATGCAAGGAGAACACATTGGTGGAGTCGCAAATCAGTGCTTTCACACCCGGTTTGCCGATCTCTTCCCAAAGCGCCCGATCAAAGGCCTCGCCGACAACCGGTGTTTCATCAATCTTGAAGTCGCCCGAATGCACCAAGCGCCCCTTTGGCGTGTCGATCACCAGACCCGAACTTTCGGGAATGGAATGCGAGATTGGCAAGAACCCCACTTTGAACGGCCCGGCTTCAACGGTTTCGGGCCAAGGCGACACGGTCCGCACGGTTTCCGGCGACTGCCCCGCATCCTCCATCTTGAGCCGCGCGATATGCGCCGTGAAGGCCCGCGCGTAGATAGGCGCACCAAGCTCTTCCCAGAAATGCCCGACAGCGCCCACATGGTCCTCATGGGCGTGGGTGATAAAGATCGCCTCGAGCTGGTGACGGCGTTCCTTCAGCCATGTGATGTCCGGAAGGATCAGATCGACACCCGGTGTTCCATCCATGTCTGGAAAGGTCACACCGAGATCAACAAGGATCAGCCTTTCCTGACCCGGCTTGCCATAGCCATAGACATAGGCATTCATGCCAATTTCGCCGGCCCCGCCAAGGGGCAGGTAGATGATCCGTTCACCGCTCATGTTTTATCCGTTTTCTGTGTTATACGCGTGTATGACCGTCAGACCATGCATGGTCAGGTCATCTTCAATTGTGTCAAATAGCAGCTCACCCTGCGCGAACAAGGGCGCAAGCCCACCCGTGCCGATCACCTTCATCGGACGGCCATATTCAGCCTTGATGCGCGTCGTGATCCCCTGGATCAGCCCGACATAGCCCCAGAAGACACCCGACTGGATACAAGCCACTGTGTTGGTGCCGATCACACGCTCGGGCTGCGAGATATCCACATGCGGCAGCGCTGCAGCCCCCTGGTGCAACGCCTCGAGACTCAGGTTCACCCCCGGCGCGATCACACCACCGACATAAGCGCCATCCTCGGCCACAACGTCGAAATTCGTCGCCGTGCCGAAATCGACCACAACGCAGTCGCCACCATGCCGGTCGAAGGCCGCCACCGCATTGGCCAACCGGTCCGGCCCCACGCCGGTGCCCACATCGACCCGAGGCGGATGCGGCAACAGACATTCAGGCTTGCCCACAACGATGGGACGCACACCAAAGAACCGGTCAGAGAAGACTCGCAGGTTCCATACGACCCGCGGCACGGTCGACGAGATGATCACATCGGTGATATTCGGTTCGATCTTGTAATGGCCGATCAAGGTCGAGAACCACGTGAAATAGGCATCCGCAGTGCGCCCGTGATGGGTCGACGTGCGTAAGGTGCAAAGAAAGCGCGTGCCATCCCAGATCGAAAAGACGGTATTGGTATTGCCACAGTCGATGCACAGAAGCATGGCCTTGCCCCTTAAAAGAAAATATCCGCCGCGGCGATTGCCTGACGGCCTGCAGCGGTGTTTAAGACGATCCGCCCCTCGGCGTCCACAGTCTCGAACGTGCCCGCGACTTCGCGGTCACCCATCCGCGCGGTGACAACCTCACCCAACCGTGCCGCGCGGGTCAGCCACGCCTCCCGGATGGGCGCAAACCCGTAGGTCACGAATTGCGCCTCATGGCGCGCATAGGCCGCAGCAAGGATGTCAAGAAACACCTCTGGCGATACCTCGACCCCAAGACCGGACAACACTGAGACCGGCAGCACAGCACGGGCCTCCACTTCGGAAGACGCGGGCGCTGCAATCAAGTTCACACCGATCCCAATCGCCAAATGCGACCCGAGGCTTTCCAGCAGAATACCCGCCACCTTGCCCCCGGTCAAAAGCACATCATTCGGCCATTTGAGCGTCAGCCCATCGACACGGCCCGACACAGCAACCAAAGAATCGTAAAGCGCGAGCGCCGCCACAAAGCTGCGCAACGCGCGCTTTTCCGGCGCATCCGAGGTGGGCAGCACCAAAGTGGCCGCAAAGTTGCCCTCAGGGTTGACCCAGGCGCGGCCGCGCCGTCCCCGTGCCGCGGTTTGCCGCAGCGCGCAAATCCAAGTGGGCCCCGCCAAACCGGTTGCCTGTCGCCCGGCCTCAAGCATGGTACTGTCCACTTCGGCCAGCACCTGCCGCCCATATCCCAAAGGCCAATCAGACAAGATCACCCGCTCCTTCATCTTGCCAGATAAACTCCCGCCGGAGGCATCGCGACCCGCGCAGCGGGACGCAAAAAACAAAGCGACGCGCCAATGGCGCGTCACTGTCTCTTAACAAGAAAGCCGGTTTAGTTGACAAGGGTCGCCGCAGCAGCCGCAGCCGCACCTTCGATCCCGAACAGGTTGACCACGCCGACCACCATGATCACCGCGCTTGCCATCAGCATGCCCCAGAGTATCGGAGACCTGCTGCTGTCCAACGCGTCGTCACGCTCTTCGCCGAAATACATGTAGAAGACGATCCGCAGGTAGTAGAACGCCCCGATCACCGACGCGATCACGCCGGCAATCGCCAGCCACGCGAGCCCAGCCTCGTAAGCAGCCCGCAGCACGTAGAGCTTACCGAAGAAGCCCACCAGCGGCGGCACACCGGCCAAGCTGAACAGCAGCACCAGCATCGCCAGCGCTTTGCCCGGCTCACGCTTGGAATACATGTTCAGAGACCCGATGTTCGACACCGGCTGACCGTCGCGGTGCATCGACAGGATAAAGGCAAATGTGCCCACGTTCATAGTGACGTAGATCGCCATGTAGATCAGCATCGCCTGCACGCCGAACGCGGTGCCCGCCGCAAGACCCATCAGGGCATAGCCCATATGCGCGATGGACGAAAACGCCATCAGACGTTTGATGTCGGTCTGGCCGATGGCCGCGATGGCTCCAAGGAACATCGACAGCACCGACAGCAGCGCGATCACCTGGCTCCAGTCGCTGACCGCCGCACCGAACGCATCATGCATGACGCGTGCGAACAGCGCCATTGCCGCAACTTTTGGCGCGGTGGCAAAGAACGCGGTGACCGGCGTGGGCGAGCCTTCGTAGACGTCGGGTGTCCACATGTGGAACGGCACAGCCGACACTTTGAACGCCAGACCAGAAATCAGGAATACCAGACCAAAGAGCAGGCCAAGCGACAGATCGCCATGTACTGCCGTCTGGATGATGCCCGAGAAAAGCGTTGTGCCGGAATAGCCATAGACCAGCGAGGCACCATAAAGCAGAAGGCCGGAGGATAGCGCACCCAGCACAAAATACTTGAGGCCAGCCTCGGTCGACTTCAGGCTGTCGCGGCGCAAGGATGCCACGACGTACAGCGCCAGCGACTGCAGTTCGAGCCCCATGTAAAGCGCCATCAGGTCACCTGCGGACACCATCATCATCATGCCCACAACCGCCAGCGCGATCAGCAGCGGATATTCGAACCGCAGCAGGCCGCGACGGGTCATGTAGGCTTCGGACATCAGCAGCACGGCGGCGGCAGAGACAAGGATCACCACCTTGGCAAAGCGCGCAAACCCGTCATCGACGAACATGCCATTGAAGGCAATGTTGGTCCCTGCCCCGTTCAGCCCGATCCAGACCGCAAGGGCAAGGAACAGACCGCTCGTCACCCAGACCAGCAGCGACGCCGCCCCGTCCTTGACAGTGTAGACCGCGCCCAGAAGCGCCAGCATCGCATAAACGGCCAGCACGATTTCCGGCAGGATGATACCCAGATCAGCCGAGAGCATAGCCCAGCCCCCTTATTCGCTATGCGCGACCTGCGTGGCGAGATCCGCCTCCGCAACCGCGACTTGATAGTTGGAAACCAGCGCTTCGACCGACGGTCCGATCGTATCGAGGATCGGGGCCGGATAGACGCCAAAGAGGATCGTCGCCACAACCAGCGGCGCAAAGATCGCCCGCTCGCGGCGTGACATGTCGGTGATGGTCTTCAGGCTTTCCTTGATCAGGTCGCCCATGACCACCCGACGGTAGAGCCACAGCGCGTAAGCAGCCGACAGGATCACACCGGATGTGGCCACTGCCGCGATCCATGTATTGACCTGGAAGATGCCCATCAGTGTCAGGAATTCCCCGACAAAGCCCGATGTCCCCGGCAGGCCGACATTGGCCATGGTGAACAGCATGAAGATCAGCGCATAGGCCGGCATCCGGTTCACCAGACCGCCATAGGCGTCGATCTCGCGGGTGTGCATCCGGTCATAGATCACGCCGACACACAGAAAGAGCGCGCCCGAGATAAAGCCGTGGCTGATCATCTGGAAGATCGCGCCATCAATACCCTGCTGGTTGGCGGCAAAAATGCCCATGGTCACATAGCCCATGTGAGCGACGGAGGAATAGGCGATCAGCTTTTTCATGTCTTCCTGCACCAGCGCCACCAGCGAGGTGTAGACGATGGCAATCGCCGACATCCAAAGCACCAACGGGGCCAGCACATCCGATCCCACCGGGAACATCGGCAGGCTGAATCGCAGGAAGCCGTAGCCCCCCATTTTCAGCAGGATCGCAGCCAGAACAACAGACCCGGCGGTCGGTGCCTGAACGTGCGCATCCGGCAACCATGTGTGAACGGGCCACATCGGCATCTTGACAGCAAACGACGCAAAGAAGGCGAGGAACAGAAGCGTCTGCATGCCGCCCACGATCTGAATCCCGAGAAGCGAGAAGCTTTCCGATCCGAACTGGTGCACCAGCAGCTGTTCGATATCGGTGGTGCCCGCGTCCGAGAACATCGCAACCATCGCCACCAGCATCAGCACCGAGCCAAGGAAGGTGTAGAGGAAGAACTTGAACGACGCGTAGATGCGGTTCTTGCCACCCCAGATGCCGATGATCAGGAACATCGGGATCAGGCCCGCCTCGAAGAAGAGGTAGAACAGCACCAGATCCAGCGCCATGAACACGCCCAGCATGAGCGTTTCCAACAGCAGGAATGCGATCATGTATTCCTTGACGCGGGTGTTCACGTCCCAGCTTGCCGCAATCACCAGCGGCATCATGAACGTGGTGAGCATGACGAACAGGACCGAAATCCCATCGACACCCATCTTGTATTGCAAGCCCAACAACCACTCACCCTGCTCGACCATCTGGAACCTGGTGTTCTGGGGGTCGAACTGGAACAGGATGAAGAGCGAGATCAGGAAGGTGGCCGAGGTCGCAATCAACGCCAACCATTTGGCGTTCCGATTGGCCGCCTCATCGTCGCCCCGCAGGAAGACCAGCAGGATCACAGCCGCCAGTGCTGGCAGGAACGTGACAATGGAAAGAAGGTTATCCATCAGTGTGCTCCTCCGCTCAGCGTCATCCAGGTGACAAGGGCTGCGATGCCGATCACCATGAAGAAGGCATATGTAAAGATGTAACCAGACTGCGCCTTACCAGCCAGCCGCGTGAGCATCGGGATAAAGCCCATGGCCACACCGTTGATCGACCCGTCGATGACATTGCCATCGCCGCGCTTCCACAGAAGACGACCGACCATGCTGGCGGGTTTGACGAAAAGGAAATCGTAAATCTCGTCGAAATACCATTTGTTCAGAAGGAACAGGTACAGTGGACGCTGACTTTCGGCCAAACGCTTGGGCAGCTTTGGATTGACGATGTAGAACCAGTAGGCTGTCGCAAGACCAAGCAGCATCGCGATGAACGGGCTGACCTTGACCCATTTCGGCACTTCATGCGCTTCGTTTATGATGTCGTTATCGGGGCCGACATAGATGGCACCCTCGCCTGGCTGACCGGCAAAGACATAGTGATGCTCACCACCCTTGGCCTCTTCGCCATGTCCGGCATCCGCCGCAGCGGTCTCACCATGGCCTTCGCCCTCGGCGGAATGCTCACCGGCTTCGGCATAGGGCACACCAAAGAATTTCGCGACACTGTCGGTGTGACCAAAGAAGCTGTTGTACCAGATGGCCCCAGCAAAGATCGACCCAAGGCTCAGAACGCCCAGCGGGATCAGCATGATCATCGGGCTCTCATGCGCGTGTTCATGCGTGTGCTTGTCGCCGCGCGGCTTGCCGTAGAAGGTCAGGAACATCAGACGCCAGCTGTAGAAGCTTGTGAACAGCGCCGCGATAACCAGCATCCAGAAGGCATAGCCCATCGGACCGGCAGCATAGGCGCTTTCGATCACCGCATCCTTGGACGCGAAGCCAGCAAAGCCGATCCAGCCGGTAAGCGGGATACCCACGCCTGTGATGGCCAACGTGCCGATCATCATCGCGCCGAACGTGTACGGGATCTTTTTCCGCAGGCCGCCATAGTTCCGCATGTCCTGCTCGTGGTGCATCGCATGGATGACCGACCCTGCGCCAAGGAACAACATCGCCTTAAAGAACGCATGCGTGAACAGGTGGAACATCGCCACGCTATAGGCACCAACGCCTGCGGCCACGAACATATACCCCAGCTGAGACATGGTCGAATACGCGATCACGCGTTTGATATCGGTCTGCACCAAGCCGATGGTCGCCGCGACAAAGGCAGTCGACGCGCCAAGGAAGGTCACGAACATCATCGCTTCAGGCGCAAACTCCATCAGTGGCGACATGCGGCAGACAAGGAACACGCCCGCCGTCACCATGGTTGCCGCGTGGATCAATGCCGACACAGGCGTCGGGCCTTCCATCGCGTCCGGCAGCCATGTGTGCAGGAACAATTGTGCCGATTTGCCCATTGCGCCGATGAACAGCAGGAAGGCGATCAGGTTGGCCGCGTTCCATTCGGTCCACAGGAAGGACAGCTGCGTTTCCGCAAGCGTCGGCGCGGCTGCAAAGATGTCGTCAAAGCGAATGCTGTCGACAAGGAAATACAGCGCGAAGATACCCAGTGCGAAGCCAAAGTCACCCACCCGGTTGACCACGAACGCCTTGATCGCAGCGGCATTGGCCGATGGCTTGCGGTAATAGAAACCGATCAGCAGGTAGGACGCGACGCCCACGCCTTCCCAGCCAAAGAACATCTGAACAAGGTTGTCCGATGTGACCAGCATCAGCATGGCGAAGGTAAAGAACGACAGGTAGGCAAAAAAGCGCGGCTTGTAGCTTTCGCCCTCTTTCCACTGCGGGTCGTGATCCATGTAGCCAAACGAATACAAATGCACGAGCGCCGACACGGTGGTCACGACGATCAGCATGGTCGCCGTCAGACGGTCCAGACGGATCGCCCATTCGGTACTCAGCGTACCGGATTCAATCCAGCGCAGAATGTTGATGGTCTCGGTGACGCCGTCATGGGTCAGGAAGACGATCCACGAAAGCACACAGGCAAAGAACAGAAGGCCCGTGGCCACCCATTGCGCGGCAGTCTCTCCGATGAATTTCCAGCCAAAGCCACACAGAATGGCGCCGACCAGCGGGGAAAACAGAATAAGCGTTTCCATGATCGTCAGCCCTTCATCACGTTGACATCTTCAACCGCGATAGAGCCACGGTTGCGGAAGAAACAGACGAGGATCGCAAGGCCGATGGCCGCTTCGGCGGCAGCGACCGTGAGGACAAACAAGGTGAACACCTGCCCCACCAGATCGCCAAGGAAGCTCGAGAACGCGACAAGGTTGATGTTCACCGCGAGCAGCATCAATTCGATGCTCATCAGCAGGATGATTACGTTCTTGCGGTTCAGGAACAGCCCGAAAATCCCGATCACGAACAGCACGGCTGCCACTGTCAGGTAATGCTCAAGTCCTATCATCACGTCCCTCCGGGGTGTGCCCCGTCGTTTTCTTTGTCAAAGCGCCCCAATCGGATCGGGGCTGCGTATCTTTACAGGCCCTGACCGGGCTTCACGTCTTTCAGTTCCATCGCCTTGGCCGGATCGCGGTACATCTGCGCCAGCACGTTCTGACGCTTGACGTCCGACCGGTGCCGCAGTGTGAGGACAATCGCACCGATCATCGCCACCAGCAGGATCAGACCCGCAAGCTGGAAGAGCAGAAAATACTGATCGTAGAGGATCATGCCCAACGCTTCGGTGTTGTGTCGGTCTACCGGAACCACCTGCGCGCGCAGCCCCTCGGCCGCTGCGTTGCTTTCCCATGCGCCAAACGCCAGCGCAAATTGCATCAGGATGATGACCCCAAACAGCAACGCCAGTGGCACATACCGCGCCATCTCGGCCTTCAGTTCGGCGAAATCCACATCAAGCATCATCACGACGAACAGGAACAGAACCGCCACCGCGCCCACGTAGACGATCACCAGAAGCATCGCCACGAATTCCGCGCCCAGAAGCACAAACAACCCGGCAGAGGACAGAAAGGCGAGGATCAGCCACAGCACTGAATGTACGGGATTGCGGCTGATGACCGTGAACAGCCCACCCGCAATGGTGCAAATGGCAAAGAGGTAGAAGGCAAAGACGCTCATGTCTCGTCATCCTTTTTGTCGTCTTCCATGACATCCCGCGCAAGTTCCATCGCGCGGGTCATGGCGGGTATACCGGCGAACATCGACATCTGTGCGATGGTCTCGGCAATCTCGTCTTTGGTGGCACCTGCGGCCAAAGCGTGGCGCACGGTCATGCGCACTTGCGTATCAGCCTGCGCGCCTTGCATTGTCAGACCAGCCAACGTCAGCAGCAGCCGCGTCTTGGCATCCAGCCCATCTTTGCTGATCCCCTTGCCGAACCACATCTCCATGGCGTCTTTCGGCATGGTCGGCCACATCTTTTCAAACCCCTTGGGGTCGAATGACGACAGCGCCGGATTGAAGGCCTTCGCCATCTCCTGCGCCTGCTGCATCATCAGCTCGAATGGGGTTTTGGCGTCGCTCATCGGTACGGCGCGTCCAGTTCGAGGTTGCGCGCGATCTCGGCTTCCCAGCGGTCGCCGTTGTCCAAGAGCTTGGCCTTGTCGTAGTAAAGCTCTTCGCGGGTCTCGGTCGAGAACTCGAAATTCGGGCCTTCGACAATCGCATCCACCGGGCACGCCTCTTGGCAGAAGCCGCAATAGATGCACTTGGTCATGTCGATGTCATAGCGCGTCGTGCGGCGCGAGCCGTCGTCGCGGGGTTCGGCATCGATGGTGATCGCCTGCGCCGGGCAGATCGCCTCGCACAGTTTGCAGGCGATGCAGCGCTCTTCACCATTCGGATAGCGACGCAGCGCATGTTCGCCGCGGAAACGTGGGGACAAAGGCCCCTTTTCATGTGGGTAGTTCAGCGTTGCCTTAGGCGCGAAGAAGTACTTTAGACCAAGCTTCATGCCCTGATAAAAGTCCTGCAACAAGAAGTACTTGGCGGCGCGTCCGTAGTCGATCTGCGTCATCGTTGCTCTCCTTATACCCAGCGCGCGAATGCGCCCCAGAACCAGTCGAATTTCGCTGCAAACGCCACGAAGACCACCCACGCAAGGCTGAACGGAAGGAACACTTTCCAACCAATGCGCATCAGCTGGTCGTAGCGGTAACGGGGCGTGATCGCCTTCACCATCGCGAAGATGAAGAAGAAGAACGCCATCTTGCCGACCATCCACAGCGCACCATCCGGCAGCCCAGGAATGGGCGACAGCCAGCCACCGAAGAACAACAGGCTCATCAGCGCGCACATCAGGAAGATGGCGATGTATTCCCCCGCCATGAACAGCAGGAACGGCGTGGATGAGTATTCCACCTGATAGCCCGCAACCAGTTCAGATTCCGCTTCGGGAAGGTCGAACGGTGGGCGGTTGGTTTCAGCCAAGGCACTGATCAGGAACAGGAACACCATCGGGAAATGCGGCAGCCAGTACCACGAGAAAAACCCGTAATCCCCATCCTGTGCCCGCACGATGTCACCAAAATTCATCGATCCGGTTGAGATGATGATGCCGATAATGATCAGACCCAGCGACACTTCGTAGGAAATCATCTGCGCGGCAGACCGCAGCGAGCCAAGGAACGGATACTTGGAGTTCGACGCCCATCCCCCCATGATCACGCCGTACACCTCAAGCGAGGACACGGCAAAAACGAACAGGATCGCCACGTTGATGTCTGACAGAACCCAGCTGTCATTGAACGGGATCACCGCCCAAGCCACCATCGCCAGCACGAAACTGGTCATCGGGGCGAGCATGAACACCGGCTTGTCGGCACCCGCAGGCACAACCACTTCCTTGACGACATATTTCAGCGCGTCGGCCACGGTTTGCAGCAGGCCGTAAGCGCCGACCACGTTCGGTCCGCGCCGCATCTGGACGGCTGCCCAGATTTTCCGGTCGCCATAGACGAGGAAGAGAAGGCTGACCATCACAAAGCCCAGTACCGCAAGACACTGTGCGACGATGATCACGCCGATCCCTAGGGGGGTGGTAAAGAAGTCAGCCATCACGTCCTCAAACCATCGGTATTCCGTTTTCAACGCAGGAGGCGGTCACGACTTCGGCGTCGATGGTCCGCACCCCACGGGGCAGCGCCGGCGAGATGGTGTAAACCGCATCTCCTCGCCAGAGGCCAGCCTCTTCGTATACATTTGTGCGCAAATGCCGCGCAAACCCGTAACCCCGGATCAGCGCGTATTGCGCCGCAGCGCATTCGGCATAATCCTCAACATCCGACGGCCCGCGCGCACCGCGCATCTCAACCTCGAACCGCACCAGATCACCGTCCAGCAATGCGGTTTCCACGCCCTCGTAATTCGGCGAAAACCGCGTCACGGTTGGCTGGGCTGCATCACAGCCGGACAAACCGCCCGCCATCGCCAGCGCAACAGGTGTTATGACCGCCAGATGGCGCACCCCGTTCACTCCGCCGCGATCTTGGTGTCCTTGCGGGCTTTGACCCCCGCAGAGAGTTCCGCCATCAAACTGCTTGCCCGCGCGATCGGATTGGTCAGATAGAAATCCTGAATGGCATTGCGGAAATCCGCATCGCCCAACTTGCCCGCGGGCTCGGCCTGCCACTCGTTCTCAGGAACTTGGTCAACCATCGCCAGATGCGGCACGTCCTTGACCAGCGCCTGACGCAGTTGCGCAAGACTGTCGAAGGGAAGCGTGGCACCCAGTTCTGCAGACAACGCCCGCAGGATCGCCCAGTTTTCCTTGGCCTCACCCGGAGCGAACCCGGCACGAAGCGCCAATTGCGGGCGGCCTTCGGTGTTGACAAAGAGGCCCTGCTCTTCGGTATAGGCGGCACTCGGCAGGATGATGTCGGCGCGGTGTGCACCGCGGTCGCCATGGCTGCCTTGGTAGATCACGAAAGGCCCAGCAGCGATGTCGACCTCGTCCGAGCCGAGGTTGTAGATCACCTCTGCGCCATCAATGGCTTTGTCCATGCCGCCTTCGGTGGTGCACGCCACATCCATCGCACCAACGCGACCGGCTGCGGTGTGCAGAACCAGGAATTTCGACTGTCCCGCCTCGGCGGTTTTCATCGCTGTCCCTAGAACAGCTGCGCCATCAACCTCGCGCAACGCGCCTTGGCCGATGATCATCACACCCGGTACACCATGCTTATCGGAATGATCCATCTCGGCCAGCTTGGCCAGCGCATCGCGGCCTGTGCCAAGGTGAATATAGTCATAGGTCAGATCGACCGGCTCTCCGATAAGGGCAACTTTGGCACCCGCCGCCCAGGCCTTGCGAATCCGCGCGTTCAGCACCGGCGCTTCTTCGCGCGGGTTGGTGCCGATCAGCAGGATCATGTCCGCTGTATCAATATCTTCGATAGCTGCAGTGCCGACATAACCCGACCGATTACCCGCAGGCAGCTTTGCGCCATCGGTGCGGCATTCGACGTTCCCGCCCTGCCCTTCGATCAGTGCTTTCAACGCATAGGCAGCTTCGGTTGGGGCGAGATCGCCCACCAGACCAGCAACCTTCTTGCCCTTCATCGCTTCGGCAGCTTTGGTCAGTGCCTCAGGCCAAGATGCAGGACGCAGCTTGCCATTCTCGCGGATGTAGGGCTTGTCCAGACGCTGACGGCGCAGACCGTCCCAGACAAAGCGGGTTTTGTCGGAAATCCACTCTTCGTTCACGCCGTCATGGTTGCGCGGCAGGAACCGCATCACTTCGCGACCCTTGGTATCGACGCGAATGTTGGACCCAAGCGCGTCCATCACGTCGATGGATTCGGTTTTGGTCAATTCCCACGGACGGGCGGTGAAGGCGTAGGGCTTGGACACCAGAGCACCCACCGGGCACAGGTCGATGATATTGCCCTGCATATTGGAATTGAGCGTCTCACCAAGATAAGACGTGATTTCGCTGTCTTCGCCCCGGCCTGTCTGGCCCATCTGGCTGATCCCCGCGACCTCGGTCGTGAAACGGACACAGCGGGTGCAGGAAATGCAGCGCGTCATGTGGGTTTCAACGAGCGGGCCAAGATCCAGATCCTCGACCGCGCGCTTGGGTTCGCGGAAGCGGCTGAAATCGACGCCGTAAGCCATCGCCTGATCCTGAAGGTCACATTCGCCACCCTGATCGCAGATTGGGCAATCCAGCGGGTGGTTGATGAGCAGGAACTCCATCACCCCTTCGCGCGCCTTTTTCACCATCGGGCTGTTGGTCTTGACCACCGGCGGCTGACCTTCGGGTCCGGGGCGCAAATCCTTGACCTGCATCGCGCAGCTTGCGGCAGGTTTGGGCGGGCCACCGACCACTTCGACAAGACACATCCGGCAGTTGCCAGCGATGGAAAGACGTTCATGATAGCAGAAGCGCGGCACCTCGATCCCGGCTTGTTCACAAGCCTGAATCAGCGTCATCGCGCCTTCTACTTCAACTTCGTTCCCATCAATGATGATCTTGCGCAAGTCAGACATGCCCGAGCCCTTTGTTCCCATTTGGCTGGCGCAGTCGATGCCGTGGCAAACAGGCGATCGGCTGACGTCGCCCGCCTTCTAACGTGGCTTGTTGGATTAGGCCAGATCTTCAGGCAAAAAGTTGCGGTGAAATATCGACGCGGGGCGCATTTTGCTGCACCTGCACAAAATGCCGCAAGGCCAACGCTGTCAGAGGCTTATCTGAGCAACTGCCCGATCACGGTCTGGGCCTGAATTTGTTCTTGCCCAAACCGGCACAAAGCCGGGATGTCATCCGGACGCACGCCGTTTGCCTGCAAGTACTGTTCGGCCTTGACCTTCATCCGGGCTTTTTCAGCTTTGGAGGTGACGTAGGCTTCCACCTCGTCGTCGGTATAGCCCAAATCACGGGCCAGAGATTTCAACCGCGTGAGTTCTGAATAGGCGCGGATCAGGCGGGCATTGATATCGTTGCAGGACTTCCGGATCGCATCGGCAATCGCCACATGCATCAACGCGTCGTCGATTTCCGCCACATCCCGCAGTGCCGGCTTGGCAAATGCCGCGCCAGAAAAGGAGAGACTCGCAATCAATAGGGCCGTCAAAAGTCGCATCGGATCACTCAGGTTGGTCTGTGGTAAATATGGGGGCGCACGCGACGGCTATTCAATATCAAGCGCCACACCTTTTGAAATTTCAGCGATTTATGGCTCAAAACAGCGCCCGGTAAGGACAACGCGGTCATCTTCGATCACCAGTTGATCATCCGGAACATCGGGACCGTTGATCCATGTCACATCCGAACTGCCCAGATAGGCGATGCAGTGCTGGACGACCTGATAGGTTGCGGCTTGTTTTGCGCCCTCAAGGCTGACCGAAGCGGGACCGCCGCGCGCGACAAATCCCGCGCGGTCGCTGCGTTCGGACCGCAAATCGCCACCGAACCGCGCGCCGTCATAGGTCACGGTGTCCAAATCGCCCCGCCCGCAAGCCGCAAGCAGACACAAGACCGATGCACAGAGCCAACCAGCTTTCATGGAGCTACCCCTTGGAATGTCTTGCCGCACCATGCGCTTAGACGCGGCACGCTTGCAACCCCCGAGCATGGTCAATGGCCTTTGAAACGAAAAAAGGCGCGTTGACGCGCCTTTCTTAAAGACCGTTCGGATGGCCTAACAACACGGTTTTCAAACCACGTGATTAGGCCGTTTCGAAACGGCTTGCCGCCTACTCCGCCGCAACCGCGCTGACGCGGCCGGTTTTCTGCGCCTTGATGCGGTCCTCGATCTCATCGCGGAAGTTCTTGATCAGACCCTGGATCGGCCAGGCCGCCGCATCGCCAAGCGCACAAATGGTGTGTCCTTCGACTTGCTTGGTCACGTCGAACAGCATGTCGATCTCCTCGACCTCAGCCTCGCCGCGCACAAGACGATCCATGACGCGCATCATCCACCCTGTGCCTTCGCGGCAGGGCGTACACTGGCCGCAGCTTTCGTGTTTGTAGAACTTGGACAGACGCCAGATCGCCTTGATGATGTCGGTCTCCTTGTCCATCACGATGACCGCTGCGGTGCCAAGGCCAGAACCAAGCTCACCTCGCAGATAGTCGAAATCCATGATCGCATCGCGCATGTTTTCACCGCGCACGCAGGGCACGGACGACCCGCCGGGGATTACGGCTTTGAGGTTGTCCCAACCGCCGCGAATGCCGCCGCAATGCTTTTCGATCAGTTCTTCAAACGAGATCGACATGGCCTCTTCAACAACACACGGGTTGTTCACATGACCCGAAATCGCAAACAGTTTGGTGCCTGCATTGTTTTGGCGGCCAAAGCCCGAGAACCATTCGCCGCCCCGACGCAGAATGGTCGGCACAACGGCAATGGATTCGACGTTGTTCACAGTGGTCGGGCAGCCATAGAGCCCCGACCCCGCCGGGAATGGCGGCTTCATGCGCGGCATACCCTTTTTGCCTTCCAGGCTTTCCAGCAGCGCGGTTTCTTCACCGCAGATATAGGCACCCGCGCCGTGGTGCAGGTAGATATCGAAATCCCATCCCGATCCAGACGCGTTCTTACCGACAAGCCCGGCATCGTATGCCTCGTCGATGGCGTTCTGCAGGGCTTCTTTTTCGCGGATGTATTCGCCGCGAATGTAGATGTAGCAAGCATGCGCCTGCATCGCGAAAGACGCGATCAGGCAGCCTTCGACCAGAGTGTGCGGATCATGGCGCATGATCTCGCGGTCCTTGCAGGTGCCCGGCTCGGATTCATCTGCGTTCACAACGAGATAGCTTGGGCGGCCATCACTTTCCTTAGGCATGAACGACCACTTGAGACCCGTCGGGAAGCCAGCGCCCCCCCGGCCCCGCAGGCCCGAGGCCTTCATCTCGTCGATGATCCAATCCCGGCCCTTTTCAATCAGCTTGGCCGTGCCATCCCAATGGCCACGCGCCTGCGCACCCTTGAGGGTCCGGTCGTGCATCCCGTAGATATTGGTAAAGATCCGGTCCTGATCGCTCAGCATTGCTTAATCCTTGTCAGCCTGGCGCGCACGCCAGAGTTGGTATGTCATCCAAAGTCCTGCCCCGAACCCCGCCATCGCTGCGAGGTCGAACAGCGCCCGAACTCGTTGGCTCCAGCCATATTGGGATCCGATGGCGGTCACCAAGATCCAGAAGAGGCCGATTGCGGCGATCAAAAGCGCAATACGCCGTCCTTTTCGTGCCTCGTCTGAATCCCGGCTCATGGTCTGGTCTCAATCCCCGTCAGTACACATCACCGTCATCGACGCGCTTGGAGAATTCTGTCTCCCCGCCAGAGGCGAGAATTTTCGCTTGTTCGACCCAATTGTCACGCGACACGCGGCCTTTGAACCCTTCGAGGTTGGCATTCACCCAAGCCTCTTCATCAGCGGTCCAGTTGGCAATCTGGTCAAAATGGAAAAAGCCCATAGAGTGAAGCATCTTTTCCATCTTCGGCCCCACACCCTTGATTTCCTTAAGGTTGTCCGGGCCGCCTTCGCGGGCCGCAGTCAGGGTGGCGGGCTTGGTGCCCTCGTCGCTGCCTTCGGCTTTTCCGTCGCCATCAAAATCGGGGGTTGCCTCAGCTGCGGGGGCCGATTTTGCAGCGGCTTTCTTCGCCGGAGCTTTGGCTTCGGACTCGTATTTCCATTCACCCTTCTTCGCAGCAAGCTCGTCCTGACCAGCCAGAGGCGTCGAAGGTTTCACTTGTGCGCCGGCTTCTGCATCGGCTTGTGCACTTGCGGCCTGAACGGTTTCCTTGGGGCTTGCGGCGGGCGCAGGTGCTGCGGGAGCAGAGGCCGCAGCGGCAGGTGCGGAGGAACCAACCGGCGCGGCTTTGGCCGGGCTGGTGCTCTCGTCCGCAATCGGCGCTGGCGGCACAGAGACCGGCGGTGCATTCGGCGATGCCGCTTTGGGGGCCGCTGCCTTTGGTGCAGATGCGGACGTCTCACGCACGCTCGCAGCATCAATGTTTCCGGGGCCGCGCGCGGCAGGCAGGTCACGACAGAAAATCCAGCTGAACGCGAGTCCCAGGACAGCGAATGCCAGACCAGCCATGAAGATGGACCCGATCAGGCCCCAGCCTCCAATGACGATCAGCAAGATGAAGACAAGAAGCCCCACCCCTGCGGCCAAGGCCCATGATCCTATTTGGCAACCGAAGCCAGAATTCTCTTTTTGCATTCGTACTCTCCCTGTCCGTGTTCAGATGTTACTTGTCGTAAACATCACCTTTCTTGACACGTGCAGAAAACTCTGTCTCGCCGCCTGAGGCAAGTGTCTTGGCCTGTTCGACCCAATTATCGCGGGACACGCGGCCCTTGAACCCTTCAAGGTTCTGATCAACCCAAGCCACCTCGTCTGCGGTCCAGCCTGCGATCTGATCAAAATGAAAAAATCCTAGGCGGTTGCACAATTCGGCCAGCTTGGGACCGATGCCCTTGATCCGCTTCAGGTCATCGCCCTGCCCGTCACGCGCTTCCGTCAGGGTCTCGGGCTTGGTGCCCGGTCCCTCAGCGGCCTCGGGTGCAGGGGTCGACGGCTCTTCACGCTCGACCTGCTTGGCGGTTGTCGCCTTGGCGTATTTCCACGTGCCCTTGCGCGCAGCCAGCTCGGTCTCGCCAGCCAGTTCGGAGGATGGTTTCACCATCGACGCCGCATCCGGCGAAGGTGCGTTTTCCGGCTTGGGCGCGGCCTCTGCTGCGGGGCGCGACGGCGTGGTCACGTCATTGGCGGCCTTGGCCACGGTCTGCGGACGCCCGCCTGCGTCACCCCAAGGGTGCAACAGCGGAATTTCGGTCCCGTCGATCCGTTTGACCGTATCACCAATGTCGGTGGCCAGCTGCACCGACGCATTGTACTTATGACGACCACTTTCGAAATTGGTCAGGCTGGTGAGGCCGGATTTCGGCTCGGCCGCATACCGCCCATTCTGCGGACCGGGAACCGGCACTTCGCCCGCAACCAGTTCGTCAAGGATCTCTGCGAACCGCGCAGCGGTCAGGTCTTCATAGTAATCTTTGCCGATCTGCGCCATCGGCGCGTTTGCACAGGCACCAAGGCACTCGACCTCTTCCCATGTCAGCTTGCCGTCCGCCGACAGAGTGTGCGGCTTCGGCGCGATCTTTTCCTTGCAGACCGCAACCAAATCTTCGGCACCGCAGATCATGCAGGACGTGGTGCCGCAAATCTGGATATTCGCAACAGAGCCAACGGGTTGCAACTGAAACATGAAGTAAAAAGACGCCACTTCAAGCGCCCGCATATACGCCATACCAAGCATGTCCGCGACCGCTTCGATCGCCGGACGGGTCAGCCAGCCTTCCTGCTCTTGCGCGCGCCACAACAGCGGAATGATCGCGCTGGCCTGACGGCCTTCGGGATACTTGGTGATCTGTGCTTCGGCCCACGCCTGGTTCGCAGGAGTGAAAGCAAAGCTTGCGGGTTGTTCGGAATGAAGGCGTCGTAGCATGTCGGTTCCTATTGCGTCATCACACAGACAACGGGAATGTTCGGTATGGTGCGGCTCTTGGCAGTTCCAGCCAGTTCCGCAAGAAGCGCAGTTTGTCGCGTGGCTTGATTCTCGGGTGTGTCGAAGAGAAAGCAAAGGTAGATGTCAGAGCCGTTGGCCATGCCATACAGCGTGTTGCCGGACCCGCCCGTTCCAAACGGCGCAAAACCCTGCGCGCTCATATCAGAGGAAAACACATAATCCGACTGTCCCGGCTCAAAGGCCATCGCAGCAGGTCCGGCACAGGCCAGAACAGCTATGACAGCCAAACGGATCATTCCGGTGCGCAGCTCCCTGTGATCAGGCGAACACCGCCGTTCTCAAGTTTCACAGCCTGTTCCGAGGCGACCCGGAAGGCGGCGGTCTGGATCACCTGCTCGCGCGTCAGCCCGGTCTGGAGTTCCACTGGCAGGTAGTCGCTTTCGCCGACCAGATCACAACCGATTGAGGCAACCGCCTCATCGAAGGCGACCAGATCAACCGGCGTCACGCCTTCGGGTGGCATGGCACAGGCAGCAAGCAGGCCCAAACCTGCCAAAGGAGCAAAGAACCGTGCTGTCATCTGTCAATCTCTCCGAACACGACATCCATCGTACCGATGATGGCGGCCACGTCGGCCAGTTGGTGACCCGTGGCCACATGGTCCATCGCTTGCAGGTGCAAGAAACCTGGCGCACGCAGCTTGGCGCGGTAGGGTTTGTTGCTGCCATCCGCCACAAGGTAGACGCCGAATTCACCCTTGGGGGCCTCGACGCAGGCATACACCTCGCCCTCGGGCACATGGAAACCTTCGGTATAGAGTTTGAAGTGGTGGATCAGCGCTTCCATCGAGGTCTTCATCTCGGACCGTTTCGGCGGCGTGACCTTACCACGGGCAAGGATATCACCCTGCCCTTCGGGCGCGCGCAGCTTTTCGATGGCCTGCTTGATGATCTTCAGTGACTGACGCATCTCTTCCATGCGGACAAGGTAGCGATCATAGCAATCGCCGTTCTTGCCCACCGGGATCTGGAAGTCGAACTCGTCATAGCATTCGTAAGGCTGCGAGCGGCGCAAATCCCATGCAAGACCCGATCCACGCACCATCACACCTGAGAAACCCCATTCAAGGATTTCCTCTTCGGTCACGACGCCGATATCAGCGTTACGTTGCTTGAAGATGCGGTTTTCGGTCAGAAGGCCGTCGATATCCCCCAGAACGCGCGGGAATTCATCTGCCCACTGGTCGATATCGTCAATCAGATCGCCGGGCAGATCCTGATGTACCCCGCCGGGGCGGAAATACGCGGCGTGCAGACGCGCTCCACAGGCCCGCTCGTAGAACACCATCAGCTTCTCGCGCTCTTCAAAACCCCAAAGCGGCGGCGTCAGCGCGCCCACGTCCATCGCCTGTGTGGTGACGTTGAGCAGGTGGTTCAGAACACGGCCAATCTCGGAATAGAGCACCCGGATCAGCGACGCACGACGCGGCACCTCCACGCCCGTGAGGCGTTCGATCGCCAAGCACCATGCATGTTCCTGGTTCATCGGCGCCACATAATCCAGCCGGTCGAAATACGGCAGGTTCTGCAGATATGTCCGGCTTTCCATCAGCTTTTCGGTGCCACGGTGCAGCAGGCCGATATGCGGGTCGCAGCGTTCTACAATTTCGCCGTCCAGCTCAAGAACAAGGCGCAAAACACCGTGCGCCGCAGGGTGCTGTGGGCCAAAGTTGATGTTGAAGTTGCGGATGCTCTGTTCGCCAGAGACCGCGTCGATACTTCCGTCGTCGAATTTGGAGCCGTCCATCATGCTCTCCTCATTCCGCTGCATCCAGACGGGCCGCCGTCCGGAATACTTTGGTCAACAGTTTCCATGATCCATCCGTGAGGACGAACCCAAGGTGATCTTCGTAGCGGGCTGGGGGAACATCCACCCAAAGATGCACACGCGCCATGCAGTCGCCGCTGACATCCACGCCCAGTATCTCGTAGGACGCGTCACCACTGAACGCTGTCCGTCCCGACACCCGCTCCAGATACGCCGCCTTGTCCCAATGCTGGGTCGTGCCGTCATCATTCACCAGCGTCATGCTGAATTGGTCGTGGCACATATCCGCAAACACATCCGCGCGTGCGTAGTAAACCGCTTCAGAATACGCCACAGCCTGCGCGAAAACCGCGTCGAACGTCCGCATTTTGGTTGCCGCGCTGGCGTCCATATCAGCCCCGCCCTGCCTCATCCGACTTGAACGCCATGATCCAGAGAAAGACCAAGGCGACCAGCGGGAAAATCGTCAAAAGCGCCGCCCAGCTGGGCAGACCGTAACGAGGCAGCAGCTTCCAGAAGGGCACGACGATCAACACGCCGATAACCAAGAACCACAGAAAACCACCGCCGCCTCCCATCATGCTTTGGCGTCCTGCTTTTCGTCACCCGGCAGCACATATTGCGCGCCTTCCCATGGGGACATGAAATCGAACTGCCGGTACTCCTGAACAAGGCTCACCGGCTCGTACACCACGCGCTTTTTCTCTTCGTCGTAGCGCACTTCGGTGTAACCCGTGGTCGGAAAGTCCTTGCGCAGGGGATAGCCGCGGAAGCCGTAATCCGTGAGGATGCGGCGCAGATCCGGATGGCCCGAGAACAGAATGCCGAACATGTCGAACACTTCGCGTTCGAACCAGTTGGCGCTGGGATGCACATCGGTGATCGACGGCACCATTTCGTCTTCGCGGATGCTGACCCGCAAACGGATGCGGTGGTTCTGGTACATCGACAGGAAGTGGTAGACCACGTCGAACCGCTTGGGGCGATCCGGGTAATCCACCGCCGTGATGTCCACCAGCGACGAGAACTTGCAGGTATTGTCGGTCTTCAGAAATTCGACAAACCCCGCGATATTCGACGGCGCCACATCGACGTTCAATTCACCATGGGTCACGTCCCATGCAATCACGCAATCTGTGCGTTTGAGCTCAAGATGCTGGCCAAGTTCGTTGAGGGCTTCACTCATCGTACAATTGTCCCTGTCCGGCGGATCTTCCGTTGCAGCGCCATGATGCCGTAAAGCAGCGCTTCCGCTGTCGGCGGGCAGCCCGGCACGTAAACGTCAACCGGCACGATCCGGTCACAGCCGCGCACGACGGAATAGCTATAGTGATAGTACCCACCACCATTGGCGCAGGACCCCATCGAGATCACGTAACGCGGCTCGGGCATCTGGTCGTAGACCTTGCGCAAGGCTGGCGCCATCTTGTTGGTCAGCGTGCCTGCGACAATCATAAGGTCCGACTGGCGCGGCGATGCGCGCGGTGCTGTCCCGAACCGTTCAAGATCGTAGCGCGGCATCGAGGTGTGCATCATCTCGACCGCACAGCAGGCCAGACCAAAGGTCATCCAGTGCAGCGATCCGGTACGCGCCCAGTTGATGATGTCTTCGGTCGACGTCAGAAGGAACCCCTTGTCCGCAAGCTGCGCATTGAGCGCCTGCGTTGCGTGTTCCTTGTCCGCCCCTGCGGTATTCGCGCCAGCCATCACTCCCATTCCAGCGCTCCTTTTTTCCACTCATAGGCAAAACCGATGGTCAAAACACCCAAGAACACCATCATCGACCAGAAGCCGGTCATACTAATGTCTTGAAAGGCCACCGCCCACGGGAAGAGGAAGGCAATTTCCAGATCGAAAATGATGAAGAGGATCGACACGAGATAAAAGCGTACATCGAACTTCATCCGGGCATCGTCGAACGCGTTGAACCCGCATTCATAGGCTGACACCTTTTCAGGGTCCGGGTTGCGCACCGCGATGATCACGGCAGCAAGGATCAGGACAAGGCCCAATCCGATGGCTATGGCCAAAAATACGAGGATTGGCAGGTATTCCCGCAGCATGTCTTCCAAGACGAGGCTCCTTTTCCCATCGCGCACCAAGACGCGCCGTCAAGTGGCGAGGTTGACTTGGGGCTGATCTACTCCCGTCTCTGCCAAGGGTCAACCGCAGGGCAACATCTTACACGCAACGAATATTTGCGTGAAAACAGATGGATCATGGGGATTTTGCCCCTGTTTCTAGGGACATGCGGCAATTGGGCGGCACTGACGACCCGACCCGACCGCGCCGTTGCGTCGCGGCATCTGCCAGATCACTGAGCACGAACACCTCCGCGTCCGCTTGTATTGCGAAAAATGAGTCTCGTGTCTCATGCAGGGTCACAGGCCGTGCACGCGCTGGCGAACTCCCGCAAATCCGTCAGGCTGCTGCGTCGTAGTGTGTATAGACCTCTGTGGCTCCATCCCGAAGGATCAAGTGGACCTCATACGCCTCGCGCTGGCTTTCAGGCCCCATCCCCGGCGATCCAAACGGCATCCCCGGCACCGCAAGCCCGATGGCATCGGGGCGCTCGGCCAGCAGTTTGCGAATGTCCCGGGGCGGCACATGGCCTTCGATCACATAGCCCTCGATTTCCGCCGTATGGCAGGACGCCATGTTTCGCGGAATCCCACGCTTGATCTTTTCCTGCACCAATCCACCGCTGGTGCGGGCCTCGGTGGTGATGATGAAACCGTCCTGTTCAAGGATTTCGATCCACGCCGAACAACAGCCGCAATTCGGGTCTTTGAAGACATTCATTTGCGGCGCGCTTTGCGCCCCTGCGCTTTTCGGTGCAACCAAAAGCGCCGCCGCCCCCAACAGGACCGATCTTCGGGAATGAGACATCTGTGGCATATGGTTTCCTTCGTTACGGCTTTCTTGGACGAAACCCTGAGCACGGGGAAAGGTCAACACACTCTCGGACAAATGACCTCCAAGGTCGTTTTTGACCGCGACAGACCAAGCGCCGTGCAGAGGCTTGCCCCATAATGCCGCGAAAGCCCCTGCCATGAATACAACCTTGCACGATTTCCTGCACCAAACGACTTATCACGACCTGCCAGATGAGGTCCGCAGTTTCGCCCGCCAATGGCTTCTTGACCTGATCGGTGTGGCTGCCGGAGGGCGCGCTACATCGCTGTCGCGGATCATCCACACCCATGCGGCCCGCCACTTTGGCGGCGATGGCGCACGTATGCTCTTTGACGGGCGCGAGGTCAGCCCCGCAGGAGCCGCGCTGGCTGGCGGCATGACCATAGACGCGCTGGATGCCCATGACGGCCATAAACTCACCAAAGGCCATGTCGGCTGCGGCGTTTTCCCATCTCTCTTGGCCATGTCGCAAGCCGAACAGCGCCATGACGCCCAAGAGTTCCTGACGGCTCTGGTTCTCGGATACGAAATCGGCACCCGCGCCGGGATCGCCCTGCACAGGACAGCCACTGACTATCACACGTCCGGCGCGTGGATCGCCGTGGCTGTGGCCGCTTTGGGCGCGCGTGTGCTGCGCCTGAACGCATCGAAAACCCGCGAAGCGATTGGCATCGCCGAATATCACGGTCCGCGCAGCCAGATGATGCGCACAATCGACCATCCCACGATGGTCAAGGACGGATCAGGCTGGGGCGCGATGGCAGGTGTGACCGCCGCCTATCTGGCACAGGATGGGTTTACCGGCGCACCAGCCCTCACTGTTGAACAGGGCGAAGTCGCTGACTTGTGGGCCGATCTGGGCGGTAATTGGCGGATCACCGAGCAGTATTTCAAGGCCTATCCGGTTTGTCGGTGGGCACAGCCTCCGTTGCAAGCCGTGCTGAACCTGCGCCAAACCCATGGCCTGACCTCGCGGGACGTCACCCGGATCGACATCACGACCTTTCACCAGTCCCGCAGACTGGCAGTCACTGATCCCAAAACAACCGAGGAAGCCCAATACTCCACCGCTTTTCCAACCGCCGTTGGCATGGTGCGTGGGACCTGCGGCCCTGCAGACGTGAACGAAGCCAGCTTTTCAAACCCCGAAATTCAACGCCTCGCCCGATCTATGGTGATCCGTGAAAGCGATACCTACAACGCAGCCTTTCCGGCCAAGAGAATTGCCGACGTCACCTTGGTTCTGAATGATGGGCGCGAACTCCGATCTGGCCCGACCGAAGCCCTTGGTGATCCGGAAAACCCAGTGTCTCTAGAGATTGTCATGTCCAAGTACCGCGCCTACGCGGAACCGGTGCTCGGTCAAGCCCGCGCGCTCGACATCCAAACCCAAGTTCTGTCCTTGGGCGAAGAGGACGATCTCACCGCTCTTCTGTCCCTGCTCACAACGGCCGTCTGACGGCTCAGGCCGTCATGACCACCAACCCCATCGCCGACAGGACCAGCATGATTGGTCCCCAGACCATGCGTTCCGGCTTTGACGGCGTGATCCAGTTCAGAACCGTACTTACACCCGTCACGGCAAGTGCCACCCAGCCTGTCCAGACCGGCCAGCCCAGCCCCGGAAATCCGGCCGCCGACAAGATCGCCAATCCCTGCAACAGCACCACAGGGATCGATACCGCTGCAATGATGCGACCCGACAGCGGCAGCGCGCCTTCGTGCTGACCGCCCTGCGTAAACCGACCCAGTGGCGCGCCAAAGATCAGCGCCACCTGAAAAAACGCAATCGCGAGCATTGCTGTCGCATAAAGATGTGCGATCTGAACTGTCATTGCCAGCTTGGCCCTCGCTTGTCGAAAAAGGCGCCCACCCCTTCGCGCGCCTCGTCCGATTGCCACCGGCGCGCCAAAGCGTCGATGGCAAGATCCACCTGCTCCGGCGTCACCCGACCGGCAAGGTCACGCATCAGAGCCTTGGCCTCGGCCACAGCTCCCGGTGCGCAGGACAGGTAGGGCAGCACCTCTGCCTCGATGGCGGCGTCCAGACCGTCCGGGTCGACCGTACGGCTGAGCAGGTTCAACCGGACGGCTTCCTCTGCTCCGAACACACGCGCTGACATGAACACCTCCGAGGCCCGTGTCCCGCCCATCCGCGCGAGCACATATGGCCCGATATTGGCCGGGATCAGCCCCAACCGCGTTTCCGTAAACCCAAATTTGGCCCCAGTGACCCCGATTGCCACGTCGCACACCGAAACAAGACCAACGCCTCCCCCCAGCGCATTGCCCTGCACCCGACCAATGAGCGGCTGTGGAAGATCATAAAGCGCGCCCAGAACAGTTGCGATCCGGCGGCTCTCCACCCGGCGCGTATCGGCATCCATGTCGAACTGCTCACGCATCCACGCCAGATCACCACCCGCACAAAAGGTCTTACCCTCTGCCGCAAGAACAACCACCCGCACCGACGGGTCACTGGCCAAGCGCCGCGCCGCCTCTTCCAACTCGGTCATCATCTGCGCCGACAACGCGTTGTGCTTATCGACGCGCGCCAGCGTCAGTGTCATCACCCCACGCGCATCTGTCTCAACCCGGATCAAACTCACCCTCGCATCCTCCGCGCCATTGCAGCCGCCTCGGCGACCACATCCATGTTCAGACCGTGCTCGTACCCCAGCGAAGCCACCCGCTCCGCCACAGCCTCGGTCGCCACGTTGCCCGCAGCCCCCGGCGCATAGGGACAACCGCCCAAACCTCCGACCGCCGCATCGAAGACCCGCAAGCCAAGGCCCAATGACGCCTCGACATTGTCACAGGCCAGACCACCCGTGTCATGGTAATGCCCCGCCAATCGCTCTGCCGGCATTTCCTGCAATACAGCATCCAACATCGCGACGATGCTTTCAGGTGTCGCGCGTCCGATCGTGTCACCCAAAGATACCTCGTAACAGCCCATGTCCCGCAACGCCGCCACCACCCGCGCCACGGCGTCCGGGGCCACCACCCCATCATAGGGACATTCGACCACGCAAGACACGTAGCCCCGCAGCGGCACTCCAGCAGCCACGGCAGCTTCGGCCACCGGCCGAAACCGCTCAAGGCTCTCGGCAATGGTCGCGTTGATATTGGCCTTCGAGAACCCTTCCGATGCCGATCCGAAAATCGCCACCTCATCGGCCCCGGCGGCCAACGCGTCCTCGAACCCCCGCAAGTTCGGCGTGAGCGCCGTGTAAGACACCTCCGGTGTCCGCGCAATACCAGCCAAAACAGCCGCCGAATCCGCCATCTGCGGCACCCATTTCGGACTCACGAAACTCGCGCATTCGATCCGCCGGAACCCGGCCAGAGACAGACAATCGACCAGAGCGATCTTTTCTTCGACCGGGATCAAACGCGCTTCGTTCTGCAACCCGTCGCGCGGTCCTACCTCAAAAATTTCGACCCGCTCGGTCAACGCGCCATCCCCCTGCTTCTTCTTTTTCCAAATATGCACGGCCTGACATCAGCCAGCTGCCTCCCACGCCGGGTAAAACTCCTGCGCGTAAAGCCCGGTGCCCGCTTCCGGCAGCGATTTCTGGAACTCCGGCCGCTCCGTGATCCGCTCGTACCATTCGGCCACCGCCGGATGCCCCCCCAGCTTGGCAAAATGCCGCGCCATATAGATCGCCTGTCCAACCGACACATCTGCTGCAGAAAATCCGCTGGTCAGCAGATAATCCCGGTTTTCCACCGGCGTCGACAGCCGCGCCTCAAGCGCGTCATAACATTTGCCCAACCGTGCGGCTTCCAGCTTCATCACAACCGGTGAGCGCATCGCGTCCTCATAAAGCATGATATGCTGCTGCGTCAGCGCCGCCGCGTGCTGGCTGATGGTTTCCGCAAAATGCACCCAGACCAGCCAGGCCATCCGGTCCGGATCATCCGGCCCACGCCCCATATTCGCCTCCGGGAACCGCTCACACAGATATTCAGTGATCGCCCCGGTCTCGAACATCCGCTCGCCGTCGATCTCTAGCGCAGGAACACGCCCCGCAGGGGACAACGACAGGTATTCCGGATCCCGCAACGACCTGTCGAAGGCATGCAGCACGACTTCAAAGTCAACCTCAAGCTCATAGAGCAGCCAAAGCGTCCGCATGGACCGGGTCTGAGGGCAATGGTGCAATCGGATCATATCTCTTCCTCTTCCAGACGGATCAGCACCGCACCCGCCTCGACCTGAGACCCGGCTTGGGCCATGACCTCGGCAACAACACCGTCACGCGCGGCAAGCAGGGAATGCTCCATCTTCATCGCCTCGAGTATGGCCAGCCTGTCTCCCTTGGCAACCGTGGCCCCGGCGCTGACAAAGACCTGCCGCACCAATCCCGGCATCGGTGCTTCGATCAGATCGCCCGACGCCCCGGCCCCGGCCTCCACATCCAGCGGATCAACACGGCGCAGCACTGTTGTCGGGTCTCCAAACACCGTTGCAACCCCGTCTTCAACGAACACTGCCGCACCGGGTTGCCCATCAAAGCGCCAGCCATTGGCACCATAACGCGCCGCCACGATCTGCCCGTTGACCGCCACGTCGATCTCACCCGGACCACGGGTCGTAATCAGACACCCGAGGATGTCCTCACCAAACGCCACTGCCAACTCCTGCGCCACCGGAGCCCAAAGCGCAAAACCGTCCAAGGGTTGCGGCGCACGGTCCAAACCAACCAGCGCCAGAACCGCCTGCGCGGTGACTGCTGGCGCGAGGTCCGGCACATCTGTCAAAGCCGCAAGGTCGCGCCCGATCAACCCTGTATCGACATCACCAACCGAGAACCCCTCGTGCCGCGCCAAAGCCCCCAGAAAGGCAAGATTGGTGACGGTTCCAGCCACCTGTGTCTCCGCCAAAGCCTGCCGTAGCTTGCGCAAGGCAACCGCACGCGATGAACCATGCACAATGACCTTGGCAATCATCGGATCATAATGCGGTGAAATCACATCCCCCGTCCTGACCCCGGTATCGGCCCGCGCAGCCTTGGGAAAAGCCAAATGCGCCAAACGCCCGGTTGCCGGCAGGAACCCGGCTGGCACGTCCTCGGCGTAGAGCCGCGCCTCAAAACTGTGCCCTGTGATCGTCAGGTCGCCTTGCACACAGGGCAAAGGCTCGCCAGCCGCCACACGCAGCTGCCATTCCACAAGATCGACACCCGTGATCGCCTCGGTCACCGGATGCTCCACCTGCAGGCGCGTGTTCATCTCCATGAACCAGAACCCGTCTGGGCGCAGCCCGTCCGCCCCATCAACGATGAACTCAACCGTCCCCGCGCCCTTGTAACCAATGGCCTCTGCCGCACGCACCGCCGCGTGGCCCATCGCGTCCCGCATCTCGGGTGTCATCCCAGGCGCGGGAGCTTCCTCGATCACCTTCTGATGGCGCCGCTGCAACGAACAATCCCGCTCGAACAGATGCACCGCCGTCTCGCCATCCCCAAAGACCTGCACCTCGATGTGACGCGGGCTGGTGATGTATTTCTCGATCAGCACGTGAGGATTGCCAAAGGCGGTCTTTGCCTCGGACTGGGCCGAAGCCAACGCATCGGCGAACCCCTTGGGCGCCTCGACCAGTCGCATTCCCTTGCCACCGCCCCCGGCCACTGCCTTGATGAGCACCGGATAGCCAATCGCCTCGGCCTCTTTGGCCAATAACTCCGGCGATTGATCCACACCTTGATACCCCGGCACCACGGGAACCCCCGCCTCCGCCATCAACGCCTTGGCCGCGTCCTTCAGGCCCATCGCCCGGATTGCCGAGGCCGAAGGCCCGATGAACACCAGCCCCGCCGCCTCGACCGCGTCAACGAATTCCGGGTTTTCGGACAAAAAGCCATAGCCCGGATGGATCGCCTGCGCGCCAGTGGCCTGCGCAGCCGCAATGATCGCATCACCCCGCAGATAGCTCTCCGCAGGCGATGCTCCGCCAAGCGAAACGGCGACATCCGCCATCTCGACATGGCGCGCCTGCGCGTCCACATCCGAATGCACCGCCACGGTGCGCACCCCCAGACGACGGCAGGTGTCGATCACCCGGCAGGCGATCTCGCCCCGGTTGGCTATCAGGATCGTGTCAAACATCTCGCACCACCGCTTCTCTTCATCTTGCCCGTAAACTCCGGGGGTTTGGGGGCTGGCCCCCAAGTCAACCTGCGTTTGGGGGCTGGCCTCCAATTACATGCGGAACACACCAAACCGCGTGTCCCCGATGGGTGCATTCAGCGCCGCCTCCAGCGACAAAGACAGCACCGACCGAGTCTTGCGGGGGTCAACGATCCCGTCATCCCACAGCCGGGCCGAGGCATAGAGCGGGTGCGCCTGTTCTTCGAACATATCGACGGTCGGCTTTTTGAAAGCCGCTTCGTCCTCGACCGACCACGACTCGCCGCGCTTCTCCATCGCGTCGCGCTTCACGGTCGCCAAAACGCCCGCCGCCTGTTCGCCGCCCATGACAGAAATGCGCGAATTCGGCCATGTCCACAAAAAGCGCGGCTGATAGGCGCGTCCCGCCATGCCGTAATTGCCCGCACCAAAAGAGCCCCCCACCAGCATGGTGATCTTTGGCACCGAGGTACAGGCCACGGCCGTCACCATCTTTGCCCCATGCCGCGCGATGCCCTCGTTCTCGTATTTCCGGCCCACCATAAAGCCGGTGATGTTCTGCAGGAACACCAGAGGGATCTTGCGCTGCGAACACAGCTCGACGAAATGGGCACCCTTTTGGGCGGCTTCAGAGAACAGCACACCATTGTTGGCGATAATCCCCACTGGCCAGCCATCAACATGTGCAAACCCGGTCACCAATGTCTCGCCAAAGCGCGGCTTGAATTCGTCGAAATAGGATCCGTCCACCACCCGCGCGATCACTTCGCGAATATCATAGGGCGTGCGCAAGTCGCCCGGCACCACGCCGAAGATCTCGTCCGGATCATACGCCGGGTCTTCTGCCGGTTGCCGTAGGCCGGAGGTCAACCCTGCCCCCAAAGACCCAACGGCACGCCGCGCCAAGGCAAGCGCATGCCCGTCATCTTCGGCCAGATAATCGGCCACACCCGAAAGCCGCGTGTGCACGTCACCGCCACCCAAGTCTTCGGCTGTCACCACCTCACCCGTCGCGGCCTTTACCAGCGGCGGGCCGGCAAGGAAGATCGTGCCCTGTTCCTTGACGATGATCGTCACGTCCGACATCGCGGGCACATAAGCGCCGCCAGCTGTGCAAGACCCCATCACCACGGCAATCTGCGCAATGCCCTTGGCGCTCATCCGGGCTTGATTGTAGAAAATCCGCCCAAAATGGTCGCGGTCGGGGAACACTTCATCCTGCTGAGGAAGGTTCGCGCCACCCGAATCCACAAGATAGATGCAGGGTAAATGGTTCTCTTCCGCGATCTCTTGCGCCCGGAGGTGTTTCTTGACGGTCATCGGATAATACGTGCCGCCCTTCACAGTGGCGTCGTTGCACACCACCATGACCTGACGGCCCATCACCCGGCCAATTCCTGCGATCACCCCGGCAGCAGGGGCCGCCCCGTCATAAAGCCCATGTGCCGCCACAGCACCCACCTCCAGAAAGGGCGATCCGGGGTCGAGCAGGTTGGCCACCCGGTCTCGAGGCAGCATCTTGCCCCGCGAGACATGCCGCTCGCGTGACCGTTCTCCACCTCCTGCAGCCGCAAGATCGGCTGCCTCACGAACCACGCGCAGCGCGTCTTCATGCGCGGCAATGTTCGCCTTGAACTGCTCCGACGACGCAATCGCCTGTGACCGAAGTTTCATCTTATTGCCCTCGCATATCGCGCAATTCGATGGCGCGCTGTGCCGTCATTGTCAGGTGGCAATTGGCACCAACGATGGTTCGGATCGTGCCGTCCTGCCACATTGCGTAGCGTGCCGCACAATCGGCATCGCGAAAGACGATCCATGCCCGTTGTGCATCGCGCAATGCGTCAGAGCGGTCCAGCACCTGCGACAGCCCCTGCTCGTCCGCAGTTTCATTCGCCATCTGTGTCCATTTGTATTCTTCGTTGAGGAGCACATCCCACATCGCAGTTTCCGCCTGAATACACTCTGAAATCCCGATGGTGGTCGATCCGCCCGGCTGTTCCTGACACTGGCCGGACGCCTCTCCAAGACAGAAGGGATAAAGCGCACCGATCTCGGTATTCTCGAAGCAGTCACGCACGATTTGTTGGTCTATCGTGAACTCTTGAGCTGTGCCGACCTGAGGAACACAGAGCAGCGCCGCCATCATCAAACCCCGTTTCATGCCTTGTCCTCCTGAGCAGCGCGCGCTTTCAATTCCTTGCGGATGACTTTTCCGGTGACGGTCATCGGCAGATCTGTCAAAAACTCGATTTCTCTTGGATACGAATAGCTTGCAAGGCGATCCTTCACCCATGACTGAAGATCTGTTACCGATGCGTCAACGCCTTCTTTAAGAACCACATAGGCCTTGACGATCTCGGTGCGCAGCGCGTCGGGCTTGCCCACAACACCGCACGTCGCCACCGCCGGATGGGTCAGCAGGCAATCCTCAATCTCAGCCGGTCCGATGCGATAACCCGCTGAGGTGATCACGTCGTCCTCGCGCCCCAGAAAGGTGATGGTATCCCCGTCCTTGATCCCGCGATCGCCGGTGATCATCCAATCGCCCCGGAACTTCTCGGCGGTCGCGTCGGGTTTGCGCCAGTATTCCAGCATCATCGACGCCGATCCGCGGCGCACGGCGATGTCGCCCTCACCCTCGCAGGGCAAGCCATCCGGCCCGATCACTGACACCTGATGCCCCGGCACCGCACGGCCCATCGACCCCGGCACGGCATCGAAGGACGCGCCACAAGACGACACGATCATGTTGCATTCGGTCTGGCCGTAAAATTCGTTGATGGTCACGCCGAACGCCTCGCGGCCCCAAGCCAGCATCTCGGCACCGAGCGGCTCACCTCCGCTGGCGATCGACCGCAAGCCGTCGATCCGCGCATCCGCTGCCTTGAGCATCCGAAGCGCGGTTGGCGGGAAAAATACATTGCGCACAGTGCCTTCCCGGCAAATCCTTGCGCATTCTTCGACCGAAAACTTCGGCATGCGCGCCGCAACCACCGGCACACCCAACGCAAGCCCCGGCATGAGCACGTCGAACAGGCCACCGATCCACGCCCAATCCGCAGGGGTCCAGATCACGTCGCCATCTTGGCCCAAGAAGTCGTGGCTCATCTCGACACCGGGCAAATGGCCGGTCAGCATTCGATGCCCGTGCAATGCTCCCTTGGGCGACCCGGTTGTGCCGCTCGTATACATCAACACCGCTGCATCTTCGGGTCCGGTCTCAACAATCGCGCGGGTGCCGGATGACGCCCCCAAATCGCTGCGGGCCACGGTCGCCACGCCCAGCCCGGTCAGTTGCACGACGCCTTCAAGGTCGGTCACAACAACACCCAGCCCCGCATCATCAATCCGGGATTTCAGCGCGTCGGTGCGGAACAGCTTGAACAACGGCACCGAAATTGCCCCCAACCGCCACGCAGCGATATGTGCGGCGGCGCAAAGAGGTGATTGCGACAGCAACACGCCGACCCGGTCACCCTTCATCACACCGCGTTCGATCAGCGCCACCTCGACCTGCCGCGACCGGTACCACAGATCGCCATACGTGACCCTGCGCATCCGCTCGGGCGTAACTTCGAGGATCGCTATACGGTCAGGCTCTGTCGCAGCCCAACCATCGCACACCTGATGCGCCATGTTCAGCGATGTGGGCAGGTCCCAGTCGAACCTTTTACACAGGGCATCATAAGCGGCAGGTCGCAACATCGGACGGGTCGTCATGTCGAAGGCCTTTCGAATCCATCGGCTCCGCTGGTCGCGATCAGCCGCCCAAACCGGTTCACATGGTAAACGCGCGGGCCACAGCGCACAGTGATCCACGCGCCATCCACTTGCCCCGCCAGACCGACACAATCGCCAGCTGTTGCACCGGGTCCACCGTCTTGGGTCACATAGCGGGAAGCCATCGCATTGATCACATCTGTCTCCGTTATCGTGGCAGCGATCCAGCCATAGCGGAACGCCAAGAGTGCGCCGACCAGTGTGGCAAGCCCAAGAGGCACCCACCAGACCCAGCCCGGCATCAGAGGATCAAGCTTTTCAGTGTCATCAACGCGATCCTCTTTGCATTTTTGACAACGCGCAATTCATTCCGAAAACCGGTGCCCACTTTTCGGATTGCGCTTCATCCCATCGCCGCCATCATCTCGCGGCCGACAAGCATTCGGCGGATCTCGGAGGTGCCCGCCCCGATCTCCATCAGCTTGGCATCGCGGAATATGCGCGCCACCGGCGCGTCCGACAGGAACCCTGCGCCACCCATAGCTTGCACCGCCTGATGCGCCTGCACCATCGCCTGTTCGCTGGCGTAAAGGCAGCAGGCGGCGGCGTCCTGACGGGTCACATCGCCCCGGTCGCAGGCCTTGGCCACCTCATAGACATACGCACGCGCGGAATTCATCGCGGTATACATGTCCGCCATCTTGCCCTGCATCAGCTGGAAGCTGCCAATAGGCTGGCCGAACTGCTTGCGCTCGGCCATGTAGGGCATGATTTCGTCCAGACATGCGGCCATGATGCCAAGGCCGATCCCAGCAAGCACCACACGTTCGTAATCCAGACCGGACATCAGAACGCGTACGCCGCGGCCCTCTTCGCCCAAGACGTTCTCGAACGGCACTTCGACATCGTCGAAAATCAACTCGGCGGTGTTCGATCCACGCATCCCCAGCTTGTCGAAATGCGGGGAGGTGCTGAAGCCTTTCATCGTCTTTTCAATCAGGAAGGCGGTGATGCCCTTGGACCCGGCATCGGGGTCAGTCTTGGCATAGACCACCAGCGTGTCCGCATCCGGTCCGTTGGTGATCCAGTATTTGTTGCCGTTCAGCTTGTAATGATCATTTCGCTTTTCAGCGCGCAGCTTCATCGACACAACGTCCGACCCGGCACCCGGTTCGGACATGGCCAATGCACCCACATGCTCGCCCGAGATCAGACCCGGCAAGTACTTGGCTTTCTGCGCGTCACTGCCATTCAGTTTGATCTGGTTCACGCACAGGTTGGAATGTGCGCCATAGGACAACGACACTGAGGCCGACGCCCGCGCGACCTCTTCCACCGCGACAGTGTGCGCAAGATATCCCATGCCCGCACCGCCGTATTGTTCGTCGACGGTGATGCCCAGCAGGCCCAGTTCCCCCATCTCGGTCCACAGTCCGGGCGGAAACTCGTTCGTGCGGTCGATGTCGGCCGCCATCGGCTTCACCCGCTCCTGCGCCCAGCGATGCACCATTTCGCGAAGGGAATTGACGTCTTCCCCAAGATCAAACTGCATGGTCGCGTTGAACATTCGCCTCTCCCCAAGCGGATTTATTGAACACTTGTTCAAATCTTACGAGAAACCCCGGCATCAGGTCAAGCGCAAGGAACTGTCCGCAGCATCGGGCGTTGGGAGAGCGAACCGCATCAATAGCGAAAGGACATCTTTATGACAGCCACACTGACCGATACTTTCTGGAGCAATATGAGCAAGATTCACGTCATTCTGCTTGGCGCTGGCGACGGAACACCTGTGCCGATGGCGCCCTTGGCACGCCAAGAAGACGACGCGATCTGGTTCATCACATCCGCTGATCACGACAGCTTCAAGGCCGCGAAAACTGGTGACGAAGCCAAAATCTACCTCTGCGATTCGGCGGGCCACATGTACGGCACCATCAAAGGGCATCTGTCGGTGTCGCAGGACAGCGACAAACTGGATGAGCTTTGGTCACCGATGGCCGCTGCATGGTTTGACAATGGGCGCGAGGATGACTCGGTTCGATTGATGAAATACACTCCATCCGAAGCCGAGATTTGGGCCACCGATGGCACCGCCAAATACCTGTTCGAGACGATCAAGGCGAATGTCACCGATGCCAAACCCGATACCGGCACATACGGCATAATCCACTTTTAAGGACTGCACATGACCAGATTGGGAACCGCCTGCCTTCTTGGCCTGCTTTCACTGACCCCAGCGCGGGCCGAACAGGTGGGCGAAGTTGGCGTTGATTGGGTTGGCAATGACATCATCATCGAAGCCATCGCCGACCCGGATGTGGCGGGTGTGACCTGCCACATCGCCTATTTCGAACGCGGGCTAATCGACCGGCTGAGCAAAGGCAACTGGTTTGAGGATCCATCGAACGCGTCAATCTCTTGCCGCCAGACAGGCCCGATAACAATCGGCGATATCGACCGCGACGACGACGGCGAAGACGTATTCCGCGCATCGCGGTCGATCGTTCTCAAGTCGCTTAGAGTGAAGCGTATCTTCGACGAGAAGAACCAGACGCTGATTTACATCGCCCACGCGGCTGAACTCACGGACGGATCGGCCAAAGTGTCGATGTCGACTGTACCGCTTTACGGATCGGACTAACCCAGCAGCCGCGTCGCGACTTCGGGCAATTCGTCGAAATGCTGAATGATCGCATCCGGTTCCAGCGCGGCCATATCGCCACCCGCCGGACCAAAGCCGACCAGCACACAGGCCACGCCCACGGCGCGGGCGGTGTCGCGGTCGGTGACTGTGTCCCCAATCAGACAGCTTTGTGTAACAATGCCACCTGCCCGCTCGACCGCCGCGATGTAGGGCGCGGCATCGGGTTTACGGGTGGGCAGCGTGTCCGCCCCGATCAATGACCCGAACGCGCCGCGCACACCGAGCCGTGTCATCAGCGTCTCTGCAAGGCCTTCGGGCTTGTTGGTACAGATACCCACCGCCATTCCGTTCGACTTAAGGACCTCGACCGCTTCCATCGCGCCGGGGTAGAGCACGGTGTAGGTGTCAATCGCATCTCCATAGGCCGACAACAGCACCGAGTAGTACTGATCGACCAGTTCGGCGGAATACTGCCCAGCCCGTTCCAGACCAAGCGTCAGCATCGCTCGCCCGCCTCTTAGCGCCGTTCCCGCATCCGCGACCGGATCAAGCCGGGTCTCAAATCCCATCTGGTCAAAGCAATGGTTGGCCGCCGCGATCAGGTCGCCACTTGTATCGGCCAGCGTGCCGTCGAGATCGAAAATTACCGTACGCACTGCGTGTCTCCTGTCACAAGTCGCAACCATGTGTGAAATCTCGCGCCTTGCGGCACGCCCCAAGACCGATAAAAGGACCACAGGCAAAAGACAAAGAGAAACCTGATGAGCACAGCATTGGTCATTCTTGCGGCAGGCAAGGGCACCCGCATGGAATCGGACCTTCCGAAAGTCCTGCACAAGATCGGCGGTGCACCGTTGCTGCACCACGCCATGCTGTCCGCATCGGCCTTGGAGCCCGAGCGCACCATCGTCGTTACAGGCCACGGTGCGGATCTGGTCGAAGCAGCTGCACAGGATTTCGACGCCGACGCGATCGCAGTGCGTCAGGACGAACAGCTTGGCACAGCCCATGCTGTCGCACAGGCAAAGACAGCGTTAGACGGGTTCGAGGGCGATGTGATCGTGCTCTATGGCGACACGCCGTTCATCACCACGGAAACCCTCGAACAAATGATCGCGGCGCGCACGTCAAGTGACGTCGTGGTGCTTGGGTTTGAAGCCGTCGACCCCGGCCGGTATGGCCGCCTGATCGTGGACGGCTCTGCGTTGATGCAGATCGTCGAATTCAAGGACGCAACAGAGGCCGAACGCGCGGTGTCGCTTTGCAACTCGGGTGTGGTTTGCGTCAGCAAGGACCTGCTGTTCGATCTGCTAGGGGCGGTCGGCAATGACAATGCCGCAGGCGAGTACTATCTGCCCGATATTGTTGGAATCGCCAATGCGCGCGGTCTCAAAGCCACTGCAGTGACCTGCGACGAGGCGGAAACGCTGGGCATCAATTCCCGTCTGGAACTCGCCTCGGCGGAAGCATTGTTTCAACACTCCAAACGCCGCGCTCTGATCGAAGACGGAGTGATGATGCAGGCCCCTGACACAGTGTTTCTGTCCTTCGACACCATTATCGGCCGCGACGCGGAAATCGAACCCAACGTGATCTTCGCTCCCGGTGTCACCGTCGAATCCGGTGCACGCATCCGCGCCTTCAGCCATTTGGAAGGTGCCCATGTCAGCCGTGGCGCAACCGTGGGCCCCTTTGCCCGCCTGCGTCCCGGTGCGGAACTGGCCGAACATGTGCACATCGGTAACTTCGTTGAGATCAAGAACGCCACTATCGACGAAGGCGCAAAGGTCAATCACCTGACCTACATCGGTGACGCCCAGATCGGCGCGCGTACGAATGTCGGCGCGGGCACCATCACCTGCAATTACGACGGCGTGATGAAACATAAGACTATCATTGGCCGCGACACGTTCATTGGATCAAACACAATGCTCATCGCCCCTGTCACGGTCGGCGATGAGGCGATGACGGCCACCGCCACAGTGGTGACCAAAGACGTGCCGGATGGGGCAATGGCCATCAGCCGGGCAGAACAGAACAACAAACCGGGATTTGCACGCAAGCTGTTCAGTATGTTGCGCGCTAAAAAAGCCAAAATGGCAAAGGGTTAGGTTTATGTGTGGGATCGTTGGTGTACTGGGTCAGCATGAAGCCGCCCCGCTTTTGGTCGAAGCCCTCAAACGGCTCGAATATCGCGGCTATGACAGCGCAGGGATCGCCACGGTCAACAATGGCGCTCTGGATCGCCGCCGCGCTGTTGGCAAGCTGGTGAACCTGTCAGACCTATTGGTGCACGATCCCCTGCCGGGAAAGTCCGGCATAGGCCACACCCGTTGGGCCACCCATGGCGAACCCAACACCCGTAACGCCCATCCGCACCAGTCTGGCCCGGTGGCTGTTGTCCACAACGGAATCATCGAGAATTACAAAGACCTGCGCGCAGAACTGGCCGAACACCAGATCACGCCGCAGACCGATACCGACACCGAAACCGTCGCGCTGCTGACGCACCACTACATCCAGCAGGGCATGACCCATGTGGACGCAGCCCGCGCGTGCCTTGCACGACTGGAAGGGGCGTTCGCGCTGGCGTTCCTGTTCGATGGCGAAGACGATTTGATTGTAGCCGCCCGCAAAGGCAGCCCTCTGGCCATCGGACATGGCGACGGCGAGATGTTTGTCGGATCGGATGCCATTGCGCTGGCCCCCATGACCGACACAATCACCTACCTCGAAGAAGGTGACTGCGCCGTACTGACCCGCCAGACCGTTGATATCTTTGATGAAAGCGGTGCGCGCGTGATGCGCGAAAGCCGGACCATCAACACCGATGCCACCCGCGTCGACAAGGCCGGATACAAGCACTTCATGGCCAAGGAAATCGCCGAACAGCCCACCGTTCTGGCAGATGCCCTGCGCGCCTACCTTGATGGCAACACCATTGTCCTGCCTGACACCCTGCCCGATTTCGCCAAGATCGACCGGCTCACCATGGTGGCCTGTGGCACCGCCTTCTACGCGTGTCTGACGGCGAAATACTGGTTCGAACAATTGGCACAACTGCCGGTCGAGGTCGATATCGCCTCCGAATTCCGTTACCGCGAACCCCCGATCACAGCGCGCACTGTGGCCTTGTTCGTGTCCCAATCCGGCGAAACCGCCGATACGCTGGCCGCGCTCCGCTACTGCAAGGGCAAGGCCGACAGCATCGTCTCGGTGGTCAACGTGGCCGAAAGCTCCATCGCGCGAGAAAGCGATGTGGCCCTGCCGATCCATGCGGGTGTCGAAGTTGGCGTCGCCTCCACCAAGGCGTTCACCTGCCAGCTCAACACGCTGCTCTTACTCGCGCTGCACGCCGCCGTGCAACGGGGGGTGATGTCCCACGATGAACTCGCCGACAAGCTAGGGGAATTGCGCGCACTGCCCGGCCTGTTCAATGTCGCGCTTGACCGCGACCCGACAATGGCGGACGCTGCTCACAAGATTGCCGAAGCGCGGGATGTGCTGTTTCTTGGCCGGGGATTGATGTATCCACTCGCGCTGGAAGGAGCGCTTAAATTAAAGGAAATCAGCTACATACACGCCGAAGCTTACGCATCAGGTGAACTCAAGCACGGCCCCATCGCCCTGATTGACAAGAACGTCCCGGTGATTGTCATGGCACCGCGCGACGCGCTGTTTGAAAAAACCGTGTCGAACATGCAAGAAGTCATGGCACGCGGTGGCAAAGTCTGCCTGATCACAGATGCCGCCGGGGCAGAAGCTGCGGGTGCTGATGTTTGGCGCACCGTGATCCTTCCTGCAGTGGACCCAATCCTGTCACCCCTGCTTTATGCCCTGCCCGCGCAGCTAATCGCCTATCACGCGGCAATCGCCAAAGGCACCGATGTGGACCAACCACGCAATCTTGCAAAATCCGTCACAGTCGAATGACGCTGGACGATGCACTGGCCGAACTGCGCGCCAAGGCAGAGCCGGGGCGTGCAGAACAAATGGCTGCCTACCACAAGGTCGACCGCCCATATCTGGGCGTCGCCAATCCCAATACGGACATGCTGGTCCGCGAGTGGCGTCAGGCGATGGACCTCGAAACCCGCCTCATGCTTGCGCACGATCTTTGGCAGACCAACATTTTCGAGGCCCGCGTCGCCGCAGCCAAACTGCTGACGCAGGCACGGATCAAACCCTCTGACGAAAGCGCATGGGATCTCATCACCTCGTGGGTGCCCGATTTCGACAGCTGGGCGATCGCGGATCATGCCTGCATGGCCGGTCAACGTCGCCTGACGGCAGACCCCACACGTCTGGATGTGGTCGAAACCTGGATCACAAGCGATCATATGTGGAGCAGACGCGCGGCGCTGGTCATTACCCTGCCCTGGACCAAGCAGAATCACCCCACGCAGGCCGAAACCCTCGCACGGGACCGAATCCTAGGCTGGGCTTCGACTTATGTGACCGATCCCGACTGGTTCATCCAGAAAGCGGTCGCATGGTGGCTGCGCGATCTGTCCAAACACGACCCAGACCGCACCCGTGCGTTTCTGGCGACCTATGGCGACCAGATGAAATCCTTCGCGCGCAAAGAAGCCTCGCGGCACTTACCCGCCTGAAAACACCTGCACCTCTGCCAGATCGGTCAGAGGCACACCAATCAGGCGCATCGCAGGCAGCGACAAACGACTCCCCCCCCCGTCGATCGGGATCAGATCGACCTGAACGGATTCGCCGGTGGCGGGATACAGAACGCGGCCCTTGGCGGGCGCAGACACAAGCGATGTCTCAAGCCAGAAACCCGGCTGCGCGGGGCTGCCTAAGGACACAACGGTGCTCCCCAAAGCCTGTTCCGCACTTGCAGCTGTAGGGGCCACTGCCGCAGCCCGTTCCTCGGCGGTTGTGGTGTCAAACTCATCCACCGTACGCGCATTTGTCGGAGGCAGACGTACCTCTGTCTGCAGGGCATCGGGGCGCGATTGCGGTCGGGTTTGCCCCTCGCTTTGTGTCGGGTTTGCGGATGGCAAAAGCCCAACTTGACCGCAGCCCGCCAGAATCCCGCAAAGCCCCAGAATTCCAACCGTCTTTCGCATCAGAGCCTCCGACCTTCGTCTTGCATTTCAGTGTTGCACCATACTTGCTCACTCTCCGACGAAAGGCTAGGCTCGCAAGCATGACACCGCTTATTGACCCCTTCCAGCGCGCGATCACCTATCTGCGCGTCTCCGTCACCGACCGCTGCGATTTCCGTTGCGTCTACTGCATGTCGGAAAACATGACCTTCCTGCCCAAGAAGGAACTGCTCACGCTGGAAGAGCTGGATCGTATGTGTTCGACCTTCATTGGCTTGGGAGTCGAAAAACTGCGGATCACCGGCGGCGAACCACTTGTTCGTCGGGATATCATGACCTTCTTCCGGTCGATGACGCGCCACCTCGAAGCTGGCACACTCAAGGAACTCACGCTGACCACCAATGGCTCGCAGCTCGACCGTTTCGCAGATGATCTCTACGCTGCTGGCGTCCGCCGCATCAACATCTCGCTCGACACGCTGGACGACCAGAAATTCGCCGATATCACCCGCTGGGGCCGTCTGCCGCAAGTCATCAAGGGGATTGACGCCGCGCAGAAAGCCGGGATGCGGGTCAAGATAAACACTGTGGCGCTCAAAGGCTTCAACGAGGACGAGCTCTTCACCCTCACCGAATGGTGCCACAACCGCGACATGGACCTCACCTTCATCGAAGTGATGCCGATGGGCGATATCGGCAACGAGGACCGTCTCGGCCAGTATTGGAAACTCAGCGACCTGCGGGACGAGCTGCGCAAACAGTTCACCCTGACCGACCTGCCCGAACGCACGGGCGGCCCCGCCCGCTATGTCCGGGTCGAGGAAACAGGCCAGAAGATCGGCTTCATCACACCGCTCACGCATAATTTCTGCGAAAGCTGCAACCGCGTGCGCCTGACATGCACCGGAGAGCTGTTCATGTGCTTGGGCCAAGAAGACAATGCCGACCTGCGCTCGGCCCTGCGCAACCACCCAAGCAGCGACGCCCCGCTGGAACAGGCGATCCGCGACGCGATCGCGCTGAAACCCAAGGGGCATGATTTCGACTATTCCCGTCAGACCGTGGATGGCCGGGTCTCGCGCCATATGAGCCATACCGGCGGCTGAACCGTAGGACCTGCGAGGGGCCAGCCCCTCGCGCTCCCCGAGATATTTTTAGCCCAAAGAAACGATCTATTAACGATAGAGCGCTACCCAGTAAGCGCGGTACAGGCGGAGGCGCCGATGACCGTGCCCGAAGAAGCCTCTGATCATTCAGATTGCTTCACCGCCCGTCACGTCATGCACGTGGCGGGCGATTTGGTTTATTGTGGATTTCTTTGGGCCACAAATACCTCGGGGTTTGGGGCAGCGCCCCAACCGCTTGATGCGCCGAAGGCGCAGAAAGCATAAACCTGTGCGCCGCAGGCGCTCACCTGATCACACTCGCGAAATCTGACCACCGCCGACGGGCGCGCGCACGCCCGTGGTGCCCGGAGCCGAGGTCGGCAACCCGCGCATCACGCGGACCGCGAGGTAGGCGAAAGCCTGCGCCTCGAGCATGTCTCCGTTCAGCCCAACCGCCTCAACGGGCCGCACAGGGCAATCCAGAGCAGACGTCAGCATCGCCATCATCACCGGATTGTGCCGCCCACCTCCGGTGACCAAGACACGTTGCGGCGCGACCGGACAATGCTCCATCCCCTGCATCACAGCCGCCGCCGCCATGGCCGTCATGGTGGCCGCCGCATCGGCGTCGTCCAATTCACGAACAAGATCAAGCATGAGGGAGAAGTCGTTTCGATCCAGAGACTTGGGCGGCATTTTTCGGAAATACCCTTCCTCGAGGAACAACTCCAAAGCGCCGTCCACCACCTGTCCTTGCGCGGCCAAAGTGCCGTCTTTGTCGAAGGCAACGCCGCGCCGCTCCATCATCAGATCGTTGATCGGCGCGTTGGCCGGGCCGGTGTCGAAGGCCAGTAATGCGCCCTCGCCTTCAGGTGCGGTCGACAAAGGATCGACCCAAGTGAGGTTCCCAACACCGCCCAGGTTCAGGAATGCCAATGGCGCATCCGCCCCGATCCATTTCGCACAAGCCCAGTGAAAGAACGGTGCAAGAGGTGCGCCTTCGCCCCCCAACTCCACGTCGTTCGATCGGAAATCCCAGACCACCGAACGCCCCAAAGCTTCCCCCAATGCCGCGCCATCACCCAACTGGTGTGTGCCGCGCCCCTGCGGCTCATGCGCGAGGGTCTGGCCGTGAAAGCCGATCACGTCAGCCTCAAAACCTTGCAACGCCGCAAAATGGGACCGAAATACAACCTCGGCAGCCTCTGCAAGATCATCCCCCGGCCACTTGCCAAGGGCCGCGCGCAGCACCGCCTGTTCCGCGTCCGAGTAGCCCCGATACCCCGACGCGCCAAACTCGGAAATCGTCACACCGTCGGTCAGGACCAGCGCCGCATCGACCCCGTCCAGAGATGTGCCCGACATCGCGCCCAAGGCCCAGATCGGATCTGCCAACTTGCCCTTCACCTTTTCCCCTGCCCTGCGTATAGCTGCCCTCATTATTCTATAACGAGGCAACCCCATGACCTACCATCCCAAATCGGACTTCATGCGCGTCATGATGGAGCGTGGCTTTCTGGCCGATTGCACCGATTATCAAGGCCTTGATGAGGCACTGATCGCTGGGGTGGTTCCAACCTATATCGGCTATGATGCCACCGCGAAATCGCTGCATGTGGGACATCTGCTGAACATCATGATGTTGCGCTGGCTGCAAAAGACCGGGCACAAGCCGATCACCCTGATGGGCGGCGGCACCACCAAGGTGGGGGATCCCAGCTTTCGCGCCGATGAGCGCCCGCTGCTGACGCCTGCCCAGATCGACGACAATATCGACGGCATGAAGCAGGTCTTTGCCAAGTACCTGACCTATGGCGACGGTGCGACCGATGCCATCATGCTCAACAATGCCGAATGGTTGGATCAGCTGAACTACCTCGATTTCCTGCGCGACATCGGACGGCATTTCAGCGTCAACCGCATGCTGTCGTTCGAATCCGTGAAATCGCGCCTCGACCGCGAACAAAGCCTCAGCTTTCTCGAATTCAACTACATGATCCTGCAGGCCTACGACTTCCTTGAATTGAACCGCCGCTACGGCTGTCTTCTACAGATGGGCGGATCGGACCAGTGGGGCAATATCGTCAACGGCATTGACCTGACCCGCCGCGTGCTGGATCACGAGATCTACGGCCTCACCTCGCCGCTTTTGACCACCAGCGACGGCAAGAAGATGGGCAAAAGCCAGGGCGGCGCGATGTGGCTCAATGCCGACATGCTGTCACCTTATGAGTTCTGGCAGTTCTGGCGCAACACCACCGACGCCGATGTCGGCCGCTTCCTCAAGCTCTATACCGAGCTGCCGATCGAGGAATGCGATCGCCTTGGCGCGCTCGAAGGGTCCGAAATCAATGACGCTAAGATCGTACTCGCCAACGAGGTCACAGCCCTGTGCCACGGGGCCGAGGCCGCAGCGACAGCCGAAGCGACCGCGCGCGAAGTGTTCGAAAAGGGCGGTGTGGGCGATGACCTTCCGACAATCGCCCTCACCTCGGACGAGGTCAGAGACGGTATCTCGATTGTGCAGTTGATCGTCCGGTCAGGTCTTGCGAAAACCGGCAAAGAGGCCAAGCGCCTGATCGCCGAGAATGGTGCAAAAATCGACGATCAACCGCTCACCGACGCGGGGCTGATGATCGACGCAAGCGCCCTGTCAAACCCGATCAAGCTTAGTGCCGGCAAGAAACGCCACGCGCTGGTGAAACTCGGCTAACACTGGGCCGGCGCGGCGCGCCGGTCTAGTTCCCCAGCATCCAGTCCCCGTCTGGCCAAAACGCGTGATAGGCAAAGGCGAACATCACATCATGCGGCAGATCCCGCCCCTGCCCGTCGCGCACCCTTATCGACCCAACATCGCGGCCACGACCGATCTGCGCGGTATCCAAGGCCGAGGCCTGTCCCGCCCGCCACGAGATCACCACCCCCGCTTCGCGTACCTCTCCCGCACGGGCCAAACGCTCCATCGGCCAGGCACGGTCACCCACGCGCACCACCCGCGCCAAGGCGTCGATGCCATGCGGCGGCATCTCTCCTGAATAGAGAAAGGGGCGGGTCGAACTGTCATAGCCCTGATACGGATTGCGTCCGTAATCGCGATTGTAGCCCGGCTCTGCCATGACAAACCCCTCCGGGTGGCGCGCCACAAACTCGGCCCAGCTTTCCATCCAACTGGGCAAAGTGTCCAACTCAGCCCCGGTCAGGTCACCAACGATGGCTTCGCCAATCGCCTGCTGCCACCAGCTTTCGGTTTCGCGATCATACATGATCATATCAGAATTGCGCAGCTTGCCCGACACGCCAAAACTCAGCACCCGGCCATTCACCCGCCGATCAAAGGTCAGTGCCGAATTGCAGAGCGGGCAAAACGTCACTGCGACAGGCACGCCGCCGACCACGTCATTCACGATTTCATGCCACGTCAGATACCGGATCGGATAGGCCCGCGCCTGCCCGCCCAACTCAAGCGTGATGACCGGTTCGGTCGGGTCAATTCCGGTCTTGCCCGAGGCACGCACAAAGGTCGGATCACTGAGCGCGGGAATCCCGTCCTTGGGTGGTCCCCCCGAGAGGATCTCGACCCAATTGGGCACGCTGCTCTTTTCGAAATTGGTCTGCGACCATTCATGCCGCCAGAACTCCGGACTGGCCATCGCGGACGCGGCAATCAAGACAGTAATCAAAAACGACAAAACCGGTATACGCATCGAAATACTCCCCATCTGCGATCAGCTTGCCGCAAATGAGGCCTCGTGCACAGCCTGCCACACGCAGCTGTGACAGCGCGCGACCCGTTGCTTCTTCTTTTTGCAAATATGCAAAAGCGCGTTTGCAAACCTTCCCTACGCAAAATGAGGGGCAAAACTTTGCAAACCGCACCAATTGCCGATGCCGCCCAAAGGCGGTGGCGGCAGAACCTGCGCGTGGCCCCGAAGGGCCACGCACATCAAACTCAGTCTATGACGGTCACATCCGCCATGACGTCGGGCGGACCCATCACTTCACCATTGCGACCTTCGCCACGTTTGATGGCGTCAACCACATCCATGCCGTCCGTCACCGTGCCAACCACCGTGTACTGACCGTTCAGGAAATACCCTTCCTGAAACATGATGAAGAACTGCGAATTGGCCGAATTCGGGCTTTGCGAGCGCGCCATGCCAACAACACCCCGGTCGAACGGCAAGTCCGAAAACTCGGCCGGGAGGTCTGGACGGTCAGAACCACCACGACCCGCCATGCGCATGTCGCCACCATCGATCTTGCCGAACTCGACATCCCCGGTTTGCGCCATGAAGCCGTCGATCACACGGTGAAAGACGATGCCGTCATAGGCGCCCTCTTCCGCAAGTGCTGTGATCTGCGCCACGTGCTGCGGTGCCACGTCTTCGAACAGGTCGATGGTTACGGTGCCATTGGCCTCACCCGCCACTTCGATCTGCAACCCGGTCGCCAACGCCGGCGACGCCAGCAGGGAAAAGGCAATCGCCAGCTTACGCATCTGCGGCCACCTTAACGGAAATCATGCGATCCGGGGTCGCGGGCGGCTCGCCACGGGTGATCGCGTCGACATGCTCCATACCGGAAACGACGCGACCGTAGACAGTGTACTGACCATTGAGGAAGTGATTGTCGGAAAAGTTGATGAAGAACTGCGAATTGGCCGAATTCGGGTTCTGCGAACGGGCTGCGCCCAGCGTGCCACGGTCATGCGGCAGTTTGGAAAATTCCGCGGGCAAATCCGGCAGGTCAGAGCCACCTGTGCCCGCCCGGCGCAGGTTGAAGCCGTCTTCCATGTCGCCGTGTTCGACATCGCCAGTCTGTGCCATGAAGCCGTCGATCACCCGGTGAAAACACACGTTGTCATAGGCACCCGACCGCGCCAGTTCCTTCATGCGTTCTGCATGTTTCGGCGCAACGTCCGCCAACAATTCGATGGTGACGGTGCCATCCTTCAATTCGATCAGGATGGTGTTCTCGGGGTCTTTGATCTCGGCCATGCCGTGCTCCTTCAGATGTAATGTTGTGGCAAGACTTAAAGCGCGACTGCCAGATTGCCAAGGACCGCATTGACGTCAGCGTTGCACATCGCCATCACGGGGCGGACTCAGATCAGGAGGGGCAAATGGCCTGGAAAACGCTCGACGACATGGACCTTGCTGGCAAACGCGTGCTGACGCGGGTGGATATCAACGTGCCGGTGGACAACGGTCAGGTGACAGATGCCACGCGCATCACCCGGATCGTGCCGACCATCACGGATATCCTGACCAAGGGCGGCACGCCGATCCTGCTGGCGCATTTCGGGCGTCCCAAAGGCAAGCCAAATGCCGAGATGAGCCTGCGTCTGGTGCAGCCTGCGTTGGAAAAAGCACTGGGGCGCAGTGTGACTTTTATCGAGCAACCGTCGCGTGACCAGATCGATGCCCTACCCGCCGATGCGGTGGTGTTGATCGAAAACACGCGGTTCACCCCGATGGAAGAAGCGAACGATCCCAAAATGGCGGAATTCCTTGCCTCACTGGGTGATATCTTCTGCAACGACGCGTTTTCCGCCGCGCACCGCGCCCATGCGTCGACCACAGGTGTTGCGCATCTTCTACCTTCGTGTGCCGGTCGCCTGATGGCGGCGGAATTGCGCGCGCTCGAAGCAGCACTCAGCAATCCGCAGCGCCCGGTGGTGGCTGTTGTGGGTGGTGCGAAAGTGTCGACCAAGCTCGACCTGTTGTCCAACCTTGTTGAGAAGGTGGACATCCTTGTGATCGGCGGCGGCATGGCCAATACCTTTCTCGCAGCACAGGGCGTCGATGTGGGCAAATCGCTGTGTGAACACGATCTGGCTGACACCGCCCGCGCGATCGCTGAAAAGGCCACGACCACGGGCTGCGAACTGCTCTTGCCGCGTGACGTTGTGGTCGCGCGTGAATTCAAGGCGGGCGCGGACTCGGAAACCGTCAAAGCCGAAGACTGCCCGGCCGACGCAATGATCCTCGATGCGGGTCCGGACAGCGTGGCACATATCTGTCAGGCTTTTGATCGTGCGAAAACGCTGATCTGGAATGGCCCGCTTGGCGCGTTCGAAATCCCGCCCTTCGATGCGGCGACCAATGCAGCGGCGGCTTATGCCGCGGGTCTCAGCCGGTCAGGCAAGCTGATCTCGGTCGCGGGTGGCGGTGACACGGTGGCAGCGCTCAACAAGGCGGATGCGTCGGAAAGCTTTACTTATATTTCAACTGCTGGCGGTGCTTTCCTGGAATGGATGGAAGGCAAAACGCTGCCAGGTGTCGCCGCATTGGGCTGACCCCCGCCCATGGGCGAGTCCGGAAAGCAACACTGGGCCGCTTGCCGCGCATTTTTACAGCACGGGGAATTCCCTCGCGGTTTCCCCTGTGCAATGGTTCCCGCACGCGCCCGGCAAGAGGTGCGATCAGAGGCAGATGATGACGCAACACCGCACACGACCGGCTCTTGGAGGACTTGTGTTTTTCGCAGGGTCGTTCTGCGTGGGCGCCTATTTCATCTTTGCCGCCGTGCAGGGCGACTACGGCGTGTTCCGCCGTGCGGAAATCGTCGTCGAAACCCGCACTTTGGATGCAGAACTTCAGGAACTGAAAATCGAACTGGCGCGGATGGAGAACCTCACCCGCCGCCTGTCGGACACATATCTTGATCTTGATCTTCTGGATGAGCGCGCCCGCGATATGCTGGGCATGATCCGCACAGACGAAATTGTTGTGCGATAAGTCCGCGGGACCAAAGCGGTCCCGCGCTTTGGACTACATGAACATTGCAAGAATGCCGAGAAACGGCAGGAACATCATCAGGTCGGCCACGCCGCCTGAATCGTCGTCGCCCTCGTCTGTATCACTGTCCTCGGCGGCGCGCGCGTCTTCGAAGGCCAATGTTTCTTCGACACCCGACGTTGCAGCCAAGGTCGGGAAGTCGATGCCGGCAGGTTCCGGCGCAGCTTCGATCAGTGCGTCCTCAACCGGCGCGTCTTCAACAACGGCTGCCTCGACCGGTGTGGTTTCAACTGGCGCTTCTTCAACAGGTGCTGTCTCGACCGGCGCAGTTTCAACCGGCGCAGTTTGATCGGTAAAGTCGTCGATCATCGGGTCTGGCAGCGCATCAGGCGCTTCGTCCGAGATGACGTCCTGAAAATCCTGCGACGGGGTGAAGCCGAACATGCGAACCTGCATGACCTCGCCCTGATCCATCTGCACCGAAAGCGTTGTGCCATCCAGAAACAGCGCGGGATCAATGTCTTCAACAACCGCATCCGAGCTGCTGTTCCCGATCGGCGCGCCATCGGCGACACCCAGAACCGAGATTTCGACCCGACCTGCATCAGTCACGAGCCCAGAGAAGTCGACCTCTGTATCCGCTCCGTCTTCACCGGTTGCCGCAATGTAGAACAAAAGCTCATTCGGTTCCCAGAAGCCGTGCAACGAGATGCCATCTTCCTGAACCTCGGTAGCGGCTCCGGACTCCGGCGTCAGATCAAGCGCGACCTTTCCCGGCATTGCGTCTTGCATCATGTTGAACATCGCGCCACCGGGCGTCAGGTCGGCCTGCCCGTCATCGACACTCAGCGTGTTGGGGGTGTTCTGGATCAACGGCCACACATGCGCCTGTTCGACGTCATAGCGCATGAACTCTTCCATGATGTTGATCATCTCATGCGACTGGAAGAGGCCATAATCACTGGACCGGTCAAGGCTGTCGGTATTGCCTGCGGTGTTCCATTCGGTCACCGCGATCTGCGCATCGGGGATCTGTTCGCCCCATGTCTCGTCGGTGTTATTGAGGAAGAACGTGCGCTGGCCCTCATTTACCTGGCCGCGCGAATAGACATGCACGGCAACCTGATCGACCGCTGCGCGCTCTGCCTCGGTATCGAATTCGGACAGGATCATTTCATTGGCCACATGGGTCCAATTGATCGCGCCCGAGCTATAGAGGCTGTCTTCACCAAGGCTCAGATCATAGGTCACGTTCAGATCGGCAAGGATGTCTGCGCTCGACATGTCGGCGCTATAGTCATTCGAAAGACGTGCGAAATCAAAATTGGTGCCGGATTGCACGATGATTTCGGCATCCGAGTTTTGCAGGCTGAGTTCATCGTTGACGATGACTGCCATCTCACTGGCCAGACGCCCATATTCCACAGAGGACATCTGACCGCTGCCCCAGTATTCATTGCCCAGCTCGAAGGCTTCGATTTCGGCATCGCCATGCACGCCTGTCACCACGTCACGGACAAACCCGCGTAGCGCATCTTCGTCAATGGCAGCAAAGCGATCGCCGTTGGCATCCGTGGTCTCGGAAAGCACGTTGCGGGTCGGGATCACGATGGTGACCGACAGGCCCTCGTCGCCAGCATATTCCAGCGCTTCGTTCAGCGGGATAAACTCGCGCAGTTCCCCCGTATCGCGATCTGTCACAACCGAGGCGTTTGGATCTGTGATGTCGAAATAGCGTTCGGTCAGCGATCCGCCCGGGTACCGGAATGATCCGACACCCAGTTCTTCGATCAGGCGGTCATAGTCGCCCCCTTGCTCCAGGCTGGAGCGCGTGGCGAGCACATTTGCGCCAAAGAGGCCTTGGGAGGCCTCTGATCCCATAAATCCATATGCGGCGATTTCAGGCATATTTGTGGCATCCGAGTGAACAGGTAACCATAATTTCTCCCCATTTTTGCCCAGATGTCTCTAGGTTTATTAAAATGCGCCCCATTTTAGCCGTTATTGTACGGTTCGCCTGAACAGTGCGTACTGACCTCCTGCAATTGTCTTGCCACTTTGCATTCCAGTTTGTGGAAAAGTGACCGAATCGCCCCAATCCGCCTCAAAGCGCGTAAACATCGCCCCTTGCCTTTGCCGGAACGTTGATCGTAGGCTTTGAAAAAAAGTTTAACGCTAAACTTCTTGCAGGGAGGCGCCCCATGGCGGCACGCAAACCATCGGCCAAGGCAGCAAGCTTGCCGAATGTCTCAGCAGAGGAACTGACAACCTATTACCGCGACATGCTGCTGATCCGTCGGTTCGAGGAAAAAGCCGGTCAGCTATATGGCATGGGACTCATCGGCGGGTTCTGTCACCTGTATATCGGTCAGGAAGCGGTCGTGGTCGGGCTGGAAGCCGCCGCCAGTGAGGGCGACAAGCGCATCACATCCTACCGCGATCACGGGCATATGCTGGCCTGCGGTATGGACCCGAACGGCGTCATGGCCGAATTGACGGGCCGCGAAGGCGGCTATTCCAAGGGCAAAGGCGGCTCCATGCACATGTTCTCGAAAGAGAAGCATTTCTACGGAGGCCACGGCATCGTCGGTGCGCAGGTGCCGCTGGGGGCGGGTCTGGCCTTTGCCGACAAATACAAAGGCACCGACCGCGTGACGTTTACCTATTTCGGCGATGGCGCAGCGAACCAGGGACAGGTCTACGAGACCTTCAACATGGCAGCCCTGTGGGCTTTGCCGGTGATTTTCGTCATCGAAAACAATCAATACGCCATGGGCACCGCACAAAAGCGCTCCACCTCTACCCCCGACTTGCACACCCGTGGCGAGGCGTTTGGCATCCCCGGCGAAGCGGTTGACGGGATGGATGTGCTGGCGGTCAAGGCGGCGGGCGACAAAGCGGTCAAACACTGCCGGTCCGGCAAGGGGCCGTATATCCTCGAGATCAAAACCTACCGCTATCGCGGCCATTCGATGTCGGATCCCGCCAAATACCGCACCCGCGAAGAGGTGCAAAAGATGCGCGAGGAACGCGACGCCATTGAACATGTCCGCGAGATGCTGCTTCAGGGCGGCCACGCGACCGAGGATGATCTCAAGGCGATCGACAAAGAGATCAAGGCCATCGTCAACGCCAGCGCCGATTTCGCCCGCGAAAGCCCGGAACCGAGCCTCGATGAACTCTGGACAGATATCTACGCAGAGGAGGCCGTGTGATGGCAACCGAAGTTCTCATGCCCGCCCTCTCGCCCACCATGGAAGAAGGCACGCTGGCCAAATGGCTGATCAAGGAAGGCGACACCGTTTCGGCGGGTGACATCATGGCCGAGATCGAGACCGACAAGGCAACGATGGAATTCGAAGCCGTCGACGAAGGGATCGTCGGCAAGATCCTGATCCCCGAAGGCACCGAGGGCGTGCGCGTCAACACGCCCATCGCCGTGCTGGTCGAGGACGGAGAGACCGTGTCCGATGCTGCCCCCGCAGCTCCGGCACAAGCCCTCGCCCCAGCGGACAAGGCGCAAAGTTCCGAAGATCAGCCCGCAGCAGGCATGTCTCACCCTGAGCCGGTGAAGGCTATCACCAGGGCCGAAGCGCCGTGGCCCGCAGGCACCAAGACCAAGCAAACCACAGTGCGTGAAGCGCTCCGCGATGCCATGGCCGAAGAAATGCGCCGGGATGAGGACGTTTTCCTCATGGGCGAAGAGGTTGGCGAATACCAAGGCGCCTACAAGATCAGTCAGGGTCTCTTGGACGAATTCGGCGCGCGCCGGGTGATGGACACACCGATCACCGAACACGGCTTCACCGGTATCGCGGTAGGTGCCGCGTTTGGTGGCTTGCGGCCCATCGTGGAGTTCATGACGTTTAACTTCGCCATGCAAGCCATTGACCAAATTATCAATTCCGCTGCCAAGACGCTCTACATGTCCGGCGGTCAGATGGGCGCACCGATGGTGTTCCGTGGCCCGAATGGCGCGGCTGCCCGCGTCGGTGCCCAGCATTCTCAGGACTACGCTGCCTGGTACGCGCATATTCCGGGGCTGAAGGTGGTGATGCCCTACTCGGCCTCCGACGCCAAAGGGCTGCTGAAAACAGCGATCCGCGATCCGAACCCGGTGATCTTCCTCGAAAACGAAATTCTTTACGGCAAGACATTCGAAGTGCCCGAGATCGAGGATTACACCGTCCCCTTCGGCAAGGCCCGTGTCTGGCGCGAAGGGTCGGACGTAACCATCGTAAGCTTTGGCATTGGCATGACCTACGCGCTGGACGCCGCTGAAAAGCTTGCCAAAGACGGGATCGAGGCCGAGGTGATCGACCTGCGCACCCTGCGCCCCATCGATTATGACACGGTGATCGCAAGCGTTCAGAAAACCAACCGCTGCATCACCGTCGAAGAAGGCTTCCCCGTGGGCGCCATCGGCAACCATCTGTCTGCGGTGATCATGGAGCGCGCGTTCGATTACCTCGATGCGCCCGTGCTGAACCTGACGGGCAAGGACGTGCCAATGCCCTATGCCGCCAACCTCGAGAAACACGCGCTTTTGACAACAGCTGAGGTGATCGAAGCGGCGAAAAAGGTCTGCTACCGATGACCGACGCCCTGACCGTCCGAACCCGCGACGTGGCCCGCGACGCCTATCATGTGGTAACACCCGAAGGTGCCGCCTTTGTGCCGGAATGCCTGATGGACAAGTTCCCGAACGAGGCACGCCCGACGCATCAGTCCGCTTACGAATGGATCGGTGCCCACAAGCGCCAGATCACGCGTGCGGTTGCCACGCTGAAAGCAGGCAAGACACCCAAAGACCCCTATGACCTCATCACTCTGATCGAGGAGACCTGACATGCCCATCGAAATTCTCATGCCCGCCCTGTCCCCCACGATGGAGGAAGGCACGCTGGCGAAATGGCTGGTCAAGGAAGGCGACGCGGTGTCTTCGGGCGACGTGATCGCCGAAATCGAAACCGACAAAGCGACGATGGAATTCGAGGCCGTCGACGAAGGCGTGATCGGCAAGGTCCTCGTCGCTGAGGGCACAGCAGACGTCAAGGTCAATACGCCCATCGCGATGCTGCTCGAAGACGGCGAAAGCGCCGATGATCTGGACGCGTCGCCCGAACCTGCCCCTAAAGCCGCCCCTGCCAAACCCGCCGAGCCTGCCGCGGCAGCGACCCCAACGGCTGCCCCCCCGGCGCCGACCCAGAGCGGCGACCGCGTCTTCGCTTCCCCGCTCGCGCGACGCATCGCCGCCGACAAAGGTCTGGACCTAAGCCAGATCACAGGGACTGGCCCGCGTGGTCGCATTGTCAAAGCCGATGTCGAAAGCGCCACGCCGCAGGCCGCAGCCCCGGCCCAAGCCGCAGCACCCGCCGCATCGGCCCCAGTTGCAAAACCAGTCGATGCCAGCGCAATCGCCAAGATGTACGAAGGCCGGGCCTATACCGAACTGCCGCTCGACGGCATGCGCAAAACCATCGCCGCACGGCTGACCGAGGCCAAACAGACCATCCCGCATTTCTACCTGCGCCGGTCCGTCACCCTCGATCCGCTCATGGCCTTCCGCGCTCAGCTCAACGCCCAGCTCGAAAAGCGCGGTGTCAAACTCAGCGTCAATGACTTCATCATCAAAGCCTGCGCGCTAGCTCTGCAGCAAGTGCCCGCCGCCAATGCCGTCTGGGCCGGTGATCGCATCCTGCAACTGGAACCGTCCGACGTGGCCGTCGCCGTCGCCATCGAAGGCGGCCTCTTCACACCCGTGCTCAAAGACGCGCACCAGAAATCCCTGTCGGCTCTTTCTGCCGAGATGAAAGACCTCGCCACCCGCGCCCGCGACCGCAAACTCGCCCCACACGAATACCAAGGCGGCAGCTTTGCCATCTCGAACCTCGGCATGATGGGCATCGAAAATTTCGACGCCGTCATCAATCCACCCCATGGGGCGATCCTCGCAGTCGGCGCAGGGCTCAAGAAGCCGGTGGTCGCAGACGACGGCAGCGTCACGGTTGCCACAGTGATGTCGATGACGCTGTCAGTGGATCACCGCGTGATCGACGGCGCCCTCGGTGCAGAACTCCTGCAAGCCATCGTGGATAACCTCGAAAACCCGATGGCCATGCTGGCGTGACCTGAGTTTCTTTGGGCTCGAAATACCTCGGGGGAGTCGCCTGAAAGGCGGCGGGGGCAGCGCCCCCAAATGTTTCCGTGAACGGAAACAGGCGATGCGTTACCGCATCGCCCAACTCACATCACGCGCCAGAGCGTAAAATCTGATCCATGCTGATTGCGGGCTGCGAACAGCCAGCCTCACCCACGATCCGCGCAGGCACACCTGCCACGGTCTTGCAAGGCGGCACTTCTTCCAGCACCACGGACCCGGCCGCAACCCGCGAGCAATTGCCCACCTTGATATTGCCCAACACCTTGGCCCCGGCCCCGATCAGAACACCATCGCCGATCTTCGGATGACGATCTTCCTCTTCCTTGCCAGTCCCGCCCAGCGTCACGGAGTGCAGCATCGACACGTTGTCGCCCACCACAGCCGTTTCACCGATAACGATAGAATGGGCGTGGTCGATCATGATCCCCTGCCCGATCTTCGCTGCCGGGTGAATGTCGACGCCAAACGCCTCGGAACACCGCATCTGTACGAAATACGCCAGATCCGTCCGTCCCTGCCGCCAGAGCCAATTGCCCACGCGGTAGCACTGGATCGCCTGGAACCCTTTGAAAAACAGCAGCGGCTGCAAGAACCGATGACATGCCGGGTCACGCTCGTACACAGCAACAATGTCGGCACGCGCCGCCATGGCGAGACTTGGATCTGACGCAAACGCCTCGTCACAAATCTCTCGCAGGATCTGCTCGGTCATCTCACCATTCGCCAGCTTGAGCGAAATCCGGTAGCTCAGCGCCCGCTCGAGGCTTGGGTGGTGCAGTACCGAATAGTGAATCATGCCGCCCAAAAGCGGTTCCTTGGCAACTGCCTCGTCCGCTTCCTTGACAATACGGCCCCAAACCGGGTCAACCGATGCGAGTTTCGCACGTGTTTCAGCCATGCCATCTCTCCTTTAACGGTCAGAGTTTAGCAGATAGGATCGAATTCGGAAAACGCAAAGCTGTGATGGCAAGGATCAGCGCGCAGAATGCGTAAACAGCCTCAATCGTGTTCGAGACTGGCTTGGCTCATCCAGACTGAAATCCACGTCAGACAACGGCAGCAGCGCTTGCAATGCCTTGAGAACAGCAATCCACGCCGCGAGGCCTTCCGCGCACTGAAACGAGGTTGGCCCGCGCGTAGGATGTCGCAGCGCCGCTGTCATCAGGCTGCCATCCCCAAAAACAGGATGTGCTGACTGGTAGCGCCCGCGATACACCTCCGCCAGATCAGCTTCCCGGATCAGGGTCGCGATGATAACGCCATGCTGGTCAGGTGGCGCAGCCGCAGCAACTGCGACTGCTGCAAGCACGTCATTGTAAATCACCGGCCTCACACAAACACCATGACCCGCGACACCGGTCCTTCTCCGAAGCGGTCCGAGACCTGCGCCACTTCGATATCCACCGTCCCCGCGATGCCGTCGTCTGCCTGCATGGTGGCAGTGTAAACCCAACCCGGCGCGGTAAGATCCACGCTCCGAACAACAGCCCCTTCAACCAGAACCCGCAAGGTATAGGCCTGACGGTCTTCGCCCAAGGGGATCTCGGTCAGGTCCCAACTATCTGCATCCAATCGCGCGCGCCGAATCCACGACACAGAAACATCCCCAGCAGACATATATGCTCTCAGATGCACCGGGCTGTAGGGCCGCAAACCAAGCCCGGCAAAGGCCTGCACCTCGTGCCTATAGGCAGCGTGATCAAAAGGCTTGTCCGCAGGTCCGATCCGGTAATGCCGCGCCTGTCCCCGCAAAGAAGAGGCCAATGCGATCTGTCGCGCTGTTCCGTCAAGCAACACGAAAAACGCTCCTGTCGGCAAGATATCGGGCACCAGCGCATCCGTGCCGAATTGCCCGCGCAACAGGCCAGTCAGTCGCCAGACACCAGGTCCGGTCAACTCTGCCGTCCTGAACTGAATGATTTCCCAACCGTCGGGCTCGCCCGATCCGATCGCCGCAAGGTTTGCGCCACTCAGCAATCCGGCCTCACTGACCGAAGACAAACTGCCAGAAGTCAGTGCCACTTCGATCAGTGTCGCGTGATCCACCAGCCCCGAAGGCGCCCGTGCCACCGCGTTCAGAGTGACCCCAACCGTCGAAGCCACTCCGACAAGCCCATTCAAGGAATACCCCGCATCTTCCACTGCGTCGTAAACCGCGACATCCCCCGGCCACGGATCCGCTGTCACCGCAAGATGTGGCGCATGCGGCACCTCATCTCCGGTGATCAGCGGAAGATCAAGGAACAGCGGCAGCACTGGCCCGGACGCCACAAAGCGCCGCGATGGCGTTGGATCATCCGGGAAATCCGCAGGATGGTATACCTCCGCCTCGACCCGCACGGCGTCGATCAACTGATGGGTTGTCTGCTCCACCCGGTCGATCCGCACCGCCATGGCCCCCGCCTCAATCGGCAAACGCACCACGTCACCCGCGCCGAGTGCCTGTTGGGATAACGGCAAGGCAAACCGCACCGCATCCCGCGACACCCGCGCTTCGCTCAACCAGCGTTCAACCGCCTGCCGCCCCTCGGGACGCGTCAGTAAAAGCGGCACTTCACTTTCGGCCACCGCATGAGTGCCTTCGTCGGGCAGCACGGATTCCTCGGAGATATTACGATAATCGCCATCCGCCTCGACAAAGTTCAGCCGCACGCGTCCCGACATGTCCGCTTCTGAGCTTCGGCTTTGAATCACCTCGATGCCCAAATCGTCATGTGACGCAAGCTGGTCGAACTCCAACGACACCGCGCGCGCACCATCACGATTGCGGAACACCACCCCCCCGTCGCGTTCGATGGCATCAAACCCATAGGCCAGCATGAGAGGTTGCAGAACCCGTCGGGCATCCGTCACATCCGGCGCAAGATAGCCGCGCACAAACCCGAAAAGCGCGCTCACATCATAGTCGCGCAGACCAGAGCGTTCGCAAATCTCGGCCACCACCGAGGCCAATGTGCGACCCGACACACGCCCGTTGATCCAATGACCGCGACGGTAGTTCGGGCCGTCCGACCACATCTCGTCTACATTGGGAAACCAAGGATAAGGCCGCGCGTCCCACGCCCAGACAAAGACCCGCCCCATGTCGATCATCGGCTCACCGTAAAGACCGGACACAGGGTTGTTCGCCGGGTCGCCCCAATAGCTCAGCATCGCCCGCAGATACTGATGCTGAATCAGCTCGTCCCGCAGCCCGTTCGAATAGGCGGGCAAAGTGCTCTCGGAACTCTTGGGGTCCAGAAACTTGTTCGGCTCATTCGTCGCCTTGTCCACCGCCGCACAGCCGATTTCCGTGAACCAGATCGGCTTGCTACTTGGCACCCATTCCGTCTGCACAGCCTGCCGCACCCCGCCCACGCGGTTGTGATGTGGCTGCGACCACCAACTGCGAATATCTTTGTAGCGCCACACCCATGGCTCGCCATAAGCGCCATCGGTGATCGGTTCCCGCACCTGCAGATCCCGCGCGTCTTGCGACGGGTAATACCAATCGTACCCCTCGCCCCCGGCCACATTCGCACGCAGATAATCCAGGTTGTAGATTGACCCCCAATCGGCATCGGCATGGCCTTCCCCATCCCGCCAATCGGACAGACGCATGTAATTGTCGATCCCGATAAAATCGACATTCGGATCGGCCCAAAGCGGATCAAGGTGGAAATACACGTCCCCGCTGCCATCCTGCGGGTGATAGCCAAAATACTCCGACCAATCCGCCGCATAGCCAATCTTCACATCCGGCCCAAGGATCGCGCGGCACTCTTCCGCCAGCACCCGCAGCGCATCGACCGCCGGAAAGCCAGAAGCCCCCCGCAATTGCGTCAGGCTCCGCATCTCAGACCCAATACAAAAGGCGGTCACCCCTTCTGAAACAGCGCACAAATAAGCTTGATGCAGGATAAAGCGTCGATACCCCCAGTCCTGCGGAACCTCCTCGGCCTCGGACCCGCCCTCGGCTTCGCTCCCAAGCTCCAATCCTCCCGGTGCGTAGTGAACCACACCCTCCGCCACGACAAAGTCATCGACCTGCGCCGCGCCAAAAAACGCCGCCACTTCGGCGTCTACTAGACTGGTGCCCGTAAGGTCTCCCACCTGTCCCGGCGCAACGCTGGCTGTGATCCGCCCACGCCAAGGCAGCTTCGGCTGCTCCATCTCACCCGTCCAAGGGTTCGGCAGCCCGTTCCCCGGCATCTGCGCCATCAGGATGAACGGATAGTACAGAACCTCCAGCCCCTTCGCGACCATATCCCGGATCGACTGCACAACAGACGCATCGCACGGTGTGCCCCCATAGACCGGACGGCCTTCGTCCACCGGCACCAACCCGGCATCGGCCCGAACAAGCCCACTGACCATCCACGGCATCTCGGCACTGTCCGCTGCAACCTGTTCGACCTTCGGCTGGATCACACAGTCGCCACAACGCAAATCACTACCGAACCAGCTCACCACCAGCGACACCGCCCCACAATCCGGAACTTCGTCCTGCAAATGTTTGAGCGACGTCTCAAAATCCGCCCGGTCCGACGGACTGTTCACATTGACGGTGTTTGACTTGCCCGCACCGCCATCCAGCGACACCGCTTCTGTAGCCAGCGAATACTCCCCTGTACCGGGGATCATCGCGACCGCGCGAATGTTGAACGGCACGTCCTCGGGGTCGTCCTGCACCGGGCGCGTCACCTCGAAGGAAAACTGCGGCACGCGGTTGCCGAACCGGCTCAGGTCCAAATCCTCGAACACGACATAGGCCGTACCCCGATAGGCAGGCACCAAACCCGCGCCCTCGACAGCTTCCATCTTGGGATCAGGCAACTGGTCGCGCGATCCCGGATAGACCACCATGTTCAGATCATGCACCGAGATTTCGGCACCATCCGCCCAGACCCGGTTCACACTGGTGATCTCGCCCTCGCAAAGCGCCACGGCAAGGCTCACCGAATAGCTGTATTCCTTGATTGTCGGCTGCGCGGACAACCCTTTGCCATCACCCGACTTGGACACATTTTCCTTGAACTGCGTGGCCCAGATGATGTGCCCGCCCACCCGCATCCGGCCAAAAATCTGCGGAATCGGCTGACCCTCGCCCGCTGTGCTTAGCCGCAGCCGGTCCAGCCGCCCAGTCTCGATTGACCGCGCCCCACCGCCCAACACCCGCTGGTCAATAGCCCGTCCCAGAGTCGCCCCGGCAAACCGGCCAACCGCCGACATGGACAGCCCAAGCACCGATCCGCCAAGGCTGCTGCCCAGCGCAGCACCCGCCGCCGAAAGAACCAGTGTCGCCATCGTTCTATCCTTCCTGAATGTCGGGCAAGGCAAACCGCGCCACGATGCGCCGCTGCCAAGGCGCGCTCAGCGCCGTTTCCACCACCGCATGTCCCGAATAGGCGTGGATGAATCGCGCCTCGGCGCCGATCCGCGTCTGAATGCCCAGATGTTTTGCAACGCCCCGATCGCACATCCGAAACAGAATAACGTCACCGGACGCTTCATCCTCGACAGGCTTGCCCTCCATGAGCGCAGCAAGCCCTCGCCAAAGCATTTCATCGCCCTGCGGCTCAGACCAATCCGGCGTATACGCAGGCACCACACCCGGCTCACACCCATAAAGCCCGCGCCAAACGCCCCGCAGCAGCCCAAGACAATCCGCCCCCGCTCCGCACAGGCTCACCTGATGCACGTAAGGCGTGCCGATCCAACGCCGCGCCTCTGTGACAATCCTCTCGCCCGTCACCGCAAGCTCCCACCGCTGCGCAACCGCGCTGCTGTTGGATGAATCAACACCCATTCTTCCTGCGGAATGTCCGGAAAACCTTGGAAGTTGACCAAATTGTCGAACTTGCCTCGGCAAGTCTCGAACCGTTTGTCACAGCCCACGATCAGCTTTACACGATCCCCGACAGCCACCGAAGCCCGAAGCGGCTCCCACAGATCGACCTCGCGCGCGCCGTCCTCGAACAGCACATCACGCTTGATCACGGCCCAAAGCCCCTCTGCAGCGCCATCCAACATCGTCAACCGTCCGCGTTGAAACCATTGCGCCTCAAACCCGCTCGCGCCGGACAGGACAAATCCACCCTTAGCGGTCACCCCGGTAACAACCACCTCGGCAGACATACCCTCAGCGTCAGTATCCACTCCACACGCCGCATCCCCCAGCACCGCCAGACACGGCGCTTGGTACACCCGACCCACCGGCCGGTTGAGCCACTCCGTCAGCCCCCGCAACTCCGCAGTGAACGCACCGCCGCTGCGTGTGATCTCCCCCAACGATCCCCGAAACAGCACCTTGCGCGCCGCGACATCGGCCCAATTGACCAACCACGCCGTCACCTCGGCCCCGTCGAACCGCCCCGCCGCAATGTCCGCCTCGGTCACGCTGGCATCAGACAGCGCGCCAACCGCCTCAGTGTTGTCCACTGACAGCCCGGTGCCCTGCTGCACCGCTGCCGCGCTCATGCCGGTATCCGCACGAAAGGCCAATCCGTTGAAGCTCAGGTCAAGATCGTGATCCGTAAAACCAAACCGCCGGCCATCCCTTCGCCGCACCTCCCAAGCCCGCGCCACCGTGGTGACACCCCTGCCCAGGTGCGCACCCAGCGCCTCCGCCGCGCTCATACCCGCAACTCCACCACCGGCACATCCGGCACTTCACCCGCCTGGAATGTGGCAGCCGAGGTCTGAATACGGTCCGTGTCAAACCGCACTGGCACATCGAACTCGAACCCGGCTGTTACCGAGACCCCCGCAGAGGGCGCAGTAAAGAAAGACACCACCCCAGTCATCACATCGACCGAGAAATCCGTCCCCTCCTCCAGCGCCATGCCGTCAACCGCCACCAGCACCGACCCGGCAACAGGCTTCGCCACCGGACGCGCGTAAACCGCACCCCCCGACACATACGCCTTTGACAAACCAAACTCCGTCGTCACGCCATCGCCAGTCCCGATCACCTGATCTGTGGCCGTGACCTGTGCTGACGGTTTACACGACTTGAAGTCTGCCCAGTCTTTCCAGCGAAACCCGTACATCTGCCCGCGCCGCGCCTCAAAGAACGCGATCAGCGTGTCGATATCATCCATCGACCGCAGCCCGATCCCCGCATCATACCGCCTGCGCGAATGCGCCCACGGCGTGTTCCGCTCCTCAAAACCACTGGCCAGCGTCACTACATCCGTCCGCCGCTCTGGCCCCCCAATGGAACCAAAGCTCAACGCCGTCGGAAACCGTACCTCATGAAACTGCATCGCAAGCCCTCCTCACAGGTTCCGCTGACCAGAGCCCAATACCCGGCCCATCTGCGCCGCGATCTGGCTTTGCGACCGACGGAACCCCTGCACATCCGGGGTCGAGATGTTCATCACCACGTTGACCGCGCGCCCACCGCCGCCAGCCCGCACACCCAGCTTGCCATCAGCCCCGCGCGCCAGCGGCATGATCGCCTCTGGCCCCGCTTCGCCCATCAGCCCGACACCGCCCCGCATCGGAAAGGTCGTCGGCCCACTGACAACACCGCCATCGGCAAACGGCATCACCCGCCCCTGCGCAAAGCCCGCCCCATTGGCAAAGGGCAGCAGGTTGCTGATCCCCTGCATCACCATCCCGCTCAGATGTTCCTTCACCGGGTTCACCGCCGCACGGTAACTCGCCCCGATCATCGACTGCGCAATCGTGCCCAGCGCGTCCGACAGCTTCATCCCATCAAACACGATCCCATCAATCGCCCGGCTCAACCCACTGTTCAGCGCGCCCTCCAGCTTGGATGCGCCCTTGCTAGTCTCTGACAAAGACTCGCGCACCTTTGCCATCTCGGCCTGAAACCCGCCTGCCATGCTCGACGCACCTGCAAGCGCTTCTTCCAAAGCACTCACCTGTGCCTCGAAACCGTCAATGCTGTCCAACTCAATCATCCTGATCCCCCCGCTTGTCCGGATAAGCCGCCATCAAGGCGTCCAACCCACTCCGCTCCAAAGGCGCATCACCGCCCCCCAACAATAGGTGCAGCTCCGCTGGCGTGAGCGCCCAGAACTCCGCCGGGCGCAGCCCCAGCCCGCGGACCCCGGCACGCATCAGCGCAGGCCAGTCGAACCGGCTCACGTCTCCCCCACCGGCACAAACGCCCGCGCCAACAACTCCGCCGCCACCCGCGCCGCCGCCAGTGGCCCGCCCTCGATCTCCGCTGCGAGCAAATCGGCTGCAGTCCCGCGCCAGCCGCCACCGCGCAAGCCAGCCACGATCAACGCCAGCACATCCCGACTGGAGCACCCGCCACCTTCGAAACGTGACACCAGATCGACCAGCGTGTCTGCCTTGAGGTCAGCCTCCAGTTCCGCCAGCGCTCCCAGTGTCAGCCGCAACACATGCGGCGCCCCGTCGATCACCAGCGTCACCTCTCCACGCCAGGGGTTCGCCATCGTCACGCCGCCGCCGTGAACGCCACAACGCCGGCCGAGGCCAGCGACAACTCATAGGTCGCCTCGCCATTATGCGACCCGGCATATTCCAGCCCCGTCACCTGAAACGGTGCCTGCACAACCCCGAAATCCGGGATGATCACCTGAAACGCGGGCGTCTGGCTTTCGAAGAAAATCTGCCGCGCCCGCTCATCGGTGCTCGCATCCTTGAACACACCGGCCCCCGAGATCGCGACACTCCGCACGCCCGCACCCGCCAGCAACTCGCGCCACCCGCCATCGCTCTCAAGCGAGGTCACATCCACCGCTTCAGCGTTGAAACTGATGCGCGTCGCCCGAAGGCCCGCCAAAGTCTCAAACGTGCCGCTGCCATCCACATCGACCTTGATCAAAAGGTCTTTCCCGTTCTGAGCACCCATCGCCCACACTCCCTGTCTGGAAACTGTCTCTGAAATCCGAAACGCCCTCAGGCGTCATCCTCGACCCGCGCGCGGAAGGTCAGGTCGATCCTGCGCCGCCCCGCCTTCTCGCGTTGCGCCACCGCCCGCTTGAAGTTCAGCGCCACCAACCGGCCCCGCTCCAACACCAACGCGGCGTCGATCAGCGCATCACACACCGCCGCCGACACCTCCTTGGCCGTCTGAAACCCCGCATCGTCCGAGATCACAGACACCACGAATTCATGCCACGCCCCACGCCCGGTCTTGTCGCTCGCATCCACCGCCCGCTCCGGCCCAAGTGCCACATACAGGTCCGGCAACCGCCCCTTTGGCACCGCGTCATACACCCGGTCACCGACCAGAACCGAAAGCCCCGCATCGGTCTGCAAGCACTGATACACAGCCCCCTGCAACGCCGCCGCCACCGCATAGCTCATGTCGCCACCTCCTCGTCACAGAGGCAGATCAGGAACCGCCCGCCAGGATCGGCTTCGGTCACCGAATTGATCCGAAACACCCGGGTACTGTCCCGAAACCGCTGTTCCGGCAAAGGCCGCGCAGAATGTCCCTGCGGTACACCCCGCACCAAAACCCGAAACCCGGTCACCGACACCTGCCCAGCCTCGCCAACGCCCTCGCGCCCGGACCGAGGCTTCACCTCACCCCATAGCACACCCAGCGCGACCCAGCTTTCATGCATCCCGCCCGCACCGTCCGGCACAGCGTCCAGCCGCTCCAGCACCAGCTTCGATGTCAGCCGCGGCCCGCTCATGTGCCGAACCCGATCCGTACCGGGCGATAGCGCGCGATCAGGCTCGTCACCCCGAACGGCATACATCCTTGCCCCAACGCGGTCTCATCGCGGTATTCGTAGTAATGCGCCGCCAGCAACATCACCGCCTGCGCCAGATCGGCGGGCAGATCGCCAAACGCCTCGGCCATTCCAGCCTGAAACCGAACCTCGGCGCTGCCGTGCTCCGGTATGGACGGCAAACAGCCTCCCATTGGCACCACCTTCGGCGCATCGCCATCCGCCACCAGCGCATAGCGCGCCGCGTCCACCACAGCCCCCGCGCCAAACGCATCGACCAAAGTGATCTGCGTCACCGCACGCACCGGGGCAATCGGCAACACCTGCCCTGTCACATCCCGCCACCGATGCAGACTGCACAGGAAATCCCGCACCAAAAGCGCCTTGCCCGTCCGCGCCTCGATCGCCGCCATCGCCGCCCGCAGGAACCCGCCCAACAGCTCGTCCTGAAGCCCGTCCTCCACAAACCCGCTGCCCATCCGCAGATGGTCGCGCAGCCGCGCCACCGGCAAAGCGGTATCCGGTATCTGGCTCTCTTCAATCAAATACATCTCGTGTTCTCCGCAAACCTGTCCCTCGTTCAGAGGCCGGTAAGTTGTCGGACGCGCGCCGCCGCCGCTGCTCGGACGGAGGGAGCGGCTAGACAACGCCGGCACACCGGCGCGCGCCCCATGAGGAAGACGGCCCGCACCGCCCTCCCCATGTCCGCCATCACCGATCAGGCGACAGCAAAGCGCAGCAGCTTGATGGCAGCGAAATCGCTCACATCGCCGCCAACCCGTTTGGTCGCGTAGAACAGCACATGCGGCTTGGCGCTGAACGGATCACGCAGCACGCGCAGATCAGGGCGTTCCGCAATCGTGTAACCCGCGCGGAAGTCACCGAACGCAATCGCATCCGCGTTCGACGCAATGTCCGGCATGTCCTCGGCAATCAACACCGGATAACCCAGCAGACGCGCAGGCTCACCGGATGTGAACCCGTCCGACCACAGATGACGTCCATCCGCATCCTTCAGCTTGCGCAGCGTGCCCGCCGTCTTGGAATTCATGACAAAAGTCGCATTGGCGCGGTATTCTGCCCCCAGCGCATAGACCAGTTCGATCAGCGCATCGCCATTGCCGATAGACCCGTCCACACCAGTCGGCACATAGCCAAGATTGCCCCAGGTCCAGACATCATTGTCCACCGCGCCATGGTTCAAAATCCCGCGCGGCTTGTCATTGCCATCACCGTCGATGAAAGCCCCCGCTTCGGCACGTGCAAACGTGTCCGCAATCTTGCCAGCCAGCCAAGTCTCGATGTCGAACGCCGTATCGTCCAGCAAACGCTGGCTCGCTTTGGGCATCGCGCTCAGCTCGTGCAGCTTGATGGAAATACGGTCGATGGTCGGTGTCCCGGTCTCGGACCGCGACGCAACTTCATCGGCCCAGCCCGCCCCGGCATTGCCCTGGTCGATCAGCACGTCATAGCTCGACGCCTCGACATTCACGACCGAGGCCACCGCGCGCAGCGACGCGCTGCTTTTCAGAACACCCTGGATGGTCTCCGATGTCGCCGGATCGATCAGGAACCCGCCATCGCCGTTCACATTGGTGGACATGGATTTCACATCCATCTCCAAACCGCGCAAGGCATCATCGTCACCACTGCGCAGATAGGCGTCGAACGCCTGGTAATGCACGTCTTCGGTCTTAACACCACCCGCCAACGCAGGACGCCCCGCATAGGCCGTCTTTCGATCAATCTTGGTCATTCGCTCTTCCTGTTCCTGTAGCTTTCTGTCGAAGTCATCGCGCTGTCGGCGCATGTCGCCCACCAGCCCTGCCAACGCGGCACCCACCTGGGTGAACGGAGACAGATCTTCCCCGCTCCGCGACGTTGTCCCGGTCTCACTCATCCCGATTTTCCCATCTCTGAAGGGTGGCCCTAGCCGTCCACCAAGTCCCGGCGCGCCTCTTCGATCAGGCGTGCCATCTCCCGCAGGTCAGCCTCCACCGGGGTCTCCCCCTTGGCGGCCACCCGCGCACTGGGCAGCATCGGGAAGGTCACCAGCGACACCTCCCACAGCTCCAGTTCCGTCAGAACCCTGCGGCCCTGCTTGTCCTTCGTCGCGGCCTTGGTGCGATAGCCGATGGACAGCCCGTCAATCGCCCCCGCCGCCACCAGCGCCGCCGCCTCCCGACCGCGTGCGACCGTCTCTAGCAATCGGCCTTTCACGTACAAACCGACGCCGTCCTCGCGCACCACGTCCCAAATGCCGATGGGCTGCGCCGGATCATGCTGCCACAGCATCTTGACCGCCCGACCACTCTCGGCCAGTCGCTTCAACGACGCACCATAAGCCCCTGAAGAAACAACATCATTGCCCTGATCGCACTGCCCGAACCGCGACGCATAGCCTTCGATCACGCAGCCATCCGTGACCGTGATATCCGCATCGAACCGGCAGAATTTCCGTTCCAAATCCATCCCGTACTCCCTCATGGCGTCACCTGAACGAATTTCAGGAACACATCCGCCAACACCGCCGCCGCCACGCCGTAGACCGCCAGCCACACCCGCCGCTCCAGCCGCTCGATCAACACCTCGATCCGGTCCAGCCGCGCCGAGATCCCCTCGAACCGCAGCTGCGTCACCCGTTCATGCGCCTCAAGCCGCAAGGCAGGCGCACAGTCGAACGGCTCGTACCCGCCCCGCATGTCACTCATCGGCCAACACCGGCAGACCCAGCAGCGCACGCTTTTCCGCCGACGTCAGGAACTCCGCCCGCGCCACCCGCGCCCATTGCGCATCGCGTTCCGCCGCCAGTGCAGGCACCTGATCCAGATCGGGCTTCAGCACCAAATCCTGACCGGCATGCTCCGACAACCACGCCGATAGCGCCGCCGTCACCCGTGTCACCAGCGGCAACACCGTCAGGCGGTAGAACGCCCGATGCGCCTCTGCGTAATTGGCAAATGTTGCCTCTCCGGGAATCCCCAACAGCATCGGAGGAACTCCAAACGCCACCGCAATCTCCCGCGCCGCCGCTTCCTTGGTCTTCTGGAACTCCATATCGGACGGCGAAAACCCCATCGGTTTCCAGTCCAGCCCGCCTTCCAGCAGCATCGGCCGCCCCGCATTGCGCGCTCCCATGTGATGGCTCTCGATCTCCTCGACCAGCCGGTCGTACTGATCGGTCCCCATCCCCGACACACCATCGGTGCCGTGATAGACAATCGCCCCCGAAGGCCGCGCCGCGTTGTCGAGCAACCCCTTCGACCAACGCGACGCCGCGTTGTGCACATCGAGCGCCTGCGCCGCCGCCACCATCGGGCTCAGCCCGTAATGATCGTCCTGCGGATGAAACGCCTTCACATGGCACACGGGCCGGGCCCCCTCACCCATCTCGAACCGATGCGCCTTACCGCCCACACCGTATTCATAAGCCACTGGCCAGCCGTCCTGTCCCGGCACCAGCTTCATCCGGTCCGACCGCAGCACATGCAACTCGCCCGGAACGCCACCGGCGCCCACCGCCTCGAAATACCCGTCACCGGACAAGAGCAACTGACCGTAAAACGCCTCGAACAGCTCCGCCTGCCCCTGCGCCGGGTTCGGACGACGCAACAGGTCCAGCACCGGATGCACCTCGTAGCGCTGGCTTGCATCCTGCAACACCAACGGCATCGCCGCCGACGCCTCCGCAATCAGCTTGACCGCCCGGAACCCCACCGGGTTGCCGGTGAACCCCGTCCGCGTCAAAGACGCCGTGTCCCGCGCCGACCACGCCACGCGCCCCATGTTCTGCCAGGCCACGACTGGCCCGGTGGCACTTGCCTTGGCCTCGATCCCAGCCTCTTCTTTGCGTCTTTGACGAAAGATGTCCCACACCATGCTGCTGCGCTCCTCGCAAATCCCGTTTCAATTTCGGCGCGGTCGGGACGGTCTCTCGAACCTTCCCGACCGGCCTCGTGCCAAAGGCCCAAGCCCCCAAAGGCCCCCGGCACACCAGACACAGCGTTCCCGTCCTCAGCCTGCCCAAAGGCAAGGCCGGGCCCCCACTTCACCGCTCTGTCAAATTGCTTGGCGCGTCCCGTCCTGCGCCGTCTTGATGAAACCAACCTAGCCAGCAAAGGTTAACGGCTGGAAACCATACCGTGCGCTCAGCGGCGCAACGTCCGAACACGCGGCACACGCCATTCCGCCGCCCGCGCGATCACCAGATCGGTCAGAGCCCAAACCAGCGCGTCCAGACGATCCGGAGACCCCGTCCCTTGATAGCCCAACCGCGTCATCTGACACATCTCGTCCTCCAACGCGTCAAACGCCCCGTAATGCGCTACGCGCCCCTGCTCATACAAAGCCGCCACAGGCTCGGCCCGCGCGGCCTTGGACCGTGACGCATGGACCCGCACCACCGGCACCATCGGATCGACCTGTCGCAACACGGCCTCCACCATGTCACCGCCCTGATTGACCTCGGCCACCAAGGCATGCGCGCCCCACCGCTCCATCGCCGTGATCGCGCGGCGCGCCCAGACCAGAGGCGACACGCCCTGCACCGTGCAATCCTCCAGCACCACTGCGCGCCAGTCCTGCGGCGGCCCGTCCGTGACGACCCCCGCCACCACAATCCCACAGGCATCCGACCCCTTGCCGCTCGACGCCGTCGGATCAACCGCAACCACGATCCGGTCGAACACCGGCACCACCGAACAGCGCGCCGCCTCCAGCGCTTCCATCGACCAAAGCGCACCCTCGGCCTGATCCAGCAGATCGCCGTCCAACTCCTGCCGCCCCAGCCGCGTGCCCGCATAGCGCGCCCGCACCTCGTCCAGAAACGACGAGGCCAGATAGGCCCGGTTCGACTCGGTCGGGGCGCGCGTCACAACCGTCGAACGTGCCGCCAACAAATCCTTCAAAACACCCACATTCCGCGGCGTCGTTGTCACGCAAACCCGCGGATGCGTCCCCAGTCGCAGCGTGAACTGCAACATGTCCCACGCCTCCTGCGCACGCTTCCATTTCGCAAGCTCATCCACCCACGCACCGTCAAACTGCGGTCCACGCAAACTCTCGGGGTCATGCGCCGAACACGCCACAGCCTCGGCCCCGTTGGGCCAGCGCAACATCCGTCGCGTCGCCAACCATTCTGGTCGTCGGTCGGGCGGCGAACAGGCCATGATCCCGCTATCACCAAAAATCATCACCTCGCGCACTTGATCCAAGGTCTCACCCACAAGCGCCACGCGCCGGGCAGCCCCCTTGTCCAAAGGCCGCGATCCCTCGACCATCTGTCTCACCCATTCGGCACCGGCGCGGGTTTTCCCCGCGCCGCGCCCACCAAGGATCACCCACGACCGCCAGTCCCCCTCTGGGGGCAACTGGTGCGGATGCGCCCAGAACTCGAACAGGTAGGGCAACGCCAAAAGCGCCCCGTCCACCTCTTCAAGACTGCTCAGAAACGCGTCCCTCTCGGCAACACTGGCGGAGGCGATCAAGTCTGCACCCGACCGCAACCCGCGCCGCATCGAGGTCAAGCCCGTAAGCCCCTTCAATCGCGGCATGTTCTCGGCGATGTCTTTCAATCTGAACCTCCGTATCCTTGGCGTGTTTCAGCCAGGCCCGCAATTCGCTCAGCGCTTTGGCTGCCTCGGTTGCAGTGCCCGTTTCTCCGGCCTCCACCTTGCTGCGCAGGGCCGCCACCATCTCGCGGATGGTCCGCAGTTCCTGCGCAATAGCATCGCGCTCGGTCTCAAGCGCGCTGCCCGTCTCTTCTGCAGTGATCAAAACCATGCGATCCCTGCCTCCTGTGCTGAATGGATCTCCGTCCATCGACGCACCGGCAAGCCGCGGAATATCCCGCAACCTGTTGATGCCTAGCAGGCACGAAGCAATAGACAGTCAACAAGGAAACAAGCGCCTAACGCGCCGCGCGGAGGTTTAAGACCTCGGCAAGACCTCGCGTTTGAGGCCACAAAACCCATGGTCAGGTCACAAATTGAAGTGATTCAGGTTTCCTTAACCACAACAGACGCGGTTCAGAAAATCCCCCGCCGCAACAGGTTCAGCCCAAGGATCAGGAACACGTAGAGCACCAGCTTGCGGAAACTCTCGTTCGAAAACCTCGACCGCAGCTTTGCCCCCAAGGTAAAGCCCAGCAATGTCGGCACGACCAACGCCAACGACATAGCGCCCAGCTCTGGCGTCAGAAACCCCTGCTGCACATAGGCCAGCGCAAACGGCACCCCGCCGATCAACAAGAGCAATCCCACCGCGCGCACAAACTCGTCCTTGGGCACCTGCCGCGCGCTCATATACATGATGACGGGTGCCACCCAGACGCCGGACAACCCGCCAAGGATGCCGCCGGCTGTCCCGAACCCCAGCTGACCCAGCTTGTCGAACCGATCCGGCAAGCGCGGCATTGTGAACCGCAGGTTCAGCGCGGCAAACGACACAATAGAAAGCCCCAGTGCAAGGAAAATCACCCGATCAGAGATCTCTGCCGACAGGACAACCGTGACGAACACGCTGACCCCAAGCGCCAAGGCAAAAATCCAATAGCGCTGAAACGCGCCCCGGATATCGCCCATGGTCCAGACCTGCCACGCGTTGGACACAACGATCGGCACCAAGCCCATCGCAATCGCGGTTCGTGGATCAATGAACATGGTCAGCATGCTGATCGCGGCTGTCGGCAGCCCGATGCCCACCAGCCCCTTGACCGACCCGGCGATGACAAACACCACCGCTCCAATAAGCAGCAGTTCGATCATCCCCATGTCGAGGACGCGTCATCAGGCAAGATCAGGCTCAATTGTCCCGCTGCGCTTCAAGCGCCCGGTACGCCGCAACATTGGCATTGTGCTCGGCCAGCGTGACCGCGAAATTATGACCATCTGAAGGGTCCAGTGTCTTGGCCACGAAGAAGATGAAATCCGTATCATCCGGGTTCAAAGCCGCCTCAATGCTGGCCCGGCCCGGATTGGCAATCGGGGTCGGCGGCAGCCCGTCGATCACATAGGTGTTCCACGGGGTTTCGGCCCGCAATTCGCTCTGCCGGATACCGCGCCCCAACACACCCTGCCCGCGTGTGATGCCATAGATCACCGTGGGGTCGGTCTGCAGTCGCATCCCCTGTTCAAGGCGATTGACGAACACGCTCGACACAAGGAAGCGCTCATCCGGCGTGCCGGTTTCCTTTTCGATGATCGACGCCATCACCAATGCCTCTTCCGGGCTGTCATACGGCAACCCATCCTGACGGTTCGCCCATGCCTCGGCAAGAATACGCTCCTGCGCCGATTCCATCCGCGCCAAAAGCTCCGCCCGGTCGCTGCCCGGCGTGATCTCATAGCTGTCCGGGGCCAAAGACCCTTCGGCGGGGATCTCTTCGATCTCGCCCTCAAGAATGTCGATCTGCCCCAATTCCTGCACGATCTGCCAGCTTGTCACACCCTCGGCCAAAGCCACCCGATACCGCGTGTCTGCTTCGGCCTTCACATTGGTGTAGGCTTCAGGCGCGTCGTCTTCCGCCGGGTTGAATTCCGCAATCTCGACAAACCGCCCCGTCGCCGGGTCCAGCTCACGCACCTGCACCGTGGCGCGTGCAATGCTCACACGGTACACGACTTCCGTGCCACAGGTGCTGGCCCCGCCGCGCGTGACGATGTCGACAATCTGCTCCATCGAGGCGCCTTCGGGCACAAGGAACGACCCCGCCTTCAACTCGGATGTCTTGCCCGCATAATCCGCCCCGATCCGCAGCAACGACGCACTCGACACAGCACCGTCGTCGGCCAAGGCGTCGGACACGCGCCGAAAGTTCGACCCGCGATCGACCTGCACACAGATCGCCTGCTCCAACGGCCCTTCAGACACGTATTCATTCTGCGCCCAGATCAGGACGCCGCCAAAAAGGAAAACCAGCACGACCAAAAAGGTCAATGCGTTGGACGCGATGTGACGCCACATGACTTAGCGATCCACCTTTCCGAAGATGACGCTGGCATTGGTGCCGCCAAACCCGAACGAGTTGGACAGCGCATAGGTGATCGGACGTTCCCGCTTTTTCTTCGGCGCAAGATCAACCTTGGTCTCGACCGCAGGCGTATCAAGGTTCAACGTCGGCGGTGCCACCTGATCGCGGATCGCAAGGATCGAGAAGATCGCCTCGATCGCGCCAGCCGCACCCAACAGATGCCCCGTCGCGGATTTGGTCGACGACATCGTCACCTTGCCCGCAGCATCCCCCATCATCCGCTCAACCGCCGCCAGTTCGATCACATCCGCCATGGTCGAGGTGCCATGCGCATTGATATAGTCGATATCCGCAGGCTCTAGCCCCGCATGTTTCAACGCCGCGCGCATCGAGCGCTCTCCACCCTCGCCATCCTCGGACGGCGCAGTGATGTGATAGGCGTCACCCGACAGACCATAACCACAGACCTCGGCATAGATCCTCGCACCGCGCGCCTTGGCGTGCTCGTATTCCTCGAGCACCACGATGCCCGCGCCCTCGCCCATGACAAAGCCATCGCGGTCCGCATCATAAGGACGGCTCGCCGCCTTGGGATCGTCGCCGCGCTTCGTCGACAGCGCCTTGCAGGCGTTGAAGCCCGCGATCCCGATCTCGGAAATCGCCGCTTCGGCACCTCCGGCCACCATCACGTCGGCATCCCCGAACATGATCAACCGCGCCGCGTCGCCAATCGCATGCGCGCCCGTGGAACAGGCCGTGACAACCGCGTGGTTCGGCCCCTTGAAACCGTATTTGATCGAAACATTGCCAGAGATCAGATTGATAAGCGCGCCCGGAATAAAGAACGGTGACACCCGGCGCGGACCTTTGTCCCGGATCAGCAGCGCGGTTTCAGCGATGGAGTTCAGCCCCCCAATGCCCGAGCCGATCATCACACCGGTGCGCAAACGGCTTTCCTCGTCCTCAGGCATCCAGCCAGCGTCCGTGACGGCCTGCTGTGCTGCTGCCATACCGAACAGGATGAATTCGTCGACTTTGCGCTGTTCTTTCTTTTCGAGATAGGCATCCGGGTTGAACGTGCCATCGGTCCCGTCGCCATACGGCACTTCGCAGGCATAGGTCGTCACCAGATGGCTTGCATCGAACTTGCTGATCGTTCCCGCCCCGGACTGACCGTCCAGAATGCGCGACCAACTCGCCTCGACGCCGTCCGCCAGCGGTGTCACCAATCCCAAGCCTGTCACAACTACTCGACGCATGGTGTTGCCCTTCCCTCGAATGCACTTGCCCGCTCTTACCCCGTTCGCGGCGGCACCCGCAAGAGTCCAGCCGCCCGGCAGGGAATTCTTGCCGGTTCAACCTGCCGTCCGCCCTGTTTCCGTCAAAAGAAACACGCGATGCGTCGACGCATCGTCCGCCTACCCCCAGCGATTCCCCAGATCCGCCTTGGCCAGATCGACCCAGTGTTTCTGCAACCACGCTGTCGGCTTGGCGTAGCGGATCAGCGACCCGCGATAACCCTCAATCGCTTCCGGCATCTTGGGGCGTCCATGAAAGCACACCACCCGCGCGTCCTCAGGCAAACGCGCCGGATGCACGTAATTGCCCGGAAACGGATTGCAGTCATATTTGAAGCTCACCACCCAATTCCCCGGAATATAGGTGAATACCTCGTTCTCCATCGCCTTGTGCGACGTGTAGCGCTGCTCAGACCCACGCGCGATCTCGACCTCCGCATAGGCATCCGCCGCCAGATCGTGATAAAGAAACCCATGCACCGCCGGATCATACCGAAACACCGATCCGTGCCCCGTGGGCCGGCCCTTGCGCGCCTCAGTCCAATCGTGGCGCATCACCACGTGGCCCGGCGCCAAGGTCAGCAGATCATCCAATGAACCGGTGATCACCACATCCAGATCGAACCCCAGAACCGGCCCCTCCAGATCGGGGATCAACCCCGGCCGGAACAACGACACCTTGCGCATCGCCCCTTGCCGGTTCGCCACCTTGAGCGCCGCCGCCATTGGTTCAGCAAAGGGCTCCACTGGCAGGTCCAGCACTTCGATATCCGGGTGCAGCCCCTCGGCATGTTCCGTCATGCACACAAATCGCACCGCACAGGACAGGTTGCGCCGCACGCCAGAATAGAGCCGGTTCACGTATTCCGGCCCGAACAGCGTGCCCCATTTGATGCAAGCGACAGTGGCATGAGATGGCATGGTCATGCGTCCGCTTAGCAACGGTTTGACCGAATGACCAGATGTCGCTTGGCGCGCTGCACCCACACACGTATACTCCGAGTAAATCAAAGCTGAGATGCAGGAGGACATGATGGAGACTGTGTGCGCCCTGCGGGTGACAGGCTGATCGCCACACCCGGACCATGTGAACGCCCCACCGGGGCAGGTTTCTCAGCGACAGGATCAAACCCTTGACCAAATACACACGCGCCGACCTTGGATGGTCGGACCACTTTGCGCGTCAGCTCACCGAAGAGGACGCCCCCTTCATCCCTGCCCGCATCTCCGAGGTGCACCGCAGCCAGCTTGTCGCCTTGTCCGAAGCGGGCGAAATGCGTCTGATCCCCACCGACAGTGCCGGGGCGTATGCCGTGGGCGACTGGGTTCTGACCGATGGCACCAGCGCGATCCGCCGCCTTGACCCGGTCACCGACCTGCACCGCCGCGCAGCAGGCCACGCCGTGGGTGCCCAGCGCATGGCGGCCAATGTCAACACCGTGGGCCTTGTCACCAGTTGCAACGCCGATTTCAACGTCGCACGTTTGGAGCGCTATCTGGCGCTTGCCCTCGCATCGAACGCGCTGCCGCTGGTGATCCTGACCAAGGCCGACATATGCGATGATCCCGACAGCTACAGACGGAAAGCCGAACGCCTCTCCCCGCTGGTCACCGCCATCGCCGTCAACGCCAAAGACCCCGAAGACGTGGCACGCCTCAACGCGTGGTGCAGCAATGCGAAAACCCTCGCTCTGCTTGGCTCGTCAGGCGTCGGCAAAACCACCCTGCGCAACGCCCTGACCGGAGAGGCCGAGGCGACGCAGAACGTCCGCGAGGACGACGCCAAAGGCCGCCACACCACCACCCACCGCGCTTTACGGCCGACAATGTCCGGCGGCTGGCTCATCGACACGCCGGGAATGCGCGAACTGCAGCTCTCGGGAACCAGCGACGGTCTGGAAGAGCTGTTTGACGACATCGAATCCCTCGCGGCTCAGTGCAAGTTCTCCAATTGCGCCCATGACAGCGAACCGGGTTGCGCCGTCAAGGCCGCTCTCAAGGACGGCACGCTTGATCAAGCGCGGTTCGACCGCTGGCAAAAACTGCGGCGCGAGGATCAGCACAACTCGGAATCCATCGCCGCCGCCCGCGCCCGGCAGAAATCCTTTGGCCGGGTGGTGAAAGAGGCCGTCAGCACCAAGAGCCGCTACAAACGCGGGTATGAGGATTGACCAAATCAGCCGGCCGCAAGACCCGCTCATTTTTTCTGCCAGCCCAATCGAAGGTTCATCAGCCAAAAGCGTTATGGCTGCTAAGAGCCCTGATTGACCGATGCTATACTTTGCACCAATGGCTGCTATCCTTATGTCTCGGGCAACAATTCGCCTGTAATAAAGGTGTATGACCCACGCACCAAATTTAGCACCACGTCCAATTCAGCTTCGGAGATCGGAGTATAGATCATCACGAACCCCTCCCATCCTGTGCGCTGATCGGCCCATGGATGCGCCACGGCCCAACCGGCGTCTATCGCGGCGCGGGCTGTGTCTGGATGCAGCGACGCATGAAGGCTGCCATCAGGATGGAGATGCGCAAACTCACGCCCCCCGACAATTGCCTGTGGTTGGGCTAAAGAGACATCGCCTGCCAGTTGAAACCCGACGGCACCGGGGAGAGACACGCGGGTCGCTCCAAGAACAACTCCGGGAAACTCTGCGACCTGACGCAGCATCTCTTCGGATAGTTCGGGAACCGGCTGAATGCCAATCTGGACATGCGGCACGCCGCTCGTCGTCTCGGGGCGCACACCGTCGCGCACCGGGAAATTGATATTTTGGGCAAATACTGGCGCGGCAAGGGCGATTTCCATCGCCACTACGGCAGAGGCAATCCGTAGCCATATTCGCTGCATGATACTTTCCTTTCTCGAAGCTGAACTTTTTAAAACCAATCCGCTGTGGAGTCGTGCCGGTCTTCGACAGGGTGAAGACCGGCACAACTTGCGTGTCAGGGACATACCAGCGAACGCCGTCGATGCTGTGTCTTGGCAACGATTATTCTGCCGTTTCCGCCGGAACCCAAGGGTAAGGCCCCATCCATAGATCCAGCAGGACCCGCTGCGCATTCATGGCGAGCCAGTCATCGTAATGTGCCCAATGAGCATATTGTGGCAATTCGATGGATGTGGGGATTTCTGAAGCAGGCGTGCCTTTCTCGAATTCAGCAAAAATTGCACCCCGAAGGTCTTGAATATACGCACGTTCTTCGGCGACATGCTCTTTCGTACAACCGTTTTCGACTTCTCCAGCCGGCAGTTCGCTATGCGAGCAGACCGCGGTTTCGAAATTGAGCTCAAGGATTTCGCCCAGGGAACGTTCCCATTCACCGATATTAAAATCGGGCACGATGTTGAACATCACACGGTTGGGGGTGACAAGGTCACCGATATAGGCCACCTCCAACTCCGGCACGACAAACACCGTCATACCAAGGCCATGGTTGAGACCCAGATAATGATGCTCGATGGTAACCCCACCCAGTTCAATATCATGACGATCACCCGACCACACGATGTCGGGCGGAGAGGTGTCACGACCAGGATTGGCCTCGAGCCATTCCGCTGCCTGACGATGCATTACCGTTTCAGCTCCGGCGGATTGCAGCACTGCACCGCCACTCGCATGATCCCAATGGTTATGCGTCTGAAAGCCATATACGACTGGCTGATCGGTGATGCCGTTTATGGCTTCCAGCATTGATGTTGAGTGTTGGGAGTTTACAGTCTCAAATACGGCAACGCCCTCTTCGGTGACGACGAACATCGAGTGATAGCCATTGCCGGGGCTGTAGCTGTAAACGTTGGGAGCAATCTCATTGACGTATTCACCGCTTTCACCTGCGGCGATTGCGGCCGTCCCGCTGATCGAAGCGATGCTGGCGATGGTGATCGCACAGGATTGTAAGTATTTATTCATTTTAGGCCTCATTAATTGGGGGATGTGAGGTGATGCGAGGCGGGCTTGCCTCGACATCAATTAGTGGCCTCGCGGTACCGCCAGTTCGGGTGCCGCGAGGAATGGTGGGCTTAGTTGCCTGCAAGCTGCTGCAACGCACCGGCCCAGTCTTCGACGTGGTAGGTGCGGATCACCTTGCCGTCTTCAAGCTCGTGAATATCGATCGTTAGGATATCAAAGCCGCGACCTTCACCATCCACGCCAAACAGCGGGCCGACGGGGGTGCCTGTGGCACGGCTGCGCACGGTGACGAAATTGCCGTCTTGGTGCATCGCCTGAACGGACCATTCAAGATCGGGCATCAACTGGTCAAAGAAACCCATCTGGCCGACGAATTCATCGCGCAACTCGTTTGTGCCGGAATAGTTGCCGATGCTTTCCCAGTCTTCCGTGGTGGCGTCCAGAAAGGCCGCAACATGGGTTTCTGAGCCGGGATTGCTGAGTAGATCGTAGAAGGTTTGCACGGTGGCCATGTCGTCGGCTGCGGCACTTGTTGCGATGGATGCGAGGCCAAGTGAGGCTGCTGCGAGAGTTGTTTTGAACGTATTCATGGATTTATCTCCTGGTCTGCATATACAGGTGCCGCGCAACTGTGCGGGCGGTGTGCTACCAAGATGGACAAATTGCCATAAACTCATAAGATAGGACGGATAAATTTAACTGTTCGGAATTTTTGCATAATGATTGATCGCCTGCGTCAAATGGCAATCTTCGCCAAGATCATTGACCACGGGTCATTCCGTGGCGCAGCGCGCGAGCTTCGGCTGTCACCATCGGTGGTAAGTCATCATGTTTCACAGCTGGAAGAGAGCCTTGGTGTTGCCCTAATCTACCGATCTACCCGAAAGTTGACGCTGACGGCTGAAGGGCACAGGCTCCTCGCGGCGACCCACAAAATGCTGGAGGCTGTAGAAGGTGAACTGGTCGACCTTTCGGTATCCGCAAGTGCACCAAGCGGCGAGCTGCGGCTGACCGTACCATCCGTCCTATCACAGTCACTTTTCACCCAGCAGATTGCAGCCTTTTCGCAAGCGCACCCTCGGATAAAACTGTTTTTGGACTTCTCGGACACGCGGCGCGCATTGATTGATGACGGCTTTGATATTGCTATCCGAATGGGCCCGAAGGTCAAAAACTCTGCCACCACACGCAAACTTTTTTCGGTCGAGCGCAAGTTGGTTGCGTCTGCGGAGTACCTTGCAGAACGAACGAGTCCAAATGATCCCAACGAACTTGTCGACTGGGATTGGCTGGCACTATCACCCGCTCAAAATGTCCCGTTGGTGTTCAGCAAAGCAAAGGGCACTCATACAACAATCAGGCCGCAAGCGCGTATTTCTGTGAGTGATGCGCAAGCGCTCTATCAATTGGCGAAAGCAGGCGCAGGGCTTGCTATCGTTCCAGACTTTTTGGCAAACGAGGATGTCGGCTCTGGATCAATGAAGTACGTGCTGCCCAATTGGGAACTACATGCGATTGACGTTTTTGCAGCTTGGCCTGCAAATGCGCCGAAGCATGGTCTTATTCATCTGGCGCTGGATGCTCTGAGCCATAACATGTCCTGAAGCTGCCGCTCGCGCAATTGCGGCGAATGACGGCTTCGTCCGCAAAGCAGTCATTGGTCCTCTTTGGCTGAAAAGGGTTTCGCGAGGCTCTATCTCAGAAAACCGCTCACCAGCCCAGATAAGCACAAAACGCAAAACGGCGGGCCATCACAGCCCGCCGCTTCAAACCTACTGACGCAATCCTTATGCCGCAGGCATGCGCTGTTCGACAATCTCGGCCCACCAGGAACAGCCTGCGGGGATCGCCTCGTCGTTGAAGTTGTATTCCGGGTGATGCACTGCTGCGCTGTCGCCATTGCCGACAAGGATATACGCGCCGGGACGTTCTTCGAGCATGAAGGCGAAATCTTCGCCCCCCATGACCAATGGGGCCTCTTCACAGCCGCCAGACACGGACTTGGCCACCTCTGCGGCGAACTCGGTCTGTGCGTCGTGGTTCACCATGACCGGGTAACCGCGATGGTATTTCACGTCGGCCGACCCACCAAAGGTCGCGGCAATGCCCGAACAGATCGCCTTGATCCGGGTTTCCGCCAGATCGCGCATTTCCGTCGACATGGTGCGCACTGTGCCTTTCAGATGCACCCGCTGCGGGATCACGTTGAACGCCTTGGAGGAGGTTTCGAACGAGGTGACTGACACAACCACCTGATCAATCGGATCGGCATTGCGGCTGGCGATGGTCTGCAAGGCCAGCACCGCTTGCGAGGCCATTACGGTTGTGTCTACGGTTTCCTGTGGTTTGGCCGCATGGCCACCCTTGCCCTCGAAGGTGATATCGAACTGGTCGGTCGCGGCAAAGAATGCACCCGGGCGAATGGCAAAGCTGCCCACAGGACGGCCCGGCCAGTTGTGCATGCCGTAGACCTCCTGAATGCCCCAACGCTCCATCATCCCGTCTTCACACATCTCGCGGCCACCGCCACCGCCTTCTTCGGCGGGCTGGAAGATCACAACGACAGTGCCGTCGAAATTGCGCGTCTCGCTCAGGTACTTGGCCGCGCCCAGCAGCATCGCGGTATGGCCGTCGTGGCCGCACGCATGCATCGCGCCGTCGGTCTTGGATTTATACTCCAACCCCGTTTGTTCGTGGATCGGCAGCGCATCCATATCGGCCCGCAAGCCAATGACCTTGCCCGACGTGTCGCTCTTGCCCTTGATCACGCCGACCACACCAGTGCGCCCGATGCCGGTGACGATTTCATCGCAGCCAAATTCCTTGAGCCGCTCTGCCACCAAGGCGCTGGTGCGGTGCGTCTCAAACAGGATTTCGGGGTTTTCGTGCAAATCCCTGCGCCATGCGGTGATTTCGTCCTGGAGTTCGGCAAATCGGTTCTTCACGGGCATGAACTGCCTCCTTTCGTTGCGTGTCAGGCCGAGACCGGCATCCGGCATTCGACCAGTTCCGCGAACCAGCTACAACCAAGCGGGATCGCGTCATCTGAAAAAACATAGGCGGGATGGTGGCACATCGGGGTGTCGCCATTGCCAAGGAACATATAGGCTCCCGGTCGGGCTTCAAGCATGTAGGAAAAGTCTTCCGCCGGCAGGATCGGATCGGTGTCGTCATCCACATGGTCCGACACCGCCCGCGCCGCCTCGACCGCAAACGCGGTCTGGTCGGGGTGGTTCACCGTCACCGGATAACCCGGCGTCCAGATCACCTCGGCTGTCGCGCCATAGGCCGAAGCCGTATGTTCGCACAAGGCGCGTATCCGCTCTTCGGCCTGTGCCCGCACCTCGGTCGCCAATGTCCGCACTGTGCCTTCCATCCGCACCGAATGGGCGATCACGTTCGACGCGTTGCTGTCGGTCTGGAAGGTGCCGACGGTCACCACCGCAGGCCGCACCGGGTTGACGTTGCGCGACACCACCGATTGCAACGCAACCACGATCTGCGCCGCAACCAGCGTGGTGTCCACAGCCTCATGCGGAGCCGCCGCATGGCCGCCGCGCCCGGTCACAAGGATTTCGAATTCGTCGGAAGAGGCCAGCAACGGCCCCGGTCGGATTGCGAAGTGGCCCACGGGAATGCCCGGCGAATTGTGCAGGCCGTACACCTCTTGAATGTTCCAGCGGTCCATCAAACCGTCTTCGACCATCGCGCGCCCACCTGCGCCGCCTTCTTCGGCAGGCTGGAAAATCAGCACGGCAGTCCCGTCGAAATTCCGGGTCTCGCTCAGGTACTGTGCCACCCCCAAAAGGATCGCCGTATGCCCGTCATGGCCACAGGCGTGCATCTTGCCCGGAACGGTGCTCGCATAGTCCACACCCGAGGCTTCGCTGATGGGCAAAGCATCCATGTCAGCCCGCAGCCCGATCACTCGCCCCTTGGTATCGGTGCGCCCCTTGACAACCGCGACAACCCCGGTCCGGCCAATCCCGGTGACGATCTCGTCCGCGCCAAAGCTGCGCAGCTTGTCTACCACGAAAGCCGCAGTCTCATGGACGTCATACATCAGTTCGGGATGCTGGTGCAGATAGCGCCGCCACTCCGTGATGGTGCCCGAGTTTTGTGCAATGCTGTTCTTGACTGGCATGGGCCCTCCAATTTCACAGCGGCACACTGACCGACGCCAACATCGAGGACAAGCGCCTTAAAGCGCCGGCCCCAAATCCATCGCGCTGCCATCGCTGAAACGCGAGAGACGAAACCGCCGAAGGTCATGCCCCGGAGCGTCGCCGCAGACCAGATCGGCCAGCACCCGGCCCATGCCCGGCCCGATGCCGAACCCGTGCCCGCTCATACCCGTGCCAATGGTCAGGCCGGGGATCGCGTCCACCCGGTCCACCACCGGCACCACGTCCGGCATGGTGTCGATCATACCAGCCCACATCGCGCGATACCGGATCGGCCCCACCTCGGGGAACAGCTTTTCCACCTCTGCCGCCACCTTGCGCAGCTTGCCTGCATTGGGTTTCGGGTTCAGCACGCGGATGCCTTCGAAGGGGGTCACCTCGTCGCCGTCCCACTGCCGCTTGGTGCCCCACGCATCGGGATAACCCTTGGGCGCTGCAGGCAGAAACCGCGTCCCAAACGGAGACGCCATCAATTGCGCGCGGAACTTGGGCAGCGCGCGGAACGCGTCAGGCCCGACGAACAACTCGTGAAAGCCCCCTGCCGCCAGTGAGGCCCCATCATCGGCCCGCGTGCGAAAGGCATACTTGCCCGCAGCCGCCGCCCCTTGATGGGGCAGATGCACAGGCTCGGTCGCCCCGGCACTCGCCCGCACCGACAATTGCGGGATCGACACCCCATGCGCCCGCAGGAAGAGCGAGGACCACGCCCCACCTGCGACCACAACATCCGAACAGGCGATGCGCCCGGCTTCGGTGAACAGCCCGGTGATGCGCCCCGCCTCAAGGTCCAGCTTGCGCGCGGCACAGCCTTCGACAATCACTGCGCCCTCGCGCACGGCGATCCCGGCCAACGCGGGAACCGCGACCCACGGCTCGGCCCGCATGTCGGACGGGGTGGTGATCGCCCCGGAATAACCGCCCTTGGCCAATTCCGGGAACCGCGCCTTGAGGCCCGCCCTGTCCAAAAGGACCGTATCCACACCCTGCGCCGTGGCGTACGGCAACCAATCGGCAAAGCCCTGAAGCTCTTTCTCGCTTTCGGCCAAATAGGTCACACCTGACCGTTTCAGCCCGATATCCACATTGGTCTGGCTGGCAAGCTCGGTCCAGAGGCGGTTCGCCTCGACCATGATTGGCAACTCATCCGGGTCCCGCCCCTGTTGCCGGATCCAGCCCCAGTTGCGCGAGGATTGCTCTCCCGCGATGCGTCCCTTCTCCAACAGCACCACCCGCCGCCCCTTGCGGGCAAGGTACAGCGACGTGCAAACGCCTATGACGCCACCGCCGATCACCACAACATCGGTCTCGGACGGAGGCGGCCCGGCAAAGGCAATCGGGCTTTGTTCGGAAATCGGGAATGGGATCATGTCGAGAGGTGATCCAGCAAACGCTCCATGAACGCCTGTCCTTTGGTGAACTGATCAACGGTGATAAATTCGTCTGGCTGGTGCGCCACGGCAATGTCACCGGGGCCGCATACCACAACCGAATAGCCCGCACTTTGAAAGTGGCTCGCCTCGGTCCCGTAGGACACGTATTGCTTGCCGTTGTCGCCGGTCAGCTGGCGCACAAGCGTCTCGGCACTGCCCGCATCGTCAGACTTGAACGGCGGCAAGGCAGAGTTCGGCGTGATCTCGATCCATGTTTCGGGGCGCACGGCCTGCATCTGCGCTTCGACCTCGGCCACGGCGGCGCGCAAGCTGTTGTCCCAGTCCTCAAGCGATTCACCGGGAACGACGCGGATCGTCATGACCAGTTCACAATCCTTAGCCGTGATGTTGTGCGCGGTGCCGCCGTGGATCACGCCGACATGCACATTTGTATAAGGCGGATCGAACATCGCTGCGACTGGCGCGGGCGTTGCGGCGGCACTTTCGTCGTTCATGCGGTTGGCCCATTCGATCAGTTTGCCACCATACATGATCGCACTCACCCCGGTGTGCAGAACCGAGGAATGCACCTCAAACCCGTGCACGTGAATGGTGTAGCTGACACTGCCCTTATGCCCCGTCACCGCCTTGAGCATGGTCGGCTCACCCACGATCACCGTGTCAGCGCGCGGAACAATGCCCTGCATCGCCTCGATCAAGGGCGGCGCACCGGTGCAGCCGATTTCTTCGTCATAGCTCAGCGCGATCTGCACGGGGCGTGTCACGCCGCGATGCTGCGCCTCGACCAACGCCCAGATGGCGAGCGCATCAAAGCCTTTCATATCGGTGGTGCCGCGCCCGTACAGCTTGCCGTCCTTCTCGGTCACCGTGAAGGGATCGGTGCTCCACGGTTGACCATCGGTCGGCACAACATCCGTGTGACCCGACAGCACCACTCCGCCCGCAACCTCTGGCCCGACATGGGCAAACAGCCCAGCCTTCAAGGGATCATCGGATTTCACATGCCGATGGCTTTGAACGCCGTGTTCGGCCAGATAGGCCTCGACCCAGTCGATCAAAGGCAGGTTGGTGTCACGGCTGACAGTGGGAAATTTGACCAATTGGTCAAGAATGGCACGCGGGCTCAGGCGGTTTGGCATGGTCTCACTTTGCGGATCAGGGGAGCAGATAGTCGGCGTAGACGGGATGATGGTCCGAAGGCCATTCGCCGTCAAACTTCTCTTGCAGAACAACCGGCCCTGCGTCCAGCGTCACGTTCGGTGTGCGCGACAGATGGTCAATCGCCCCAAGCACATGCACACCACGATTGAGGTGATACGTTGCAGCGGGCGAGCGGTCAAAGACGACACCCGCCTCTTCCAGAATGTCCATCGTCTGCGCCCCGTGCAGCGCGTTCAGGTCACCCACAAGAAAAACGGTTTCACCAGCGTCGATCCACGGCTTCAGACGATCCCGCACCAAAGCGGCAGACAACAGCCTGTTCGACCGGCTGGAATATTCGAAATGTACGTTGGCCACACGGAACCTTTGCCCCGTCTCGCGATCTTCGAACTGCGCCCATGACGCAAAGGCTGGGAACGAGCCATTGAAGGTCCGCGAATAGATCACATCGGGTGTGTCAGAAAAGAAAAACCATCCCTGATCAACGGGTTGCAACCGCTCTTTCAGGTAAAATATCGGCTGCGTGGTGGGGAATGTCTGCCAATCACCCGTGGCGGCAACGCCGTAGGCCGGGTTGCCAGCCGTCAAGTGATCCCGGCCCAGATTAACCGATCCATCATCACCGCGCCGAAAGCTCTCCATTTCCTGAAACGCCACCACATCGGCGCGCAACGCCTTGAACGCGCTGTCCAAAGGCCCTTTGCGCCGTTCCCAATCACCGACCGACCACGCGCCGGTTTCCTTATCCAGCCGAATATAGTGCACGTTGTAACTGGCGATCCGCAGCGCCGCCCCTTCAGGCGGCGCGACAGTTACATTGCCTTCGGTCTGGGTCACGTGCAGCGCACATGCCACCAACGTCAAAAGCGCGAAGACCGCAATCAGGCCGCGGGAAAGCCATCTGAACACTCGTACCATGTGCGGACCTTAGCGGCGTTTACAGCAGGTTTCAGTAGCCGCTGTCGGTGATCAGCACTTTGTGACCGGGCTCCACCTCGCGGTAGATCGACGGCTCCGGTTCGTAGTCCAGCCCGTGTATCGGCGACGGAATCGGTTTGAAGTTCAAATCCTTCTCGGATTTGCGCTTGCGCGGATCGGCAATCGGCACCGCCTTCATCAATGCCTGCGTATAGGGGTGCTGCGGGTTTTCGAACACCGCGCGACGCGGGCCGATTTCCACGATCCGGCCCAGATACATCACGCCGACATGGTGGCTGACCCGTTCGACCACGGCCATGTCATGGCTGATAAACAGGAAGGAAATTCCCAGTTCCGCCTGCAATTCCAGCATCAGGTTCAACACCTGCGCCTGCACCGACACGTCCAGCGCCGACACCGCCTCGTCTGACACGATCAGCTTGGGGTTCAACGCAAGCGCCCGCGCAATCGCGATCCGCTGGCGTTGACCGCCGGACAGTTCGTGCGGATAGCGCTGCATGAAGCTGCGCGGCAGTTCCACCCGGTCGAACAGCATCTCGACCCGTTTCTGCATCTCGGCGCTCGATCCCATGCCGAAATTGCGCATCGGTTCGGACACCTGATCGGACAGCTGCATCTGCGGATTGAGCGAGGCAAACGGATCCTGAAACACCATCTGCATGTCGCGCCGCGCCTCGCGCAGTTCGGACTGCGTCAGCGACATGATGTCTTTGCCGTCAAGGAACACGCTGCCCTGCATCGGTTCGACCAGCCGCAGGATTGACCGGCCCGCCGTGGACTTGCCACAACCGGATTCACCCACAAGGCTAAGGGTCTGGCCCTTGTTCACCGAAAAGGACAAATCCTCGACCGCGTGTACATTCGCCACCGTCCGCCGGAAGAACCCGCCTTTGACTTCGAACCGCGTGGTCAGGTTCTTGACTTCGAGCAGGACCTCGTCCGACCCGGTGATCGGCGGCACTTCGGATCCGTCGCGCCCCAAAAGGCGCATCGGTCGCGGCAGGTCGGTGCCCGTCATCTCGCCCAGCTTGGGCACCGCCGCCAGAAGCGATTTCGTGTAAGGGTGCTGCGGGTTCTCAAAGATTTCTTCGACCGTTCCCTCTTCTACCTTATTGCCGCGGAACATCACCACCACCCGGTCGGCCATCTGTGCCACCACCGCCATATCGTGGGTGATGAACATCACCGCCGTGCCGGTCTCACGTTTGAGCCGGTCCATCAGGGCAAGAATCTCGGCCTGAATGGTCACGTCCAGCGCCGTCGTCGGCTCGTCCGCGATCAGCAATCGCGGCTCGCACGCCAACGCCATCGCAATGACCACGCGCTGTCGCATCCCGCCGGACAGTTCGTGGGGATATTGTTTTAACCGGCGCTCTGGTTCGGGAATCCGCACCTGCCGCATCAGGTCCAGCGCACGCTCTTCGGCCTGCGATTTGCTCATGTTCTTGTGTAGCCGCAGCCCTTCTGTCAGCTGCTTGCCCACGGTGAAGACCGGGTTCAGCGCTGTCATGGGTTCCTGAAAGATCATCCCGATCTCGTTGCCACGGATCGTGCGCATCAGGTCCTGATCAGTCTCAGACAGGTCCACCTCGCCCGCATCCTTGCGGTCGAACAGCAAACGTCCGCCCGCAATGTCACCGCCGCCATATTCAATCAGGCGCATCAGTGCCAGCGACGACACCGACTTGCCCGAGCCGGATTCGCCCACCACGCAGACGGTTTCACCGGGATTGATGTGGAACGAAACATCCTCGACGCCGACGACGGTGCCGGACTTGGTCTGAAATTCGACGCGAAGATTCTCGATTTTGGCGATGCTGCCATCCGGCATGGGCGCGGTCCTTTTTCATTCGTTGCTCAAACGCTAACCGACGCAGGGCCAGAGTCAAACTCTGTCTCGACGTCGTCCATGTTATCGCTCCCGCGGGACTTGCATTTTGCTCAAAAGCTGTTTCGATGCGCACACAGGGGGAAAAACCTGCGCGTTTTCAGGGCGGTTTCCGGGCTTTTGCACCGAAAACCTAACAGAACACGCGCCCAAGGCTCCCACCAAGGAAAACGACATGGGTAAACTATGTCCAACAAGGAGAGACGAATGAAACTCAAATCCGTACTTTTGGGGGCTGCTGCTGCCGTAGCCCTGGCGCCCGCCGCATTTGCCGAGCGTGGCTCAGACGGCGAAGTCAAAATCATTTACTGGCAAGCGCCTTCGATCCTGACACCGTTCCTGTCGGGCGGGACCAAGGACGTCGAAGCGGCGTCGATGATTCTGGAACCGCTGGCACGGTACAACGAACAAGGCGAACTGGTGCCGTGGCTGGCCGCTGAAATCCCGACCGTGGCCAATGGCGGCGTCAGCGAAGACCTGACCTCGATCACATGGAAAATCGCACCGGGCCTGCTGTGGTCTGATGGGACGCCTTTCACTTCGGCGGATGTGGCATTCACACATGAATACTGCACCCACCCCGAAGGCGGCTGTGCACAGCTGACCAAGTTCAACGGCGTGACAAGCGTTGAAACCCCGGATGACCTGACCGTGGTCGTCACCTTTGAGGGACCAACACCGAACCCGTATGGCCCGTTCGTTGGCGGCGAAAGCCCGATCCTGCAGGCTGCACAGTTTGCGGACTGCCTTGGCGCTGCGGCATCGACCTGCACCGAACAGAACTTCAACCCGATCGGCACCGGTCCCTTTGTCGTTGACGAATTCAAACCGAACGACGTGATCACCATGTCGGCCAACCCGAACTACCGCGACCCGGCCAAGCCTGCCTTTGCAAGCGTGACTTTCAAAGGTGGCGGCGACGCCCGCGCGGCGGGTCAGGCCGTGATGGAAACCGGCGAATTCGATTACGCGTGGAACCTCCAGCTGGCGCCCGACGTGATCGCGCAGATGGAAGCAGGCGGCAAAGGTGTGCCGGTGGCTGGCTTTGGCCCGCTGCTCGAGCGCATCATGATCAACCAGACATGGGCCGATCCGAGCCTGCCTGAAGGCGAACGCTCGACCGCGACCCACCCGCACCCGTTCCTGCAGGAACCGGCGGTCTACAAAGCGATGTCCATGGCCATCGACCGTCCTCTGCTGGTGGAAATCGGCTATGGTCAGGCCGGCAAGGTCGGGTGTTCCTGGGTTCCCGCGCCTGAAGCCTTCGCGTCCACATTCGAAGGCTGCGACGTGCAGGACATCGACGGCGCAAAGGCAATGCTGGATGAAGCTGGCATCGTCGACAGCGACGGCGACGGCGTGCGCGAACACAATGGCGTGCCGCTCTCGATCCTGTACCAGACATCGACCAACGCTGTTCGTCAGGATTTCCAGGCGCTGATCAAGGAATGGTGGGAACAGATCGGCTTTGAGGTCGAACTGCGCAACGTCGACAGCTCGGTGTTCTTCGGTGGTGACGCGGGTTCGCCCGACACGTTCCAGAAGTTCTATGCCGACGTGCAGATGTACGCCAACACCTTCAACGGCACCGACCCGCAATCCTATCTTGGCAACGGTCTGTGCGCCAACGCACCGCGCCCCGAAACGCAGTGGCAGGGTGAAAACATCAGCCGCTTCTGCATGGAAGAGTTCGACGCGCTGCATGCAGAGCTGAGCGCAACCGCCGATATGGCAGAGCGTCAGCGCATCGGTCGTGAACTCAGCGCGATGATGACCGACAATGGCGGGATGATCCCGCTGGTCCACCGTGGCCGTCTGTCCGCACATGCCAACACGCTTGGCGGTGTTGTGCTGAACGTTTGGGACAGCGAACTCTGGAACGTTGCGGACTGGTACCGCATCGAATCCAACTGATCGCAAACAGCGTTTCTCGTAGGGTGGGCCCCGTGCCCGCCCTACACGTTGCTTCCCTGTAAAAGACTTATGACCCGAGGCGCCATCCGATGCTGACCTTCGCCGTCCGACGACTTGTTCTCGCCGTTCCGACGCTTCTGTTCATCAGTTTTGTCATCTTCATGCTACTGCAACTCGCCCCCGGAGATCCGATGGCGCAGGTGCCGCTGACCGTTCCACCCGAGGTCAAGGAAAAGATGCGCCAAGCTCTTGGCGTGGGTGAACCGCCGCTGGTGCAATATTGGAAATGGCTGGTTCAGGTCTTTTGGATCGAACCCAAGGTCTTTATCGACTACCTGACCAATTCCAGCACCCTTCTGGGCTGGTTGCCCGACACGCAGCTGTACCAGAACGAACTGCGCGTGATCTCGTGGCAGACCCGCAGCCCGGTGATGGACATCGTGATCCAGCGTATTCCGCAAACCCTCTGGGTGGTCGGCATGGCCTATGTGGTGGGCATCCTGATCGCCTTGCCCATCGGCATCTATTCCGCCTACCGCCAGTATTCGGTGTTCGACCAATCCGGCACGTTCATCACGATGATCGGCTTTTCGATCCCACCCTTCTTCACAGGCCCACTGTTGATCGTGATCTTTTCGGTGCAACTGGGCTGGTTCCCGTCGATCTATGATACGACCCACGTGGTCAATGACTGGGCTAGCCTGAAATTCCAGTTAAGCCAGATGATCCTGCCGGTGATGGTATTGGCACTTCAGACGACGGCCCAGATCAGCCGCTACATGCGTGCCTCGATGCTCGACAACCTCAACCAGGATTATGTCCGCACCGCCCGCGCGAAGGGGCTTTCCGAAGCCGTGGTTGTGACGGTCCACGTCCTGCGCAACTCGATGATTCCGGTAATCACCGTGATCGCGCTCAACGTCCCGTCGATCTTCGGCGGCGCGATCATCACGGAAAACGTGTTCAAGGTGAACGGCATCGGGCAATTGCTGATCACAGCACTCTTTGCCAATGACCTGCCCATGGTGATGACACTGACCTTCATCTTTGCCGTGCTGATCGTTCTCTTCAACCTGATTGCCGATATCCTCTACGGCCTTCTCGACCCGAGGATCCGCTATGACTGAGCCCGTGCAAGCCACACCCACCCCGATTGAAGCGCTGGCCGACAAAGGCCCACTTGAGCCGCCGCGCAGCCAGTGGAAAGACGTCTGGGACCAGTTCCGCAAACATAAGGGCGCGATGTTCGGCGGCGGGTTCCTGCTGTTCATCACGTTGGCCGTGCTTCTTGGTCCATACATCTGGCAGGTCGACGCGCAAAAGCTCGACATCCGCAACAAGGACCTGCGCCCGATCTGGACAGCCCTGTGGGACGCCGGGGCCAAGACCGCGTGGAGCCGCCCTTTCGGCACCGACCAATTGGGACGCGATCAACTGGCCCAGATCATTCAGGGCGGGCGCACGTCGATGGCCGTGGGCTGGGCCGCCATGATCCTGAGCCTGATCATCGGAACAACCGTGGGCGTGCTGGCTGGCTTTGTTCGCAAAGCCGACGGTCTGCTGATGCGCCTGACAGACCTGTTCCTGTCGCTGCCGATCCTGCCGCTGTTGCTGGTTGCGGTGACGCTTTTCCGCCAGCCCCTGCGCGAGGCGTTCGGCCCAGAGGGCGGCATGTTCGTGCTGATCGTCGGCATCATTGCCATCACGAGCTGGATGCCCACCGCCCGCATCGTGCGCGGCGATATACTTGCCCTCAAGGAACGCGAATTCATCCTTGCCGCGCGTTCCATTGGCACGACGCCGTTCCGCATCGTACAGCGCCACCTGCTGCCCAACGTGCTGTCACCTATCATGGTCTCGGCCACTTTGGGCCTTGCGACCGCGATCATCACGGAAAGCGCACTCAGCTTTCTTGGCGTCGGCTTCCCGTCGGACTTCCCGACATGGGGCAAGATGCTGGCCGACGCGGTGCAGCGGATGCAGCAGTTCCCGGAACGGGTCTACCTGCCGGGCATCGCGATCTCGCTCACGGTGCTCAGCGTGAACTACCTTGGTGACGGTCTGCGCGACGCGCTCGACCCACGTATCCGGGGCCGCTGAACGGCGGGACCTAAAATAAGATCAATCGGCACGGCAAGCGGGTGATCCCTTGAACGTCCGTCACGGCGACAAAGCGGAAATCGGAATTCTGTTCCGGTTTCTGCGCTCGCGCCAAGATACCTTTCCTGAAATCCCGCCGTATACTGGCCGTGTATGCCTTGCCCAAAGGAAACTTTCCCTCCATCTGGCAGATCAACAGACGGAAGGACCGACCCATGTTCGAATCCCTTGGCTTTGAAAACTACACAGCACCGCAAGTCGCAGTGGGTGTTGCGCTGATCCTTGGCGCAGCCTTTGGCCTTCTGGCCGAGCGCACAAAATTCTGCTTCCGTCGCGGACTGGTCGGAGACGACCGCAAACAGGCGTTGGGGGTCTGGCTGACCGCTTTGGCCGTGGCCGTTCTGGGCACGCAAGCTGGTGTGCTGTCGGGCCTGATCACATTCGACGATCACCGCTTCATGGCCGGAGACCTGCCGATCCTTGCCATCGTTCTGGGTGGCCTGATGTTCGGTGCGGGCATGGTGCTGACACGTGGCTGCGTATCTCGCCTCACTGTTTTGTCCGCCAGCGGAAACCTGCGTGGCGTGTTTGTCCTGTTGGTCTTCGCAATCACCGCCCATGCCACGCTGAAAGGCGTGCTGGCTCCGGTCCGCACCACGCTTGGGTCGTTCACCGTCCCTCTGGGAGACACGGTGTCCTTGGCCACCCTGCCCGGCGGCGCGCTGGTCTGGTCGGTGCTGATCGCACTTGCGGCGCTGGCTGTGGCACTGCGCTCTGGCAACCGGGCGACCACGCTGGTCATGGCGGCCCTGCTGGGCGCGCTGGTGCCTGCGGGCTGGATTGGCACTGGGTTTGTGCTTTATGACGACTTCGACCCGGTCGCACTGGAAAGCCTATCCTTCACCGCGCCGTATGCTGACACACTATTCTGGACCGTGGCCTCCACCTCGATCCCCGCGAATTTCGGTGTCGGTCTGATCGGTGGCACCGTGATCGGCGCGCTGGTGGCCTCGTTGATCTTTGGCAGCTTCCAGTGGCAGTCGTTCCACACCCCGGCGGAAACAGGCCGCTATGCAGGCGGTGCAGTGCTGATGGGCATCGGCGGCGTTCTGGCCGGCGGCTGCACCGTGGGCGCGGGTCTGGCCGGTGTGCCGACGCTGTCCATTGCGGCACTTCTGGCGATCCTGTCGATCGCAGCAGGCGCGCTTTTGGCCAATGCGGCGCTCAAGCCATCACGTCAAAGCGCCTACGCCCAACCAGCGGAATAAGTCTTAAATGTCGATCTCGTCGCCCTCGGGCGGCGGGAGACCTTCCAGCGGCGGCGCATCCTGTTTGCGTTTGAGCAGGATATCCCCGTTGGGCAAAACCACCGGAGGCTCATAGGCAGACCAGTCTTCCACCTGATCCATCAGATCGCGCAAAGCGGGGCCCATCTCCTCGGCAAAACTGCGCAACGCGGGCTCCATTTCATCAGCAAGGTTTTCAAGCTCGCGCAAGGCGGGCTCCATCTCGCTCATCAGCCCACGAAAGAAAAGCTTTGCGCCCTCTTCCATGAGGCTGGTGCCTTCGTCGTCCTGTGCCACAGCCCCAAGAGGGGTTAGCGCCACGGCGAGTGCAAGTGCGGAAATCTGTTTCATAAGACCAATATAAGCGATCTCACCCGGGATTTCACCTAAAGGTCGATATCCAGTGTCACCGGGAAATGATCCGACGCTGTCAGCAGCGCCTCTCGCAGCTCCGGCGTCTTCCAGCAGGTCGGATCGTCGAACGGATGCCAGATGCGCCACCGCTTGGCCTTGGATCGAAGATCCCGCGACACCATCACGTAATCCAACAGTGCCTGTAAAAACCGATCATCGTGCGGGATATAGAACCGCGCCGTGGTGGGCTGCGGCCCGATCCGCCGCAACAAGGCTTTTGACGCGTGCGGGTCGTAAAGCACTGCGTCCCCATCGCCAAGAATGATCTCGACCGAACTGCGCCCGAAAAGATGCTCGTACTCGTCAAGACCGGGGCCATCGTTCAGATCGCCCATCACGATCAGCGGATCTCCCAGCTCCAGATGTTCCGCCACCCGCGCCCGCAGCCAGATCGCCTGCGCCAATTGCTTGCGTCGATTGGCAATGGACAGCCGCATGACCTCATCGCGGTTATGCGCCCCATGTGGGGCTTTCGATTTCAGATGTGCGCCGATCAGGCGGATCACCTGTCCGGTCGCCAAAACGGTCATTTCGACCTCAAGCGGCGGTTTGGAAAACACGACCCGGTCCTCGGTCGCGTCGATATCAAGGTCGATGCGAAACGTCCCGTCAAAGCGCGGCGCACCGGCGATCTGGGGTGCACCGGGCACAGGCGCCTGCCCTTTGGGATCATGGCGCATATCCACAACGTAAGGATCATACATCACCGCGATTTCCTGCTGGGTGTCATTGCTGAACCCCAGAACCGCAGTGTGTGCGCGCAGATCGAACGCCTTGGCAAAGGTTTCAAGTGCGCGCACCGTGTCGCGCTGGCGGTTGGTGTCGGGCGCTTCGACAACCATCACCACATCCGCATCCATCGCAGTGAATACGATACCCAAGGCTTCGGTCTGCATCGCTTTGGTCACATTATGCCGTGCCGACCATGACCCGTCTGCGATCAAAGCACCTGTGTCATCGAACAGGGCGTCAAACCATTCGACGTTGTAGGTGGCAATTCTCATCGAAATCGCATCCGTACGGCATCAGGCATGTTCGCGCGCTGCGATCTCTTCCCACGCGCGGTTGATGTCGATCAGCCGCCGTTCCGACAGCTTGACCGCCTCTTCCGGCACACCCCGGGCGATCATCCGATCAGGATGGCTCTCGCGGACAAGCTGCCGCCAAGTGGCGCGGATTTCCTTCAGCGTCATACCCGGTTCGACCCCCAGAACGTCATAAGGGTCAGGTGCCGCATCCGGCACAAAGCGCGATTTCAGACGGCGAAAAGATCCGTCGGGCAGATCGAAAATCTCGGCCACGCGCAGCAGAAACGCATCTTCGCCGGGATGATAAGTGCCATCCGCCATAGCAATGTGGAACAGCCCCTCCATCAGATCGCACAGCGTGCCCTGATCCTGACCGAACATCGCACGAATGCGCTTGGCATATTCTTCAAAGCCCGCGACGTCCTGACGGGCAAGGTTGAATACGCGCGCCGCGCCCTCTTCGTCTTCGCGCGGGATGTGGAAGACTTCGCGAAAGGCCATCACCTCGTCGCGGGTCACCAGACCATCCGCCTTGGCCATCTTGGCGGAAAGCGCAATCACGGCAATGGTGAAGGCCACGGTCTTTTCCGGCGGTGAGCGCAGCCTGTCGAACACAGCTGTAAGGCCCTCGCCCGAGGCAAGGGCCGAAAGAGCATCCGCTATGCGCGACCAGATCGACATGCGCGCAGTTTACGGGAAAGCGCGAATTTTGTCAGTGCGGCATCAGAGCTTTTTCTGCATCAGCACAAGGTCGATCCACCGATCGAACTTGAACCCCACCTCGGGCAAAGTGGCGACCTCCACAAACCCGATTGCGGCATGAAACGCGCGCCCCGTGGGGTTTTCAGCGCTCACACCGGCCCAAAGCGAATGCACCCCTTCAGCCCGCGCCACGTTTTCAAGCGCCGCCATCAGCGCCCGCCCGGCCCCGGTGCCCCGCGCCTGCGCTGCCAGCGCAATGGAATGTTCCTTGGTCCGCGCATAGCCCGGCCCGTTGCGGAACGGGAAATAAGTGGCATAGCCCACCGCACGCCCATTGATCTCGGCCACGACAAACGCAGGGCCTCTTGCAGCGATGTCATCGCGCACGAAGTCGACGGTTTTCGGGGTCGAGGTAAATGTGATCGTGGTGTTCTCGATCACGTCGTTCAGGATCACCGTCAACGCCTCAGCATCATCGGCGCGCGCAGGCCGTATGATCATGTAAGAATACGCCGCCCGCTTGTGGTCAGGAACACAGCCTGCATCATCCGGTCCGCCATTGTCCGATAGATCACCCGATCATCATCCAAAACCGGAGCCAGCCGTTCTTGCAACGCCGCAACGTCTGGACCGCAGATCGTCAGCGCCTCAAGCCGCAGCCCTGCGCTGTGCAGCGTCATGCCCGGCGGCGTTTCCGTGTGCCACTGGATGATGGCGGGGAACAAACCGCCAAACGGCAAGCGCCCATCGGGCGGCACCAACATGGTCCAACTCAGGTCACCCCGGCTCAGATGCACCGGCTCGCCTGCTTCGGGGAACATGCGCTGTGCGGCGTCGATGTCATCACAGCGCAGAATCCATTTGTCGAGCTGTGCCGGACCGTCGAAATCGTCCAGCCCGAACCAGCGCGGATAGTCCGGCTTGGGTTGCGACGGGTCAGGCGCAATGGCTTCGAAATAGAGGTCTTGCTCCAGCCCCAACAAACGGTTGTGGGTGGCGTAGTGCGCGTGCTGCCCGCCAGCACCAAGCGTCACGCCCAGTGCCTCTTCACTGTGCGCAACCGCCTCGTCCAGCGTTTCGCCCGCAACCGCGATGTGATCCAATTCGAACTTCATGCGCACATTCACACATGCGGGCGGTATTCCGTCAACGGAAAATCGCGGACGCTGCCACGCGTCCGCGCGCCCCGTGCTTACCCGCGCGCCTCGCGGATCAGCCGCAGAATGTCCTGCGCCGCCTCGGGAATGTTGGTGCCCGGCCCAAAGATTGCCTTCACACCAGCATCATAGAGGAACTGATAATCCTGCTGCGGAATAACTCCGCCACAGATCACCAGAATGTCCCCCGCACCCTGCGCCTTCAGCTCCTGCACAAGCTGCGGCGCCAGCGTCTTGTGCCCGGCCGCCTGAGAGGAAATCCCGATCACGTGCACATCGTTGTCGATGGCATCTTGCGCGGCCTCGGCCGGGGTCTGGAACAAAGGCCCCACATCGACGTCAAAGCCGATATCGGCAAACGCCGTGGCGATCACTTTCGCGCCCCGGTCATGCCCGTCCTGTCCCATCTTCACCACGAGCATCCTCGGACGGCGACCCTCATCCTCGGCGAACGCCTCGACCGACCGCTGGATCGCGGCAAAGCCTTCGTCGCCCTCATAGGCCGCGCCATAGACGCCAGCCAATGTCTTCACCTCGGCCCGGTGACGGCCGAACACCTTTTCCATTGCCATGCTGATCTCTCCTACCGTGGCGCGTGCGCGAGACGCCTCGACCGCCGCCTCCAACAGATTGCCACCCTCGGCGGCGCGTTTCTCAAGCTCGGCCAAAGCCGCATCGCAGACGGCCTGATCCCGCGTGCTGCGAATGCTCTCGAGCCGCGCAATCTGGCTTAGGCGCACCTTGACGTTGTCCACGTCCAGAATGTCGAGCGCATCTTCCTTGGCGAGCCGGTACTTATTCACCCCGACGATCACATCGGTGCCCCGGTCGATCTGGGCCTGCCGCATCGCCGCGGTTTCCTCGATCCGAAGCTTGGGCATGCCGGACGCCACAGCCTTGGTCATGCCGCCCATCTCATCGACCTCTTCGATCAACGCCCACGCCGCTTCGGCCAGATCATGGGTCAGCTTTTCGACGTAGTAAGACCCTGCCAATGGGTCGACCACTTTGGTCACGCCGGTTTCTTCCTGCAAAATCAACTGCGTGTTCCGCGCAATCCGGGCCGAGAATTCAGTCGGCAAAGCAATCGCTTCGTCCAAAGCGTTGGTGTGCAGCGACTGGGTGCCGCCCAGAACCGCGCTCATCGCCTCGTAGGCGGTTCGGATCACGTTGTTGTACGGGTCTTGCTCGGCCAACGACACACCCGAGGTCTGGCAATGGGTGCGCAGCATCTTTGACTTGGGGTCTTTTGCGCCAACATCGGACATGATCCGATGCCACAGCAACCGTGCCGCCCGCAGTTTGGCCGCTTCCATGAAGAAGTTCTTGCCAATGGCAAAGAAAAACGACAACCGCCCTGCGAACTTGTCCACATCCATACCGCGATCCATCGCGGTTTTCACGTATTCCTTGCCGTCCGCCAGCGTATAGGCCAACTCCTGCACAAGGTTCGCACCGGCCTCCTGCATGTGATAGCCGGAAATCGAAATCGAGTTGAATTTCGGCATGTTGTCCGAAGTGTATTCGATGATATCCGCAATGATCCGCATCGACGGTTCGGGCGGATACACATAGGTGTTGCGCACCATGAATTCCTTGAGGATGTCGTTCTGAATGGTCCCCGACAGAACAGCCCTATCGTGCCCCTGTTCTTCACCGGCCACAATAAAGGACGCAAGGATCGGAATAACCGCGCCATTCATCGTCATCGACACCGACACCTGATCCAGCGGAATGCCGTCAAAAAGGATCTTCATGTCCTCAACGCTGTCGATGGCCACACCGGCTTTGCCGACATCGCCCACGACACGCTCGTGATCACTGTCATAGCCCCGGTGCGTCGCCAGATCGAAGGCGACCGACACACCCTGCTGCCCTGCCGCAAGGTTTTTGCGGTAAAAGGCGTTCGATTCCTCGGCGGTGGAAAAGCCCGCATATTGCCGGATCGTCCAAGGACGCCCCGCATACATCGTCGCCTTCACGCCGCGTGTGAACGGAGCCTCACCCGGAATGGTGCCCAGATGCGGCAAATCCTTGATGTCGTCCTCGGTATAAAGCGGCTGCACCTCAATCCCTTCGAGGGTCTTCCACGTCAGAGCATCCAGCGGCTTGCCACGCAGCTCTTTCTCGGCCAAGGCGCGCCATGTGTCTTTTTTGGCAGTCATAGGTCTGTTGTTCCTCTTGTCTTCAATGGCCCTGTGTCCTTGTGGAACCAAGGAACCAAAAGCATGGGTTCGGGTGCGCGCAGAATGGCATCGGTCACTTTTTTGCGGGCTGACCCGCTTCGTGCCTTCGCTTTGCGCAATGCGCGCCCTATATTTCGAGGCATGAACAAAGTCTTACCCGCGATGCTGGCCGCACTTCTGTTTGCCGTTCCCGTAATGGGACAGGCGCAGGATGACAGCGCGACAATAGATGATCTGTCGATTGACATGATCCGGTCTGCTGAAAACGTGACGCTTGAGGAATTCCTTTGGATCAAGCGTCCGATTGTGGTGTTTGCCGACAGCCCGGCAGACCCGCGATACGTGCAACAAATGCAGTACCTGACCAGCGATCTGAACGCGCTTGATCTGCGGGACGTGGTGATCATCACCGACACCAACCCGTCAGAACGCTCCTCCGCGCGCATCGCGCTGAGGCCGCGCGGCTTCATGCTGGCCATCATCGACAAGGATGGCGGCGTCAAACAGCGCAAGCCCCTGCCGTGGAGCGTTCGGGAAATCAGCCGCGCCATCGACAAGATGCCGACGCGCCAGCAGGAAATCCAAGACCGGACCGAGGAATCGCCGCGCGGGTGACATGAGTCACGTCCGGTGCGGTCAAACCGCACCGGACCAAAGACGTTTATGCTCGCCGCGCATGTCACAGGCTTATTCGAACTCCATGATAACATCGTCCACAGCAAGGCTGTCGCCCGCTGCTGCGTTGATCTTGGACACCGTGCCCTTGCGTTCGGCGCGCAGGATGTTTTCCATCTTCATCGCCTCAACGGTGCACAGCGCCTGACCTTCCTGCACCTCGTCGCCCTCTTCCACGTCGATCTTCACGATCAGACCCGGCATCGGGCAAAGCAGCAACTTGGACGTATCCGGGGCCACCTTTTCAGGCATCATACGGGCCAGCTCGGCCTGACGCGGGGTGCGGACATGCACTTTGAGTTCAGCGCCGCGTGACCGGATGCGGAACCCGCCCGACACCTTGCCCACCTTCATCACCAGCGGATCGCCATTGACCGTCATCCGGGCAAGCTGATCACCCGGCGTCCAGTCTCCGCTCACACGAATTTCGGTGCCATCGCCAAAGCGCACGGTAGACCCGTCATGGTCGGCGGCGATGGTGACGTCGAAATCCTGACCTTGCAGCGCAACGTTCCACTCTTCGCCCACCCGGCGTTCGTGGTTGTCGAGCGTTCCCGAGATGCGCGCCCGCCGGATCTCGGCCACCCGGTTCATCGCCGCACAGGCCGCCGCGATGTTGCGCAGTGCCACGTCGCCCAGCGTCACACCTTCAAAGCCCTCGGGATATTCCTCTTCGATAAAGGCCGTCGTCATCTCGCCCGCGATGAATTTCGGGTGATCCATCACAGCCGCCACAAACGGCAGGTTGTGACCGATGCCTTCGACCTCGAAACTGTCCAACGCGTTACGCATCGTCTCGATCGCCTCACCGCGCGTCGGTGCCCAGGTACACAGCTTGGCGATCATCGGATCGTAATACATGCTGATCTCGCCGCCTTCGAACACACCTGTGTCGTTGCGCACGATGCCGCCTCCCAGCGGGCCTTCGGCAGGCGGACGGTAGCGGGTCAAGCGGCCAATCGACGGCAGGAAACCGCGATACGGGTCTTCAGCGTAAAGCCGGTTTTCAATCGCCCAGCCGTTGATCTTCACATCGTCCTGCGTGATCGTCAGCGGCTCGCCGTTGGCCACGCGGATCATCTGTTCCACCAGATCGACACCAGTGATCAATTCGGTCACCGGGTGTTCCACCTGCAAGCGGGTGTTCATTTCGAGAAAGTAGAAATTCCGGTCACCGTCGACGATGAATTCGACTGTCCCTGCGCTGGTGTAGCCAACCGCTTTGGCCAACGCGACCGACTGTTCACCCATCGCCTTGCGGGTCGCCTCGTCCAGAAACGGGCTGGGCGCTTCTTCGACAACCTTCTGGTTGCGGCGCTGGATCGAGCATTCGCGTTCGTTCAGGTAAATCCCGTTGCCATGCGCATCGCACAGCACCTGAATTTCAATATGGCGCGGCTGGGTGACGAATTTCTCGATAAAGATCCGATCATCGCCAAAGCTGTTGGCCGCCTCGTTCTTGGACGACTGGAAGCCTTCGCGACATTCGGCGTCGTTCCACGCGATCCGCATGCCTTTGCCGCCGCCCCCGGCAGAGGCCTTGATCATCACCGGATAACCAACCTCGTTCGAGATCTTGACCGCCTCGTCCGCATCTTCGATCAGGCCCATATAGCCCGGCACGGTCGACACATTGGCCTCCTGCGCGATCTTCTTGGAGGTGATCTTGTCCCCCATCGCCTCGATGGCTTTCACCGGCGGACCAACGAACGCGACGCCAGCCGCTTCCAAGGCCTGCGCGAATTTCGGGTTTTCCGACAAGAAGCCATAGCCCGGATGCACCGCCTGCGCGCCAGACTGCTTGATCGCGTCCATCACCTTGTCGATGACGATATAGGACTGGTTCGCCGGCGGCGGGCCGATATGCACCGCCTCGTCTGCCATTTCGACATGCAGCGCGTGTTTGTCGGCATCCGAATAGATGGCCACCGTTTTGATGCCCATCTTGCGGGCGGTCTTGATCACGCGGCAGGCGATCTCGCCCCGGTTGGCAATCAGGATCTTGTCGAACATGTCTGTCCCTTTCCGTCAGTCTTTTCTTGGCCGGGGACCAATCCCGCAGCGATGGCATAAAAAAGACCGCCCGGACGTGTGGTCCGAACGGTCGAAATCCGTGAGTGGTTTGGGCGCGCTGAGGCGTCAGCAGCGTTCCGGGTAGGTCTGGCAATAGGCAACGTTGGCCGCAGCCCCGACCGCAGCCCCGGTGAGCGGATCGCCCCCCGCCGCAACGGCTGTGCCACCGCCAGCCGCGCCGCCAAGCAGGGCCTGTTCGCCAAGAGTGTCACCGCAGGCCGCGAGGCCCAGCAGCGCGACAAGGGCGAAAACGGGCGCCGGTTTGATTGTATGAGTGTCCATGTGTCTGCTCCTTTGCAGGTCTTTGCCTGTGCAGGAGTAACACCCCGGATAAGGTCTTGGTTCCAGCCCCTCGTGTCACAGGACGCGTTTTGGGCAAAACCTTGCCCGTCACTGTAACATACTGATTTAGAATGTAAAAAGTCGGGCCCTTGGCATGGGGTATGACCAAGGAGCCCGACAGGGGAAGGGTAACGGTGAACAAATGGCGCAATCTGCCAACGCCATGTCACTAGGAACATCTCCACAGTGCCACAACCGCCTAACGCGTCAATGGAAAATGCAACACAACCTATGGTATCGGCTTTTTCCCGCGCAAATTGACCAAAGGTAAGCGACATCACGCCCAATCCTCATTGTCATCGAACGCTTCTGGGAACGCGGCCCGCGCCACTGGTTCGTTGATGATCAACAGCGACTCGTAGCTGACAGGATCGAACGAATCGCCATAGGGCAGCACTTCCCGCCCGAAAAGCCAGCTCAGACGTCCGGCATCCAGATTGCCCCGCTCGAACGGCTCTGTTCCGAAATGTGCCCACAACGCTGCTATAAAGGCTGTGTCGGCCCGTTTGTCAGCCGGACGCCGGTCGCGATAGCGCTCTCGCTTGATCAGCGGCGTGACCCCCTTGGGGTTCGGTCTGCGAATGACAAATTGAAAATCTGAGCCCGGAAGACGGCCCGGGAAGCCGCGATGCTTCAGCATGGGACACCCCCGCTGCGCATCTGTGAAAAGGGGGCGGACGCCTCTGCCCGCCCCGTTTCAAGGTTACTTGTACTTGCCTGTGTGCATCGGCTCGTGGCTGATCGGCTCTGGGTCGATAACCACAAACTCTTCTTCGGCCTGCTTCTGTCCGCACGCGGACAAGACTGCAAAAAGACCGAACGCGGCAAGAAGCTTGATGCTCTTTGACATCTAGTTCTCCTGTCAGGTTCAAAAAAGGACCCAACAAGACCTGCTGGTCCTGCCTGTCCTCGGTTCGAGGTAATGACTGCTTGGGTGCAGTCCACCTCAGAATACCCTGAAATCACGGACAAAAGATATCCACAGCCCGCAACATCGCGGTCCTGTGACGCAAAAGACTCAACCCGAACGCGGCCTGAACGATGTGTCGCAACATATGGTGGAAGCATCAAAAAAACTCCAAGATGCAGGTCTCGTCTTCGACGCGATACGCTTCGAAAAACTGGGTGACGTCTTCAGTGGCGACGCCGAATTCGGTTTCTTCCTGGCTAAAGGAAATCACGATCTGGTTTGGCTGCGGGCCGACATCCGGGGACAGGCGCGGAATCGCGAAGGTTTCGCACAGATGATGCATGTCGATTTCCACATCCTCGTATTCCCGGCCATCCTGCCCGATCTCGGGCGTCACAAAACGAAAGCGGTAGACGAGGCCATTTCCCGGTCGGTCCCACAGCATTTCGTGGAACGTCACCGGTTGGCCCGAGGGCACATCCAGCGGCTCGGAGGCGAAAACAGGCAGCGCCAGCATCATTGCGAACACATGCACGGAGTGCTTGCACGCACCAGCCCAACAAAGCCAGCGATCCCGTTTACGCGGGTCGTTCAGCACCGCATCCAGCCGCTCGGACACCCAGGCGGACTGACTGGACCGGGGCAAACGGCCCCCTGCCGTGACGCGCATCACATCCTCAAGACGCTCCACGCGCACAACGGGCGAAAAGCCCCTCACCCGCTGCAACGCCCGCCACATATCCTGCCGAACCTGTCGCGCCAGACGGCCCGCATCACACAGCGGAAGGTCTGACACAACCGACACATCAAAGCGCGCAGGAAGGTGCCGCGCCATAGTAAGCCCTCCCTCATCGCGCAAAATATGCCACCCGTTTCGAGCCATTTGATCCCATTTGCCGCGCGCGTGGTTACACGCACCGCACCCCTTAAAGCGGAATGTTGTCGTGTTTCTTCCACGGCATTTCTTGCTTCTTCGAGCGAAGCGCAGCGAACGCCCGCGCGACCCGTTTGCGCGTGCTGCGCGGCTGGATCACCTCGTCGATGAATCCGCGCTCTGCCGCCACAAACGGGTTGGCAAAGCGGTCTTCATATTCCGCAGCATGGGCGGCAATCTTTTCGGCATTGCCCGAATCTGCGCGGTGAATGATCTCGGTCGCGCCTTTTGCCCCCATCACGGCAATCTCGGCGGTGGGCCAAGCATAGTTCACATCCGCCCGCAGGTGCTTTGACGCCATAACAACATAGGCCCCGCCATAGCTTTTGCGGGTGATGACCGTCACCTTCGGCACTGTCGCTTCGCCATAGGCAAACAGTAGCTTCGCTCCGTGTTTGATCACGCCGTTATATTCTTGGCTTGTTCCCGGCAAAAAGCCTGGCACATCCACCAGCGTCAGGATCGGGATACCAAAGCAATCGCAGAAGCGCACGAACCGTGCCGCCTTGCGGGCACTGTCGATGTCCAGAACACCCGCCAGCACCATCGGTTGGTTCGCCACCACACCCACGGTCTGCCCTTCGAGGCGAATAAAGCCGGTGATGATGTTCTTGGCGAAGTCTTCCTGAATCTCGTAGAAATCGCCCTCATCCGCGAGCTTGAGGATCAGCTCTTTCATGTCGTAGGGCGAATTCGCATTTTCTGGCACCAACGTATCAAGCGATGTTTCCACCCGGTCCACATCATCAAAAAACGGCCGTGTCGGGCTGGGCTGTTGGTTGTTGAGCGGCAGGAAATCCACCAGACGTCTCACCTCGGCCAACGCCTCTACATCGTTCTCGAATGCGCCGTCAGCGACCGAGGACTTCTTGGTGTGGGTGGACGCACCGCCCAGTTCCTCGGCTGTGACATGTTCGTTGGTCACGGTTTTGACGACGTCGGGGCCCGTCACGAACATGTAGGATGAATCCTTCACCATGAAGATGAAGTCGGTCATCGCAGGGCTATAAACCGCCCCACCCGCGCACGGCCCCATGATCACGCTGATCTGCGGCACGACGCCGGACGCCATGATGTTGCGCTGGAACACCTCACCATATCCCGCAAGGCTGTCGACGCCTTCCTGAATACGCGCACCACCTGAATCGTTGATGCCGATCACCGGCGCGCCGTTCTGCATCGCCATATCCATGATCTTGCAGATCTTCATCGCGTGGGTCGCGGACACTGATCCCCCCAGAACCGTGAAGTCCTGACTGAACACGTAAACCATGCGGCCATTGATCGTGCCCCACCCTGTGACCACGCCATCACCTGCGGGGCGGTTCTTTTCCATCCCGAAATCGGTGCAGCGGTGGGTGACGAACATGTCGTATTCTTCAAAGCTGCCTTCATCGAGCAACAGCTCGACCCGCTCTCGTGCTGTCAGCTTGCCGCGAGCGTGCTGCGCGTCGATGCGTTTTTGCCCGCCACCCAGACGGGCATCGGCGCGGCGGGTTTCCAACTCTTGCAGAATATCTTTCATGGACCGTCCCTTTGTCGCTTTGCGGCGAACATACTGTGGTGCGGCTATGCCTCAAGCGTTAATGAGCAAATTTGCAAACTCTGAAAATGGGTGCCTTTGCAAATTGCAAATCTGCAAATTGTATCGTTACGCCTGTGTATATGGACATTCCTCAACCGCAGGCGTAGCGATAGGTAATGAGTTACGCCTCTAAGGTCCGATTTCTCGACCGTTCCACACCGCCGCATATTGTCACACTGATCCTGCTCGCAGGGCTTTCGGCGTTGGTGATGAACATTTTCCTGCCGTCCCTGCCAAACATGACGGCCTATTTTCAAACCGAATACTGGCTGATGCAACTGTCGGTGGCGGTTTATCTGGCGGTGAACGCGGTTTTGCAAATCCTGATTGGTCCGATCTCGGACAAGATGGGCCGCCGCCCGGTGATCCTGTGGGGAATCGGCGGGTTCTGTGTGGCGACCTTGGGCTGCATCTATGCGCCTGACATCTACACCTTCCTCGGCTTCCGCATGGCGCAGGCTGTGATCGTGACCGCGATGGTCCTCAGCCGCGCCGTGGTGCGCGATTGCGTGCCGCAGGATCAGGCGGCGTCGATGATTGGCTATGTGACCATGGGTATGGCCGTGGTACCGATGATCGGCCCGGCCTTCGGCGGCGTGCTGGACCAGTATTTCGGCTGGCAGGCGAATTTCTGGCTTCTGTTGATCCTTGGGATTGCCCTGTTCTGGCTGACGTGGAGCGATCTTGGCGAAACCGCGAAAGTCAGCGGACTAAGCCTTGGCCAACAATTCGCACAATATCCCGAACTGCTGACCAGCCCGCGCTTTTGGGGCTACGCCATTGCGTCGGGCATGTCGTCAGGCGCGTTCTTCGCCTATCTCGGCGGCGCGCCTTATGTCGGCACCGAGGTGTTCGGGATGTCGCCTGCCGTTCTGGGCTTCTTCTTCGGCGCACCGGCCATCGGGTACTTCTGCGGCAACTTTATCTCTGGGCGCTTTTCAGCCCGGATCGGCGTGAACCGCATGGTGCTCGTCGGCACGCTGATCAATTGCACAGGCATCCTGTTGTCGATGCTGGTCTTCTGGCTTGGCCTTGGGTCGGAATGGACCTTCTTCGGCTTCATGACCTTTGTTGGCCTCGGCAACGGCATGACCATTCCAAATGCCACAGCAGGCATGCTGTCGGTGCGGCCGCATCTGGCAGGCACCGCGTCCGGCTTGGGCGGGGCGATCATGCTCGGCGGCGGCGCGGGGCTGTCGGCACTTGCGGGCGCATTGCTTGTTCCGGGCACCGGTGCATGGCCTCTTTTGTGGATCATGCTTGCCACGGCCATCTGCGCCATCATCGCAATCCAACTGGTGATCTGGCGGTCGGCACGGCTCGCGGGGCTGGACAGCGCGTAGCGAATTTGCAAACTCGGAGGTGACAGGCTGCAAAGCTGCAAACCCCCGAGGATGCCATGCCGACCCAGAAACTCTATGCAGGGGCCAAACTGCGCGAAATCCGAACCCGGCTTGGCATCACCCAACGGGATTTTTCGGCCAAGCTGGGCGTGTCCTTGCCCTATCTGAACCAGATGGAGAACAACAAGCGCCCGCTGTCCACCACGGTGGTGTTGGCCCTGGCACAGGAATTCGGGGTCGATGTCACCGAACTGGGTCAGGGCGATGCAGAGCGCATGATCTCGGACATGCGCGAGGCACTGGCTGATCCGGTCTTCGCTGATGCAGCCCCCCCGATCGCCGACCTGCGCCTGACCGCATCCAACGCGCCTGGTCTGGCGCGCGCGTTTCTGGAACTGCACCGCGCCTACCGTCAGACCCATGAACGGCTGGCATCATTGGATGAGGCTTTGGGCCGTGAAGGGGCACAGCTCCAACCCAGCCCTTGGGAAGAGGTCCGCGACTTCTTCCATTACTGTGACAACTACATCGACGCGGTGGACAAGGCTGCCGAACGCGTGGCCACCAAGCTGACCGGAACCGACCGGGTCCGCGCCGCCATTCGCGGGTTGGAGGCGGAAGGGCTGCATGTGCGCTTTGCCAACGTCCCAGACCTGCGCCGGTTCGATGAGTTGCGACAGGAACTGACCCTGTCGTCGCTGGCAGCACCTGAAACCCAAACCTTCCAGATGATGCTGCAACTGGCGTTGACACGGCATGGCAAGCTGCTGGATGCAACGCTTGATCTGGGCCGCTTCCAATCCGACGCCGCCCGCGACATCGCGCGGCTGGGGCTTGCGAATTACTTTGCCGGAGCGGCGGTAATGCCCTACGGCCAATTCCTGCAGGCTGCCCATGACACGCGCCACGATCTGGAGCTGATGGCCCGCCGCTTTGGCGCCTCTATCGAGCAGGTGGCGCATCGTCTGTCGACGCTGCAACGACCCGGCGCAAAGGGTATTCCGTTCTTTTTCGTGCGCGTCGATCAGGCGGGCACGATCACCAAGCGCCACTCGGCCACGCGGTTGCAATTCGCGCGCTTTGGTGGAGCCTGTCCTTTGTGGAACGTGCACCGCGCGTTCGAGACACCGGGGCGCTTCCTGCGCCAATTGGCGGAAACGCCAGACGGGGTACGGTATATCTCGCTCGCGCGGGATGTGTCCAAGACCGGCGGTCATTTCGGAGCGCCCGTGCGCCGCTATGCGATTGCTTTGGGATGTGAGGTCAAACATGCGGGCGCGTTGGTCTATGCGGATGGTCTGGACCTGAACAGGGATGGGGCCTTTGAGCCCATTGGGATCTCCTGCCGCATCTGCGAGCGGTCGAATTGTCATCAGCGCTCGGTCCCGCCGTTGGAGCGCAAACTGACGATCCAGACGCACCGACGCGGGATCTTGCCTTACGAGTTGAATTGAGCGCAGGGCGATGCGTCACCGCATCGCGTGTTTCCGTTGACGGAAACACTGGGGGCCAGCCCCCAGACCCCCGAAGTATTTTGAAACCAGAGAAGATCAGGACGCCGCGACAGGCCAGCGCAGTGCGAGGTTGGTCATGATCGCGCGGTCGGTAGCATCCAGCGGACCAGCCGCATAAGGGCGGAACCGCAGGCGAAAGCTGTGCAGCAGGGTGTCAAGCGGCACATCGGCGGTATAGCCGAAGCGGCGGGCGTTTTGTGTGAAATCACCATCGCCTTGCGCTTCGGGCCAGACCGCCAGCCCTTGGCGTGCAAGCCGCAGCCAGTCGAACCGTGCGCCCGGGTCGATCTTGCGGCCCGGCGCCATGTCGGAGTGACCGATCACCCGTTCCGGTGGAATGGCGTGGCGCTGCATGATACCCGCGACCAGCGTGTCGAGCGCATCCATCTGTTTCGCTGCAAAGGGCGTGCTGCCGGTGTTGGAGATCTCGATCCCGATAGAGCGGGAGTTCACATCCGTAACCGGCCCCCACGCCCCTGCCCCGGCATGCCAAGCGCGGTCGCTCTCGTACACCAACTGCCACACTGTGCCATCCGGCCCCAGCACGTAATGGGCCGAGACCTGCGCATCGGTATGGCAGAGCCAGTCCCGTGCTTTTTCAGCGCAGGTCATGGCGGTGTAGTGCAGAACAATCAGATCAGGCCGCGCGCCGTCGCGTCGCGGCCCGCAATTTGGCGAGGGATGCCAGAGCGGCGTCAGTTGCGCACCGCGCGGAACGGTGCCGGATCCCAAGCGCAGGCAAAGCCGTCACCATCGGGATCAAGGTTCTGGCGATCCCGTTCCGGCCCGCCATTGGCGAGGAATTCCTCTTGTGCCAAATCCGCAGACGTAAAGGCCGCGCAATTGCGCAGGTGGCGGTTCTCCGACGCAAAGGACGAGCGACGATAGATCGGCGCGCCCTTGGGGTTCGTCGTTTGAAGTGCGTAGGCCACGATGTTTGGTGCGTTTGTACCGGGCCGCGTCGGCAGCGCTTCGGGCGCGATCACCTGGTAGCGCGCGCGGTTCTGCGCGATCAGGGCTGCGTCGCCTTCGATGCTGCGGGTGTTGGCGACCGCGTCAAAGTTGTTTTCCTCGGATATTCCGGCAGCGTTGGCCACGATCTGCGGCGCCGGGTTGCCCGGGGAGGCCTGTACCGGATCGACGCCCGAATTGGCGCGGCGCGCCTCGATGTCGGCGGCGTCCAGCGGGCCCGTGGCGGACAATGGTGCCCCGGTGACCGCGGGTGGCGCGCCAATGGTGGTTGGGGCAGCACGGCCTTCGAGCACCGCATCGCGTTGCTGGTTGTAGCCGTCGATGCGGTCAAAACCCACAGCACTGTCTGGAATGCTGGGGCTGCACGCGGTCAGGGCCAACAGGGCTGCGCCCCCGGCCAATGTGCGGATAATGCCGTGTGTCTGGATCATGTCCTGCCTCATTCGGCGCAAAGTTACCACCATTGGGTGGGCTTTGCCACAAAGCCTGCTGCCTGTTCCAAGGCGTAGGCGGTATTCAGCAAATCGCCTTCTTCCCATGGGCGGCCAATCAGTTGCAGGCCCAGCGGCAGGCCTTGGCTGTCCAGCCCGGTCGGCACCGAAATGCCTGGCAATCCGGCAAGGTTGACGGTCACTGTAAAGACGTCGTTGAGATACATTTCCACCGGGTCGGTGTGTTGCTTGCCCAGTTCGAACGCCGAAGACGGCGTGGCCGGTGTGAGGATCGCGTCCACGCCTTCGGCAAAGACATCTTCGAAGTCTTTCTTGATCAAGGTGCGGACCTTGCGTGCGCGGTTGTAATAGGCGTCGTAGAAGCCTGCGGAGAGCACATAGGTGCCAACCATAACGCGGCGCTGCACCTCGGGGCCGAAGCCCTCGGCGCGGGTTTTCTCGTACATGTCGGTGATGCCGTCGCCCTGCGCGAGTTTCGCGCGGTGGCCATAGCGCACGCCGTCATAACGCGCGAGGTTCGACGATGCCTCGGCGGGCGCGATCACGTAATAGGCAGGCAGCGCGTATTTGGTGTGCGGCAGGCTTATATCCTTGATGACCGCCCCTGCATCTTCGAGCATGCGGCGGCCTTCGGACCAGAGCGTTTCGATCTCGTCCGGCATGCCGTCCATGCGGTATTCGCGGGGGATACCAATGGTCTTGCCTTTGATGTCGCCGGTCAGCATGGCCTCGAAATTGGGCACGGCCAGATCGGCGCTTGTGCTGTCTTTCGGGTCGTGGCCGCACATCGCCTCCAACATGATTGCGGCGTCGCGCACATCCTTGGTCATTGGTCCGGCTTGATCGAGGCTGGAGGCAAAGGCGACGATGCCCCAACGCGAGCAGCGGCCATAGGTCGGCTTGATGCCGGTGATCCCGGTCAAGGCGGCGGGCTGGCGGATGGAGCCGCCGGTGTCGGTGCCGGTTGCCGCAAGGCAGAGGTCGGCGGCGACGGCACTGGCCGACCCACCTGAAGACCCACCCGGCGTCAGTGCCGTGTCGTCATTGCCGCGCCGCCACGGATTGATCGCATTGCCGTAGGTCGAGGTCTCGTTCGAGGACCCCATGGCGAACTCGTCCATGTTGAGTTTGCCCAGCATGACCGCGCCCGCATCGAACAGTTGGCTGGTGACGGTGCTTTCATATTCCGGCTTGAACCCGTTGAGGATTGCGCTGGCGGCCTGAGACGGCACGCCTTTGGTGCAGAACAGGTCCTTGATGCCCAGCGGGATACCGCAAAGGTCGGGCGCCCCCCCGGCCTTGATCCGGTCATCGGCGGATTTCGCCTGACGCGTCGCCACCTCGGGCGTCTTATGCACAAAGGCACCCAGGGCGTCGGCTTTGTCGATCGCCGAGAGGCACGCTTCGGTCAGTTCCACAGAGGTTACGTCACCCTTGCGCAGCGCGTCGCGGGCCTCAGCGATTTTGAGCTTGGTCAGATCGGTCATTATTCCACCACCTTCGGCACGGCGAAAAAGCCCTCGCGGGCGTCGGGGGCGTTGGCGAGAACCTTGTCCTGCATGCCGCCGTCGGTGACGCCATCCTGACGGCGCTTGAGGCGCATCGGCTCCACGCTGACCATCGGCTCTACACCTTCTACATCGACCTCGTTCAGCTGCTCGATAAAGCCGAGGATGTTGCTGAATTCTTGCGCCAATGCAGGCAGCGCGTCGTCTTCGACGCGGATGCGCGCGAGCTTGGCCACGCGGGCGGCGGTTTCGATATCAATGGACATGAGGCGAGGTCCCCTCGGTTTCTGCGAACTGCGGATCTTTCGCAGCGTTTAGCCGTAGCCGGGGATGGGTTCAAGTGGCGCAACCACCGCTTCAACCCGACGTGACCCTGTGCCCTAGCTGTCAGCCCGGTGGGGATGCCGCGGGCGGCGTATCGGCGTCGAAGACAGACAACGGCAAGGTCAAGGAATGAGAGACACCGCCTTCGCCCCAATCTGTGTCGAGCGACCCGTTCATCTGGCGCGTCACGGTCGCTTCGATCAGCTTGCTGCCAAAGCCCTTGGCCAAGGGCGCGGCAGTGACCAACGGCCCACCCGCTTCGCTCCAGTTGAGCGTGACGGTGTCGCCACCCCGTTCGCCCGTGATCGAAACAGTACCCTGCGGATCGGACAGCGCGCCGTACTTGGCGGCATTGGTGGCCAATTCGTGGATCACCAAGGCCAGATCGGTGACAGCACGACCCGACAATCGCAGCGCTGGCACATCCAGCGAGACCTGTGCGCGGCCGGGCATTTGGTGCGGCTGCACCAAACGGGTGATCAGGTCGTGCACGTCCAGTCCTTGCGGATCAACCCGTCCGTTCGCCAAAGCGGGGCTGACCATCGAATGCGCGAGATCCAGCGCCGACAATCGTCCTTTGAGGTCGCGGGCCATATCAGCCGGGCTGTCGGCAGAACGCGCAGTCAGGGCGATCATCCCGCCGACAACGGAAAACAGATTTTTGACCCTGTGGTTCATCTCGCGTGCCAAGGTTTGCATGGCGTCGCGTTCGTGCCGCAAATGCAGTTCGGTTTCGATCATCGCGGCAAGATCGGTCAACACCTCGACATCGCTGTCGCGCCAGATGCGCGGGGCATCATCAATGGCGCAAAACGACCCGATCGGAGCACCGTTCGGGGCATGAATGGGAACGCCCAGATAAGCAACCACCCCCAGGTCGGACACGGCATCATTGGAAGCCAACAGCGCATGTTCACGCGCGTCAGACACGGCAAGCGGCCGGTCATGGGCCACAACATACTGGCACAAAGAGTGGCTCAACGGTGTTTCGCGGTCGGCATCCGCACCGCCGGGCAAGCCGCATTGGGCCTTGAAGAATTGGCGGTCCACATCGACGAAGGAAGCAAGCCCAACCGGCACGCCCAGAAATGTGGTGGCCAGACGTGCGGCGCGGTCGAACATTTCGTCAGCTGGTGTGTCCATCACCCTTGCGTCGGCCAAGGCGTTCAAACGGGCGGGATCAGACAGGCGATCTTCATGATCCGGCAAAGGCTTTGATGGAAATGGCGCGGCGCTGCTTGGTTTATGCATATTCATCCGCGTGGCCCCCAAGGTGACGCGACCTTCGATCAACTATTCCACAAAAATGCCTGCACTCCCCCTGAGCGCTGACAATCTTTACTGGCCAAGGGCACGGAGCGCACCCTAAAGCTGTGTCGGAGATAGATCATAACGCCCAATCTGAAGCAGGCAAAGCAGGAATGTCAGACCACGCGGGAAACCCTGCGTTTTCAGACTGTTCCGATTGTCAGTTCAAACTGACAGGCGCGGTGCCCGTGCATCGCACAGCACGTGGTTTCGCGGCAAAGGGCGCGCGGATGCACCAAGGTTCGGTACAGGTGTTGGAACACCGCCGCGTGCCAATGGCACAGAGGCACATCGCTGGTTTCGCCCAGCACAATAGGATTGTCCGCGATCTCGAACCGCCACGGCCCATGCGCAACAAAGGCCCCCGAGCCCGCGAAGGTCCACGCGTGTTTGGTGATTGCTTTCGACAGGCTGCGTGCCGCCAAAGGTGACGGCAACGCCTTTAGGATCCGCTGGGCAAATTTCGGGATACGATGCGCCAAAATGTAGTCCGCCGTCGCCCTGCCCGCCTCTGACGCCAATATTGGGGCCATGACAGGCTCGTCGCGGCGCAGCACCTGATGCAACCGTGCCGCGTCGCCTTCGGGGATCATCTGGCTGCCGTCCGGCACTTCGAACACGTGGGCTTTGGCCAGCAGCTGCACCACCCGCGCCTCGCCAAAGGTCCGCTCAATCTGCGGCAAAAGTTGCAGGATGGCGTTGGGCCCGATCAGCGCACCGGTCGGGCCACTGGGGCGGGCATCCTTAGACGTCCTCCATTTGCTGCGATCCGCCTCCACAAGCTTTGACCTCGGCTCCGTTCGGCATCTTGAAGTCCTGCGTGCGTTCGGCAGAGCGTTCTTTCATCTGTGCCTTCACCGCCTCGCGGCGTTCCTTGGCTGCAGCGGCCTTGTCAGCAGAGGACACCCAATCCTCCATCTGCGCCTCGGCGATGGTGCGGCTGTCGTCGAACTGGAAGTCGAGCTTGTTCTTCGATTGCGGCCCGGTATAGCCGACCTTGCCCAGATCATAGAACGTCCGGCCCACACCGGCCTTAAGGAAGGCATAAAGGCAGCCCAGCAGATACCGTCGCCGGAAGCCTGTGCCACGCCATGGATAGTGGAACAGCGCCTTTTTCATGTAGAACCGGCGGTAGTTGTTCATCACCCCGTCAAGCAGTTCCCCCCGCTCCATCGCGGCGGGTTTCATGATGGGTGTGACAAAGTTATAGCGACTGAAATCAAAGACTTCGACTTGGTCCTTCAACTCTTGGAATAAGGGCGTGAAGGGCCACGGCGTGTACATCGACCAGTTCGCCAGATCAGGCTGCCAGTCCCACGCCATCTGGTAGGTCTCTTCCAGCGTTTCGGGCGTTTCGTTGTCGAGCCCCACGATAAACTGCGCCTCGACCAGAATGTCTGCCTCACGGAGCAGGCGAATGGCGGTCTTGTTCTCGTCGACCTTGGTTTCCTTGTTGAAGATGTCGAGCTTCATCTGTGCGGCGGCCTCGGTGCCCAAGGACACATGGACCAGCCCCGCCTTGCGGTAGAACTTGAGCAGATCTCGGTCGCGGTAGATGTCGGTCACGCGGGTATTGATGCCCCACTTGACGCGGTCCGGCAGGCCCCGGTCGATCAGTTCCTGACAGAAGGCCACGAATTTCTTCTTGTTGATGGTGGGTTCCTCGTCCGCAAGGATGAAGAAGCCAACCCCGTGATTTTCAACCAGATCCTCGATCTCGTCCACGACATCCTTGGGATCGCGCACGCGGTAGTCGCGCCAGAACTTCCACTGGGAACAGAAGGAACAGGTGAAGGGGCAGCCGCGCGCAAGGTTGGGGATCGCGACGCGGGTGCCCAGCGGGATGTAGATGTATTTCGACCATTCCAAGACGGTCCAATCCGGTTTGATCTTGGACAGGTCTTTGACCGTGCTCGCCGCCGGGGTCGCGACGATCTGGTCACCGTCCAGAAAGGCCAAACCTTTGATCTTGTGCTTGTCGGCGGGCCAGCGCCCGTCTTCGATGGCGAGCATCAGTTCGGTGCAAATCTCTTCGCCTTCACCACGCACGATCACATCGACCCAAGGGGCTTCAGAGAAAACCTGCTTATACATGAAGGTCGCGTGCACCCCGCCCAGCATCCGCACCGCGTTCGGCACCACTTCGCTGGCGACCTTGAGCACGTCTTCGGCGCGGTAAATCGACGGGGTGATCGCGGTCACACCCACCACATCGGGCTTGATCTCTTCCATGCGACGGGCCAGATCGGCATCGTCGATATTGTCGGTCATGGCGTCGATGAAATGGATGTCATCAAACCCCGCCTGCCGCAGATGCCCTGACAGGTATGCCACCCAAGCGGGCGGCCACGTTCCAGCAATCTCGGCTCCGCCAGAGCGGTAATTCGGATGGACAAACAAAATGCGCATGGCGACTCTCCCCGTGTTGTAAACTTACCCTGACACATTGCGTGTCCGTTTTGATTGACATGGATCAAAACCGCATCAGGCCTTTCGCAGCGCGCGCGCTGTGTTAGCCTCAAGTCAAACATAAGGGGAGTTCTCAGATGGATATCATTTGGCTTGGACATGGATCGTTCCGCATCGAAATCGGCGATCAGGTGCTGCTTATCGACCCGTGGCTGAACGGCAATCCAATGATGGAGGATCACGACAAAGACGCGGCCATCGCGGGGGCGACGCATATTCTTGTCACCCACGGGCACGGTGATCACACGGCGGATGTTGTCGAGATCTCGGGCAAAACCGGCGCGCCGGTGTCGGGGATGGTGGAACTGGCCAAACACCTGCACGGTCTTGGTGCGAAAGAAGGCCACGCCTTCAACAAGGGGGGCACGATCACGCTGGGCAATACGGCCGCGACGCTGGTGCCCGCCTCGCATTCGTCGACCATGCAGGTTGGGGACACGCCGCGCTATATGGGGATGGAAACCGGCTTTATCCTGCGCGGCGATGGCAAGACGCTGTATTTCTCGGGCGATACGTCGATCATGGCCGACATGGACTGGATCGGGGATTACTACAAACCCGATATCGGCATCCTGTCAGCGGGCGGATATTACACCATGGACATGGCGGGTGTGGCCTATGCCGCGAAACGGTATTTCGACTTCAAGACGCTGATCCCCTGCCACTACCGGACTTTCCCGGCACTGGAGCAATCCGCCGAAGGGCTGGTGCGTGCGCTGCCCGAGGTCGACGTGATCGAACCGCAGGTTATGCAGGCGATCACTGTCTGAGGGGGGCAAGCCCGTTCGAACGGGCTTGCCGAAGTTTCGAAACTTCGGGAAAGGCCCTTTGAAGGGCCTTCCACATCACTTGGTTGCGTTCAGCGCCTGGTTCAGATCGGCAATCAGGTCTGCAGGATCTTCGATACCGATGGAAATCCGCACGACGCTGGGCCCCGCGCCTGCAGCTTCTTGCTGTTCCGGTGTCAGCTGACGGTGGGTGGTCGAGGCCGAGTGGATCACTAGGCTGCGCGTGTCGCCAAGGTTCGCCACGTGGCTGAAGATCTCGAGCGAGTCGACGAATTTCACACAGGCGTCATAGCCGCCCTTGAGCTTGACCGTGAACAACCCGCCCGCGCCATTCGGGCAAATGCTGGCCACGCGGTGATTGTAGGGCGAGGATGGAAGGCCTGCATAGGTCACCGCCTCGACCGCGTCGTGGGTCTCAAGCCAGCCCGCCACTTCCATCGCGTTCTCGACATGCTTCTGCATCCGCAAGCTCAGGGTTTCGATCCCCATCAGCGTGTAATGCGCGGCCTGCGGGTTCAGCGTCATGCCCAGATCGCGCAGACCAATGGCAATACCGTGGAAGGTGAAGGCCAGAGGGCCAAAGGTCTCGTGGAACTTGAGGCCGTGATAGGCGGGCTCCGGTGCGCTGAGTGACGGGAACTTGTCATTGGCGGACCAGTCGAACCGGCCCGAGTCCACCACGACACCGCCGGTCACAGTGCCATTGCCCGTGAGGTACTTGGTCATCGAATGCACAACCAGCGTGGCGCCGTGTTCGATCGGGCGGCACAGATACGGCGTGGCCGAGGTGTTGTCGACGATGAGCGGTATGCCCGCGTCGTCGGAAATCGCCGAGATCGCATCCAGATCGGTGATGTAGCCACCCGGGTTGGCGATGGATTCGCAGAACACTGCGCGGGTGTCGTCGTTGATCGCCGCTTTCACCGCGTCCAGATCGTCGAAATCGACAAAGGTCGCGGACCAGCCGAAGCGTTTGATCGTCTGGCTGAACTGGGTGATCGTGCCACCGTAGAGGCGCGTCGACGCAACCACGTTCTTGCCCGGCCCCATCAGCGGGAACAGCGCCATGATCTGCGCTGCGTGCCCCGATGAACAGCAGACCGCGCCCACGCCACCTTCAAGCGTCGCCATGCGTTCTTGCAGCGCGGCAACGGTCGGGTTGGTCAGTCGGGAATAGATGTATCCCACTTCCTGAAGGTTGAACAAAGCGGCTGCGTGATCGGCATCGCGGAACACATAGGCGGTGGTCTGATAGATCGGCACCTGCCGCGCGCCCGTGGCCGGGTCAGGCCGTGCGCCTGCGTGGATTTGAAGCGTGTCGAAACCGTAGCTCGGTCCGTCTGTCATGGTTCTCTCCCCTTGGAACTGGTTGGTTGCGCACAGGATTAGGGCATCGCGGGGTGGCTCACAACTGTTGGCGTGCGCGAAAGAACAGTCGCGCCGTGCTGGCCATGGCTTCCCGGAACAGGGTTTCGATTTCCCTTCGTCCTTCAAAACACTGTCCCGCAGCCTTGCGGAGCGCCCGGATTCTGCGACACAAGGAGGAGACACAAGACAGGATCCGCACCGCCATGACTCTTCCCGCGAATATGACAGCCATCGAAATCGCCACTCATGGCGGACCAGACGTCTTGCAACCCGTGACTGTCCCGGTGCCAACACCCAAAGCAGGCGAGATCCTGATCAAGGTGGCCTATGCAGGGGTTAACCGCCCCGACGCGCTGCAACGCGCGGGCCTCTACAATCCGCCGCCCGATGCTTCGCCCCTGCCCGGTCTCGAAGCCGCAGGCACGGTAGCGGCGGTCGGCCCCGGCGTAGCACGCTGGTCGGTTGGCGATGCGGTGACGGCCCTGCTGCCCGGTGGCGGTTATGCAGAGTATGTCACCACCTATGCGGATCATGCACTGCCGGTACCCAAGGGCATGCCGATGGATCAGGCGGCGGCGCTGTGCGAGACGTATTTCACCGTTTGGACAAATGTCTTCCTGCGTGGTGGATTGAAGGCAGGTGAGCGGTTCCTTGTGCATGGCGGATCAAGCGGCATCGGCACGACTGCGATCCAACTTGCCGCCCTGCGCGGTGCGCGGGTGTTCACCACCGCCGGATCGGAGGACAAGTGTGCCGCCTGTGTCGGTTTGGGCGCCGAGGCAGCGTGGAACTACCGCGAAGTGGATTTCGTCGATCTGATGAAGGCCGAAGGCGGCGCGGATGTGATCCTCGACATGGTGGGGGGCGACTACATCGCGCGCAACCTGCGGGCGCTGGCCGATGACGGGCGGCTGGTACAGATCGCATTCCTGCAAGGGCCAAAGGTCGAGCTCAACTTCACCCAGATGATGACCCGGCGGCTGACCCTGACGGGATCAACCCTGCGACCGCAGTCCGTGGCCGCCAAAGCCGCCATCGCGCGGGATCTGGAGGCCGAGGTCTGGCCGCATCTTGCCTCCGGTCGGATCGCACCTGTGATGGACAGTGAATTTGCCCTCGCGGACGCCGCCAAGGCCCATGCGCGGATGGAGGGGTCAACCCATATCGGGAAAATCGTGCTGAAGGTGGGGTGAGGCGCGAAGGGCTTTCGAAAGCCCTTCGTCACGCGGGCGCACGCCCGCGTTCAAGCCGCGTCGACGCGGCTTTTACCCCGCAAACCCGATCGTCGCGTCGATGGCCCGCTTCCACGCGCCGTACTTACGGTCGCGCACATCTGCCGCCATGTCCGGCTCGAACCGGCCATCGACAGCCCATTGCGCGGCAAAGGCCTCCATGTCGGGCAGCACGCCAGCCTTGTAGCCTGCAAGCCATGCCGCCCCCATCGCGGTGGTTTCCAGCACCTTGGGGCGCTCCACCGGGGCGTCGATGATGTCGGACAGGAATTGCATCGTCCAATCGGACGCGCTCATGCCGCCATCGACGCGCAGCGCGGTTTCGGACGTGCCGGACCAGTCGGCCTTCATCGCCTCAAGCAGATCGCGGGTCTGGTAGCCGACGCTTTCCAGCGCGGCACGGGCAAACTCCTCTGGCCCAGAATTACGGGTCAGGCCGAAAATTGCCCCCCGGCATTCGGCATTCCAATACGGTGCGCCAAGGCCCGTGAAGGCAGGCACCAGCACCACTTCCTGCGTGTCGTCTGCCTTTTCCGCCAGCGGCTGGGTCTCTTTCGCCTCGCGGATGATCTTGAGCCCGTCGCGCAGCCATTGCACCACGGCGCCCGCGATGAAGATTGACCCTTCCAATGCGTAGGTTGGCTTGCCGTCCAGCTGGTAAGCGATTGTCGTAAGCAGTCGGTTGGTCGAGGTCACTGGCGTGTCGCCTGTATTCAAAAGCGCGAAACACCCTGTGCCATAGGTGGATTTCAGCATCCCCGGCTGGAAACACGCCTGCCCTACGGTCGCCGCCTGCTGGTCACCGGCAATGCCACAGATCGGGATGGCACGGCCAAAAAGATCAGCGCGGGTCTCGCCAAAATCGGCGGCACAGTCCTTGACCTCGGGCAGCATGGACATGGGGATGCCCAGCTTGTCGCAGATCGTCTTGGACCAGCGGCCTTTGCGGATGTCGTAGAGCATGGTGCGCGCGGCATTGGTTGCATCCGTGACATGGACCTTGCCACCCGTCAGGTTCCAGACAATCCATGTGTCCACAGTGCCAAAGGCCAGTTCGCCCGCCTCGGCACGGGCGCGGACACCGTCCACATTGTCGAGAATCCACGCCAGTTTTGTTCCGCTAAAGTACGGGTCGAGCAAAAGCCCGGTGCGGTCGGTCACGACCTCTTCAAACCCTTCGGCCTTTAACCCCTTGCAGAACTCCGACGTGCGGCGGTCCTGCCAGACGATGGCGTTGAACACGGGCTTGCCGGTGGCACGATCCCAGACCAACGTAGTTTCGCGCTGGTTGGTGATGCCGATGGCGGCAATGTCAGCGGTGCTGCCGCCAGCCTTTTCGATCGCGGCGCGGCAGGTGGCGGCGGTGGTGGACCAGAGGTCCGACGGGTCATGTTCGACCCAGCCGCTTTGCGGGTAATGCTGGGTGAATTCTTCCTGCGCTGACGCGACAACGGTTAGGGTTTCGTCAAACAGGATGGCGCGCGTCGATGTCGTGCCTTGGTCGATGGCAAGAATGTGGGTCATGTGCGGCGGGCCTCCTGTGGTGACGTGTTGGGTCCGTCCACTGTTTCAGGACGGCGGAAAAGGATCAAATGGGAAAGGGACAAACGAAAATCGGGGCGCGATAAGCGCGCCCCGATCGTAAGGCAGCTTACTGCCAGGACTTGATCAGCTCGTCATAAGAGACGGTCTGAGGCTCTTCGTCCTCGTTGTCGAGCTTGGCATAAGGCGCACCCGGCTGGTCGAACCAATACTGCGCGTCACGCTCTTCGTTCATGACCGGGCCAAGATCGCCCTGGACGCCTGCACGCTCAAGACGCTCGAGTACGCGTTCCTGATCGGCACAGAGTGCATCAAGTGCTTCTTGCGGGGTTTTCGCACCGGACATTGCGTCGCCGATGTTCTGCCACCACAGCTGGGCCAACTTCGGGTAATCCGGAACGTTTGTGCCGGTCGGGGACCAAGCCACACGCGCCGGGGAACGGTAGAATTCTACCAGACCACCCAATTTGTCCGCACGCTCGGTGAAGCTGTCATGCTGCACTGTGGACTCGCGGATGAAGGTAAGACCCACATGGGACTTCTTCACGTCGACGGTCTTGGACGTCACGAACTGCGCATAGAGCCATGCGGCCTTTGCACGGTCCACCGGGGTGGATTCCATGAGTGTCCAGCTGCCTGCATCCTGGTAGCCGACCTTTTGGCCTTCTTTCCAGTAAACGCCATGCGGGCTGGGTGCCATGCGCCACTTGGGTGTGCCGTCTTCGTTCATCACCGGCAGGCCGGGCTTTACGGTGTCGGCTGTGAACGCGGTGTACCAGAACATCTGCTGCGCGATGTTACCCTGTGCGGGGATCGGGCCTGCTTCGGAGAAGGTCATACCGGCCGCTGCGGGCGGTGTGTACTTTTCCAGCCATTCGATCGCCTTGGTCACAGCATAGACCGCTGCGGGCGCGTTGGTGGCACCACCACGAGCAACGCACGAGCCAACCGGCTGCGAGTTCTCGTTTACACGGATACCCCATTCGTCGACCGGAAGGCCGTTGGGTTCACCCACGTCGCCCATGCCAGCCATGGACATCCACGCGTCGGTATAGCGCCAACCCAGCGACGGGTCTTTCTTGCCGTAGTCCATGTTGCCAAAGACGTCGCCTTCGACGCCCATGTGGCTCAGGTCGCGGCCCGTGAAGAATTCCGCGATGTCCTCGTAGGCAGACCAATTGACCGGAACACCCAGTTCATAGCCGAACTGTGCTTCGAAATCGGCCTTGTTCTTTTCGTCGTTGAACCAGTCGTAGCGGAACCAGTAGAGGTTCGCGAACTGCTGTGTCGGCAGCTGGTACACCTTGCCATCCGGGCCAGTGGTGAAGCTGAGGCCGATGAAGTCTGAAAGGTCCAGCGACGGCAGGGTCACGTCTGCACCCTCGCCCGCCATCCAGTCGGTCAGGTTGCGCACCTGCTGGTAGCGCCAGTGCGTGCCGATCAGGTCGGAGTCGTTGATGTAGCCGTCGTAGATGTTTTCACCCGACTGCATCTGAGTCTGGAGCTTTTCCACCACGTCGCCTTCGCCGATCAGGTCATGGGTGACCTTGATGCCGGTGATGCGCTCGAACGCCGGGGCAAGCACCTGGCTTTCGTATTCGTGTGTGGTGATCGTCTCGGACACGACCTTGATTTCCATTCCCTGGAACGGGGCCGCTGCATCGACGAAGAACTGCATCTCAGCTTCTTGCGCGGCACGGTCGATCGACGACAGCTCGCCAATCTCTGCATCAAGGAACGCACGGGCGGCGTCCATGTCGGCGAATGCCGGACCCGCAAGGATCAGCAGCGCCGCTGTTGAGGATTTAAGGTTCAAGTTCATTAGGTTCCTCCCGGTTATTGAGAACTTGGATGAAGTAATGTGGTCCCCCGTCGCCGGGAAATCACAAGCGTATCGGGTTACACCCAGCGGAACACCGCTGCAGCGTAGAGCGCGCAAACCGCCATGGCCCAGGGCTGGTTTTCTCCGACCAGTCCAAGCCACGCGAGATTGATGAACGCGCTGCCCAGAAGCGTGATGAACAAACGATCACCGCGCGTCGTTTCGATCCGCAAGATGCCCACGCGGGGCGTCTCGGGAAATTTGATTGCAAGGAACGTAAAGACGATCAGCAGGCTCGCGATCACCATGAAGAAAATCGCGGTCGGCCATGTCCATGCCATCCATGAGAGATCCATCAGGCGGCCCTCCTATTTGAAAATGTCACGGTGCAAAGGCGCACAGTCGCGTGTGTGACACGGCGCTCCATCACACCCTCCCCAGGGCAAAGCCCTTGGCGATGTAATTGCGGACGAAATAGATCACCAAGGCCCCTGGCACGATGGTCAGCATACCTGCTGCGGCCAACACGCCCCAGTCGATACCCGAGGCACCCTGCGTGCGGGTCATGATCGCGGCGATGGGTTTTGCATCCACCGTGGTGAGGGTCCGCGACAGCAGCAGTTCCACCCACGAGAACATGAAGCAAAAGAACGCCGCCACACCGATGCCGCTTGAGATCAGGGGCATGAAGATACGGGTAAAGAAGCGACCAAAGCTGTAGCCGTCCAGATACGCGGTCTCGTCGATCTCTTTCGGCACGCCGCGCATGAAGCCTTCCAAAATCCAGACCGCCAGCGGCACGTTGAAGAGGCAATGCGCCAAGGCCACGGCGATATGGGTGTCGAACAGGCCAACCGACGAATAAAGCTGGAAGAACGGCAACGCGAACACGGCAGGTGGTGCCATGCGGTTGGTCAGCAGCCAGAAGAACAGGTGCTTGTCCCCCATGAAGTGATAGCGGCTGAACGCATAGGCGGCAGGCAAGGCCACAGCCAAAGAGATCACCGTGTTCAACACCACGTAGATGAGCGAGTTGACGTACCCCATGTACCAGCTCGGGTCCGTCAGGATCGTGCGGTAATTGTCGAGCGTCAAATCATTCGGCCAGAGCGTGAAGGAATTGAGGATCTCTGTGTTCGTCTTGAGGCTCATGTTCAGCAGCCAGTAGATCGGCAGCAACAGGAACAGCAGATACAGCCCCATCACGATGGCCGATCCGTTGACCTTGACGCGCTTCTTGGTGCCGCCTGCGGTCAGATCGCCGGGAATGCTGGTGGTGGTTGCGTCAGCCATTGGTTCAGCCCTCCCGCTTATCGAGGTTGGTCATGACGGTGTAGAACACCCATGAAATCAGCAGGATCACGAGGAAATACATGATCGAGAACGCCGCCGCCGGTCCAAGATCGAACTGACCCAAGGCCATCTTCACAAGGTCGATGGACAGGAGCGTGGTGGTGCTGCCGGGGCCACCGCCGGTGACAACGAACGGTTCGGTGTAGATCATGAAGCTGTCCATAAAGCGCAGCAGGATCGCGATCATCAGAACACCCATCATCTTGGGCAGTTCGATGAAGCGGAACACTTTCCAGCGCGACGCCTGATCAATCTTGGCCGCCTGATAATAGGCGTCCGGGATGGATTGCAGACCTGCATAGGCCAAAAGTGCCACCAGCGACGTCCAATGCCAGACATCCATCACGATGATCGTGACCCATGCCGCGAAAGGATCGTTGGTGTAGTTGTAATCAATACCCAGCGCCGCCAGCGTGTGCCCCAGCAGGCCGATGTCGACTCGACCGAAGACCTGCCAGATGGTGCCGACCACGTTCCACGGGATCAGCAGCGGCAACGACATGAAAACAAGGCAGAAACTGGCCCAAAAGCCTTTCTTGGGCATGTTGAGCGCCACGAAGACACCTAGTGGAATCTGGATCAGCAGGATGATGCCCGAGAACATCAATTGCCGCCCAAGCGCGCCCCAAAGGCGGTCGTCGTTCAGCATTTCCTCGAACCACTCAAGGCCCGCCCAGAAGAACTGGTTGTTCCCGAACGTGTCCTGAACCGAGTAGTTGACCACCGTCATCAGCGGGATCACCGCCGAGAACGCGACGAGGATCAGAACCGGCAGGACAAGGAACCATGCCTTTTGGTTGACTGTCTTGTCCATTACGCGGCCTCCCCCACGGATTGCGCACCGTCGGGTGCCACGCGCCAATCGTTGACGTAGACATTCACTTGCGCTGGATCGAAACTGACATGGTTCATGTCGGCGCTGACGCGGTCGTCCTCACCGGCGATGATGTTGATGTCATGGCCTTCGAAACTGGCGCGGATGATCTTGTGTCGGCCCACGTCTTCGATCCGGCGAACAGTGACAGGCAGGCCTTCAGTCTGGCTGAGTTTCGCAAATTCCGGACGCACGCCGATTTCGACCTTGCCGCTTGTTGGCTTGTAACCGCCTGCCAGTTGGATCGTCTGCGACCCGACCTTGGCCGTGGTGCCATCCACTTCGGCAGGCAGCACGTTCATACCCGGAGAGCCGATGAAATAGCCGACAAACGTATGTTCAGGCCGTTCAAACAATTCTTCCGGCGTGCCGATCTGCACAACGCGGCCGTCATACATGACCACCACCTTATCCGCGAACGTCAGCGCCTCGGTCTGGTCGTGGGTCACGTAGATCATGGTATGGCCGAAATCGTGGTGCAGCTTTTTCAACTGCGTGCGCAATTCCCACTTCATGTGTGGGTCGATGACGGTCAGCGGCTCGTCAAACAAGAGCGCGTTCACATCCTTGCGGACCATGCCCCGACCAAGGCTGATCTTCTGCTTGGCATCGGCTGTCAGGCCACGGGCCTTTTTCTTGAGCATGTCTTCCATGCCGATCATCTTGGCAATTTCTTGAACACGTTCAGCGACATAAGCCTCGTCCCGGCCACGATTGCGCAGCGGGAAGGCCAGATTGTCTTGCACCGTCATGGTGTCGTAGACGACCGGAAACTGGAACACCTGCGCGATGTTGCGCTCGGCCGTGGGCGCGTGAGTCACATCTTGTCCGTCAAACAGGATGCGCCCCTGCGATGGGTGAAGAAGGCCCGATATGATATTGAGAAGTGTGGATTTTCCACATCCAGACGCACCCAGCAATGCATAGGCCGCGCCATCGTCCCAATCGTGGTTCAATTCCTTGAGGGCGAAGTCGTCCTCGGAGGTCGGATTGGGCAGATAGGAATGTGCCAGGTTATCAAGTGTGATCTTTGCCATGTCCGTTCCTTCAGGCCGCCAGCGCGTAAGACGCGGGGGCGATCATTTTGCCCTGTTCGTCGAAGACATAGACATGACGCGGATCAAGCCAAACGGTCAGGTCTTCGCCCAGTTTCAGGTCATGCACCCCGTGGATCAGACCAACCCAGCGTTGGCCGTGGTGATCCAGATGCACAAAGGTTTCCGACCCGGTGAGTTCGGTCACGGTCAGTTGCGTGGTGAACGCCATGGCGTCCGCCGCATGCTGACCGATTTCAAGGTGGTTGGGACGAAACCCGGCTGTATAGTTACCATCGGGCAAATCAGCCAAACGGCCCATCGCCTGCGTGGATTGATTGTTGCCAAAGGTCAGTTGGCCGCCTGCCTTGGTCACCGCAAGGAAGTTCATCGGCGGATCACTGAACACCCGCGCCGTGGTCGCATCGACCGGCTGGCGGTAAACATCGGGTGTGAGACCGAATTGCGTGACGCGGCCTTCCCAAAGGGTGGCGGTATTCCCGCCCAAAAGCAGCGCCTCTTCAGGTTCGGTGGTCGCGTAAACGAAAATGGAGCCGGATTCTTCGAAAATCTTGGGGATCTCGATCCGCAGCTCTTCGCGCAGCTTATAGTCGAGGTTGGCAAGCGGTTCGTCCAGAAGCACCAGCCCCGCGTTTTTGACCAGCGCCCGTGCCAAAGCGCAGCGCTGTTGCTGACCGCCCGAGAGTTCCAGCGGTTTGCGGTTCAGCATCGGGGTCAGCTTCATCAACTCGGCGGTGTCGCGCACGCGGCGGTCAATCTCGGCGCGGTCGACACCCATCAGCTTCATCGGGGATGCGATATTGTCGTAGACGGTCATTGACGGGTAGTTGATGAACTGCTGGTACACCATCGCGACCTTACGATCCTGCACGCGCATGCCCGTCACATCCTTGCCCTGCCAGATGATCTGGCCGGTCGCGGGCACATCCAGCCCCGCCATCAAACGCATCAGCGACGTCTTGCCCGACAAGGTCGGCCCAAGCAGCACGTTCATCGTGCCTTTTTCCAGCGTCAGGTCCGTCGGGTAGATATGGGTCTGCCCTTCGACCACTTTGGACACGCCCTTAAGCTCGAGTGTCATGTCCAGCCCCCTATTCTGCGGCCTTGGACAAGGATTGACGATGATCCGCCATCCAGGTGTCCAAGTCCTTGATCTGTTCAGCGCTCAGTCGCAGACCAAGCTTGTTGCGGCGCCACACCACATCTTCGGCGGTGTGGGCGTATTCATGGGTCATCAGCCAATGCACTTCAGCCTCAGTCAGGGTCGCGCCGAAATCGCGGCCCAGATCGCCTGCTTCCTTGGCGGTTCCGAGGATTGTCGGTGCCTCTGTCCCATAGGCGCGCACAAGGCGGCGGGCCCAGAAGGCATCAAGGAATGGGAACGCGTCCTGCAGCTTGGCCACTTGCGCATCGAACCCGTCGACCGGGAAATCGCCACCGGGCAGCGTGACACCCGCTGTCCACGGGCCTTTGACGTTCGGCAATTGCTCGGCGATCTTCTCAAGCGCGCTTTCGGCAAGGCGGCGGTAGGTGGTGATCTTGCCGCCAAAGATGTTCAGCACCGGCGCGCCGCCATTGGCATCGACCTTGAGCGTATAGTCGCGGGTGGCCGCCGTAGCACTGCTGGCGCCGTCGTCATAAAGCGGACGGACACCGGAATAGGTCCAGACAACATCTTTGTCCGACAGGTCTTGCTTGAAGTATTGGTTGGCGAAGTTCAGCAGGTAAGATTGCTCTTGCGGGGTACAGACAGGCTTGTTTGATGGGTCGTCATGTTCGGCATCGGTGGTGCCGATCAGGGTGAAATCAGTCTCATAGGGAATGGCAAAGATGATCCTGCCATCAGTGCCTTGGAAGAAGTAGCATTTGTCGTGATCATAAAGCTTGCGCGTAACAATGTGAGAGCCGCGCACCAGCCGCACACCTTCAGTTGAATTCAATCGAACCTTGGTCTGAATAATGTCCCCTACCCACGGTCCGCCGGCGTTCACCAGCATTTTCGCGTGGTGTGTGCGGGTCTCACCATTTTCGGTATTTTGCGTTTCGATGCGCCAGAGACCACCATCGCGCGCCGCTGACAGAACCTTGGTGCGCGGCAGGATGGTGGCGCCGCGCGCTTCAGCATCGCGGGCGTTCAGAACGACAAGACGCGAGTCTTCGATCCAGCAATCGGAATATTCGTAGGCTTTCGCAAACCGGTCGTCCAAAGGAACGCCTTCGGGTGCGTTTTCCAGCGCAAGTGTCTTGGTGCCGGGCAGAATTTTGCGTCCGCCCAGATTGTCATATAGGAAAAGCCCCAAGCGGATCAGCCACGCGGGGCGACGTCCCTTCATCCAAGGCATGATAAAGCTTAGCAGTCGCGACGTGGGTGTGTCGGATTCGAACCTCATATCCTCATGATAAGGAAGGACAAATCGCATCGGCCAGCTGATATGCGGCATCGCTTTGAGCAGGACCTCCCGTTCGACCAGCGCTTCGCGGACCAAACGGAATTCAAAATATTCAAGATAGCGCAAACCGCCGTGGAACAGTTTGGTCGAAGCCGACGAGGTCGCAGAGGCCAGATCGTTCATTTCTGCAAGCGTCACAGACAGCCCACGGCCAGCCGCATCACGTGCGATCCCGCAGCCGTTGATGCCACCACCGATAATGAAAAGATCTGTTGGTTCGACGTTTTGGTCGATCACCGCGCGCCACCTCCCAATGCCACGTATGTCCGGTGCAATGTATGCGGATTGAGTCGCGTTCACGCAAGGCGATTTTTTTCGTTTATGTTCGTTTTTTGCTATCCCCATGAAAGCAAACAAAATTTGACATTAGGTTTTCCTGACCTAAGCCCGTTAAGATCGGAAAACCGCGTGCAGCGACAAGCTGACGTTGCGGAATCGTCCATCGTTGACTTCGAAACCAGACCAGACTGAGCCCCTTATGTCCCACGCCTTTCGTCACCGTGATATTCTGGACATCGCGCGCAAGGAGGGGAAGGTCACGGTCGAAGGATTGGCTCAGCATTTCGGTGTGACGCTGCAAACCATTCGGCGCGACCTGTCCGATCTGGCCGAGGATGGCAGGCTCGAGCGGGTGCATGGCGGGGCGATGCTGCCCTCTAGCACCAGCAATATCGGGTATGAACAGCGCCAGACGCTTAATGCCAAGGCAAAGGCGGCGATGGCCAAGGCCTGCGCTCAGCGCATTCCCAACAACATTTCGCTGTTTCTGAACATCGGCACGAGCACCGAGGCTGTGGCACGTGAATTGCGCGGTCACAAGAACCTGCTGGTGGTCACCAACAATATGAACGTGGCGAATATTCTGGCCGAAATGCAGGATTGCGAAGTGGTGGTGACGGGCGGCAACCTGCGCCGCGCTGATGGCGGGCTGGTGGGCAAGCTGGCGACCGAGACCATCCTTCAGTTCAAGTTCGATCTGGCGATCATCGGCTGTTCGGCGCTTGATCGTGACGGCGATCTGCTCGACTTCGACATTCAAGAAGTCAGCGTCAGCCAAGCCATCCTGCAACAATCGCGCAAGACCTATCTGGTCGCGGATGCGTCCAAGCTGAAACGAAACGCGCCAGCGCGTATCGCCTCGCTGTCAGAGATCGACACCCTCTTCACCGATGCCGCCCTGCCCGCTGACTTGCCCGCGAAATGCGCGGATTGGGACACCGAAGTGGTGGTCGCGCGGCCTTAAGCCTTGATCGGGCGGGCCGCCGCCAACAGGCCGTCAATGTCGAGATGTGCCTCCATATGGGCCGCGAGTTCGTTCAGCGTGCGGTCAATGGTACGCGTATAATCTGCCCCTCCAGACTTGTGGCCCATCTGGCGCAGGAACGCTTGCCGGAACGCGCCATTGGCGAAAAGACCATGCAGATAGGTGCCCATCACCCGGCCATTCCCCGAAATTGCTCCATCCGGCGCATCGCCGATCCGCGCAAAGGCCCGCGCACTGTCGGGGCCATTGGTCTGACCGATGTGGATTTCATACCCGTCAAAACCGGTGCCCGTCGGCAGATGCACAGCCTCGACGCGGGTCAGCGTCTTGCGTGGTTGCATGGTGGTTGTCACGTTCAACAATCCCAGCCCGGGCGCTGTGCCCACATCACCTTCAAGCCCCTCGGGATCGTCGATCTGCGCCCCAAGCATCTGGTATCCGCCGCAAATTCCCAGCACCCGACACCCGCGCCGAAGATGGGCGAGGATGTCGATGTCCCAGCCCTGCGCGCGCAGGAAGGCCAGATCGGCGCGGGTGGATTTCGTGCCGGGCAACACGATCAGATCCGCGTCACCGGGCAGCGCCTGCCCCGGCGGTACCATCGTCAACCGGATATTCGGTTCCGCCTTGAGCGGATCAAGATCGTCGAAATTGGCGATCCGCGACAGCATGGGACAGGCGATGTGGAACCCCTGCCCGCCACTGGTCTCGGCAAGTTCCACCGCATCCTCGGCGGGCAGCAGATGCGCCGCGTCAAACCAAGGGAGCACGCCGTAACCGTTCCAGCCGGTATGGTCTTCGATGGCACGGTAGCCGTCTTCGAACAATGTCACATCACCGCGAAACTTGTTTACGAGGAACCCCACCACTTGCGCCACATCTTCGTCTGTCATTACAGTGTGCGTGCCGACGATCTGCGCAATCACCCCGCCCCGGTCGATATCCCCGGCAAGGATCACCGGCACATCCGCCGCACAGGCAAAGCCCATATTGGCGATATCGCCAAGCCGCAGATTGACCTCGGCCGGGCTGCCCGCGCCTTCGACAAGGATCAGGTCTGCGGTCTGTGCAAGCCTATGAAAACTGTCCAGAACCACGTCCAGCAACACGCCCCGGTCTTCGCGAAAGCGCTTTGCTTCGAGCCAGCCGCGCACCTGGCCTTGCACGATGACCTGCGAGCCCCGGTCGCTTTCGGGCTTCAGAAGAACGGGGTTCATGTGCACTGACAATTCGCGTCCGCAGGCGATGGCCTGCAAGGCCTGCGCACGGCCGATCTCACCCCCATCCGCGGTCACCGCGGCATTGTTCGACATGTTCTGCGGCTTGAACGGCGCGACAGACAACCCGCGCAACTGCGCCGCTCGGCACAGTCCGGCGACCAGCATAGACTTGCCGACATTCGACCCGGTTCCTTGGATCATCAGCGCCCGAGGTTGGGTCTTTTCGGATGTCATGACGCGGCCCTATCCGTTCGATCCTAAAACGAGGTACTGTGTCACGCCTGGCTTGTCGATGGCGCCGATCAGCAGGTCAGATCACGCAGGGAGTCGCGGAGTTGCACCGTGCTCTTGAGCTCTATCGTGTCGCCTGTCCCACGCTTTTCCACCATATCAATCAGGGCGATAGCGGCTTTGCGCCCCATCTCGCGGTGCGGGACATGCACGGTGGTGATCTGTGGCGCGACGATCCGTGCAAGTTCGATATCATCGAAGCCGGTGATCGACACATCTTCCGGCACAGACAGCCCCAGATCGCGGGCACCGCGTAGCGCGCCGACCGCCAAAACGTCGTTGCCGCACATCACCACGGTCGGACGGGTGTCGGCCTGCATCAAAGTCTGAAGCGCCACCGCGCCGTTTTCGATCTCGTAGGGCGTTTCGATGACCGGCATCGCGTCCGGGTCCAGACCGTTCGCCACCAGCGCATCGCGCAGCCCGGCCAGACGGGCTGCGGCACGGTCATTGCCCTTGGTGATGCCAGAGATCACTCCGATCTGGCGATGGCCATAGTCGATCACCTGCTGCGCCAATGCCCGCATCGACTGGCGGTTGTCGAAGCCAACTGTGGGCTGGCCGCTGTCGGGAAAATAGACCCATGCCGACAGCACCGGGATCGACCGCGCCCTGAGATAGTCATAGATCGCCGGATCGCGGTCATGGCCGATCAACAGCAAGCCATCCGCCCCGCGCGCCACCAATGCGCGGATCTGATCTTCCTCGATCTTCGGCTGATAGGCCGAACTGGCCACGAGCAGCATATAGCCCCGCGCGTGCAGCTCTTCCTGAAACGCCTGAAGCCCTCGTGCGAAGATCGCGTTCTCCATCGTTGGGATAATCGCGCCGATGGTGAAGGTGCGTTTCGCGGCCATCACGCGCGCGCCGAAATTTGGTGTGTATCCAAGAGCTTCGACGGCGGACATCACCCGCTTTCGCGTTTGTTCGACCACCCGTTCAGGCGAGTTCAGACAGCGCGAGACCGTAGCTGTCGACACGCCAGCCGCGCGTGCGACATCGTCCAAAGTGGGCACGGTGCGCAGGTCTGACATCGATCTCCTTTCCCACTCTGGAGCCAGTGAAGTGCATCGCAAGATAATCATAAAGAAACAGAAAGCGAAATGTAAGCGCTTGCAAGATTCGAATGTAAGCGCTTACACTAACCTCAGAATCAATCTGACATCCGGAGTCCAGAATGTTCCTTGCTGCATCCGCCATCGTCTTTGTCGTGTATTTCGCCAATGTCGCCATGGGTGCTTTTGCAGGAATGTCATTCCTTTCGGATGTCGGGGAGATGTTGGTTCTGTTTGCGGCGTCGATCCTGTTCGTCGTGGCAATTCTGCAAAAAGAGGCTGACCGAAAGAACAAAAACGGTAGCTGAGGTCAATTGGGAGGAGACCAGATGACTGACGAACGTAAGGAGCTCGCATCCGCCGAGCGTCGCAATTTCCTGAAGCTGATGGGCACCGGTGGCTTTACCGCTGCTATGGTAGCCGGCGCTGCTGGCGTGCTGTGGTCCTCTGAAGCGGCTGCACAGACAGCCAACGAAGAGCGAGACCGCGAAAACGCAGCCGAGCATACGATGGTGATCGCGACCGCTTATGTGCTGGGCGCTTCGCGCAGCTATCCGATCATGCAGCTTGACCTGAAGGAAAACCTCCAGAACGCCACCAACGGCAAGGTCTATGTCAAACTGGCCCCCGGCGGTCAGCTGGGCGCAGGCGGCGCGCTCGTTCAGGCAGTTCAGGGCGGCACGATCCAGGCGGCGCAGCACTCGCTGGCGAACTTCGCGCCTTTCGCGTCGACGGTTGACCTGATCAACATGCCGTATCTGTGTGGTTCGAACCAGCGGTTCACCAACCTTGTCACATCCGACTTCTGGAACACCGAAGTCCACCCCAAGATCGAAGCCAACGGCTTTAAGCCGCTGTTCTACGTCAACATCGACCCGCGCGTCGTGGCCGTCCGCAAAGGCGGAGCCGGTGCGGTTCTCAGCCCAAGCGATCTGGGTGGCGTCAAATTCCGCGTACCGGGCTCGAAGATGCTTCAACAGTACTACCGCATGGTCGGCGCGAACCCGACGCCGGTGGCATGGGGCGAAACCCCCTCTGCGATCAAGCAGGGTGTTGCTGACGCGCTCGATCCATCCGTTGGCGCGCTCTATGTGTTTGGCTTCAAGGACATCCTCAGCCATGTGACCTTCACACAGGCCGTGCCGGACAGTCAGGTCTATTCCTGTAACCTCGAATGGTTCAACTCGATGCCAGCCGACGTTCAGGAAGGCATCATGTGGGGCTCGGAAATGACCGCGCATCAGAACCTTGCCAAGGTTCCATCTGCACGCGCCTACGCAATGGCCGAACTGGCCAAGGCCGGTGTCGAATTCCACTCGCTGTCCGACGACCAGCTTGGCGAATGGCAAGAAGCCGGTGGCTACCAGCGCTCCGAATGGGACGAGTTCAAGGTCGAACTGGCCGGTTCCATGGATGCGTTCGCCAAGATGGAAGAAGCCGCTGGCACCCAGGGCAAATACTACGTCCACGACGCGTGACGGTATCGGCGGGCGCTGCAACACGCGCCCGCCCCTTTTTCTTTCCAAACACAGAGAGTCTGGCCACGCCTTATGCGTGATCCGTTGGCCTGTCCTCTTTGAAAGGATGCCCCATGTCTATCTGGCGCAGAATAGACCGCGATGCAGAACGGTGGCTGCTTCTGGTCTTCTACGTGATGCTGGTCATCACCATGGCCATCGAAGTGCTGCGACGCGAGATCTTCTCGTACTCCTCGATTTGGGGGGAAGAGATCGTGCGGTATTCCTTTATCTATCTTGCGTGGATTGGTGCTGCTGCGGCCGTCAAGGAACGGGCGCATATCCGCATCGACGTGATCATGCACTACCTCGGGCCGCGCACGAAGGCGTTGCTCTACATCTTCGGTGACATCGTCATGTTCGGGGTAGCGATCATCGCGCTCTATTGGTCGATGGAGACGGTCCATATCTCGTGGAAATTCGGATCGGTGACCCATGGGCTGCGTATCTCGAACGTGTGGTTCCTGATGGCGGTGCCTGTAGGGTTTGCCCTGATGATCTGGCGCCTTCTGCAATCCCTGCTGCGCGACCTGCGATCGCTTCGTGACGGAACACCCGTCTACGAAGGCGACAAGCTGTTTGATTAAGGAGCCGCACCGATGCTTTGGCAAACCATGAGCCAAACAGTGGAATTGGGCTGGGATTTCTACCTGCCGGTTCTGATCTTCGTTGGCCTGATAGCGCTGGCTGTACCTGTCTGGGCCGCCATCGGCACTGCCGCAATCACCATGCTGGTGATGTCTGGCGACCTGCCGCTGAGCCTTGTGGGCGAAAAGCTGTTTACCGGGATCGACGCGTTCGCGCTGACCGCTGTGCCGCTGTTCATCCTGACTGGCGACGTGCTGGTCCGCACCGGGCTGAGCCGCAAATTCCTCGACGTAGCCGAGGCCCTGACGCAGTTCGCCAAGGGCGGGTTCGGATCGGCGACCGTGCTGGTCTGCGGTATGTTCGCCGCCATCTCCGGCTCTGACGCGGCGGGTGCTGCGGCGGTGGGCCGAATGACAATCGCGCGGCTGGTTGAGTCGGGCTATCCCCGTCCCTATGCCTGTGCGCTTGTCGCGGCGGGCGCCTGTACCGGCATCCTGATCCCGCCCTCCATCGCCTACATCATCATCGGCCTTGTTCTGGGAATATCAGCGTCAACGCTGTTCCTTGCAGCACTGATCCCCGGCCTTGCGATCCTGATCTCGATCTTGGTCACAAACCTGATCGTCAACCGCATCCATGGCTACGAAGGCGGCGGCAATATCTCGATGGGCGAATACTTCTCGCGGCTCGCGGCATCGCTCAAGTCGGGCTGGTACGCGTTCATCGTGCCCGGGATCATCTTTTACGGCATCTTCTCGGGCCGTTTGACCCCTACAGAAGCAGGCGCCACCGCCGTGGTCGTGACCATCATCATGGGCTTTATCATGCGCACGCTGTCCTTTGCCGATTTCCCGGCGATGCTGGTCAGCTCGGCCAAGGTGAACGGGGTGATCCTACCGATCATCGCCTTCTCGGCCCCCTTGGCCGAAGCGCTGGCGATCATGGGTGTGCCGCAGGGCTTTGTGACCGCCGTGACCGGGCTCACAGATGAGCCGTGGATTCTGATCCTGCTGATGATCGGTATCCTGATCGCGGCGGGCTGCGTCATGGAAACAACGCCCAACATCGTCATCCTTGCGCCTATTCTCAAGCCGCTTGCCGACAATATCGGCATGAACGAGATCCAGTTCTGCATCATGATGATCACCGCGCTGGGTGTGGGCTTCATCACGCCGCCGCTTGGACTTAACCTGTTCGTGGTCTCCGGTATCACCGGAGAATCGATCCTCAAGATCGCTGCCCGCGCCATTCCCTTCGTTCTGGGCATGTTCGTTGTGGTGCTGCTGATTGCCTATGTGCCCGCAGTGTCCACGACGCTCTTGCCAGAAATCTACAAGTAGGACTTCCCGAAGATGACACGTGAATACCTGAAAAAAGCGACCCTGACGGCGAAATCGGATGCATCCGAAGTGCATGAAACGGTCAAGACCATTCTGGCTGATATCGAGGCAGGTGGTGACGACACGGCGATGGAATACGCCCGGAAGTTCGACAAGTATGAAGGCAATGTCCTTCTCACCGCCGAAGACATCGCTGCAGCCAGTGCGCTTGTTCCCGAGAAACTGAAACGGGACATCGAATTTGCACATAGCAACGTGAAGCGGTTTGCCGAGGCACAGAAAGCGACCGTGTCGGATGTCGAGGTCGAAATCGTACCGGGCATGATCGCTGGCCAAAAAGCGATCCCGGTGGATGCGGCAGGCTGCTATGTGCCCGGCGGGCGCTACAGCCACATCGCATCAGCCATCATGACGGTCACCACAGCCAAGGTGGCCGGTTGCCGTCATATCGCTGCATGTTCGCCACCTCGCCCCGGCGTCGGCGTGGCGCCTGCCATCGTTTATGCCGCGCATATTTGCGGCGCCGACAAGATCATCGCCATGGGCGGTGTGCAGGGCGTGGCTGCGATGACCTTCGGTCTGTTCGGCCTGCCCAAGGCAAACATCCTTGTCGGCCCCGGCAACCAGTTCGTGGCCGAAGCCAAGCGCATCCTGTTTGGTCGTGTCGGCATCGACATGATCGCTGGGCCCACCGATAGCCTTGTCCTAGCCGACAAAAACGCCGATCCGCTGATCGTGGCGACCGATCTGGTGAGTCAGGCCGAGCATGGCTACAACTCGCCTGTCTGGCTGGTGACCGATGACCGCGCACTGGCGGAAAAGGTGATGGAGATGGTTCCCGATCTGATCGCGGACCTTCCCGAAGTGAACAGCCAGAACGCAGCCGCCGCATGGCGTGACTATGCCGAGGTGATCGTCTGTTCCGACCGCGAGGAAATGGCCGCCTGTTCCGACGATTATGCCCCCGAACACCTGACCGTCCAGGCCGAGGATTTGGATTGGTGGCTGAATCGGCTGACCTGCTATGGTTCGCTCTTCCTTGGCGAAGAAACCACCGTGTCCTATGGCGACAAGGCGACAGGCACCAACCACGTGCTGCCCACGTCAGGGGCTGCCAGCTATACGGGTGGTCTGTCTGTCCACAAGTACATGAAGATCGTCACATGGCAGCGCGCCACCCGCGAAGGATCCAAGGCTGTGGCCGAAGCGACAGCGCGGATTTCCCGGCTTGAGGGCATGGAAGGACACGCTCGCGCGGCGGATGTGCGTCTGGCCAAATACTTCCCCGGTGTGAACTTCGATCTGACCGCAGATGGCTGAGATCGAACGACTCTTCCGCCTTGGAGGCAAGGTGGCTGTCATCACAGGGGCCAGTTCCGGCCTTGGTCGACGGGCCGCACTCACGCTTGCGGCTGCTGGTGCAATGGTGGTTGGCGTCGCGCGGCGGCAAGCCGAACTGGAAAGCCTGTGCCAAGAGATCGAATTGCCCTCCGCCTATGTGGTGGGTGACGTAACCGACCGCGACGGCCTGCCCGCGCTTGTTGAGACGATTTCGAACCCGTTTGGCCCACCGGATATCGTGGTCCATGCGGCAGGGATCAACACCCGCGAGACGGCGGATGACGTGACACCCGAGGGCTGGGACGTGACGCTATCCCTGAACCTCTCGGCACCGCTCTTCTTATCTCAGGCGCTGGTCCCGGCGATGAAGGAAAAAGGCTGGGGCCGCATCGTGAACTTCGCTTCGCTCCAGTCCTATCGCGCATTTCCGGGCGGCATCGCCTATGGGGCCACCAAAGGCGCGATCACCCAGTTAACGCGCGCTATGGCCGAAGCATGGTCGCCGCACGGGATCACGGCGAACGCCATCGGTCCGGGCTTTTTCCCGACCGAACTTACGCAGGCGGTGTTCTCAGACCCCGACCGCGCCGCTCGCAACGCAGCGCAGACCTGCATCGGGCGCAATGGCCGGGTGGAGGATATCGACGGACCGATCCTGTTCCTTTGCTCGGACGCATCGGCTTATGTCACGGGGCAGGTTCTCATGGTGGACGGAGGGTTTACCGCGAAATGAAGGCGTTGGTCTATGAAGGTGTTGAAACACTGGCCTTCCGCGATGTCCCTGACATCACGGCGCGCGATGGCGAACACCTGATCCGCATCGAAGCGGTGGGCATTTGCGGCTCTGACATGCATGCCTATCTGGGACATGACGCGCGCCGCCCTGCCCCGCTTATCCTTGGCCACGAGGCGGCAGGCGTGGTGCAAGGCGGGCCTTTGGATGGCACCCGCGTGACGATAAATCCGCTTGTGACCTGCGGCACCTGCCCCGCCTGCCAAGCTGCGCGGGAAAACCTGTGCCCGACCCGACAGATCATCTCGATGGAGCCAAGACCGGGGGCGTTTGCGCAATATGTGTCGATGCCTGCATCGAACCTTGTCACGGTGCCGGATGCCGTGGCGCTGGACAAGGCGTCGCTTGCCGAACCCTTGGCGGTCAGCTGGCACGCAGCGCGGCTTGCACTGGCAGCCCTCCACCCGTCGATGGAGCGAAACGCACTGGTGCTCGGTGGTGGTGCCATCGGTCTTGCTGCCGCTCTGGCGCTCAGGGCAATGGGAGCCGACAGCGTGACGGTGGTAGAGCCAAACCCGACGCGGTGCGCGTTCCTCATCGACACTTGCGGCGAAAGGGCCGTTGCCGAACCTGACGGGCTTTATCCCCTCATCATCGACGCGGTGGGGTATGCCGCCACCCGTGCCACCGCCTCGACCCATGCGCAACCCGGCGGGGTGATGGCGCATGTGGGCTTGGGCGAAGACACCGGCGGTCTGGATGTGCGGCGCATGACGCTGCAAGAGATCACCTTCATCGGCACCTACACCTACACCGCGCAAGATTTCCGCGACACCGCGCAGGCGATCTTTGACGGGCGGCTTGGTCCTCTGGACTGGTTCCAGACCCGACCGCTTGCCGAAGGCGCCGCCGCTTTCCACGATCTGCGCCACGGCGCGGTTGCCACACCGAAAATCGTCCTCGACCCTTGGGCCTGACCCATTCCCGACAGGAGACTCGACATGTACAAGAAGCTTCTCGTTCCCATGGCTCTGGATCACGACATCTCGCCCCAGACGCTTGAAGTGGCGCGTGTCTTATGTTCCGAGGGCGGCGAGATCATCGCGCTGCACGTCTACGAGTCCCCGCAAGGCACTGTGAGCGCCTATCTGGACGAAGAGGTGGTCAAAGCCGGGTTTGAACGCGCGCGGGAACGGCTGCAGGAAAAGCTGCAAGGTCTGGACGGCATCACGCCTGCCCTGGTCAAAGGCCACTCCGCCCGTACGATTATCGACTATGCGACCCAACATGGCACCGACTGCATCGTGATCGGATCACATAAACCGGGGCTGAGTGATTTCTTCCTTGGATCGACAGCCGCACGGGTGGTGCGCCACGCACCCTGCGCCGTGCATGTGCATCGCGACGGCGACTAATCTTTTAGAACAATGGCCGCAGCAGACCACATTCACTCTGCCGAGGATGCCCGTCGGCTGGCCAAACGGCGTCTGCCGTGGATGGTGTTCGATTATATCGATGGCGCGGCCGGGCGCGAAACCGGGATCACCCGCAATCGCGCGGCACTGGACGCGCTGACCCTGCGCCCCCGCATCCTGCGCGACGTGAGCCAGCGGTCACTGGCCACCACGGTTTTCGGTGCGCCTGCCGACCGCCCCTTCGGCATCGCACCCATGGGCATGTGCAACCTGTCCTGCCCCGGTGCCGACCTGATGCTGGCGCGATTGGCGCGGGATTTCAAAGTTCCGCATGGCGTGTCCACTGTCGCCTCGACGGCCTTGGAGCAGATCATCGACGTGGCCGAGGGGCATGCTTGGTTCCAGATCTACTTCAGCGGCGATGGCAGCGGCACGTTCAAACTGGTCGAACGCGCCCGTGATGCCGGGTATGAAACGCTTGTTGTGACGGTCGATGTGCCAGAAGTAGGCCGCCGCCCCCGCGAACTCAGGCGCGGGTTCAAGATGCCCTTCCGCATCGGCCCCAGCCAGTTTATCGACTTCGCCCTACACCCGCGCTGGTCGATCTCGACGCTTCTGAACGGTCGGCCAGACATGGCGAATTTCCAGATGCCCGGCTACAGCTTTGACCGTACCGAAAGCCGCGCCAAGGCCAATTGGGACACGCTTGCGCGGATGCGCGACATGTGGCCCGGCAAGCTGGTGGTCAAAGGTGTCTTGGACGTGGAAGACGCAGTGCGGCTCAAAGAAAACGGCTCGGACGCCATTCAGGTCTCAAGCCACGGTGCGCGGCAACTGGAAAGCGCGCCAACTCCGGTTGACGCGCTTCTTGCGATCCGCGAGGCGGTTGGCCCTGACTACCCGCTTTTCTTCGACAGCGGTTTGCGGTCGGGCGAAGACGCGCTCAAACTGCTCGTCCACGGCGCAGATTTCTGCTTCTTCGGACGCATTCTGCAATTCGCAATGGCAGCGGGCGGCGAAGCTGGACTACGTCAGATGTGGTCAGTTCTCGGCGACGAGATGAGCATCGCTATGGCGCAAACCGGAATGACAGGGCTGCACGCTGCCTGACATTACTGCACTGCGAACTTCTTGGACGTGTCCTTGGACACGGTTTCTTCCTTCTGGACCACCAGCGTCCTTGTCGGAAACGGGATATCGACCCCCGCCTTGTCCAGCGCCTCTTTCACCTTGCGCTTCATATCGGCCTGATACTGGAAATAGACCGACGCATCGCACCAGACCCGCACAAGAAAATCCACGCTGCTGCTGTTGAGGTTGTTGACCTGAATGAACGGCTCAGGATCGTTGTGCGACCGGGGATCAGACATGATCGTGTCGCGGATCACGCGCTCGGCATCGGCCAGATTGGCACCATACCCGACACCGAATTCCCATTCCGCGCGACGGGTCTTGTAGCCGGAATAATTCTTGATTGTGTTGCCCCAGACCTCGGAGTTCGGAACCACGACCTTTACGTTCCCGATATCCGCGATCTCGGTGTAGTTCAGCGTGATTTCCTTGACCGTACCGACCACATCGTTGACCTGTACGAAATCGCCGTTCTTCAAAGGCCGGAACAGGATCAGCATCACCCCAGCCGCAACATTCGACAGCGTGCCCTGCAACGCAAGTCCAATTGCCAGACCAGCTGCACCGATGACCGCCACGACAGAGGTCGTGCGCACCCCGAACGTGTTGAGAACAAACAAAGTGGTAAAGGCGAGGATCGTATACCTTGCGATATTGCCGAAGAACACAAAGAGCGTGTCGTCGAGGCTCGCGTGCATCGACCCGATCCGCGTGATCCGGCGGCTGACCACGCTTGAAATGGTGAAGCCGATGATCAGGATAAGGATCGCCGCAATCGTATTGCCAAGCAGCGACAACATAGCCTCAAGCGTCAGAAGGTCGGCGAATGATTTGCCGTTGTAGATCTCCATCGTGAAGATCGAGGCGATCTGGCCCCAAACGCTTGTTGCGACGGCTTCAACTTCTTCCATGCGGCTTTGTCCTGTGTTCCATACGTTTTACGCGGCGCAGGGCCACGTTTGACCTTGCAAACGCATGACAGGCCGACGGGTTCCCGATGGTTAGACAAAGAATTAGACCGCTTGGTAAAAAAACGGCCCAGCAATGACACCGCGCCGTTTTCGCAAGTTCGTTTCAGGTCACGCCGCTTCGGGCGCGTCCTTCGCTCCGGTCATGAAGGCCACCGCGTCGGACATTGTGTAGTCCTTGGGGTCGATCACGCACAGGCGCTTGCCCAAACGGTGCACGTGGATGCGGTCGGCCACTTCGAAGACGTGGGGCATGTTGTGGCTGATCAGGATGATCGGGATGCCGCGCGATTTCACGTCCTGGATCAGCTCAAGCACTTTGCGGCTTTCCTTGACCCCAAGCGCCGCGGTCGGTTCATCAAGGATGATCACCTTCGATCCGAATGCTGCCGCACGGGCCACGGCCACACCCTGACGCTGACCACCGGACAAGGTTTCCACCGCCTGGTTGATGTTCTGGATCGTCATCAACCCAAGCTCTGTCAACTTGTCCCGCGCCATCTTTTCCATCGCCGCACGGTCCAGTTGGCGCAGCCACTTGCCGCGCCATCCGGGTTTGCGGATCTCACGGCCCATGAACATGTTGTCAGCAATCGACAACGCAGGCGACATGGCAAGGGTCTGGTAGACGGTTTCGATACCAGCTTCGCGCGCTTCGATCGGAGACGCAAAACGCACTTCCTTTCCCTCGAGCGTGACGGTCCCTTCGTCCGGGATCACCGCCCCCGACACCGCCTTGATGAGCGAGCTTTTCCCGGCACCGTTGTCGCCGATCACGGCGAGGATTTCCCCCGGCATCAGATCGAAATCACAGCTGTCCAACGCGGTCACACGACCATAACGCTTGACCAGCCCGCGGCCTTTCAAAATCGGTTCCATTATGCTGCCACCTTTCTGATCCACTGGTCCACTGCGACGGCAGCGATGATAAGCACGCCAATCAGCAGGAAGGTCCATTGCGCATCTGCACCGGCCAGACGTAGGCCAAGGGTGAACACACCGACGATCAGCGCACCAAAGAATGTGCCAAGGATCGACCCGCGCCCACCGAAAAGCGAGATGCCTCCGATCACCACGGCGGTGATGCTTTCGATGTTCAGAAGCTGTCCCGATGTCGGCGACACCGACCCGATCCGGCCGATCAACGCCCAGCCCGCGAAGGCACAGATCAGACCGGCCAGCGCATAGACGGAAATCAGCGTGCGCTTGACGTCGACACCAGCGAGTTCTGCCGCTTCGGGGTCATCGCCCACGGCATAGACATGACGGCCCCAAGCGGTGTGCTTGAGCACGAAGGCCAGCACCATCACCAGCAACACCATGAACACCACACCAAGCGTGAACACCGCACCGCCCACTTCGAACTTGGCACCCATGATCTGCAGGAGCGGGGCCTGTTCCGCGATCTCTTGCGACCGGATGGTTTCGTTCTGTGAGTAAAGAAAATTCGCCGCCAGCACGATTTGCCACATGCCCAGCGTCACGATGAAGGGCGGCAGTTTCATCTGCGCCACCAGCCAGCCGTTCAGCGCGCCGATTGCAGTTCCCAGTGCCAGACCACAAACCACCGCAAAGCCCGGCGGCAGGCCGTAGCGAAAGGCAAACTGCCCCATCACAACCGACGAGATCACGGCAATGGCGCCGACGCTCAGGTCAATGCCTTTGGTCAGGATCACCAGCGATTGCGCGGCGGCGACAATGCCAACGATTTGCACCTGTTGCAGGATAAGTGTCAGCGCGAAGGGCGAAAAGAACCGTGTCCCCAGCGCGAGACCGAAAATGATGATCGCCGTGACAAGCACGATCAACGGCACCAAGGCCGGTGTCGTGTGCAACGCATGGTGAAACCGGTCGATCAGGCGTTTGTCACGCCCGGCAAAAGACGCGATTTCCGCGCTCGCCTTGCCGACAACCGATTCATAATTGTCTGATGATGGCATGGAATCCTCCCTCACGAAGAAACGTGTCGCTCTTGTGAAAAGGGCGGGTCGATCCCCGCCCTTTTCAAGACTGTTTAGTCAGATGTGAGTCGGATCAACCCCAGCAGAGGTTGGTGCCTTCGGTCGTGTCGATGGATTCGACACCATCAACCGGATTGTCAGTGACAAGAGCCACACCCGTGTCAAAGAAGTCCTTACCATCGGTGGCGGACGGCTTGGTGCCATCTGCAGCCCATGCAGCAATCGCTTCGATGCCTTTGGAGGCCATCAGCATCGGGTATTGCTGCGAGGTTGCACCGATCACGCCTTCCTTGACGTTCTGGATGCCGGGGCAGCCACCGTCGACGGAAACGACCAACACGTCGTTCTCACGACCGATCGAGCGCAGCGCCTCATAGGCACCGGCAGCGGCGGGTTCGTTGATGGTGTGCACGACGTTGATGGTCGGGTCTTTCGCCAACAGGTTCTCCATCGCGCGGCGACCGCCCTCTTCGTTGCCGTCGGTCACGTCCGATCCAACAAGACGCGGGTCGGTTTCGTCACCAATCACGTTCGGATCGGCCAGGTCGATGCCGAAGCCCTGAAGGAAGCCCTGGTTGCGCAGAACGTCGACGGTAGGTTGACTGACATTCAGGTCTAGTGTTGCGATTTTGGCGTTTGCCGCATCATCGCCCAGCGCCGCACGCGCCCACTGACCGATAAGCTGACCGGCAAGGAAGTTGTCGGTTGCGAATGTCATGTCAGCCGCATCAATCGGATCAAGCGGGGTATCGAGCGCGATCACGAGGATGCCCGCATCGCGCGCCTGCTGAACTGCGGGAACGATGGACGATGTGTCGGATGCGGTGAGCAGGATGCCCTTGGCGCCGTTCGCGATGCAGGTCTCGATGGCCGCAACCTGTGTTTCATGGTCGCCGTCGATCTTACCGGCGTAGCTGTTGAGCGTGATGCCCAGCTCTTCGGCTTTGGCGGTTGCGCCTTCGCGCATCTTTACGAAGAACGGGTTGGTGTCGGTCTTGGTGATCAGACACGCGCTGACGCCATGACCTGCGGCAAAGGCCGCACCGGACATGGATGCCAAAGCAATAGCCGAGCTTAACAGTAGTTTCTTCATGGTTTCCTCCCAGAAATCTTCACTTTTCAATCCTGCGGACGGCTTTTGGGCCGCCCTCCCTGCTGACGTCCTCCGCTGCAGGTTGCGACCGAAAAGGCCAGATTCTAAACCACCTGTCAATAAATAAATAAACTTTATTTATTAAATGCCACCTGCCATCATTGCGCGGAACGGTGGGTTGATTATGGTTCAAGTCATGGACGGTGGAAAAATCAGAGGGGCAAGTGGCGGCGTCAACCAAAGTGGTGTGCGCAACCATAACGAACGTTTGCTTCTTTCCATGTTGCAGCGTCGTGGTGGAATGGCCGGTATAGACCTTGCGCGGCTGACCGGCCTGTCGCCGCAAACCGTGTCCGTTATTTTTCGCAAGCTGGAACAGGACGGCTTTCTGCAACGTGGCGATCCTGTGCGCGGCAAGGTCGGCAAACCGTCGATTCCGATGGAACTGTCCCCCGACGGCGTTCTGTCTTTGGGTCTCAAGATAGGTCGTCGCAGTGCCGAACTGCTCTTGCTTGATTTTACCGGAAATGTCCGCGCGCAAGTCAGCACCGCCTATAAGTACCCCCTGCCCGACGATGTGTTCACCTTCCTTGAAGAAGGAATGGTGTCGCTGCTGGCTGATCTGCCGCCCGAAACGGTGGACCGTGTCTGCGGGATCGGGATCGCGGCGCCGTTCGAGCTGTGGAAATGGAACGATCTGATCGGTGCACCGTCACAGCGGTTCAAATCATGGAAGGATCTTGATTTCGGCGAACACGTGGCCCGTTTCAGCGATCTGCCCGTCTTTGTCGTGAACGATGCCACCGCCGCCTGTCGTGCAGAGCATCTCTATGGGCAATCCCATGATTTCCGCGATTGGGCGTATTTCTTTATTGGCTCCTTTGTCGGTGGTGGCGTGGTCGTGAACGACACCGTGTTCGAAGGCAATCAGGGCAATGCGGGCGCACTTGGGTCATTGCGCAGCACCGGGCCGTTGGGTGAAAGCCAGCAATTGATCGACGTTGCGTCGATCCATTTGCTTGAGGGACGTCTGGTGCAGGCGGGAGTCGACCCGAGGGTCTTGTGGCATCATCCGCAGGATTGGAGCGATCTGAGCCGATATGTCGATCCGTGGATCGGCGAAACCGCACAGGAATTGGCGAAGGCGTCGCTGTCGGTCTGCGCGGTGATCGACTTTGAAGCGGTGCTGATCGACGGCGCATTCCCGGCGTCGGTCCGAACCGAGCTTGTGGAACGGGTGCGGCGCTATCTTGCCAATCAGGACACGCGCGGTCTGATCGCACCAAAGATCGAACCCGGCAGCATCGGCGGCAACGCTAGGGCCATTGGCGCAGCAAGCAGCCCGATCTTCACCCAGTTCCTGCTCAACACGAATGCCGGGCTGGCTGCTTTTTGACCAAATGGTAAAAATTGCGATTGGGGCGGCAACCGATCAGGACTGGAACACGCCCGCATAGGTCTCGCGCAGTTGGTTCTTTTGCACCTTGCCCATCGTGTTACGGGGCAATGCATCGATCACGTCGATCACCCGGGGCCGTTTGAACCCGGCAAGGTTTTCGCGCACGGCTTCGTTGATTGCGTCGAGGTCAAGAGAGGCTGTGCCTTCGCGGACCAGTACCGCCACCACGCTTTCACCAAAGTCGGGATGCGGCGCGCCGATGACCGCGGATTCGCGCACGCCGGGCAGCGTGTCGAGGAACAGTTCAATTTCCTTGGGATAGATGTTGTAGCCGCCAGAAATAATCAGATCCTTACCGCGCCCAACGATCTGAACGTAGCCATCCGCGTCGATGAGGGCCAAATCACCCGTGATAAAGAACCCGTCCTCGCGCAGTTCTTCGCGGGTCTTTTCGGGCATGTTCCAGTAGCCCTTGAAGACGTTGGGTCCGCGCACTTCGAGAACGCCAATCTCGCCCTGCGGTAGCGTGCCACCCGTTTCGGGAGCGCAGATTTTGACTTCGACCCCTGGCAGCGCAAAGCCCACGGTTCCTGCGCGGCGTTCGCCGTCATAGGGATTGGAGGTGTTCATGTTGGTTTCCGTCATCCCATAGCGTTCAAGGATGCGGTGCCCGGTGCGCTGTTCGAATTGGACATGGGTTTCCGCCAGCAACGGCGCAGAGCCAGAAATGTAGAGCCGCATGTGTGACGCAAGATCGGCTGTGAACCGGGCATCGTCCAGCAAGCGGGTGTAGAAGGTCGGTACACCCATCATGGTCGTGGCCTTGGGCATCAGGCGCAGTACGGTGTCGAGATCGAATTTCGGCAGAAAGATCATCGCCCCTCCAGCCAAGAGCAGCGTGTTGGTCGCCACGAACAACCCGTGGGTGTGAAAGATCGGCAGAGCGTGCAGCAGAATATCTTGTTCCGTAAACTTCCAAGCCTCGACCAGAGCTTCGGCATTCGACAGCAGGTTCGCCTGCGTCAGCATCGCGCCTTTGGAGCGACCGGTGGTGCCGGAGGTGTAAAGCAGTGCGGCCAGATCGTCGGTCCCGCGTGTGGCGATATCTGAGTGAGACGACTGAGTGCGCGCAAGATCCATGAAGCTGCCGTCACCTTTGGCCCCTAGACTGTGCAAGGTGGCTCCGGTTGATTTGGCGATACCGGTGACGGCCTCAACCTCGGCCGGATCACACAGGAACAGCGTCGCGCCGCTGTCTTCGACGAAATAGGACAATTCCGCAGGCGTGTAAGCCGTGTTGAGCGGCAGAAAGACAGCGCCCGATTTCACGCAGGCGGCGTAAAGTGCGAGGGCTTCGGGGGATTTCTCGATATGCACCGCCACGCGGTCGCCCGGGACCACGCCCACTGCGCCCAGCGCGTTGGCCATCTGACTGACCTGCTCAAGGAAGCCCGCGTGCGTGACCCCGGTGCCATCAGCCAAGTGCAGGAACGGGGTCGCTTTACCCTCATGCGGAGCAAAAAGCGCGTCATAAAGCGGATTGGCCACAGGACGGATCCTCCATTAATCATCAGCGAACCCGGCGGAAAACGCGCCCGGCAATTCGCCAGACGCGTCTAGGGGACGATTGTAGGAAAATCAATCTGGCGCTGCCGGTGGATCACACCAACCGGGCGTGCGTCTGGGTCAGCCACAAAAGTCCGGTCAGAAGCAGCATGGCCGACAGGCCGCAGGCGATGGTCCGGACCGAGTTCCAGAAGGTCCAGCGCGGAAGGTAAGTTCCAGTCCAATAGCTGTGGGTGGTGTCCGCTACGAGGTCCATGCCAGCATGAGCTTCGTTCATTGGCACGTTGAACGCCACAGTGACGCCGAAACAGCCGAATAGGTAGACGAAACCAGACAGCAGGATCAACGTGCCTGCCGGGCCACTGAGCCAGACCGCCGCATAGCCGGAAATGAGCAGCGACACCGCCGCCATTCCAACAAAGAGCACCATAAAGACCCAGCGGAACACTTCGCGATTGATGACCTGCATCGCCTCGACCCCGCCGACACCGCCGGTCAGGGACAGCGACCGCATGATGAAGTCGGAAAAGGCAAGGAACACACCGCCGACCAGCGCATAGGCGAGGATAGCGAATTGCATGAGGAAAAAGAGAAACGGAGACATGAGAGAGCTTTCTGTTGAGGTGCAGTGCTGCGGGGAGGATCACCCTCCCCGCCTGATTGGGTGTCAACTGACAGCCATGCGGGCCGGAGCAGTGGTGCGTCGCCGAAATGCAAAGAGGCACAGCGCGGCGATTGCCAACTCAAGCCCCAGTGCCGACAGGATGCCCGTCGATGGAACGCCGTCCGCGAAAAGGCTCACAACACGGCCTGCGGGAAAGGCCAGAAACACGGTGAGCGCGGCGACAAAAGCCGTCTGACGCAGCGGGGACCAAATGATCCCGGCCAGCATCACAGTGCCGAAGCCTGTCAGCCCTGCACCAAGGGCACGCACTTCGCTAAGAAGGCTTGGGTCGGTGCCGATGGCGATGCCGTAGCTGGCGTAGAACACATGCGGCGCGCCCATGATGGTGGCACCGATGCCAAGCGACGTTGCCCCAGCCACGGCAAGCGCGATCTTCTGAAGTCGGGTGAAAGACATAGAATGTTCCTTTCTGGTGGGGGCTTCAGGCCGCTTGGGTCCATGCGCCAGATTGGGCAGCAGTTTGTGCGAATTCGGCGAAATCGCGCGGCGGACGGCCCAGCGCGCGCTGCACACCGTCGGCCAGATGCGCGTTGCGCCCGTCCAGCGTTTCGCGCGCGATGGCGGTGAACACGTCGGCGACGAAATCGCCGCCGGCCTGCGCCACGCTGGCGTGGAAATCCTCAAAGGTGATCGGGATATACTGCACGTCCCGGCCTAGTGCGGTGGACAGTTCAACCGCCAAATCGGCAAAAGTCATCAGGCGCGGGCCAGTCACTTCGTAAAGCTGGCCTTCGTGCCCCGGTTCGGTCAGGGCAGCCACGACCACATCCGCGATATCGTCAATGTCGATGATTGGTTCGGCCACATCGCCACCGGGCATGGGTAGCACCCCCGCCAGAACCGGATCGCGCAAATAGCCTTCGGAAAAGTTCTGCGCAAACCAGGCGGAACGTACGATGGTAAAAGCGGTGCCGGAATTACGCACCACGTCTTCGCCCAGACGTGCGTGGTGTTCGCCCCGACCGGACAACAGGACCAGATGCTGAACGCCAGCCGCAACAGCCGCTTCACAAAGCGCCTCGAGTTTCTCGACGGCACCGGGAAATGCCAGATCGGGGAAGTAGGTGACATAGGCGGCGCGGACACCGGCCAGAGCGGCGGGCCATGTTTGCGGCGCTTCCCAATCAAATGGTGTGGCCGAATTGCGCGATCCGCGACGGACGGTGTGGCCCAGCGCTTCAATCTTGGTGGCGACGCGGGCACCCGTTTTGCCAGTGGCGCCGATGACGAGGATGGTGTGGTCTTGCATTGGTCTATCTCCTTGGTGGGTTACGATGACCAAGGGGATAGCGTGACCAGTGCCGCACAATCTTGACCGATGCTGCCAGGGTTTTGACCGTCCTTGCCAAAGGACAGACCCAATGGCTTACGCCTTCAAGCGGTCTTTTCGATACGTGGCGGGGGTCTTTCCGACCCAGCGTTTGAACGCACGCGTGAACGAGCTTTGTTCGGCGAACCCGGTCAGGAACGCGATCTCGGCCAGCGAATGGCGTTCGTCGCGCAGCAGGCCTTCCGCCAATTCGCGGCGGGTTTCTTCGGCCAATGTCTGAAAGCTCATTCCGTGTTCGGACAAGCGACGATGAAACGACCGGGCGCTGTAGCCAAGCCCGCGCGCAATCTCGGCCATTTTGGGTGTGCCTTCGCTGAGCGCTTGGGCAATGGCGTCCTTTGCCTCGACCAGCAATGGACGGTCGACAACAATTTCGGACAACTCACGATCCAGATGCGAAACAAGGTATCGCGAGATCCCTTCATCTCCGAGGATGTTCGGTTGCGCCAACGCTTCGTGTGACACCAACAGCGCATCCAGATCGGCGTCGAACCGAACAGGGCAGTCAAAAAATGCCTCGTGATGGGCAATGGTGTCAGGCGCCGCATGTTGAACAAAGACTTCGAGCGGCGCGAAAGGCACAGGGCAGACTTGTCGTGCCAGTGACACCGTACTGGCCAATGTCGCTTCGTTCGACAGGCGCATCCCCAACCGACGCGGTCCCGCTCTGTGCAGAATGAATAAGGCCCCGCGATCGTGCTCTCGCAATTCGTATTCGACGACGCTGGTCCAAAGCCGGGCGTATCTTTCGACCCGCGACAGCGAACCGTGCAGTGTCGGTGCCGCTTTCCAAGCCAGCCCCAGCGCATCGTATTCGTCACATCGCATGGACGCGCCGACCCGCAGGGGAAGGTCTGTCGCGTCGATCTGCGCCGCGATGGTTTCCAGCATTGCATAGTACCGGGTGTCCGGCACCATGACCTTGGGATCCCAAGGGCCTGCAGGCTGCAACCCAGCCTCGGTCAAAAGCTCAGCCGCCTCAATGTCAGGCCCGGCCGCGGCAACCATTTTGCGCAAGAATAATGACGTCACATACCCCATGATCTTTACGCTACAAGTCACACGACCCAGCGCCAAGCGTTGGTCCAGATCTCAGCCAGCCGTCACGGTAAGATCCCTTGTTTTCAACAAGCGTATTTTCACTTGCCACGGGAATGATCCCGAACGTAACGTGAGACAAGGTCTCTAAATATGAGATTCTCGACATCATGCATCTCGACCGCCTCATCTCGATCATGGAACTTGTCGCCGTTGCCGGGCGGCCCGTCTTGGCGGCAGATATCCAAAAAGCCACCGGCCTGCCGAAACCTACCTGCTACCGATTGGTGCAAACCCTGCTGGATCACGGAATGATCGACAGCCCTGCCGAAGACGGGCGTGTTGTCATCGGGGAGCGCCTGATCCGCATCGCTTTGCTTGGCAAATCCGATGTGGATGTGCGTAAGGCGGCGGCCCCTTTGCTCAAGGAGGCGGCAGTCAAGTTCAACGAAACGGTGTTCCTGTCGCGGTTCCGCAATCACCAGGTCGAAATCATCCATGTCGAAACGCCAGACGACCCGGCCCGCGCGTACATTCACCCCGGCCTTGGCGTGCGCCCACTGCACGCCTGTTCGTGCTCCAAGGCCATCGCCGCCTTTGCAGAACCCGAATTTCAGGACAGCATCATCACCGGCACGCTGCGCGCCTATACCGAGTTCACCAAGACCACAGAGGCAGACCTGCGCCACGAATTCACAGAGATCGTCAAACGCGGCTTTGCCGATTGCGATCAGGAAATCGACATTGGTATCGCCAGCGTCGCGGCACCCGTGTCCATCGGCAATATCGGGGCCACGTTCAGCGTCGGCGCCGTTGGGCCGATCCGCAGGTTCGGCAGCACATACCGGGCCGAGATCGGCCAAAACCTGATAGGCTTGGCCAACCGCGTCAGCGGCGCCATTCAGCTCTGCAACGTGCCCGAGGTTTGAGGAGGCCTTAGTCACATCACCAATAAGAAAGGACCGTTTTCAGTTTAAGCCCAGCGCGGGCCAATTTTCAAAGGGAGGACACCATGAACTTAAGACCAGATCCGACATTTCACGCCACGGCCCAGCTTGCCATGCAAGCCCCGGTGGAGACCTATGGCTTTACCGTCATGCTTAGCCCGGATGGGTCGCAACCCGATGGGATCGCAGTGGTTGATCTTGATCCGAAATCCGACACTTATGGCACAATCGTCCACACAGTGATGATGCCCTACAAAGGAGACGAGTTTCACCATTTCGGCTGGAACGCCTGTTCTTCGTCGCTGTCGCCGCTGTCAGGTCACGCGTTCCTTGAACGCCGCTACCTGATCGTGCCCGGCATCCGGTCTTCGCGTATCTACGTTATCGACGTGAAGGAACCGCTGAAGGCCAAGATCCACAAGATCATCGAACCCGAGGAAGTCTTCGCCAAGACCGGCTATTCGCGCCCACACACCATCCATTGCGGTCCCGAAGGCATTTATGTTTCGACCCTTGGGGGCGGTGGCAAAGACGGCACCGACGGCCCTCCGGGCATCTTCATCATGGATTGCGAAACCTTCGAGATCATCGGCCAGTACGAGATGGACCGGGGCAAGCAGGACAAGCATTACGATTTCTGGTGGAACCTGCCGCAGGATTACATGGTCAGTTCCGAATGGGGCCTGCCGCCGCAATTCGAGAATGGCATCGTGGCCGAAGACCTGTTGTCGAACAAATACGGGCATTCGATCCATTTCTGGGATCTGCGCAAGCGCAAGAACATCCAGACCATCGACCTTGGGGCCAATCACCAGATGGCGCTGGAAATCCGCCCCGCGCATGACCCCAAGAAATCCTACGGCTTCTGCGGCGTCGTGGTGGATACCACCAACCTGCAAGGCGCGATCTTTACATGGTGGCGCGGCGAGGATGGAACTTGGCAGGCCAAGAAGACGATCACCATCGACCCCCGCCCCGAAGACCCCGCCAACCTGCCACCGCTGTTACAGGGCTTTGGCGCGGTGCCGCCTTTGGTGACGGATATCGACCTCAGCCTTGATGACAAATACCTTTATGTCGCCTGCTGGGGCATGGGCGAGATGCACCAGTACGACGTGTCCGACCCGATGAACCCGGTGCTGGCTGGCAAGGTCGAACTGGGCGGGATCGCACGGAACACCAAACATCCGGGCGGCGGCGAGTTTGCCTTTGGTCCCCAGATGGTCGAGGTAAGTCGCGATGGTAAGCGGGTGTACTGGACCAACTCGCTGTATTCGACGTGGGACGATCAATTCTACCCCGGTCAGGATGGCGGCCAAATGGTGATGGCGCGTGTCGGTGAAGGCGGTGGGCTAGAGCTGGATAAAGACTTCTATGTCCAGTTCCCCAAGGGCCTCAGGTCACACCAGATCCGGCTTGAAGGCGGGGACTGCTCGACCGACAGCTTCTGCTACCCGAACGTCTGAACACCTGAATGAGCTTTGATCCAAGCACTGTGACGGCCCTCTGGGGGGCCGTCATTCTGTCCGGCGTCTATCACGGCATCAATCCCGGTATGGGCTGGCCCCTTGCGGTGTCCGCAGCCCTGATGGAGGGACGCCCGCGTGCCATGGGCCGCGCACTGGTTGCCTTGGCGGTCGGGCATTTTCTTGCCATGACGGCGATCCTGTTGCCGTTTTCGGTGATGAGCGCACTGGTGTCCTGGGAGACGCAGATTCGCATCGGCGCTGGCGCGCTGGTGATCGCGATGGGCATCTACCTGTTGATCAACCGCCGCCACCCCCGGTTTTTGGCCCGCGTGCACCCTGCCCGGCTGGCACTTTGGTCCTTCCTTGCGGCGATGGCGCACGGCGCGGGTCTGATGCTGGTGCCGATTTATCTGGGGATCTGTGGCATCGACGTGGGCGGCGACGGCCATGCGGCGGCGGGGCAACTTATGGGCCAAAACATCACCACCGCGTTCCTTGTAGCGCTGGTGCATACCGGGGCCATGACCTTTGCCGGGGCCATTCTCGCTGTTGTGATCTACCTTTGGCTGGGCATCAAATTCCTGTCTCGCACATGGTTCAACCTCGACATTGTCTGGGCGCTCAGCCTTGTGCTGGTCGGAGCCTTTGGGATCGCGTCAGCTGTTTACGGGCATTGAGCCTTGTCAGCTGAGCGAGAGGGGCATTCAGGCCGACGCAGACGTTCCTAGAACGTGTTGATCGCGATGCCAAGAAACGCGACTTCGGACACGAATTTATAGCCCCCCCGCAGGATCACGGGCCCCGTTCCAAGGCGTTTGGACAGTGCCACTGTGGCCTCTTCGTAGGTGTCGCTGCCCCCTACGGACATTTCCAGCGACACACCGGACTGTCCGAGACCGAATTGAAGCAGACCGAAATACCCGGATTCGATCGTGTTGACCTCGGCCAAGGCAAACAGGCTGCCGTTTTCCAATGGCGTGAAATACTCGTACCCCAGTTTCAAACCGGCCAAAGAGTCGACATCGCCTTCGTCATCTTCGGAGACCTGAAAACTTGGCCCTATCTTGAACGTCCCCCCCCCTTCGACGGGGAAAAGACGCAGGACGGACAGGCCAACCGTCTTGCCGGAATCGTATTTGGAAAATGTCGCGCTGTAATTCATTTGCCCCCGCGTCATGGCCAGCACGGCGTCAAGCGACCCGTTGTCCGACCAGTCGAATTGCACGAACTCACCATCCGCCTGTGCGCGCCCCGGCGCTATTGCCAGAAAGAGCGCGAAGCACAGAACGACAAGGGAACCACTCAACCCTTTGAACACAGGTGACTTCGCAATCCGGCGGCGCATTTGCTTTGCTTTCGTCTGATCCAGCTCTGTTGCTAGGTCACACGTTTTTGAAGGGATTGGCAACGCGCCAACCGATGTCTTTTTTGGAAAATGCCAAGGCGGCCAGATTCCTAGTCTTTCAGCGCAAAGGTCAATGCGGGCGAGGTTTCGCTGTTCGCGACACGGCTCAGCATGTCGAGCATGGCGGGATAATACCCCTGCTCCACATCAAGCTCTGGCGTCTCGAAGCGCCGCCCATCGACCAGACGATGGACTGCGGCGAAGCCCTCATAGGTGCTTGTGTCGAGAACTGCGCCATCCTTGAGGTCGATCACAACCGGTGTATTCCGCCCAGCGGCTCTGGCGTAAATGCCCTTGGCAAGTGCGACAGCCGCATGATCGCGATGCCCGGACCAGACCAGATACAGCGGCACGCGCACCGCATCGTATCCGTAATGCGCCATATGTTCGGACGACGGCCTGAGACCGGCGATATCGACCTCGGCCCAATTCGGGATGCCGGTAGACGCGGCAAGTTCGTCCAGAAGCGCAAGGCCGTCATTGGCCGCCTGGGCCAGTCGCGGATCTTGAATTAATGCCGACAGGTCATACAGCGCACGGGGCATGATGTAAGACGGGTTGATGATCGCCTTGGTGCCCCGCAAAAAGCCTTCGGCCGCTGGCAGGATAATCAACCGATTGCGATCACGGGGATCGGGGTAAAGGCAGTGATCAGAAATCGCCTTTGCGATTTCGACGGCACGAAACCGCGCCTCGGGAATGTCGAAGCGGTCGGCCCCCATCGCCAAACCCCACGCGAAAAAGAGATCACCATCGGTTGCGTTCATCGATTCCGGTTCCGTCTGGCCCGGCACCAGCTTCCAGTTCAGAAGCCCGTCGTCGCGCCGGTTCAGATTGGCAGAGGTCCACGCCCAGATCGCATTGAATACAGCGTGATCCCCGTGTATCACGGACAGGACAAGCCCATAGCCCTGCGCTTCGGAATGGGTCGCCTGATCCTGCAAGTGGTCGACGACACGACCGTCAGGCATCAGAAACGCCGCTTTCCACGCCGTCCAATCCGGATCGTTCACAGTGTCTACCCCGTTCGACTGTGCCAAGGCCGGAAGGGGCGCACAGACCGCGAGCGCGGTCAATGTCGAAAGGAAGCTGCGTCTGTTCATGCGTCTACTCAAATCACCGAGCCCACTGGCCCAATTGCGTTGTCATACACAACGGCAAACTCTGGGCCAGTTTGATCAGTTTCAGGGCAAACCATGCTTTCTAACACCCCAAATATACTTAAGAATGGACTGGCATGCGCCTTTAGAGATGGCGCATACTCGAATGAAACAGATCGCGGGACAAAAATGCAAAAGGACATGCTCAAAGGTTTGAACCTCAACAAGGCATTCCTTGGCTTCATGGTTCTGGGCGCTGGCGTCTTTCTGGCGGCAACCGTGTTGTTCATCAGCAACCGCGTGACAGAATTCCATGACAGCGTCGTCAAGTCGGCTGTCGAAGTGCGGACGAGTCACCTTGCACTGGATATTGCGACCAGCCTCGACAGGAATTGGTCGAGCCTAGGAGACTTGTCTGTTGTCCTGCCCTTCACCGATCGCGTGACGTTCCGCAGCTTTCTGACGCGTGAAGTCGCCGATGGAACTGATGTGATCTGGGCGGGATATGTCGACACGGCCGGTCAGGTGCTGCTTGCTTCGCGGCGGCAGCGGGAAGGTGAAAACGTATCGACCGAAGACTGGTTCCTGCGGGCACAGGCCGGTCCGCTGATGGGCTATGCGCGCACCAGCGCTGGGGAAGACGTTCTTGTCCTGAGCCACCCGATCACGTCGACCGGAACCACACAGGCCGGCATCCTGACTGTCCACCTTCGCCCACAGGCGTTCGAGCAGCACCTGAGCGAACTGGCCGGCAGTCTTGGGCTTGATATGGTGGTCTTTGACGAACGCGGCATGCCGGTTCTGCACAGTATCGGTGCACAATATATCGATATGACCCAGCTTTCGGTCCAAAGGGCCTTGTCCGGCCAAGAGATATCAACCCGTGAAATCTGGCGGGGTTTGGGGGAACGGTTTGCCATGTCGGTGCCCGAAATACAGACCGCACCCAACCCCGCAGTAGGCTGGCGGATGGTGACATTGGCCTCTCCGTCTCAGTTCAACGATGCCAAGAACACGTTGATGATGTCTTTGACGGAAATCCTTGGCGTGATGGCGCTGGTGCTTCTGGTCCTGTCCATCGGCTTTATCCGGATTTTTCTCGACCCGTTGCACAAATTAGTTCTCAACGCACAAGAGATTGCTTTGGGCGATGAGGTGCTGCCGGTCGAAAACCATCGCACAACCGAGCTTTCGTTGCTGTCTTCTGCCCTTGCGCGGCTTCAGGGCAGGATGCTGCGTGCCGAAGACAAGGTCGTCGAACTGGAAGAAAAGCTGAGCGACGGGGTCAGCGCGGACCGGAGTTGAACGACAACCGACGCGCCAGATCGCGGATCAAGTTCGACGCCCGAACGACAGACACGCCCGGTGCGTCACCTTCTGTGTAAAATCGCAGCATCAAGGCATGGTACTGCTCATCGCTGGGAATCAATTCAAGGCGCATCCCGGCCCTCTCCGACGCCAGCACCAGAACCGGCACATCCCCGACACCGCGAATGTGCAACAGGCCTTCGGTGCCGATGGGCAGATCATGCCCTCTGATGCGCGCCGTGTCGCGGGTCAGGCTGGCCAGCCAGACATTGCCTGTCCATATATCGGACACGAACCGCGCGCGTTCCGGTATGTCTGCGACATGGCGTTCAGACCTCGGCAGTTCGATGCAGACAATGATGGTCAGAGCCAATACGAAAATGTTGTAGATGGTCCAGAAAAGCACGACGATCTTGCCGTCCCCGGCGTCATAATGGGCAAACTTGTCCGACGCGATGCCAAGGGACAGACCAAGCAAGGTCAGGATCAGCCCGATCAGAAAGGGCTTCATCAATCCCCATTGCACCACGATGCGACTGCGGTCACCACCTTTGGCCGTTACCTGGAACTGGTGCCCATAGGGCCGGATCAGACCTGTGACAGCGGCGATGGCGATCGGAAGAGCGCCGACGAGTTGGGTGACATCATGCAGCACGGGAATGATCGAACCGCGCGACATATAATAGGTTGCCATCAGGGCCCATGCGTAAAACGGGCCGAAATAGCGCAGGACATCCGGCACTGACGCGTTCACGACGATGATGTCGAAGAACCAGTACAGCAAAGGGTAAAAGATCACGGCCAGTCGAAAGCTGAACGTCGCAAGCCAGAAGACCACACTTTCCGCAACGCTCCAGCGATCCCGCCATCTCAGGTTGGCGGGGCCAAACGGGCCATGGTCACTGCGCGCGATCTGCATCAGGCCAAGACACCACCGTGCGCGCTGGGTCACGTATTCCTTTAGCCCTTCAGGCGCGAGCCCTTCTGTCAGGGGTTCGTTCAGATACACGGTTTTCCAGCCGTGTTCTTGAAGAACAAGGGTCAGCAAGAAATCCTCGGTCACGCTTTCCGTTGGAAAGCCGCCGATTTCCGCGACGGCCTTGAAGCGCATGATCGAAGAGGTGCCACAGCAGATCGCAATGCCCCACGCATCCCGCGAGGGCTGGACATGGTCGAAGAAGAAACGCTGCTCGTCTGGATAGGACCGACTGAGCCCAAGATTGTGCTGGATCGGATCGGCGTTGAAGAAGTGCTGCGGCGTTTGCACAAGACCCACTGTCGGGTCGTGAAACAAAGACAGGCTGCGCTGCACGAAGCCATGATGCGGCACGAAATCGGCATCCAGTACTGCAACGAAATCAGGCGGCTCCCCCGAGTCGGCCAGCATGCGCAGCGTATGGTTTATGTTGCCCGCCTTGGCCCCCTTGTTGTTCGGGCGGGTCACATATTCGACACCGATCTTTGCGCAATACTCGCGCAGCCAGTCGCGCTTGCCGTCATCAAGAT
>NZ_JFKD01000080.1 GCF_002115725.1 Marivita cryptomonadis
GCTATCAATGGGCTGATGGATGAAATTATCGAAGACCACGCTCGTGAACACGTTGCGAATCCGACACTCAGCAACGAAGAAAGAGCGAAAGGCGTCGATGAGCTTCTCGAAGCCATTCGCCGCTATTCCAAATAGGATTTGCCCAGATGAGTAATTCGTACACCGACTATTCCCACGACCATATGTTCCTGGGGAAATCACATGAAGAAAACGCCAAGCGAACCTTGTGGGTAGTGGCTCTGACCGTCGTAATGATGGTTGCTGAAATCACCGCAGGTTATCTCACTGGCTCAATGGCGTTGCTTGCTGATGGATTTCACATGGCAACACACGCTGGAGCACTTGGCATAGCCGCAGCTGCTTACGGTTACGCAAAAAGACATGCCTCAAATGCTCGCTACAGTTTTGGAACTGGCAAGGTTGGAGACTTGGGTGGCTTCGCATCTGCTCTGATTTTGGGACTGGTCTCTTTGGGAATTGCCGGAGAGTCGCTATTTCGTCTCTTTCAACCGACTCAAGTGCAATTCGGGACAGCGACTCTTATCGCAATTGTCGGATTAGCAGTGAATGTGGTGAGCGCGCTTTTGCTGTCTGGCGGTCATAATCATCACCATGGGCATGACCACGGCCAAGATGAATCTCACCATGCACATGGTCATGACAATAATCTGCGCTCTGCTTATATTCACGTCATTGCAGATGCACTGACTTCGGTTCTGGCCATCGCAGCACTGCTTGCTGGTCGTTACCTTGGTTGGGTCTGGCTCGACCCTGCAATGGGGATTGTGGGTGCAGTTGTCATCGCACGCTGGGCTTGGTCGTTGATGCGGGTGACTGCGAGTGTATTGCTAGACCAGACAGATGATCATGTCGCTGAAGAGATTCGTGAACTGGTTGAGCGACAGGGAGATGCTTCGATCATAGATCTTCATGTCTGGCAGGTAGGGCCGCAAGCCCGCGCCGCTATTGTGAGTGTTCTAGGCAGCCCAGCAGTGAATGCACAAAACATACGAGAACGGCTTGCGACAGTTCATGAGATCACTCATCTGACAGTTGAGTACCGCACGAAGCCGGG
>NZ_JFKD01000081.1 GCF_002115725.1 Marivita cryptomonadis
GCTTCACTTTGATTCGCTTATGGTTGTAGTAATGGATGTACTCATCCAGCCCCGCTTGCAACTGCTCCACGCTTTCAAAGCTTTCCCGATAGTAGAACTCTGACTTCAGCGTGCCGAAGAAACTCTCCATTGTGGCGTTGTCATGGCAGTTTCCTTTGCGTGACATGCTTTGCTCCAGCCCTGCTTTTTCTAGCCTCTCCCGGTACTTTGGATATCGATAGTGCCAGCCTTGATCTGAATGCAGCATTGGCTTGCCGCCCTCAGGTAAGCCTTCAATAGCTTTTTCCAGCATCTCGCCCACCAAGGCATATTGGGGACGTATTGCCGTCTGATAGGCCACGATTTCTCCGTTGTACAAGTCCAAAACTGGGGACAAGTACAGCTTTTTGCCGGCCACTTTGAACTCGGTGACATCCGTCACCCATTTCTGATTCGGTTGCTCAGCCTCGAACTGACGAGCCAAGGTGTTGGGCGACACTTCGCCCATCGGCCCTTTATACGACCTGTATTTCTTAGGCCGCACCGTGCATTTCAGACCCAGCTCCCCCATCAGTCGTCGTACCGTTTTACCGTTGATCAGCGATCTTTCTTTACGTAGTTCTAGCGTCATCCGACGGTAACCAAAGCGGCCCTTATGCTCGTTTTGGATGGTCTGGATAGAAGCTTTGATCGAGGAAAATCGGTCCGCAACGCCCATCGCCTTGAGTTGGTAGTAGTACGTACTTCGCGCAAGGCTCACTAGCTTGAGCAAGTCACGCAAGGGAAAGTGTTGCTTAAGCTCACTGACTAATCGGGCTTTTTCTTCTGTTCTTTCTCCCGCCTCATCACCGCCTCGCCTAACTCCCCAAGCTTTTTTAGATAAGCGTTCTCCATCCGTAGGTATTGGAGCTCATCAAGTAACGTCTTGTGCTCAGGCTCAGGGCTGGTGAGTGGGGCAGCGGTTTTGCGTGGTTTAGCAGGTGGTTTAGGCATAGCGGTGCTCAGTCCTCTTTTCCCTGACTCCAGGGCTTCAATACCGCCACTGTAATACTGCTGTTGCCATCTGCCCACCTGAGTGGAATCCCCCAAGTT
>NZ_JFKD01000082.1 GCF_002115725.1 Marivita cryptomonadis
CCTGAATTCAACACATAAGTGCAACGCTCACCCCTGTATGCACTTCGTACGGCGTCTTCCAGCCCAAGCGCTTGCGCGGGCGTAGATTGATCCTCGCTACTGTCCGATTGACGGCTTCGACGGTCAGCTTGCTGAAGTCGCTGCCCTTGGGGAAATACTGGCGGAGCAGACCGTTGGTGTTTTCATTGGTGCCACGTTGCCAGGATGAATAGGGGTCTGCAAAAAAGACCTGGCACTGGCTCCGTAGCGCGATGCGTTCATGCCCGGCAAACTCCCTTCCGTTATCCAGCGTCAGCGTGTGAGCGGCATGGCCCTGAAGCATCAGATTGATCGCCCGCGTTACCTGCCGGCGCGTTCTGCGCTTGACCGGATAGGCGCTCAGATAGCCGCTTTTGCGATCAACCAGGGTCACCAGGTTACCGCCCAGTCCATGTACCGTATCGCCCTCCCAGTCCCCCAGGCGCTCGCGGCTTTCGACCTCGGCTGGGCGTTCACTGATTGACACGCGATTACGCAGCTGCCCGCGCCGATCGTGGCTTCCATAGCGTTTCCGGTAGCGCTTTCGGCGATGTCGCAGATAGGTATAAAGCTCACCACCGGCGCGCTGTTCGGCGGCAATGAACCGATAAATCCACTCATGGCTGACCGCCCGGCTTGGCTGCTCCTGCTTCAACCGCTGGGCGATCTGCTCCGGACTCATGCCATGCTTGAGCCACACCGGGAGATGATGGCTGAGCCATGTCGCCGGCTTGCAAAACTTGCGCGCACCCGCTCGACGAGCATCACTTTCATGGGCCGCAGAAACAGCCTTGTAGATATTCTGGGTGCTGTTGCGGCGAACCTCGCGACTGATCGTCGAGGGATGCACGCCGACCCGCTTTGCAATGCTCGCCTGGCTCTCTGCGGCGCTCAAGCCAGCCTCAATCTGGTAACGTTGTCCCTGAGTCAGCTGCCGGTAATGCGTAGTCATCTGCGCTTGAATCCTTCGGTGTGAGAGCCTGGATTCTACCGGTGGCTGGCTCTCTGCCTCTCGTTTCAAGCGTTGCGCTTATTCTATGAATTCAGGGA
>NZ_JFKD01000083.1 GCF_002115725.1 Marivita cryptomonadis
TGGGTAATCAGCTGTTCCAGTTGGCGTGGGCTAAGTATATCGAATCTGTTACAGCTGACACGGTATCGTGTAACAGCGAGATGCTTCTCGGCAAAGGTATTCATGGTGGTATACGGCTATCAGATTTGATTGACTTTGATCATAGTCAGTCGTCGGAGAGCTGCATTTTTTTTGAAAACGGTATCGTTGCAAAAATTGTCCGGTTGATTTTCAGAAAGGCGCATATACGTCAGTTGGGTGGTCACCTGCTTTATGATTACGATGCGGATACAAGTTTTGATCAGGCATGCAATGCGATAAATTCTAAGTTTCATTTTGGATATTTTCAGTATGTTCAAAGTGCTTTGTATTTTCGAGAAGAGCTTCGCTCGCTGATACTTAAGAAGCATGTTACGTTGCTCGCTGAGGGGAAAGAGCTCTATTCCACCAGTGTTGGCGTTCATGTTCGTCGAGGCGATTTTCTGTTATCAACAGATCCGCATCATAAGGTGATGGATGAAGACTATTATTTCAAGGCGATTGAAAGGTTCAAAGGCCGTCACTTCGTTATATTTACGGATGATAAAGATTGGTGCGAGGCAGTCTTCAAGGGACAGGACTTTGAGGTTTGTGGCTTGCTTGGGACTGATGTCAAGCCTGCGATTGCCGATTTTTTGAGCTTGATTTGTTGCAAGGATTATATAATAGGCACCAGCACTTTCGCCTGGTGGGCTGCGTTTCTAAGTTTCAACAGTAATCCGATGGTTTATATGCCTCGCGTAAAACTTCCATTTCAGTCGGAAGAAAGTAATCAGCTAATTGGGTGGAATTATATTTTGAGTGAGTAGTACCCAGTAATTTTGACACCTAGTTGATAGAGAGGATGGACGGTGTTTTCTTGTGGTCAAGACTGCCCAGCTGTTTATTTGTGGGGGGGCCTTTGCGACGTTGAGTGCCATTCGGGCGATTGAGTCGAACTTCTTCGCTAGAGTGAACTCATTTTCTTTGACTGCCGAGTTAAGCGCTGATGCTCTGGGGGCAGAATTGACGCGTTTTCGATGATTGAGGTGGCGTGCTCAGGTTA
>NZ_JFKD01000084.1 GCF_002115725.1 Marivita cryptomonadis
AGAGCGTGTTGCGTTTAATTGGTTTCATAGCCGGCAGCCTTGAAAAAATTGTAACATTCCTCGTCAGTGAAGAGATCACAGACGTGACCGACCGCGCGCCAGAGGTCTTCGTAGGTTCGAGCGGCTGCTCGTCGTATCAGGGCCTTGAGTTTGGCAAAGGCCATTTCGATGGGATTGAGATCGGGGCTGTATGCGGGCAGAAAGAGAAACCAAGCGCCAATGTCGCGCATGGCCTGCGCGGCCGTCTGGCTTTTGTGAGATGACAGGTTATCCAAAATGATCACATCGCCGGTTTGCAAGGTTGGGACCAATTGGGTCTCGACATAAAGTTCAAACAAATCCTGGTTCATGGCGCCTTCGATCACCCAAGGTGCATCGAGCCGATCATGGCGGAGTGCCGCGATAAACGTCTGCGTATTCCAATGGCCGAAGGGTGTGTAGTCGATCAGACGTGTGCCTTTTGCAGACCAACCTGTGGTCTTCGCCATGTTCGTCTTGAGTGAGGTCTCATCGATGAAACCAATGCGCGGCAACAGGTTAGCCATGAACGGTTGCCGCTTTGTGATCCATATATGGCGCGCCTGCCGAACTTCAGACCGCTTTTGCTCTACCGCTTGCAGGTCTTTTTTTTATACGTCAGGCCGAGACTGCGCAGCGTACGCCAGACCGACACGCGATGGATTGTCGTTTGATGCGCATCAGCAATTTCCAGCACCAGATCATCCAGCGTGAGGTCGGGCTTGGCCGTCATACGCGCTGCGATCCAGTCCCGCAGATGGGCCAGTTTGCCGTGCCCGCCACCATTACCTTGTTGGCGCGGCTCCAACCCGCCTGTCTCGCGTTTCAGGATCACCATATCGTTCACAAACTTCACCGAAACCCGAAACCGTTCGGCCGCAGCGCGATGTGAATGCCCTTCCTCCACAAGCGCGACAACCCGCTCACGAAGTGCCATAGGATGTGGCTTTCCCATCTCAAACCCCCATATCTGCCATGCAGAAAGGGAATCACAGATCAAGCCTCATGGAAATCTGAATCGGAAAGGGCGCAACACGCTCTA
>NZ_JFKD01000085.1 GCF_002115725.1 Marivita cryptomonadis
ATCCTCGAAGTTGCCCATGACAACCACATCGAGATCGAAAGTGCCTGTGGTGGAGTGTGCGCTTGCACCACCTGCCACTGCATCATTCGTGAGGGGTTCAACTCTCTGGAAGAAGCGGACGAGTTGGAAGAGGACTTTCTTGACCGGGCCTGGGGCCTGGAAGCGACTTCTCGCCTAAGCTGTCAGGCAAAGGTCGGAACGGAAGACATCACCGTCGAAATCCCGAAATATTCCCTCAACCATGCGGCCGAAGCGCCGCACTGATTCAAGGAAGTGTCATGAGTCTTAAATGGGTTGATGTGCAAGAAATCGCTATCCTGTTGGCCGACGGCAACCCGGATATGGATCCCTATTCGCTGAACTTTGTTGCTTTGCGTGACATGGTCATGGCCTTGCCAGGTTTTGACGATGAGCGTGATCGCGGTGGCGAAAAGGTTTTGGAAGCTATTCAGACAGCCTGGAAAGAAGAACAGGACTGACGCCTCCCTTACGCAGTTAGGCAATACCCAAGAACCCGCGTATAATTCGCGGGTTTAATTTTTCGTAAATTACCGTTTCTGGAGTTACACCATGGCTGTTCAACGTACTTTCTCCATCATCAAGCCTGACGCTGTTGCAAAAAACGTCATCGGCGAGATCACCACTCGTTTCGAAAAAGCCGGCCTGAAGGTTGTAGCTTCGAAACTCAAGCAACTGTCCAAGGCTGAAGCTGAAGGTTTCTACGCTGAGCACAGCGCTCGTGGCTTCTTCGGCGACCTGGTTGCCTTCATGATCTCCGGTCCTGTCGTTGTTCAGGTTCTGGAAGGCGAAAACGCTATCGCTCTGAACCGCGAACTGATGGGTGCTACCAACCCTAAAGAAGCAGCTGCCGGCACCATCCGTGCTGATTTCGCTGACTCCATCGACGCCAACGCTGTACACGGTTCGGACTCCGAAGCCGCTGCTGCTCGCGAAATCTCGTACTTCTTCGCAGCTACTGAAGTAACCACTCGCTAAGCATTGGCTTAAGAGTGAAGGTGAATCCATG
>NZ_JFKD01000086.1 GCF_002115725.1 Marivita cryptomonadis
AAAATAAAGGGTTGACGGCAGATTCTGGAAGTCTATAATTCGCCCCACTTCCGGCGCAGTCGAAACGGAAAACTCCTTGGTAAACAAAGAGTTACGCAAGATTCGACAGCGACCTGCTTCAGTTCATCGAAGCCCAGAAGGAGTTGGTAGAGCAGTGTCGTTTGGCTCTATTAACGTTTCGATCCTCTCGGTCGAAAGCGGAGAAAAAGAGGTGTTGACAGCAGCGTGTAACGCTGTAGAATTCGCCTCCCGCTAACGAGAGATCGGAAGCGCAAGTGGTTGAAGTTACAAAGGAAACTTTGAAAACTTCTGAAAATAATCACTTGACAGCAAATGAGGCTGCTGTAGAATGCGCGCCTCGGTTGAGACGAAAGATCTTAACCAACCGCTCTTTAACAACTGAATCAAGCAATTCGTGTGGGTGCTTGTGGAGTCAGACTGATAGTCAACAAGATTATCAGCATCACAAGTTACTCCGCGAGAAATCAAAGATGTAACCAACGATTGCTGAGCCAAGTTTAGGGTTTCTTAAAAACCCAAAGATGTTTGAACTGAAGAGTTTGATCATGGCTCAGATTGAACGCTGGCGGCAGGCCTAACACATGCAAGTCGAGCGGTAGAGAGAAGCTTGCTTCTCTTGAGAGCGGCGGACGGGTGAGTAATGCCTAGGAATCTGCCTGGTAGTGGGGGATAACGTTCGGAAACGGACGCTAATACCGCATACGTCCTACGGGAGAAAGCAGGGGACCTTCGGGCCTTGCGCTATCAGATGAGCCTAGGTCGGATTAGCTAGTTGGTGAGGTAATGGCTCACCAAGGCGACGATCCGTAGCTGGTCTGAGAGGATGATCAGTCACACTGGAACTGAGACACGGTCCAGACTCCTACGGGAGGCAGCAGTGGGGAATATTGGACAATGGGCGAAAGCCTGATCCAGCCATGCCGCGTGTGTGAAGAAGGTCTTCGGATTGTAAAGCACTTTAAGTTGGGAGGAAGGG
>NZ_JFKD01000087.1 GCF_002115725.1 Marivita cryptomonadis
TCCTTGCAGTACACGACCTTCGATTTCTCGGGGTGCATCGTCAAGCCACAGGCAGCCAGCCGTGAAGCAATGGAGCGCATCACGTACTCCGCTTGCTTTCGACTGCGGCAGTGCACCACCGCATCATCGGCGTAGCGGGCAAACGGGCAGTTGGGGCTGGTACGTTGCATCCAGGTGTCGAAGGCATAGTGCATGAACAGATTCATCAGGAGGGGACTGATCACTCCACCTTGCGGGGTGCCGCGTTCGCGTCGGACGCGCATACCGTGATCCGTTTCGAACGGCGCAACCAGCCACCGCTCGATGTACAGAAGTATCCAGTCCTCCTTGATGTGCAGGCGCACCGCCTTCATCAGCAACCCATGATTGATCTGATCGAAGGCTGCCTTGATATCAAACTCCACCACCCAGTCGTATCGCCAGCAGCGCTCACGCGTGATCGCCACCGCCTGCTTCGCTGATCGTCCCGGCCGGTACCCATAGGAGTCCGAGTGGAAGATCGAGTCCAGCTCCGGCTCGATGAGAAGCTTGACCACGGTTTGCGCGACACGATCACCAACCGTGGGCACTCCCAGCTTGCGCGTGCCTCCCGATGCCTTGGGAATTTCTACTTGCTTGACCGGAGGCGGGAAGTACGACCCCGACGACATCCGATTCCACAGCTTGTAGAGATTCTTAGACAGATCCCGCTCGAAATCGGCGATGGTTTCATCGTCGATGCCGGCAGCACCGCGGTTGGCCCTGACCTGCTGGTAGGCGTCCCATACCGTGCGTTTCGCTATGTCATAAGGTTTCGCCGAGCTCACGCCACTCATCCCCGGAGGTTGGCAACGCTCGTCGGCCGGATAACGCCGCCCCTTCGCTCCACCTCCATTACAGAGGCTTCATCGCTACTACGGGAGGCTCCGCCCCTCGTTCCAGCATCGGTATTCTTCCTCATGGTGTTGGCCATTTGTCATTTTCCTTCGCATCTGGAACAAGGTTCTCACGTT
>NZ_JFKD01000088.1 GCF_002115725.1 Marivita cryptomonadis
CCAAGCACATCACCTACAAAGACCTGCACCGCAGCGTCTGCAAGATGGCCAACATCCTGGAAACACTGGGTGTGCGCAAAGGGGACCGCGTGGTGATCTACATGCCGATGATCCCCGAAGCGGCCTATGCCATGCTGGCCTGCGCGCGCATCGGCGCGATCCATTCGATCGTCTTTGCCGGCTTCTCGCCCGACGCGCTGGCGGCACGGGTGAACGGGTCGGACGCCAAGGTCGTCATCACCTCTGACGAGGCCCCGCGCGGTGGCCGCAAGACACCGCTCAAGTCCAATGCCGATGCGGCGCTGCTGCACTGCAAGGATACGGTCAAGTGTCTGGTGGTCAAACGCACGGGCGGGCAGACCACATGGATCGACGGGCGCGACTTTGACTACAATGAAATGGCGCTGGAGGCGTCTGACGTCAGCCAGCCTGCTGAAATGAATGCCGAAGATCCCCTTTTCATTCTCTATACATCAGGCTCCACCGGGCAGCCCAAGGGGGTTGTGCACTCAACTGGTGGATATTTGGTTTACGCCGCCCTGACGCATGAAATTACCTTCGATTATCATGAAGGCGACGTTTACTGGTGTACCGCCGATGTGGGCTGGGTCACGGGGCATTCCTACATTGTCTACGGGCCGCTCGCCAATGGCGCGACCACGCTGATGTTCGAAGGTGTGCCCACCTATCCGGACGCCAGCCGCTTCTGGCAGGTCTGCGAGAAACATTCGGTTAACCAGTTCTACACGGCACCGACCGCGATCCGCGCTTTGATGGGTCAGGGTAATGAATTCGTAACGAAATGCGATCTATCCTCGCTCAAGCTTCTGGGCACGGTGGGCGAACCGATCAACCCCGAAGCGTGGAACTGGTACAATGACGTGGTGGGCGGCGGCCGCTGCCCGATCGTCGACACGTGGTGGCAAACCGAAACCGGTGGGCACCTGCTCACCCCGCTGCCGGGCGCACACGCGACCAAGCCGGGCG
>NZ_JFKD01000089.1 GCF_002115725.1 Marivita cryptomonadis
AGAGTCTGATTCAAAACTTTTCGTGGGAATTCATTGTCTTGCGAGCATCCGCGTGACGCGCCGGATGTGTGCGATTGTGACCCAAGCTGCCGCGCTGGCGATGGATTTTTCCCAATCCTTCGATAGACGCCGGCATCGTCCCAGCCAGGCGAGGGTGCGTTCAACCACCCATCGGCGTGGCAACACCTCGAACCCTTTTGCGGTGTCTGAGCGCTTGACGATCTGCACCGTCCAGCGCCCGATAGACTTTAACGCTTCTCGTAATTTCGGCCCTGCATAGCCGCCATCGGCGAAGACGTGGCGCAGCGTTGGATACCGCGCGGCGACACGTTTCAGAACATCCGGCGCCCCATCACGGTCTTGGATGCCGGCACTGTGAACGACAAGACCGACCAGCAGGCCAAGCGTGTCGGTGGCAATGTGGCGCTTGCGCCCTTTGATCCGTTTGCCGGCATCATAGCCTCTAATCCCGCCACTTTCAGTGGTTTTTACGCTCTGGCTGTCGATGATACCTGCCGTTGGCAGGGCCGCTCGGCCCTCGGCCAGACGTGCGGCCTCCACAAGTGCGCGGTTCATCTCCTCCAGCAGCCCGTCATTGCGCCACGCATAGAAATACCCTCGTACTGTCGAGACCGGTGGAAAGTCGTTCGGCAGCATTCGCCACTGGCACCCTGTGGTCGCAACATAAAGGATCGCGTCGAACACATCGCGCAAACACGTGGTGCGCGGCCGGCCAGTTTGCTTGGGCGGCGGCATCAGAGGGGCGAGCAGCGCCCATTCGGCATCTGTCAAATCGCTTGCGTATTTGTTGCCCTCACGGGCATGCTGGCTGCGGGTGAGTTCGGTCCAGGCCATCGTGGTCTCCGTTCAGTGTCGCAGCCGAACAGAATCACAACCTCCTGAACTCACTCAATTAGTTTCAAATCGGGC
>NZ_JFKD01000009.1 GCF_002115725.1 Marivita cryptomonadis
TCCGCCCATATCGTGCGCCCCGACCTTCTCGATGCGCTCACTCTCTTATCCGGCTGCTGCAAACCTCAAAACATCCCGGGAGATGCGGTATGCACGAGGACGACCGGGCACCCGGCTGGGCAGCTTGTACTGGAATCCTCTCTCTCCTGCAGGCTTGAGCAAGTCCTGAACCTGCAGGAGTTCGAAGAGCCGGCCCAGATCCGCTTCTGCTGCCTGCGCGATGCCAGCCATCGTGGGCGCGGTGAGATAGACGAAGCTGTCGTCGAACCACCCGGTCTCGCTGATCGGAACGGTCCCGTCCGGGTGATCCAGCGACACCAACGCCTGGTCTCGCAGGAGGTCCCGAACCGACGTGGCCGCGCGGCTGAGCAGGGCGCGATCCTGCGCCGACAGCACGCCACGGTGCTTGGCGATCCAGCTTTCGAGAAGGTGGGCGCAGAAGGTCTTGAGCCTCGTTTGGAGCGGGGCCTGCGGCCCGGCCAGGAAAGACTTCATTCGTAGGGTTACCAGATGCCCCGCTGCGTACATCGCCCCGCAAGCAAGCACGACGCGCTCGGTTTCAGCGTCAAGCGGGAGGTTATCCGGTCCGGCCGCACTGTCGCGAATGTCATCGGTTCTGATACCAAGGTACTGACCTCGTGACCCGACTCCCCACTCGATGCTCGCCCGCAAGAACTCTGGACCGAAGCTGCCCGCATGCTGCGCTGCGACCGCCAGGACCAGCTCGGGGTCATCGACATCCCAGGATCGGCAATCGATATCGAGGATGTTGCGCAGATCCTGACCCGGCAATGCCTTGCCGTCGCCGCCAAGCAGCGGGACCATGCCCGTCGACAGCACGACGACCCGGCCGCGACCGACGGCGTCAATCCCGGCCAAAGCCTCGGCGATCGCCGGGATCTTGCGGTGATGACGCGGCTCGTATCCGGAGATCAGCACCAGACCGTCCCGGGCCTCGCGTACCGCCGCAAGAAGGCGCGACTGCGGCTCGGACCAGGTCAGATGCAGCTCGGTCGGCTGCGCCCATACACTCGCGGCGACCGCACGGCTCAGCCGGCCGGCACCGTCGCTGCCGTGCAGATGCAGCAGGAAGGACCACGAATGCTCCGCCCGGATCGGCATCAGTACCGGCGCGATCGCGGCGCAGAGACCCAGCATGACGGCATTATCTGGCTTCCGCCCGATCACCCCCTCGATCCACTTTGCAGCAGACGCGGCACGGTCAGCCTCGGCCATCGGGCGTGCCGTGACCCGGGGGGCACCTGTGAAGAGGACGCCCGCCGCATCGGAGTTTTCTGACCCGGTCAGGACCTCACCCGAGGGTAGGATGAACCGCTCGAAGTCGGTCCCGACCCAGCCGGTCACACCGACCGCAAGACCGACGCGTTCGACCTCCATCGCCCGCACCAGATCGCAGACCTCGGTGGGCTTGCCCCGGAGATCGAACCCCCGATCGACAAGCGCCGCCACCACCCGCGCCGGCGCTTTCAGCAAATCCCGCATCGGCAGCACGGCGCTTTGCCAGTCCCCATCGAAGGTGCGGAATGCCACGTCCAGGCTCCAGCCAGTTCCATCCGCCCCGCGGGCCTGCGAGCGCACGAGGACCGGGCCACAAAGGGGCTTCGTGCGCCCGGCGGATCGGTTCTGGTGGATCATGGGGCCGATCAGCTCATAGTCTTCCGGCAGGCGGGCGCGGATCTGTTCCAGCAGCGGATCAGCCTGCGGCTGCGGCGCATCTTCAGGCGCGACCTTATCCGGGGCAGATCCCTCACGTTCCGTGGTCTTGTCCGACATGCGCATCTCCTTGGCTGGCTTCGAGGATCACGCCTGCCCGGGTGGACAGATACCCTCACGTGGTCCGACGATTTTCACATATATAACAATTATGTCCGCCCATCCAATGGGTACAGCTTGTTCACACGAAGATTTTGACCGAGCCCGGCACCTGTCGCGCCGAGCGAGACGCGCGGAGACCCTCCCGCACCGATCCGAGAGGCCCTCCGGATGAGCAAGCCACGCAGTCCGTCGGCCTGTCTGCTCTTTTGTCCGACCAATTATTGTTTATAGACAGATATATACGCTTGTTCGTGAAGATTAAAGTTTTTCTTGTCGCACTATTGACATTCAGAGCAGTCGCTCCCAACTTCCTACCATGGTCACCGGGCGCCCGATGAGCGGGCGAAGCGGAAGCTCCAACTTCCACCCCGCCCTGACCACAACGTGTCCTGTGGAGACCCGTCATGGCTAAGAACTACGTAACCCCGCACGCGGACGGATTCAATTCCGCATCCCCCTTCACCTTCAGCCTGTCCCAGCTCATCCGCGCTCGCGCGATGACCCGCGCGCTGGTCGATCTGACCACCGCCGAGCGCGACCTCGGCGATGATGGCGGCTTCGACCCGGCGCTATTCGCCTATCAGGCCGCCGTCGATGAGGCCCGGGCCCGCGTTCTCGGGCATTGCGAGGCCCTGATCGCCCAGCCCTCCAACACGCCGCAGGCTGTCTCTCTCCAGCGGGTCGCGGTGCTGGTGGCGTCCGTCGTCCGCTCCGGTGATCCGGCCGAGGTGGGGCGCATCCGGTCTGCTCTGACCGTGGCGCGCTGGGTCTGGCAGCTGCCGACCACCGTGACGGGCCACGCCTTCTATAATTCGACCCTCGATGCCGCGCTTGACGCACTCAGCGGCTATATCGACGGGCCTGACGAACCGGAGCACACGCCGCCGACTGCAGGGTGCCAGACGGTGATGGAGGCCGGTGCCGCGGTGGCGAGGGACGATCATCCGGTCCCGGTCGCCCATACCGAGGTGAGCGTCGCCTTCACCGCCGTTCTGCGCGATCTCGACGCCTCCGTGGCTGCGGAGCGGCGGATTCAGCGCGACGCCGTGTCCGACGTGTTCGCTCCGGAGGTCATGGCGGATCTGGCTGCGGCTGAGGCCGCGCGCGAAGGTCTCCTCACCCGGCTGGCAGATGTCACCGCCCTGCCGGAGCAGCGTGATCTCGACCGTCCGCTGCGTCTGCTGGCGAAGGCCCTGCAGGCGCTCCTCTCGGTGGAGGATGACGGCGATCGCCAGCATATGCACGGCGTCTTGGCCGGCAGCGCACACGATCTGTTCGTGCGGGGGGATGCGCCCGTGGAGCGCCGGGTACGCGCCCTGCAGCAGCGTTTCCTCGACGGCGTCGCGCGGCTCATGTCGATGGCGGACTACGGAGGAAAGGGATCCGGGCCGGAGGATGACGGCACGGACGACGCGCCCGGCCTCGCGGCCTGAACCGCGCCGGACCTCGCAAGGGGGCCCGTGACCCCCTTTCCCTCTTCCCGAACGATGGAGGCGCGCATGAGGCAGCTTCTTCTTCCCGGCATCACTTTGCCGACCCGGCCCGCCGAGGCCCGCGACGCCCGTGACGCGCTGGCGGCCTATCCGAACATGTCCACCGAGGATCTCTGCAGCTATGCGAAGATCCTCGGCCATTCGGCAGAACTTGTCGTTGCCTCGATCCTGATGCGTCTCGGGGAACGGGACTTTCCCGCGCCCGAGTTCGAGCGTCACGACAGGGTCCTGTTTCTTCCCGGTGACACGCCCCTGCGCATTCAAGTCAAGACGCGCCACACGCGGACGCCCGCCGGCGACTATGTCTTCAACCTGAAGCAGAGCTCGGAACGGGGCGCCACTGGGCGTGGTCCGTATTCGGCGGCGGACTTCGATATTCTGGCGATGGTCGCACTGCCCGAAATGGCCGTGCGCTTCACCGCCGACTGGCAGACGCGCCACACGATCTACGCGAGCGAGTGTCCGGACCTTCGGCGCAACCCGCGCGCGACGCTGGACGCGGCCCTCATGCGCCTTGGGCACGCCCACGCGATCCCTGGTCACGTTGACGGGCCGGACCTCGATCTCGCCGCCTGACCGGCCGGTCGCTTTCCCACCCGCAGATCCTTCCTCGGCCCGCCCCTCGGCGGCGGGCCGACGGCCACCCCTTTTCCCGGAGCTTTCCCATGACCCAGCCCTCGACCTCCTTCTCGATCCCTCCCGCTACCGCCCCGGTCACCGATAGCCTGGACTGGACCGTCCTCGCCGCCCAGATCCGGGACAGCCTCCTCTCGCGGGCCGCTAGTTGGGCCGTCACCGCCTACACCGTCTCCGACTTCACCGAGGAAGACGACGCCGAGACCTCCGTTGTGACGGCCACCGACGCCGGCAATGGCGATGAGGCGACGGCCGACACCGCACGTTCGAGCGCCCACAACGACAGCTGGGACCTCGATGACCTTCTCGACCTGGTCGAGGCCGAGGCCGATGTGGCCATGAGCGGCTTCGCCGACGCGCTGCCTCCGGTCCCGGAGGACGCCCCGGCACGGCGCAAGGTCTACCGCCTGCGCCCCGAGGCCGCACTGGCCGTGGTCCGCCTCGCAGCGACCTTCGGCTCCGCCGAGGCGATGGTGCGGGTCCTTGGTGCGCCAGGCGCTGTGACCCTGATCACCACCGCCGACCCCGCGATCGATGCGCATCTCATCCAGCTCATCGAGCATGTCACCCAGCCCCATGCGCTCTGGCCGCGCGGCGCGGCGATCCCCGTGGTCCTCACTGCCGAGAAAGCCGGGGCCACCAAGCCGGGCGCGTCCGAACCGGCTGTTGCTGCGCTTTCGGGTTCCCTGCGGCTGGCGCTCGACACGCGCCGCCCGGCCGCCCTCATCGCCCCGGCGGCCGGAACCGTGCCGAAGGCGCTCAAGCCCCTCAACCCAGAGGTGATCGCGCTCGCGCCCCTCGACCGGACGATGCTGGCGCAGATCCTCGGCGATAGCTATCCGGAGGCGGACGCCCCCGGCACCGCGCTCAGCGCACTGTCCACCGAAGCGCCGGTCGCGCGGCTCACCCCCGGCGACCTGCTCCTCGCCCTGCGCTGGCCCGACCCGGAGCGCGCCGTCGCCACTCTGGCCGCCGCGCTGACCCCCGAAGAGACCGAGACCGGGCCGGGGCTTGCCGAATTCCCGCTTCCCGACGAGGTCCGCGGCCCGCTGGAGCAGCTCGTCGAGGACCTCCGCGCCTGGAAGGCGGGGGAGATCCCCTGGCGCAACGTCAGCCGTGGGATCCTGCTCGCCGGCCCTCCGGGGACCGGCAAGACCGAAACGGCCCGCCAGGTCGCGCGTGAGGCAGGCATCGGCATGATCGCGGCCTCGCTCGCCACGTGGCAGGCGCGTGGGGAGCGCTCTTCCGATCTGCTCCGCGCGATGAAGGCGGATTTCGCCAAGGCCGCCAGCGAAGGACCCTGTATCATTTTCGTCGATGAGATCGACGTATTCGGGGACAGGAACCGCCGGGACCACAATGCCTCCTGGACGGAATATGTCGTCGGAAGTTTGCTGGAATGCCTCGACGGCTTTACGGCTCAGGAGGGGGTCGTGGCCATGGCCGCGACCAATCACGTCGACAGGGTGGACCCCGCCCTGCGCCGCCCCGGCCGTTTTGACCGCATCCTCCGCCTGGGCCACCCCACCGCAGATTTGATGCCGCAGGCGATCCGCTGGCAGGTGTGGCCGGATCTGCGCGACGCCGACCTGACCGCCATCGCTGCGCAGGCGGCCGGCATGAGCGGCGCTGATGTCGCGGGCGTGGTCCGCACCGCCCGGGCAAAGGCCCGGCGCGCACGCCATCCACTCAGCGTGGAGGATCTTTCCGCCGCCCTCGGCGAGCTCCGGCCCGCTATGGGTGACGCCCTGCGCTGGCAGGTCGCGGTGCACGAGGCCGGGCATGCCGTGGTCGGCGCGGCCACCGGGATCGCGAAACCCCGCCTGCTTGCGCTTCAGGGCGACGGCGGGGTCACCCATGCGGAGCGGCGCGTCGTGCATCAGCGACGGTCCGAACTCGACGCCGCGCTCGCCCTCGATATGGCCGGGCGCGCGGCGGAACTCATCGTATTCGGCGAGGCGTCGGCCGGGGCGGGCGGTGCTGCGGACTCCGATCTCGCCCGGGCCACGACCATGGCTAGCGCGATCGAAGGGGGCTGGGGTCTCGGCGCACGCCTAACCTGGCTCGGTGACCCCGAGACCATCGCCGCCCGCCTGCGCTTCGACCCCCGGCTCGCGGCCCGCGTCGAGGAGCATCTCCGCAGCGCAGAAGAGCGTGCGCTCCACATCCTGCAGGCCCAGAGGCCGGTTCTCGAAGCCATCGCCACCGCGCTCCACAACAGGGGCATGCTCACCGGTTCCGCGCTGGATGAGCTGATCTCCCGGGTGAAGCCGGAGGCTGCGCTCCAGACGCCCGAAGAGGCCGCGGTGGCTATCCCGGGTGAGATGGACCAGTCCGGGCCCGGCGACGAACGAGCGGACAACCCGCTTGCGGACTGGTCAGCGGCCTACCGACCACTCGATCGCGCCGCCTGATCCGCCCCGTACCCGGCCGCCTGTTCGACCCCGTGCAGGCGGTCGGCGAAGTCAGCGCAGACGCTAACCGTGGTCAGGACGCCCGTCTCGAGGGTAGTGCGTTCGATTAGAGACTTCGTCAGAATGGAAAGGCTTGATCACGTGATCCCAGTCTCGATCGCAGAGCGGCGCCGCGCTCGATCTATTCTCCACCGACACCTTCATAACTGGTTCCTGTTCAGAGAAACGCGCCTATGGCGCGCGACGCCCCTCCCGTATTCACGGGGCGCTGCATTGAGATCGACCGAATCCGCTTACGGTTTGCCTGACCCGCTTGCATTCCAAGGCCGGGTGGCACACTGTGACACCTGACTGTGACACCACGGACCGACCTTTAAATTTTTCTGGTTTGAAATCAGATACTTATGGGTACGCAAAATATGGCTCCGTTCCCTACCGCCGGAGCCAAAACTTCCAAGAAAGCAATTATTTAGCTTATCCTGCACTCTGCAGGCTTGGACGATTTTGGCATATTGGTTCGCGCTTATGGTCCGCCGGAGCCGTCAGACCTTCCCGACCCGCGCATGAAATCTGTCCAACTCACTTTGCGTGGGTGCATGGCCGGTGAAGGTTTTGACGTAGTTGGGAATTCGCGTAAGGCGTAGGTTGAGGTCTTCCTGCACCTGCATCGAGATATAGCCGATCTGTACCAGATACATGGTGCGCGCCCTTACGTCAGATTCGTCCACCGAATAGCCGAACCGTTCAAACATTGCGCGCAACGCAGAAAGGCGCATCTCGTCCGTGGTGTTGACGGTTGCCGCGACCGCATCGGACTGGTGAGCCCAGCCCCGGATGGCGAGGTCGAGTTTGTTTTCAAACCCGCCCCCCGGCAAAAACACGGCGATCATGTTCAACGCGGCTTCGGCGATGGTTTCGGCAAACGCCTCTGACGCCTGAACGATCGGTTTTGTATTGGTCTCGTCCCAGTCCTCCAGCAGGGCTTGCAGCACTGCATCGCGATCCTCGAAGAACCAGTAGAAGCTGGTGCGCGACAGGCCAAGGCGGTTGGCAAGCGGTTGGATTTTCACCGCGTCTATCCCCGAATCGAGAAACGCATCACGGGCCGCGGCCAGCCAGACCTCGCGGGAGCCGCGCCATCCTTTTGCTTTCGGGTCGATATCGAATGCGTCTGCCATGTCGCAAATCTATGCGTGGATGTCGGCGGCGACAAGCAAAATGGTCAGCTATGAACACAAACTTGACAGGTATGAACATTTACGACAACGCTTCCTCAAAACGCGCGGAGTGACCATGTCCAACGACCCCCTTCTGCAGCCCTATCAGCTCAAGCATCTGACGCTGCGCAACCGCATCATGACCACCAGCCACGAACCGGCCTATCCCGAAGACGGCATGCCTAAGGCACGCTATGCCGCCTATCATGCGGAACGCGCCAAGGCAGGTGTCGCTTTGGCGATGACGGCAGGATCGGCGGCAGTGTCCAAGGACAGCCCGCCCGTCTTCAACAACATCCTCGCTTACAAGGACGAGGTTGTGCCCCATATCCGGCAGCTGACCGACGCCTGCCACGATCACGGCTGCGCAGTGATGATCCAGCTCACGCATCTGGGGCGGCGCACAACATGGAACAAAGGCAACTGGCTGCCGTCAGTTTCCTCCTCCAAACACCGCGAACCGGCGCATCGGGCGTTTCCCAAGCTGGCCGAGGATTGGGACATCGAACGCATCATCACCGATTTCGCCGATGCAACCGAGCGGATGAAGGAGGGTGGCATGGACGGGATCGAATTGCAGGTCTATGGCCACCTGCTTGATCAGTTCTGGTCACCGCTCACCAATGATCTGGACGGGCCATATGGTGGGCAGACACTCGACAGTCGGATGAAGCTTTTGCTCGATGTGCTGACGGGTGTCCGCAAGCGTGTGGGTGATGAATTCATCATCGGCATCCGCTACACCGCCGACGAGGCCGAGGCGGGCGGGATTTCGCCCGAAGACGGTATCGAAATCTCGAAACGGCTGGCCGCGACCGGTATGGTGGATTTCCTGAACGTGATCCGGGGCCGCATCCACACCGATCCGGCAATGACCGACGTGATCCCAGTGCAAGGCATGAAAAGCGCGCCTCATCTTGATTTCGCGGGGGCTGTCAGGGCGGCAACCGGCATGCCCACCTTTCACGCCTCGCGCATCCCCGACGTGGCCACCGCGCGCCATGCGGTGCAGGCGGGGCTATTGGACATGGTGGGCATGACCCGCGCGCACATGGCCGATCCGCATATCGTGAGAAAGATCATCGAAGGGCGCGAGGATGACATCCGCCCCTGCGTCGGCGCGACCTACTGTCTGGATCGCATCTATGCAGCGGGTGAGGCGCTGTGCATCCACAACGCAGCGACGGGCCGCGAGCTAAGCATGCCGCACGAGATCACGCCCGCGGAGACCCGCAAGAAGGTGGTGATCGTGGGCGCTGGTCCCGCTGGACTGGAAGCTGCGCGTGTCGCGGCAGAGCGGGGGCATGACGTGACCGTGTTCGAGGCCCAGCCCGATCCCGGTGGTCAGGTGCGCCTGACCGCGCAGAACCCACGCCGCCGCGAGATGATCAGCATCATCGACTGGCGCATGGCGCAATGCGCGGCGCGCGATGTGGACTTCCGTTTCAACAGATGGGCCGAAGCAGAGGATGTGACCGAACTGAACCCCGATGTTGTGGTCGTCGCCACTGGCGGTTTGCCCAATACCGAACTTTTCGAGAGCGGACGCGAGAACGAGCTTGTGACCTCATCCTGGGATATCATCGCGGGGGATGTGAAACCGGGACAATCGGTGCTGATCTATGATGAAAGTGGCGACCACCCTGCCCTGATGGCCGCCGAAGTCGCGGCCAGTTCAGGCAGCACAGTCGAGATCATGACACCGGACCGCACGTTTGCGCCCGATGTGATGGCGATGAACCTCGTGCCGTATATGCGCGCGCTTCAGGACAAGGATGTCACCTTCACCGTCACCCGACGTCTCAAGGACGTGCAGCGCGATGGCAATCGCCTGAAGGCCGTGATCGGGACGGATTACAGCGATCACACCAGCGAAAAAACCTATGACCAGATCGTGGTCAACTACGGCACGATGCCGCTTGATGATCTCTATTTTGCGCTTAAACCGCTCTCATCGAATGGCGGTGCTGTCGACTACGACGCCTTGATCGCGGGCGCGCCGCAGGACATGGCGCGTAACGCGGCGGGTACGTTCCAACTGTTCCGCATCGGTGACGCGGTCAGCGCGCGGAATACACATGCCGCGATCTATGACGCGCTGCGCTTGGTCAAGGACATCTGAGACATGCAGATGCCAAATATTCAGGCAATTTCCTGCTGGTCACGGGCAGTGTTTGCGCCCTGTTGCCACACGAAACCGACGCCTTGGAAACTGCTTTGAAACGCGGGTCGCAAACCGATTTCGCTGCGTCGCAATCCACGACGTCGCGCCGCGATTTGCATGCGATTGCGCAATCAGAGGCCACAGCCTTGGATTATTTTCCTTCCACCCCATCGCCCTTGGGCGAAAGACCATATTCATAGGTGTCCCATGCTGCGTGAAGCCGATGTCCTGTCCACGTTGATGCGTCGCAAACCGGCGCATTCCCTTGCGCAAGATCTGTATTGCGACCCCGGTGTGTTTCAGGCCGATATGGAGCGGATCTGGTACAAGGAATGGCTGTTCGTGCTGCCCTCCTGTGAGATCCCCAAGCCGGGCAATTACATCGTCCACGACATCGGCGCCTATTCGGTCGTCATCGTGCGCGGCCACGACAACGAAATCCGCGCCTTCCACAATTCCTGTCGCCATCGCGGCTCGGTTCTGTGCAAGTCGAAGAAGGGATCGCACCCCAAGCTGGTCTGCCCCTATCACCAGTGGACTTACGAACTGGACGGCAAGCTGCTTTGGGCGCGGGACATGGGTCCGGACTTCGACCCTTCGAAACATGGTCTGAAGCAGGTGCATTGCCGCAACCTGTCGGGCATGGTTTACATCTGTTTGGACGACGATGCGCCTGACATCACGGAATTTGCCCAACAGACCGCGCGCTATCTGGCCCCGCATGATCTAGAGAATTCCAAGGTCGCTTTTGAAAGCACCATTGTCGAACATGGCAATTGGAAGCTGGTGTGGGAAAACAATCGCGAGTGCTATCATTGTTCGGGCAATCACCCGTCGCTCTGCCGCACCTTCCCCGAAGACCCGCGCTATATCGGGTCGGACAATTCGGGCGTTCTGTCCGAGGTGGCATCAAACCACGTGACCCGCTGCGAGGCGGTTGGTGCGCCCTCCGCTTTTCTTGAATCCGCGCTGGGCGATTGGCGTTACGTGCGCACGCCGTTGTTGGATAAGGCGGAAAGCTATACGATGGACGGCAAGGTTGCGGTGTCAAAGCCGAACTCCTCGATCCCATTCAAGGACGCTGGTTCGCTGCTCAAGTACAAATACCCCGGCTGCTGGAACCACTTTCTGTCGGACCACATCCTGCTTTTCCGCGTGACCCCGATCAGCGCGATGGAAACCGAAGTGTGCACCAAGTGGATCGTGCACAAGGATGCGGTCGAGGGTCAGGACTACGATCTCAAACGCCTGACAGAAGTTTGGCTGGCCACCAATGACGAAGACCGCGAAGTGGTCGAGAACAACCAGCGCGGCATCCAATCCCCGGCCTATACCCCCGGCCCGTATTCACCGACGCATGAAGGCGGCAATATTCAGTTCACCAACTGGTACGCAGCAACGATGATCCGCGGGATCACCGGTGGCGTCACCCCGATTGCGGCGGAGTAAGCCGATGGCCTTGGACGTCGATCTGACCGTCACTTCCGATGCGGGAATCTGGACCGATGGCGAACCGCTGGTTTGCTGCGCAGTGGTCCCCGAAGCGCCGAATACGGCGACCTTCAGCTTTGTCTCGCCCTCGGGGAAGCAGTTTCGCTATGAGCCTGGACAGTTCCTGACGCTGGAATTGCCCGTGCCGGGCGGGACATTGTGGAAGACTTACACAATCTCCTCCTCGCCCTCGCGACCGCTGACCATCGCCGTGACGGTCAAAGCCCAGCCGGGCAGCATCGGCACGCGCTGGATGCTGGACCACCTCAAGCCGGGGATGCAGATCAAAGCGACGGGACCAGCGGGCATCTTCACCCTGCCCCGCGCGACCAAGAAAAAGTATCTCTTTATCTCCGCCGGGTCGGGCATCACACCGTCGTTGTCGATGACCACGTACCTCTACGACCGGGGCACCGATATCGACATCGTGTTCGTCAACTGTGCGCAGCGCCCGCAGGACATCATCTGCCGCCAGCGACTGGAACAGATGGCAAGCCGGGTGCCGTCGATCAAACTGTTCTTCATTGTCGAAGAAGACGACCCCTACCGTGTTTGGACAGGGCTTCGCGGGCGGTTGAACCAGTTGATGATCGGTCTCATCGCAGGCGACTATCTGGAACGCGAGATTTACTGCTGTGGGCCGGAACTCTTCATGGACGCGGTGCGCGACATGCTCATTGGTCTGGGCTACGACATGGAGCGCTATAACCAGGAAAGCTTTGTCGCACCGGTCAAGAAGGAAGAGCAGCTTCCAGAACATGACGACGTCGTCCCCGATGACAGCGCCACCGCCAGTGTCGCCTTTGCCCGGTCGGATGTCACGGCAGAGTGTCTTGAGACAGATACGGTTCTGGCCGTCGCCCGCAGCGCCGGAATTGTCATTCCGTCTGGCTGCACCTTTGGCGTCTGCGGCACCTGCAAGATCCGCAAAACTGCCGGAGAGGTGCACATGGTCCACAACGGGGGCATCTCGGAAGAGGACATCGACAACGGCTATATTCTGGCCTGCTGTTCGAAGCCCATCGGCGCGGTCGAAATCGACGTCTGATCCTGCAAGCGGGTCAACCCGCAAGCAGAGCACCAAGCGCCATCGTCACCGCAGCCTGAACAGGGTCGATGACAGGGATGCCAAGCTCTGCCTCAAGTGGGCGGCGATGCCGGGCCATCCCGGCACAGCCCAAGATCACAACGCCTGCACCATGCGCCTTGAGCGTGGTGCCCGCCTCGACCAGCCGGGCATAGGTGCCCTCCCCGCGCGCGCTGTCATCGACGCTCATGTTCAGCGCAATCTCGCCGGCCAACCTGTCCAGAACCTGCATGCGCGCCATGTAGCGGCGGTGGCGCGGGATCGACCCATCAGCCAAAGCGATGATCCCGAACCGATCCGCACGGGCCATCGCAGTCAGCACGCCGCTTTCCTGAATGCCGAATACCGGCTGCGGCACCACCGACCGGCAGGTGTCGAGGCCAGGATCAGAATAGCAGGCGATCACAAAGGCGGCCGCATCGGGGCGCGACTGCACAAGAGTGGCAAGCGGCAGGATCACACTGTCGGAATCGCGCTGACTTTCGATGCCGAACGGGCCTTCATTAAGCGTGAGGCATTCGATCTTTGGTCCACCTTGCAAGGTGAACGCAGAGAGCGCGCCGCTCAGACCGTCGGTCACCACCTGATTGGAGTTCGGGTTGATGACCACGATGGGTCCGGTCATCGCAGAATCTCCGCCCCAAAATTGGTGGCAGGATCAGTTTCCGGCAGCCGCGTTCCCGTGAGACCCGACAGGTCGGAGCGCCCGCGTTTGACAAAGCCGCCGTCGCCCGGCTTGGCAACCAGTTCACCCTGATCCACAACTCGCCGCCCACGGGTGAGCACCGTGACCGGCCAGCCCGTGACCTCCATCCCCTCGAACGGGTTGTAGTCCATCGCGTCATGCATGTCGCCCGCGATGCGGGTCTCGGTCGGATCCCAGATCGCGATATCGGCATCCGCGCCAATCGCCAGTGTGCCCTTGGTCGGGTGCATCCCGTAAAGCCGCGCGGCATTGGTCGAGGACAGCGCGACAAACTGGTTAAGGTTGATCCTTCCCTTGACCACACCTTCCGAAAACATCATCGGCAGCCGCATCTCGATCCCCGGCATACCATTGGCGATCTTGCGGAAATCCACGTCGCGCCCGTTGGAAAACTTGCCGGTGTCGTCGAGCCGGAACGGCGCATGGTCCGAGGACACAACGCTGAACGTCCCCCGCGCGATGTGCCGCCAAAGCACCTCTTGTGTATGAGTATCGCGCAGAGGCGGGGAACAGATGTATTTCGCGCCCTCCATGCCCGGACGGTCCAGATCGTGTTTTGTCAGGAACAGGTATTGCGGGCAGGTTTCACCAAAGACATAGGCTCCATCCGCGCGGGCCTGCGCAACCAGTTCCGCCCCTTTAGGTGTCGACACATGCACGATCATCAGCGGCGCATTGGTCAGCTTGGACAGGCTGATCGCACGGTTGATCGCCTCTTCCTCGGCCAGACCGGGGCGCGCAGGGGCGTGGTACTTGGGTTCGGTATAGCCATTATCGGCCAAGGCGGAGGCCATCCATGTCAGCATGTCATGGTTTTCGGCATGCACCATCGTCAGCCCGCCATGCCGCCGCGCAACGGTCAGGATGTCCAGAAACTGCGCATCGCTGACACGAGTTGCGTAGGTCATGAAGACCTTGAAGGACGTGATGCCTCTGTCGAATACCCCCGGCAGTTCGTCAAGAACAGACGGGTTCGGATCGGTCAGGATCAGGTGGTAGGAATAGTCGATCACCGACTTGGGGGCCGCCCGTCCATCATAGGTGGCCAGGGTATCGGCCACGCTCTGCCCCGGTTTTTGTGCCGCGAAGGGCACGAAACAGGAATTGCCCCCGAACGCAGCCGAGATCGATCCGGATTCGTAATCGTCCGAAGTCATCAGCCCCATGCCGCTTTCCTGCGCGATATGGCAATGCGCTTCGATCCCGCCGGGCATGACCAGCTTGCCCGTGGCGTCAATCACGTCCTCACCGCTCAGGTCATGGCCCAAGGTCGCGATCTTGCCGTCGCGGATGCCGATATCGGCGCTGAACGTTTCAGATGCAGTGGCAAGCGTGCCACCCTTGATCACCAGATCATGCTGCATGATGTCGTTTCCCTTCTAGCCCAGTGCCGCCAGCTTGCGATCCAGCCGGTTCATCAGCCGCGTCAGTTCCTCGTGATCGGCCTTGGTCATCGACGGCCCCGGCGCGCGCACCTTGGGGGCCGCCAGCACACCCCGACGGTGCAGGATTTCCTTGCGAATGGCGAGGCCGATGCCCAACTGCTGCTCGTATCGCACCATCGGCAGATAGGCGTCGAACAGATCTTCCGCCCCGTCTACATCCCCCGACTTGTGCCGGTCGACCACTTGCACCAGCATCTCGGGATACGCGAACCCGGTCATTGCGCCATCAGCGCCACGCGCCAATTCCTGAGGCAGGAAAAGCGCGGCGTTGCCCGTCAGGATCGACAGGCGCGGTGTGTCGGAAGTGCCGCTCTCAGACCGCACGCGGGACAGCTTGTTCAGCCCCGGCCAATCCTCGTGTTTGAGCATGACGATCTGGTCGTGATCGCGGGTCAGCTGCAGGATGGTTTCAACGCTGAACTGAACACCTGTGGTCTGCGGATAATCCTGCACACAGACCGGCACATCCGGCCCAAGCGCCTTGCAGACCTGTGCGAAATAGCCCTGCAGTTTGACCTCTGTCCCCAGCCCCGGCATCGGCGCCACCATGACACCCGCCGCACCCGCATCCATCACGCTGTGCGACAACCGCGCCATGTTGTCCAAACCGGCTCCGGACACGCCAACGACAACCGGAACGCGGCCCGCAACCCGGTCCAGCACGTGGCGTGCGAATTGCGCGGATTCCTCGCCCGACAGTTTCGGAGCTTCGCCCATGATGCCAAGGATGGTCATGCCCGTCACACCGCAGTCGAGGTAGAAATCCACCATCCTGTCCGTGCTGTCCAAATCAAGCGCCCCATCGCTGGAAAACGGCGTGGCGGCGATGATGAAAACACCTGCGGAATGCCTGTCGATACGCTGGTTCATCGTCCTCTACTCCCTGAATGTCGGTCACCCCGGTCGTTGCTGCGCCGGGCTATCTCATCGTCGCAGAATACCCATCCTGTTTCGACACGCCAGCACCGACAACACCGATCTTGCATGTGGCGCCAAACGTGCAGCGGGTTGCACGCGTGGCTGCAAGCTGGCACAGCTATATGTATTCACTTCGGAGCACCCCATGTCCAAGACCGTCTTTCTGATCAACGGCCCCAACCTGAACCTTCTGGGCAAGCGGGAACCCGCGATCTATGGCGCGGACACGCTTGAAGATGTGGCGCACCGCTGCGAGGCGCTGGCCAAGCCCGCGAAATTCGATCTGAAGTCCATGCAGTCGAACCATGAAGGCCAGATCATCGACTGGATTCATCAGGCGCGCGACGAAGCGCAGGCAATCATCATCAATCCCGGTGCCTTCACCCACACCTCGATCGCGATTTATGACGCGCTGCAAGCCTATGAAGGGCTGGTGTTCGAAGTCCACATCTCGAACGTCCACAAACGCGAGGCGTTTCGGCATCATTCCTACGTGTCCGCCCGCGCCGAAGGCGTGATCGCCGGGTTTGGCGTGGAAGGCTATGAACTCGCTCTGCGCCGGGTGATCAGCCTCTTGGGCTAAGCCCTAGAACGGGCCATCCTCCAAAACGCCATCCGCCGACATCTGTGCGTAAAGCAAACCTTCACGCAACCCACGATCCGCGACGGACAGACGGTCTGTCGGCCAGCAGCGCAGCAGCGCCTGAAGGATCGCGGCCCCGGACATGATCAACGCCTGACGGTCCAGCCCGATGCGCGGATCGGCCCGGCGCCCTTCTGGCCCAAGCTCCAGATACCCCGAGATCACCTTTTCGATCTGATCCGAGGTCATGCGAAGACCATCCACCTTGGTCCGGTCATAGCGCTTGAGGCCCAGATGGCTGGCGGCCACAGTCGTCACCGTCCCGCTGGTGCCGACGATCTGGAAGCCTTCACGCGTCTGTTCGTCCTTGTAAGGCGCAAACTCGGCAAGGTTTTCCTCAAAATACCAGCTCATCAAGGCATACCGCGCGCTGTCGCTTTCCACGTCTGAGAACTGGTCACGCAGCGTCGCAACACCCAAAGGCACGCTGATCCAGTCCACCACGCGGGCGGCGGGAAACGGGCTGTCCTTGGTGTGGAAACCGGCATGCAGCCGCATGATCGCGCGGGGACGTTCAAAGGCGGGCACGGCTGTCAGATCAATCCAAACCAGCTCGGTCGACCCACCGCCGATATCCACCACCAGCAATTGTTCAGTCTTTGTGCTGACCAAAGGCGCACAAGAGATGACGGCAAGACGCGCTTCTTCTTCGGGCTGGATGATCTCGAGGTTCAGCCCGGTCTCACGTTTCACCTGACGGATAAAGTCGCGGGCGTTGTGCGCCCGGCGGCACGCTTCGGTCGCGACCAGCCGCATCCGTGTCACTTCGTGGCGGCGGATCTTCTGCTGGCACACCCGCAGCGCGGAAATCGTCCGGTTCATCGACGCGCGACTGAGCCGCCCAGACTTTTCAAGCCCGGCACCCAGTTGGACCGATTTGGAAAAGCTGTCGACCACATGGAATTGGTTGCCCTTGGGCTGGGCAATCAACATGCGACAACTGTTTGTGCCCAGATCCAGCGCGGCATAAAGCTCTGATGGATCGGGCCGTGACGGCGCGGGGCTCTCTACCGGTTTCGGGAATGCGCCCGCACCTTTGGGACGCTTTGGCGCCATGACTTCGCGCCTTCCGAATATGTAAGTTACCCCGACCCTAAGCCCGCTTTGAATGCGGCGCAAGTTTCGTGATCACTTGCCACACAGTTATGAAGCCCCTTCATGCAAAGCCTGAGAATTTTGGACCTGATATGGCATCGCAATACCCGCCTGGCTGTCCTATTGTCGCCGTGGGTCGCAGACGGAAGCGGACAAGTCGAAATTTGCACTTATGTCGTGCATGGCCTCAATTACGAAGACGCAAGCAGAGCAAAGGAATCACGAACATGCCGGACGTCACAGTTGTCTATTGGCGGGATATCCCGGCTCAGGTGATCGTAGGCAAAGGCCGTCGTGGTGCCAAAGCCCAACTGCCCGAACGGTTCGAGCAGGCCATCGATCGTGCCGCAATGAAAATCGGCGCGTCGGACACTGACAGCTATCTTGCCGAATGGCGCAAGGCCGCGCCATACGAGCTCGAAGGCGACCCCGAAGAGGTCTGCTCTGCCGAGGCGGCCCGCATTGATGCGGAATACGACAAAGAGCGCCTGAAAACGCTGATTGATAACGAAGGCTGGGCGTAACCCCGCATGACCCTGAGGGAGGCCATCATGGCATTGTTGAATTTCCGCAAGCGCGAAACCGTCGAAAACGGCACCACGCCCGAGATGGAGGCATTCCTTAAGGGCTATTCCATCGAGGTGATGCCGCGCACCGCCGAAAAGGTCGAGGATTTCCGCGCCCTTCTGGCCCCCGGCACCCGCGTCTACATCGCCCATATCGAAGGCACTCCGATCGAGGAGATGGTTGCAACCGCGAAGCGACTTTCTGACGATGGATACCCGGTCATGCCGCATTTTCCGGCCCGTATCATCAAAGACGCAGCCACGCTGGCAGATTGGATCGCGCGCTATCAGGGTGAAGCCGGTGTCGATCAGGCGCTGCTGCTGGCCGGAGGTGTGGCCAAGCCCCACGGCGATTTCGACAGTTCCATGCAGCTTATGGAAACCGGCCTTTTCGACAAGGCGGGTTTCAAGCGCCTGCATGTCGCTGGTCACCCGGAGGGCAACAAAGACATCGATCCGAACGGCGGCATGAAAAACGTCGAAGACGCGCTGCGCTGGAAACAGGCGTTCTCGGAACGCACCGATGCCAAGATGGCGCTGGCCACCCAGTTCGCCTTCGACGCCGACCCTATCATCAAATGGGTCGACGACCTGTCAGCAGCAGGCATCAAGCTGCCGGTGCATATCGGCATTGCTGGCCCCGCCAAACTGCAAACCCTGATCAAATTCGCCATCGCCTGCGGTGTCGGCCCGTCGCTCAAGGTCCTGCAGAAACGCGCCATGGACGTGTCGAAGCTGCTTCTGCCTTACGAGCCGACAGAGGTGCTGACCAAGCTGGCCGCGCACAAGGCCAAGAACCCCGAGTTCAACATCGAACAGGTGCATTTCTTCCCACTGGGCGGCATCAAGACCAACGCAACCTGGGCCATCGAAAACGGTCGTGCCGGCACAGCGCCCGCCGCCACGAACTGATCCGTCCTGATGCCAGCCCTGCTTTTTGATCTCGACGGCACCATGCTGAATTCGGACCCGATCCACGAGGCCGTGTTCACAGAGCTTTGGACGGCGCGCGGCCTGCCCGTGCCCGAGGGCTTTTACATAGAGCAGGTACATGGCCGCCTGAACGTCGATGTCTTTGCCGACCACCTGCCAGACGAGCCCGATCCGCAAGAGCTGAGCGAGTGGAAAGAGGCGCAGTTCCGTGACCGTTTGCCGACCCCCTATCCCGAAACACCGGGACTTACGGCGTTTCTGGACCACGCGCAGGCGCAAGGCTGGCAACTGGCAGTGGTGACCAACGCCATGCGCCTGAACGCCGAAGCGATGCTCGGTGCCATTGGCCTGCGCGACCGGTTCGAGGTGATCGTCATCGGCGAGGAGTGCGCCCATGGCAAGCCACACCCCCTGCCATACCTGACCGCGATGGAGCAATTGGGCGAAACACCAAAGACCTGCATCGCGTTCGAGGACAGCCCGTCGGGAATGCGCGCCGCCGCCGCCTCCGGAGCCTACAGCATCGGCGTCCGGTCCGCGCTGACCGACGACCAATTGCGCGCCGTCGGCGCAAAGATGACCATTGAGGATTTCACAGACCCCGCGCTGCCAGAGATTCTGGCCCGCATTGAAGGAGTAGCCGCATGACCCGCACGATTGTCGAGTCCAAGACCAAAACCGCCATCATCGGGTTCGATCAGCCGTTCTGCGTCATCGGCGAACGGATCAATCCCACGGGCCGCAAGATCCTGAACGAAGAACTCGAACGCGGCGATTTCAGCCGGGTCGAAGCCGACGCGCTGGCGCAAGTTGCAGCCGGTGCAAACATCCTCGACATCAACTCGGGTGCTGTGTTCTCGAACAAGATGGCTGAAGACCCGCGCTATGCCGACAACAACTTTGTCGAACCGACGCTGATGCGCGAATTGGTCCAGCGGGTACAGGCGATCACCGATTGCCCGCTTTGCATCGACTCGTCAGTTCCTGGCGCGCTCGAAAACGGCCTCGCCGCCGCCGAAGGCCGCCCGCTGCTGAACTCCGTCACCGGCGAGGAAGAGCGGCTGGAGCTGGTGTTGCCACTGGTCAAGAAATACAACGTGCCTGTTGTGGCGATCTCGAACGACGACACCGGCATCTCCGAAGACCCCGATGTCCGCTTTGCCGTCGCCAAGAAAATCGTCGAACGCGCCGCTGATTTCGGCATCCCGGCGCATGACATCGTGGTCGATCCGCTGGTCATGCCGATTGGCGCCATGGGCACTGCCGGGCTTCAGGTTTTCACCCTGGTCCGCCGTCTGCGCGAGGAACTGGGCGTGAACACCACCTGTGGCGCGTCCAACATCAGCTTTGGTCTGCCCAACAGGCATGGCATCAACAACGCGTTCCTGCCCATGGCCATGACGGCCGGCATGACCTCCGCGATCATGAACCCGGTCGCCCTGCCCGTCGGACCCACGAGGATCGCCGAAAAGCGTGCCGAAGTCGCCGCAGCCGGCCTCATTCTGCCAGAGGACATGGACGACGAAACGTTCTGCATCTTGTTCGGTCTCGGCTCGACCAAGCCGAAGCCCGGCAAGGAAATGGAAGCCATCCGTGCCGCCAACTTCCTCACCAACAATGATGAAGGCGGTGGCGCGTGGATCGCCTTCAACCGCCAGCCGCCGAAAGCCGGTCAAGAAGGTCGGGGTCGCGATGCGCGCACCGGTGGCCGCCGCCGCCGCGCCTGATCTTCTTCTTTTTCAAAATATGCCGGGGGCCGCCTATTGTGGCGCCATTGGTTCAAGCACAATGGGCGGCGGGGCTGCCCCCCAATGCGTCGGACCGCGCAAGCGGTCCGAACCCAGACTACAGCGCGACGCCGCGCCGTCCTGCCAGATCGGTGAAATACTGCCACGCCACACGGCCTGACCGCGCCCCGCGAGTGGCCTGCCATTCGATCGCTTCGGCTCTCAGGGTCGCATCATCGACATCCACCCCGTAAGCGTCACAATAGCCCCGGATCATGGCAAGGTAGTCGTCCTGATTGCACGGGTGGAACCCAAGCCAAAGCCCGAACCGGTCCGACAAAGAAACCTTCTCCTCGACCGCCTCAGACGGATTGATCCCCGATGATCGTTCATTTTCGATCATATCGCGTGGCATCAGGTGGCGGCGGTTCGATGTGGCGTAAAAGACCACATTGTCTGGCCGGCCTTCGACGCCCCCATCGAGCACCGCTTTCAGCGATTTGTAATGCTGATCATCATGGCTGAAACTCAGGTCGTCGCAGAACAGCAAAAAGCGGTGATCCGACACCCGCAGCAGGTTTAAAAGACGCGCCACGCTGGGCAAATCCTCGCGCTGCAATTCGACCAGCTTGACCGGGATATCCTCGGCCAGCACTGCGGCATGAACGGCCTTCACAAGGCTCGACTTGCCCATGCCCCGTGCGCCCCAGAGCAGCGCATTGTTGGCAGGCAGACCACGCGCGAATTGACGGGTATTGGCCAGAAGCGTGTCGCGGCTGCGGTCCACACCCACCAAAAGCTCCACCGGAACGCGGCTGACCTTGGGCACGGGCTGCAAATGATCAGGATCGACATGCCAAACGAACGCGTCCGCCACGTCGTAATCCGGGGCTGGCTGCGGTGCCGGAGCAAGTCGCTCCAGCGCGGCGGCAATCCGCTCCATCGGGTCGGTCACTTCTTCGCGTCCTCGTCGAATTCACGCATGAGCGGGTCGTCATCTATACCCTCGGCAGGATCGTCTTCGAACCACAGGCCCTGCGCCTTGAGCTCTTTCTCGCGCTTTTTCTCAACGCGGCGGACGAGAATGATCGACACCTCGTAAAGCCCGTAGACCACGGTAAAGAGGATCAACTGGGTCACCACGTCTGGCGGAGTCACCAACGCGGCCAGTACCAGAATACCGACCATCGCGTATTTGCGCACAGCCCCCAGACCAGCGGCAGACACAAGACCTGCCTTGCCCATCAGCGTCAACAACACCGGCAACTGAAAACACAGCCCAAACGCCATGATGAACACCAACGACGTTTGCAGGCTTTCGTTGACCTTGCCGAAGAAGGTGATCTTCAATCCCTGATCGGCAACCGGTGCAACAGCGGTCGGATCGACATCGACCGCGCCGGACAACACGTTGGCAAACAGCGACGGCGCGTCGGTAAAGCCAAGGAAGAATGCCATCGCCAGTGGCGTCACGACATAATGCGCGAACGCGGCACCCGCCATGAACATCACCGGCGACGCGATGATGAACGGCAGGAATGCGGATTTCTCGGATTTATACAGACCAGGCGCAATAAACCGCCACATCTGGTGCGCAATCACCGGGAACGCCAAGGCAAAGCCGAACACAAGCCCGATGCGGAACAGCACAAACAGGTATTCCTGCGGGCTGGTATATTGCAGCGTCGGCGCGGGATCGCCCAGGGCACGCAGTGTTTCTTCGATCGGGACCAGCAGGAAGCGCAGCACATGCTCGGCCAGAAAATCACCTTGGACCGGGATGAACAGCACACAGATGCCAGCAAACAGCGCCAGCACGGATCGGATCAACCGAGTGCGCAGCTCTGCCAGATGTTCGATCAGCGGCGCGCTGCTGTCCTCGATATCGTCGTCCCGGGCACTCATCTCAGGCGTCCTTTTCCGGAGCGGCATCGGCTTTCAAAGCCGATTCCATTTCCTCGGCCTTTTTCAACGCCTCGTCGGCTTCACGTTTCTTGCGATCCGCGGCCGCACGTGCAGCGCTTGCTTCGATCTTTTTCTTTGCAGCCTCACGTTCGGCAGACAACTTTCCGGTGTTGCTTTCGGGGTTTACATTGGTCATCGACTTCGCCGCGTCCTTGACCCCGTCCATGGCACTCCCCAGCGGATTGGTCGCCGATTTGAAGGTTTTTTGAACGTCGCGCACACCGGACTCGTCCGCAGCGTCATTCATCGCGCGGGAGAAATCGCGGGCCATACCACGGGCCTTGCCCATGAAATTCCCCACCTTCCGAAAGAGCACAGGCAAATCCTTAGGACCGACGACGATCAACGCCACCACCCCGATCACCAAAAGCTCGGCAAAGCCAAGATCGAACATAATCGTTTAGACCTTGTCCTTGTCTTTCGCCTCTTCAGGCGTCACGTCCGTGGCCGCGTCAGCCTTCTGCTCTTCAAGCTCTTGCTTGCCCTCGTCCACGCCCTTCTTGAACGCGGTGATGCCTTTGCCGACTTCGCCCATCAGCGACGAAATCTTGCCACGACCAAACAGCACCAGCACCACGACGGCGATGAGCAAGAGGCCCGGCAGACCGATATTTCCGATACCCATGAAGTTTCTCCTTACCAGCAGGCCGCAGCCTGCGTTGCATTCCATTGCGGTTATGTAATGACTCGCGCCGCGCTGCGAAAGGATGAAAACACGCCAATTCTGGCCGTTTTTGTCAAGAGCTTGTCAGTTGACAGGTTTTTGTCAGTATCATTGCAGCGCAGCACGGAGAATCACATGAAACGCAGCGACCGGCTCTATGCATTGATGCAACGCCTCAAGGATGGCCGCCTGCACACAGCCGAGGCAATGGCACAGGATCTGGGTGTGTCGGTGCGCACGATCTATCGCGACATGGACACGCTCGCGGCCTTTGGCGTGCCCGTCGAAGGTGCGCGCGGATCTGGCTACACTGCGCAAGAGATGATCACCCTGCCGCCTCTGAACCTGACCCAAACAGAACTCGAAGCGCTCCATATCGGTCTTGCCGCTATCGGTGCGTCTGAAACCGAAGACCTTGCCAGCGCCGCCCGTGCCCTTGCAGACAAAATCGACGCGGTACTTCCCGAAGATGTGGGCACACCCGCTGGGAAATTCGGCTTTGCCACCTACCCCTTTGCCGAGGCAGCGCAGGGCTTTCGCCACATGCCCGCCTTCCGCAAGGCGATACGGGCCCGCCAGAAGTTGCGGTTGCGACTCGAGGGTGAGACCCAAACCCACACCGTCCGCCCGCTGCACCTTGATTACTGGGGACGCATCTGGACCTGCGTGGTCTGGGACGAGACCGACGAAACCTTCGCAACCTTCCGCATGGATCGCGTGACCGACCTCACGCCGCTGCCCGGCTTGTTCGTCGATGAGGTGGGCAAAACCCTGAAGGATTTTCATGCCTTGCAGTCTTGAGCGCAGAATGCTGCACTCGGTCCGGACGCGGAAGACCGCGCTGATGGGAGGACATCATGGGTTTGCGGTTCTTTTCCGATAAAAATCGGCCCGTTCATTTGGGGCCATTCCCGCTTGAACGTGCGGCACGCGGGCCAATGCCGGACCCTGCGTCAATCCCCTCTCATCCCGGCCTCAGCTTTCACCGACCCAAAGACCCGGCCTCGATCGTCAATGCCATGGGCGAGTATCAAGCGATGATGGACGCCATCCGCGACGGGTTTGTGAACAAGGTGCGCTCCACCTGCCCGCAAGATTTAACAGAGCGCGCCAATCATCTGAAAGCGTTTGGATATTTCTCAGACGCGACCATGGTCGGGATCGGCCCTTTATTGCCCGAGGCCCACCTGAATGAACCACGTCAAAATCCTGATATCGGCAGGTTGTCCAACGATCTGAAGACCCGCCAGACCAAGACATTGGCGTCAGGCATCGACATGATCATGGCCGACCTCAAAGAGTCGATGGAGGCCCCACCCAGCACCATCGACGGCCACCAGACCGTGCTGGTGTTTCTCTATGAAATTCCACGCGACCCGAAAGCCGGCGAAAGCGGGACCGAGTGGATCAATGACGCACAAGCCCACCGTGCCTGCCTACGTGCCACCGAAACCGCTGTTGTCATCGCCAATTACATCCGCCTGCTGGGATGGGACGCCAAGGCACATTCCGCCACCAGCACCGATGTGGACCTCAATCTCTGCACTGTTGCCGCAGGTCTCGCGTCGATGCAGGACCGCAAGCTGGAAAACCCTTGGCTCGGAGACCGTTTTGGTGTCGCTGTTGTCACTACCGCGCTGGAGCTTGCGCATGATGCCCCATTAGCAATCGAGCAGCCGAAATCCCTGACAAACGGTCTGGCGTGGAAGCTGGGCACAACATCAGCGCGGTCAGGGTTGAACACCAACCCGTTCGACAACCGCCGCTATGTCGATGGCCCACGTCCGTTCGAAACGCTCAAGCGCGTCGAAACACCCACGACCTATATCGACGAAGCCAACGTTGCGCGCGTGCCGAAACGCACCGATATGTTCGCTCGCGCGCAATTCGGAGATATGGGCAAAAAGCTGCAAGACGGCGCGAAAGGCGGCTATTATGCCCGCAAGGCCGCGCCCTCTTCTGCGCAGCGCCGGATGCTGGGCGCGTTTGTGCTTTTGCAAGACGGCCCACCATCCACCGATCCCGTTAAGCCGGATCCCCAGGCCCATGCCGACGCAATCAAGGCGACAGGATACTGGCTTGGCGTCGATGCTTTGGGGATCAGCCGGTGCCCCGACTGGACATGGTACAGCCACGACGCGCGTGGCGACGTGATCGACCCACCGCATGATCAGGCCATCAGCATCATCATCGACCAAGGCTACGAGACGATGGACGGCGCATCAGGCGACGACTGGATCAGCGTGGCGCAATCCATGCGGGCCTACCTGCGCTTCTCGTTGCTGGGCGGTGTTCTGGCCAAGCAAATCCGAAATCTGGGCTATTCAGCTAAGGCGCATACCGTGCTGGATGGTGAAGTGCTGCAACCGCCGCTTCTGCTGCTCTCTGGCCTTGGCGAAGTCAGCCGTATTGGCGAGGTCATCCTAAACCCGTTCCTTGGACCGCGCCTCAAGTCCGGTGTCGTCACCACCGATATGCCGCTGGCACATGACAAGCCCATCGACTTCGGCCTGCAGACCTTCTGCGAAAGCTGCAACAAATGCGCCCGTGAATGCCCCTCGGGGGCGATCACAGCCGGGCCAAAACTTATGTTCAACGGCTACGAGATCTGGAAATCCGACAGCCAGAAATGCGCCACCTACCGCATCACAACCGAAGGCGGTGCGATGTGTGGCCGCTGTATGAAAACCTGCCCGTGGAACCTCGAAGGGCTGTTTGCCGAAAAGCCATTCCGATGGGCTGCGATGAATGTACCCAAAGCCGCACCTCTGTTGGCCAAACTGGACGACGCCGCAGGGCGCGGTGGCCTGAACCCGGTAAAAAAATGGTGGTGGGACTTGGAGTTGCAGGAGAACGGCAGCTACGCGCCCACCAACCATCCGGTCAACGCGCGCGATCTGCAAAAGGGCCTCGACCTCAAATATGAAGACCAGACGTTGGCCGTCTACCCGGCCCCGCTGGCCCCGCACCCCTACCCATACCCCGACCCGATGGACCGCGAAGCCGGGATCGAGGCCTATACCAAGATGGTCAGTGCGGAGGCCCACAAAGCCCGGCTGGCCAAAGGCGACACGTCCCACCTGCACCGCCGCAAGGACGCCGCCGAAAGCCCTGTGGTTCCGGTTGTGGTCAGCAAGGTCGAGAAAATGTCGCCTTCTGTCACCAAGTACGAATTCCGCCATGTCGACGGGCATGACCTGCCGGAATGGGCGGCAGGCGGACATCTGGATCTGGTCGTCGCGCCGGAATTCCTGCGGCAATACTCCATGTCCGGCAACCCGGCGGACAGGTCGGTCTACCAGATCGGCGTCCTGCGCGAGGATCTGGGGCGCGGTGGGTCGGCGCTGCTACATCGCATCTTTGCCGAGGGGCGGCGCGTCTTCGTGTCCAAACCCATCAACCACTTCCCGCTGGTCGAGGATGCAACGTTCACATGGCTTATGGGCGGTGGCATCGGCGTCACTCCGATGATTGCCATGGCGCACCGCTTGTACGCTTTGGGGCGGCCCTTTGCGCTGCATTATTCGCTAAAAACCCGCGCCGAGGCGGGATATCTATTCGATTTGGCCAACATGCCCTGGGCCGACAAGGTACACATTCATGTCAGCGATGAAGGCACGCGCGTCGATCTGGATGGGGTGTTCCCCGACTATACGGACGGAGAGCATATTTACACTTGCGGACCTGATCTTTACATGAATTCGGTCATGGAAGCCGCTGAAAAAAAAGGGTTTCCAGAAGACTCAAAGCATCTCGAATACTTTGCCGTGCCCGAAGTGCCGGAGTACGAAAATCACGCCTTCACGCTTAAAATGACAGATGGGCGCAGCTTTCACGTACCAGCTGACAAGACCGCCACGGATGTGCTGAATGAAAACGGCGTATCAGTGGATGTGAAATGCTCGGATGGCATCTGCGGTGTGTGCAAGGCACGGATCGTCCGCGGTGCAGTCGAACACCGGGATTTCGTGCTGTCCAAAGCTCAGCGCAAAGATCACATCATCCTATGCCAATCGCGCGCAGCCGAGCCGGATGGAGAGATCACGATCGACTTGTAAGCGGCTGAAATCCTTTGAAGGATTTCACCAAACTCTTCGAAGAGTTTGGCTGCGCGACCCACCAATGGACCGCGCAGCCATGTGCCATTAGCTGTCGGCTTCGGGCATCAACCCCTCGGTCTGGGCCATTGCCAGTTCATCGGCATTGATAAGACCGTCGCCATCGGCATCCACCGCCATGAATGTGTCTGTCGTCACTTCGGGCAGGATGGCCTGCACCTCTTCATAGGACAGCATCCCATCCTGATTGGCATCAGCGGCCATGTAGTCTGCGGCCATCGCCACCACCGGCAGCGTGATCAGGCTTGCAGCGATCAGTCGGGTCAATGTCAGTGTCAGTGTCATGTTGGTCTCCCATTTGGTCCTGTTTTGCGAAGCACCGCGCTTTGCGGCCTTCACGAGGTATGAGCGCGAAACCGATGCTGGCGTCCCGCCCACCCATCCCTGCGGCACAGACCTGCCCAAACCCGCTCACGGACTGCGCAATCCGCCGCGCAATTTGGGCTGCGTTCCGCCATCGGCGGAAACCCCCGGGATGGTCGGGGATTTTCCCGCTGTCATACTTTGCGCCATGGACACAATGCACCTTACCCGATTGCGCGCGCGCGCCCGGCGCCTGACGCGCAGCCCGCAGGATGCCGAGGATCTTTGTCATGAGGTCTGTCTGGCCATTCTGGAACAAGAGGCATTGGGCGCACGGATTGCGCGCCCATTGCCCTATATGATGACCGCCTTGCGCCATGCCGCCAGCGCGCGGTCCCGCAGGATGGCACGCGAAACCCCGATGGAAGCTGAACACGAACCACAGGTCGAAGATGCGGCACTGGCTTGTCTGTGCTCACAAGTGCTGGCGCATATGGACCACCTACCCGCCCCAGACCGCGCCTTGTTGCGGCGGGTGGCGTTCGAGGGCGTCACCCCATCAGAGTTGGCCCAAGACATGGACGTTCCTGTCGGCACCATCATGTCCCGCCTCGCCCGCGCCCGAGCGCGATTGCGGGACGCCGCGGGGATTGCGTCGGTGTTTTGATTGGGGGCTCTGCCCCCGGCCTTCGGCCTCCCCCGAGGTATTTGAGGCCCAAAGAAGCGCAAAAAAAAGGGGGCCGCAGTGGCCCCCTTTGGAGTTTCGCTCGTCAAGCTCTCAAGTTGTACACCGCTCGGAATAATCTTGCCTGCGGCCCGACGCGCGTCAGAGGCGGGCGCACCCGCCTCGTGACTGGTTAATCCAAATTGTTGTTCCTGCTTCCATCTGGGTTCGAGCGAGGAATACGTCTTCCTTGTGGATCACGCACTACATGATAGTCAGGATGTTTGCCCCGTTCGATTTGATTGGCAAACTCGCCTCTCGTGATCTCGCCTTGTCCAGGAACCTTGAAGTGAGTGTTGAGACCACTCTCGCGCTCGCGCGAAACAGTGATGTTTTTCCTAGCCATAGTTTTCTCCTTGGCAGCTATCCACAATTGATCCACAGCAGAGTGGATTTCTTGTGGAGGAAAAGCAGAGCGCCATTGAATGCCTCTCACTGCGATGATCATGGTAGACAATCGCCCCGTTCGGGACGAAAGGCTTTGCACTTCGCTCGCTCTGATAAAGCGGAGTGCGAGCTGGGGCGCAGAAGTACCAGTTCTGCGCCCCAACCCTCAATCTCTTAGCTACACCCCGATGTCCCGCCGCAGGTGTTGCACTTCATGCAGGTGCCGTTGCGGACCAGCGTGTAGTTGCCGCAATCGCCGCAGGCCTCGCCTTCGTAGCCCTGCATCTTGGCCCGTGTGACTGCTGTCATGGCGGGCACCGATGTGCTTGCTCTGGCCGTTGCCACCGCTGTCGCCACGCCGCCGGTCTCGGGAACCAGCGTGTTCAATGCGGCCACCGCATCAACACCGCCGCCAAAGGCCACAGCCCCGGTCTGACCGCCCTGCAGCACGATCAGTTCCTGCGGCAGACGCTTGCGCAGATAACCGGTAGAGCTGATCTGCTTGAGCACTTCGAGAGACCGCGAGGCTGCCGTGTCAGAGAGTTCCTTGACGTTGGAAACGCCCTCTTCCTCGCCACGGCCCAGATCATCGAAAGACGCGCCTTCCGGCTTTACATGCGCCAGATCGGTGCGGTCCAGATAGCTGACCGCCAGTTCACGGAAGATGTAGTCGAGGATCGAGGTCGCGTTCTTGATGCTGTCATTGCCCTGCACCATGCCCGCCGGTTCGAACTTGGTGAAGGTGAAGGCATCGACGAACTCTTCCAGCGGCACGCCGTACTGAAGACCAACCGAAACCGCGATGGCAAAGTTGTTCATCATGGCGCGGAAGCCCGCACCTTCCTTGTGCATGTCGATGAAGATCTCGCCAAGGCTGCCGTCCTGATATTCACCCGTGCGCAGGTACACCTTGTGCCCACCGACAACCGCCTTTTGGGTGTAGCCCTTGCGGCGCTCCGGCATCTTTTCGCGGTGCGACTTCTGGATTTCCTTGATGATCACCTTTTCGACGATCTTCTCGGCCAGCACCTGCGCCTTTTCGGGCATGGAACCGGATTCAAGGATCTCTGCCGCGTCTTCATCATCTTCGACCAGTGCTGCCGCCAAAGGCTGGGACAGTTTGGAGCCGTCGCGGTACAGCGCGTTGGCCTTGGTGCCCAAGGACCAGCTCAGTTCGTAGGCCTTCTGGCAATCCTCGATGGTCGCATCGTTCGGCATGTTGATCGTCTTGGAGATCGCGCCCGAGATGAACGACTGCGCTGCTGCCATCATGGTGATGTGCGATTGCACCGACAGGAAACGCTTGCCCTTCTTGCCGCACGGGTTCGCGCAGTCAAAGACCGGGTAGTGTTCCACCTTCAGATGCGGAGCCCCTTCCAGCGTCATGGTTCCGCAGACGTGATCGTTTGCGGCGTCGATATCGGCTTTGGTATAGCCAAGGCTACGCAGCAGGTCGAAGGTCGGATCGTTCAGCTTATCCGCCGGGATGCCCAGCACTTCACGGCAGAACTCTTCGCCCAGGGTCCACTGGTTGAACACGAAGCGGATGTCGAAGGCCGAAGCCAGCGCCTTGTCGACCTTTTCCAACTGTGCCGGGCCAAAGCCGTGGCCTGCGAGCGAGGTGTGGTTGATCCCAGGCGCGTTGCCGATGGTGCCGTGGCCCACCGCGTAGGACACGATCTCTTCGATCTGTGCAGAACCGTAACCCAGCTTTTCAAGCGCGGCAGGAACCGACTGGTTGATGATCTTGAAGTAACCACCACCCGCGAGCTTTTTGAACTTCACCAGAGCGAAGTCCGGTTCGATCCCTGTGGTGTCGCAATCCATGACCAGGCCGATTGTGCCGGTCGGCGCGATCACTGTGGATTGCGCGTTGCGGTAGCCGTGCTTTTCCCCGAGGCGCAGTGCCTCGTCCCAGCTTGCCATTGCCAGATCGATCAGACGGCTGTCCGGGCAGTTGGCATGGTCCAATGCGACGGGCTTGACCGAAAGCTCTTCGTACCCATCCGTCGCACCGTAGGCGGCGTTGCGGTGGTTGCGGATGACGCGCAGCATGTGATCGGCGTTCTTCTTGTAGCCCGGGAACGGGCCCAACTCTCCGGCGATCTCGGCCGAAGTTGCATAGGACACACCGGTCATGATCGCGGTCAGCGCACCACAGAGCGCACGGCCCTCGTCGCTGTCATAGCTGAAACCCAGGTTCATCAGCAGGCCGCCGATGTTGGCATAGCCCAGACCCAGCGTGCGGAAGTCATACGAGCGCTGCGCGATTTCCTTGGACGGGAACTGCGCCATCATCACCGAGATTTCCAGCGTCAGAGTCCACAGACGTGTCGCGTGCATGTAGTCTTCGGACTGGAACTCGCCATCTTTAAGGAAGGTCAGCAAGTTCATCGACGCAAGGTTACACGCCGTGTCGTCAAGGAACATATATTCAGAGCACGGGTTCGAGCCGCGAATCTCGCCATCCGCCGGGCAAGTGTGCCATTCGTTCACAGTAGTGTGGAACTGAATGCCCGGATCGGCACAGGCCCAAGCGGCGTGACCCACGTCTTCCCAAAGGTCGCGCGCTTTGATGGTCTTGGCGACGCTGCCATCGGTGCGGCGGATCAGTTCCCAATCGGCGTCATCCTTGACCGCTTGAAGAAACGCATTGGTCACACGGATGGAGTTGTTCGAGTTCTGGCCCGAAACGCTGGCATAGGCCTCAGAGTCCCAATCTGTGTCATAGGTCGGGAATTCGATGCTGCTATAGCCCTGCCGTGCGTAATCCAGCACGCGCTTGATGTAGGTCTCGGGGATCATGACGTTCTTCGCTGCGCGAATTGCGTCTTTCAAGCCGTTGTTTTTCTTGGGGTCATAGGCGTCTTCTTCCAGCCCGTCCCACGCACCAATCGCCTTGAAGATCGCGTTGAGCATCTTCTCGTGCATCTTGGATCCGGCAACGATGCTTGCGACCTTCTGCTCTTCCTTGACCTTCCAGTTGATGAACTCTTCAATATCCGGGTGGTCGGCATCGCAGATCACCATCTTGGCTGCGCGGCGCGTGGTGCCGCCCGACTTGATGGCACCCGCAGCACGGTCACCGATCTTGAGGAAGCCCATGAGACCCGATGACTTGCCGCCGCCCGACAGCGGCTCATTGGCTGCGCGGAGTGACGAGAAGTTGGTGCCAGTGCCGGAGCCATACTTGAACAGACGCGCCTCGCGGACCCAGAGGTCCATGATCCCGCCATCACCGACCAGATCGTCTGCCACAGACTGAATGAAGCACGCATGGGGCTGCGGGTGCTCATAGGCCGAGGAGGATTTGGTCAACTCACCTGTCTTGTAATCAACATAGAAGTGGCCCTGGCTTGGGCCGTCGATGCCGTAGGCCCAGTGAAGACCGGTGTTGAACCACTGCGGGCTGTTCGGTGCGGCCTTTTGCGTGGCCAGCATGAAACGCATTTCATCATAATAGGATTGTGCGTCTTCTTCGGTTGTGAAGTAGCCGCCCTTCCAACCCCAATAGGTCCACGCGCCCGCCAGACGGTCGAACACCTGCTTGGACGAGGTTTCACCAGTGCGCGGTGTGTCGTCGCTTTCCGGAACCGACCGCCACAGAAAGCTGGGGACGTCCTTTTCCTTGACCTTTTTCAGCGCGACCGGAACGCCCGCCTTGCGGAAGTATTTTTGTGCGATGACATCGCTGGCAACCTGGCTCCAGCTGTTGGGAACTTCGACATTGTCGAGTTTGAACACCACGGACCCGTCAGGATTCCGAATTTCAGATGTGGTCGAGACGAACTCGAGCCCCGCATATGCATCCTGCCCAGACTTCGTAAATTTTCTTTCGATTTTCATCGCACCGGTCTCTTTTATCTGTGTGTACCCCAAGGCCCTGTTCAGGCCGCGATAGGCACGAGTTTTCCAGTCCCGCGCGCTGTCCGCGCAGGCAACCGCCTCAAAAGCTGTTAACCGGTATTCCCGTCCCTGTTGTCGGCCCAGACACTATATGTTGTGGTTGATCGCACCGACCCGCACAAACTGGCGGATATCTCACAGAGTCGTCAACACGTTTTTTGCACTTTTGGTCATAGATTTTGGGTTGACCAACCCAGAGGACACAACTGGTAGCGATTCAACTGTGGATGTCCGGTGTATAGGTCTGTGGATAAGTCAGGGACTGAAAAGTCAACGCTCCCAGAAAGTTATCCACAGCCATTCAGAAGCCGGTTCAACGCAGACTCTCGCATCGCGCGCGGCACCACACGCACTGATCCGATTCTGACCCCAGCGCTGCTGTTGCCAAGATCCCACGGACAAGCCGCATCAACCGTTAGCACCCATATGGCGAACGGTCGTGTCCAAGGTAAGAAAGGTAAATGGTCGGGACGGCAAGATTCGAACTTGCGACCTACGGTACCCAAAACCGTCGCGCTACCAGGCTGCGCTACGCCCCGACTGAGGGGTCGTTTAGCGACCGACGCCTGATTTGAAAAGCGGTTTTTTCCAACTCACTTCAGGAAGCACAGGGCCAAGCGGCCGTGTCGTCCGAAATTGAGGGATGTCTCATCTCTGTCCCGGCATCAATGCCCAGCCGATCGGCCATACCTGCATTGATTTCCAAGACAAATTGTATTTCGGATCCGCCCGGGATACCGGTCAGATCACCCGGGATGGCATTCTCGTGCACACGTTGCACAACACCACTTGCATCCGCAAAGATCATGTCGAGCGGGATCAACGTATTCTTCATCCAGAAAGAAACCGGTTGTTCGCGTTCATACACAAACAACATACCCTGCATCGCAGGCATGTTTTCGACGAACATCAAACCACGGCTGCGCAATTCAGGCGTGTCTGCGATATCGACGGAAACACGGGCTGACCCCCAGTCTCCCCGAAGATACACGACATCCTCTTGGCATTGCGTCTCTGCAGCGACCGCCGATGCGGTCGCGTATGCAAAAAAGACGCTTAGGACACACCACTTTCCCATGGAAGAACCTCGACCGCCATACGCCCTCGGCTGCTTTCGATCGAACGCAGCGCCAAGGCTTCTCCCGGAAACAAATCCGAAAGACCCGAACGGCGCAAGACCTCCACGTGAATGAAAATATCTTCCGAGCGGCCAAAGACATTGGCAAAGCCAAACCCTTTTGCCTTGTCGAACCACTTGACCCGTGCCGGCTGCAGTTCAGCTGACGCGATCTCTTCAGGTGTGACGCCACTGAAATCTTCCAGAGGCGCAATTCCCGATTGCGCTGGCGGTGTGATGTTCAAGACTTCAACGGCTTGCAGACCACGGCCCGTGGTCTGAACGACCACTTCAATCCGTGCGCCATCCGCGACTGACCCCTGCCCATAATTGCGAAGAACGTTTGCATGCAGCAGGATATCGGGGCCGCCCTCATCAGAGACCAGAAAACCGAAACCCTTTGCAGGATCAAACCACTTCACGTGACCGGCTATGCGCGAGTCAGGTTGCTGTGACTGTTCCACGATCGTATCCAACTTCAAATTCCCAACAATAGTTTGCGACGCCCCGACCGATGTTGCAAGTATAAGAAAAACTGAGGTTATTTCACCCCCACAATTCACGTGACGTGAATGTCAAGGATTTAACCTGCTGATTTTCCAAGAAACTTTTTCATCGGCCCGTTCCCAGCGGAAACGGTCATGTAATCGAAATGCACCATCTGCCCAAAATTCAATCTCGGTGGGGCGGATGCGAAAGCCTCCCCAGAACGGCGGCCTGGGCGGATTTGGACCAAGCTTGGCAGTGGTCTTTGCAACTTCGGCCATAAGCTCGGTGCGCGATCCGAGTGGCTGAGATTGCTGCGAGGCCCATGCGCCAAGCCGACTCTTGAGCGACCGCGACGCGTAATAGGCATCCGCCTTTTCACCGTCCTCACGGCTCACCAGCCCACGAACCCGGATCTGCCGATGCAAAGATTTCCAGTGCAGGACAAATGCAGCCTTTCCGGCGGCCTCGATCTCCTGCCCCTTGCGGCTGTCGTAATTCGTATAGAACACGAACGCATCCGCCTCGATCTCTTTCAGAAGCACCATGCGGACATTTGGCATGCCACCGGCATCCACTGTCGACAAAGCAATGGCATTCGGATCATTGATCTCGGCCACCTCAGCTTCAGACAACCAGCGGCGCGCGATCTCGAAAGGATCGTCGCCCGCGAAAATTCCCGTGCGATCACTCATCGTCATCTCCCACTAGCAGGCGCGCCCTACGGAGAACGCGTAAAAATGTCTACACCCATTTCGTGTCAGGCAAACACCCGCACGCCACTCTTGGATTCACAGCCTTGCCGGGCCAGCGTCCATCGCCTAAACGAAAGAACACCAACAGCAGAGGGCGGGGCATCATGAAAAGCGAAATAATGGCCGGAAAGCGCGGGCTTATCATGGGCCTGGCCAATGATAAATCCATCGCATGGGGGATTGCGCGAAATCTCGCTGACGCGGGTGCACAGCTTGCTTTCTCTTATCAAGGCGAAGCGCTCAAGAAACGCGTTGATCCGCTGGCAGCCCAACTTGGCTCGGACATCGTTCTGCCCTGCGACGTGAGCGACGGCGCGTCGATTGATTCCCTCTTCGACGATTTGAAGACGCGATGGGACACCCTCGACTTCGTGGTGCATGCCATAGGCTTTTCCGACAAGTCCGAACTGCGCGGGCGCTATGTCGACACCAGCCGCGACAATTTCATGATGACAATGGACATCTCGGTCTACTCCTTCACCGCAGTAATGCAGCGCGCCGAAAAGATGATGACCAATGGCGGCGCGGCCCTGACGATGACCTATTACGGTGCCGAACGGATCATGCCCCATTATAATGTGATGGGCGTGGCCAAAGCGGCGCTGGAATCTTCGGTCCGTTATCTCGCCGAAGACCTCGGCAAAGACGGCATCCGCGTCAACGCCATCAGCGCAGGCCCGATCAAGACGCTGGCCGCCTCTGGCATTGGCGACTTCCGCTACATCATGAAATGGAACGAATACAACTCGCCGCTGCGCCGCAACGTGACCATCGACGACGTGGGCAAATCTGCACTCTACCTGCTGTCCGATCTCGGATCCGGTGTGACCGGCGAAACCCACCATGTCGATGCAGGTTACCACGTTGTCGGAATGAAGGCGGTCGATGCACCGGACATGAGCAAAGAGTAACGGATGACCACGGCCCAGCTCATCGCGTTCAACCTGACCCTGCTGGCCGCAATGGCGGCCCCCGGCCCAGCCCTGCTTTATGCCCTGCGCCAGTCGGTGGCGGGTGGGTTTGTTGCAGGTGTCGCCACCGGCGCGGGCCTCGGTCTGATGGCGGCGCTCTGGACCGCCGCCGCGCTTCTTGGCCTGAACGCCGTCTTTGCGCTGGTGCCTTGGGCGTACCTTGTGCTCAAGACCGCTGGCGCGCTCTACCTGATCTGGATCGCGATCCAACTCTGGCGCAACGCTCACCAACCCGTCTCGGACAGTGCCCACCCAGGAGCGCGCGCTTTTCTCGGTGGGATGCTCGTCAACCTTGCCAATCCGAAATCCGTGCTGTTTGCCGGTGCTGTTCTAGTGGTGATCTTTCCACCTGACCTGAGCCCGGGCACAAAGGCGCTGATCGTCGCCAACCATTTCATTGTCGAACTCATCGTCTACACCCTCTTCGCCGCCTGCCTCTCCAGCGCCCCCGCTCGCGCCGGATATCTGCGCCTGAAACCCATTGTCGACCGCGCCGCTTCTGTCATCCTTGGCGCGCTCGGCCTGCGTCTGCTCTTCGGCCGCTGACCCCACAAAGGAGCCAACCATGACCGACCGCCTGCCCCACGAAAAAGGATTCCACGTCAGCTGGGATCAACTGCACCGCGATGCCCGCGCCCTCGCGTGGCGGCTTCAAGGCGAAGGCCCAGACGAAGGCGGCTGGCGCGCCGTGGTCGCCATCACGCGCGGCGGCATGGCGCCCGCGATGATCGTCGCCCGAGAATTGGACATCCGCATGGTCGATACAATCAGCGTCAAAAGCTACAATCATCAGACACAGGCCGAACCAAAGGTCATAAAATCCCCCGATATGGACGTGGTCGGCGATGGCACTGGCGTGCTGGTGGTGGACGATCTGGTCGATACCGGCCGCACACTCGAAGTGGTGCGCAAACACATGCCCAAAGCCCATATCGCCACTGTCTATGCAAAACCAATGGGCCGCCCGCAGGTCAACACCTTCATCACCGAAGTCAGCCAGGACACTTGGATTTTCTTCCCGTGGGACATGGCGCTGCAATATGTCGAACCCTATCGCGGGAAAGACTGACCCTGCTTCTTTGGGCTCCAAATACCTCGGGGTGAGGCCGAAGGCCGAGGGGCAGCGCCCCTGAAGACAACAAATAAGCGCGCCGCAGGCGCTCAATGTGGAAAGACACGCATGACCTCACGCACCCAGACCACATTCGCCCCTCCGGTGATGGAAGCCCGTCGCTGGCTTGACGGTGTCACGTTCCCCGACAACCAGCCGCTGATCAACGTAAGCCAGGCCGCGCCCGTTGAACCGCCACCCGCACCCCTGCGCGCTGCCATGGCCGACGCGCTGGAGCTACCAGAAACCCATCTTTACGGCCCCGTGCTGGGCCTGCCCGCCCTGCGCGCCGAACTCAGCGCGCAATGGTCGACGCATTACAATGGCACCGCACGCCCGGATCAGGTCGCCATAACCTCTGGCTGCAACCAAGCCTTTGCTGCGATCATCACGGCGATCTGCACCGAAGCGGATGAGGTTATCCTGCCAACCCCTTGGTACTTCAACCATAAAATGTGGCTCGACATGTCAGGTGTCACCGCCGTGGCCCTGCCCACAGGCACCGATCTGATCCCCGATGCAAAGGCCGCCCGCGCCCTGATCACGCCGCGCACCCGCGCCATCGCGCTTGTCTCGCCAAACAATCCCGGTGGCGTCGAATACCCGGCAGAGACACTGACCGCGTTCTTCAACCTCGCCCGCGAGACAGGCATCAAACTGATTGTCGATGAAACCTACCGCGATTTCGACAGCAGACCGACCCCGCCGCATAGCCTTTTGTCCGATCCGAACTGGGACGACACGTTGATCCAGCTCTACTCCTTCTCCAAGGCATACCGACTGACGGGTCATCGCGTGGGCGCGATCATTACGGCCCCCCCCCTGTTGGCCGAGGTCGAGAAATTCCTCGACACCGTTGCCATCTGCCCGTCGCAGCTTGGACAGCGTGCCGCTCTTTGGGGGCTGCAGAATTTGCGCGATTGGCTTGCGGGTGAACGCGACGAGATCCTCGACCGCCGCGCGGCGATCCATGACCACATGCCCCTGATCTCAGCCAAAGGCTGGCGGCTGATGGGCTGTGGCGCGTATTTCGCCTACCTTGAACACCCGTTCGCCGAAAGCAGCGCTGCCCTTGCCCCGAAACTCGTACAAGAAATCGGCGTGCTCGCCCTGCCCGGCACAATGTTCACACCCGAACACGACCCCAACGGCGCGCGGCAATTCCGTGTCGCCTTTGCCAATGTGGACCGGGCCGGGATCGAAGCACTGTTCACCCGTCTGGCCAGCCTCGACTGGCCCCTTGCGACCCCAGTCTCTGCCGCGTAGACACGTCGCACGAAATCACACCTAAGCAAGGGGCACACCTGCATGGCCATGGGCAAAGGCAAGCTGTCGAAGACCTTCATCTGGATTCTGATGGGGCTTCTCATCGTCGGCCTTGCGGGGTTCGGTGCAACCAGCCTGTCTGGCACAGCGCGCAGCGTTGCCACGGTCGGCAATAAGGAAGTGTCCACCGACGCGTACCTGCGCAGCCTGCGCACCGAAATCAACGCTTTTGCGGCCCAAGCCGGCCGCGCTGTCCCGATGTCCGAAGCGCAAATGCTGGGGATCGACCGTCAGGTGTTGTCACAACTGGTCACCGCCCGCGGCCTCGACAACGAAGCGGCCCGCATCGGCCTGTCTGTCGGCGACGATCTGGTGGCCGAGCAATTGCTGCAAGTGCCGTCCTTTCAGGGGGCAGACGGCAGCTTCAACCGCGAAGCCTATAGCTTTGCCCTGCGCAACCAAGGCCTGTCCGAATCCGAGTTCGAGGAACAGCTGCGCGACGATACTGCTCGCACCATCCTGCAAAGCGCGCTGATCGCGGGCAACACTCTGCCCGACACCTATATCGACACGCTGCTGTCCTATACGGGCGAAACCCGCGATTTCACATGGGCGCGCCTGACCGGATCAAACCTGCAAACCGGCTTACCGGAACCGTCAGAGGCTGATCTGCAAGCGTATTATGACGACAATATCGACCGCTACACCCTGCCCGAACTGCGCGACATCACATACGCGTGGATCACCCCCGAGATGATCGTCGACACCGTCGAGGTTGATGAAGCAACGCTGCGCGCGTCCTATGACGAACGGTTCGACGAGTTCAATTTGCCGGAACGCCGTCTGACCGAACGTCTGGTCTTCAGCACCGAAGAGGCTGCCACCGAAGCGCTGGCACGGCTGGGCGATGATTTCAGCTTCGAAGACCTTGTTGCCGAACGCGGCCTGACGCTCCCCGATGTGGATATGGGCGACGTCACCCAAGACGCACTGGGCGCGGCCGCCGACGGCGTTTTCAGCGCCGAGACCGGAGAGGTGGTGGGCCCGCTTCCCTCCAACCTTGGACCCGCCCTCTTCCGCATCAACGCTGTGCTCGACGCCCAGACCACGTCGTTCGAAGAGGCCCGACCCGACCTGCGCGGCGAACTCGCACTTGTTCGCGCACGCCGCGTGATCGAAACCCTTGCACAGACCATCGATGATGAACTTGCCGCAGGGGCCACACTGGAAGAGATCGCCGAGACCACTGAGGCGCAACTGGGCCAGATCGACTGGTTCCCCGGCGCCGATGGCGACATCGCGGCATATGACGCGTTCCGCGACGCCGCTGGTCAGCTTGGCGAAGGCGACTTCCCCGAAGTGTTCCAGCTTGGCGATGGTGGTGTGTTTGCGATGCGCCTCAACCGCATCCAGCCACCTGCACCACAGCCCATAGAAGATGTGATCGACCAAGTGCGCCAAGGGTGGGACACGCGCGAACAAACCGCGCAACTCATGGCACAAGCCGAAGATCTGTCTGCATCTGTCGCCAATGGCAGCAGCTTCGAAGACCTGAACCTTGCGCCGCAGTCCGAAACCGGGCTGGGCCGCAACGCCCAGATCGCCGATCTGCCGATTGGCCTGCTGACAGCCGTGTTCGAAATGGGCGTCGGTGACACACGTGCTGTGGCCGGTATCGGAGACGTGGTCCTGATGCGCCTTGACGCCATCACCCCGGTCGATCGCAGCGATGGCGATATCGAAATGCTGGCGCAAGCCCTGCGCAATCAGGCCTCCAACAGCATCGCCGAAGACCTGTTCCGCGCCTTTGCAACCGACGTGCAGCAACGCGCCGGGGTCGAAATCAACCAACCCGCGATCAACGCGGTCCACGCCTTGATCCAGTAAGACTGATGGCCATCCTGACACCCGATTTCGACAGCTTCGCCCGCGCCTTCGAGGCCGGTGAGAACCAGGTTGTCTATGCCCGCCTTGCCGCTGATCTCGACACTCCGGTGTCACTGATGCTGAAACTCACGGGCGCGGCCAAAGACGCCTTCGTGCTGGAAAGCGTCACAGGTGGAGAGGTGCGCGGACGCTATTCGATCATCGGCATGAAACCCGATGTGATCTGGCAGTGCCACGGCACGCAAAGCCGCATCAACCGCGCCGCGCGCTACGATCCTGACGCGTTCGAGCCACAGGACGGCGATCCGCTGACCACATTGCGGGCTCTTATCGCAGAGTCCAAGATCGGCCTGCCCGACGACCTGCCACAGGCCGCGGCCGGCCTCTTCGGCTATCTCGGCTATGATATGATCCGGCTGGTCGAACACCTGCCCAACATCAACCCCGATCCGCTGGGCCTGCCCGATGCGGTGATGATGCGGCCCTCAGTGGTCGCCGTTCTGGACGGCGTCAAAGGCGAGGTAACGGTCGTCTCTCCCGCATGGGTCACCGATGGGCTGTCCGCCCGTGCCGCGTACGCTCAGGCCGCTGAACGGGTTATGGACGCCGTGCGCGACCTCGAACGCGCCCTGCCGCAACAGGCCCGCGAAATAGGCGACGCCGCCGACATCCCGGCCCCGGTGTCGAACTTCACCCATGATGGCTACAAACAGGCGGTCGAAAAGGCCAAGGACTACATCCGTGCCGGCGACATCTTCCAAGTGGTGCCCGCACAGCGCTGGACGCAGGATTTCCCCTTGCCGCCCTTCGCGCTGTACCGTTCCCTGCGCCGAACCAACCCGTCGCCCTTCATGTTCTACTTCAATTTCGGTGGCTTTCAGGTGATCGGCGCGAGCCCAGAAATCCTCGTCCGCGTCTTCGGCGGCGAAGTCACCATCCGCCCCATCGCCGGCACCCGCCCACGCGGCGCAACACCTGCCGAGGACGACGCGCTCGAAGCCGATCTTCTGGCAGATGCCAAGGAATGCGCCGAACACCTGATGCTGCTTGATCTGGGCCGCAACGATGTGGGCCGTGTTGCGAAAATCGGCACCGTGCACCCGACCGAAAAATTCATCATCGAACGCTACAGCCACGTCATGCATATCGTCTCGAACGTGGTGGGCGAACTCAGCCCCGAACATGATGCGCTTTCAGCACTTCTGGCAGGCCTGCCCGCAGGCACAGTCTCGGGCGCACCCAAAGTCCGCGCGATGGAGATCATCGACGAACTGGAGCCCGAAAAGCGTGGCATCTATGGTGGCGGCGTCGGATATTTCAGTGCCGGTGGCGACATGGACATGTGCATCGCCCTGCGCACCGCACTGGTGAAGGACAAAAAGCTGTATATTCAGGCCGGTGGTGGCGTCGTCTACGACAGCGACCCCGAGGCCGAATATCAGGAAACCATCCACAAATCGAACGCGATCCGCCGCGCCGCCGCCGACGCCGCCCGCTTCACCGGCAACGGCAATTCCTGACCTGCGGCCGCATGCCGGCTTCTTTGGGCTGTAAATACCTCGGGGGTTTGGGGGCAGCGCCCCCAAAACGGCTTTGCGACCCGAAGGGTCAAAAAGCGCAAACCTGCATGCCGCAGGCATTCACCTCAGCTTGAAGATGCCTGTGCAAACCCTTGCAAACGCTCGATCATTGCCCGCAATCCATTTGATCGTTGCGCCGACAGATGGTCATTCAAACCCAACCGCCCCAACTCTGCACGCGCGTCGATCGCCGCAACTTCGGCAGGTGGCAGGTCGTTGTAAAGCTTGCGCAATACCGCGATCAGACCGTTGACGATCATCGCATCCGACTCGCCCTCAAACCGGATCACACCGCCGTCGATCTGCGGGTGCAGCCAGACTTGGCTGGCACAGCCATCGACCTTGGTGGCCGGCACCTTGAGAGCGTCAGGCAAAGGGTCCATCGCCTTGCCCAGCTCGATCACCATCCGGTAGCGATCTTCCCAATCGTCCAGAAATTCGAAGTCCTCGACAATCTCTTCAAAAGCGGCGCTCGCCATGGCGGTCTCCGGATGTGGTTCGTGTTCCACGCACACCTAGGCAGAGACAGCGCAAAGGTCCAGCCCGGGCTTGACGCTTTTCAACGGCTGCGCAATCGGTTACGTCGAAGATACCAGAGCCGAAGGAACCGACCATGCGCAAGCTTCTGATCCTCGCAACCGTCGCGCTGACAGGCTGCGCCGCGATAAACGAGTCGCGTTTCAACCCGCTCAACTGGTTTGGGTCGAGCCAGCCTGATCCCGCCGCGATGGATGTCGCGAATGCCGAGGTCAACCCGCTGATCCCACGCCGTCGCGTGTCGTTCTTCATCAACAACCAGCCCGAAGCGTTTGCAGGGCGCCCGATTGCCCAAATCACCGAAGTGCTGGTCGAACGCCGCCCCGGCGGGGCCATTATCCGCGCCACGGGACAGGCCAACCGCGTCGGGCCGTTTGATGTCAGGCTGATCGCAGACGAGGCCGCAAGCGTTGACGGCACGCTGGTGTTTGACCTCAAAGCGTTGCAGCAGGCAGGTCCGCGCAGCACCAACCCGCGGGCGCGGCAGGTCACAGTGGGACGTTGGATCACCGATCAGGATTTGGCAGGCATTCGCACTGTCACGGTGCGCGGTGCCGACAACGCGCGCAGCGTCCGCCGCTAAGGCGCTTAAGCGTTACAATTCGATGATTTGAACTTGCTTGCCCTTGGCAGCAAGCGCGACGCGTCCTTCGCACAGACGCAGCGCGTCATGCCCAAACACTTCACGGCGCCAACCTTGAAGCGCTGGCACGTTCCGTTCCCCGGACGCCAGCGCGTCCAGTTCCGCCGATGTTGCGATCAGTTTTGAAGCCACGCCAGAGGCTTCCGTCTTGGCCTTGAGCAACACGCGCAGCAGGTCAGCCAGCGCCGGGTTCACCTGCGGCGAAGGACGTGCGTCGTCCTGCGATGGCAACTGTTCCTTGGGCATGCTTTGCGCCCGGTGAACCGCCTCGAGGATACCGTTGGCGATCTCGCCCTTGCGCGCCTCTCGCAGCAATAGCCGCGACCGACCCAGATCGGCCATGTCCTTGGGTTTGGTCGAGGCCAGCTCGACCAGTGCATCGTCCTTATAGACACGGCTGCGCGGAATGTTGCGCTCCTGCGCATAGCTTTCACGGAACCGCGCCAGCTCTTTCACCAGCGCCAGAAAACGCGGCGCATTTGACCGTGTCTTGACCCGCATCCACGCGTCCTCGGGACGGGTGACATAAGTCTCCGGAGCAAGCAGCGTGGCGATTTCCTCTTCGACCCAACGGTCGCGCCCGGTCTCGGCTAGCTTCTTGCGCAGGAATTCATAAATCAGCCGCAGATGTGTCACGTCGGCCAGAGCATAGGCCGTCTGGTTGTCTGACAGGGGCCGCCGCGACCAATCGGTAAAGCGCGAGGATTTGTCCAGCGCTTGCTTGGCGATCTTGCGCACAAGTGTCTCGTACCCCACCTGTTCGCCAAAACCGGCGACCATGGCAGCCACCTGGCTGTCGAACAACGGTTCGGGGATGACCCCGTGGTCGATATAGAAAATTTCGAGATCCTGCCGCGCGGCATGGAACACCTTGACCACATCCCGGTTGCGGAACAGCTCCAGCAGCGGCTCAAGCGACAGCCCTTCGACCAAGGGGTCCACCAGAACAGCGTCGGTCTTGCCATCGCCACGGTATGCCAATTGGATCAGACACAGCTTAGAATAGTAGGTCCGTTCGCGCAGGAACTCGGTGTCGACAGTGACATAAGGCGTCTGTGCGGCACGCTCGCAGAACGCGGCAAGATCGGTTGTGGTCGTGATGATGTGCATAATCCGGGTCGTTCGTTATTCTTGTTCTGTCGGCCCCCAAACCCGCGTATAGACCAAAAGCCATGCTTTGCCTAGCGGGGGTGCCTGTGTCGTCAGGGCAAGTCGATACGTGCCCGGTTGCCGTCTGCAAAGCGGCGCAGGATCAGCGGGTAAAGCATGTGTTCCTGCACCAGCACCTTTGCGGCGAGGCTGTCTGCGGTGTCGCTCGGGTCAATGGGCACGCGGACCTGTCCAAGCACCTGCCCGCCGTCAAGCTCTGCCGTAACCTCGTGTACGGAACAGCCCGCCTCGGTATCGCCCGCGTCGATGGCGCGCTGATGGGTGTGCAGACCTTTGTATTTCGGCAAAAGCGACGGGTGAATGTTGAGCATTTTGCCCTGCCAACGTGTCACGAAGCCCTCTGTCAGCACCCGCATGAAGCCTGCAAGGCAGATGATGTCAGGCCGCGCCTGATCCAGCACATGGTTCAACGCGTCCTCAAAGGCCGGACGGTCAGACCCGAAAGGGCGATGATCCACAACCGCTGTAGGAATGCCCCGTGCCTTGGCTTTCTCCAACCCACCCGCATCCGCGCGATTGGACAGCACCAGCACGGGCCGCGCCGGGTGATCGCCCATCATGTCTTGGGCCAGCGACACCATGTTGGAGCCGCCGCCCGAGATCAGGATCGCAACCCGTTTGGTCAAAGCAGGGCGCCAGTGTAGGCGACACCCGGTGTCCCGGTGACAGAGCCGATCCGTGACACGGTTTCACCCGCCTCTTCCAACACTGCCGTCACCGCGTCGGCTTGGTCTGCAGCCACCACGACGATCATTCCGATGCCGCAGTTGAAGGTCTTGAGCAACTCTGCCTCAGCCATCCCGCCGGTGGCCGCCAGCCATTTGAACACGGGCGGCAAATCCCATGCCGACAGGTCGATCTGGGCACCCATGCCTTCGGGCAAAACGCGCGGCAGGTTCTCGGTCAGGCCACCCCCGGTGATATGGGCCAGCGCATGCACACCACCCGCCTTCACCGCCTCCAAGGCCTGCGTCACGTAAAGCCGCGTCGGTGTCAGAAGCGCTTCGCCAAGCGACCCGTCCGCCCACGGGCAGTCCGCGTCCCAGCCAAGCCCGGAAACCTCCACCAACTTACGCACAAGGCTGTAGCCGTTGGAATGCACGCCATCCGACGCGAGGCCCAGCAGCACGTCGCCTTCACCGACGCCCGACGGCAGGTCCGTGCCCCGCTCCATCGCGCCCACGGCAAAGCCTGCCAGATCGAAATCGCCCGCCGGGTACATGCCCGGCATTTCCGCCGTCTCACCACCGATCAACGCACAGCCGGACCGTGCACAACCCTCGGCAATGCCTTCGATCACCCGTGCCGCCGTGTCGGTGTCGAGCTTACCTGTCGCGAAATAATCGAGGAAAAACAGGGGCTCTGCACCCTGACAGACCAGATCGTTCACGCACATCGCCACAAGGTCGATGCCCACGCCATCCACATGGCCGGTATCAATGGCAATCCGCAGCTTTGTGCCCACCCCATCGGTCGCGGCCACCAGCACCGGATCGGTGAACCCTGCGCCCTTGAGGTCAAACAAAGCGCCAAAACCACCCAGCCCCGACATCACACCCGGCCGCGCCGTGCGCTTGGCCGCCGGTTTGATCCGCTCAACCAGCGCATTGCCCGCGTCGATATCCACACCCGCATCCGCGTAGGTGATGCCGTTTTTGCCGTCTGTCATGCTGCACCCTCCGAAGGTCGCGCGTGCCTTAGCGCAGCGACGAACACGAGTCCATCATCCGTGTGCTGCACCTCTTGACGCGCCCCGGTTGTCTGCTACTGAAACACACATGGCGGGCCTGTAGCTCAATTGGTTAGAGCAGAGCGCTCATAACGCTTTGGTTGCGGGTTCAAGTCCTGCCGGGCCTACCATATTTTACCGTTTGGTAAAAAAACACCGCTCTCAGAAAAGACATTTGCTCACATCCGGGGTCGTCGCCCGCCAGCGCAGGGCGTCGGCGATCATCTTGGGCACGTCGGGGTGCAGGCCGATAGGGTCCAGCACGATCCCCGTGAACCCTGATCCCGCAACTGCCTCGGGCAGATCATCCAAGACATGCCCGCGCTTGGCGGCAAAGAACGGCAAGCAGATGGCGTTTGTCCCCAGACCCGACAGCGCATCGGTCAGCGACGGGTCTTCCTCGACAAAGCCGCAGCGGACGGAGCGCGGCCCGAAATCCTCAGCCACACGGTCGGCAAAGGCGCGGGTCGCCTCGGACACGCGGCGGGATTTGCCCGATCCGTGACCGGCGATGATCAGATCCGTAGCGTACGGTTCGAACCCGTGATCCGAACAGACCCGCCGCAGCCAGCTGGCGGCGAGCATCGGCAAGGTGCAGTCCAGACCAAAGCTGACCAGTTGCGGCCCCACGCCGTCCGCCAGCCGTTTGGGCAGTTGCGCTTGCGTGAACCAGCCATCGGCCATGAACATCGGGTAAATGAGCGCACCGGGACGGTCCGCCGACAGTGCCTCGATCCGGCCTTCGGCAGCCAGCGTCACACCTTCGATCCGCGCCTCGGGCAGATGCTCGGCCACGGCAGCGGCAAGGGCTGCGATTTCCGCCTCACCCACGTCGGGGTCCGAAGGTTGGCCGTGGCTGACGATGAGCGCGTCAAAGGACATGCAATGCTCCGCGTTGGTTTTCTGCCCGACTTAGCGCGGGGCCATGCGAATGGCACCATCCAATCGGATCACTTCGCCGTTGAGCATCTGATTCTCGACGATGTGGCGGACAAGTTGGGCATATTCCGAAGGCCCACCCAAACGCGACGGGAACGGTACCTGAGCACCAAGCGAGTCCTGCACCTCTTGCGGCAGGCCTTCGAGCATGGGTGTCTTGAACAGGCCCGGCGCAATCGCGCAGACGCGGATGCCCAGTTGGGCCAGATCGCGGGCCATTGGCAGGGTCATGCCCACCACGCCGCCTTTGGAGGCGGCATAGGCCACCTGCCCCACCTGCCCCTCGAACGCTGCGACAGACGCGGTGTTGACGATCACACCGCGTGCGCCGTCTTGGTCCAGCGGGTCGTTCACCGCCATCAGCGCAGCCGCCTGCGACGCGACGTTGAACGTGCCGATCAGGTTGACGTTGATCGTGGCGATAAAAGGTTTCGGGTCATGTGCAGCCCCCTTTGACACAGTCTTGGCGGCAGGCGCGATGCCCGCGCAGTTTACGGCGACATGGGCTGTGCCATAGGTGGATTTCACGGTCTGCATCGCAGCCGCAACGCTGATGGGGTCGCTGACATCGGTCTTGATGAAGATCCCACCAAGGGCATCGGCACGAGCGGTTCCCGCGCTGTCATTCATATCGAGGATCACAAGCTTTGCCCCGGCCTCGGCCAAAGTGGTGGCGGCAGCGGCCCCAAGGCCAGATGCGCCTCCGGATACGATGGCGACGGTGTTTTCAGTGATGATCATATGCGCGTCCTCTTGGCCTTTGCAGTCAGCGGTGGTGATGCAATGCGATCCTTACAGAAGTGTTTCGAGGTGGAAAAACAAACCCGCCCGTTGCACCGGATGTCGAAAGCGGTGCAAGCCCGTTGCAACGGGCTTTGACACGCGATTTGCAAATCGCGTATCAAGCCCCTTCGAAGGCGCTTCCCGCCGGCACCATAACAGGTTTTCCTTTTGGCAAAGACGAAGAAGCGCAAACACATTCCCGGTGGCTGGCAGGACTGGATGACCGACCGCGTGCTGCGCGGCGCGATCTGGTGCGCCTTGCGCCTGCCCTTGCGCGCCCGATTGTGGCTGATGGGTCGGCTGATCCGCCATGTCGTGGCCCCACTGGCCGGTTACCGTGATCGCGCGATGGACAACCTTGCCCATGTCTGGCCCGAGATGGGCATGCTCGACCGGCGTCGCCTTGCCGATCTGGTGGCCGATAATGCCGGGCGCACGATGATCGACAATTACGACGTCAAAGGTCTGATGCGGCGTATGGCCAAGGCCGCGATCAGGGGCGATGGTTTGACTGCCGTGGAACAGGCCCATTCCGAAGGCCGTCCGGTTCTGTTCGTCACCGGGCATTTCGGCAATTTCGAAGCGCCACGGGCCGCTCTAGTCGCGCGGGGATATCAGATCGGTGGGCTCTATCGCCCGATGTCCAACCCGTTCTTCAACGCGCATTATGCCGCCAATATGCACGCGCTATCCGATCCCGTGTTCGAACAGGGTCGGCGCGGCACAATGGGATTGATCCGGCACATCCGCGAGGGTGGCATGGGTGTGCTGCTTTTCGATGTTTATGACAGTGCAGGCGTGCCCATCGACTTTATGGGGCAACCTGCCCCGACCCTGACCTCGGCTGCAGATATCGCGCTTAAGACCGGGGCACTGCTGGTGCCGTTCTTTGGCATCCGTAAGGAAGACGGGATCAGTTTCGATGTCGTGTTCGAAGAACCCGTTGCGCATGGCGATCCGGTCGAGATGATGTGCGAGGTCACGTCACGCCTTGAGGCACGCATTCACGCGCATCCAGAGCAATGGTTCTGGATTCACCGCCGGTGGAAGCCCAAACGTCAGCGCAAGCGCGCGGCTGCGAAGATGGGGCCATAGCCCTTTTGCTGCACCAGCACGACGATCGGGGCTGCGCCCGATACGGGAACCGACGACGACAAGGGAGAACGCCCATTCCAGTCGCCGATGTCGGACCATTCAGTGACAACATGGGTATAATCGAGCTTCTTGCCGGCGTTTTCGCCGCGCGGGATATTCACCGTTTCCGACGGTGTGTAGCGCACAAGGATCACGTCGGCTTCGGCAAGACCGGAGGACGCAGGCGCAGTTATTGTCAACCGGTCCCCCGAGCGCTTGAGAGTCAACGCGACCCGCAGGCCTTTGGCAGCATGGTCTTGGACCATATCGGTGACATCCATCGGGCGATTGCCGACCACATCCGCCGCACCATTGATCACCATCTGCGGCGTATAGATCGACCGGTTTCCAAAGCTTCGGGCATAGCCTTTCTGGCGCTTGGTAAAGGCGGCATGGGCGAACTTGTCTTTCCAGCCGATGTAGTCCCAGTAATCAACGTGCAGGGCCAACGCGATGATGTTGTCACGCTCGCCCAACCGGGCCAGCATTTCATCAGCGGCGGGACACGACGAACAGCCCTGCGATGTAAACAGCTCGACCACGACCGGTGTGTCCTGGGCCGTTGAGGCCGTTGCAGTCACGCCGACGATCATTGCCGTCACCAAAGCGAAAAGCCTGTTCATTCCAGTGGTGTCCCATGCTTGTTGATGCCTGATGACACTTAGCCATAGAGGACTGAAATAACCAATCAAGGTTTTGCGAGAGCCCGCGATCTGTCCGGCATCGCGTTATTGTGCACAATAGTATACCAAAATTGACGCACCCCCCTTGATCGACTCTGTGGCATCATGCAAATAGCAGCACAAAGACCCGAATTCCCCCTTCTGAGGAGCCACGTCATGTCCATCATCGTTGGTCAGGATACAGCCAAGACGCGTAAGACACTTACGGTCAATGGCCAGTCCATCGCCTATTACTCTATCCCCGCGGCCGAAGCTGCCGGGCTTGGGACGTTTTCCAACCTCCCCGCCTGTCTCAAGGTGGTGCTTGAGAACATGCTGCGCTTTGAGGACGGCAAGACCGTCAGCGTGGATGACATCAAGGCGTTCGGCACATGGGGCGAGAACGGCGGCCAGAACCCGCGCGAGATCGCGTATCGTCCGGCGCGCGTTCTGATGCAGGATTTCACCGGCGTTCCTGCCGTTGTCGACCTTGCCGCAATGCGTGATGGCATCGTGGCTCTGGGGGGTGATCCGGAAAAGATCAACCCGCTGAACCCGGTTGATCTGGTCATCGACCACTCGGTCATGATCGACGAATTCGGCAACCCGCGCGCCTTTCAGATGAACGTCGACCGCGAATACGAACGTAACATGGAGCGGTACACCTTCCTCAAGTGGGGCCAGAACGCGTTCAACAATTTCCGCGTTGTGCCACCGGGCACCGGCATCTGCCACCAGGTGAACCTTGAATACCTTGCGCAAACCGTCTGGACCGATGCGGACCAGAACGGTGTTGAGGTTGCCTATCCCGATACACTTGTGGGCACGGACAGCCACACCACCATGGTCAACGGCGCTGCCGTTCTGGGCTGGGGTGTTGGCGGGATCGAGGCCGAGGCCGCGATGCTGGGTCAGCCGATCTCCATGCTTATCCCCGAAGTTGTCGGATTCGAGCTGACCGGCGCGATGATGGAAGGCACAACCGGCACCGACCTCGTGCTGAAAGTCGTGGAAATGCTGCGCGAAAAAGGCGTGGTTGGTAAGTTCGTCGAATTCTACGGCAAGGGCCTCGACACTCTGCCGCTGGCAGACCGTGCAACCATCGCCAATATGGCGCCTGAATACGGCGCGACCTGCGGTTTCTTCCCGATCGACGACGAGACCCTGCGTTACCTCAAGACCACCGGCCGCGACATGGACCGGATCGCGCTGGTCGAAGCTTATGCCAAGGAAAACGGCTTCTGGCGCGATGCGGATTATGCACCAGTTTACACCGATACGCTGCACCTTGACATGGGCACCATCGTGCCTGCGATCTCGGGCCCCAAGCGCCCACAGGATTACATCGCGCTGACCTCGGCCGGCACCGCATTCGGCGAATACGTCAAGGGTGTGCGCTCGGGCAAAGACGCCAGCCCGAAAGAGGAAATCCGCTGGGAAGGTGAAGGCGGCGCGCCGGAACCAACCGACATTCCGGGTGACGAAGGCCATCACAAGCGGGGCTATGTCGCCAGCAAGGACGGCAACTACCAGCTGCATGACGGATCGGTCGTGATCGCCTCGATCACCTCCTGCACCAACACGTCGAACCCTTACGTGATGATCGGTGCAGGCCTTGTGGCGCGTAAGGCGCGTGAAAAGGGTCTGACCCGCAAGCCTTGGGTCAAGACATCACTTGCCCCCGGAAGCCAGGTTGTATCCGCCTATCTTGAAGCGGCCAATCTTCAGGAAGACCTTGACGCCATCGGCTTCAACCTTGTCGGCTATGGCTGCACCACCTGTATCGGCAACTCGGGCCCGCTGGCCGACGAGATCAGCAAGTGCATCAACGACAATGATCTGATTGCAACATCGGTCCTGTCGGGCAACCGCAACTTCGAAGGCCGGATTTCCCCGGATGTGCGCGCCAACTACCTTGCCTCTCCGCCCCTCGTGGTAGCCTATGCGCTGGTCGGTGACATGAACGTCGACATCTCCCGCGAACCGCTTGGTCAGGATCAGGATGGGAATGATGTCTACCTCAAGGACATCTGGCCGACCTCCAAGGAAGTGGCTGAACTGGTCGAGCAGACCGTGACCCGCGAGGCGTTCCAGTCGAAATATGCCGACGTGTTCAAAGGCGATGAGAAATGGCAGGGTGTCGAAACCACTGACGCCAAGACCTATGATTGGCCGCCCAGCTCGACCTATGTGCAGAACCCGCCCTATTTCCAGGGCATCACGATGGATACCAAGAAAATCGAGAACATCGAAGGTGCCAAGGTTCTGGCGCTCTTGGGTGACATGATCACCACCGACCACATCAGCCCCGCCGGTTCGTTCAAGGACACCACCCCGGCAGGCAAATACCTGATCGAACGTCAGGTGCCCCAGCGCGAGTTCAACTCGTACGGGTCGCGTCGTGGCAACCACGAGATCATGATGCGCGGCACCTTTGCCAACATCCGCATCAAGAACGAGATGCTGGACGGGGTCGAAGGCGGCTACACCAAAGGCCCCAATGGTCAGGAAACGTCCATCTATGACGCCGCAATGGCGTACCAAGAGGCGGGCGTTCCGCTCGTGGTCTTCGGTGGTGAACAGTACGGCGCTGGATCGTCCCGTGACTGGGCCGCTAAAGGCACAGCGCTTTTGGGCGTGAAAGCTGTGATCGCCGAAAGCTTTGAACGTATCCACCGCTCGAACCTCGTTGGTATGGGCGTGATCCCGTTCGAATTCACCGGTGGTGACACGCGCAAGTCGCTGGGTCTGAGTGGTGAAGAAACCGTGTCGATCCACGGTCTCGACACCATCACTCCGCTGGCCGAAGTGCCCTGCACCATCACCTTTGCGGACGGGTCCGAAAAGACGATCACGCTCAAGTGCCGGATCGATACTGGAATCGAGATCGAATACATCGAGAACGGTGGTGTCCTGCATTACGTGCTGCGCGATCTTGCTGGCCGCGACGTGGTTGCAGCGGAATAAGCGTCGCAAAGGCCTGTCCACAAGGCAGGCGTCCGAAACACACGGCAAAACAGGCGGGCAATGGCCCGCCTGTTTTCGTTCCGGCCACCTAAACACACCTGAAGATCAAGAAAACGACAGATCAGATTACCGCGCTGCCGAAATGGCGAGCATCATCGGCAGAAATCTGCACAAAAATGAAAAAGATATTCAAAATTTGGTTCAAGTTGTCGCATGTGACAGCTTGGACCCTACAAATTCCAAACGAATGCCCCACTTATCCTCGACACAGGCACACTTACCGATGAGTTGTACGATGAAGATTTTGACGATCATTCAGACCGCAGCCCTGCTTTTACTCGCAGGTGCAAGCGTGTTCGCGGGAATCCCCGATGCGGGTCCGGCGCTACTTCCGTAAGAGCTAGTTCGCCAGCGCCCGTTCAAGCGCTGGCGCGAACCGCTGTTCATAGTCCGAGCCGACCAACGGGCCTGCGAACCGGAACAGCACCGTACCATCCCCATCCACGATGAAGGTCTCAGGCGGCGCAGTCACGCCCCAGTCGATAGACGTGCGCCCAGCTGGATCGAATGGCACGGCGGCAAACGGGTTGCCGTCCTCTTCGAGATACTTGCTGGCATTGCCTTCTTGATCGCGGATGTTCACGCCAATGATCTGCATCCCCTCGGCCTGCATTTCCAGTAGTTTGGGATGTTCAACGCGGCATGGCGGGCACCAACTGGCCCAGAAATTCACCAAAGTGACTTCGCCCGTGGTCAGCATCTCGGGCGAAAAGGCCGTGTAGTCGGTCAAAGGCACCTCGGTGATCGGGGGTGCCGGCTGGCCGATGCGCGTCGATGGCAAACCTTGGGGGTCTTCGCGGAACATGCCGACATAGGCCATAACGGCAAAGGCTCCGAAAATCACCGGCGGCAAAATCATCAGCGGAGAGATTTTCGCCATCAGTTGCCCCGCCGGTTTTCGATCTCATCCAATGCGGCCCGTACCTTGCGGGCGCGCCAAAAACTGATCACCACGATCACCGACAACAGAATGATGGTCACACCATACGAGCTGAGAACCGCAAAGGCGTATTTACCAAGATCGGGCATCATGCCTGCCCCTCGCGCGCCAAAAGCGCCCTTGTTCGGCGTGCACGAATCTCGGTTTGCGTGCGCAGGAACACCAGCGCGATGAACAGCAGTACAAAGCCAGCGATACAGACCAGAAGCGGGAACCAGAACACATCCGAGATATTCTCTTCCTTATCAAGGCTGAGCGTCGCCCCCTGATGCAGGCCCTGATTCCAGAAGTTCACGGCATAGCGGCTGAGCACCGCAAACACAGATCCCACAAGACATAGGATCGACGTCAGATCAGCAGCAGTGTCGTCGTTCTCGATCGCCTCCCACAGGGCCATGTAGCCCAGGTAGAACAAGAACAGGATCAGGAACGAGGTCAGGCGCGGATCCCATGCCCACCAAGTGCCCCACATCGGCTGTCCCCAGAACGCACCGGTTGCCAGCGCGATCATGGTCATCACAGCCCCCACCGGGGCGGCCGCGCGCGCGGCCAGTGCAGAGACATGGTGTCTGCGCACGATCCAGATCAGGGACGCGACCAGCATCATCAGCCACGCATTGATCGCCATCAGCGCCGACGGCACGTGGATATAGATGATCTTGACGGTTGATCCCTGCCGGAAGTCGTCAGGCGTGAAGAAAAAGCCCCAGACCAAGCCTGTCACAAGACAGATGCCTGTCAATGCCCATACCCACGGCAACACCTTATCGGTGGTGCGGATGAACTTCACAGGATTTGCGTATTCCCACAATGACATGACAGTCAGGTAGGCGGTTTTGGGGGCGTCTTCAATTCAAAAAAACGCATGGGACGTGTTACCGCAGATTGATCCGCAGCACGGCAGCGCTGGCAAAGGGCAAAAGCGCGATCACACCAAAGCTGATCCCCGCCAAAAGCAGCAATGGCGCCTGCACGGTCAGCCCCTCGGCCCCGCGCCGCGCAACCTCGGCCCCGAAAATCAGTGTCGGCACGTAAAGCGGCAGAACGAGCAGCGACATGAGCAGACCACCGCGTTTGATCCCTACGGTCAGCGCCGCGCCGAAGGTGCCGATCACGCTGAGCGCGGGTGTGCCGACCGCGAGGCTGATCACCACCCATTGGTATGCTGGCAGAGGCAGGCTGAGCAGCACGCCCAGAACCGGCGCGGCCAGCACCAAAGGCAGACCTGTGGTGATCCAATGCGCCAGCGCCTTGACCGACACGATGCCTTCCATCGGCAAGGGGGCTGTGGCCAGCAGATCAAGCGATCCGTCTTCCCAATCAAGCGCAAGGATGCGGTCGAGCGACAAGAGGCAAGCCAGCAACGCACCGATCCACAGGATGCCGGGTGCGATGCGCGACAAGAGGTCTGTCTGCGGTCCGACGCCAAAGGGCACCAGAACGGTGACGATCAGGAAAAATGCCAGACCAAGGCCGAAGCCCCCTCCTGCGCGGATCGCAAGCATCAGGTCGCGAGCCAAGAGCGCCCTCATAGAAAGGCCTCGTCCATTTGGCGCGTGCGGGGGGCAGCTTTGAAGGGTGTCAGGTCAAGAACACGGGCCTCGGCCAAGCCAAGGTCGATATGCGTGGCCATCAATGCGCTGCCACCATTATGGAGATGCCCGCGCACCGCATCCGCAAAGAGCGCGACCGACGCCACATCAAGTGACACAGTCGGTTCGTCCAAGACCCAGATCGGACGGCCGGTTACCATCAGTCGGGCCAGCCCCAGTCGCCGTTTCTGCCCCGCCGACAGCGTGCCCGCCATCCGGTTGCGCAGGTCCGCCAGATCGAAGGCCTCGATCGCGTGTTCGATGTCCGACAGACCAAAGACCGAGGCCCAGAACGTCAGGTTTTCGGTGACGCTTAACATGGCCTTGAGGCCATCGGAATGCGCGGCATAGGCGATCTGGTCTTCGGCTCCGGTGACGGTGCCAATCTCGGGTGGTTGTAACCCGGCAATGCTGCGCAACAGGGTAGTTTTGCCAACGCCGTTCGGGCCGCGAAGCACCAGCGCTTCGCCTGCGTTCAGCTCGAACGACACCCCTTCGAGAATGGCAAGGCCGCCACGGGTGACAGCCAGATCGCGTACAGTCAGAACCATGGGTTCGGCTTAGACCAAGCCTGTCGCGGGCAAAAGCGCGAAAGTGTCGCTTTTCCGAATTCGAAGACGCGCGTGCTCTCCGTCAACGAAAAGCAACGATGCGTCGACGCATCAGCTCTCTGCTCCAACGGGAAGCAATGCCAAAGCGACCCTGCGCCCCTCGGAGAGGAGAACATTGTAGGTCCGGCACGCGGCGGGCGAACTCATCACCTCGACACCGATCCCACGTGCTTCCAACACATCGCGCAGCCCGGCTGGGATATGTGCAATGTCGTCGCCCGTGCCGATGAACAGCACATCCACGTTTCCCTCAAAGGGCAAAAGCGTTTCCGCATCATCATACCCACCCCAAGGGGCCGTACCTGACGGGCCAGTCACCAGCGGAGCGGCGTGTCTTATACCACCAATTCGGAAGAACCCCGGACCATAACCCTCGATCGGGTGCGCGTCGGTATAGACCACTTCGTTCAAACGCATCTCTTTCCCTTTCCGTTACATTCCGTTCCAGATCGGCACTCCGGCCAGCGTGGCAAGCCCGATAATGGCATAGGCCACTGCGCGATAAAACCGTTCGCGCTCGGGGCGGAACAAGGCCTGTCCAATCAACGCGCCGATCCCATACGGCACCAGCAACACGACCCCAAGCGCCACTGCCTTCGCGGTGAGCACCCCTTGCACCGCCATCAAAGGCAGCATCAGCATGCTGGTCACCGTGAGGAACACCACGGTGGTCGCTCGGGTCGTGGAAATGCTGTCGCGCCCAGCCAATTGGAACAGCACCATGATTGGCCCCATCAATCCGCTCAACCCGCCGACAAAGCCAGCGGCGCCACCAATCATCACCCGGGTGCCCGTGGTTGGCTCCACGCGGTAGCGCCATCCCGCAATCAACGCGACAAGCGTCAAACCGCAGAAGATCACAACAGCCCAGCGGATCACGATGACATCCGTCACCCGCAGCACCCATATCCCGAACGAAGCCGATACCGTGGCCGACAATATGAGAACCGTCACAGCCTTGCGGTTGACCAGCGGCAAAGCTTTGGGAAACACCGTCACAACAGACGACATGGCCGACACCGAAAACGCCGCGATGGCCATGACGGGTGCCAGAAATATCACCGCAACCGGCATATAGATCAGCGCCGCACCGAAACCGGCAAAACCATAGACGATGCCGGCAACGATCGTGATCAGGATCAGCCAGCCCAGCCCCGCTGTCTCCAGCGCAGCCAGAACGACCTCAGGCATCGACGTTGGAAAACTGGTTTCCCGTTGTGTCCGTCGGTTTGGTCCAGTCGCGTTTCACGCCCAGCCAAAGCAGGATTGCCGAGGCCACGAAGATCGACGAATAGGTGCCCACGATCACACCCCAGATCATCGCAAAGACGAAGCCGCGGATCACGTCACCGCCCAATACGAACAGCGCGATCAGCGCCAGCAGCGTGGTGGCCGAGGTCATGAACGTACGGCTGAGAGTTTCGTTGATCGAGATGTTCAGAACCTCTTTGAGGTCCTTTTTCTTGTACTTGATCAGGTTTTCACGCACCCGGTCGAACACCACCACAGTGTCGTTGAGCGAATAGCCGACGATGGTCAGCAAAGCCGCGATGATCGCCAGATCGAACTTAATCTGAAGCTCCGAGAAGATGCCGATGGTCAGGATCACGTCATGCACCAGTGCAAGCACCGCCCCCAAGGCGAACTGCCATTCGAACCGCAACCAGATGTAGATCAACACTGCACCAATCGCGAGGACCACAGCAATCGCCGCCGTCTGGATCAGTTCTCCCGACACTTTCGGGCCGACCGATTCGACCGAGACAAACTTGATATCCGGGCGCACTTCGACCAATGCCGCTTCGACCGCTTCGATGACCGCAGTGCTCACCGATTCCTCGCCGTCCTGTGCCTGGATGCGTACCATGGCGACGTTCTGCTCTGGGCCGAAGGTTGGATCGAAGACTTCCGAGATCGTGATGTCGCCCAGATCCAGCGCGCCGATGGCATCGCGGTAGACGCCGACATCCACCGGAAGCGGGCTTTCCGTGCGGATCGTGGTCCCGCCCCGGAAGTCGATGCCGTAGTTCAAGCCCTGAAGGATGAACGATCCGAAAGACAAGACCACCAAGAACGCGGAAATGCCAAACCAAAGCTTCCAGCGGTTGAAGAAGTCGAAATTCGTGTTCTGTTTGACCAGTCGCAAACGCATATCAGACCTCGATCGTCTTGGGGCGACGGCGTTCGAACCAGATCACGATCAGAAGCCGGGTGACAAAAATGGCAGTGAAGACCGAAGTCAGGATGCCCAGCCCAAGCGTGATCGCAAAACCACGCACCGGGCCAGAGCCCATGACAAACAGGATCACGGCCGTGATGAAGGTCGTTATGTTGGCGTCCAGAATGGCCGACAGCGCCTTTTCATAGCCCAGTTCAATGGCGCGCGCCGGGCCTTTGGCTGTTCTCAGCTCTTCCCGGATACGCTCGAAAATCAGAACGTTCGCATCCACCGCCATACCGACGGTCAGCACGATACCCGCGATGCCGGGAAGGGTCAGTGTTGCGCCGATCATGCTCAACAGGCCAAAGATCAAGCCGATATTGATGATGAGCGCGACATTCGCGAAAATCCCGAAAAGGCCATAGCTCAGTGCCATGAAGACCAGCACTCCGCCAAAGGCAACCAAGGTGGCGATGCGCCCGGCGTCGATGCTGTCTTGCCCAAGCTCTGGGCCAATGGTGCGCTCTTCGAGAAACTCCAACCCGGCAGGCAACGCCCCTGCCCGTAACAGCACGGCAAGCTGTGTGCTTTCCTCGACCGAGAAACTGCCCGTGATGATCCCGGACCCGCCGGGAATATGGCTCTGGATCACCGGGGCGCTGATCACCTCTTCGTCCAGCACGATGGCAAAGGGATTGCCGATATTGGCGGCTGTGTAATCACCGAATTTGCGTGCGCCCGTGGGATTGAACCGGAAATTCACGGCCGGGCGCCCATTCTGGTCGAACGCAGGCTGAGCGTCGACAAGCTCTTCTCCGGTTACGACAGGGGCTTGTTCAAGGATATAGAACACGCCTGTCTCATCCAGCGACGGCAGCAGTTCGTTGCCCACACCCGGCGAGGTATTGGCGTCGTCGCTGCGGCCGATCACGGGCTGGAACGTCAATTGCGCCGTTGTGCCGATGATTTCCTTCAGCTCGGCCGCCGATCCGATGCCCGGCACCTGGATCAGGATGCGGTCGCTGCCCTGACGTTGAATTGTCGGCTCGCGTGTACCAACCTCGTCAATCCGGCGGCGGATGATTTCGAGGCTCTGCTGCATCGTGCGTTCGTCAGTGGCGATCTGTTCGGCCTCCGACAAAGTCACAACGATGTCGGCCCCATCTGACACCACTTCCAGATCGTTGCTGAGCGCCCCTGTCACCGAGACCACCGGCTGCGCCAATCCCCGCACCAGTTCAAGCGCCCGCGTCATGCCCTCGGGCTGCGAGATACGGACGCGCAACTCTCCTGCTGCTGACGGCTGCAACCGGATCGTGCCCACCGTGTCCCGTTCGGGACGCAGAACATCGCGCACCTCGGGCCAGAGCGCCTCGAGGCGAGCCGCGTAGACGTCCTGCACCTGAACCTCTGCCAGAAGATGCGCGCCGCCCCGCAGATCAAGTCCAAGGTTCACCAGACCAGATGGCAGAAATGACGGCCAGCTCTCGGCCTGTGTCAGAAGTTCAGGGGACTCACCCGACAACTCGATCGCGGCGACGGCGTCATTGTGTTGCTCGACACGCGGATAAAACAGGTTGGGCAACGCCAGAACAAGCCCCACCGCAACGGTGGTCCAGATCAGGAGGCGCTTCCATAGGTCGATCTGAAGCATGAGCGAACGGTCCGATGCGGTCTGTTAATCAGTGGGGGATCAGGTGTTTGCGGGTTCGGTCTTGGACACCACAGTGGCGACTGTGTTCTGCACAACGCGGACCTTGACGCCTTCGGCGATCTCAACGTCCAATTCGTTGTTTTCCTTGACCTTCACAACCTTACCGATCAGGCCACCCTGAGTGATGACAACATCACCACGACGCAGGCCTTCGACCATTTTCTGATGCTCTTTCATCTTTTTCTGCTGCGGACGGATCAGCAGGAAATACATGATCGCGAAGATCAGGATAAGCGGGACGAACTGGGCAATTGCGTTGCCTTCCATGGGCGTGCTCCTTGAAGATGGCGGGGCACACCCCCGCGATATCTGGCCATAAATTTGGGCGGAACCTATGTTGCCGGGTCGGGCTTTGCAAGGCGGGTTCGGTTGTCTTTGACGCCGCGTGCACGCAGACGCAAACCGACGCTGGCCTTCACACTGAAATTGTCTGCAGCGTTTGTCCTACCGCATTGTAGCGGTCCGGGTTTTGCGCCTTACATGTATGACATGAAAGCGATCTTACCCCTTGTCCTGCTTTTCTGGTCCAACGCGCTGGCAGCGCAGGGTCTCCCGGTGCTGCCCGCACAGGATCATGCGCTTTGGCAAGCGGTGGGGCGGGTCAATGCTGCAGGCTACCGCACACGCGAAATGTGCACGGGCACATTGATAGCACCGGACAAGGTGCTGACGGCGGCACATTGCGTGGCTGGCACCGATGGACTTGGCCCCTTGCCGCATGAATTCACCTTTGTCGCGGGCTGGTTGCGTGGCACGGCGGCGGACAGCGTACCGGGGCGCGCGGTCTGGATACATCCTCGCGCCTATTCGGAAGGCCAGCTTGATGTGCGGTTCGATGTGGCAATCCTCACGCTGGAGCGGGTGTCCAAGATCACCCCGCTGCCCCTTGTCGCAACCGAAACCAGCGCGCCCTATGGCATCCTGGGCTATTCCACGCGCCGTCCGCATATGCTGGGCGCGTCGTTCGGCTGCGATGGGCAGATCACCTCGGCATTGTTGCGTCTGGACTGCCCAGTGACCCCAGGCAATTCCGGCGGCCCCGTGTTGGCGCGGGTCGGCGCACACTGGGAAGTCGCAGGTGTGATCAGCGCCATGGGACAGACCGGCGCATTGGCGGTCCCTGTGTCGCGCGTGCCCCGGCCCTGACCCCCTACCAAAGCCCCGCATTCCGGTGCATAACGCCGCCCATCATAGTTGCGAGTCAGAAGGACAAGACCCATGCATGACATCCGAGCCATCCGCGAGAACCCCGCTGCGTTCGACGCAGCCCTGTCGCGCCGTGGGTTGGAGCCGGTCTCGTCCGAAGTTCTGCGCATCGACGAAGCCCGCCGCGCCGCTATCCTCGAGGCTGAAACCGCGCAAGCCGAAAGAAACACCGCAAACACCGCAATTGGTTTCGCTAAATCAGGTGGCGATGAAGCAGAATTCAGCCGTCTACGAGAACTGATTTCGGCAAAGAAATCCAAAACTATCAACATGCAGAGCCGTGCGAAGGAATTGGACGACCAGTTGACCAAGCTGCTCGAAGGTCTGCCAAATCTGCCCTTCGAAGACGTGCCCGATGGCGCGGACGAAGCCGACAATGTCGAAGTCCACCGTTGGGGCACACCGCGCCAATTTGATTTCCAGCCCAAGGAACATTTCGAAATCGCGAGTGTTCAAACCGGGTTGGACTTTGAAACCGCCGCCAAACTCTCTGGATCACGCTTTGTCGTGATGTCGGGTGCCGTGGCGCGGGTACACCGGGCTTTGGCGCAATTCATGCTGGACACACACATCACCGAGAACGGCCTGACCGAGACATGGACCCCGGTCCTTGTGCGCGACGACATGATGTATGGTACGGGTCAGCTGCCGAAATTCGGCGAAGACAGCTACCAGACCACCAATGGCTGGTGGTTGGTGCCCACCGCCGAGGTGCCGCTGACAAACATCGTCAACGGCGAAACGGTGGACGAAGACTATCTTCCCCGCCGCTATGTCGCCCACACACAGTGCTTCCGGTCTGAGGCGGGCAGCGCCGGGCGCGACACCGCGGGCATGCTGCGCCAGCACCAGTTCGAAAAGGTCGAAATGGTGTCGATCACGCATCCCGATCACAGCCGCGACGAGCTGGACCGCATGACAGGCTGCGCCCAAGGCATCCTTGAAAAGCTCGGCCTGCCCTATCGCACGGTTGTGCTTTGCACCGGCGACATGGGCTTTGGCGCGCGCCGCACCCATGACATCGAAGTTTGGCTGCCTGGTCAGAACACCTACCGCGAAATCAGTTCGGTCTCGGTCTGTGGCGATTTCCAGGCCCGCCGGATGAACGCCCGGTTCAAACCGGCAAGCGGTGGAAAACCGGAATACCTGCACACGCTCAACGGGTCGGGCCTTGCCGTTGGACGCTGCCTGATCGCGGTTCTGGAAAACGGACAAGAGGCCGACGGTTCGGTCACCCTGCCCGAAGCGCTGCACCCATGGCTGGGCGGCAAGACACGGATCGCAGCAGACGGGGCGATGGCATAGTGATGATACGGGTTTGGGCAGCTTTGGTTCTTGGCGCGGCACTTCTTTTTGCCGCGTCCCCCTTGTTCACCCAAGGGTTCAACGGGTTCGAACCTGACCAATTCCCAGTGCCGCAGAACGACCCGCCGGTGCAGCCTGCGGGCTATGCGTTTTCGATCTGGGGTCTGATCTATCTTTGGCTGATCGGAGGTGCAGGCTTCGGCCTGATCAAGCGCAGCGACGATCCCGATTGGACAGCGATGCGACCGCCGCTGGTGCTGAGCCTTGCCATCGGCGCCACCTGGCTTCCCGTGGCGAATCTGTCGCCTCTGGCGGCAACCGTTCTGATCCTTGCCATGTTGGGAACCGCCCTGTTTAGCCTGTTCCGGGTCGGTGACACCGACCGCTGGTTTCAGCAGGCCCCGGTTGCGATCTACGCCGGTTGGCTGACTGCGGCCTCGTCTGTGTCCATCGGACTGCTGCTGGGCGGGTATGGCATACTGAGCGCGACATGGGCCGCCATCGTCGCGCTATCACTGGGACTGGCGCTTGCGCTGATCGTGCAATACCGCCTGCATCGCGCACCCGAATACGGCATCACCGTGATCTGGGCGCTGGTCGGTGTGATCGTGGCGAATACGGGACCGGTGAACGTGGCTGTCCTCGGACTCTGCGTGATCGGAATCATCGCAGTCTTGTCGCTGCGCGCGACGGACACCGAATAGACCCGCACAAAACAAAAGGGCTTCGGTTTCCCGAAGCCCCACATGAGGTCCGATCTGCCAATCAATTGGCGACGAGGATCTCCGCGTCTTGTGCAGCGGCCAGCTCATCGGCGCTGACAGCACCGTCGCCATCCACATCGACCGCAGCGAACACGTCTTCTGTCAGGTCGGGATAGGATACCATCAGTTCTTCCATCGAATAGCTGCCATTGCTATCCGTATCTTCCACAGCAACCTGCGCGTGCGCCAAACCGGCTGTCAGAGCGACCACGGTTCCAAGGGTTACAATTGCGTTCTTCATGATAGGTTTGATCTCCATTGCGGTCTGTGCCGCAAACAACGACTCAGTGTCGTCGTGGAGTCAGATATCATCGCCAATTCGCGCCACAAGATACTGAAATAAAACCGTGATCTCGGATAGGCGCTTAATCGCCAGTGACCGTTTCCGCCCACGGAAACGGGTGGATGCGGCACCGCACCCACCCAAGCGGATCACCCCATTTCACGCAGGCGTTTGATCAGGCTCGACGTGTCCCAACGCCCGCCCCCCAGCTTTTGCACATCCTTGTAGAACTGATCGACCAGTGCCGTCACCGGCAGGGACGCGCCCACCTCATCTGCTGTGTCCAGACAGATGCCAAGATCCTTGCGCATCCAATCCACCGCAAAACCGTGGTTGAACTTGTCGTCGATCATTGTTTCGTAGCGGTTCGACATCTGCCAAGACCCGGCCGCGCCCTGACTGATCACCTCGACCACCGCGCGACCATCAAGGCCCGCCTTCTCGGCGAAATGCAGCGCCTCGCTCAGACCTTGCACGAGCCCCGCAATTGCGATCTGGTTGCACATCTTGGTCATCTGGCCCGCGCCGCTTTCGCCAATGCGGCGGCAGATGCGGGCATAGGCGTCGATCACAGGTTCGGCCTTGGCGTACACCGCCTCATCCCCACCACACATCACCGACAGCACGCCATTTTCGGCACCAGCCTGCCCACCCGAGATCGGTGCATCGACAAAGGCGATGCCGCGCGCCGCACCCGCCTCGTATAGCTCGCGCGTGACCTTGGCCGACACGGTGGTGTGATCTACAAAGATGCTGCCCTCGGCCATGCCCGCAAACGCGCCATCCTCGCCAAGACATACGCTGCGCAGGTCGTCGTCATTGCCGACGCAGGACATCACGAAGTCACAGCCCGCCGCTGCCTCGCGCGGGGTAGACGCATGCGAACCGCCATGTTCCTTGGCCCATGCCTCGGCTTTAGCCGCCGTGCGGTTATACACAGTCACCTCGTGCCCGGCTTTGACCAGATGTCCCGCCATCGGGTAGCCCATGACCCCCAAACCCAAGAATGCCACTTTCGCCATGCCGCGTGCTCCCTATCTTCTGTGGTAATTTTCTGCTGCCTTTACCTGACGCTGCACCGCCCCCTTGGCAAGGGCTTGCGTGTTCGTTAGGGCAACGCAAGTATCCGTTTTGGGCCCAAATGATGGGGGCAAAACCCGGTTTGAAAGGTGAACGACGCGTGGCGCTGATCTTCAGAACTCTGGTGTGGCTGACCACGGCCTCTCTCGTTCTGGCGACGATCGGAGTTCTGATCGTGTATTACCTCGCCTCGCGGTCACTGCCGGAATACGACAACACCGTTCCCGTGTCCGGGCTAACCGCTGATGTCGAGATCTTGCGCGACAATTCTGGCGTGCCGCACATCTTTTCGACCTCGGATCGGGACGCGTTCTTCGCGCTTGGATACGCCCATGCTCAGGACCGTCTGTGGCAAATGACCTTGATGCGACGCACCGCTCAGGGGCGCCTGTCCGAACTGTTTGGCACGCGCACTGTCGAAACCGACAAACTTCTGCGACGGCTGGACATTTATCCCCGCGCGGTACAATCGGTAGCCGCGCAGGATGCCCGCACCCTTGATGCGCTGGAATCCTATGCCGCTGGCGTCAACGCCCGGATCAGTGAGATCAACCGCGACAGCCTTGGGCGGGGCGCGCCTGAGTTTTTTGTCTTCAACGCACCCCTCGCCCCGTGGCAACCGGCGGATTCATTGGCATTGGTCAAGTTGATGGCGCTGCAACTCTCCAGCCATCTGCGCGAGGAAGTGCTGCGCGCCCGCACCTCTTTGCTTCTGCCCGATGAAAACCGGCTCGCCGACATCCTACCCGATATCCCCGGTGCCGGCGTCGCCGCCCTGCCGGAATACGCCCAACTTGTCCCCGGCACCTCCGGCGAAACGCAGTTTGCCCAAGGCGGCCCCGACCCACTGTTCTGGCCAGTTGCACCCCGGGGGTTGGCAGGCGCGTCGAACGCATGGGCGGCCGATGAAACCCGGTCCGCCACCGGATCGACGCTGATGGCAAACGACCCGCATTTACAGTTCACCGCGCCCGCAACATGGTATCTGGCGCGTTTGCAACTGTCCTCGGGCGGCGTGATCGGCGCCACGATTCCCGGCATCCCCGCGGTCATGGCCGGACGGTCTGATGCCATCGCATGGGGGCTCACCTCGTCCTACCTCGACGATCAGGATCTCTTCATTGAAGAACTGAACCCCGATAACCGCGAGCAATACCGCACACCCGACGGCTTCAAGAACTTCGTGACCCGCCGTTCCATTATCGAGATCAAGGATTCCGAACCGGTCACCCTGACCCTGCGTTGGACCGACAATGGCCCTGTTCTTCCCGGAACACAGTTCGATCTTGCGACCATCACGCCGCCGGATCACGTCACGGCACTCAGCTGGACCGCTCTCAGCCCGCGGGACACCTCGATGTCCGCCGCAATCGCGCTGATGTATGCAACCTCTGTCGAAGACGCGCTGGCGGTCTCAAAGGCGTTTGTTGCGCCATCGCAAAACCTCACCGTGATCGACGGCGACAGCATCGCGATGAAACTGGTCGGCGCCATGCCTCGACGAGACGCGGGGCATCAAAGCCAGGGCCGCCTTCCGTCGCTGGGCTGGCGCTCCGAGAACCGCTGGCAAGGCGTGTTTCCCGACGACTCCAACCCGGTTTTCCTGAACCCCACGGGCGGCATCGTCGGCAACACCAACAACAAGACCGTCGACCGCCCCTTCCCGCTCCATGTCAGCTTTGATTGGGGCGACAGCCAACGGGTGATGCGGTGGCAAGGCCTGATGCAGGGCCGCGAAGTGCACACCCGCGACAGTTTTATTGAAGCGCAGCTCGACACCGTGTCGGTCACCGCCCGTGCCTTGCTGCCATTGATCGGCGCAGACCTGTGGTTCACCGGAGAAGCCGCCCCAGACGGCACGCCAGAGCGGCTGCGCCAGCGCGCGCTCGACCTCTTGGCCAATTGGAATGGCGAGATGAACGAGCATATGCCCGAACCCCTGCTTTATTCGGCTTGGCTGCGGGCGTTGCAGGAACGGCTGATCCGCGACGACCTTGGTCCACTCGCATCCGAATTCACCCGTGTGGAGCCGCTGTTCATCGAAAGGGTATACCGTGATGTGGACGGCGCCAGCGCGTGGTGCAACGTCATCCGATCAGCGATCGACGAAACCTGCACCGACATCGCCCGTCTGGCGCTGGATGATGCGCTTGTCTGGATTTCCGAGAACTGGGGCACGTCGCTCGAATCCCTGCGCTGGGGCGATGCCCATCAGGCGACCCATGACCATCCGGTTCTGGGCGAAGTGCCGATCCTGCGGTACTTCACCAACATCCGCCAAAGCACGTCGGGCGGCGATCACACGCTGATGCGTGGACGCGGTGCGGGCGAAGGACCCAATCCGTTCCTCAACGTGCACGGCGCAGCCTATCGCGGTGTATACGACTTCGCCGATCCCGACAGTTCGGTCTTTATCCTGTCGACGGGGCAGTCGGGCCACTTTCTGTCGCGCCACTACGATGATCTGGGCACGCTTTGGCGGCGCGGAGAATACATCCCGATGTCACTGGATGTGGACCTTGCACGCGCGGCTTCTGTGGGGGCAACGCGGTTGGTGCGGGAATAGTTGGTGCAGACATATGGTTTCGACGGGCCTGAAGCCCGCCGACAGAGGCGCGCTGCGCGCGCCGTGGGGGCGCTGCCCCCGTCGCCCGAAGGCGACTCCCCCGAGGTATTTTTGGCCCAAAGAAACCAGATGATGCGACGCTAGAGCGTTTCGAACTGACGGGCGTCCTTTGCGGACCAGCGCACGCGCACCGTATAGCCGGTCTCGTCCTGGATTTCGTCTTCGACCAGCGCCTTGTCGAAAAGCCAGGCGCGCTTACGGCCTTCGTCGAAGCCCAGATGCAGGGTCTCTTCGCGGCGGTCGCCTTCGAGGATGCGGTTGACCGCCCCCAGCAGCGCATCAAGCCCATCGCCGGTCAGTGCAGAGGTTGCAAACACATCGGCGCTGCGCTCGGCACGCGCCTGCGTGGCCTCGCGCACTTCATCGTCCATCGCGTCGATCTTATTCCAGACCTCAAGCAGTGGCGTGGTTTCGGTCACTCCAAGCGAGTTCAGGATATCGCGCACATCCTGTGCCTGTTCCTCGGTGGCACTGTGGCTGATGTCACGCACATGCAGGATCAGGTCGGCCGCCAGCACCTCTTCTAGTGTGGCGCGGAACGCCGCAACCAGCTCCGTTGGCAGATCACTGATAAAGCCCACCGTGTCGGACAGGATCACATCCGGCCCATTGGGCAGCTTGACCGCGCGCATGGTCGGATCGAGCGTGGCAAAGAGCATGTCCTTGGCCATCACCTCGGCCCCTGTCAGGCGGTTGAAGAGCGTGGACTTGCCCGCGTTGGTATATCCAACAAGGGCCACGATCGGGTACGGCACCTTGGCCCGCGCCGCGCGGTGCAGGCTGCGGGTTTTGACCACTTTGTCCAGTTGCCGTCGCAGGTTGACCAACTGGTCGTCAATCGCACGACGGTCAGCCTCGATCTGGGTTTCACCCGGCCCACCCACGAACCCCAGCCCACCGCGCTGGCGTTCCAGGTGGGTCCAGGCCCGCACCAGTCGCGTACGCTGGTAGCTGAGTGCAGCCATCTCGACCTGCAGCACGCCTTCGCGGGTGGCCGCCCGGTCGCTGAAAATCTCAAGGATCAGCCCCGTGCGATCCAGCAGTTTGACGCCCCACGCTTTTTCAAGGTTCCGCTGCTGCACCGGCGACACCGGTCCATCCACAAGCACCAATTCGACGTCCTGTTCCTTGAACAGCGTCTTGAGTTCCTCGATCTTGCCTGAACCGAACAAGGCGCCCGGATGTGGCTTGGGCAGACGCACGACGCTGCTGCCCAGAACCTCGAGCCCCGGCAAGGCAGCGGCAAGTGCCACAGCCTCTTCCAGAGCAGGTCCAGCGGCCCGGCGGGACCGGTCGCTGGTGATGTCAGGATGCAGAACCCACGCCGGGGTCACACGCGCCTTATGTTCTTTCAATTGTCGCCTTCGCCGTCATACAGATTGATCGGCTGTGCCGGCATGATCGTCGAAATGGCGTGCTTGTAGACAAGCTGGGATTGGCCATCGCGGCGCAGGAGCACACAGAAGTTGTCGAACCAAGTGATCACGCCCTGCAATTTGACGCCGTTGATCAAGAAAACAGTTACCGGCACCTTCGTCTTGCGGACGTGATTGAGAAACGCGTCCTGAAGGTTCTGCTTATCAGATGCCATAAAATTAGCCTTTATTCTTGCTTTTGTCGCGCCGACGGTCGTGATTTGAGGTCACTATGTCTTGGCACTCACGTAAATTCCAGTGGAAAAACAAGGAATTTCGGCAAGAGTGCCGCCAAGGCTCAATCGCGCCAGAGATCTGGCGTCAAAATCACCACAAGTGCCAGCATTTCAAGACGCCCCATGATCATCGCGATCGCCGCTATGACTTTGGGTCCGGGGCCAAGCTCAATCAACGTCAGCCGTCCGGCCTCGACCACCTCGATCAGAGGGCCACAGTTCGACAGGCTGGCCACTGCAAGCACCAATGACTGCTCGAAAGGGATGCCGAACGCGGCCAGCGCGACGGTGGTGGCCGCCAACGTGATGGCGAAGATCATGAAAAACACCCAGGCGATGAACGCGCCTTCGCGCCGAGTGCGCCGTGATACAAGGCCTGCCCGTCCAACCGAGGACGGGTGCACCAACCGGTCCACCTCGCGCATGCCATTGAGGGTCAGCGCGAAGACCCGCATCAGCTTGACCCCGCCAGCCGTTGTCGCAACGCCGCCACCGATCAGCGCAAGCCCCATCAGGATCAGCCCGGGCGTCTCCAACCCCGACCAAGCCTGCGCGTCGACCCAGTCCACGCTGGCGTGACCATGGGTCGTCAGGAATGACAGCACAGTAAAGGCCGCCCCCCAGAAGGCGCGCAACGCCGCCACCACGTTGTTCTGGTCGCCGATATCCAACGCGGCCACGAAATGGCGCAGCACAAGCACGGTCGGAATGGTCAAGACGATGGCCAGCCCCAGCCGGAACTCGGGGTCGAACAGCAACCCGGCTTTCTGTGCCGTGCTGGTGTCGCGCGAGAACGTGACCCGCGACAGGGCAAAAAGCAGGAAAACCGCCATGATGGCCTCCCCGGCAAGGCCACTGCTGGCGCCTGTTGGACCGCCAACAGGTGAAATGCCCGATGTCGACATCACGCTCATCGCATGGGTCAGGGCAATGAACGGCGTGTCCCCGGCCACCAGCAGCAACACCCACAGTGCCAGCGTCAGAAGTGCATAGGTCGGCACCAAGACTGCGGCGCTTCGGGCCAACCGGCTGGCCGGGTTGGACGTGTCCCGCCGCGCAGCCCCCACGACAACATCCTGCCCCGGCTCTCCCAGGGACGTCACTTCGAACCCGCCAAGGTTCAACGGTGCAAGAATGGCCGCAGCTGCCACCCACATCAGCAAACCGCCCATCCACGCCACCTGTGCCCGCCAAAGATGTTCGGCCATCGACAGGCGTTGAGCCTCGAACAAAGGCAAACCCGTGGTCGACAGGCTCGACACCATATCGAGATAGGCGTTGAGGAAATTCGTGGTCTGGATCGATTCGTAATACGGCACCGCCATTACGGCGGGAAGGATCAGGAAACTGCCCAACAGAGCCATCAATTGACGGATCGCATTGCGATTGTGCGGTCGGTTGGCCAGTGCAAACCCGATCAGACTGCACAAGATGAGCCCCACCAACCCGGAATAAAAGAAGGACCGCGCATCCTGATACGCCTCAGCCCAAAGCGCCACCGACGCCGGGACGATCATCGACACCGACGCCAGTCCGGTCAGCAGCAATAGCAACGGCAGGCGATAGAGCAGCGCCATCGGATCAGAAGAAGTCGATCGAGACCTGAAGCAGGCGTTCGACCTCCGGCACGTCCTTGGCCAGCGTGAAGAGCACCACCTGATCCCCCTCCTCGATCACCATCGACCCGGTCGGGCGCTTGACCTTGCCGGCCTTCCGCACCGCACCGACCAGCACACCTTCGGGGAAGTCGATATCGCGCAGCTTTTGTCCAGCCATCGGCGAGGTCGACAAGACCTCTGCCTCGATCACCTCGGCCTCGGCATCGCCAATGGAATAGACCGCGCGCACCCGACCGTGTCGGAAATGGCGCAGGATCGAACTCACCGTGACCGAGCGCGGGTTGATATAGGCGTCGATCCCCAGCGGCTCCATCAACGGCTCCAAGGTCGGGTCGTTGATCAGCGCAATCGCCATCCGGCAGCCTTCGGATTTAGCGCGCACCGCCGCCAGCATGTTGGTCTTGTCGTCATCGGTCACACACAATACCGCATCCGCGCGTTCGATATTGGCCTCGGCCAAAAGCGTCACATCCAACCCGTCGCCATTCAGAACAATCGTCCGCTCCAGCGCCTCGGCCGCCCGTTCTGCGATCTTGCGGTTGCGTTCGATGACCTTGACCCGCACCCGGTCTGCCCGCTGTTCCAGATCGCGCGCGACCATCAGCCCGACATTGCCACCGCCGATGATCACAACCCGCTCTTGTTTGTGATGGGTCTTGCCGAAAATCTCGAGCGTACGGCGCACATCCTCGTTGTGAGACATCACGTAACAGGAATCGCCCGCAAAAATCTGGTCGTTTGATTCCGGTGCAAACAACGTGCCCTCGCGGCGAATGCCCACCACGATGCTCCGCAGCGTCGAGAACAGATCCGTCAGCTGCTTGAGCGGCGTGTTCACGATCGGACAATCGTCGTCGATGGTCAAACCCATCAGCGCCGCATCACCATCCAGAAACTTTTCCGTATCGAAGGCCGCCGGGGCGTTCAGACGCTGCAACGCCGCCTCGGCGACCTCCATCTCGGGGCTGATCACCACGTCGATGGGCATGTGATCGCGGCGATACAGGTCTGAATAAATTGCCGTCAGATAGGATTTCGACCGCAGCCGCGCGATCTTGCGCGGGATCGAGAACACCGAATGCGCCACCTGACAGGTCACCATGTTGACCTCGTCCGAATGGGTCGCCGCGATGATCATATCCGCGTCCCGCGCCCCCGCCTGATCCAGCACATCCGGATAAGACGCAAAGCCCGCGATCCCCTGCACATCCAGCGCATCCGTCGCGCGGCGCACCAGATCGGGGTTGTTGTCCACAACCGTTACGTCATTGCGCTCACCTGAAAGGTGCCGCGCGATTTGCCAGCCGACCTGACCTGCTCCGCAGATGATAACTTTCATGTCCCGCGCCCGCAGTCGGGCCCCTTGGCTGTAACGCAGTCTCTTGTGTGGCAGAGGTCCGGGGTGGGGTCAATTGCGGACCGGGGTGACGCAGCGGGTGGCACGCATGGCGGGAGAACCAGACGAAACGGCAGAAAGCCTTCGTGCCGTACGCCCTTACCAAAACTGCGTCACCCCAGCCCCATACGCCTTTCGATCTCTGCGCGCGCCGCAAGACCGGGCAAGTCCGGAAGACGCAAAGACCCGCCCTCGCGCAGAACAAGCCCATCATGCTCAAGCGCACGAAGCTTTTTGTTGATCGCCTCGCGCGTCACCCCCAGCAACTGCGCCAGATCAGTCTGCGAGAACCGGCGCGTGAAACGCGCAGATGGGCCTTCGATCTCGGCATGGCTGTGGGCCAGATCGAAAAGCCGCCGCGCCAGACGCGCATCCAGACCGGAAAAGGCGAAACCGCCAATCGTGTCGACATTGCGCCGCAGGATCGTGCACAGCGACAGGATCAGGTGCCGCGCGACGGCCGGATCGGCGGCAAGCGTGTTCTCCACCGCAGCCACCGGAAGCAACAGACAGCGCGTTGTCTCCAAGGCCGTGGCCGCCGCAGACCTGGGCAAACTGTCAAGCAACGCGATCTCTCCGAACGAGTCACCCGCCTCGGCAAAATGCAGCGTAAGCTCCCGCCCGTCCCGGTCCGCGATCCACAGGCGCACCTGCCCGGAAATCACCACCCTTAGACCGTCGGCCGTGTCGCCTGCTGCGAAAATCTCGGTGCCCGGGGGGATGACGCGGATCGAACTGGCGCGGGCAAGCGGTGCAAGGCTTTCCGGGGTGAGGCCCGCAAACAGGTAGCACGTACGCAGCGCCGCCTCGCGCTCATCCCGAACCGCGCTCATGGGAAACGCCACCCGCCAAGCGATCCCGGCAACGCTGCACAGCAGGGCCAATACGCCCACCGTAAAAACCCCAACGACCCGCCGACGGGCACAGGCCAAAACCGCAGCCCGCACAAATGACTGTGGCGATGCGGTGTGACCCGCATCGCCAAAAATTGTTTTTGGTGAATAACTTGCAGTATCAATACTTACTCGTCGCTGCTGTGAACAAAGCTCTGACGCAGGATTTGCCGGCTTGTCGGATGCACGACGATCAAGACTTCGCTGCCATCGCTGTCAAACGCGGCCAGCGTGAATCTCTCTTGATCGACCATGTGAATGTCTCTGTACCCGGCCATGAGCAGCTTGGCCGCGACGGAGTCGAAATATTGGGTCGGCATCTCTTGGATGGTTGTGGCCGACACACTCGCGGCACAGAACATGGCCACCCCGGTCAATGCAGATGTAAAATAGGTCATGATGAATTTCCTTCGGTGGGTAGGTGTTTTGGCGGCCCCGGTATCGAGCCATGGGGGTATCTTGCCAAAAACGCAGGGCTCGGGATGTGAACAGGGTCACAGGTGAACGGAAAAAATTCATCGCCAGAGCGTCACCGTCCCGTAGAGAGCGTGTTCACACGCATCACCCACCTCACCAAACCGAACACAGCCACCCCGCCGCGTATCACCGACGCGCGCGGGGGCGATCCAACCGTCGAATCCCTTGATTTATCCCAGCCATATCCGAAGAAGTTCAAAGTGGAGCACTGGCCCCACCAAATTGCCGCTTCTCCGCACACCGTCGACCCGCCGCGCATCGCCGACGCGCGCGGAGGCGACCCAACCGCCGAATCCCTCGATTTATCCCGGCCACATCCGAAGAAGATCAAAGCAATTTTCAATAAAACAGTTGCTTTAATTTCCTTGGTGCAGAAAATTGCTTAGTCGTGAATACTCTTGTTAAATATGCTCATGTCCACATATACACTCTGAGGCAACAAAATGCGACAACGCCTCCCTAGAACAGGGGATAAATAAGTCGATCAGAGAAATAGAAAGCTCATCCAATATAAGAGAGTCTTATGGAAATAGATCTCAACAATATTTCTTCGGTATGCGATCAAATTTTTTCAATGTTCGATTCGCGATTATTTACCGAAACTGGAAGCGAAATTCAGGACGTGAGGAATTTAACTCTCGCACAGCATGAGTTATTCACGCAGCAAACCCATCCGCTTGAAAACTTGAGAAAAAGAATCCCAAAAGAGACTGAGCGAAGTATTAAATCAAAAAGATTTCAGTTCTCAACTGAAAGCCTTCTATTCATTCACTCAGCAATAAGTCTAACTGATATTGAGCCAAAATCAAAATTAGATAGAATAATTTCAGCCATCGAAGAGCAGAATAAGTTTTATTCCGGCCTTTTCGAGGCCAATATTTTCTCCCTATACATCAAATCACATTTTGACATAAATACAGTACCAGAAAGCGACAGCTACAATCGCAAAACGCCAGACTTTGCAATAAATACTACTTATGGCACCACATTTATTGAATGCAAGAGCCTTGAGAGCCAAAAGGTGCGAGAAAGAAAAATTTGGAGTCAGATTGGAAATCTCGTAGTTCGAAAATTAGTGCGCGAGAAGAAGTGTTGGAATGTTTCACTGCTCGCCACCCGTGAAATTAGCGGAAAAGATATAAATGAAACCATAGATAAACTGTCAAGAATGATAGAGCGCGACACTCTTAAAAGAAAAGTAACTGTAAAAAATGGAATCGAGCTTTATTGCGAAAAGATTTCTGAACCTGACATATGGACTAATGGCACACTAAACCTAGAAAAGAAAGAGTATGGCTGGCTGGAAGGGGAATTCACAGTCAATCCTGACGGAACGCCAAAATATCGAAATCCATGTGCCTTTTCCGGCACTCCGCACGTTCAAACCGACTTACTAAAGCGCATCTTAAAACACATAAAGTACGCAAATACCCAAATACCCAACGGCTTCCCGGGCGTTTTGTACATTGAAGTTCCGTTTGAAGATGGCGAGCATATTCTTGATACAATTGACCCTATTTTCGATAAAGTATTCGACGCACTTCCAAGGTACAAAAATATAAACGCCTTAGTTTTGTATGGCAGAACAATTGATAGATTTTGTGTGAATGGAGAAAACCCAATTCAAGAATACGATGTAACAATACCAAACAAGTATCCTCTAGTTGATTTACCTAAAGACTTCAAAATTTTAGGATCACCTACACAACAATATGCTCCAAGCATAAATGGTTCAGAAGGTACTGTCTTTCTGGAGTTTTCTCTAGAAAGACAACTCAATCAACAACTAGGAAGGAATCTCATTTATGTTCGCGAGCGGCATGGGAAAGAGCAAATTCGACTTTGGCAGTCCTACGAAAACTGCTTCAGAGCCGACATCATCACTACTACAATTGGGAGAAAATCATTTCGAGCAGATTTGAATCACCTACCCATCAATTCAAATCACAAAATCGCAGTCCGTTATAACAGTCAAACTGCAGCAGCAGCTGTTAACGGCAGGATGCTTGAAGTCATGGATCCTCGTAAATAACAGTGGTCTTTTCCTGCAGTCCATCGACTCATACAAACGCAGCCGAATTAAACCATCATACAACAACGATATTTCTTAATACCCTTCCCCAACCTTACCAAACCCTTAATAGGTCCATTCCGGACCCAATGTTTCGCGCGCGAAACAATAGGGCCAAAACGGACCTATCCGCCCGGAGCCTGATCCCGCGCCACACGGAAGCCGACATTGGCCTGACGGCGGGTCTTGGGGATGCCCACCCGGTAGCTCACCCGCAGGTTCTCGGGCGGATCGTCCCATGACCCGCCCCGCAGCACCCGGCTGCTGCACGTGCCACCCGTCCGCGCCGCCCCGTCTGCCGTGGCCCCGCGATGCGATCCGTTCCAGCAATCCGCCGTCCATTCCCACAGGTTGCCGATCATATGCGACAGCCCGTACGGGTTCACCGGGAACACCCCCGCAGGTACAGGCGCCTCGGTCCCGTCGTCGCAAGCGTTGTTGCGGTGCCGGAACCGGCTCTCGGCCCCGGCCCCGTTCACCCGTTCGCAGATCGCACTCAGCCCGCCGGGCCACGGGTACTGCTGATCCAGAGTTCCCCTCGCGGCGTATTCGAACTCTGCCTCCGACGCGAGCCGCCACCCGCCGCGCGCGTCTTGCGTGTTGAGCCAATCGATATAGCCCATCGCCTCATCCCAATTGATGCAGGCCGCCGGATGATCGTCGGTCACGTCAAACCCCGGCGCCCCCCAATAGGCCCCGTCGCGCGACCGCAGCCGCCCTTCGGCTGTCCAGACAAAACACGACCGCCCCGTGCGTGTCCCCGTCGACGCCTCGAACGCGCGCATGTCGCCCACGGTGATTTCTGCCGCCGCAATCTCGAACGCCGCGATGGTCTGGTTCGTGCGCGGCCCCTCGGCCCCGCCTTGATCCGACCCCAGCGCAGTATCCCCACCGGGAACCCGCACCACGCGCGGACAGACCGTACAGGTCTCCTGCAGTGGGTTCACCAGCACTAGCGATGTGCGCGGTCGTTCCGGTTCAGGTTCCGGCGCGGGCTTCAGATCTGGCCGAAGCGCAAACAACTGCGCCTGCGCTTCGTCGCGAAACACGCCTCGGGGAAACGCCTCGAGATAGGCCTGAAACGCATCCGCCGTGTTCAGCTCTTGCGCAAATTCCCATGCCGCCCGGTCTACCCCCGAGCGGTCGATCTCCCGCGTGCCCTGCGCCGCCGCCATCCCGACGGTCGTCATCAGAGCCACGACGGATGCCATAATCAGATGTCGCATCTTGATGACCCGTTTCGTTCCGACATCCGAAAAGGTAATCCCTTAAGACGCCTCTTCCACCTCGTCCTCGAGATAGGCCACCCGGCCACCGGATTTGGAACCCGTGACCACACCGAGCGACTTCAGCTTGCGGTGCAACGCGCTGCGTTCCATGCCCACAAAGCTGGCGGTGCGGCTGATATTGCCGCCAAAGCGGTTGATCTGGGTGAGCAGGTATTCGCGCTCGAACGCCTCGCGCGCCTCTCGAAGCGGCATCGTGGCCAGCGTGCCGGACAGCACGACCCGGCCCTCTTCGTCCTCGGCCTGCGCGGTGTCCTGCGGCAATTCCCGCGCCGCGATGTCGCCGGTGCCGTCGCCAAGGATCAGCACGCGTTCGATCAGGTTCTTGAGCTGACGTACGTTGCCCGGCCAGATCATCGTCTGCAACAGCGCCACCGCATCCGGGCTCAGACCGCGCTTGGGCAGGCCCTGTGTCTGGTTGAAAAGGTCGATGAAATGTACTGCCAGCATCGGAATGTCCTCACGCCGGTCCTCAAGGCTTGGCACCGAGATCGGCACGACATTCAAACGGTGATACAGTTCCTCGCGGAAGGTGCCCGCCGCGATCTCCGCCTGAAGGTCGCGGTTGGTCGAGGAGATCACCCGCAGGTCCACCCGCACCTTATCGGCCCCACCGACGCGCTGGAATTGCTGGTCGACCAGCACGCGCAGGATCTTGGATTGCGTGCCAATGGGCATATCGGCCACTTCGTCAAAATAGACGACCCCACCATGCGCCTGTTCGAGCAAACCCGGCTCTACCCCGCGTTCGGGCGTTTCGCGCCCGAACAGTACCTCTTCCATGGTCTCGGGCGCAACGCCCGCACAGTTCACCGTCACGAAAGGCGCACCGGCGCGGTTCGAATTGGCATGGATGTAGCGCGCGGCGACTTCCTTGCCGCTGCCTGCCGGACCAGACAAAAGCACCCTGCCGTTGGATTTCGTCACCTTGTCGAGATTCGACAAAAGCCCGCGATAGGCGCCGCATTCGCCGACCATCTGCGCCACATCAGTCTCGCGGCGCTTGAGCTTGTTGTTCTCGCGGCGCAACCGGCTGGTTTCCATCGCGCGCCGGATGACCACCAGCAACTGGTCGATATTGAACGGCTTTTCGATGAAATCATACGCGCCCTGCTTGATCGCGGCGACGGCGATCTCGATGTTTCCGTGGCCCGAAATGATCACCACCGGCACGTCGGGATTGTCGCGCTTGACGGTCTTAAGGATGTCGATCCCATCCATCTTGCTGTCTTTGAGCCAGATATCGAGGATCAGAAGCGACGGTTCTTCGGTATTGATTTCGGCCATTGCCTCGGACGAGTTACCGGCAAGTCGAGTGGTATACCCTTCGTCTTCAAGGATATCACCGATCAATTCGCGGATGTCGCGTTCGTCGTCTACAATCAGAATATCGCTCATAACCTCACCCTTGTCTTTCTGACTATCACATCTTGAAAGTTGTCTCGGCTGGGGCCGCATCCGCCTCCAGCTCATTGATATCGCTCTCTGTTTCCAAGAGAGTCAGCACCGGCAGCCGGATCACAGCCATTGCTCCGTGACGTCCGGTGTCGTCAAACGCTTCGGCCCTTTCAAGCGTCAGCGTGCCGCCATGTTCTTCGATGATCTTCTTCACGATCGGCAGGCCCAGTCCAGTGCCTTTTTCGCGCGTTGTCACGTAAGGCTCAAACAGTCGCGACGGGTCCTCGGGCAAGCCGATTCCGTTGTCGGAAATGCGAACCACCGCCATGTCCTCGTCCACGATACACGACACCCGCACCTGCGGCACTACAGGCTGCTCTGGCTCGGTTTCATTATAGCTTTCAATCGCTTCTCCGGCGTTCTTGACCAAGTTCGTAAATGCCTGTCCGATCATCGTCGCGTCGATTTCGGCCGGGATACCTTGCGTCGGCAGGTCCGTTACGAAGCCGACATTGGGCTGTCCGGCCTCTTGCAGCAGGATCACGCTGCGCAGGATGTCGACGATATCTTCGGGCTTGCGCTCTGGCTCGGGCATCCGGGCGAACTTCGAAAACTCATCAACAATGCGTCGCAAGTCGTTGGTTTGGCGAACAATAACTTCGGTAAGCTGCTCAAGGCTTTGCGCATCCTCTTCGCCCAATTGGCGGCGGAATTTGCGGCGGATGCGTTCCGCGGACAGCTGGATCGGGGTCAGCGGGTTCTTGATCTCATGTGCAATCCGGCGGGCCACGTCCCCCCAAGCCGCCATCCGTTGCGCGCTGACCAGATCGGTCACGTCGTCAAAAGCAACCACATACCCTTCAAGCCCGCCATCCTCGCGCCGACGTGTGGACAAGCGGACCAACAGGTTTTCCAATCGGCTTTCGCGGCTGACCTTGATTTCCTCTTGTGCGGTTTCGATACCTTGTTCGCGCAACCGTTCGAACAGAGGGCCGAATTCCGGAACAGCCATCGTGATTTCCACGCTGCGCTGGTTCTCGTGCCACGCCAGAAGGCGTTCAGCGGACCTGTTCACAAAGGTCACGCGCCCATCGGCGTCCAGCCCGACCACACCCGAGGTGACCGATGTCAGCACGGAATCGAACAAGCGCTGGCGCCGTTCGATCTGGCGGGTGTTGTCGAGCAGGGTTTCGCGCTGGCCTTTGAGTTGCCGCGTCATTTGGTTGAAGTACCGGCCCAACATGGCGATTTCGTCATCGCCGTCCTCTTCCTGCACTTTTACATCAAGATCACCCGCCCCGACCCGTTGCGCAGCACCTGTCAGACGTCCCACGGGGCGGCTGAGCCGTTCGGCGAACCACAGGCCAAGCCAGACAGCGGCGAGGATCAGCAAGAAGGCAAACCCCAGATACAGAAGCGCGAAATCAAACAGCACGCGGCCCCGGTCATTTTCCTGTTGCTGGTAAAACCGTGCGGTTTCCTGCGTGTCGTCCAGAAGGTTGAGGATCTGCCCGTCCACCTCGCGCGTGATGTAGAGATAGCGGTCAGTGAAGGCGCGCAGCGGGATCAGGGCGCGCAGTTCGTTGTTGTCCCAGTCCTGCACGAGGGCAAAGCCGATTTCATTTGCCTCTGCAATCACATCGGCAGCGGGACGTTCGAAATCAAAAAGGTACGATCCTTCGCCACGCGCCCGAATTTCGCTTGTTCCGTCAATGACATAGGCTTCGCGCAAACCGCGTTGGATTTGCGCCTGCCCTTGGCTGAGCGCTTGGCGCAATTCGCCATCATCCATGATGAAGGTCGCCCGGCGGTTGGCATCAAGGAAAGCCGCCAGCGCCTCGGCGTCTTGGGTCAGGCCGTCGCGGTGTTCCTGCTCATACGCCTCGGCAGCTGACAGCGACGCGCCGACCACGTTGCGCACCCGTTCCGAGAACCAAGTCTCCAGCCCGATATTGATCGTGAGCACCGCAAAGACAGCGACGGTGATCGTCGGCAGCAGCGCCATCAGCGCGAAGGCACCCGTGAGCCGGAGATGCAGCCGTGATCCTGCCGATTTGGCGCGGCGGGCGGCGATCAGGTTGCCCACACGGCTGAGCACAAGCGCCGCCAGCAGCAACACGTAGATCAGGTCCGCGAGCAAAACCAAACGCAGGTTGAACTGCGCGCCTGCCCCGGTGTCGAGCGGCCCCAGAACGAGAATCGTAGCGACGGCCAAAACAGGACCAAGCAGCACCAGACCAAGGGTCATGGCGTTCTGATAGCGCCGTTGACGGCGCATCCGGCTGAGCCGGGTCCAATTCCAAGAGCGTGCCCAGGTGGCCACAGCCAACCCCCGCCTAGATGTGCCGCGCAGCCCGGCTACCGCCATATGTTGTGTTTCCGACCAACTGCGTCACCGTCAGAACACTATTATGTGGCAGTTTTACATCAATTTGCGGCGACGTGTCACCTGAATATCGAGGTCGGTGATCTTCTTTCTGAGCGTATTGCGGTTGATTCCGAGTAAATCCGCACACTTGGCCTGATTTCCACCTGTTGCCTCTAGGGCGATTTCGATCAGTGGCGCCTCGATCTCGCGCAGGATTCGCGGGTAAAGGCCGGGCGGTGGCAGCATCGTGCCGTGCAGATCGAAGTAACGGCGCAGGTGGCGGGCAACCGAAGTGCTGAGTTTCTCGCTGTCGCCGCCCCGCAGGACCGGCCCAGTTTCGGGCTGGTTGCCGAGAACGTTTTCCACTTCAGCGCGGGTGATCTCGTCGGCGCGGGACGTCAGGCTGAGGCGGCGCACCACGTTTTCAAGCTGCCGCACATTGCCCGGCCAGCTATAGGCCCGGAACAGATCAGCGGCATCCTCGGACAGCCACCGCTTGGCGCCGCCATCGCGTTCGGCACGGGCGAGAAAATGCTCACTGAGAAGTGCAATATCGTCCACCCGCTCCCGCAGGGAGGGCACGGAAATGGTGGCGCCGCTGATGCGGTAATACAGGTCCTCGCGCACGCCGCTGTCGGAAATGCCCTGCCCGGGGTCGGTCTGGCTGGTGGCGATGAAGCGCGGCACGTTATCGCCGGGGCCGTCCATCATGCGCACGATGCGGGCCTGCACCTCGTCCGGTACGTCGGCCAGTTCGTCGATCAAAAGCGTGCCGCCGCGTACGCGGGCCAGAATACGGGCCGGGCCTTCGATGTCGGACAGATCGCTGCCGTTGACGGTGACGAAGGGCAACGACCGGCGGTCGGAAAAGTCGTGCAGCGCGCGGGCGATCAGGGATTTCCCAGTCCCGGATTCGCCGCAGATGAGAACCGGCAGATCGGTGTTCATCACCTTGGCGACCAGACGGTACAGCGCTTGCATCGCCGGTGTCTTGCCGATCAGCGGCAGGTCATCAGGCGCATCGTCGATCACCCGGTCGGGCGCTGGACGTGCCACGCGGCTGCGAGAATCGAGCGCCTTGGCCGTGCGTTTCATCAGATCCGGCAGATCGAAGGGTTTGGGCAGGTAGTCGTAGGCCTCGGCCTCGGCGGCCTGAATGGCGGTCATAATCGTGTTCTGCGCCGAAATCACGATCACCGGAAGATCTGGGCGGTCCTGGCTGATCTTGGGCAGCATCTCGAGCCCGTTGCCATCCGGCATGATCACGTCCGAGATCACCACGTCGCCTTTGCCTTCGGCGACCCAGCGCATCAGCGTGGTCAGCGACGAGGTTGCGTGCACCTTACACCCGGCTCGTGTCAGCGCCTGTGTCAGAACCGTGCGGATCGTGCGATCATCATCCGCGACAAGTACCGTACCATCCATCAGTTAGACTCCTTTTGTTTTCGCGGTGCCTGCGGCAGCGAAATGCGAAAGCGGGTTTTTCCGGGAACACTATCGACAGCGACCCATCCATCGTGATCCGAGATGATCTTGCTCACCAAAGCGAGGCCAAGGCCGGTGCCGTTTTCACGCCCCGACACGAAGGGGTCGAACACGTCGCCCCTGATCTCGGGCGGCAAGCCGGGGCCGTCGTCGATGACTTCGACCTGCAAGGGCAGCGATTGGCCGGTGCCATCGGCGCGGCGCAGGCTGTAGCTGTGTTCATAATAAGTGTGCAGGCGAATGGTGCCGCCATTTTTGGGATCGGCCGCCTCGGACGCGTTTTTGATCAGGTTAAGAACCACCTGAAGCAACTGGTCTGAATCCCCCAACGCCAGCGGCAGCGAGGGGTCGTAATCCTCGATGATCTTCATATGCGCGCCAAAGCCCAGCAACGCAGAGCGGCGCGCCCGGTCCAGCACATCGTGCAGGTTCACCGGCTTGCGTTCTGGCGCCGAGAGGTTGCCGAATTGCTCGACCTGTTCCAGCAGCTTCACGATACGGCGGGTTTCGGCCACGATCAGGTCAGTCAGTTCAAGATCACCATTGCTGAGGTTCATGCTCAGAAGCTGCGCAGCCCCGGTGATACCAGCAAGCGGGTTCTTGATTTCATGGGCCAGCATTTCCGCCATGCCGATGGCGGACTTGGCCGCGGATTTGACGGACTGGCTCTGGTTTACGCGGCCCGCCAGTTCGCGCGGACTGATCAGCAGGATCATGCACCCTTCCATGCCTTGAACCGGCGCGAATTGCAGGTTGCAGACCAGCGGCGGGCGGTTTCCCGTGCCGACATCCACGTCATTGACGAACAACGGCGTGCCGTTCGCGCGGGCGCGGACAAGGCTGTTCTCCATCGGAGCATCAACGGTCAAACGGTCCCAGATCGGTTGGCCGCGCAGCCATTTGGCCGAATTGTTCATGAACCCTTCGGCTGCAGGATTCATGTCAAAGATGTTTTCATCGCCGTCGATGATGATGGCGGGTACAGGCAGCGACGACCAGATAAGCCGTTCATCGACCACAGCCTCTTCACCGGTTTCGTGATCGGTCATGCGGCTTGCCTCACATCGGTCAAAAGCGCGTTGGGCAACGCTGACAGAACATCCTGCGAATTTTTGGCTGTCAGAATAAACTTGCGCAGGGCGGGCACGGTTCCGGCCCCATCCATGTACCACCCCAGATGTTTACGCGCGACGCGGTTCCCAAGATCCGAGCCATAGAAGTCGAGCATCGCCTCGTAATGCGCCGCGATCATATCCACCAGCTTGTGGCCTTTGGGGATGTCGGGCTTCGGCGTGCCGTAGATGTCCGCAGCGATCTGTGCCAGCACCCAAGGCCGCCCTTGTGCGCCGCGCCCGACCATCACCCCGTCGGCTCCGCTTTGCGCAAGCGCTGTTCGGGCAGTAGCTGTGTCCACGATATCGCCATTGGCGATGACCGGGATCGACACCGCATCCTTGATCTGGCAAATGGCGCTCCAGTCGGCGCGGCCTTTGTAGAATTGGCAGCGGGTGCGCCCGTGAATGACGATCATCGCGATGCCAAGGGATTCGGCGCGCTGCGCCAGTTCAGCAGCGTTGTGCGACGCGTCATCCCATCCCAACCGGGTCTTGAGTGTGACAGGCACGCTGACCGCGCCCACCACAGCGTCGATCAGGCGACAGGCGTGGTCGAGATCGCGCAGCAGCGCTGATCCGGAATACCCGCCCACGACCTTTTTCGCCGGGCACCCCATATTAATGTCGATGACCTGCGCACCCATGCCTTCGACCATGCGCGCCGCCTCGGCCATCGCCTCGGGAGTGCGGCCTGCCAGCTGGACAGAGGTGTTGGCGATCCCTGCCCCCAATTCCGCCTTTTCGCGCGATCCGGGACGCGCGGTCAGGAATTCGCCGCTGGCGATCATTTCAGACACCACACGGCCCGCACCAAAGCCCGACACCAAAGTGCGAAACGGCAGATCGGTGATACCGGCGAGTGGGGCCAGCATCACTGGGGGAGAAATCAGGTCTAGTGGAACAGACGGAGTCACCGTTGCAATCCTTGATTGATGAGTTTGAGCTACGCTGTGGTCGCATCCCATTCAATGATAATAGCCTGAAAAACAGACCGACAAAACGCATATGCCTAATTATTGTGCAACTAGCCGGGGGAGATTGCACAGCCACCGGACTAACCTTAGACAAGCCATAGCAATTCAAGGGATGTGCAGATGAAAGTTCGGCTTGGCAATGGCTATGACGTTCACAAGTTCGGGCCGGGGGATCATGTTGTCCTGTGCGGCGTTAAAGTGCCGCATGATCAAACGCTTATGGGTCATTCCGATGCGGATGTCGGGATGCATGCGATCACTGATGCGATCTACGGTGCATTGGCAGCGGGCGACATCGGGCGGCACTTCCCCCCTTCGGATCCTCAGTGGAAGGGTGCGGCCAGCGAAATTTTCCTGAAACACGCGGTTCAGTTGGCGCGGGACGCGGGATTCGTCATCAGCAACGTGGATTGCACAATGGTGTGCGAGTTTCCCAAGATCGGACCCCATGCCGACGCGATGCGCGCCACTTTGGCCGACATCATGGACCTGCCGATCGAGGATATCTCGGTCAAGGCGACCACATCCGAGAAGCTGGGGTTCACCGGGCGCGGTGAGGGTATCGCGGCCATCGCCACGGCTGCATTGGTGGCACCATGAACAAACTGATCGCGACATTCTTCGGCGTTGGATACCTTAAGCCCGCACCCGGCACATGGGGGTCATTGGCCGCCCTGCCGGTCGCTTATGCTGTTCTGTCGATTGGCGGCTTCTGGTTGCTGGTGAACCTGACCTTTTTCGTCTTCATGTCCGGCTGGATCGCAACGCGCGAGATCACCAAAGAGCAAGAGGATCATGACCCGTCCTACATTGTCGTGGACGAAGTGGTCGGCCAGTGGATTGCCCTGTTTCCAGTGGCTTACGGCGCGTCGCGCATGTCGGCGGATCTACTGGCGCTGTACCCCGGCTGGATCGCGGCCTTCGTGCTGTTTCGGCTGTTCGACATCTGGAAGCCTTGGCTGGTCGGCCAGGCCGATGCCCGCGGCGATGCGTTGGGCGTGATGCTGGACGACGTGATCGCAGGTGTGTTCGCAGCCATTGGCGTGGCGGCGCTGGCGGCACTGTTTCATCTGGTGCTGATGTGACGCTGCCTTTGGCTGACGAGCTGTTGCGTCTTGCCGTTGCGGCGGGCGCAACTGTGACAACCGCCGAAAGCTGTACTGGTGGCATGGTGGCCGCCGCGATCACCGATGTCGCTGGATCGTCTTCGGTGTTCGAGCGGGGGTTCGTAACCTACTCCAACCAAGCCAAGGTGGAGATGCTGGGCGTGTCACCTGCCACTCTGGAGGCACATGGCGCGGTGTCCGAAGACGTTGCGCGCGAAATGGCGCTGGGGGCGCTGGCTGCGGCACAGGCCGATGTGGCGGTGTCAATCAGCGGGATCGCCGGGCCGGGTGGCTCGGAGTTCAAGCCCGAAGGCCGCGTGTGTTTCGGTCTGGCGACCGCTCAGGGCGTTCAGACCACCACCATTGAGTTCGGAGCACTTGGTCGGGCCAATGTCCGCACAGCCGCACGGGATGAGGCGCTGACCCTCTTAGTGGCGGCACTAAGCAAATTGTGATGCTTTGTTGCGCATCCAGCCATCTTTTCGCACAATAATTAAACAAAACCATGTCTGCTAATTTTTAAGGCATGCAAATTCCTGTTTTGCCTCTTTTTTCCACGAACCTGATCCGCTTTGACCGCGCCAAACAAAGCCAAATCAAAGGATGGGACAGATGAACGGAGCCGATACGGCCTGGATTATCGTGGCAACAGCGCTTGTGTTGTTCATGACACTACCGGGGCTTGCCCTGTTTTACGGCGGGCTTGTGCGCGCGCGAAATGTGCTGAGCGTGTTCATGCATTGCTATGCCATTGCCTGTTTGATGAGCGTTCTGTGGTTGGCCTTCGGGTACACAATCGCATTTGGCGACGGAAATGCATATTGGGGCGGTCTGGGTAAGATGTTCCTTTTGGGCGTCGGAACCGATGATCTGGCGGGCACATTGCCCGAGGTTCTGTTCTTTGCCTTCCAGATGACTTTCGCCATCATCACCCCTGCCCTGATCGTCGGCGCCTATGTCGAACGCGTGGGCTTTGGCTTTGTGCTGCTCTTCTCGGGGCTGTGGATGCTGCTCTGCTATGCGCCAGTGGTGCATTGGGTCTGGGGCGGTGGCTTCCTGTCCGATGGCGGCATCTTTGGCGACACCGGGGTGCGTGACTTTGCGGGAGGCATCGTGGTGCATGAAACCGCCGGGATCGCGGCGCTGATCATCGCGGTGTTCCTTGGACCGCGCAAGAACCACACAACACCGCCGCACAACCCCGGCTTCGTGATGATCGGGGCTGCGATGCTGTGGGTCGGCTGGTTCGGCTTCAATGGCGGATCGCAATTGGCCGCAGATGGTGGCGCGGCCATGGCCCTGACCGTCACGCATATCTCGGCCGCAACTGCGTCGCTGACATGGGCGCTGTGGGAAAAGGTCAAGTTCGGCAAGGCATCGCTGGTCGGTATGGTCACCGGAACGATTGCGGGACTTGCGTCAATCACACCCGCGTCAGGTTTTGTCGGCCCTGTCGAGGCATTGATCATCGGGGCCGTCGCGGGTGTGCTGTGTCAGGAAGCCGTGAACGTGATCCGCAATATGCTCAAAATCGACGACACGCTGGATGTGTTCGCCGTGCACGGCGTGGGCGGCATCTTTGGCACCATCATGATCGCGGTTTTCGGCGCGGGCAGCTTTGCGGCGCAGCTGGGTTCATTGGCCATCGTGGGCGTGTTCACTCTGGTTGTGACCGTAGTATTGGTGTTTGTTGTCAAGATGATCACGCCGATCCGCGTTGATGCAGAGACCGAGAATTCGGGCCTGGATATCATCGTGCATGGCGAACGGGCGTACGACCACGCGTCATAAATCGGATAGTGCGTTTACGAGTAACCGGGCGGGCCCAACGGTCCGCCCATTTTTATATTGGCGCCACGGCTGCCGAACGGGTCAGCTGTACAATTCTGCCGCACGGCGTTCAAAGGCGCGGACGATCCGCTGCATGGCTTCGTAAAAGAACATGCCCGCCGCCCCTTGCAGGATGCGGTTCTTGAATTCGAAGTCGACAAAGAAGGTCACTTCGACCCCGTCATCCACATCCTTGAATCCCCAGTTCGAATGCATGTGCCGGAACGGACCATCCAAATATTCTGTGTCGATCTTCATCTGCTCGGGCCACAGCACCACACGGCTGCCAAAGCGTTCGCGGAACACTTTGAAGCTGATCACCAGATCCGCCAGCATTTCCATATGATCGCCCCGGTCTTCGCGCGATCGGATGCGCGCGGCCGCTGTCCATGGCAGGAATTTGGGGTAATTCGCCACGTCCGCGACCAGATCGTACATCTGTTGCGCCGTGTACGGCAGGGTGCGGGTTTCAGAATGTGTGGGCATCTGCTCTTTTGTTTTGACCGTGACAGTGGCGGGGGATGTCGTATTGTGCGCGCGAAAAATCAAGGGAAACCTATGTCAGAGCGTCCTTATGTCATCGACGAAATGATCTCGGCCAAGGCAATTGCCGCCCGGATCGAGGAATTGTCGAACGCCATCAAAGAAGAATTCCGCGATACCAACAAGTTGGTTGTGGTGGGCCTGTTGCGCGGCAGTTTCGTGTTCATCGCCGATCTGGTGCGCGAACTGGATCTGCCGGTCGAAGTCGATTTCCTTGAGGCGTCCTCCTACGGCGACAGTATGGAATCAAGCCGCGAGGTGCGGATTCTGAAAGACCTGCGCGGCCAGATCGAAGGCCGTGATGTGCTTGTCGTTGAGGATATCGTCGACACCGGGCACACGCTCAAACACGTGGTGGGCCTGCTCGAATCGCGCAATCCGGGGCGGCTGCGCACCATCGCCCTGCTGGACAAGCCGTCACGGCGCGAAACGGATGTGGCGGCGAATTGGATCGGGTTTTCGATCCCGGACGAATTTGTGGTCGGCTATGGCATCGACTACGCACAGCGCAACCGCAACCTGCCCTTTATTGGCAAAGTGCGGTTCCCCGAGGCGTGAACTGGTTTCATCTGTTGCGGATGGCACACTGGGTGCGAAACCCGCCCAGCCCCGCGCGGGTGAAATTTGTTTTGGCCGTTATCGCCCTATGCCTCGCGATCGTTGCCATCGAGCGGTGGGTGGGTTGGCCAGACTGGATGTCCCTTGAGCCCGAACAGGTGCCCAATCGGGTGCTTCGCTAAGATCGAGCCAGTGATTTGACGGGACTGCTTTGTTCGCCGGCAATCGCCGCAAGATGCGGTTGCAGCAGTTTCTCCAAGGATTCCATGAGGCGTTGGATGCGGTCGCTGCCTGCAAGATCGCGGTGGCACGCGACCCAGACCGGGACAACAAAATCCGGAACATCGCAGGCAATCCGCTCCAGCTCGGGTGCCGCATCGCCAAGAAGACATGGCAGTATGCTTTGCGCGTTACTTTTGTTCAGCATCTGGGTCAGCAGACAAAAACTATCTGCGCTGGCAATGACGTCGGAAGGGTCGATCTCGCTTGCCATCCATTGCGCAGGGCCTGACCGTTCCAACGCGCCGGTCATGCCTAGCCATCCCTGCGGCTCACGTCGTTTGGCCCGCGCATATACCGCAAAGCGCATATCGGCGACCTTACGACCAACGAGGTCCTCGGACAAAACCATCGCCGGGCGCAGAGCGACATCGGCGTGTAGCCGCGCCATGTCGACATGCGGGTTCGATGACAGGTAGGTCAATCGGTCAGGCGCCACGCGCCGCGCCAAAGCCGGATAGATCCAAGCCAGCACCGTCTGACAGAACGAGTCCGTCGAGGTGATGCGCAAAGTTTTGCCCACAACATTCTGGCGGCCCTGCATCAGCGCCTCGGCGGATTTGACATGTTGGGCAGCAAGGCGAGCGGCTTCGATCACGGGCGCCCGGTTGGGACGCAGCCGATAGCCGCTTCGGTCGCGCTCGAACACCGGTCCGCCGCAGGATTCTTCGAAGGACGCGATGCGGCGCAGAACCGTGGCGTGGTTGACGCCCAGCACCTTTGCAGCCGCATTCACCGAACCGGTGTCGGCCACGGCCAATACAAACCGCAAATCGTCCCAATTCAGCTTGTGCATAGATGCGGACCCTTTTTGCATTTTCTAACAATTAATTTGTGCACAGGGCGAGGCATACTAGGTCACAGATCATACAATTTTCAGGGAGTATGAATTGATGAAGAAAAATCTCGCGTTTGCAATCGCCTTCACGGCACTGGGTTGCGGCACCGCAGCCATGGCACAGGACGACTTTTCAGCCGAGCTGAAAGCACGTCAGGGCCAGTTCCGCATCATGGCGATCAACCTTGGTATCCTTGGCGGGATGGCGCAGGGCAAAATGGACTATAACGCTGACGCAGCACAAGCCGCAGCAGACACGCTGGTCGCAGTGTCCATGATCCAGCAAGGGCCGATGTGGCCAGCCGGTTCGGACAACATGGCACTCGACAGCACACGTGCCCAACCGAATATTTGGGACGCAAACGACGATTTTCTTTCCAAGTGGAGCGATTTCGGCACAGCCGCTCAGGCCATTCAGGCCGCCGCAGCGGGTGGTGTTGAAGGTCTTGGACCTGTGATGGGCCAAGTTGGGGGCACTTGCAAAGCCTGTCACGACACATATCGCGCTCCGGCGAACTGATCTGCAGAGATGCAGCGTGGATTAATACCAGGTGTCTTGGTTCTGGCTGTTGCTGCGGCAGCAGTTGGGGTGTTCGTAACGCGTGCCACGCCCATCGACAGCAGCCCTTTGGCCGGACGCGACAGCGATCCGGCCAAAGGTGAGACTGTTTTCATCGCTTCGGGCTGTGCATCCTGCCATGCAGCACCCGATGCCGAAGGCGATGCAAAGCTCATCCTCGCCGGAGGACAGCGATTCCCGTCCGATTTCGGCACCTTTATCGCCCCAAATATCTCCCCCGATCCCGAAGCTGGTATTGGCGCATGGACTTTGGGAGACTTTGCCAGCGCGGTGAAGAAAGGTGTCTCGCCCGACGGGCAACATTATTACCCTGCCTTTCCCTATGGTTCGTACCTGCATATGGACGATCAGGACGTGGTCGATCTTTGGGCGTATTGGCAAACCCTGCCCCGCGACGCCACACCAAGTCAGCCGCACGAGGTTGGCTTTCCGTTTAACATCCGGCGGTCGGTCGGCGTGTGGAAACTCTTGTATCTGAAAGACGACTGGGCGGTACAGATCGCGGACACTCCAGAACTGGAGCGGGGCCAATATCTGGTTGAAGCGTTGGCGCATTGCGGCGAATGCCACACGCCACGTGACGCTTTGGGCGGTATGAACCGGGCGAACTGGCTGGGCGGTGCACCCAATCCCACTGGTCGCGGTATGATCCCGTCGCTGCGGCCTGCTGATCTGACATGGGGACCAACCGAGATCGTCTACTATCTCGAAACCGGCTTTACGCCTGATTTCGACAGCGCTGGTGGGCATATGGTGGCCGTGATCGAGAATTTCGCCAAACTACCCGCCAGTGATCGGGAAGCGGTCGCGGCCTATCTCAAGGCGCTGCCGTAAGCCAAATCTGCAAAAACTTTGTGGATACTCTTTGAGAGTATCCGTGCCGAGCGTTCCATCTGGCGTACCAAAGCCTTGAAAGGCTTTGGCAAAAAGCTTCAAAGCTTTTTCGCTCAGACCTTGGCCAGCTTCGCCTCGCGGTTGGCGCGCAACCGGGCGAAATCATCTCCCGCGTGATACGAAGACCGGGTCAGCGGCGTTGCCGAAACCATGAGGAAGCCCTTGCCATAAGCCGCCTTTTCGTAGCCCGCGAACTCCTCGGGGGTCACGAAACGATCAACGCCGTGGTGTTTCGGGGTCGGTTGCAGGTACTGGCCTATGGTCAGGAAATCCACATCCGCAGCCCGCATGTCATCCATGACCTGCATGACCGACTGACGGTCTTCGCCAAGCCCAACCATGATGCCTGACTTGGTAAAGATCGACGGGTCGATCTCTTTCACGCGCTGCAACAGACGCAGGCTGTGGAAATATCGCGCGCCGGGACGCACTTCGGGGTAAAGACCGGGCACTGTTTCAAGGTTGTGATTGAACACGTCCGGATGGGCTGCCACCACGGTTTCCAACGCATCGGGCCCACATTTGAGGAAATCCGGGGTCAGAATTTCAATCGTCGTGTTGGGCGCGCGATGTCGGATGGCGCGAATGGTTTGGGCAAAGTGTTCTGCCCCGCCATCATCAAGATCGTCGCGATCTACCGACGTGATCACGACGTGGTTCAGACCCAACTTTTGCACCGCATCGGCAACACGGCCCGGTTCAAACGCATCCAGCGTGTCAGGACGCCCGGTGGCAATGTTGCAGAAAGTGCAGCCACGGGTGCAAATATCACCCATGATCATCATGGTGGCGTGGCCCTGGCTCCAGCATTCGCCAGCGTTGGGGCAGCCCGCCTCTTCGCAGACAGTCACCAGTTTATGCTCGCGCATGATGCGGCGGGTTTCATTATAGCCTTCGCCGCCCGGTGCTTTCACGCGGATCCAGCTTGGCTTCTTCGGCTGGGCGTTATCCGGTCGATGCGCCTTTTCAGGATGGCGCTGTTCTGGGATCTTGAGGTCGCGCAACGGTTTTTCCCCGCTTATTCAAGTGCTGCTTCCTCTAACATAGAAGATGGCAGGAGGTAGTACCAGTATTGCATAGCTGCGTTGCAGCTTCAAATTCCCAATGGTAACGAGTTCCTCCTGCCACCACTAAAACGGCCCACAGTCGGCCCGTTTTAGCCCTGTGCGTCAGCCTGACCCGACGTCAAGCTGCATCATCCGATCAGGACAGGACCTGCAGCGCGGGTTCTGGCGTAGAACAGGCTAAGGCGTTGCAATGCGATCCGAAGCACCACCTTGCCTGACCGCGCCGACCAGCCCAGCCGTTTTTCCGTGACTTCCAAGCCTTCGCGCAAGCAGCAGCACCGCAGGACAACTTCGCTTAACCCCGGCCCAAGATCCCGAACCGCGTCAAGGGTGCGGGCACTGGCCTCGCGCCGCAGACGATCGGTCATGGCATCTGTGCGGTCATACAGCGGCTGCAACGCGTCCGGCCACTCCCAGCCCAACATTTCGGACATCGCAAAGCCCGCGATAGCAAAATCCTCGTGCAGACGGTCTCCTGCCGCGACGAAGTCAGGCGACAGGAACGGCTTGCCATCCGGCCCGCGACGGCGCGCCAAAACCGTAAGCGGGCTGTCTGCACCTGGCCCCCCGGGCTGAGACCGATCCCTAGGGTGACAGCTTGAACCTGTCTTGGCAAAAAGCTGAACCATGTGATCGCTGGCTTCTGCCGCCCGAGCATCCCGGCCTGCAACCAGTTTCGGAAGGTGACTGCGGCCTTCATCGGTGATCCGGTAGCGTTTCAGATCGGAACCGCCAATCGGCGCGATCCAGTTGCGCAGGATCAGGGCCGCCGCCACATCAAGCAAGACCGTTCCAAGCACCAGCGTATCGCTGTCGCCAACCGTCCTGATAATGGCCGCCCGTTCAACGCCTGCGCGGTACAGCATCATCGCTCCCGGCTGACACAAGAGACGCATCGCTTCCGTGACTGCATCAAGGTCTTCCCGCGAGGGCGCGTCGTCGCATGGCTCTACGCCATGCGCGGCGAGCACGTGGTCGACAAGCGGATCGTCCCTTAACGTTTCGAGTTTGCGCACCTGCCTGAGAACGGTCGAGGCATGGCATCCCGCTTCGCGTGCGATCTCGCGCAGCGGACGTCCTTCGGCGGTATGGGCAAGGTAGCGATGCGCTTCTTCAGGAAAAAGCGCGCTTAATCCAGATCGGTTTTTGACGTGGTGCAGGTCAGTCATTGAAATCCCCCATTCGACTCTGACGTGAAGAAATCCACAGATTTATCCACAAACAGCAATCAACCTATGAGTGTATTTGTTTCTGATTTGTTAACTTTTGGCGGTTTCGAACCTTTTGTTTCCAAATAGTAAACAAATAGAAAGCACACCGTTCGCCAGCCCTCCCACAACGCAACACTCGCCTAGGTTGTGCAATGGTTCGGTCATTCTTGGCACTGCGCCACGCTTGAAAAGGAGCCGACCATGCAAGACCTGATGACCCAAATCGCCACTTTGCGCCGCCCGCGCCTTTTGATCCGCGCAGCCAGGATCGGCACGCAAACCTATCGCCGGGACGCACGGCTGCCACGGCTGTTGGGCTATGGCGTTGCGCTCCGCGTTGGGCCCACGGTCATCCGTCTGATGACACTCGAAGCCGAAATGAACGAAAAACGCGAAAGCGGCGATGCCGGGTACAGCATCGCCGCGCATGTCGATCTTTTGACCGCGATCATGGGAGAGTATCAGTTGCTGCGCACTCAGACGCAGATCAACGAGGCCCCCGCACCTACATGAATGCGTCGGGCATGGAGGCTTTTTTGCGCGCCACGTAATCGGTCAGGGCTTCATGGATGCCCTGATCAAGAGGCGGTTGTTGATAGGTGTCGATCAATCGCTGGACCCGCTCAGTGGCAAGCGCCATCGTGTCCCGCGCACCCTCTTCGGACCAGGTCTCGTATGGCTTGAAATCGAACAGATCGGACCGCCAGAACGCACTCTTGAAATGCGCCTGCGTGTGGGCGCATCCAAGGTAGTGCCCGCCCGGCCCCACTTCTGCAATCGCACCCATCGCTTGCGCTTCTTCGTCAAAGGAAATGCCCTTCGCCATCTTGTGCAAAGCGCCAAGCTGATCGGCATCCATGACGAATTTTTCGAACGAAGCGACCAGACCACCTTCGAGCCACCCACAGGCATGCAGCATGAAGTTGACACCCGACAGCAGACCCATGTTGAGGCTATTGGCCGTCTCATACGCCGCCTGCGCGTCAGGCAGTTTCGATCCGGTGAAGCTACCGGCAGAGCGGAACGGCAGGCCCATGCGGCGGGCCAACTGCCCTGCCCCGTAGGTGATCTGGCTGGCTTCGGGTGTCCCGAATGTGGGCGCGCCCGAGTTCATGTCGATCGAGGTCACGAAGGCGCCAAAGATCACCGGGGCGCCGGGGCGCACCAATTGGCTATAGGCGATACCCGCCATGACTTCGGCCAAAACCTGCGTCAGGGTTCCGGCCACCGACACCGGCGCCATGGCACCACCGACGATAAAGGGGCTGACGATACAGGCCTGATTGTTGCGCGCATAGACTTCCAAAGCGCCCATCATCACGTCGTCAAACGTCATGGGCGAGTTGATGTTGATGAGCGAGGTCATCACCGTATTGTCCTGCACAAAATCCTTGCCGAACAGGATCTCGCACATGTCCACGCTATCCTGTGCCCGGCTGGGTTCCGTCACAGACCCCATGAAGGGTTTGTCCGACAGGGTCATATGCGCCATCAGCATGTCGAGGTGACGCTTGTTGACCGGGATATCGGTGGGTTCGCACACAGTGCCACCGGAATGGTGCAACCACTTGGACATATAGCCCAGCTTCACGAATTTTTCGAAATCGGCCATCGTCGCATAGCGGCGACCGCCCATGGCGTCATGCACAAACGGAGGGCCATAGACCGGGGCGAGAACCAGATTGCGTCCGCCGATTTCAACCGCACGGTCCGGGTTGCGGGCGTGCTGAGTAAAGGTCGACGGGGCCGTGCTGCACAGCTTGCGCGCCAGACCACGTGGGATACGCACACGTTCGCCAGTGATCTCGGCACCGGCTTCGCGCCAACGATCCAACGCGGCGGGGTTGTTCACAAAGTTCACACCGATCTCGGCCAGCACAGTTTCCGCGTTGGTCTCGATGATCTCGATCGCCTCTTCATTCAGGATCTCGAAATTCGGGATGTTGCGCTGGATGTATTTCGCCGTTTCGACAGAAACCGCCGTGCGCTCTGCCCGCCGTGCCGCACCGCCGCCACCGCGTGACCGTCTGCGTGTTTCTGCCTCTGCCATGATTCCACTCCGTACGGATTCTGTTGGGTCCGGCCCAGCGACCGGTGGACATTCCATAATATGAGACAGTGGGTCGACAGTGACGGATTACGTCTTGTCCGTTGCGAAAGCGACATTTGACAAGGCAACCAGCGACGTCAGGGGAACCTGTCCGGTTTGATACGGGTTGACTGGTCAAACCATGACAGGAGACCCCAATGACCTATGCCCCGAAAAAGACCGCCGCGATGGTGTTGGTTCTATGTGCCGGTCTAGCGCTAGCCCTTACGGGGTTCAGCGGCGTCATCATCGCGATTGTGATGTGTTTTCTGGTCTGGATTGTCGGCGCCTATGCCGTCCACCGCATCTACGCACCCTGATGATCCGACACGCGCACAGAAGCGCATCGGCAATATTGCCATTTTCCATGGCTCTGCCTATCAGGAGCCATGAACACAGCAGAACACGACCGTCTTCTTATCATCGACTTCGGCAGTCAGGTCACGCAGCTGATTGCGCGTCGCCTGCGCGAGCTGAATGTCTATTGCGAAATTCATCCGTACCAGAAGGTGACGGATGCATTCCTGACCGAGTTCGCCCCCAAAGCGATCATCTTTTCCGGTGGCCCGGACAGCGTGATGCGCGAAGGCAGCCCGCGCCCGCCGAAAAAGGCCTACGAGATGGGCGTGCCGATTCTTGGCATCTGTTATGGCCAGCAGGTCATGATGCAGGATCTGGGCGGCAAAGTGGAAGCTGGCGAACACGCAACCGCTGAATTCGGCCGCGCCTATGTCACCCCGTCTGAAACCCGTAGCGACCTTTTGGCCGGTTGGTTCATGGACGGCTCTGGCCGTGAACAGGTCTGGATGAGCCACGGCGACCATGTGTCTGAAGTCGCTCCGGGTTTTGATGTTCTGGGCACCTCGCCGGGCGCACCGTTTGCAATCACCGCCGACACCGACCGCAGGTTCTATGCGGTGCAGTTCCACCCCGAGGTGCACCACACGCCCAACGGCAAGACGCTCTATCAGAATTTCGTGCAACTCGCGGGTTTTACCGGCGACTGGACGATGGGAGCCTACCGCGAAGAGGCCATCCGCAAGATCAAGGATCAGGTCGGCGACAAACCCGTCATTTGCGCCCTGTCCGGCGGCGTAGACAGTTCGGTCGCGGCGGCTTTGCTGCACGACGCGATTGGCGACCAGTTGACCTGCGTGTTCGTGGATCACGGCCTGCTGCGCATGAACGAGGCCGAGGAGGTGGTTGCGATGTTCCGCGATCACATGAACCTACGGGTGATCCATGCACAGGAACAAGAGCTTTTCTTGGGTGAACTTGACGGTGTAAGTGACCCGGAAACAAAAAGAAAAATCATTGGTCGTCTATTTATTGACGTGTTCCAGAAATACGCGAACCAGATCGAAGGCGCGGAATTCCTCGCCCAAGGCACGCTTTATCCAGACGTGATCGAGTCGGTCAGCTTTAGCGGTGGCCCGTCGGTAACGATCAAGAGCCACCACAATGTCGGCGGTCTGCCGGAAAAGATGGGCCTCAAACTGGTTGAACCGTTGCGCGAACTGTTCAAGGACGAGGTGCGCGCGCTGGGTCGTGAACTTGGCCTGCCCGACAGCTTCATCGGGCGTCACCCATTCCCCGGCCCCGGCCTTGCCATCCGCTGCCCCGGAGAGATCACCCGCGAAAAGCTCGAAATTCTGCGCAAGGCCGATGCCGTCTATATCGACCAGATTCGCAAGCACGGCCTCTATGACGAGATCTGGCAGGCCTTTGTCGCCATTTTGCCGGTGCGCACCGTTGGTGTGATGGGCGACGGGCGTACATATGATTACGCTTGCGCCCTGCGGGCCGTAACCTCGGTTGATGGAATGACAGCGGATTACTATCCGTTCGAGCATGATTTCCTTGGCGAAACCGCGACTCGGATCATCAACGAAGTCAAAGGCATCAACCGCGTGACCTATGACATCACCTCGAAACCGCCGGGAACGATCGAGTGGGAATGATCCGCGCCAGCCTGATCACATTAGCGCTTGGCCTGTCCACACTGGCACAGGCCGAACCGTCGTATCATCGCGTCGTCGGTGTTGCGATTGATGATGTGCTGAACGTACGCTCCGAACCCTCGGGCAGCAGCGTGGATATCGGCGATCTCGCCTATGACGCGCGGCGGATCGAAGCGTTCGAATTCGACGCGACAGGCAACTGGGCGCGCATTGCGCTGAACGAACGCGACGGCTGGGTCGCCACCCGGTTCCTCACGCGCGACGAGGTTCCAACTCTCGGCGACACGACGGTGCCTCAAGGCCTGATCTGTGGAGGAACAGAACCGTTCTGGGCCTTGGGCCTTTATGGCGATGACGCACGGTATTCGCACCCGGTGGATGGCGACACGGATTTCGCCTTTGACAGCATCGTCACCGCAGAGGGCCGTCTTGGCAGCCCGGCGCTTGTGACACTGGCCACCGAGGACAGCCGTGTGATCGAGGCGACGATCTCGGGCGCGACCTGCTTTGACGGGATGAGCGACCGCTCTTACGGTTGGACCATCACGATGCAGTTGATCGCGCCTGGCCAACGTCGGTTCTTGTCGGGCTGCTGTCAGCTGCCGCGTGACTAGATGATCGACCCGACAGTTATCGCGACGGGACAGCCAACGTGACCATGTCCCCCACAATCCGCGCATGCCTTTGGATGATCGGTGCCATCGTGTCGTTCACCTCCATGGCCGTGGCTGGCCGGGCTGTCAGTCTTGATCTCGATACGTTCGAAATCATGATGTACCGCAGCCTGATCGGAATGGTCATCGTGATCACCATCGCAAGCGTCGCAGGCACCCTTCGCGAAGTGCGCGCGCAAAAGCTTGGCCTCCATTTCATCCGCAATGTCAGTCACTTCGCCGGACAAAACTTGTGGTTCTACTCGATCACCGTGATTCCCTTGGCGCAGGTCTTTGCGCTGGAATTCACCTCGCCGCTATGGGTCATGCTGATGGCACCGTTCGTGCTGGGTGAACGGCTGACCAAATCGCAAGCCATCGCGGCGGTGATCGGGTTCATCGGTATTCTGATCGTCACACGCCCCAGCCCGGACACGTTTCATATCGGACTGGTCACTGCCGCACTGGCCGCCATCGGTTTTGCCGGGTCAGCGGTGTTCACGCGCAAGTTGACCCGGACCGAATCCATCACCTGCATTCTGTTCTACCTCACGGTGATGCAAGCCGTCCTAGGCCTTGGTTTCGCTGGATATGATGGCGATATCGCCCTGCCAACCGCCGCCAATCTGCCTTGGGTCGTCGTGATCGCCGTCGCCGGATTGGTCGCGCATTTCTGCCTGACCACAGCGCTGTCACTGGCCCCGGCCACCATCGTGATGCCCATCGACTTCACCAGATTGCCGGTGATCGCCATCGTCGGAGTGCTGCTTTATGCAGAACCTCTGGACCCGTTTGTGCTGATCGGCGCCGCCCTGATTTTCGCTGCGAACTACTACAACATCTGGTCTTCGACCCGCGCGTAACAAGAATGTGACGCTACGGCACAACATCGCCGCTGACGTATGGTCAAAATTGACCCTGTGTCAGCCAGTTGGGTACGAAATTTGCAGAGGAGACTATAATAATCTCAAGGGATGAGGGTCCAAATGATGAGACTTATGACAAGCGCGATGGCGCTTGCCGTCGCAACAGGCGCGGCACATGCGGGCGGCATTGAACGCTCGAACAATGATTACGGGTTTCTGTTCACCACCAACGATCAGCTTCAGCTTAGCTTTTCGCATGTGATGCCGGAACTGTCGGGCAAATACACACCCGAACTCACGGCAGCAGGCGGCGGCGAAAGCAGCACCGGTAACATGCTGACCGACTACAGCAACTACAGCCTGGCCTATAAAAACGACTTCACCGAGAAGTTGAGCTTTGGCATGTACGTGAACAACCCCTACGGCGCGGGCGCGGAATACACCCAAGGTGTCTATGCCGGGCTGACCGCCGATTGGGACAGCGACCAGGTCGCACTGGTGGGCAAGTACCGCGTCTCGGACCGCGTTTCGGTCTTTGGTGGTGCGCGCTATGTCGAAAGCCAAGCGGACATCACGATCCCGGATCTCCTCGTACGCAGCTCGGTGGGCCGCAACGCCCAAGGGCTGGGGGCACAAGCGCAAGCCTTGGGTGCCGAAGCTCAGGCGCTTGGCGCACAGGCACAAGCCGCAGGCGCTGCCGGTGATCTGGCCACTGCTCAAGAGCTTGGTGCGCAAGCCCAGGCGCTCGGGGCTCAGGCACAGGCTTTGGGTGCAGAGGCGCAGACACTCGGTGCCGCCGCACAGAATTTCGGCACGTCGATGGAGTACAATGCCAGCGGTCGCCGCGTCGGTGACTGGGGCGCGATTCTTGGTGTCGCGTATGAAATCCCCGACATCGCTTTGCGCGTCGCCTTGTCGTGGCAAAGTGAAATCACCCACACGTTCAGCACCGCGGAAACCATTGCCGGCCTCGGTATCGACGCCACTGGTGGCGACACCAAGGTGACCATGCCTCAGGCTGTGGCGCTCGACTTTCAGACCGGGATCGCACCGGGAACCCTGCTCTTTGGTCAGGTCAAATGGGTCGAATGGTCGAAGTGGGAAGTCCGCACACCAGAATACGAAGGTGTGACCGGCGGAAATGTGACCAGCTTTGAAAACGACCGCACCACGTGGAAGCTCGGCATCGGCCGCGCCTTCTCGGAAGACCTGTCAGGCTTTGTTCAGGTCTCCTACGAGGCACAAAACGGCGACACCGTGTCCCGTCTTGCCCCGCGCGACGGCTTCGTGAGCCTTGGCGTCGGTGGCCAGTACAAAATGGACAACATGACCCTTCGTGGTGGTCTCGAATACGCATGGATCGGAGAGGCCGAGGATGCGTCGGGCGTGAAATTCGAAGACAACACTGCTTTGGGTGTTGGTCTCTCGTTGACCGTCGACTTTTAAAAGGCGGCACCAGATTTAAACGGTAACGCCTTAAAGAGTAGCCCCGTCGGACCCATGTCCGGCGGGGTTTATCATGCGCGCAGCCACAAGCGTTTGACGCTCCCCCGTCACACCGTTAATTCCAAACGACGGATTATGGGACATGGAACAGCGCAGATGATTTACTCCTCCGCACAGGATTGGCATGACGCGCCGCATAAACGGGTTGTGCTGTTTGCCATGTCAGGCTTGGGCAAGACCCATATTTCCAACCTGTTGCGCGACACGGGCGACTGGTTCCACTACTCGATCGATTACCGCATCGGCACCCGCTATATGGGCGAATACATCGCCGACAACGCCAAGCGCGAGGCGATGAAGGTGCCGTTTCTGCGGGAATTGCTGATGTCGGATTCGATCTATATCGGATCGAATATCAGCTTCCATAACCTTGCCCCCGTGTCGGCCTATCTTGGCAAACCCGGCGATCCGTCGCGCGGCGGCATGCCCATCGACGAGTACCGCAAACGGCAGGATCAGTTCCGCCGCGCCGAAATGGCCGCCCTGCTCGACACCGGCTATTTCATCGACCGCGCCATGGACCTGTACGGGTATCCGCATTTCGTTTGTGATACCGGCGGGTCGATCTGCGAATGGGTCGACCCCGAAGACCCCAACGATCCGATCATGACCGAACTGTCGAAACACGCGCTTCTGGTCTGGATCAAAGGCGATGCCGCGCATACTGCGGAATTGATCCGCCGCTTTGACAAAGCGCCGAAACCGATGGCTTATCAGCCCGAGTTTCTGACCCGCGTTTGGAATCAATATCTGAGCGAAAACAACCTTGAACCAAACGATGTTGATCCAGACAGCTTTATCCGCTGGACCTATGCGCAGGCCCTTGCACACAGGCAACCGCGCTACCAGATGATGGCCGACCGCTGGGGTCTCGCGATTGACGCCCATGATCTGATGGCCGACGCCTCGCCCGCCAATTTCGATGCGTTGATCGCAAGCGCACTAGACCAGAAAAGACCGTAAGCCATGCCGATCAAACTGCCCAACAACCTACCCGCCTATGACGTGCTCAAGCGCGAGGGCGTGATGGTGATTCCCGATGAACTGGCCAGCCAGCAGGACATCCGCCCGCTGCGGATCGCGCTGCTCAACCTGATGCCCAAGAAAATCCAGACGGAAAATCAGTTTGCCCGGCTGATTGGGGCAACGCCACTGCAGATCGAATTCAACCTGATCCGTATGTCCGAACATCAGACCAAGAACACTGCAGCCGAACATATGGAAAGCTTTTATCGCCCCTTTGCCGAAGTTGCGGACAGTGGCGAGAAATTTGACGGGCTCATCATCACCGGCGCGCCAATCGAACATTTACCCTTTGAAGACGTGACTTACTGGGAAGAGTTAACCCAAGTTATGAACTGGACCCAGACCCATGTGCATTCCACCTTTGGCGTGTGCTGGGGTGGCATGGCGATGATCAATCACTTCCACGGTGTGCCCAAGATCGAACTGCCGCACAAAGCGTTCGGCTGCATCCGTCATCGCAGCCTCGCACCTGCGTCGCCCTATCTGCGCGGATTCTCTGACGATATGGTGATTCCGGTCAGCCGCTGGACCGAGATCAGGCGCGAGGATGTAGAAAAAGCCGGACTTCCGATCCTGATCGACAGCTCTGAGACCGGGCCCTGCCTTGTTGAAGACCCGGAGCACCGGGCGCTCTATGTGTTCAACCACTTCGAGTATGACAGCAACACGCTCAAGGACGAATACGACCGTGACGTGGAAAATGGCACGCCGATCAACGTGCCTGCCAATTACTACCCCGACAATGACCCCAGCAAACCGCCGCAGAACCGCTGGCGCAGCCATGCCCATCTTCTCTATGGCAATTGGGTGTCAGAGATCTACCTGACAACTCCGTTCGATATTGAGCAGATCGGCGCAGCAAGCACGGATCTGCGCAACAGGTAGGAGGTCGGCTTGGCGTTAAAAGGAATGGGCGTGGCGCTTGGATGTGCCGCCGCTTTGGTGCTGACAACGGCCTGTACGGCCAGCTACCGCGAAACCAAGGCGGAAGAGCAGTTTCCGCCGCTCGGTCAATTCCTGACCGTCAATGGCACGCAGGTACATTACGTCACCAAGGGCACAGGGCCAGATATCGTACTGATCCATGGGGCCAGCGGCAACCTGCGCGATTTCACCTTTTCGCTGGTCGACAAACTGGCCGACCGCTACCGTGTCACGGCGTTTGACCGTCCTGGTTTGGGCTATACTGAACGGGTCAATCCCGACGGCACCACCCTGATTGAACAGGCGACCTTGCTGGCGGATGCGTCTGACCAACTTGGCCTGCAAAATCCGATGGTTCTGGGGCAAAGTTACGGTGGCGCCGTGGCGCTCGCTTGGGCTGTGGAGCGCCCTGACAGCCTATCCGCACTGATCCTCCTCGCTGCTGCATCAAACCCGTGGACCAGCGATCTGAGCTTGTTCTACAAGATCACGTCCAGCGACCTAGGCAGCGCCACCGTGGTGCCCGCCCTGACCGCCTTTGTGCCCAACCCCGTGGTCGACAGCGCCATCGAAGGCGTCTTTGCCCCGCAGAAAGAACCCGAAGGCTATGCAGAATATATTGGCGCGCCCCTGACCCTGCGACGCGACACGATGCGCGCCAACGCGATGCAGCGCGCGAATTTGCTGAATGAGATCAAAGCCCTTCACACTCGCTATGGCACCATCACCGTGCCGACCGAGATTGTCCACGGCGACGCAGACACCACTGTCGGCCTGTCGATCCATTCGATTCCCCTGTCACGGCAGATCAAAGGCGCAAACCTGACCGTGCTCGAAGGTATCGGCCACATGCCGCACCATGCCACCGAACCCGATGTCATCGCCGCCATTGATCGCGCGGCACAACGTGCGGGTTTGCGTTAATCGCATTAACATCCCATATTCAAAGAAGAGCAGACGAAAGAAAGGGGCCCGCATGGACCTTCCCTTTGATGGTGCAATCAGCGCCTTCTTCACCGACACCGCGCCGGACAACATCCGCAATGCTATCAAACGCGCGGACAAGGACGATATCCTGAACCCCGATTACCCCTATTCCGAACGCATGCCGCGCAAGGCATACGAAAAGGACCTTGCTGCGTTGCAGATCGAACTGGTGAAGATGAAGGCTTGGGCGAAAGAATCCGGCACCCGCATCGCCATCGTTTTCGAAGGTCGCGATGCTGCCGGAAAAGGTGGGACAATCAAACGCTTCCGTGAAAACCTTAATCCACGCGGCGCGCATGTCGTGGCATTGTCAAAGCCCTCGGAAACCGAAGCGACGCAGTGGTATTTCCAGCGCTATGTCGATCATCTTCCGGCCGCGGGCGCCGTCACGTTCTTTGATCGAAGCTGGTACAACCGCGCCGTGGTCGAACATGTCTTTGGCTTCTGCACACCCGAACAACGCATCCAGTTCTTCCGCCAAGCCCCTGATTTTGAAAAGATGTTGGTGGATGATGGCATCAAGCTCTTCAAGATTTGGCTGAATGTCGGTCGCGGCGAACAGTTGCGGCGTTTCCTTGATCGGGAAAGCGATCCGCTCAAGCAATGGAAACTCAGCTGGATCGACGTTGAAGGGCTCAAGAAATGGGATGCGTATAGCGACGCCATCAAGGAAACCTTTGCAAAGACCCATTCCGACCACGCACCTTGGACCATCGTGCGCTCTGACGACAAACGCCGCGCCCGGATCAACGCGATCCGCAGCGTGTTGACGCAGCTCGACTACAGCCGAAAGGACCTCAAGGCGCTAGGTCAGGTGGATCCAAAAGTCTGCGGTGGACCGGACATCTGGGATGGCTAAACGCGGCTATCATCACGGCAATTTGCGGCAGGCTCTTGTTGATGCAGCACTCGAGCTGATCACCGAAAAAGGCCCGACGGGCTTTACCCTGTCGGAAGCAGCAAAACAGGCGGGCGTCACACCCGCTGCCGTGTACCGCCATTTCGAAGGCCGCGAAGACCTGATCGCCGAAGCCGCACTTCAGGGCTATGAGATCTTTGCCGACGTGATGCAATACGCCTATGACAGTGGCCAACCCTCAGCACTGGCCGCGTTCGAGGCGACAGGCCGCGCATACTTAGCTTTTGCGCGAAAATACCCCGGCCATTATATCGCTATGTTTGAAAGTGGCATCTCAGTGAACCGCACACCCGATCTTGCCGCAGCCTCTGGGCGCGCACGTGCCGTTCTGGAACGCGCTGCCGAAGACCTGTCGCAGCACATTCCACCGGAAAAACGCCCACCCGCCTCTATGTTTTCGGCCCATATCTGGGCGCTGAGCCACGGTGTGGTCGAGCTGTTCGCCCGCAACTCGCCAGGAACCACCTCGCCGTTTCCACCAGAAGAGCTGCTGGAAACCGGCATTGGCGTGTACCTTCGCGGTTTGGGCCTAATTGCCCCCGATCAGTGACGTGACAAACCCACCACGACGGATTACATCCGCCCCATGACACAAGAACTTCATATCGTCGGCGGCGGAATGGCCGGATCCGAAGCAGCATGGCAAGCCGCACATCGCGGCGTGCAGGTCGTAATTCACGAAATGCGCCCCAAGGTTGAAACATTCGCCCACAAGACCGGCGATCTGGGCGAGATGGTCTGCTCTAACTCATTCCGCTCGGACGACCATGAACAGAACGCCGTGGGCCTGCTGCATTGGGAAATGCGCGAGGCTGGCGGGCTGATCATAGACACTGCGCACCAGCACCGCCTGCCTGCAGGTGGCGCTTTGGCCGTGGACCGTGACGCCTTCAGCGCGGAGATCACGCGCCGCCTGCACGCACATCCAAATGTGCGCGTAAGCCACGAGGAAATCACGGAACTTCCCAGCGAAGGTCATTGGATTTTCGCCACCGGCCCGCTGACCAGTGCAGCTTTGGGTCAGGCGATCCAATCTGAGACCGGCACCGACCGGCTTGCGTTTTTCGACGCGATCGCCCCCATCGTGTATTTCGACAGCATCGACATGAGCAAGGCGTGGCTCCAGTCGCGCTATGACAAAGGCGAGACCGAAGAAGAACAGCGCGCCTATATCAACTGCCCGATGGACAAGGCGCAATACGAGGCGTTCATCGACGCGCTTCTGGCAGCCGACAAGACCGAATTTCACGAGGGCGAGACCGCTGGGTATTTCGACGGCTGCCTACCCATCGAAGTGATGGCCGAACGCGGACGCGAAACCCTGCGCCACGGGCCGATGAAGCCCGTTGGTCTGACCAATCCGCACCAGCCCGATGTGAAAGCATGGGCCGTAGTCCAACTGCGCCGCGACAATGCTCTTGGCACGCTCTACAATATTGTCGGCTTCCAAACAAAGATGAAGTATGGCGCACAAACGGATGTTTTCAAAATGATTCCGGGCCTTGAGAATGCCAGCTTTGCACGTCTCGGCGGCATTCACCGCAACACATTCCTCAACAGCCCGACACTGCTTGACGACCAGATGCGCCTGCGCTCCAAACCGAATATTCGTTTCGCAGGCCAGGTGACAGGTGTCGAAGGGTATGTCGAATCCTCGGCCATGGGCCTTCTGGCGGGACGCATGGCCGCGGCCGAAATCACGGGCGCCGCGTTGTCCACCGTTCCGCAGGACAGTGCCCATGGCGCTCTGATCCACCACATCACGGGTGGCGCAGACGCCAAGACCTTCCAACCAATGAACGTCAATTTCGGCCTGTTCCGTCCGGTCGATGGCCTCAAAGGCGGGCGGCGGGGGCGCAAGGACCGCTACAAGGCCTATACCGACCGCGCCAAAGCGGCATGGTCCGAATGGCTGGCCACACAGGACACCGCAAAAGCAGCCGAATAGCGGTGTTCACAACACGCTTCGCACCAAGCCCAACAGGTCAGCTTCATCTCGGCCATGCCTATTCCGCCTTGCTGGCCTATGATATGGCACAGGCCGCAAGGGGGCGCTTTCTGCTTCGGATCGAAGACACCGACACGGCGCGATGCACCCCCGCTTTTGAAGCACAGATTTACGATGATCTGGCATGGCTGGGTCTGGCGTGGGAAACGCCCGTTCTACGCCAATCCAACAACACAGCCGCTTACGACGCCGCCATTACGCATTTGGGCGACCTTGGCCTGCTCTATCCCTGTTCCTGCACGCGCAGCGATATCCGCAGCGCTGCGTCTGCCCCGCAGGAAGGCGCACCGATGCACGGTCCAGACGGGCTGATCTATCCCGGCACCTGCCGCAACCGCTCCTGGGAAGACCGCAAAGACAGCGATGCGGTTCGCTTGAACATCGCGCGCGCGCTCGACCAACTCACCACCCTTCCAGCTTACACCGAAACCGGTATTCATCCCGCATTAAGGTTAACGCGCGCGCATTTCATTGAAGGCGTCGGTGACGTCGTTCTGGCCCGCCGCGACACGAAAACCGCCGCCTACCATCTGAGCGTGGTGGTGGATGATGCAGCCCAGGGCATCACCCATGTGATCCGCGGAGAAGACCTTGCTACCGCCACACCGATTCATGTTTTGCTGCAAGCGCTGCTGGGGTGTGAGACGCCGATCTACCGCCACCACCGCCTGATCCGCGACGAAGGCGGAAAACGCCTTGCCAAGCGCGACGATGCCCGGGCGATCGCGCTCTATCGCCGCGAAGGCGCCAGTCCACAGGATATTCGACGAATGGTTGGGCTATAGCCCCCTGCTGCTTCTTCTTTTTCTAAATATGCCAAAGCTACGCCAGCATCGGCGCCATGATCTCCACTTCTGCGCCACCTTGCACTTCGGTGTAAAAGCATGACCGCCGATTGGTGTGGCACGCCGGTCCGGTCTGGTGGACCGTCACCAAAAGGCAGTCCCGATCGCAATCGACCCTGAACGCCACCAATTCCTGCACATGACCCGAACTTTCGCCTTTGACCCAGAACGCCTTGCGCGACCGAGACCAATAAGTAACCCTGCCCGTCTCAAGCGTTTTGGTCACCGCGTCGGCGTTCATCCATGCCATCATCAAAACCTCGCCGGTTGCCGCATCCTGGGCAATCGCCGGGATCAGGCCCGCGTCGTTATAGACCAAAGTCGCAGGATCAAAGCTCATTGGGAAAAACCTTTTTGCATCCGCCGTTTGGTCCCCTATCTATGAGGGGAACGGCGAAAGGGAAAGCCATGTCCGGCGACACCGATCTGATCAAACTCTATTCTGCACGCATTCTCGAACTGGCGGCGGACATCCCGCATCATGCGCGGCTCGACACACCCGGTGCGACGGTCAAGAAACGGTCGCCGCTTTGCGGTTCGACCGTCACAGTGGACCTGACGCTGGAAAACGGCACCGTCAGCGCGTTTGGCCAAGACGTCAAAGCCTGCGCTTTGGGTCAAGCAGCGGCGTCAGTTGTGGGCGGCGCAGTCATCGGGACAACCCCTGATCAAATCACCAAGGCCCGCGATGAATTGCGTGTCATGCTCAAGGAAGACGGCCCCTCACCCTCTGCCCCTTTTGACGGACTCGAGGTGTTGCGACCGGCGGTGGCGTTCAAGAACCGCCATGCCTCGATCTTACTGACGCTTGAGGCTGCCTCCGATGCAGTGACACAGCTTGCAGAAACCCAAAGCGCCTGATTTCCAAAATTTTACCACCCAATAAAAAAACCGCCGCACTTCGAAAAAAGGCGGCGGTAAAGTAACGTGTTCGTTGGGGGCCATCAATGCTCTGAAGGCAGGCAACCTTCTGGGACAGGTGCATCAGTTGGGACAGGATGCGGATGAGCAATCAGGCAAAACACGCAGGCAGAAAAAGATAACAAGTCAGACAAGCACCGGCAGATGCAGCGCCGCAACCAACATCACCACCAAAGACATGGCCCCGAGCGCATCCTGAAGAAGCGGCGCATTGGTCTGGGCCTTTACGGCGTGAAGCGAGGTTTTGATCCGGTGCATCATGGTTAAGTCCTCCTTGTTGCCCCTTTGTTCTCATATATTTTACCTGATGTAAAGAACTTAATGAGAACATTTGAGAACAAAGGTGGTTAACCCACCGAAATCAGCTGGATCGCCTGATCCTGTTTCATCAGATACAACAGCGCCCGCGCGGCCTTGCCCCGATCCGATGTAAGCGCCGGATCATCCAGCAAAAGCTTTCGCGCATCATCCTGCGCCATAGCCATCAAACTGGCTTGTCTCTCAAGATCGGCGATCTGAAACTGCGGCAATCCCGACTGCGCGGTGCCCAGAACATCTCCCGCACCGCGCATCTCAAGATCGACCTCGGAAATGCGAAACCCATCTTCGGTTTCACGCAGAGTCGTCAGCCGTTTGAGCCCGGTCTCGGATAGCGGGGGCTGGTAAAGCAACAGGCAGGTCGAGGCCGCAGCCCCACGGCCCACGCGCCCGCGCAGCTGATGCAACTGCGCCAGACCGAATGTCTCGGCCCGTTCGATCACCATGATCGACGCGTTGGGCACGTTTACACCAACTTCGATCACCGTGGTCGCCACCAGCACACCCGTCTGCCCAGACACGAAACGCGCCATCGCCGCGTCTTTCTCGGCCGGCGGCATTTGGCCGTGCACAAGCCCAACCACCCCTTCGCCCAAAGCCGCCCGCAACCGTTTGAACCGCGCCTCGGCGGCCATGAGATCGGACACTTCGCTTTCTTCCACCAAAGGGCAGACCCAGTACGCCTGCCGCCCTTCGGCCACAGCCTGCCGTAACCGTTCGACCACGCCGTCCATCTGTTCGTTGGACAACAGTGCGGTTTTCACCGGCGTTCGTCCGGGTGGCTTTTCGTCAAGAATTGACACTTCCATGTCGCCGTACTGCGATAGCGCAAGGGACCGAGGGATCGGCGTTGCCGTCATCACCAACACGTCCACCGCCAAGCCTTTGCGCCCCAGTTCAAGCCGTTGCCGCACACCAAAGCGGTGCTGTTCGTCGATGATGGCCAAGCGCAGATCGGAAAACGCTACGTCCTTCTGGAATACCGCATGAGTGCCCACGAGGATCTGGATATCGCCCCGCTCCAGCGCCGCCAGCTTGGCCTTGCGTTCGCTTCCCTTGTCTCGCCCGGTCAGCAGTTCAAGGACAACACCCGCGTCCTCGGCCAAAGGCTGCAACCCCTCAAGATGTTGGCGCGCGAGGATTTCCGTGGGCGCCATCATCACGCCCTGCCCGCCCGCTTCGACCGCTGTGAGCAGCGCCATGAAGGCAACCAGCGTTTTGCCAGAACCGACATCGCCCTGTAGCAATCGGTTCATCCGATGCGGGCTGGCCATGTCGTCGGTGATCTCGTCGATCGCGCGCATCTGGGCACCGGTCGGTCTGTAGGGCAGCGCGGTCATCACCTTGTGCCGCAGTTTGCCATTGCCCGAGGTCTCGACCCCCGGTTTCGCACGCCGTTGCGCACGGGCCAAAGCCAACGTCAACTGATGCGCCATCAGCTCGTCATAGGCCAAACGCCGCCGCGCGGGGCTGTCCAGTGACAATGCACCCATGCCCTGCGGCGCATGCGCCATTTCCATCGCAGCAGTCCAGCCGGGCCAGTCTTCCCGCTCCATCAAGCGTGGATCGATCCATTCCGCCAGATCTGGTGCGCGGGACAGCGCGTCGGTCGCGGCCTTGACCATCGTCTTTTGCGTGACCCCGGCAGTCAGCGGATAGACCGGCTCGAACGGCAAAAGACTGTCGGCCTCATCGGGCATCAACACATGGTCGGGATGCACCATCTGCGCCATACCGTCGAAGAATTCGACCTTGCCTGACACGATCCGCCGGGCCCCGAAAGGAAGGATTTTCGCCACGTAATCGCCGCGCGCATGGAAAAATACGATCTGAAAGTCGATCTGCGCATCCTCGACCTGAACGCGGTAGGCGCCACCCTTGTTGCGCGGCGGGCGGTGTGCGCCGATTTGCACTTCGACAGTCAGGGTCGCAGGCAAATCCGCCCCCTGCACCGTGTCGCACAGCCGCCTGTCGACCACTGAATGCGGCAGCGTATACAGCAGGTCGCGCGGCACCTCGATGCCCATGTGGCCCAAGGTTTCAGCAGTTTTCGGGCCGACGCCCTTAAGTCCGCTCAGCGCGCCAAAGAGCGGAAACAGGATTTCCGGCCTGCCGCTCATGCGCCCTCGATCAGGTCAAACCAGCCGTCTTCGTCGATGATCTGTACCCCGAGATCACGTGCCTTGGTTTCCTTGGATCCGGCCCCCGGCCCAGCGACCAGAAGGTCAGTCTTGGCCGACACAGACCCCGACACCTTGGCCCCCAGCGATTCCGCCCGGGCCTTGGCCTCTGCCCGCGTCATGCGTTCCAGAGTGCCGGTAAAGACAACCGTTTTGCCCGCAACCGGGCTACCTTCAGTGCGGGGGCGTTCCGGCGGAAGAATGACAACCTCATTCAGAAGTCTATCGACAGCAGACATTTGGCTTTCGTCAGTGGCAAAGTCGAAAATCGAAAGAGCAACCTCTCTGCCAATTCCATCAGCTGAAGAAATCGGCTTTAATAAGGAAATGTCTTCAAGTTCCAATCGCGATAGCTGTGAAGACAAGTTTGCCCATTCCGTTTTGTTCTCGAATGGCACGTAACCAAGCGTTTCTTGCCAAATTCGACGGAGCTCTAGGTGGCATACCTCGAGTCTATTGTAGAAATGCTCGGGTTCCCCAAAGGCAGAAATTGCACGCGCCAGTTTGTCGGTATATTTTTTCGAGCCCCGGAAAACTCTAAAGAACACGTCATCGGGTGACTTGTCTCTAGCCTGATCATACATACCGAGAAGAAGTAGTTGCCCACCAAGTCCAGGAAAAGTTTGTGCTTCAGGCCAAATCTGCAACTCGCGTTCCCGCAGCCTCAAAGGCTGGTCCCAAGGTCGTTTGTCGTTTGTTGGCCCTCTACCAATGCCTGAAAAGAACTGATTCCATATCCGAACACGTTCCCCTCTGATATCCCTGCAAGCTTGGAGCAGACTGTCTAAATCACCCCACGATTTTGCCAATCGATTTGCTTGATCTTCACCCACATGGCGGATGCCCAGCGAAAAGATCAGTCGTCCCAAGGGGATGGTGCGTTTCTCGTCAATGGCATCAAAGAGGTTCTGCGCGGACTTTTCGCCCCAGCCCTCGCGGTTCTTGAGCTGCTGTATCCCGCTGCCATAGCGGTCGCGGAGGGTGAAGATGTCTGCAGGTTCCTTGATCCAGCCATCGGTGTAGAACTGTTCGACCTGCTTTGCGCCCAGACCTTCGATGTCGAACGCAGCGCGCGAGACGAAGTGTTTGAGCTTTTCAACTGCTTGCGCGGGGCAGATCAGGCCTCCGGAGCAGCGTCGTACGGCATCGCCTTCTTCGCGGATCGCCTCAGAGCCACACTCGGGACAAAGTTTAGGGAATTCATAAGGTTGCGCGGTGTCAGGACGTTGGTCAAGATCCACATCCGCCACCTTCGGGATCACGTCACCCGCACGGTAGACCTGTACCCAATCACCCACGCGAATGTCCTTGCCACCGCGGATCGGCGCGCCATTGGCGTCGCGACCGGCGATGTAATCTTCGTTGTGCAATGTGGCGTTCGACACCACGACACCGCCGACCGTGACAGGCGTGAGCCGCGCCACCGGGCTAAGCGCGCCCGTGCGGCCAACCTGAATGTCGATAGATTCAAGGCGCGTCCAGGCGAGTTCGGCGGGAAACTTATGCGCAATCGCCCAGCGGGGCGTTGTAGAGCGAAAGCCAAGCCGGGACTGGTAGCCCAAATCGTCAACCTTGTAGACCACGCCGTCAATGTCATAGCCAAGTGTCGCGCGTTGTGCCTCGATGGCTTTGTAATGCGCGATCATGTCGTCGGGGCCGTCGCAGCGCTGGGTGAGCGGGTTGGTCTGAAACCCGAGTTCTTTCAGACGTTCGATTGCACCAGCCTGCGTGTCGGCCAGAGCTGCGCTGAGCGCGCCCCAGGAATAGGCAAAGAACCGCAGCGGGCGATCCTTGGTGATGTTGGCATCCAATTGTCGCAAAGACCCGGCGGCCGCGTTGCGCGGGTTGGCAAATGTCTTGGCGCCTTTGGCGCTCTGCCGTGCGTTGAGGTCGGCGAAATCGGCGTGGCTCATGTAAACCTCGCCGCGGACTTCTAGAACTGCTGGGGCGTCTTTGAGCGTTGTGGGGATGTCGTCGATGGTGCGCGCATTGGGGGTCACGTTTTCGCCCGTCGCGCCATCGCCACGGGTGGCGGCTTGGATCAGCTTGCCTTCTTCGTAACGCAGGGAAAGCGATAGCCCATCAATCTTGGGCTCTGCCGTGTAGGCCAGCAAGTCGGTGTCAGAAAGACCCAGATAGCGCCGGATGCTTTGGTCAAAGCTTCTGATATCCGCATCTTCGAACGCATTGGACAGCGACATCATCCGCACTTCATGGCTCACCTTGGCAAAACCATCGGCCACGGGGGCGCCCACGAGCTCGCTGGGGCTGTCGGCTCGTTTAAGGGCGGGGAAACGCGCCTCGATCTCGGCATTGCGACGCTTCAGCCCGTCGTAATCCGCGTCCGACATTTCGGGCGCGTCCTCGGTATGGTAGGCAGTGTTCGCCTCGCCAAGAAGGGTGGCCAGACGCTCCAGTTCGGCTTTCGCGTCCAACTCTGTCAGGTCTTTGACCGCGATGTTCTGCTCTGCCATGTGCCCCCCTTGGCCCTGAACTTGGACAGAGTGATAGGCCCGGGGGTGCACAGCGTCCAGATTTGAAACGACGATTGATGCGACTTCCCGTCGTTCAGGACGGGCGCAGCGGTGACCAAACGGAACCAAACCAGCCGGTCATGGCCTGTGGGGCAGCCTATGCCCCGATGGCCAGACGACCGGGTTCCTCGACCTCGGGATCGCGGAGGACATAGCCCCTGCCCCAGACGGTTTCTATGTGACTGCCATCGCCCGTTGCTTCGGACAGTTTCTTGCGAAGTTTACAGATGAACACGTCGATGATCTTGAGTTCGGGTTCATCCATTCCGCCGTAAAGGTGGTTCAGGAACATCTCTTTCGTGAGTGTCGTTCCCTTGCGCAGGCTGAGCAGTTCAAGCATCTGGTATTCCTTGCCTGTCAGATGGACAGCGCTGCCATCGACCTGCACTGTCTTGGCATCCAGATTGACCTCGACCTTGCCGGTGCGAATGATCGACTGGGAATGTCCCTTGGACCTGCGAATAATCGCATGAATGCGCGCGATCAGTTCTTCGCGATGAAAGGGTTTGGTCAGGTAATCATCTGCACCGAAACCAAATCCCTTGATCTTGTCCTCGCTGGCGTCGTTGCCGGACAGGATCAGAATCGGCGTTTCGATCCGCGCAAGCCGCAATTGCCGCAAAACATCAAAGCCGTTCATGTCGGGCAGGTTCAGATCAAGAAGGATCAAATCGTAGTCATAAAGCTTGGCCAGATCGATGCCTTCTTCCCCCAGATCGGTGGAATAGACGTTCAGATTGGCATTGCCCAACATCAATTCGATGCTTTTCGACGTCGTCGGGTCATCTTCGACCAAGAGTACGCGCATCCAGTTTCTCCGCAATGTCAGCGTCCGGCATGGATCAGTCTGACCGCAAATAGTTAACCTTAAGTTAGCACCGAAACTTGACCAAAAACAACTTAAGAGTGTATTAAGATACCGTTCTCATCTAAATCGTTGTACGGCGGTCGCCTTGAGCGCGTCCCGACCGTGCAGCATGGACGCTGCAATCCAGGCGTCCAGCTCCTCTTCGCTGAGGTCATAACGCGTGAGCGCTTCTTTGCGAGAGATCAAGTGATGCACCACGGCATCCACCACGACAGCCTTGCGCGATGCCACCCAGCGATAGGTATTGGGCGGTGGCAGATCGGCCTGTGAGAGGATTGTGCCATCGGCGAGCGTCACAGTCCGCGGGCCATTCGCTTTTTTAAGATACATGTTCCGGCCCTTTCCAAGCCCAGTATTCCTGCTTGAGGCCACCTTTGCGCAAACAGACTTAATGTGACGTGAAGCCAAGGGTTGAGAGTATCTTGGATTTACCTATATTTCGCCCGATCACCCCGACCTGCCCGGAGACACCCCAATGGCACTCGATGCGCCGACCCTAAATTCGCTTGGATTCGCCAAGCCCCCATCGGAGACCCGCGTCGTTGTGGCGATGTCGGGCGGCGTGGACAGTTCGGTTGTCGCGGCGCAACTGGCCGAGGAAGGCTATGATGTCGTTGGGGTGACGCTTCAGCTTTATGATCACGGGGCGGCGTTGGCCAAGAAAGGCGCATGCTGTGCAGGGCTCGACATTCACGATGCGCGCCGCGTGGCCGAGGATATGGGCTTTCCGCATTATGTTCTGGATTACGAAAACATCTTCAAGGATGCCGTGATCGACGAATTCGCCGACAGCTATCTGGCGGGCGCGACCCCGGTGCCCTGCATTCGCTGCAACGAGCGGGTAAAGTTCAAGGATCTGCTCGAAACCGCCAAGGATCTGGAGGCCGATTGCATGGCGACCGGCCATTACATCCAGCGCAAGATGGGCGAACACGGCCCCGAACTGCACAGCGCCGAAGACGCGAACCGCGACCAAAGCTATTTCCTGTTCTCGACCACACCCGAACAGCTGGATTACCTGCGCTTTCCGCTGGGCCATCTGCCGTCCAAGGACGCGACCCGTGAACTGGCGGCACGCTATGGTTTGCAGGTGGCGGACAAGCCCGACAGTCAGGACATCTGTTTCGTACCAAACGGCAATTACGCGCAGGTGATCGAAAAGCTGCGCCCCGGTGCTGCGGAACCGGGCGATATCGTGCATGCCGATGGCCGCGTGCTGGGTACCCACAACGGGGTCATTCACTACACCATCGGACAGCGCCGCGGCCTTGGCATCGGCGGGCTGGAAGAGCCGCTTTACGTGGTCAAGCTCGACGTGGACGCAAAGCAGGTGATCGTTGGTCCGAAAGACCTGCTGTCCACCCGCACCATCCCGGTTCGTGAAATCAACTGGCTGGGCGATACGCCCCTCACCAGCCAGACCGAGTGGCATGTGTCCGTGAAAGTGCGGTCCACACGCCCACCACGCGAAGCGATCATCCGCCCGCTTTCGGACACCACCGCAGAGGTCGAACTCCTGACCCCGGAAGAAGGCGTGTCCCCGGGGCAGGCCTGCGTGTTCTATCAAACCGAAAGCAGTCGCATCCTTGGTGGTGGCTGGATCTGGCGCGGCTGACCGAAAACCATTGCGTCCGGGCCACGCTTCTTCCACCTTGGGAAAGAGCAGAGAAAAGACCCGCCCCCGATGTCCGAGCCTGTCAGCGCCCATGTCATCTGCATCGTGCCCAAGCTGGGCGCGAGCGTGGGCGGTGGCAAGATCAACGCGGTTTTCACGCGGATGAACCTTCTGGCAAACAAAGCCGACACCAAGGTCACGCTCCTTAATCTGCAACATGGCTGCAATCAGAAGATCGCCTTTGCAGAGCTGGTCGCGTCCGGATTGCTGGACTCAAAGATTGCACATCAGTCGATCTATGAACTGTGCGTCTCGCCCCAGACAACACTTCGGGATGGGCCATCCCTGCCTGATTGGGACGACACCCGGTCTCAACACGGCAGCAAAGAACGCGTCATCTATCTAAGAAATGGCGTTCCAGTGATGCGGGACAGCAACGAACACACTATCGCCGGTGTGCAGACCACCCGGCACCTGCTGACGGATCCTGAACGTGACATCCGGTTGAAATACCTTGACGACGCGCTGGTCGAAAGCCGCGAAGCCTTTGGCGATGGGTTCGTCGACAAGGTGGCCTTTGTCGGGGGGCACCCCGCTTGCCGCACGCGGCGCGAACACGGCCGGTTGATCGAGGTCGAAGATTTCGGCTTGGGCCAAACCTATTCCGACGAGATCATCCATCACCGTGTTTTGGTGCACCGGTACTTTCCTGAAGATGCGATCGTGTTCATCGACGGCATCACGTCGTCTCATCTTTCCCACCCGATCCCGGCGCGAAAGGTGTTGTTCCTGCACGCCGATCACCGCAACCCAACGGGCAAGATCGTGCCCCGGTCACGTGGCTTGATCGAAGCATTCGACGGTGACGCGATCATCACTGCGACCCATGCCCACAAGCAGCGATTGGATGCCGAACTGGCGCACACGACACCGGTGCGGGTGATCCCGCATTATACCGATGCGGCGGCAACACCCGGCGCACCCCGCAAGGACATCTGCACTGTGTCCCGGTTGGAGTTAACGGGAAAACCAATCCATCAATGTATCGAGGCCTTTGTCCGGATCATGCATCTGATCCCCGACACCAATTACCTGATCTATGGTGCAGGTTTGGGCGAGGCCCGGCTGCAACAGTTGATTGACCATCATGATTGCGGAAACCGGGTGCGATTGATGGGGCATACGGCAAACGCACCCGAGGTGTTCAGCCAAAGCCTGTTTTCCCTTGCCCCGACAATGACGGAAGGCTTTGGCTTGGCGCTGCTCGAAGCGCTGACCTGCGACTGCCCAGTCATCAGCTTTGATGTGGATTACGGCCCGCGCGAGTTGATCCGATCCGGCGAGAATGGCGAATTGGTGCAACCCAGAGATCTCGATGCCATCGCGGCGGCCATCCTTAAGGTCCATGCCGACCGCGACCGATATGCGTCAGGCTGTGCCGCGTCAGTGGAGTACTACTCTTTCGACAGGTACCGGGACCGCTATCATCAACTGATCGACGATCTGGTGGCTAACCGGTTCTATTTCGATTTGTCCGCGCGTGATCTCAAAGGGGAGACGCTGCGCGCGCTGGATAAGGCTCCGGCGCAACACAGGGATCGGTTGCTGGATCTCTATATCCACCAATGCCATCTAAGCCGCGATCTGGGCAGCATGTATGACGGGTTCCGGCAAAAGATCGCGCTGCGCCCGAAAGACCAGCGTCCCATCGTGCGCTGCATCTGGCTTAGCCGTCGGTTGGGGCGCGATGCCGAATGCCGCGCACATCTGGACCTGTTTGCGCAACGGTTTCCGGATCAGCACGCGGATTTCGTCGCGCGCTATCCCGACTTCATTGAATTGGCGGATGCTGTGGAAGGTCTGGCGTAAACCCGGTCAGAGGTTGCACTTGTCCCGCATAAAGGCCAGAGCCACCGAAAGGCCGTCGGGCGCGATACCATGCGCGGTGCCCTTCATGATATGGGCATAGACGTCTTCCCAGCCAGCCTTTTGCAGCGCATCAGCGGCCTCGGGCAGTGATTGCGGCGGCACGACATCGTCCTGATCGCCATGCACCAGAAGGATCGGGAACCGGCTTTCGACCTCGTCGGCCAACAACTCGGGCGCCAGCAGACGGCCCGAGAACGCCACCATTCCGGCAATCGGGTCTTCGCGACGGGGCGCCACGTGCAACCCCATCATGGTGCCTTGGCTGAAGCCGAACAAAACCACCTGTTCCGGCAACAGGTCTTCATCCACCATCAGCGCATCGAGAAACGCATTCAGATCGTCCACCGCGCGCGCCATGCCCGCCATCGATTCTTCCTCGGACGAACCATCAATCCACGGGATCGGGAACCACTGGAATCCAAACGGCGAACCGGCGCAGGCTTCGGGCGCATCGGGGGCTACGAACATCGTGTCCGGCAGGTGTTCGCCCAAAGGATCGGCCAGTCCCAAAAGGTCGGCCCCATTGGCCCCGTAGCCGTGCAGGAACACCACTGCAGACCGGGTTTCCCCGGATACCGCGTCTTTGCGCTCTGCGTTCAAAACCCGTGTCATGCGATCCCCTCTCGGTCTTTTGCCACATGGTAGTAGGCCCAGAGCGCACGCGCCGCAACCGATCTCCACGGGCTCCACGCCTCGGCCATCTGGCGCAGCGGTTTTTCCTTGGGCCGTTCGGGCAGATCGAACAAAACCCGGGCACTTTCCTGCAAGGCCAGATCACCGGGCGCGAACACATCGGCACGACCGAGCGAAAACATCGCGTAGATCTCGGCCGTCCAGACGCCGATCCCCGTGACAGCCGTCAGTGTCTTGATGACCTCGTCATTCGAGGCATGGCGCAGCGCGTCATAGTCAATCCCGGCCTCGGCCAAGGCACAAGCATAGCGCGCCTTCTGGCGGCTGAGACCCAGATCGCGCAACGCGTCCTGATCCAGACGCAGCACCGCGTCGGGTGTCACCGCGCCTGCCTCCTCCAGCTTGGCCCAGATCGCACGGGCAGACGCGACGCTGACCTGCTGGCTGACAATCGCGCTAAGGAGTTGTGCAAACCCGTCGGGCCTGCGGCGTAGGGGCAGGTCTCCGGTCTGCTCCAACGCATGGGCAAAGCGCGGCTCGGTCTTGGCAAGCCATTCCGCACCTTCGGCCACACAAGCCTCTGTTTCGATCAGGCGTCCAACCAAAGCCGTGTCTCCAACCAGTTCAAAGCGTCCTCGACCGACGGCACCACCGGCCCCGCCATGCTATGCGGTCGCGCCACCATATAGACCGGCAGCCCCAGCGCCCGCGCCGCCGCGATCTTGGGCCAACCGCCCGGACCTCCTGCATTGCGGGTCAGCACCGCGTCGATCCGAAACCTGCGCATAAGCGCGATTTCCTGCGCCACGGTAAAGGGGGCGGTTCCGTGCAGGTAACGGCCATTGAGCAAGGGAAACGCATCGCGGTGGTCGGTCAATTGCCGCACGAAAAGATACGCATGACGCAAAGCACGCAAGTCAGGCAACGCCTGTCGGCCAAGGGTCACAAGAACCCGAGAACCTGCAGGAATGCGGGTTGCTGCCTCGCGTGCGGACCGCAGGGGAATCCATTTGTCGCGGGATGTCCGACGCCATGTCGGACGCGCGATGGTCAGGCTGTGCACACCGGCCTGCACCGCAACGCGCGCGCCCAGCTGAAAAGACGCGGCATCACAGGGATGTGGTGCCAGAACCAGCGCATCCGCAGTCTGGGCAAGCTCTGACAGCGTCGCATGATCCGATGCACCCTGCCCGGTCACCCGGTCGCGGGTCGGCAACCACAGCCGAGATCTGCCGCCCAGCCGTATCGCCAGATCACGCGCTTCGGCAGATCCGCCAAGGATCACCACCTGCCCATGCCGGGCGGAATTGGAGCCGTCAAAATCCCTCATCGGCAACCGCTTACAAAACCACGGGACAAAGCGCCACGGAGCGTTGCGCACACTTGCAGGAAATTGAATTTGGACCTACGGCTGCTGTCATGAGCACACTTGACCACGCCACCCCCGACGACGCCACAGAAAACCGCCGCGCCAAGCGCAACGTGTTTGTTCTGGTCTTGGCCCAAGCCATCTTGGGCGCACAGATGCCAATGCTGTTCACGGTGGGTGGTTTGGCCGGGCAATCGCTGGCGTCGAACATCTGCTTTGCGACGCTGCCGATTTCGCTGATCGTTCTGGGGTCGATGACAACCGCGACGCCGATCTCGGCCTTCATGCAGAAATACGGCCGTCGCGCCGGGTTCTCTGTCGGCGCGTTAGGCGGTGCATTGGGCGGGGCCATCGGGGCATACGGTCTTTACATCGCATCCTTCCCGGTCTTTCTCTTGGGCAGCTTTCTGACCGGAATCTATATGTCCGCACAGGGGTTTTACCGCTTTGCCGCCGCCGACACTGCCACAGATGAATACCGCCCCAAGGCGATTTCCTATGTTATGGCGGGTGGACTTGCGGCCGCGATCCTTGGGCCGCAATTGGTGAAAGCCACCGCCGATTGGTATGTCGTACCGTTCCTAGGCACTTACTTTGCGGTGATCGTGCTGAATGTGATCGGATCAACGCTGTTTCTGTTCCTCGACATTCCAAAGCCCAAAGCGCCCCAAGCCGACGATCCCAAGGGGCGCAGCCGGATGGAGCTGCTCAAGACGCCCCGCATCGCCGTGGCAATCATCTGCGGCATGGTCACCTATGCGCTGATGAACCTTGTTATGACGTCGACGCCCTTGGCCGTGGTGGGATGTGGCTACACCGCCAACAACGCCGCCGACATCGTGTCTGCGCATGTTCTCGCGATGTTTATTCCGTCGTTCTTTACCGGGCACCTGATCGTGCGCTTCGGCGTGGAAAAGATCGTCGCAACAGGCTTGGTAATCCTTGCCGCTGCCGGGGCTGTTGCCCTGCATGGAGTCGCCATTGAGAACTTCTACGTCGCCCTGATCCTGCTGGGCTTTGGCTGGAACTTCGGCTTCATCGGAGCCACCGCCATGCTGACCGCCGCACATGAACCGCATGAGCGCGGCCGCGTGCAGGGCATGAACGACGTGCTCGTGTTCGGCGGTGTGACGATGGCGTCATTGGCCTCGGGTGGGTTGCTGAACTGTTCCGGCGGCACCCCGGTCGAGGGCTGGAGTGCGGTGAACATGGCGATGGCACCGTTCCTGATGCTGGCGGGTGGATCGCTGATCTGGCTGATGTTCCAGTCGAAAGAGCGCACGGTTTAAGGGTCAGGTCGGGCTTAAGACCTTCTTCAGAGTTTAGGCTCAGAGTGACCGGCAGTTTCCACCAGAACGGTGTCTGCCATGCCTCGATATCTGATCCTTGCCCTGCCCCTGCTCGCCGCCTGCCAGCACTATGACAAAGCCGCGCATTTCGCTGCCGGGGCTGCGGTGTCGCACTTCGTGACGCAGGAAACCGGCAACCCGACGGCGGGATGTCTGGCGACCATTGGTGTCGGGGTGCTCAAGGAATTGGTCGACGATGTTGTCGACCCGGCGGACATCGTGGCCACAGGGTTGGGATGCAGCGTGGCGCTCGCGTTTTGACTTACCAGCGTCCGGTTGCTGCGCACCACATCAGGCGCAGCTTCTTGTACGCTTCAGACATGCCAAGCGTACCGTCCGCCACAAGCCGCGGGTCGGATTTGGCCTGTTTCAGGATCGGCCCTGCTTGCCACGCAGCAAGGGTAACCGGACGCGCCTCTGCCGGGATCGTTGACCGCGCTTGCCGGGATTTTACCAAACGGTCAAATCCTTGTCTGGCGAGGTCCCGCACCCCCTCGGGCCGTCCATCCACCAGCGGCCTGCGACCCTGTCGTTCCAGTTCGGGCACCGCCCGCAGGAATTGTGCGAGGCCACTGGCATAACCCAGATCGGTTAACGCCCCCGGCATGGTGCCGCTCAGACTTTGCGATGCCGCGCGCAGCAGGGACGCTGCCGTGTCTTCGATATATTTTGAAAATGCTGCCTGATCTTCAAACGGATCGCGATAAACGTCCCAAAGCCGCGCCTGAACAGCCTTCTGCAATTCGCGCGCGGCGGTCGCGTCCAGCACATGCGCCAAGGACGTCACCACTTCGTGACGCCGCACCAGACCACCGCTGGCAATCTCTTCCAGCGCATCGGTCCACCATTGCAGACGCATTTCAGCGATGATCGCCTCTTTCGTCACCCAAGGCGCACGCGACACCTCGACATTGAAAGCATATATGGGAAACAACACCTTACGCAGCGCCACGGGGGCCGCCATCGTCGCGGCAAAGCGGTCAGGGTCGCCCTTTTCGACCAGTTTCGCACAGGCGATCAGATCGGCGTCAAAGCTCATGCCAGGGCTGCATCCCGCACCAGTTTCCAACGCACCGCATCGAGCAATGCCTCGAACGACGCGTCGATGATGTTTGCGCTGACGCCAACAGTGGACCAGCGCCGCCCCTGCCCGTCTTCACTGTCGATGATGACGCGGGTCACGGCCTCTGTGCCGCCCTGCGTGATGCGCACCTTGAAGTCCACAAGCCGCAGATCGTCGATCAGCTCTTGATAGGGGCCAAGGTCTTTGGCCAGCGCTTTCGACAAAGCGTTCACCGGACCACGGTCATTGCCCATTTCGTCCATGGATTCGCTGACCGACAGCTTCTTTTCGTCGCCCACCTTGACCACAACCACGGCCTCGGAATGCGAGATCATCTTGTTATACTTGTTCTTCCGCCGCTCCACCGTCACGCGGTAGCGCTTGACCTCGAAAAACTCGGGCAGCATGCCCAGCTCATCACGCGCCAGCAGCTCGAAACTCGCCTGCGCGGTGTCGTAGGAATAGCCTTCGGATTCGCGCGCCTTGATCCGGTCAAGGATGCGGGCCATGGCCGGGTCTTTGTCCGGCACCTCGATCCCGGCTTCCGCCAGACGGCGGCGCAGATTCGATTGCCCCGCCTGATTGGACATCGGGATCACCCGGCGGTTGCCCACCTTGGCAGGGTCGATATGTTCGTAGGTCGTCGGGTCCTTGAGGATCGCGCTGGCATGCAGCCCGGCCTTGTGGGCAAAGGCGGACGATCCGACATAGGCCGACTGTTTCAGCGGGACGCGGTTGAGGATTTCGTCCAGCATCCGGCTGATCTGCGTCATGCCTTCGAGCGCATCCAGCGTCACGCCTGTCTCATACGTACTGGCGTAAGGTTCCTTGAGCAGCAGCGTCGGGATCAGCGATGTCAGGTTCGCATTGCCGCAGCGTTCGCCAAGGCCATTGAGCGTGCCTTGAATCTGCCTTGCACCTGCATCGACGGCGGCCAATGTCGCGGCAACCGCCATTTCCGTGTCATTGTGGGTGTGGATGCCCACATGGGTGCCGGGAATGCCGCTGGCGATGACGGCTTCGGTGATCTTTGACACTTCGGACGGCAGCGCGCCGCCATTGGTGTCGCAAAGCACGATCCAGCGTGCGCCGGCCTCATAGGCGGCGTGAAGGCAGGTCAGCGCGTAGTCGGGATTGGCCTTGTAGCCGTCGAAGAAGTGCTCCGCGTCGAACAGCGCTTCGCGTTTCTGGGACACGATATGCGCGACCGAGGCGCGGATGTTTTCGACGTTTTCGTCCAGCGTGATGCCAAGGGCTGCGGTGACGTGGAAATCGTGGGTCTTGCCGACAAGACAGACCGACTTGGTGCCTGCGTTCATCACCGCCGCCAGAACGTCGTCATTCGCAGCCGAGCGGCCCGCGCGTTTGGTCATGCCAAAGGCGGTGACGGTGGCGCGGGTGTGGCCGACCTCTTCGAAAAACGCGCTGTCCGTGGGGTTCGCCCCCGGCCATCCGCCCTCGATATAGTCGATGCCAAGCGCGTCAAGCGCCTCAACGATGCGGTGTTTCTCGGGTGTGGAGAACTGCACGCCCTGCGTCTGCTGCCCGTCGCGCAGCGTGGTGTCGTAGAGGGTCAGGCGGGTTTTGGTCATGGGTTGGCCTTTGTGCAGAGGGCCGCGCCCGACCCCGAAGCCTTGTCTTTACGGTCGATGCAACGTGCAAAGGGCAGTCCCCGGCCGCGGGCGGGGGAGAAGCCCCCGCCCATGGGGGCGGTCGGGGGCTGCCCGGCGTGCCGCCGGGCTGGGTGGTTCGAGTGATGAATCATTCAAGAATACCCCATTCGCCAACTCGGGCCGCAGATGAATTGAGCATCCATTTAGTGCCTTCCGGCGTATCCGAAATCATCACGCCGATTTCTGCGAGCCTGTCACGAATGAAGTCGGCTCTTGCGAAATCCCTGCGTTTCTTGGCTTCTGTCCTCTGATTGATCCAATACTCCGCTTTTTCCATAAATTGATCTGTAGGAGTGTCAGCTTCGTCAAACCACCAGTCGCCAAGCTCATCCGTCAGAAGCCCAACCATCTGCGCCCCGGCCAACAGGCCGGCTGCATCGCCTTCCCCGGCGAGCTTGTGCAACACCGAAATAACACCAGCGGTGTTGAGATCATCGGCAAGCGTCTCAACGATCTCTTTCGAAACCTCACCCGCCGCAACGCCATCTGTCATCCCCCGCCATTTGCGCAGCGTCGCCTCAGCCTCTTCGCGCTTCTTCTCGGTCCAATCCATCGGCTTGCGGTAATGCGTCGACAGGAACACGAACCGGATCACCTCACCCGGCACGCCATGATCCAGCAAGTCCCGCACAGTGAAGAAATTGCCCAGCGACTTGGACATTTTCTTGCCCTCGACCTGCAGCATCTCGTTATGCAGCCAGTAGCGGGCAAAGCCGTGGCCCGCGCATTTGCTCTGCGCGATTTCGTTCTCATGGTGCGGGAACATCAGGTCGTTGCCGCCGCCATGGATGTCGAACTGCTCGCCCAACAGGTCATAGGCCATGGCCGAGCACTCGATGTGCCAGCCGGGGCGGCCCCGGCCCCAAGGGCTGTCCCAGCCGGGCAGATCGTCCGAGGACGGCTTCCACATGACGAAATCCATCGGGTTGCGCTTGTAGGGCGCAACCTCGACCCGGGCACCGGCGATCATGTCATCGACCGAACGGCCAGAGAGCTTGCCGTAGCTTTCTTTCCACGAGTCCACCGCAAAGAGCACATGGCCCTCGGCCTCATAGGCGTGGCCCTTGGCGATCAGGTCTTCGATCATCGCAATCATCTGCGCGATATAGCCCGTCGCACGAGGCTCTGCGGTGGGGCGCAGCGCACCGAGCGAGTCCATGTCGGCGTGATACCAACTGATCGTCTCGTCCGAGCGTTCGCGGATCAGATCTTCAAGCGTTCCCACCGCCCCTGCCGCACGTCGGTTTTGCGCGGTCTCGTTGATGCGGTCGTCCACATCGGTGAAGTTGCGCACATAGGTGACGTGATCGGCCCCGTAGACATGGCGCAATAGCCGGAAAAGCACATCGAACACGATCACCGGACGTCCGTTGCCCAGATGGGCGCGGTCATAGACGGTGGGCCCGCAGACATACATCCGCACGTTTTGCGGATCGAGAGAAGTGAATTCCTCTTTCTTGCGGGTGGCGGTGTTGGTCAGCCAGATGGTCATGGATGCTCCTCGCGGGCCGGGTTCGCGGCGGGAGTAGCAACTTCACTTCGATATGGGAATAGAAGACCGGCCCGCCAGATGGATTAGCGGATAATGCAGCAAATGTCTGTTGCGATACGGGTCATGACATGCACTTAGACGCGTTCGGGTTTTCCGGTCAAGGATTTTGCTCCACACCCTGTTCGATCTGGACTTTGGGGCGCAGGCTCTGGCAGGAGATGAGGGGCATCATTCGGAGACCCTCATGCCAGCCTTGTCACACCGCATCACCACGCTCAACGGAGACGGATCCGACGGGTGGGACGTGTTCTACCGTGCCCGCGCCATGATCGCCGACGGAGTGCCGGTGACCGAGCTGACCATTGGAGAGCATGATATCGGCACCGATCCGTCGATCCTGAAAGCGATGTACGAGAGCGCTTTGGGCGGCCACACCGGGTACGCAATTGTACCGGGAATCAGTGCGTTGCGCGACGAAGTTGCAGCGCGGGTCGAGGCGCAGTCCGGTGTCCCAACGCGTCGTGAGAACGTTCTGATCACACCCGGAGGACAGGCCGGGCTTTTCGCGGCACATATGGCGGTCTGTGCGCCGGGGGATGTGGCACTGTTCGTCGATCCCTATTACGCGACCTATCCCGGCGTTCTGCGGTCGGTCGGTGCTGTGCCGCGAGCGGTGGAGACCCGGTCCTCGCAGGGATTCCTGCCGCAACGTGATGTGCTTAAAGCCGCCGTTGAAGCTGCGACGTCACTGCTGATCAACACACCGAACAATCCCACGGGCGCCGTCTACCCCCGCGCCACGTTACACGACATCGCCGAGGTGGTGACGGCGCAGGACATGTGGCTGATCTCGGACGAGGTCTATGACACGCAGGTCTGGGACGGTGCGCATATCAGCCCGCGTGCCCTGCCCGGTATGGCCGAGCGCACATTGGTGATCGGGTCGATGTCCAAGAGCCACGCCATGACCGGAAGCCGCATCGGCTGGATCGTCGGACCAGAAGACGCGATCACCTGTCTGGTCGATCTGGCGACCAACACAACCTACGGCGTACCGGGATATATTCAGGACGCGGCGCTGTTCGGCTTGCGGACCGGCCTGCCGCTGGAAGCGCAAGTTGCCGAACCGTTCCGGCGAAGACGGGCCATTGCCGAGCGAATTCTGGCATCACAGACCGTTTTACGGATGATCCCCGCGCAGGGGGCGATGTACGTGATGCTGGATGTGCGCGCGACCGGCATGAATGGTGAAGAGTTCGCCTTTGCGCTGCTTGATGCGCATCATATCGCAGTCATGCCGGGAGAGAGTTTCGGTCGATCTGCCGCCGGACATGTTCGGGTGGCGATGACGCAGGAGGACAGCCGGTTCAAAGCGGCGTTGCGCACTCTGTGCGAATTCGCGTCAGCACTCGCCAAGGCAGGATGATGTCCGAGCCGGTTTCGTCGATCCGCAATCTGGGGCCTGCGATGGATGCCGCCTGTGCCAAGGCCGGTATCACATCAGCTGAAGCACTGCGCGATATCGGCGCGGACGAGGCCTATCGGCGTTTGCTTTTGTCAGGCTTGCGACCGCATTTCATCGGCTATTACGTGCTGGTAATGGGGCTTCAGGGGCGGCCTTGGAACGACTGCAAGGGCGACGAGAAGAAAGCCCTGCGGGTGCGGTTCGATGCGATCAAGGCAGAGGTTGCCGGCCGAACTGATGGGATGCCACCGGGCATCGAGCAGTTTCTGGATCAGATCGGGGTTGTCCCCAAAAAATAAGCCGGGCTGATGCCCGGCCTACATGTCGTTCGCTTGCGAAGGTTGGCTTAGCCGACCAGTTCGAGCCCCGAGAAGAAGAACGCGATTTCTTCTGCTGCGGTTTCCGGTGCGTCGGAGCCGTGAACCGAGTTTTCACCAACGGATTCGGCAAATTCTGCACGGATGGTGCCGGGGGCAGCATCGGCCGGGTTGGTGGCGCCCATGACTTCGCGGTTTTTCGCGATGGCGTTTTCACCTTCGAGAACCTGCACGACAACCGGCTCGGACGCCATGAATTCGCACAGTTCGTCATAGAACGGGCGTTCGGCATGCACGGCGTAGAACTTGCCTGCCTGCGCTTTGGACAGGTGAATGCGCTTTTGCGCAACGATGCGCAGGCCCGCTTCTTCGAACTTGGCGTTGATCTTGCCAGTCAGGTTGCGGCGGGTTGCGTCGGGTTTGATGATCGAGAAGGTGCGTTCGAGGGCCATTGTGGTCGCTCCGTGGTTTGGGTTTATCTTTGGAGCGCCCGTTAGCATGGGGGTTTGGCGTTGGAAAGCCCCTGACGGGGCTTACGGGGGCTCTGCCCCCGAACCCCCGAGGTATTTTTCGCCCAAAGAAGCGAAGGGTGCTGGTTTGTCTTGCCGGGCGTTGCTATGGGCGTGCCATGTTGAAGATCGAAGATATCACCTATGCAGTTGACGGCCGGCCTTTGTTCGAAGGGGCCAGCGCCGTTATTCCCGATGGGCACAAGGTTGGCCTTGTCGGGCCAAATGGTGCCGGCAAGACCACGCTGTTCCGGTTGATCCGGGGCGAATTGGCGCTGGAGGGCGGTGCGATTTCAGTGCCGCGCGGGGCGCGTGTCGGCGGGGTGAGCCAGGAGGTGCCGGGGTCGTCGGTGTCGCTGATCGACACGGTTCTGGCTGCCGATACCGAGCGTGCCGCGCTGATGGCAGAGGCCGAGACTGCCACCGATGGTGCGCGTATTGCCGAGGTGCAGACACGGCTTGCCGATATCGACGCGTGGTCGGCGGAGGCACGGGCAGCTGCAATTCTCAAGGGCCTTGGGTTCGACGATGATGAACAGCGCATGCCCTGTTCTGCTTTCTCGGGTGGGTGGCGGATGCGCGTGGCTTTGGCGGGCGTGCTGTTTGCACAGCCTGATCTGCTGCTGCTGGATGAGCCGACCAACTATCTTGACCTGGAAGGGGCGCTGTGGCTGGAAAGCTACCTGGCGAAGTACCCTTACACGGTGATCGTGATCAGCCACGACCGGGGTCTTTTGAACCGGGCCGTGGGCGCGATTCTGCATCTCGAAGAGCGGCAACTGACCTTTTACCAAGGCCCCTATGACCAGTTCGCGCGGCAGCGCGCAGAACGACGGGCACAGGCAGCGGCGGTGGCCAAGAAGCAGCAGGCCCGCGTGGCCCATCTGCAATCCTTTGTTGACCGCTTCCGCGCAAAGGCCAGCAAGGCCAAGCAGGCGCAGTCCCGGCTCAAGATGATCGAACGGATGGACATGGTCAGTGCGCCCGAGGAAATCGCCAAGCGGGTCTTCAGCTTTCCGCAGCCCGACGAGCTGTCGCCGCCGATCATCCGGGTCGAGAACGGTGTCACCGGCTATGGCGACACCGAAGTCTTGCGAAAACTGGACCTGCGCATTGATCAGGACGACCGGATCGCGCTGTTGGGCAAGAATGGTCAGGGCAAATCGACTCTGGCCAAATTGCTGTCGGACCGCCTGCCACTTATGGCCGGGCGCATCACACGGTCGTCCAAGCTGCGCATCGGGTTCTTTGCACAGCACCAGGTGGACGAGTTGCACGTGGACGAAACGCCGCTTGATCACCTGCGGCGCGTGCGGCCCAATGAGATGCCGACACGTCACAGGGCACGGTTGGCGGGTTTTGGCCTGATGGCGGCGCAGGCGGACACCGTGGTGGGCAAGCTGTCAGGTGGACAAAAAGCGCGTCTGTCGCTGCTCTTGGCCACGCTGGATGCGCCGCATCTGCTGATCCTCGACGAGCCGACCAACCACCTTGACATCGAAAGCCGTGAGGCACTGGTCGAGGCCCTCACCGCCTATTCCGGTGCGGTGATCCTTGTCAGCCACGACATGCATCTGTTGTCGATGGTGGCGGACCGGCTGTGGCTGGTGAAGGATGGCAACGTCACGCCCTACGAGGACGATCTGGACGATTACCGCGCTATGCTGCTGGCTTCGGACAAACCTGCGAAGGCAGAAAAACCAAAGCCTGCGCGCCCTGCCCGCCCCGACCGTGACACGATGCTGGCGTTGCGGGCAGAGGTGCGCAAATGCGAAGCGCGTGTCGAGAAGATCGAGCAGATGCGCGAGACGTTGGCCAAGAAACTGGCGGACCCCGCGCTTTACGAGCCGGGCCGTAAAGGTGAGCTTGAGACCTGGAATAAGAAATACGCCGAGGTCATGGATGGCTTGCGGCGCGCCGAGGCGCTTTGGGAAACCGCGGCCGAGAAACTGGACGTGGCTGAAAACGCTTAGAACCGCATAGCCTACATGCTAGCCTTTCTAGATTGTTTTTGGAAAGGGCTTGGAGATGTCGGATTTTCACCGGGTTGTCCTTTTGCGGGTTTGTTTTCCGGACATTATCGCGGCAGCCGATTGCCGCTTTCCCGCATTTGAGGGCGCGGATATCTGGCGCTTTTGTCCCAGCCAGCGCCTGACCGATGATAATCGGCCACAATTTGCATCAGACGTCTGGGCGGGTATGGCGGCGTTCGATACCGAGGCAGACGCGCGCGCATTCCGAGCCGACCCGTACAGCCAGCTGCCATTCCTGAACACCGCGGACACGGTCTGGACCGCGCTCGCCATTCCTTTTGCCCATCGTGGCACGGTTATATGGCGCGACAGGATCGAGACCGATTGCGCATTGCGCGTGTGTCGGGACCCTGTCGAAGGCACCTTGGCCGTGGTCACATCTGCGGGGTTTGACGACGATTCCACCGTGCCGATCAGCCGGCGTCAGGATTTTGCCCGGGGAGTCGATGCGGTTCTGCGCGGCTATGGGGAAGCCCCCGGCAATATCTATCGCGACACCGTCAACGGCGCTGGTGTGGACGGGCGCGACGGGATCACGCTGTCCCTTTGGGAAACCGACGCGGCGATGATGGCGGCTGCCTACAAACCGGGGGTTCACCGTGGCTTGATGGATGGACATTTTGCCGACGCGATGTTCGATCGCTCGTCATTCTCGCGGTTTCGCGTTCAAGACATGTCCGAGGATTGGGGCCGCGCCGCAGCACCGGCCTGACAACGCTTGCGCGCACCAAGCGAACGTGATTGAGCACCCTCATGGATACCGCTTTTCTGATCTCTGCCTTTGTGACGCTGTTCGTGGTCATTGACCCGATTGGCCTGACACCTGTGTTCATCGCGTTGACCCCCGGCATGACGGCGCAACAGCGGCGCGCCATCGCCATTCGCGCGACGATCATTGCCGCTGCATTGTTGTTTCTGTTCGCCTTCCTGGGCGAGCAGGTCTTGGGCTTTATCGGCATCTCCATGCCGGCCTTCCGCATTGCAGGGGGTATTCTTCTATTCCTGACAGCGCTCGACATGCTGTTCGAGAGGCGCACCAAACGGCGCGAGGATCAGGCCGATGTGGATGATGCACCTGATCCGTCCGTGTTTCCCATTGCGATCCCCTTGATTGCCGGTCCGGGTGCCATCGCTTCGATCATCCTGCTGGCCGGTCAGGCCGAGGGCGCTGTCGGCATGGCATCGGTGCTTGGGGTGATGGTCGGGGTGCTGATGATCGTTTTCCTGCTATTCCTCAGCGCGCCGATTATTGAACGCGCCTTGGGCAAGACCGGGATTGTCGTGGTGACGCGGCTTTTGGGAATGTTGCTGGCGGCACTTTCCGTCCAGTTCGTTCTGGACGGCATCCGGGGTTTCGGGCTGGCGCTTGGCAGCTAGGCCCAGACCCTACACAAGCGTGCCGCGCCGACCTACATGTTGAGTATCACGGAGTGGGGATCGACAATGTCAGCGATGGAGTACGGCAATCTGGCCTATCTGGTGCTGTTGGGCGCTGTGATCGTGTTCTGGTTTTTTATTCAAAACCGGCAAGGCCTGAACAAGACCTTGCAACAAGGCGCGGTGTGGGGGCTGATTTTTCTTGGTGTGATCGCCGCTGTTGGTCTTTGGGGCGACATTCGACAGACCGTGCAGCCACAGCAACTTGTCATGTCAGAGACTGGGCGGATCGAAGTGCCGCGCGGACCCGATGGACATTACTACCTGACGCTCGAGATCAACGACGCGCCGGTGCGCTTTGTGGTCGACACCGGTGCAACCAGTATGGTGCTGACACAGAAAGACGCGGCACGGGTCGGGTTGAAGGACGAAGATGTGATCTTCTATACGGAAGCCATGACAGCAAACGGCCCTGTACGCACCGCACCAGTCAGGCTGGCCGATGTCGCGCTTGGTCCATTTCACGACCGGGATGTGCGGGCCTTCGTGAACGAGGGCGAAATGAGCAAGTCCCTATTGGGCATGGAGTATCTCAATCGGTTTGCCCGTCTTGAGATCAACAATGGTCGGCTGATCCTGGAACGGTGATTACCCGTTTCTGGGGGGTTGGCTGAAAAGAAACCTTCGGCTACGGTCCGTTCATACCGAAGTAAGAGTCTACGATGCGTCACTCGCTGCCACTTGCGCCGCAGTTTTATGTTACTGCGCCCCAGCCCTGTCCGTACCTTCCCGGTCGGATGGAGCGCAAGCTGTTCACTGCCCTGCAGGGCGAGGCCGCGGACAAGCTGAATAACAGCCTGTCCAAGCAGGGATTCCGTCGTTCGCAGAATGTGCTGTATCGACCGTCTTGTTCCGATTGCTCGGCTTGTCTGTCGGCGCGGATCTCGGTTGACGCGTTTCGCCCGTCACGCAGCCAGAAACGGACGATCAAGCGCAATGCGCATTTGCGGCGGCATGCCAGCAGCGCTTGGGCCACCGAGGATCAGTATGATCTGTTTCGCACCTATCTGGATGCGCGGCACGCCGATGGTGGCATGGCGGATATGGACGTGTTCGACTTTGCCGCAATGGTCGAGGAAACCCCCATCCGATCGAGGGTGATCGAATATTCCGACCCTGAACGTCGCAAATTGCAGGCGGTGTGCCTGACCGATGTGCTAGATGATGGGTTGAGCATGGTCTATTCGTTCTATTCGCCCAATGTGCCGGCCCAGAGCCTTGGCACCTACATGATCCTCGACCATGTCGAGATCGCGCGCGAGGCTGGGCTGCCGTATGTCTATCTGGGCTACTGGGTGCCGGGCAGCACCAAAATGGGGTACAAGTCGGCCTTTTCGGGGCTTGAACTATACCGCCACGGCGGATGGGAGCCGTTCCGCAAGCCCGACAGTTATTCTGCGGACATCCATCCTATGTCGACCGATCCGATTGCCGAACAGGTCGCGAATATATCGCTTCCCGATTTGCGCAGCTGATCCCTACCGCCTGCCAAACTCTTCGTTCGGAACAGTTCGAAGCCTCATACGTTCCCTTCTCGCAAAGACAAAGGAGCGACCGAGATGTCTGAACACGATACATTTGTAATGCCCATCGCCAAGATAGCCCGGAGCAACGACAAGTTCCGCGAGGTGGTCTGGACCGGCGACAAAACGCAGCTTGTGCTGATGGCCATTCCCGAAGGCGGCGAGATTGGTGGGGAGACCCACACGGGTCATGACCAATTGCTGTATTTCATCGACGGCATGGGCAAGGCGAAGATCGGCGATGACGAGATGGAGATCTCTGCCGGTGACGTGGCGATCGTTCCCTCAGGCAAGTTCCACAATTTCAAGAACACCGGAACCGGGATGATGCGTCTTTACACAACCTATTCGCCACCCGAACACGAGCCCGGCACCGAACATGACACCAAGGCAGATGCGGAGGCTGATCCAAACGACGATTGAGCCTTTGCGCCAAAAGAAAAGGCCGCTCTGACGAGCGGCCTTTTTGCGTGTTTGGTGACTGGATCAGTTCTGGATCAGGTCCGGTAGGATCGTGACAATCCCGGGGAATAGCCAGAGCAACGCAAGGCCCAGCACCTGGATGCCCACAAAGGGCATAACGCCACGATAGATATGTCCGGTCGTCACCTCTTTCGGCGCCACACCGCGCAGGTAGAACAGCGCAAAACCGAAGGGTGGCGTCAGGAACGATGTTTGCAGGTTAATCGCGATCATGATCGTCACCCATGCCGGATCAAGCGTCCCACCATAAATCACTGGTCCAACGATGGGCACCACGATGTAGATGATCTCGAGGAAGTCGAGCACGAAGCCCAGCACGAAGAGGATCAACATCACGACAAGGAACACGATGGTTTCATTGTCGAAGGACCGCAGGAATTGCTGGATGTAGTGTTCACCACCGAACGAGATCAGCACGAGGTTCAGAAGCTGCGAACCGATGAGGATGGTGAACACCATCGACGTCACTTTCGCGGTTTCCCTTACCACAGGCCCAAGGATGTTAGTTCGGAACAAAACCCAGCAGCTATACAGCAGACCGAAGAACGCGAAGTGATACGCGATCTGTGCCAGAACATATGCCACCCAATCCTCGAGCGGGATGCCCTCGCGCGTGATGCGCAGGTCGAAGTTCACCCCGAGCAGGATCATGATGATCAAGGCCAAGGACGCCCAGATGATGACCTTGGCCGCGCCCTGCTCTTCCTTGAGCTTCCGATAGGCGGCCAGCATGATCGCCCCTGCCGCACCCAAAGCCGCCGCAGGCGTCGGGTTGGTGATCCCACCAAGGATCGAGCCAAGCACCGCGACGATCAGGATCAACGGCGGGAAGACGACGCGCAAGAGTTCGTTCTGCGACAATCGTCCCATCGCGATCCAGACGCCATACATCGTCAAGAGCATCGGGATCGCGAGGATCATGAAGGTCGCCCCGGCGCCGCTCAGCGGTGAGATGAAGATCACGTCGCAGAGGAACGCAAGGACAATCCCCAAGCCCCCGACTATCAACGGCAGCGTTTCTGCGGACGGCGAGACGCCGCGCGCCAGGATGAGCACAAGCGCCAGCAGTGTGAAGACCGTGGCTACACCTGACCCGATGGGGGAGATGTTATCACGCGCTTCAATCAACGCCGTTGCACGCTCTTCTTCGGTCAGTTCCACGACCTCGCCAGTATCACCGGCTGCGGTCATGGCTGCGCGTTGCGCAACCGATTCGTCCCACGCCTCTTGGCCATGAAGTTCGATCATGGAGGCCTGACACTGCTCGGATACGTTGGTTCGCAGGCTTGGACCGTCAGCGCGTTCGGCGTAGTCAGAGACCGCGATGGTCTGGTTGCCGATCAGCCCCGAGCCAAAGCCGATAGAGATCGCAAGGATCAGGCCAACCGGTGCCGCCAAGTACCAAGTCAGCGCTTCATTGCGGGTCACGACCTCGCCGCTTTCGCCCGCCAACTGCACGGGCGGCGCGCTGGCCGGGCGCAGGAGCGCAAAGCCAAATGCATATAGACCGTAGAGAAGAGCAAGGAACAGACCCGGCAACAGAGCCGCCTGGAAGAGCGTGCCCACCGACAGAACGGCAGGTTCGCCAAGGAAGGTCAACGCGTCGGTACACCCTGCAACAACGGCGCGGGTTTCCTGTCCGGTTGCATAGAGATCCCCGACAAGGGTTCCCAGAAGAACGATGACGATGGACGGCGGGATGATCTGTCCCAACGTGCCCGAGGCCGCGATAACCCCTGTCGCCAGTTCGGGCGAGTAGTTGTTGCGCAGCATTGTCGGCAAGGCCAGCAAGCCCATGGTCACAACTGTGGCGCCCACGATACCTGTCGAGGCGGCAAGGAACGCGCCCACGATAACGATGGACACAGCCAGACCGCCCGGAAGCGGGCCGAACACCCGCGCCATCGAGGTCAGCAGGTCTTCGGCAATACGAGAGCGTTCCAGCGTGATGCCCATCATAACGAACATCAGCACCGCAAGCAGCGTTTCAATGGACTGGCCTGCGATCACCCTTTCGTTGATCCGGTTCACGATGAAGGAGATATTGCGCTCCATCGCCTGTTCCCATCCACCTGGGAACACCGGCTCTTCTATGCGCGGTAAGTCCGGGTATCGGAACACAGAGATGGCGTCTCGGGCGACCCCCTCGGCGACCAACGCCGCAAATTCAGCTGAGCCTTTGTCGATTGCCTGGTGGATCAACAACCCTGCCGAGTCCAGCGCGGCGATGATGGCAAAGGAAATGACACCGGCCCCCGCGATGGCGAATGCCACCGGAAAGCCTGTCATGATCCCGGCAAAGAGCGTCAGGAAAACGATGAGGATCCCGACCTCTACCCCGTCCATTCCGAAAAGCATGTTATGCGGCCCCCCCGCTATGTGCCGTTTGAGGCATCGTATTTTGTGTATTGATCATGTGTTCAGGTCGATCCGGAATGGATCGCGTGCTCGATTTCTTCGGCTTCGCTGGCAAAGCCATCCCTGTCGAGATATTTGCCGTCGCTTTCTTCGCCCTCGATGTATTCCAAAAGCGAGCGCCAGAAGAACGCCATCGCATGGACAAATGTCAGCACGCAGAATGCAACGATCAGGATCTTGAAAAGGAAATAGGCATCAAAGCCATTTGGGCTGAAGCCGATGGTTTCGACGTTCCAGCGGAAGATGCGCGACTGCATGATCATGCGGTCCAGATCGCTTGTCGCGGTCACCGCAGGCGTCATCAGGTGGCGCCACATGAAGAACCACGCATAGAGGTACGTGATGGTGATCGCAGGCAGCATGAAGAACATGCACCCAAACATGTCGATCAGCCGCTTGGTGCCGTATTTTACCTTGGAGTAAAACAGGTCAACACGGACGTGGCCGCCTTGCACAAAGGTATATGTCACGCACAATGCCACAACCATGGCGTTGTAAAACTTGAGCTCTTCGGCCCACCAGCTGAGGTCTTTGGCGAACGCCGTGCCGAACGGTCCCAGTTCAATCGAGGCAACCCGGAAGATGCGCTGCAGGAACACGATCATGACCTGCTGAATAACCATCAGCAGACCGGCCCATGCCGCAAAGCGACCGATCCCGTTCGCCATGCCTTCAAGACCTCGAACACATCCCCAAAGGATGCTGCGCTTCCAGGCAAGGCCGAGCACGGTAAGGATCAGGAAGGTGGTGAAGACCACAAAGAAGAATTCTACGGATGCGCCGTAGTAGATGAAGCGCATCACGGATGCGGGATCGGACCAGTTCAGCCATGACCCCGGAGTGAATATCGCCGCCACGAGATTGTATGGGGCCATTACTATATTTTGTAGCACCCAAAGGATGAAATCAACCATACCCTGCCCCTCTGTTGCCCCGATCGTGGGGCATCACGCGTGTCTGTAAAGTGGCGAAAAGCCCCGCCCAGACAGGTTGTCCGGGCGGGGCTAAGACGCGGCGTCGATTAGCCTGCGTTCACACGGTTACGCTGACGCATGAATTCACCATCAGCGATCTCGTACCAGCCGGAGGATTCCCGGATGGACTCGAACACGCTGTTGGCGATCTCGGCATAGATCGGGTCGCCCATGTTCTCTTCGCGGACTTCGGCCGCTGCGGTGCCGAACGCATCCCAGACGTCGTCGGGGAACTGACGCACCTGAACGCCACCGGCTTGCAGGCGGGCCAGAGCAGCGCCGTTTTCGGCCAGCGACAGCGCGGTGTTCTGCGCGTGCGACGCTTCACAGGCGACCTTACAGATCGTCTGCTGCTGCGGCGTCAGGGATTCCCAGATCTCCAGGTTGAACACCATGGACAGGGTCGAACCCGGCTCGTGGAAGCCAGCTGCATAGTAGGTCTTGGTGACTTCCTGGAAGCCCATGCGTTCGTCCGCATACGGGCCAATCCATTCCGCGCCGTCGATCTGACCGGACGCAAGCGCCTGGTAGATTTCACCGCCGGGGATGTTTTGCACAGAGGCGCCGAGGCGACCCAGCACCTGACCACCTTGGCCCGGCATACGGAAGCGAAGACCTTGAAGGTCGTCTGCCGAATTGATTTCCTTGTTGAACCAACCGCCCGGCTGCATTGCGGTCTGGCCGCACATCAGAGGCTTGAGGTTGAACAGGCTCGACAGGTTGTCATGCAGTGCCTGACCGCCGCGACGGTAGTACCAGTTCGCCATTTCCTGCGCCGTCATGCCGAAGGGCACAGCGGTAAAGAAGGCAAATGCCGGGTGCTGGTTGAGGAAGTAGTATTCTGCCGAGTGATACACGTCGGCCTGACCGGAAGACACGGCGTCGAACACTTCGAACGCGCCAACAAGCGAGCCGGCAGGCATCTTGTTGAACGAAATCTGGCCATCGGTCATGGCAGTGATGTAGTCGATAGCAAGCTGAGCCGCATCGTCGAACACGGCAAAGCCGTCCGGAACCGATGTGACCATAGTCAGTGTGCGATTGCCCTGCGCGTATGCCGGTGCCGCAAGTGTTGTGGCAGCAGCAGCGCCTGCCCCTACAGTAGACGTCCGCAAGAATGAACGACGATCCATGTATTTCCTCCCCTGAGTTTTGGATGCACAAAAACAGCCAGTCCGCTGTTTGCGCGGATCATTTAGTGGGTCGGACGGTAATCAGAAAAAAAACTGAATGCAAATAATTAAGAGTGCTTACACTTGTTTAAATTTTAGGCAGAAATCGCGGAAATCTCTCGATTTTTTGCCAGAGCTCTTGATAGCGCTACCAAGCCTTGAAGCCGGGGAAGGTCAGCTTACTTGAAGTTGTTTTTGCAAAACTTACGCCACACGCAATGCGCACAAAAGCCCCGCAACGCCCGGCGTTAAAGGCGTGTTCCCTGTCCCCAGACAACGAAGCCCGAGGGCGTGAAGCCCCTGTGGGTCACGTTCATCAGTACTGCACAAGACCGCATCAAGGTCGACCCGTCCCCTTGCAGCAGGCAGATCTGCGAAGGCACGGAAGGTTTCACGCTTTCGGTTTCGGACAACTGCACCTTGTGCCCCATTGCGCCCAAGCCCAACACGTGCGCAAGAACGATAAAGCCCACAAGGACTGTTGCATGGCAGGTGGAAAAGTCCCCTGCGCGAAAATTGCGTTTTCCAAGCATGTCCGCCTCCGGCTGTGACAAAAGTGAACCGACCAGTTCAGCTTATTGTATCTTATCGATCACCTGCAATTCACATCTCCGCGCGTTTTTGCACAGCACTTGCGCCCTTCTGTCAGCGACTCAGCAGAAAAGCGCAGCGCCATGCAGGTTATTTTCGGAAAATTTCAAGAACATGGGTCAACCTAGCAATAAACGGCAAAATTTTCTTGGCTTCGGGTACTTTTTTCGTCGTTTTCGATGTTGACCCTCTGGGAGGCTCAACATAATGTCCGCCCACGCGAGAAGGAGCCGACATGGCACGAGTGCTAGTCATTGTAGTAGAGAAAGAGCGCATGGGCCGGTGACGGAACCAGACCACGTCCCCATGCGCCCCCGACTAAACATCGGGGGTTTTTTTTCGCGTAACGAACAGAAGTGTCTGTAAACGGAGCAAAGCGATGACACGTCAAATGACCGGAGCGAAAATGGTGGTTCAAGCCCTGAAGGATCAGGGTGTGGACACAGTATTCGGGTATCCCGGTGGCGCTGTGCTACCGATTTACGACGAGATTTTTCAACAGAACGGCATCCGCCACTATCTCGTTCGCCACGAACAGGGCGCGGTTCACGCCGCCGAAGGCTATGCGCGCGCCACCGGCAAGCCGGGTGTGGTGCTTGTGACCTCTGGCCCCGGCGCGACGAATGCCGTGACAGGCCTCACTGACGCGCTGATGGACAGCATCCCGATTGTCGTCCTCACCGGTCAGGTCCCAACCTTCATGATCGGCTCGGACGCATTTCAAGAAGCCGACACCGTTGGCATCACCCGCCCCTGCACAAAGCACAACTGGCTGGTAAAAGACACGGACGCCCTGTCCGGCGTTCTGCACGAGGCGTTCCATGTGGCGACAACCGGTCGACCCGGTCCGGTTCTTGTGGACATTCCGAAGGACGTTCAGTTCGCCACCGGTACTTATACCGAAAAGGCCAAAGCGAAGGTCAGCCACTACCAGCCGCAACTCAAGGGCGACATGGAGACCATCACACAGTTGGTGGAAGCCCTCGAAGTCGCCGAACGTCCGGTGTTCTACACTGGCGGCGGCGTGATCAACTCGGGTCCGGGCGCAAGCCAGCTCCTGCGCGAATTGGTCGAAGCGACCGGCTTTCCGATCACATCAACCCTGATGGGTCTGGGCTGCTATCCGGCGTCGGGCAAGAATTGGCTGGGTATGCTCGGCATGCACGGTCTTTACGAAGCCAACCTTGCGATGCATGGCTGCGACCTGATGATCAACGTGGGCGCGCGCTTTGATGACCGGATCACCGGACGGCTGGATGCGTTCAGCCCGAAATCGCGCAAGGCACATATCGACATCGACCCCAGCTCGATCAACAAGGTGATCCGCGTCGACATGCCGATCATCGGCGATGTGGGCCATGTTCTTGAGGATATCCTCAAGGTTTGGAAAGCCCGCGGACGCAAGGTCAACAAAGAAGGCCTGCAAAAGTGGTGGCACCAGATCGAACAATGGCGCGCCGTGGACTGCCTCAAGTACAAGCCATCGGAAAAGGCGATCCGTCCCCAATACGCGCTGGATCGGCTTGAGCAGCTGACCAAGGGCCGTGACCGCTACATCACAACCGAAGTGGGCCAGCACCAGATGTGGGCCGCACAGTATCTTGGGTTTGAAGACCCAAATCGCTGGATGACCTCAGGCGGTCTGGGCACCATGGGCTATGGCACCCCCGCGTCGATCGGTGTTCAAGTCGCACACCCCGATGCGCTGGTGATCAACGTGGCGGGTGAAGCGTCTTGGCTGATGAACATGCAAGAGATGAGCACCGCGGTACAGTACCGCCTGCCGGTCAAACAATTCATCATGAACAACGAACGGCTTGGCATGGTGCGCCAATGGCAGGAACTTCTGCATGGCGAGCGCTATTCGCATTCCTGGTCAGAGGCCCTGCCCGACTTTGTGAAGCTCGCCGAAGCGTTCGGGTGCAAAGGTATCCTGTGTAAAGATCCAGCCGACCTTGATGATGCGATCATGGAAATGCTGGACTATGACGGTCCGGTGATCTTTGACTGCCTCGTCGAGAAGCACGAAAACTGCTTCCCGATGATCCCGTCGGGTGAGCCTCACAACAAGATGCTGTTGGGTGAAGCCAATACCAAGGACGCCATCGGCACCAAGGGCGCAGTGATGGTCTAGGCTTTCAGACCGGTGCGCGCCGGTCTGATCCGTGGGGGGCTGCCCCCCACATCGCCCTTTTTGTGGGGGCCAGCCCCCACACCCCCGGCATATTTGGAAAAAGAAGAAGATCATGTCCCCGCTGAATATCAAAAAAGGTTCGACCAAGCATTCCGCCTACAACCTGCGTTCGACCTTTTCCGACGTCCAGGAAACCCACACTCTGGCCGTGCTCGTTGCAAACGAACCCGGCGTGTTGGCGCGGGTGATCGGACTGTTTTCCGGTCGTGGCTACAATATCGACAGCCTGACTGTCGCTGAAGTGGATCACGCCGGGCACACGAGCCGGATCACCATCGTCACCACCGGCACACCGCAGGTGATTGAACAGATCAAGGCACAGTTGGGGCGGATCGTGCCCGTACACGAAGTGCACGACCTGACCGTCGAAGGCGGATCGGTTGAGCGCGAATTGGCGCTGATCAAGGTCGAAGGGTCGGGCGAAAAACGGGTCGAGGCGTTGCGCCTTGCCGACATCTTCCGCGCGCAGGTTGTTGACAGCACGCTGGAAAGCTTTGTGTTCCAGATCACGGGCACGCCTGAAAAAGTCGATGCGTTTGTGGATCTCATGCGCCCACTTGGGCTGGTCGAAGTTGCACGAACGGGTGTCGCAGCATTGTCGCGCGGCGTCTGAAACGATCAAGACCAAGTCGGGGAAAGATAAGCCCCGACTTGATCATCCCCGGCTTTAGCCGGAACAGGCCACCTTGGCGGGCGCTGTGACGCCGAAATACTGCGACAGTGAAACGACTTTATCGGTGCCTTCAGCCTTGAGCGGCCGCGCATCATTCGCGCTGGCCGGAGTGCCATCGCGCAAAGTCTTTGGCAGATCGGGCGAATGCGATGCCATCAGCACCTGCGGATTGCGGGCCTTTCTGACATTCTGCTGCACGATCATGTCAAATCTGATGAGATCACCTGCATCAAGCACCGGCGCGTCATGAACGCTCCCCTCTGCCGGTGTGTAAAAAGCAAGTTCGCCTTGGTCTTCGCACCAGATCACAGCTTTTTGTGCGGCTGTGTCTGACCACAGCACAACACCGAACATATTCTGCGGTTTCATAGTTAGGTTCCCCATCTTAGAAGCCTAATGTGTTAATTTTTCGGGCGTCAGGACATCCCGAACTGTGCGTCTGCGGTAAAAAATTTGTGTCAGTGGTGATTGACCCTGACGCGAACTCGCATCAACAATGTATCTGGTTAGCATCACTTCCGCCAGTACATCCCTGCACGGGCCATAATCCGGCAGCGCCACCCAAGGTTTTTGACGAGTATCTACGAGCAACAGTAATGGCCTTTCGATCCTGATTTTCACGACGAGAGCTTATCAAAGTGACACGCCCAAGCCCTTCTGAATTGCGCAACACTCTGGGGGCAAACCTGCGCGAACTCGCCAAATCAACAGAATCAATCTCAGCACTTTGCCGGGAACTTGGAATAAACCGAACCCAATTCAACAGATATCTCTCTGGGGAAAGTTTTCCAAGGCCAGATGTTTTGTTTCGTATCTGCCAATACTTTGATGTCGATGCACGGATCATTCTCGAACCTCTTTCCAATATCGGTTTGGGCACAAAATCCTTGTTGAACCACCCTGAAATCGACGGTTTCTTATCCAGTGGCGTCACACAATTACAGGAAACCATTTTTCCTGCAGGATTTTACCGATTTGTGCGCCGCAGTTTTCTGGACGAGGCCAAATTTATTCAGGGTCTTGTGTATGTCTATCGAAAGGACGGAGCAACCTTTCTTCGCGGCTTTGAGGCCAAAGAGGCCATGGCCCAGCAAGGATTGCCCGCATATCCCAAAAACCGGGAGTTTCGCGGACTTCTGATGGCGCAGGAAGGCGGGGTCGCGGGATTGGTCAGTCGACGGAATGCCCTGACGACCTCTTTCAACTTTCTGGCGCAGGTGCCGTCGTTTCAGAACAACTACTGGGTCGGATACACTGTCCGGACGGTACGGGAAAGCAGCACAGGCGCGCGGGTTGCGCGGCTGGTTTATGAATTTCTCGGTCGCGACGGGACAAAGGTACGCCACGCTGCGCGCAACTCGGGATTCTGCACTGCATCTGACCTCGTTGCCTACGAGCAGGCGCAATTGCGCATCGGAGAGCCGTTCTTCTAGGTCGGGTCATGGTCGGTGGGCGGCAGATTCTGTCGTCTTTTGACGCGACCCCGCGTCTTTTGCGCCACAGGATGTTGTCCAACCAGATTGTGGAGGTGGCGATGACTGTGCTTGATCCCCGGTTGGCGGATGTCAACAAACCAACGGCCGAAGCACGAGGGCTTCCTAATGCGCACTACACCGATCCCGACAAGTTCATCGAGGAACGGGACGCGCTTTTTGGTGCTGGATGGGCCGGGCTGGCCGTGGCGTCCGACGTGCCCGAAATCGGCGACGCGGTTCCGATCACCTTTCTCGACATTCCGCTGCTTCTGATCCGGGGACGTGACAATGTCGTGCGGGTGTTTCAGAATATCTGCCGTCATCGCGGCATGATCCTTGTGTCAGAACCCCGCAGGATCGAAGGGGCCATCCGCTGCCCCTATCACTCGTGGTGCTACAGCACGCAGGGACAATTGGTTGCCACGCCCCATGTCGGCGGGCCGGGCTTCAATTCCCATAAGGACATGGACCGCGCCACGCTAGGGCTGATCGAAGTGCGCAGCCATGTCTGGCGGGATGTCGTCTGGATCAATCTTTCAGGCGACGCACCGGCGTTCGAAGACGCGATGCGTGATGTGATTGCTCGCTGGGCGGATTTTGAAAAACCGCTGTTTCACGGAGGCGATGACAGCCGATTCACTCTGACGGTTGATAGCAATTGGAAACTGGCCGTCGAAAACTATTGCGAAAGCTATCATCTGCCATGGGTCCATCCAGGGCTGAACAGTTATTCGCGGCTCGAGGATCACTATAATATCGAAATCGAAGGAGTAACGTCGGGACAAGGCACATTGGTTTATCGCCAATTGCAAAGCGACACAGGTGCCGTTTTTCCCGATTACGCTGATTTGGACCCGAAATGGGACGCTGGTGCGGAATACCTTTCGATTTATCCAAATGTCCTGCTGGGCGTGCATCGCGATCATGCTTTTGCAATTATCCTACGCCCGAACGGCCCGAACCAGACCGAAGAATTCATCCACATTTACTATGCCACTCCGGATACCGACATTTCATTGAGACAGAAAAACGCCGAGCAATGGAAAGTCGTTTTTGAAGAGGACATCTTTGTGGTCGAAGGCATGCAGCGCGGTCGTCGTGCTCCGGGTTTCGATGGCGGACGGTTCTCGCCGGCGATGGACGGCCCGACGCATTGCTTTCATAAATGGGCGGCAGGCCGCATCACACGCCACCAAAGCCAAGCGTGACCGAAGCCTTGGATCAGGCGCTGTTGGCAGCGCATGCGCAAAATGATCACCTCGCTTTGATCGCGCTCTATGAACACGCCGCCGAGGCCACATCAAACGAGCCCGCCCGCGGGTTCTTCCTGACCCAGGCTTATGTGTTCGCGTTGGATACAGGCGATGCCCGAGCGGATCGTCTGAAAGACGCGCTGGTCGCGCTTGGACGTGACACCCCTGCCCCAAACGATCCTTAAACTGGCTGCGCGTTCCCCTGCTCTGCCTGAATCGACGGAATGCGCACCTGGTCATAAAGATGCCAGGTGGCATGGCCCAAAAGCGGCAGAGCCACCAACAACCCAAGAAATCCCGGCAGCAGGGCAACGAAGGTCACGATTGCGATAAACGCGCCCCAGCCCAGCATGAGCACGGGCTGTGCCATCACGAATTGGAAAGAGGTGATCATCGCGGTGACAAAGTCGATCTCCCGGTCCAAAAGCAACGGCAGCGCGATCACCGTGATATTGAACAGCAATATCGCGAATAGAGCACCTACAAAGGTGCCCACGGCAAGCATCATCAGCCCGTTTGGTGAGAGATACACATCAAGGGATGTCGAGACATTGGTCATCGTGCTGAGGCCCAGAAACAACGCGAAAATCATGTGTGCGAGGAAGAACCAGAACAGGAAGACCATGATGATGATCGCGCAGATGGATGGCAATTGTCGGCGGGACTGTTGCAGGACGACGCCGAAAATCTCGGACGCGACCAAAGGATCCCCGCGTTCGAGCCTGCGGCTGACCTCGTAGAACCCGACCGCCGCAAAGGGTCCGATCAGGGGAAACCCGATTGCCGCCAGAACAAGCCAGTAGGTCGTGCCCGTCCAGACTGTGATCCACAAAATCGTCCAGCCAGCCAGAACATAGAACCCGGCAAAGACCAGGGCATAGCTTGGCGCGCGAGTCAGGTCTTTCCAACCGCGCCGCAACGCCGTTCGCAACATATCTACCGACACAGGTTCCAGTGTCGGCACACCAAGTTTTGGGGTCTCCCTCATGCCATCCTCCCAAGCATGACGTTCGCGCCTCTGTATGAAATCGACACAACACAGGTTTGGCAACACGTTCCTGACAGAGCCACGTGCAGCGATGCGTGGCCGCATCGCTGTTTTTCCTTCACCGGAACATCGTCCACCGGGTGTGAAAAGGCGAGATCAGTCGGCGCGCGCGTCGGCGCGGGACTTGCCCGACACGTTCATAGCAAGGGTGGCCGCCATGAACGGGTCAAGATCGCCATCCAGCACACCCTTGGTGTCCGAAGTTTCATGCCCGGTGCGCAGGTCTTTGACCATCTGGTAGGGTTGCAGAACGTAGGATCGGATCTGGTTGCCCCAGCCTGCATCGCCCTTCGCCTCGTGTGCGGCATTGATCGCTTCGTTCCGGCGATCAAGCTCCATCTGGTAGAGCCGCGATTTTAGCGCTTTCATGGCGATATCGCGGTTCTGGTGCTGAGACTTTTCGGAACTGGTCACGACGATCCCGGTCGGCATGTGGGTGATCCGTACAGCCGAGTCCGTGGTGTTCACGTGCTGACCACCTGCCCCGGATGAGCGGTAGGTGTCGATGCGGATGTCGGACGGGTTCACTTCAATCTCGATATTGTCGTCGACCACCGGGTAGACCCAGACCGAAGAGAATGAGGTGTGGCGCTTGGCGGCGCTGTCGAAGGGCGAAATCCGCACTAGACGGTGGACGCCAGATTCCGACTTGAGCCAACCATAAGCATTGGGACCCGAGATCTTGTAGGCGGCAGATTTGATACCCGCCTCTTCGCCCGGAGTTTCGGACTGCAGTTCAACCTCGTAGCCATGTTGTTCCGCCCAGCGAACATACATCCGCGCCAGCATATTGGCCCAGTCGCAGCTTTCGGTGCCGCCCGCACCCGAGTTGATTTCAAGGAAGGTGTCGTTGCCATCGGCCTCGCCATCAAGCAACGCTTCAAGCTCTTTCTTGGACGCCTTGTCCGCAAGCGATTTCAGCGCGGTCTCGGCATCTGCGATGACTTCCTTGTCATCCTCCATCTCGCCCAGTTCAATCATTTCGACGTTGTCGCTGAGGTCTTGCTTAATCGAGGTGTAAGTCTCGATGGCGTCGACCAGCATTTGACGTTCGCGCATCAGTTTCTGCGCGGCTTCTGGATTGTCCCAAAGGTTTGGGTCCTCGACACGGGCGTTGAACTCCTCCAGACGATGCTGGGCGGTTTCCCAATTCAATCGCTGCGCCAGCAATTTCAGGGATTTTTCAATCTGTTCAACGGTGTTCTGGATTTCAGCGCGCATTGGCGATCCTGTATGCTCGGGCCTTGGTCAGACTTGGTGATAGACCAGCCACGCCGCCCCTTCAAGGCAGCGCGACCGGCGCGGTCGACATGGACGGATCAGTACAGACCACCAGAGCTGAGCGTGCCGAACGAAGCTTTCGGACCGACGATCGCCGTGCCACCGCTGGATGTGGTGACCTGTTTGGACGGTTGACCGCTCGAGTTGTACAGTTCGAAATTTGACCCCATGGCAAAGCCACCATCGAATTGGATGCCAAAGATCGGCTGTTCGCCTTCGCGGAAACATTCCGCCACCACGTTGTCGCCGCTTGCGCCATCCGACAGACGGGCACCGGTATTGCGGTCGATCTTGATGAACTCACAGCTTTCCGGTGGGCGGAAGGCGCTGCCACCGTATTTGGCCACTGCCTTTTGCATAAAGGCGTTGAAAACCGGTCCACACATCCCACCGCCAGACGCCCCGCGTCCAAGGCTGCGCGGCTGGTCGTAACCGATATAGCAGCCCGCCACGATGTTCGACGTAAAGCCAACAAACCACACATCTTTGGCGTCGTTGGTCGTGCCGGTCTTGCCCGCAGTCGGTACAGGCAGGTTTACAGTGCTGCGCGCGGTGCCCCGTTCGACCACACCTTCCATCATGGATGTAAGCTGATAGGCTGTCACGGCGTTCATCACACGCTCGCGGTCACTGGTCACTGTGGGGCCACGACCCGGTTGCAAGCTGGCCAGCGTGCAGTCTTCGCAGACGCGCTGGTCGTGGCGATACACCGTGTTGCCATAGCGGTCCTGCACGCGGTCAACCAATGTCGGCTCCACCCGCTCACCGCCATTGGCGAACATCGCGTAAGCGGCCACCATCTTGTAGAGCGTGGTCTCATCCGCTCCAAGAGAGTTGGCAAGCACACGGCCCATATTGTCATAGACCCCGAACTTCTCGGCATAGCTCGCGACCACATCCATGCCGACCTCTTGGGCCAGACGGATGGTCATCAGGTTGCGCGACTGCTCGATACCGGTGCGAAGTGGCGTCGGGCCATAGAACCGGTTGGAGGCGTTCTGCGGGCGCCAAATACCTTGCGGCGTGTTGATCTCGATCGGGGCGTCGACAACGATGGTTGCAGGCGAATAGCCACTGTCCAGCGCTGCGGCGAACACAAAGGGTTTAAAGCTCGACCCCGGCTGACGCTGTGCTTGTGTGGCCCGGTTGAACACCGAATGCTGATAGCTGAACCCGCCCTGCATCGAGATCACACGGCCCGTGTTCACGTCCATCGCCATGAACGCGCCCTGCACTTCCGGCACCTGACGCAATGTCCAGCGAATGAAACTGCCATCGCTGTCCGAAGTCATGCGGCGGACATGCACCACATCCCCGACAGCAAGCAGGTCTCCGGCCACCTGCCCCTTGCGGCCAAGCGATCCGTCATCGTTGCGCTTGCGTGCCCATTGAACGTCGTTGGCTGGAATCCAATGACCGTCCTCATCATCGGGAACACCTTCGATGCCGATCCGCGCATCGTTTGTGCCAAGCTCAAGCACAACCGCCGGATACCACGGGTTCTCAAGCTGGATATCGCGGGCAATGGTCACGGCCGACAATGCTTCGCGCCATGTATCGGTGCTGGCCAGTTGTTCCGCCGGGATGGTCAGGCCAGAGCCACGCCAAACACCTTGGGAGCGGTCATAGCTTTCCAAAGCACGCTGCAGCGCGTCTTCCGCCTCGACCTGCAGTTCGGGGTCAAGCGTGGCCCGCACACTGAACCCGCCCGAGAAAAATTCACCCTCGCCGAAATCTTCGCTCAGTTGACGGCGGATTTCATCGGTAAAGTAGTTGCGCGGCGGCAGCGCATCGCGGAACGGCACATAGTCTCCGTTCTGGACCGAGCGCAGGGGCATGGCGACCTCGGCCTCATAGGTCGGTTTGTCGATATACCCGTTCTCGTACATCTCTTTCAGTACGAAATCCCGCCGCGCCAACAGGCGCTCCTTGCGGCGCACCGGGTGGAATTCGGAGGGTGCCTTGGGCATCGACGCAAGCGTTGCGGCCTCGTGCGGGGCGAGTTCGACCAGCGATTTGTTGAAGTAGGTCTGCGCGGCAGCGGTCACGCCATACGAGTTTTGCCCGAGGAAAATCTCGTTCATGTAAAGCTCGAGGATCTTGTCCTTGCTCAACGTCTCCTCGATGCGTGAGGCAAGGATGATTTCCTTGATTTTGCGCTCGACCCGGCGGTCACCGGAGAGCAAAAAGTTCTTCATCACCTGCTGAGTGATGGTCGATGCACCGCGCACATCACGACCACCCGACGCAACGGCATCCACCGCAGCCGCCGCGATACCGCGCAGGTCATAGCCTTGGTGGGTGTAAAAATTCTTGTCTTCCGCCGAAATGAACGCCTGCTTAACCAGATCGGGTATTTCGTTCGCCGGTGTGAACAGGCGACGTTCCTGCGCGAATTCGTCGATGATACGGCCTTCGCGCGAATAGATGCGACTGATCGTCGGCGGGGTATATTGTGCGAGGCTTTCGTGGCTGGGCAGGTCACGGCCATACATCCAGAACACGCCGCCCACGCCAAGCGCCACCATCATCATCCCCATGGTGACAAGGGTGAAGATGGCTCCGAAGAACGACAGGATGAATCTGGTCACGGCGTGCCCCTATTTCAGTTCTGTACCCCTACAAAATTAGGGGCGCTTGGTCAAAACACATTGCCGTTCGAACCGGCAGTCGGTTGCCTATGACGCAGGGTCACGGCGCGATGGTCAGTTCCGTCTAAGCGGCGCGAGCGCCCGATCTTCGTCTCGCCACGCGATGATGCCATCCCGAATGCCTGCCGCCATGCCCTGACGCCAAATCGGATCGCTCAGGTTCTTGAGATCTTCCTCGGTCGACAGAAACCCCACTTCCAAAAGCACCGAGGGAATATCTGCAGCCTTGAGCACCGAGAACCCGGCGCTGCGCAAAGGCCGCTTGTGCACTCGGCCCACCGCATTGCGGATCCCGTCCAGCATGTGTTTGGCCAACGCCTCACTTCGGGGCGCATTGTCCAGTCTGGCAAGGCTCATCAGCACATTGGCAACCCGGTCATCGGATTGGCTGAGGTCGATGCCAGCCAGCAAATCGTCCCGGTTGTGACGTTCCGCCAAAGCGGCAGAGGCGGCATCGGACGCCTCATCGGACAGCACATATACCGCGGCCCCCCGCGCCTCTCCCTCGGCAAGGGCATCGGCGTGCAATGAAATGAACACGTCAGCTCCGGCATCGCGCGCAGCCGCCACGCGTGCTTCAAGTGACACGAAATAATCGCCATCACGGGTCAGCATCACATCGAACCCACCCGCTCGCCGCAAAACATCCTGCAATTCACGCCCGAAGGTCAGCATCAGATCAGCTTCGGTGATGCCATCGCGTTCGGCCCCCGGATCAATGCCCCCATGGCCGGGATCCAGCACAATGCTGACCCGGTCCGGATCGCGCGGCGGCACGGTATCGACCACTGCGGGTGCAGGCAAATCCCAGCGCGGATCGCGGGGTGCGCCCGCCGCCAGGTCAAAACTTGCCTGGTCGGTTTGCTCGAGCCGTATGGTGATCGTGGCACCGCCATCCGATACATCCGTCACGAGTTCGGCGCTTTCAACGATCAGCGGCTCTGCCAGATCAGCCACAAGACGCGACCAGCCGGGGCGATACCCGCCCATACGGACGCCAGCGATCCTGTCAGACTTGTCCAGCGCAGACGGATCGGCATCTGCCCACTGGACCTCACGGAAATCCATCACAAGACGGTTCGGGTTCGTCAACGTAAAGATCCGCCACGGAACGCCTTGGCTGATCTCAATCCGCAACTCCGATCCACCCCACCGATCCTGTACGTTTCCTGCTTCGAACCGCGCCATTGCGCCAAGCTCTTGCGACAGAGCAGGCCCTGCCAGCACGCCAGACAGCACAAACGCCAAAATCCGTCTCAAAACACCGCTCATTTACTCACCTTGGCCTCTGACCGGACCTTTAAAGCAATCGTACCGGATTCGCCGCGTCGAGGACAGTGTGGATACGGTCAGGTGATATGACCCTCCGCGCGCATGAACCGTTCAAGCCGATCCAGACCTTCAAGGATATCCGCAGTCGCACGCGCATAGGAAAAGCGCAGCGTTCCGCCCCCCCGAACCGGATCGAAATCAAGCCCCGGCGTGACGGCAACACCTGCCTCGTCAAGAATGGCGCGGGCAAATGCGCGGCTGTCATCTGTCAGATGCGATATATCGGCATAGACATAGAACGCCCCGTCAGGCGGCGCGATCCGGTCAAACCCTGCCTTGGGCAGACCTTCGATCATCAGGCGACGGTTCTCGCGATAGACCGCCATGTTGGCTTCCAACTCATCGCCCGCATCCATCGCCGCCAATGCGGCAACCTGCGCGGCATGGGGCGCACAGATGAACATGTTTTGCGCCAGACGCTCCACCTGGCGGACGTTTTCGGGCGGCAGAACAAGCCAGCCGACACGCCACCCCGTCATGCTGAAATACTTGGAGAATGAATTGATGACGCAGACATCATCGCTGATTTGCAACGCTGTTACCGCTTTGTGCTCGTATTCGATGCCGTGATAAATCTCGTCCGACAGGAACGCAGCCCCCTTGTCTTGCGCGGCTCCGATCAGCGCTCCCAAAGCATCCTTGCCAAGCATTGTACCGGTCGGATTTGCGGGCGAGGCCACCATCATACCTTGATAGTCGATCCCCTTCAGATCGGACGGTTCCAACTGATACCGGGCCTCCGCGCGGGTTTGCACCTCAAGCGGTATCAGGTCGAGCGACTTCATGATCTGGCGGTACGACGGATATCCGGGTGCTCCAAGCGCGATCCGGTCGCCCGCATCGAAGAGCGCCGAAAAGGCAAGGATGAACCCGCCCGACGATCCCGGTGTCACCACAACGCGCGCCGGATCAAGATCGACATCGTACCAATCCCCGTAAAGCCGCGCGATCCTCTGGCGCAGAGCGGGAAGCCCCAAGGCCACCGTGTATCCCAGCGGATTGTCGCTCATCGCGTTTTGCAATGCCTGACGGGCGAAGGCTGGCGCTGGGGTGCCCGGTTGGCCCACTTCCATATGGATAATGTGACGTCCAGCCTCCTCGGCCTGACGCGCGGCTTCCATGACATCCATCACGATAAAGGGATCAACCGCCCCACGGCTTGAGTTCCGCATCATTCTCTCCGTACAGTGTTGGGGGCAGACCTAGGGGCGAAGACAGGGCAAGGTCAATGTATCATACAGCATTGCATTTCTTGCGGGTGACAGGCCTCGTTCTGTGCCTGACAGCGCTGATTGGCGCATCGTCCGCACGCGCGGTGACTTTGCTGCGCGATGCCGATATCGAATACGCACTCAAGCAACTGGGCGCTCCGGTTCTGCGCGCGGCAGGGCTTAGCCCGAGCCAAATCCGTATTCTGGTGATCGACGACAGCACTCTGAACGCCTTTATCGTCGATACGCAGCACATCTTCATTCACTCGGGCCTGCTGACCAAGTTGGAAACCGCCGCACAGGTACAGGCCGTCATCGCGCATGAGGCGGCGCATATCTCAAACGGTCATATCGCCCGGCGTCTTGGTAACATGCGCACCGCACGGACTGCGGCAGGGCTTGGCATGGTTCTGGCTGCTGCGGCGGCTGCCGCTGGTAATGGTCAGGCAGCAGTCGGGCTTGGCCTTGGGGTGCAGTCTTCGGCGATGCGCAACTTCTTGGCACACACCCGCGCCGAAGAATCATCAGCCGACATCAGCTCGATCCGTTATCTTGTGCGCGCAGGCATCGACCCACAGGGCGCGATCGAGGTCCAAGACCTGTTCCGGGGACAAGAGGCGTTGGCCGAAACCCGGCAAGATCCGTATATGCGCTCTCATCCCTTATCACGTGACAGATTGCGCGCCTTGAAAGGCCTGGTCGCCGGGGCATCTGCGCAAACGGAGCCCGACCCCGCCGCGGATTACTGGTTCGCCCGTGCAAAGGGCAAACTGACCGCATTCACCCGGGCACCAAGCTGGACATTGCGTCGCGCGGACAGCAGCGGTAGCGCGGATATTGCGCAAATGCGCAAGGCGGTCGCCTATCACCGCCAAAGTGATCTTGGTCGCGCGCTCAGCAATATCGACGCTGCCATCTCAGCCCGCCCGAACGATCCATTCCTGCGCGAACTCAAGGGCCAGATCCTGCTGGAATCGCGTCGTGCCTCGGATGCTGTGAAAGTGTATTCCGCTGCTGCCCGCCTCGCCCCCCGCGAACCGTTGATCCTTGGCGGATTGGGGCGGGCGCAGCTTGCTGCGGGCAACGCGCAAGACGCGCTCAAGACATTGGAAGCCGCACGCGGCCGCGATTTCAGCGACACGCGCATCCTGCGCGATCTGGCCACTGCCTATGCCAAGACAGGGCAGAACGCGATGGCGTCGTTGGTCACTGCGGAACGCTACGCGGTTCAAGGGCGGTTCAAGGATGCCGCCATTCACGCCAAACGGGCCGAAGGTGCATTGCCGCGCGGATCCGGCCCATGGCAACGTGCGCAGGATGTGCTAAGTGCTGCTCAACGCGCGGCGCAGCGCTAAGCCTGATAACTGGAGACCCACATGACGAAAACCCGCCTTGCCACGTCTTTCGCCGCCCTTTTAATGGCCACCGGCGTTCAGGCTGCTGATCTTGATCTGAACAATATGTCCGACGCAGACCGCGCTGCCTTTGGTGCGCAGGTCCGGGCCTACCTGCTGGAAAACCCACAGGTGATCATGGAAGCTGTGCAGGTTCTGGAAGATCGTCAGGCCGCCGAGCAGGCACAAGGCGATGTCTCGCTGATCGAAAACAACGCCGAGGCCATCTTCAACGACGGGTATTCTTGGGTCGGCGGCAACCCCGAAGGCGATGTGACCATCGTCGAGTTCTTCGACTACCGCTGCGGGTTCTGCCGCCGTGCGCACCCTGAAGTGACTCAACTTCTCGAACTTGATGGCAATATCCGCTACATCGCCAAGGAATTCCCGATCCTTGGTGAGAACTCGGTGATCTCGTCCCGCTTTGCCTTGGCTGCCCGCGAAGTTGCAGGTGACGAGGCGTACCACGCCGCGAAAGAAGCACTGATCGTGCTGAATGGTGATCTCGACGATACAGTCCTGCGCCGTTTGGCCGACACGCTGGGCCTTGATGCAGACGCTGTGATCGCAGCGATGGACAGCGACAGCATCAACGAACAACTGGCATCAACACGGGCGCTTGCGCAGGCGTTGCAGATCAATGGCACACCGTCGTTCGTCATGGGCGACCAGCTGATCCGGGGTTACGTGCCGCTGGACGCGATGCAACAGATCGTAGCAGAGGCGCGGTAAGCCCGAGGTTCGCACGGGCGCAAGGCGGTTCGAACCGCCTTGAATCTCGCGGTTCCGAAACCGCGATTGAAGCGCATTGCAACGCGCTTGGTTCAAGCCGCACCAAAGCGGCTTTTACCTACTCTGCCGCTTCCTGCGCTTCAGCGGCGTCCAATGCCGCCGCCTTCTTCTCGACCTCTTCGACGATGTGGTCAATCATCTGGTCATTGGACATCTTGTGGCTCTGTTTGCCGGCCAGATAGACCATACCAGAGCCGTTGCCGCCGCCGGTAAACCCGACATCGGTCATCAAAGCCTCGCCCGGCCCGTTTACCACGCAGCCAATGATCGACAGGCTCATCGGTGTCTTGATGTGTTCCAGCCGCTTTTCCAACGCCTCAACCGTCTTGATCACGTCGAACCCCTGCCGCGCACAGCTTGGGCAGGAGATGATGTTTACACCGCGGTGGCGCAGACCCAATGATTTCAGGATTTCATACCCGACCTTCACCTCTTCCACAGGATCAGCCGACAACGAAACACGGATCGTGTCACCAATCCCCATCCAAAGCAGGTTACCAAGACCAATCGCCGATTTGATCGTGCCGGTCATCAGACCACCCGCCTCGGTGATGCCGAGGTGAATTGGCGCGTCCGTGGCTTCGGCCAATTGCTGGTAGGCGGCGGCGGCCATGAACACGTCCGACGCTTTGCAGCTGATTTTGAATTCGTGAAAATCGTTGTCCTGCAGGATCTTGATGTGGTCGAGACCGGATTCCACCATCGCGTCTGGACAGGGTTCTCCGTATTTCTCAAGCAGGTGCTTTTCCAACGATCCGGCGTTTACGCCAATACGGATCGAGCAATTGTGGTCACGTGCCGCCTTGATGACTTCCTTGACCCGCGCCTCAGACCCGATATTGCCGGGGTTGATCCGCAGGCAGGCCGCTCCAGCCTCAGCCGCTTCGATGCCACGTTTGTAATGAAAATGGATGTCCGCAACGATGGGCACCGGGCTTTCGCGTACGATCTCTTTCAACGCACGCGAACTGTCTTCGTCGGGGATCGAGATCCGCACAATGTCAGCACCTGCATCCGCCGCCGCCTGCACCTGCGCGATTGTCGCCTTCACATCCGGTGTCAGCGTGTTGGTCATGGTCTGAACGGTAATGGGCGCATCTCCCCCAACCGGCACATTGCCCACCATGATCTGGCGCGACTTGCGGCGGTAGATGTTGCGCCACGGGCGAATGTGATTAAGGCTCATGCAGCCCTCCTGTCGCGGAAAGTGTCAACCAAACGGTACAGTCTCTTTGAGGATATAGCTAGGCCCGGCATTGGCGCACCGCAAGCCTCAAGACACATGTTGCGACGTTCAGTCTGTGGGCTGGATGACGGACAGCTCTGCAACCACGCGTGCAAGATCGCTGTCGGCCTCAAGCGATGCCACCGCATAGGTTTGCGACAATTCGTTGACGGACAAAGCCAAGTTCGATGTCACCGATCCACGTGCTCCGGCGGGCCCGTATGTCTGGCCGTTCATGGCAAAATAGATCGCACCGGATTCGCCAACGCGCAGGGTCGGCGGCTCTTCGGTCACCGGCACCTCGTAGGTGTCGCCTGCATTCATGATGGTCTCGTAAATCACGGTCCCATCCGCCGCGCGCACCCGAATCCACGCGGGACGCACCGCAACAAGGGTCACACCCGGCGCGCTGTCTTCCAGAATTTTCGGCTGGCCAATGGTCGGCTGCGTCGTATCGGTTCCCAAGTCGGCAAGGACGCGGGTTAGATCCTGATCGCGCTGCACATCAGCAGGTTCGAGAATCGCGGCAAGCGTCGGCCCGTCAAGCGACATGTCAGACGTGACTGTACCGGACGGCCCCACCGGGCCAACGGTCTGCCCATTCACCGACAGATAGATTGCTCCGCTTTCGCCGACATTCAACAGCGCGTCCGCTTCGGATGCGGGAACAGTCCACGTGTCGCCCGCTGCCATAACGCGTTCAAAGATCACCGAACGGTCATCACCCCGCACCCGCACCCAAGCAGGACGCGCCGCGATAAGAGTGACACCGTCCGACGGCAAGGCGGCCGACGACGCCGCCGCGCGGATCGCTGCAGGTGAAAGATCGACATTCGGCAGGTTTTGCCGTGTCACCTCGGCAAAGGCCCCGACGCTGTTCGGATCAAGCGTGGAAATCGGCGCATCGCGCGCCACCAGAACCGGAACATCCAGCGCTTGCGGGCGGTAGAGCCTGTCAAATGCCTCTACCGATGCAGGTGGAGTGAACACGCCAGCGGCGGTGTTCTCGTCGAGGGTCGCAACGGTGTCGTCCGTCGACTCGATCGTGGTTTGAAGCGGATCAAGATCGCTCAGAACAACGGGCGTCTGATCGACCGGAGCAAGCTGAACGCGCTGCACTTCCTGAAGAACGGAATATCCGCCATATCCAAGCCCGCCCAGCAAAAGGACAAGAACAAGCGTCGATCCAATGGCACCGGGTTCGATGCGGGACAGCAGGGAATCGGTTCCGGGGGCAAATGGCAACGCAGGTTGCGAGAACGGATCGCGTGCGGCCTCTGCTCTCAATACGGGTGCCATGTCAGCTTTTTTGCGCGACGATGCTGCATCGGACATACCATGCGCGGTTTCAAAACCGCTTTCGGCGCAGAACACCGCGTAGGTGTCATCCGGGTCCATGCCAAGGTACCGCGCGTACGAGCGCACATATCCGGCAATAAAGCCCGGCGTGTCAAATGCGGTGGGATCGCAGTTTTCGATGGCCGCGATATAGCTGGCCTTGATGCGCAGTTCGCGCTGAACATCCAGCAGGGATTTGCCTAACGTGGCGCGTTCCCCACGCATGACATCCCCGAGCCTGAGTTCGAAATCATCGAACCCACGCGGTTTTTCATCGGTCGTGTCCTGCGAAACCTTTTGGGATTTACGCCCAATCATACTCGCTGCCCCTTGCCGTACTAACCGTCTACACGCTGCCTGCGTCGCGCGTACCAGGTGAGTCGAGTCGCGCGTTTTATTACTCTTTAGATATCACACGACAAGGTTATTTGCACTGATTCCGAGATTTAGGCGCTGAGTTCGGCGCGATTCAGCGCACAATGCGCCCAAAGTTCGTCCATCGCTTGTACAAGCTTATCAATCTCTTGCGGTCCGTGCACCGGTGACGGGGTAAAGCGCAGACGCTCTGTACCTCGCGGTACGGTCGGATAGTTGATCGGCTGCACGTAGATTCCGTAGCGATCCAGCATCATGTCGGACATTTGTTTGGTGTGGACAGGATCGCCGACAATGACAGGAATGATATGGCTGCCGTGATCGACGATTGGCAAACCCAGACCTTTGAGGCGCATTTTCAGAATGCGGGCCTGCAGCTGGTGCTGATCACGCAGGCTCTGATCCTTCTTGAGATGCGCAACCGAAGCTGCAGCCCCCGCCGCAACAGCAGGCGGCAAGGATGTCGTGAAGATAAAGCCCGGCGCGTATGATCTTATTGCGTCACACATTTTTGCAGAGGCTGCGATGTAGCCGCCCATGACACCATATGCTTTGGCAAGGGTTCCGTTGATGATGTCGATGCGGCCCATCAGGCCATCTCGCTCGGCCACACCTGCACCACGCGGTCCATACATGCCCACGGCATGCACCTCGTCGATATAGGTGAGCGCGCCGAATTCGTCGGCAAGGTCGCAAATCGCTTCGATCGGGCCAAAGTCGCCATCCATCGAATAGATCGATTCAAACGCGATCAGCTTGGGTGTGTCGGGATCATCCGCCGCCAGCAATTCGCGCAGATGGTCCAGATCATTGTGCCGGAAGATCCGCTTTGCACCACCGTTGCGGCGCACGCCTTCGATCATCGACGCATGGTTAAGGGCATCCGAGTAGATGATAAGGCCCGGGAACAATTTGGGCAGCGTCGACAAGGTTGCGTCATTTGCGATGTAGGCCGACGTAAATAACAGCGCAGCCTCTTTGCGGTGGAGATCGGCCAATTCCGCTTCAAGACGTTTATGATAGACTGTGGTGCCGGAGATGTTGCGCGTGCCGCCCGAGCCTGCGCCTGTTGCGTCTAGCGCTTCGTGCATAGCGGCAAGCACCGCAGGGTGCTGGCCCATTCCCAGATAATCGTTGCCGCACCAGACAGTAATATTGTGTTCGCTGCCATCCGGCTTGCGCCAGACTGCATGGGGAAACTGACCTTTCTGACGCTCGATGTCGATAAACGTCCGATAGCGACCCTCTTCGTGCAAACGGTTCAGGGCTTCGTCGAGTTTGTCTGCGTAGTGCACCGGCGTCTCCTTCAGTCTGCGATCTTCGAGGGCCATTTCCGTCGCCCCGCGTCGCATTCACGTTTTAGAATGGATATAGATCGCATCTCTCCATGACAATGTGCTTAAGGAACGACCAACGGTCGCAGCCTTGATCTGAGTCAATCGTTTCACCCGAACGCCGCATTTGAACGAAAAATCTGCATTTTTCCTGCATCATTCAATCAGATGGCGCGGCCTGAGCCACTCTGGACAGCGACAGGCGCGGTGATAGGGTCGCGACAAACACACAGAGGAGCCCGAACATGTCCGTCGATTCCGTCCTTGCCCGCATTGATTCCTCGCTGCCGGACAGCCTTGAGCGTCTGAAGGAATTGCTGCGCATTCCGTCGATCTCCACGGATCCGGCCTACAAGGACGCCTGTGACAAGGCCGCTGATTGGCTGGTCGCGGATCTTCAGTCGATGGGTGTCACCGCCGAAAAACGTCCGACCCCCGGTCATCCGATGGTGGTGGGGCATATCGACGGCCCCGGCCCGCATTTGTTGTTCTATGGACATTATGATGTGCAGCCTGTCGATCCGTTGGATCTTTGGGACAATGATCCCTTTGACCCACAGGTCGAGGACACATCCAAGGGCAAAATCCTGCGCGGACGTGGGACGGCAGATGACAAGGGCCAGTTGATGACCTTTGTCGAAGCCTGCCGCGCGTGGATCGCGGAACATGGCAGCCTGCCTTGCAAGATCACCTTTTTCTTTGAAGGCGAAGAGGAATCGGGATCACCCTCTTTGGTGCCGTTTCTTAAAGAGAACGCCGCCGAGTTGAAGGCGGACATCGCGTTGATCTGCGACACCGGCCTGTTCGACAGCCGGGTGCCTGCCATCACGACAATGTTGCGGGGCATGTTGCAAGAGGAAATCACGATCACCGGACCGACCAGAGACCTGCATTCCGGCATGTATGGCGGGGCGGCAATGAACCCGATCCGGGTGCTTAATCGCATCCTTGCGGCACTGCATGACGATCAAGGGCGCGTCACGATCCCGGATTTCTACGACGGTGTGCCGGAAATTCCCGCAGATGTTTTACAGCAATGGGAGGCGCTGGGTTTTGATCATAAGGCGTTTCTTGGTGACGTAGGACTCAGCGACCTTGCTGGTGAAGCAGGACGCAGCGCGCTTGAAATGATCTGGTCCCGCCCGACTTGCGAGATCAATGGGATCGGTGGCGGCTATCAGGGCGAAGGCTTCAAAACCGTGCTCCCCTCCAAAGCCAGCGCCAAGATCAGTTTCCGTCTTGTGGGCCAGCAGGACCCGCACGCCATCCGTGACAGTTTCCGCCAGATGGTGACGGACCTCACTCCGAAAGACTGCACGGTCGCATTCAAAGGCCATGGCGCCTCACAAGCGTCGGTCATGTCGATCGACAATCCAGCATTCGAACAGGCCCGCGTCGCCCTCAGCGCTGAATGGCCCGATGAAGCCGCGTTCATCGGCAGTGGCGGTTCAATTCCCGTCGCAGGGTATTTTCAAACCTTGCTTGGGACCGAATCCATGCTGATCGGCTTTGGCAAGGACGACGACCAGATCCACAGCCCAAACGAAAAATACGACATCGAAAGCTTTCACAAAGGCGCAAGAAGCTGGGCGCGTATCCTTGACGCTCTCACCCGGACCTGACCTGGGAAGGGAGCTTGTGACGTGGCGTCACTTTCATAGCATTTTCGTGTAGTTTCGCAACTTGGACACGGGCATTTCCAATTCCGGACACATTTCGCAGCGAAAAGTTAACGCCATGAGACGAGTGGTTAGAAAACAAGATCGTAACGATTTCAATGCGCGCATTCAGCGGCTTGATCCTTCGTTCGCCGCGACACCTTCCAAAGCACGCGATGCGCGTAAGCCTTGGGAACTGGGAACATCCGCGTCTCGGAAATCCAGCCACCCGGTGATGATGTCCGGCCTTGGCTTTGGTCTTGCACTCGCCGCATTGTTCGCAGCCAACAATCCCGAAACCGTCCAAGCGTTGCTGGTACGGTCTGGCTGGCCCGTGCAATTCATTCACTACGCAACAAACGGTCTCGGCCTTCTGATCCTCGGCTTGATCGTGTTCTACCTGATGAATGTCGTTCGCCTTGTGAAACCGCGGACAACCGGGCGATTGGATTCGGCCGGTCTTATCGTCGGCGCAGTCGCAGCGATTGCCGTCAGCAATCTGGATCAGGCACATCTGCAATCCGGACTGCAATACGCTGGATTTGAAAGCCCGGCGGATGTCCTGACCTTTGCGCAGGCGCGCACCTCGGACATCGCAAATATCGATTGGACAAGCGTGGTACCTGTGTCATCCTCGCCTAAATGACGCGAACACAACACTTTAGCACGAACAATCAATCCGTTGCGTACGAGGTGGCCGGTGACGGTCCACCTCTTTTGTTGTTGCACGGGTTCCCGCAAACACGGGCGATGTGGCGACCAATGATCCCTGCCCTTACCGACCGCTTCACAGTTGTGACAGCCGACCTCAGGGGCTACGGCGACAGCAGCAAACCCGCCACGATGCCCGAGATGAGCTTTCGCTGCATGGCACAGGACATGGTGGACCTCATGGACCATCTTGGCCACGTGCAGTTTCACGCCGTGGGGCATGACCGAGGGGCGCGCACGGTACACCGCATGGCGCTCGACCATCCGCAAGTCGTTCAAAGCCTGATTGTGATGGACATTGTTCCAACCGAATACCTGTTGACGAATATGACAACCGAAATCGCGCGAGCGTATTATCATTGGCTTTTTCTGGCGCAGCCCCATCCGTTTCCGGAAACAATGATCGGTCACGACCCAGACGCGTATTTCGAACGCTGCCTCTTGGGCTTCGGTAAGGCCCGCCTGTCGGATTTCGACTCAGACCTTCTGGCTACATACAGAACGGCGTGGCGCGATCCTGATTGCATTCGCGCTATGTGCCATGATTACCGTGCGGCATTGGACATTGATTGGGCGGATGATCGGGCCGACCTGGATCGACGTGTCGCGTGTCCAACGCTTGTTCTCTACGGCAAGGACGGCGCGATGGCGCAGCTTTTGGATGTTCCGGGAACGTGGGCCGATCGATTAAGCGACATGTCTCACGCCGCAATTGACGGTGGGCATTTTTTCCCCGACCAGTCGCCAGAAGCCACAACCGACGCAATCGCCCGCTTCATCACCTGATCGTTTAGGACATTGGAGAACGGGAATTTCGGGAAATGGCGCGGTTGACGGGGCTCGAACCCGCGACCCCCGGCGTGACAGGCCGGTACTCTAACCAACTGAGCTACAACCGCGCATTTCACGTCGATGCTTTGGGCAGTGATGGCGCGGTTGACGGGGCTCGAACCCGCGACCCCCGGCGTGACAGGCCGGTACTCTAACCAACTGAGCTACAACCGCTCACTGCCGCCCGCATCTGGGCGTGACGCGGGTTTTATGGTCAGTGCCCTGCCCCGTCAAGCGCTTTCGCGCGGTTTTCTGAAGCAAAAATTCAGACGGTTGGAAGCAATGGTTGGAACACTGATTTTTACCAAAGATCAGGCCGCAAACTGGCCACCTCTCGCCCTCACCCAGCCACGCCTTGGGCCCAACCGGCATCTGTCCGTGCGACTGGTACGGGCGCGGGACAATCCTGACCGACAAAGCATTCAAATTTCTGAGATATTCCGCAACATAGTATCAAAAGTGATGCGCGTTAGCGTCATTTTGGCATACGAAAGAATATAATCTGAAAGATTTGAGTTGATCGGTGACATCAAAAACATATCCTTTCTGGCCAGACTGGTTGGGGTGATCAGAGTTGTGAGTAACTTGTTGGGTACAGAACTGCGCTTCTGGGACCTGTTGGGCGAACGAATGTCCTTCAGCCTCAGGGTGTATTTGCGCGCGTTAGCGCATAATCGCACAATCTTGTTTACATTTTTGTGCATGATTGCATTCATCGCGGCCGATCCTTCGTCCGCTCGGGCCTTTGTGCCGGTCTGGTTTGCTGTCGGCTTTTGGCCCGTCCTGTTTGCGTTTTACCTGACGGTCATGATCCTCTGCCTGTTTGGCGTTGCAGCACTGGCGCGCGCAATTCCCAACCTGCGTGTTCCGATACCTGTCATTGGTTTTGTGGCACTGATACCGACGGTCGTCCTGTGCGAATCCTGCCTGCACTATGCGAGCAACGGCACACTGGTGCCTGATTTCGTTGGAAAACTCTTTATCTTCTTCTTCATGGTACAGGGGCTTGAAACGATTTACTTTCGATTCATCCTTCCCGACATCCGAAAAGAGCTCGCCGCTGAGGAACCCAGTCGCCATCTTGTCATCGGTGGCGAAAAAGTAGAACTGACCAAGCTTCTTCACATCGAAGCGCGCGAACACCATGTCCACATGACATTTGAAGACGCGAAATCACGCGCGCGGGCCCGCCTTAGCGACATTGTTGCACAGACGCAGGATACGGACGGGATGCAGCCACACCGGTCATGGTGGATTGCCCGCGACCCTGCCATTCGCGTCGAACGCAAGAACGGCCGCGTGGTTCTACGACTGCGTGATGACACCGAAGTCCCCGTCGCCCGCACCCGTGTCGACGAGGTTTTAAGCTGGCTACAAACTCACGTGCATCCCGCCGAGTAAGGCACCCCCACGCCACATGCGATGATTGTAACGTATGCGCCGTTTTGCTTTATCTATGGAACAGCCGCCGCCTCACGCCGGGCGCGCCCATGGCAGGAACCGACGCGGGATCGCCGTTGCCAGCAACAACACCAGCGCGATCCCCAAAAGAGCAGCGCTGCCGGGGCGTTCAAGAAAGACCATCGGGTCACCGCGCGACAGCAGCATGGCGCGGCGGAAGAACTCCTCCAACATCGGCCCAAGAACGAACCCGATAAGCAGTGGCGCAGGCTCGAAGCGGAAAAGCCGCAGTACATAGCCCAGCACACCGAACGCGAGGGTCATCCAGATGTCGAAGATCGAATTATCGATGCTGTAAACACCCACGCAAATCAGGACAACGACGGTTGGATAAAGATAATAGTGCGGCACCCGCAGTAAGCGGACCCAAAGACCGATCAGCGGGATGTTCAGGATCAGCAGAAACAGGTTGCCGAACAGAAAGCTCACGATCAGTCCCCAGAACAGCTCTGGATGCTCTGAGATAAGACGCGGTCCCGGCGTAATCCCGTGAATCATCAAGGCGCCCAGCATCAGCGCCATCGTTGTCGATCCGGGGATGCCAAGCGTCAGCGTCGGGATAAAGGCTGTTTGTGCCGCAGCGTTGTTGGCCGCCTCAGGCACGACCACGCCTTCGATCTGGCCTGTGCCGAACTTGTCCCCCCGAGGCGAAATGCGTTTTTCCAAGGCATAGCCAACGAACGACGCCACTGTTTGCCCAGTCCCCGGAAGCGTGCCGAAGAAGGAACCGATGGCCGATCCACGAATGGCGGGACCGATGCTGCGCAGCCATTCCGACCGTGTCGGTAGAAACTTGCTCATGGAAATCCGCTCGGTCGCATAGGACCGCGTGGCACCACGCGCCGACACCATGACTTCGGAAATCCCGAAAAGCCCCATGGCCACCACAACAAGGCTGACCCCGTCGCGCAGCTCGGGCATCCCCACAACAAACCGCGTTTCGCCGGAATTGATATCGACGCCCACTGTGCCCAACAAGATGCCAAGACAGACCATCATCACACCGCGCAGTGCACCGGAAGTGCTTACCACCGACGCAGCAACGAGCCCCAGCACCATGACCGCGAAATACTCGGCAGGCCCGAACAACAGGGCAAACTCCGCCAACGCCGGCGACAGGAGAACCATCACCACAACTCCGAAAATGGCCCCGAAGAACGACGCGATCGCGGTCGAAAACAAGGCAACACCAGCCCGGCCATCGCGTGCCATCGGATATCCGTCAAGGCAGGTCACCGACGCAGATGGCGTGCCGGGGATGTTCAACAGGATCGACGCGATCGACCCGCCATATTCCGCGCCGTAATAGACGCCTGCCAGCATCACAAGCGCAGTTTCGGGCGGCAGATAGAACGATACCGGGAGCAACATCGCCACCGCAGCCAATGGCCCGACCCCCGGCAGCACGCCAATGAAAGTGCCAAGAAACACACCAACGAAACAGTAGGTGAGGTTATAGACCGTCGCGGCTGTCGCAAAGCCAAGCGCAAGATTGGACAACAGCTCCATCAGAGCCCCCGTATCGTTGTGAGCGGGATGCCAAGGCCCTTGACGAAGACCAACCAGACCGCAACCGAGACACAGACGGCCAGAGCAATGCGACCGGGCCACCGGAACTGAGGCACCGCCGACGAGGTCGTCAACACCGACACGACAATCGCAGGCAGCACGCCCAGAAGTGGCGTGAGAAACGCAAAAGCAATCACACCACCAGCCACGGCCAGCACGGAAATCGGGTCCGGCTGGTCCCAGCCCATGGGCTGCCGGACGTTGCGGATCAGTGTCACCAAAGCCAGCACGGACAGCAGGCCCCCGACAATCGCCGGAAACGCCCCCGGCCCCATCCGTCGGGCTGAACCAAGCTCAAGCGTCGTGATCGAACCGACGACAAATGCCAAGCCCACCAGCAGCATGAGCGCGGGACCAACCTGAGAGATCAGGCGGTCGCGATGCATAGCCCTGTCTCGGGCTGGAACTCCGGCCCTGTATAGTCGTCGGGAATGGTAATCTGCGTGTTTCGGACCATCACTGCGATCTGGGCGATCCGCGCCCTGATCTCCGGGGCGACATCCTTGCCCAAAGTCAGCTGCCCGTAATCTCCGTCTGCCAGTCCAAGCTCGACCACCTCTGACGGGATTTGTCCTGCCACCATGTCATGGATCGCGCGTTCCACACCAAGATCAATCCGCGCCATCGCAGAGGCAATGAACACCTCTTCGTCACGCGTCACCCAATCGAGAGCATTGCCGATTTGCATCGCCCCACCCGCTCGACAAGCGTCAATCGCCCCTTGGCGTGCGGCGTTCAACATGGTGAAGATCACATCGGCCCCGGCACTGATCTCTGCCTCGGCCCATGCACGTGACACCGCGTTGTCATCCTGCGTGCCGCAAAAGGCGGTCAGCAATTCGATCTCGGGGTCGATATGGGCCACACCCGCGGCAAATGCAGCGCGCCCTTTCAAACCGGGTCGCACCCTGTGGCCCGACAAATGGCCAACGACACGCGTCTTCGTGATCAGCGCCGCCAAGGCCCCGGCAAGAAAGGCCGTTTCCTCTTGCAATACGTCGTAGCTCGCAAGGTTCGGTCCGGTTCTGTGGCCCTGCACAATGGCAAAGCGTTTGTCTGGATGCAGCGCCGCGATGTCTGGTGTTGCGCCGTTGCCCTGCCCTCCGATGAAGACAAGCCCGTCACAGCCGGGCATCACGTCAGCGAGACGAGAGCGGATCACATCTTCTTTGTATGGCACACCATCGATCACGCTGATCTCGGCAATCCCCGCGTCTTGCACCCGCAAGGCACCGTCCAACGCACTGGCATTGAACCCATCATCATGCACCTCGCCGACAAAAAAGACAGTGATCCGCATACCGCTCCCCTCAGTTCGAAATCGCTGTGACCAGCGGCTTCCATGCTTCGAATTGTTCAGCGACGAAGGCCTCGAACTCGGCGCTGGTCTTGGGTGCACGCACCAGACCCCACGTGTCGAACTGCGCCACCACGTCTGCATTGGTCATCGCCTTTTGCAGCGCCGCATCAAGGGTCGTCTTGATCTCATCCGGCACACCGGCAGGGGCGCTTACGCCAAGCCAGTTTTCAGCAACGATGTCATAGCCAAGCTCGGTAAACGTCGGCGTGTCCGGCAAAGTCGGCAGGCGCGTTGTCGACGACACGGCGAGCGGAATCGCTGTGCCCTCTTCGACCGCCGGAAGGTTCTGCGGCACCGCATCAAAGATCACCGGCACCACACCCGCCCGGAAATCAAGCCGCATTGGACCAGAGCCTTTATAGGGAATGTGGAACAGACCGGCCTCGGTCTCGCGGTTGAACTGCTCGGCAATGATGTGCCCCCAAGAGCCGACACCAGAGCTGCCATAGTCGATGCTGCCCGGATCAGCTTTGGCCCTTTCAAGGAAAGCGCCAAAATCAGCTGTCTCTAAACTGGGCGCACCAAACAACCCCAAATGGACCGTTCCGACATAGGTAATATGATCGAAATCGGCGACCGGATCATAGGGCGTGTCGGGGAAACGCGTCGGCGCAACGCTGAACGGCGTCAGGTTGGAAAGCATGAATGTATAACCGTCAGGGTCCGCCTCTTGCAGCGCGCCTGCAGCAACAGTGCCTGCTGCGCCGGGTTTGTTCTCGACCACGAATTGCTGGCCCAGATCGGCGGACAGCTTTTCAGCCAAAAGGCGTGCCACAAGGTCGCTGGATCCACCCGGCGGGAAGGACACCAGAATACGGACAGGTTTTTCCGGCCAAGCCGCTTGTGCCGCCGGGGCCGTAGCAATGGCCGCGACCGCCGATACGGAGGCCAGCAAAGCAAGAAGATGTCGTCTGGTGGTCATGAGCGTGTTCCTTCTATGAGGCATCAAAGAGCGTGCGCTGTCATCGTGGGTCCAACATGAGATTATGGAACCATGGTTTCAAAAATTAACAAAACAGAAATCTTGATTTCGGCCAGAAATTCAGCAGATGACCACGGACCTGCTCATCATTCACCCCACAAAGAGTCGTGAAACCTGCGTTTCACCTGGGACATCCAGTCAGAACAAGACGAATCGGGACATGCTTTTTAGAGCAAAGAAATCGGTCTCATTTCTTGTCACCACTAGGATTATCGGCAAACTGACCTCATGAAATCACAGTTACAGACAGAGTCCTCCCCCCGCTTTCTCGACCGCATTCGGACGGCCTTGGCAGACTTGCAACCTGCTGAACGGCGTCTTGGGACGTTCCTTCTGGATTTTCCGGGCGATATGGCAAGCTACGACGCGCAGGAATTGGCGCGGCTGTCGGATGTGTCCAAAGCAACGGTGTCGCGGTTCATCCGCAAGATCGGCTATGACAGCTATGACGCCGCGCGCCGTGCCGTGCGTGACGAAGCAAGCTCCGGCTCTCGCCTATACATCGGTCACGCCGAACCGGGCGCGATGGAAGACGTGCTGGGCTTCGGGATGCGCGAAGAAATGGAAAACCTGGCGTGGACCTTTCAGAGGATCACCCCGGATGACCTTGATAGGCTGGCAGAAAAGATGCTGTCTGCCCGGAAAGTCTGGATCATCGGCCAACGCATCAGCCATTCTTTTGCAACCTATCTGCGCTGGCAATTGGTCAAGGTTGTCCCAGACGCCGCCGTCATTCCCAAAGACGGTGAATCCATGGGCGAGCACTTGGCTGCGATGACAGCAGACGACCTAGTCCTTGTTGTCGCCCTGCGCCGCAGAATGAGCGGACTTGAAGTCCTATTGCGCGAAATCGGCACAATCGGCGCAGCGCGCGCTGTGATTTCAGACGACAGTATGGAACCGGATCCAAGCCTTGACTGGCATTTCCGCTGCCGGATCAGCACCGCCACCCCGCAGTTCAACCATGCCGCCGTGCTGGCCCTGTGCCACCAGATCGTGGTTCGAACGACGTTGAAATCAGGCGCCAATGGCCGCACGCGCCTGCGCCGTGTTGATGAACTTAACGAGCGCTTGGGCGAATACGACTGACCGCACAGTCAGCTTGTGCGTCATTTGCAGTGCGTGTTCTAATGCAGGATCAGCCCGCCGCGATGGGTAAGGATATCTAAATTCAGGAAATCCCCGACCTTGCCATCGTGGTGCTTTGCGGTTCGGGAGTACTCGCAATAGCGTTGATACCGGAAGTGGCGCAATCGAGCGTTTTTCACTGTTTTTTCGAAGGTTCGGCGAACCCACCGTCTTTGGCCGTCTACCCCGCCTCAATTTCCAGATGTCGCTGGCAGGCACAGTGTCCAAAAAGGTGGCACGGCATCCAGAAACCACGTCTGTTTCACCGACACTGCAAGCCATGACTTCTCTGGAAAGCCTGCTAGGTCCAATGCCCATGGAGCAGCGAGCTTTATCGCTGACCCGGAACCCGACGTGTGGGAGGTCACTATTCAGTTTTCAGTCACCATCGTGCTCATTCTCATGTTGTCGGCCGTCGGGCTGACCTACGAGATTGCAGCGGGCCGCGTGCTTGCGCCATTTTTCGGGACATCGCTTCTCACCTGGACCGTCGTGATCGCGACGGTGCTTGCCGGATTTTCGTTAGGCAGCGCGCTGGGTGGGTTTATTGCGGAACGCCCGCGCGACGTGGCCTTGCGCAACGTCCGCAGCGCGCTTGTTGCGACGGCTGTTTTGATGGCCGTCTCACCCACACTCCTTGGTCTGTTCTATGCTTCCGGCGCGCGCGGCACGTTCGGCATGATGTTCACCGTGTTCTGGGTGTTCTTTCCCGCTTCGGTCTGCGTGACCCTGCCATCGCCGTTGCTGGCCAAAATCGCAATCGAGGCGCGCCCAGGACGCGAAGGGTCTTCGCTGGGCATCGTCTTGGCGGCGGGCTCTGTTGGGGCTATTTTCGGGGCTATTCTGGCAGGGTTTGTCACTTTGCCGCTGATCGGCTCCACGGCCACCTTTGCGGCTTGCGGCGCGGCTGCACTTCTTTGCCTGCCATTTGTCAAAGGGGGCGCGTCCGGGAACCCCGGGATCACCGTCGCAGCTGCGGCCTTTGTTGCCTTTGCCGGGCTGGCGGGAAGCCCTGCCTGTCAATACGAATCCGGCCTATCCTGCCTGTATGTCGTTGAAAATGGGCGTGAGCGACAGCTTATCTCGGACGGAACACTACAGGCAGCCGAAAAGACCAATTCGGCAGACGCCAAAACGACCACAATGGACCTTGCCTTGCCATACACCGATTGGCTTTGGTCCCGCATGGATCGCGACCTTGGTCCGGAACCTTCGGTAATATTTGTGGGTGGCGGTGGCTACACACTGCCGACGCAGCTTTTGGCATCACGGCCAGACGCACATGCAATCGCCATCGAGATCGACCCGCTGGTCACCGAGGTGGCCAAGGCCAACCTGCCGCGCGCAGGGGATATGATCGCGCAAACCGGTTATGACCCATCAAACAAGACTGCAGAGGATAAAGGTCGACTTGGGATCGTGCATGCCGACGGACGGGTATACCTGAACGAAACCCCTCAGCGCTTTGATGCCGCCGTTATGGACGCATTTTCATCTCGGTCTGTCCCGGCGCATTTGGTGACATTGGAAACCTTCACGCGCCTTCGCGACATTGTCGATGGTCCGGTCTACGTCAATCTGATCGATGTACCGGACGGCCAATTGGCCCGCGGCGTCAACGCAATCCTGAAGGAGCTTTATCCGAATATCGAGATTGTTCAGGGCGAGTTGAATGACATGGGCCGCCGAAACATTCTTTTTGCAGCGTCTCATGAACCTTTGACAGCTCTGGCCAGCTTGCCTCAGGATTATGAACCCACGGGAATCTCCGACGCCCGCCCGTTCACTGATGACCGCGGCTGGGTTGGGCACAGATAGCGCCAGTTTTGCCGGAATTTGGGTTTCCCGGCGCTGGACTGAGACCCTCTAGATGACGCCCGCAAAAACAAGATAGTCCAAAGAACCGAAATCGACATCACATCCCGACAGACCCGACAGATATCAATCAGGCCTTCAAGAGAGCATTGAGATTGTCGCCGAGAGTTTCGGACAGATAGCCCCCTTCCTGAACCAGCAAGAGCAATAGCCCTGTATTCCTCAGCCTGTCTCCAATGCGCCGAAAACCTTCATACGTGATGGCAAGCCCTTGGAAAGGGTCATCGATTGAGGCATCGAGTCCGAGTGCCACCACCAGAATGTCCGCCCCAAAATCCGCCACCCGCGCAAGTGCGATGTCCAACGCCTTGATGTAGTCGTCATCGCCTGTTCCACGTTGCAGCGGCAGGTTGAAATTCGCGCCAAGACCTTCGCCCTCTCCTCGCTCATGGGCGTGCCCCCAGAAAAATGGGTAGAATCTGGCTGGATCGGCATGGATCGAGACGGTCAGCACATCGCCCCTGCGATAGAAAATGCCTTGGGTGCCATTTCCGTGATGCACGTCGACGTCAAGGATGGCAGGACGATGCCCCTTCTGGCGAAGCCGCTCTGCGGCGATTGCCGCGTTGTTCAAAAAGCAAAAGCCCCCTGCAAGGTCGGTGAAGGCGTGGTGGCCCGGTGGTCGGCATAGCGCGTAGATGTTGTTTTCGCCGCCTGATACAAGGTCTGCCCCCGTTATCGCCGTTTGGGCGGACCAATATGCCGAAAGCCAAGTATGTTCGGAAATCGGGCAAGCCGTATCGGCCTGATGATATCCTGCCTGTCCAATCGCCGATTTGGGATAGCTGTCTGTGCGGTTAGCTGGATGGATATTTGGGATCACCTCTGGTGCCGCCCCGTCGATGCGCGTCCAACGGGCGTGGATGGTTTTCAAAAAGCTGAGGTATTCTGCTGTATGAATGGCCGCAATCGGACCAAGTCCCGCGTCTTTCGGCTCTGCGAAAGCATAGCCTGCAGCTTGCGCACCCGATTTCAGCACATCAATGCGTGCGGGCTGTTCGGGGCTACGCGAGATGACACCGTTCGCCATAAAATTCTGAGGGTCGTGTTTTCGCTGACGATCGTCAAGAATGGCTTTCATCTTGTCCCCTCAATGCTTGAAACCTAGGCCCCGTCAAAGCCAGTGTTGATTGCCCGGCCGCACGCGCAAAGCCAAGTTTCTGGTATAGCGCAGACGCGCGCGCATTGTCGTTGTATACAGCCAAGCGCATGAACTGCGCCGACCAGAGCTCATTGCCGCTATGCGCCACCTCGCGAAGCAAAGCCTGCCCCAGCCCATGACCACGTTCCTCAGCATCCACCCAAAGGTCCGACACGTAGACCCCTGCTCCGCCCTGTGTCGTCGAATAGACGGGCGAAAACAGAACCACTCCAGCCAATTTCGACGACCTGTGCGCCAGTCGCGCCCACGCTGATGGACAGGCCCCCCAAAGCGCCTGCGCCAAATTTAGTTCAGTTGCATGATACGGATCGCCAAGATCATGCGACAGGCACGCAAGGGCTGTACCCAGCATACCGAGGTCGCTTTCCTTGGGGGATCTGAACTTGACCGGCTCCACCTGTCACATCACCGTCTGATCCGCACCTTTGAGGCCCAGCATGACACGGACTTCATCAGGTGTCGCAGGATCGCGGCCCATCTCTTCGACGATACGTCTGATCTTGGCAACTTGATCCGCATTGCGTTCGGCAAGCTTGCCTCTTGAGATCATCAAGTTGTCTTCGAGCCCGACGCGCACATGCCCCCCCATGGCAGCGGCCATAGTCGTGAACGGGATTTGATGGCGACCGGCCGCAAGCACAGAAAACAAATAGTCTTCGCCAAAAAGCTTATCTGCGATCGTCTTCATATGAATAAGATTTTCAGGGTCGGCACCGATGCCGCCAAGAACTCCGAATACGAACTGAATGAAGAATGGTGGTTCGACAAGACCTCGATCTGCAAAGTGGCGCAGCATGTAAAGGTGACCGACATCATAGCATTCGAATTCGAACCGCGCACCTCGGGCCTGACCGATCTGGCGCAGGATTGCCGCGATATCGCGGGGTGTGTTCTTGAACACCAGATCATCGGTGTCTTCGAGAAAGGGCTTTTCCCAGTCGTGTTTCCAGTCTGTGACCCGCGCAACCGCTTGGTAAAGAGCGAAATTCATGGTGCCCATGTTGAGCGAACACATCTCGGGTTCTGTGGCCATCGCTGGAGCCAGCCGTTCCTCCAAGCTCATGACCGCGCTACCGCCGGTCGAAATGTTGAGCACGGCCCCAGATGCCTGTTTGATCCGTGGGAGGAACGCGGCAAAATGCTCGGGTGACGCAGAAGGTTTGCCGGTGTCCGGGTCGCGGGCATGCAAATGAAGAATAGCTGCGCCTGCCTCTGCGGCGTCGACCGCCTGAGAGGTGATTTGATCCGCTGTGACCGGCAGATACGGCGACATCGACGGCGTGTGTATAGAGCCCGTGATCGCACAGGTGACGATGATCTTTGACATCCAGCGACCTCCTTAAACGAACTCGGACGCTGCTGGCATGATCTCGTCCGCCAAGCGCGTAAGACTGGCCTCGAGCAATTCCATCAACTCATCAATCTGCGGCTCGGTTATGATCAGCGGCGGGCAGATCAGGAAATGATCGCCCTCGAGCCCGCCCCGCGTGCGGCGCGAATAGATGATAAGACCCAGATCATAGGCGATCTCGACAAGCCGTGTGTAAGCATTCAGTTCTTTGGCCAGAGGTCGCATGGTTCCGCGATCTGCAACCAGTTCGAACGCAAGCAACAAGCCCTTCCCCCGCACGTCACCAATGAATGGAAAGTGCGCCATCAGATCTTCGAGCCGCCGTTTGAGAAGTGCCCCCATCAACGCGGCATTTTCGATGATGTTCTGGTCTTCCAACTCCTCCAGAACCGCTAGTCCGGCAGCGCAGGCCAAAGGGTTGCCCGCGTAGGTAAATCCGTGCTGAAAGCCGCCCGCATCAAGTACGGGCTCAACCAGACGTGAAGATGCAACGATCGCCCCCAAGGGTGCGTAACCCGCGCCAAACCCCTTGGAAAGCGCCACAATATCAGGAGTAATGCCCCAGTGTTCTGCGGCAAGGAACGTCCCTGTTCGGCCTGCGCCCGTCATGACCTCATCATAAATGAGCAGCACGCCGTATTCGTCGCAAATCTCGCGTGTGCGCTGGTAATAACTGTCGGGTGCGACAAGCGCGCCAGTGGACGCCCCGCCCACGGGCTCCATCAGAAAGGCCAGAACCGTATCCGGGCCCGCCTCTTCGATCCGTTCGCGCAAAAGCTCCGCATACCTGATCCCGCGCTCGTCTTCGGTCAGATTGTCCCGGTCGAGATAGGTGGTTGGTGCAGTGATCTTGGGCATACCCTCCATCATGGGGGCAAACGGCGCGCGGAGCGGTTCATAGCCGGTCAGATCAAGCGCACCAAAGGTGCATCCATGATAGGATGGAAACCGAGAGATGACCTTGTAGCGCCCACCTTGCCCCGTCGCCAATGCATATTGGCGTGCAAGCTTCACCGCACTTTCGACAGCTTCCGAGCCACCGGAGACGAAAAAGACCCTGTCCAAACCCTTGGGGCACATGGCCACGGTTTTCGCAGCAAGGTCTTCAGAGGGATGCGTACGGAAATGCAGCCTGTAGCCGAAGGTCGCTTTGTCCATCTGCGCCTTCATCTTGGCGAGAACACGCGGGTTAGAATGGCCGATATTCGACACCATCGCGCCAGAGGAGCCATCAATATAGCGCTTGCCGCTTTCATCGAAGAGGTAGATTCCCTCGCCGTGGTCCAGAAACGGACGCGGATTGCGCGATTGATAGAACAGATATGGTGTGTCGTTTGTCATTCCGGGTTGTCCAGTTCTTTCCGCAAAAAGGCCCGCGTACGGGCTTTCTGCGGGTTTCCAAATACCTGTTCTGGTGGGCCTTCTTCGACCACCACGCCCTGATCCATGAACAGAACACGGTCGCAAACAGAGGCCGCGAAATCCATCTCGTGGGTAACGATAATCATCGTCATGTGCTCTTCAGCGAGCTTTTTCATCACTTGGTTCACTTCACTCACCAACTCAGGATCAAGTGCAGACGTGGCTTCGTCGAACAGCATGAGTTTCGGATTCATCGCAAGGGCGCGGGCAATGGCGACCCGCTGCTTCTGCCCGCCCGAAAGCTGCGAGGGATAGTAGTCGATCCGCTCAAGCATCCCGACCTTATCAAGCTGCTCTTTTGCAAGGGCGTCAGCCTCTTCAGCCGACAGTCCCTTGAGCATCTTCGGTGCCATGGTGACATTCTCGCGGGCCGTCATATGCGGGAAAAGGTTGAAATGCTGAAACACCATGCCGATCTGCTGGCGCATTTCGTTGATGTGTTTTTCATACTGCCGGTGAGGAAGCTGTTTGTTGACCTGCACCCCATCAAGCCAGACCTCCCCTCCTGTGAGCGCATCAAGGTCGTTTATCGCGCGCAAGAGTGTGGATTTGCCAGAACCAGAGGGGCCAATGATCGCCACGATCTGCCCGCGCGCAACGTTCAGGCTGATATCCTTCAACACCTCCAGCGTGCCAAACGACTTCTGAGCGTGGCGGATTTGAACGAAATCTGTGCTTTCGGTCATCTTTCGTCTCCTCAGGTCAACGCGAAATGGCGATACGGCGCTCGATCCGGCGCTGCACCCATTCCATGGCAAGGTTGATCACATAGTAGAAAGCCGCCGCCAGCAGGTAGAACTCGAAAGGCCGGTAGGTCGCGCCAATCGCCCTCTGGGCGGACAGCGTCAGCTCGCTCACCCCGATCACAGAGACCAGCGCACTGTCTTTCAACAGTGCGATCATGTTGTTGCCAATAGGCGGGATCACAGCACGAACAGCTTGGGGAACGACCACTTTGCGCAGGGCCTGAGTGCGGCTCAAACCTAGCGTCCGCGCAGCCTCCATCTGGCCCCGGTCAACCGAGATGATCGCAGTCTGGATCAGTTCCGAATTGTAAACGGCGAAATGCAGGCCAAGTCCGATCACACCCGCCACGAATGCCGGCAGGTCGATCCCAATCTGCACAAGCCCGAAGTAAATCAGGAAAAGCTGCAAAAGCAGCGGCGTGCCCATGAAGACGAACTCGAACGCCCGGAACGGCAAACGGATCACTGCAGGCGCATAAAGCGCAACCACCGCCAGCAGGATGCCCCCGAAAAAGCTGACCAGCGCAGCCGCGACCGTAATGGCAATCGTCCAAAGACATCCAAGTAAGACAACATCCAAGTATTTGGGTATGACGGTGAAATCGAGCCCCATGTTTCAGCCTTTCCCGCTCATGTGATGCGCACCCTTCGGTCCAGCCAAGCAACACCACGGCCAGTCACATAGATGATGATCATGTAAAGTACGCCCGCGAGCAGAAACATTTCGAACGGCTTGTAGGTCGATCCAATGTAGCGCTGCGCAGTGTAGGTGAGCTCCACCACCGAAATCGCTGCCACAAGCGCGGTGGCCTTGATCAGCATATTCAGGTTCACCCCAAGAGGTCGCACCATCAACCGTGCTGCCTGCGGCAAGGTCACCTTGTAGAACGCCTGCAACTGGCTCAGCCCAAGCGTGCGTGCGGCCTCGCGTTGGCCTTTGTCGATCGAGATAATCGCGCCACGGATTGTTTCCGTCATATATGCGCCTGCATTGATTCCAAGACCGATCACGCCTGCCTCGAACGCATCAAGCTGGATACCCACCTGCGGGCCACCGAAGTAGAGGATGAACAGTTGAATAAGCGCCGGTGTGCCGCGGAAGATGCTGACATATGTGGCCCCCAGCAAACGCAAGCTGGTAAAACGCGACAATCGCGCTGCAGCCCCCAAGGCACCAAAGGTCAAACCCAGCAGTGCCGTGAGCACCGACAGCAGGATCGTTATCCACGCAGCTTCCAGAAAGAACGGATAGACCCGCAGCATCAGGTCGATGTCCATCCAACGCCCCTCGTATTACGGCGGCATGGGCCGCATCTTCATTCTCGTAGAAACGGCAGCGCCATCTGCACGAATACCCGGTCGTAGGTGAAAATGCTCTCTCCGCACCCTCGTGCAGAGAGAGCATGACAGATCAGCGGATGTCTGCGCCAATCCATTCGTTGGCGATCTCAAGATAGGTGCCGTCTTCCATCATCGAATCCAGCGCCGCCTGCATGGCCGCAGACAATTCGGGATTGCCTTCACGGATCGCGATTCCTGCCCCGAACGGTTCGGTCGTCGGATCGGCAAACATCTCGAAGCCCTGCCCTTTTTCACCCATCGCAAGAATTGCGGCAATGGAATCATTCACGATGGCATCAACGCGCCCGTTTTCAAGCTCGAGCAGCAGTTCGGGCAATCCTTTGTAAGTATTGATGCTGTAGCCCCTCTCACGTGCCCATCCTTCGTGAGTTTCGCCCAGCGTGAGACCAACCTTCACGCCTTCAAGGTCATCAAGGCTTTTGATGTCGGATCCGGGCTGCGTGAAAATCGCGCGCTTGTCCGAGTAGTAGGGACCGACGAAATCCACAACCTCATCACGCTCTTCCGTAATGGTCATAGAGCCAACGATGGCGTCGTATTTGTTCGCCAACAGCCCACCAATGATCCCATCCCACGCAGTGGTGACGATCTCGGCTTCCATCCCCATCCGCTTTGCAATCTCGGTCCCGATAGCCGGGTCGAAACCAACAACCTCATTCTGATCGTTCACAAAGTTGAACGGAGGGTATGCACCCGACATGGCAATGCGGATCACGCCCTTTTCCTTGAGAGTCTCAAGTTCCTCTGCGGCAACAGCGCCAGGTCCAAACGCGGCAAAACCGGCGGCGGCTAAGATTGCAAGCTTCAAGGTGGCACGGCGAAAGATCATGTTTATCTCCATGTTGATTATTAAGTTTTTGGGCAGTCAAACGTGTCCGACGGGTCTAACCGTTTGATCAAAAGCTTGCATGCAAGCCTGTATTGCGCAAATAAATAATAAGGATCATCAATATAAATAAAATCTATGCAGCCACATCACACCCGACGCTTTCCCTGGAATCTCGATTGGAACCTTCTGCGCACCTTTATGGTGATCGTAGAACAAAGAGGGATATCAAAGTCAGCCGCAGTCCTCGGGCTGAAGCAGCCGACTGTCTCCGCTGCGCTCAAGCGTTTGGAAGAGACAGTTGGAAAGCAACTGATTGTGCGAAAACCAAACGAGTTTTCCGTCACACGCGCCGGTCATGCCCTCTATACCGAAAGCGCCACGATTTTCGGTGCAGTGTCACAGCTCCCAGCCATTTTGGAGGAAGAGGTTGCTGAACTTCGTGGTCATATCTCCATCGCCATCACAAGCTCGGTTGACTGTTATCATTTCGATGACGTGCTGAGCCGTTTCTCACAGGCGCATCCCAGCGTGACTTACGCTTTTTCAGTCTTCGAAAGCGAAGACGTAGAGAATATGGTCGCCCTCAACAGAGCCAGTTTGGGAATTTGCCTGCTGTCGTCCCTTCCCAAACAGTTGGAACACAGCGTTTTGTACAAGGAATATTTCGGCCTGTATTGTGGACCAAGGCACCGCCTGTTTCACACCGAGACCGTTTCCCAAAGCGACCTCGAGGGCGAGCCCTTTGTCGCGTTTCAAACCGAGGATGTCGGCGGTCCACTGGAGGAAATATCCAAATTGCGTGCGCGACTGAAACTGTCACGCGAATGGCGCGGCGTGTCATCCAGCCTGAACGAAATGCGGCGTATGATCATTGCAAATATAGGCCTTGGCGCTCTGCCGGTTCATGTCGCTCGCAAAGACGTAGAGGCCGGAAATCTCAGGCAGCTTCCACCCTATAAAAATCTTCCTGAGGTCAGCATCTACCTGCTCAACAACCCGGCGCGACGGCATACCGACGCTGAAAAAGCACTTCTTTCAGCCATCCGGTCCGAGCTAGATACTGTGCCTCTAGAAGAACGAACCTACGGAGGGCAGTGACCTTCGGTCGACAGGTCCGCTGTGATCAGCGACCGGCGATGCCCCTGAGCTATCATAACAAGGCTGCAAACAGGTCCAAATGCAGGCAACCAGTACCACCACGAAATCACAAGGGTTTTGTTAAGTATCAAGGGCTTGGAATGGTGGGTGATGAGAAACTCGAACTCCCGACATCTTCGGTGTAAAAATAGAGATTATAGGCCAACCTATTGATGTTTGGCCAAGAGAGGCCTTCGTAAAAAGGCCTGATTAAGCTGTTTCCAATCTATTTCGGTTCGCACAGGTTCAACGAACCAAAGCGCACTTCGTAGCGTCGCTCACCAAAACCGATGTATCGCAACCACGGCATCTGGGATGTGTTCCGCTGCCTCGTTGAGGGTTTGATCCAAGTCCTCTTGCGATATGCCAAGAACTGAGTTTCCGTTCTCGTCGAGTATGTTGTCAACGGCAGAGTAAAAGTGAGCCAAAGGGCAGCGCAAAATGTTGCCACTTTGGGTTTGGGATAATCAGCGTGAAGACGAGCGCCAGCATCCGGGCAGCCGCGCTTGTTATATAGCTGGCGGTTGTCCGGATGCTTTGGACCGTCAGGGCCAATCTGTGCTGATTGAGGTTTAGGTTTTGGGCGCTGCTTGACGCGCCTTGCTCTGGCCAAGGCGGTAGCTTTCGCCATTCATCTCCAGGATGTTGACGTGGTGGGTCAGGCGATCGAGCAGTGCGCCTGTCAGGCGTTCTGACCCAAATGTTTCTGTCCATTCGTCGAATGGCAGGTTGCTTGTGATCAGCGTGGAGCCGCGCTCGTAGCGTTGGGAGATCAATTCAAACAGCAGCTCAGCCCCGGTTTTGCTCAGTGGCACAAAGCCCAGCTCGTCGATGATCAGCAGCTTGTAACCAACCATCTGTTTTTGAAGCCGCAGGAGCCTGCGTTCGTCTCTGGCCTCCATCAGTTCATGAACAAGCGCTGCGGCGGTGACAAAACCGACAGACAGGCCTTTCTGGCATGCCGACAACCCGAGGCCGAGGGCAATGTGGGTTTTGCCGGTGCCGGAAGGCCCAAGCGCGATGACATTCTCGCGCCGTTCGATCCATTCGCAACGCGCCAACTCCAGCACCTGCATCTTGTTCAGGGCGGGGATCGCCTTGAAGTCGAAGCTGTCCAGGCTTTTGACGGCTGGGAACTTTGCGGCTTTGATCCTGCGCTCGATCATCCTGCGTTCCCGGTCAATCATCTCCAGTTCGATCAGACGTGCAAGAAATTGTACATGGTCCAGTCCCTCGGCTGCGGCCTGCTTGGCCAGTTTGCTGTATTCCCGCAGAACGGTCGGCAGCCGCAGCGATTTGAGGCGGTGGTCCAGAAGAATTTGGGGAGCGTCGCTCATGCTGCCTGCCCCCGCTTCATCAGGGACATATAACTGGCCGCCGACGTTGTGCCGACATTGGCCTTTGGCAGATACGGATAGACATCCAGATCCAGCTTGGGCGGCCGCTTCTCGACCTGGCACAGCACGAGGTGTTTGACGGCGTCAAACCCAATGGCACCCATGCGAAGTGCGTTTTTGACGGCAACCTGCAGGTCTGCCATCTCGAATGTCTCCAAGAGCCGCAAGACCTGCACATACTCACGCCGCCCCGCCTTGATCATGCGGGCTTCCATCAAGCGGCGCAGGGTCACAAATTCCTCTGGCAGCTCCCATTTCACCAATGGGGCCGCCTGATCCAGCGCGCCGGTCTTTTGCTCCAGCAGCGGCAGATAGTGAACGGGATCAAAGACCATATCCTCCCGGTCCCAGCACCGGCTGTGGCGGGCAATCACCTCTCCACCACAGCCAATGACCACCTGATCGACATAGCCACGAAGCCAGACATCGCGGTGCCCGTAGGCGACAGGAACCGAATAATCGTTGGTTTTGTAGCGCACCAGGGATTGTGAGTTCACCTGACCATTGGCCTGGTCACAGGCATCAAACGGTGACGCCGGCAAATCCATCATCGCATCAAGATCGCGGACCAGTCGTTGCCCGATGCTGTCGCTGTGACCGCGCAAGACATCGCTCTGGCGCTTGCGGCATTGTTCTTCCAGCCAGGTATTGAACGCCTCCCATGTCGCAAAATGTGGGATAGGCACCATGAAGTTGCGCCGGGCATATCCGACCAGACCCTCAACAGCGCCTTTATCGTTGCCCTTACCCGGTCGGCCATAACGATCGTGGATGAAGTAATGCGACAGGAACCCACTGAACAGCTTGGTCCGCTTGCGCGAGCCGTCCGGCAGGATCTTCGCGACCAGGCATCGATCGTTGTCATAAAGAACCGACTGCGGAACCCGGCCGAAGAATGCAAAAGCATGAACATGGCCATCAACCCAAGCCTCGGAGACCGCCGCAGGATAAGCACGCACAAAGCAGGCATCGCTGTAGGGCAGATCCAGTGCAAAGAAATATGCCTTCTGCTCGACCCCGCCAATCACGACCATCGCCTCGCCAAAATCCGCTTGGGCATGGCCGGGGGCATGTGCCAGAGGGACAAACATCTCTCGGCTGCGCCGCCCTTGTTCCCGGACATAGTTCTTGACCGTCGTATAGCCGCCTTGAAACTGGTGCTCGTCGCAAAGCCGTTCAAAAATACGCTTGGCGGTGTGGCGCTGTTTACGGGGACGGTTCAGATCGTCTTGCATCCATTCGTCGATGAAGCCGGTGAACCCGTCCAGCTTGGGCCGCTTGATCTGCGCCGTTCGCTGATAACCCGGCGGGACCGAAAACATCATCATCTTCTTCACGCTCGCACGCGAGATCCCGAAATGGCCGGCGGCCTCCCGTTCGCTCATACCGCCCCGACGCGCGAGGCGGACCTTCAAATATAAATCCACGACTAAAATCTCCCGCCCTCCCTGCAAACAGAAAGGGCCAAAGTGGCAACATTTTACGCTGCCCGCAGCGAGATTATCACGCCACTTCCGTGGCCAACTTTTGCACTGCCGTTCTCAAACGCGCGGCACGGCCAGAGCCCTCGCCTTATAATGAAATCGAGCTTGCGCGGATGGCAGACCAACACCAGACACACCAACGCTGGGTTGAAAAAGAAAGGCTGCTGGCACGCACCCCTGATCCGGGAGTGTCTGTCGAGACCGTCGAGCACGCCATCGCCGCCAAAGAGGCAGACCATCTCCGGCAACGTATCGCCGATCTGGAGGCGAAGGGCGTCCATGTCTGTCCGTCCTGCCAGCATGCATGGCCGATGGAGGCCGAGACCATTGACCAGCTGAAATCTGAGCTCGCTGGCTTTGGAGTTGTCGAACGGCCTCACGGTCTGCCAGCAGACAGACAGGCGCTGGCAACCCTTCTCCGGGCCGCTCAGGCATGGGAGGACATTCAGCCAGAGCTGGCCCCATTGCGCGACGTTGAGCCTTGCACGCGCCCCAAACTGTCCCCTACTGAGATCGAGACCCACCGCCACCGGAACAGCTTTGGCGACCGCAGAGCGGTGCTCTCAACAGTGGTGGACGACCTCAAAGCCAGTCTCGCAGACCGCCCAGACTACGGGTCCCTGCTCAGGGATCGCCAGCGTTACGAGGACCAGCGCAACCACTATGAAACCCAGCTTGCGGCCTACCAGAACTGGGAGCAGGCTTATCAAGCGGCCATGGCGGAAATCGCGGTCTTGTCTGAGACGGTTAAGGACCACAGCGCCGTGTCAGACCTCCGAAACGCCGTGGCCATCTATGACACGTTGCGCACCCGCTATGAGAAGGACCTCAAAGCCTACACCGATGGCATGGAATCTGTGTCAGCCATCTTGGATGAAGCGGAAGACTGGGACCGGGCACGGGCCGCGCTGGCAAGCCTTCGGTCGAAGGTGAAGCAACATCTGATCCCGTCGCTCAATTCGGTGGCGAGCCAGTACCTGGCGCAAATGACCGGTGGGGACCGGTCCGTCATTCACGCTGACGAGGACTTCGCCATCACAGTCGATGGGCAGGCCCTCAACACGCTCTCCGGCTCCGGCAAGGCTGTCGCTTGCTTGGCTCTTCGTTTGGGGCTTGGGCAGGTGCTCACTCAGGGTGTGTTCCCGGTCTTCATCGGCGATGAGATCGATGCCAGCATGGATCAGAACCGGACGGCGAACACGGCAGCTTTGCTGGACAGCCTGAAGGGTCGGCTAAGCCAGATACTGCTGGTCACGCACAAAAGGCCGGAGGCGGATTACGTGGTGGAGATGGGCGTGTAGGTGAATGCCATCTCTGCGTACTTGGGAAACGGCATTCAAGTGGGTTGGGACTCGCTCTTTTGTCCGAGGGACCCTCGAACCAGCAACGCACAACCCACGCGTTGTGTCATCGGCGTAACCGGCTGGCCTTCGAATTGCGCGAGCATCACCTGACCAGCTGCCTTGCCGATCTCGTGCAGTTGCATGCGCACAGTTGTCAGAGCCGGGTTAATCATGTCGAGCAACGGGATGTCGTTGTAGCCCGTGATCGACACATCGGATGGGATCGACAGCCCCACCTCTCGGCAGGCCCGGATTGCGCCAATGGCAACGAGGTCGTTCACGCAAATGATAACGTCCGGACGGCTTTCCCCAGCTGTCAGAAGGGTCTCTGTAGCCCGTTTCCCTTCCTTCACCGACATGCGCGGGACGGCGACAATGCGGTGGTCCGGCAGTGCCACACCGGCTTGATCCAGTGTGTCTTTGATCCCGTGCCAACGTTCCCGCGCGGTCGACAGGTACTGCGGGGCCAGAATGACGGCTATATCCCGAAAGCCGGACGCGAGGACATGCTCCGTCATCACCCGCATGCCACCGTAGCAATCGTTGACGACCGCAGGTGATGTCTCCTGTTCGGTCTGACGAAGGACCGACACCAGCGGGATGCCGAGTTCCTGGCAGCGCTCTACAACTGGGTCCTGCAACCGTGTCGTTGCGAGAAATATCCCATCGACCAGACGTGCGGCCATCCGATTGACGATGTCGAGCTCCACATTGAGGTCGTAGCCCGTGTTGCTGACGAGTACCGCAAAGCCCTGCGGTGACAGGGCGTCTTCAATTCCGCTCAGGATCGGGGGATAGACCGGGTCGTTCATGTCATGGACGATCAACCCAATCGACCGTGTGGACTGGGTGCGCAGACTCGCCGCAATCGAGTTTGGGTGATAGCCAAGCTCCTTGGCCACGGACCGCACGCGTTCCGCCACATCATCAGAAATCCGGCCCTTTGCCCCCGGCCGCAAGACACGTGACACGGTCGAATAATGAACACCCGAAGCCGCCGCGACATCGGACAGCTTCACACGTGCCGCCCGGTGTTCAGCGCGCTTTGTCTTGCCATCTGCCATTTTGCCCGCCCAAGTCTTTGCACCTCGTTCCGCCCAAGCTTAGATCCATTGGTTGATATAGACGAGATGCGGCCACGCGGTGATCAATCCCAAGACAAAGATCATCATCAGCGCAAAGGGCACTGCTCCCATGAACACATCGCCCAGCGTTATTCGAGGGTCCTCAATACAACCTTTGATCACAAAACACGCAATGCCCAAGGGTGGTGTCAGCAGCCCTACTTCGACGGCGATAACCGTCAGGATGCCAAACCAGATCGGGTCTGCCTCAAAACCCTGCATCACGGGCAGAAAGAGTGGCACCATGATCAGGATGATGGAAACGGAGTCGATGATCGTGCCGAGGATCAGAACCACCAGCACATAGATCAGCACCACCAACAGAAACTGGTCTGTCGCCGTTTGGACAAGGCCTCCGATCTCCGTGGGAACGCCAGCCAAGGCCAGGGATCGACTGTACATGGTCGCAGCAATGATCAGGAAACAGATCGAAGCCGTGATGTGCCCGGTCTCCAAGAGGACTTTCCAGAACGCTTTCAGGCTCATCTTCTTTCGGGCTACCGCCAGAACAAGAGCGCAGATCGCTCCAACAGCCCCGGCTTCTGTTGGTGTGAAGATGCCGCCATAGATGCCGCCCAGAACGATAAAGACCAGGCCCATCAACGGAAGGAATTTGAGGAGAATTTCAAAAAGGCTGTGCCGGTCCCTTGGATCGCTTTCGGCAATAGCCGCTTGATCCGAGAACCGCCCTGTCTGATCATAGACAAACCACGGCATAAAATACGCCATGCCGATGATGCCGATGCAATAAACCGTCGAGAGCAGAATGCCGGGACCAATGCCCGCGAAGAACATCATCCCAATCGATTGCTCTGTCAGAATGGCGTAGATGATCAACAGGATGCTGGGCGGGATCAACATGCCCAAAACCGAGCTGCCCGCGACTGTGCCAACGGCGAAGCGTGGACTGTAGCCAAGACGCAGCATCTCCGGAACGGCCACGCGGGTGAACACGGCTGCCGAGGCAATGGACACACCTGTCACAGCAGCAAACACGGCATTCGAGCCCACTGTGGCAATCCCCAGCCCCCCCCGGACACGCCTTAGGAAGTAATCCCCGACATCGTAGGCATCCCTGCCCACATCAGACGCACTCATGATCAGGCCCATAAGGACAAAGAGCGGGATCACGGCAAAGGTCTGATCGGCAATCCCGTCAGCCGCCGCGAGTGTCAGCAGCTTCATGGCCAGTGTCAGGCTGTCCTTCTGAAGGGCCACCGACAGGAACGAGACCAAGCTTAGGGCAATGCCCACATGCATTCCCGAATAGATCAGCAGGACAATTGCCCCAACCGAGATCAGACCGATTTCCAGCCCAGTCATTTGGCACCTCCAAAGGTGGTCACAGGATGAAGAAAGTTTAAGAGTGTCTGCTTGGGCAACGGGTCACCCGCCGCGCAAAGCCTTGGCGTTGCGAGAGGCAAGAACCAGAAACTGAACCGACGCAGCTGTGGCCCCAAGAAGCATGATGCCTTCCAGCGGCCATGTGGGCGCTGTGAATATCCCGACATTGCCTTTGTAGTAGCCCCGGCTCCAGGCATCGATCAGCCGTGGGAACTGACCATAGGCAATTATGGCGAGCATGATCGCACCCGCGAGATTGAAGACCATGCGCAGTGCTTGGTCTGCCAATTTCCCTTTCACCCGCGCGATGAAGTTCAGAAACGTGTCCGACCGGGTCAGACGCTTCACGCGGATCGTATGGGCCAGTTGCAGATAGACCACGGCCACGATGCCCATCTCGGTCAGCTCGAAGGTGCCTGAGAGGGGCGCATCAAAGAGCCAACGGCCAAAGACATCGACATTCACGATGATCATCATGCCGAGCACAATCAGCGCTCCCACTGCATCCATGCCGATCACAAAAGGTGTGAAGCCGGGTGTGGGTGGCTCCTCTGAAGGGGCCGAAGCCCCTTCAGTGGTGGATGCGCGATCCTCTTTCACTGGTCCCACTGCCGTGCAACGGGCTGACCAGCGTCCCGCATCGCCTGCATGTACTCGGTCAGGATTTCCTGAGCCGGGACACCTTGCGCTTCAAGGTTATCGACCCATTCCTGTGCGAGATCAGGAAGAGTTGCCGCCCATTCCGCACGCTCCTGCGGGTCGATCTCAACCACGCTGCCGCCATTGGCCACGAAGGTCTCGCGAGCCTGACTGCCGAGCTCGGCCGCAAAGTTGCCGATGTCGATGCCATATTGCTTGGCCGCAGCGATCATCGCGTCCTTGACCTCGTCCGGGTAGCTGTCCCAAGCCTGTTGGTTGGCATTGATGACGTAGGAGTTCACACCACCAAGGTTGGCGTTGAAGTAGTTTCCGCAGACCTCGTAGAACTTGAGGGACACGACCGCTTCACCCCAAACCAGCATCGCATCGACCACGCCGGTCTCAACAAGCTGGTAGAAGTTCCCAAGGCTGCCGGTGACACCCGTGGCTCCAGCCGGTTCGATCCAGCGCAGGTTGGGACCAGCGCCCGCGACTTTCAGCCCGTCAATGTCGCTCAGCGAATTGATCGGCTCCGAGGAGCAGAGGATATAGTTGTCAGGGATGCCGCTTGCGGACAGTGTGACCTGATTCAGATTGGTCCATGTATCCCGAAACGCCGGATACTTGTCGACAAGACCATCGACCACTTCATGGATCAGAACCAGATCGGTTGTGGTGAAAGGTGTGACGTAACCAATCTGGTAGACAGGCAGCTTGTCGGCATGAAACGCGGTCGGAATGACCCCCATGTCCGCCAGACCTGTTTCGATGGCCTCCAGCTCGCCAGCGGGCTTGGCAAGCGTCCCAGAGAAGGCTTCCTGCCAGTTGATGGCATAGTTGCCGGTCTCGGCCAAACGTGCATCCACGCCCGGCATAAAGCTCTCTTTCAGCATTTTGACTGCGGCAACCGCTGGCGAGAACCCAGAGACGATGCTAACGTCGATTTCCTCTTGCGCGTAGACCGGAGCCGCGAAGCCCAACCCAGCGGCAAGAAGCACGCCGGACAAGACCTTGGTGGCCCCGCTCGAAGTTTTTGTATGGAAATGTATCATGTGTCTCCTCCCTTGATTGACTGAATGTTCTGCGCGCCTACGCGACCGAGGCGTGCGCATTTCCATTCACAGACAGGCTGTGAACGATCTCATTTGCTTGACTGAGCGTCTGCTCGACGAAGCAGCCTCGCCGCGCGGCACTCACCAACTCGGCGACCTTTTCCGGATCGGAGGACGATGTGACATCGACATCGATCTCGAACCCGACCGGGCGGCCTTGATAGGGTCCAACAGTGTCCGGCAAAGCCTCCCACTTTGCGCGGCAATCGACCTTAACGTCTTCCAAATCCACCTTGAGGCGCTTCGCAAAAACCCTGATCTGGGTCATCAGACAGCCCACCAGACCCGTTAGAAAGAACTCTAATGGTGTGGGCGCGGTGTCATCCCCGCCTTGAAATTTGCCCTCATCGGTGGCGAGCATCCGGGTTACCTGGAACGGTTGAACCGCCGACAGAGTGACCTCGTTGCGCAGCTTACCCACGCACACGCCTTCCGCCGTGAAATGCACGTTGAATAAGGGTTGTGACATGGTGAACTCCCGAAAAGACTGTTGCGCAAACGTTTGCACAGCTTCTCGCGTTCAGAGCAGCTCAATAAGCCCTGGAATGGTTCATTTTGAACAAGAGTTGCCCCAAACTGGACACCTTGCGTCTTGACAGTGGGTAAAGGGGTGGTCGTTTGGTCTTTTTAACGTGCAGAGTCACTACCGGAGGTCTCTGTCGTGTCGTCAGCGGCCTGTTCGGAGTCGAGTTCAGTCGCATCACCTGCGAGCGCAGCGGTCTCCGGCGTAGAGCCCCGCGCAAGAGGTTGCGCTTGGAACGCCACCTTGTCTTCTGCGGGAACCGATGGACGCAACTTCAGTCGCAGAACAGCAAACAGGATCAGAAGCACGTGGGCCGCCCCTGTCACAGCAAACAGGTAAGAGGCTCCAAAGCTGGTCATGACATATCCGGCAAGAGTTGGTCCAAAGATGGAACCGATGCCAAATACAAGAAGCAAACCTCCACTGACCTGAATGAATGCACCCGGTTCAGCGTGGTCGTTCGCATGTGCCACGATCACTGGATACATGGCGAACACCGTTGCCCCGAAGAGCGCCGACAGTGCGAGGATGATCATCGGATGTGTTGCGCCTGAGAACAGAAACAAGGCATCTGCAACCAGAGCGATTGCGGCGATCACAATCAGGACCACACGACGGTCGTACTTGTCGGATGTGATCCCCACCGGGATTTGAGACGCTGCACCGGCAAGGATGGGCACACTGGCAAAGAGCGCGATCTGGTCGATGGAGAAGCCGATCCGGCTGGCGTAGACCGCAGCCAGCGTACCGAAGGACGCATTCGAGACACCGACCATCAGGATGGCAAAGACGGCAATCGGAGAGTTCTTCCAAAGACCACGAAGGTTCAAAGACACTTGTGTCAGCGGTTTGGGGGTCGATGTCGCCGAAATCGCGGTTGGCAGCAACGCCAGGCAATATACCATTGCAGCGAGCACGAAGAAGAAAAATCCGCGCGCATCCCCCAAGGTGAGAACCATCTGGCCAGCAGTTGTCGCGGTCAGGTTCACCATTGTGTAGATGCCAAAGATGCGTCCCCTGGAGGCCGCATCCGTTCGCTCGTTGAGCCAGCTTTCCACGATCATCGCGGCACCGGCAAAGCAGAAGCCGGACAAGGCCCTAACAGGCACCCAGACCCAAGGTGTGATCAGAACGAGCGACAGGAGCACTGCGATGGACGCCAGAGCACACATCGCTCCGAACGCGCGAATATGCCCCACCCGCGCCACCAATTTGGGTGTCCTGAGGCAACCTGCAATAAAGCCAAGCGCCCAGCCGGTTCCTAGAAGCCCAAGTGACGTGGCCGTAAAGCCTTCGACATCGCCGCGCACAGGAAGGATGAGGCCGTTCACCCCACCCGCAAACACCAGAAACGCCGAGCCAAGCAAAAGCGCCGCGAGAGGCAATATGCTTTTTACCATCTCGGGCCTCTAAGCCGTTGGCACTGCTTAAGGTCAGCGGCGTGAGTATCTAGCAATAAGAGTAACACAAGCACACCGTAACCCGAAGGACCTAACTATGAAAAGACAACCGGGTCTGATCGAGTCAAAGCGGCGAGCTCCATCCACTCCCGAGCCAACCTGCCGGGGATCAAGTTAGACCCTTTCCCACCACTTGATTGACGAATGGTCGCGCCGTCGCTAGGCAAATTGCTATGGAAAACACGACAAGCGTCGCAATGATTTGGTGGCTGGCCTCCTGACAGGTTGGCCGGATGACCAATCGTATTCCGAGGCCGCCGCATGGGCGGCCTTTTGTTTTCCAAGCTTCCCGATGCGCGGTCACTCGTTTCATGAGAAGTCGCAAAATGAACAGACCAACCATTCTGACAGGCGACCGTACCACTGGGCCGCTTCACATTGGGCACTATGCGGGCTCACTCACAAACCGGCTGCGCTATCAGGACAGACATGAACAGTTTCTGCTGCTGGCGGACACCCAGGCCCTCACCGACAACGCCCTTTACCCAGAGAAGGTGCGGCGCAACGTGAGCGAGGTCGCGCTGGACTATCTGGCCGTGGGCATTGATCCCTGTCGCACGACCATCTGCCAGCAATCGCATCTTCCGGCGTTGGCGGAGATGTCAATGCTTTACCTGGACTTCGTCACGGTCGCACGGCTTGAACGAAATCCAACGATCAAGGACGAAATTCGTGTGCGTGGGTTCAGACGCGACATTCGTGCCGGATTTCTGTGTTATCCGGGGGCACAGGCTGCGGACATTACAGCCTTCAAGGCGACGGTCGTGCCCGTGGGCGAGGATCAGGCCCCGCTGATCGAGCAAACCAACGAGATCGTCCGGCGCATCAACTCTACGGTAGGCAGTGCCGTCTTGCCCGAAGCGCGGGCGATCATCCCAAAGGCGGGTCGGCTCCCCGGTATCGACGGAAAGGCCAAGATGTCGAAATCCGGGGGCAACGCCATAGCGCTGTCCACTTCGCCTGGCGAAATCAGAAATGCTGTCAGAGCGATGTTCACCGATCCGAACAACCTGCACATCGAAGACCCCGGCAGTACAGAGGGCAATGTCGTCTTTACCTATCTCGACGCCTTCGACCCCGATCAGGATGGGCTTGCCGAGCTTAAGGCGCAGTATCGGAGAGGTGGGCTTGGCAATGGAAAGAAAAAAGCTCGTCTGGAAGCGATCCTCCAAGAGTTTATCGCCCCAATTCGCACGCGCAGAGCACAGCTCTCTGAAGACAGGGGATACGTTCTTGAGATCATCAGAGATGGGCACGGAACGGGCGCGAGAGCGCACCGAGGCGAAAAAGCGGGAAGTCGTGAGTGCTTTAGGTCTTTTTCAGTTGTAGGTAACCAGACCTGGCGAGCCGGACGAAGTGCAGCTTCGTCTCGCACCACTGGCGCAGCAACGGTCGGCGCGAAAGTGCGAAGCTCGATAAGCTGACAAATAACTCGTGTCAGACCACGATCACCAAGTCCTGCGGAACGAGGGCCTAGGCCCTCGAACTGCGAGGGACTAGGGTCGTGGTGACAGGTGGTGATGATTGGTGCTTGAACAGAGCGGTTCTAGGGCCGGGGGCCGGGGCCAGATAGACCTTCGAAAAACCACAGATTTGATATTTTGAGCCGAAGTGCTCGGAAATGTTAAAAGGCAAAAAGGGCTGATTTTTTCGAAAAACTCGAAATTGGATGTTTTGAGACAAAATGCTCGGAATTGTTAGGCAAAAATCGATTTTGGCGACCAAAAACTAGACATTTTGAGACAAAGTGCTCGGAAATTGCCAAAAGCTCAAAAAAACGTAAAAAAGAGGGCTGTTTTGACCACTAGGGGGTCTGGGGGGTTTTTTCAAAACACTGACACTCTGCCTCACTCTTTTAAAAAAAACCTATATCTACTACTTATTCTATTACTCTCTTTTGCACATGGAAAATTGTCGAAAGAAAGTGGATATAACTAAATTAAGTCCAAGGAGAAACCACAACTCTCTGATCTCAATTTAGTCAAAAATGACTCATTCTTCACCCCCCCCGCTGGCTTTGAAACCCTTCTGGTCCCCCGAAAACACTTGCTGGTTTTCTCACTGGGAGGCCCCGCACAGCGCTATCTCTTCTTTTCGGCTACCCATGGTGCGGACAACCTCGACTTCGCACTCCACGGCAGCACTGTGGCCCGCAAATCGCTATCCTCGAACCTAACACTACCTCCCAACTCCAGTTCCAACTCTGAAATGACCCCAGACGGGTCATGTCACGGCTGGACCCATGCCCTCGGCCCAATGTTTCACGTAGGGCCTAGGGCCACATCTACCCTCAGGGCCACACCAACCCCCCGAAAATCTTCGTATAGCCACTAGGGATCGGGCTGTAACCCCTATTCAACCCCTCAGAACAGAGGACATATCTCTGTCATGATACAGAACTTCTCAACACAACAGAAACTCCTCAAGCTGTGTGAACTCACAGCGATGCAAGAAAAAACCATCTTCGCAAAGGCCGTTGCGAAGGTGATGGACGACCCTGCGAACTTCGAACTCATGACTCAAGCGGCGGGAATGCGGTGGAAGGGAAAACCTCTCAAAGCCAACACCGTACGGAACTGGATCGACCCTGTTCGCAAACAGTACATCAAGGACTTCCCAGACATCACGGACGACCAGAGGCAACAAATCGCGGCCTTCATTCCAGTCCGTCACCGGGAACGCCGTGGGCTGCAAAAGCAACGCGCTACTGAACTCCTTGCCCAAGGCCTGACCTACTCGAAAGTCGCAGAGATTCTTGGCCTCTCACGGCACATCGTCTCAGGTTGGAAGTTGCAGAAGTCCGCTCCATGGCAGACTGAAGCGCTCAAGATGCACTACAACCACATCTCGGGTCGCAAGATCGCCCAGAAACTGGGCATTGAACGCAACAGGGTAGCTCGGTTCCTGCGGGGGAAACCTCGTGGACCTGATCCCTATGCACCCCCTGGCCAAAATCACGTCTCCGAGTCGTAAATCTGAAGGACACCAAGACCTTGCCCTTCGTATCCTGCAGGAGACGACGCTAGAGCGGGAGCTCGACAACACCTGATCGCACGGCACCTCAACAGACCACGTTGAGCCTATCCCTCACCATACCGCGGCCTAAGCCCAGCGCATGCAGATGCCGTTGGGCTTTTTCAGATTACACTCATGCCAAGAAGGGACCGTGCCATGGCAGGGACCGAACAAAAGCCTGATGTTTACACACAGGTGACTAACCATATCATCCAAGCAATGGAAACCGTAGGTACATTCCGACTTCCGTGGATCACCGACGAAGGCACGCGCTGTGCGCGACCAGTCAACATCGCCTCTCAGCATCCCTATAATGGTGTGAACACCATCAGCTTGTGGATCACAGCCCTCGGAGCCGCCTACCCTTCGCATGTCTGGGGAACGTATCGACAATGGCAGGCGAAGGGATGCCAGGTGCGCAAGGGCGAGAAAGCCACCGTCATCGTTTTCTATCGCAGATTGGATCACGATGATAAGGAACGCGTGCGTTTCGTCGCCAAAGCCAGCTGGGTTTTCAACGCCGCGCAAGTGGACGGGTACGCGGCAACGGAACATGTCCTGCCAGACATGCCCTCGTTCGACCCTGTGCACTCTGCGGAGATCTTAGTCGCGCGGACGGGTGCCAAGGTCGAGGAACACGGTGACGTTGCATGCTACATTCCAAGCCAAGACGTCATCCTGATGCCGGATCGCAGACGGTTCACCGATCAGCGATCAACAGCGCCCAGTGAGGCGTTTTACAGTACTCTCTGCCACGAACTGGTTCATTGGTCTGGGGCCAAGCCACGGTTGGATCGGGACCTGACAGGCCGTTTCGGGGATAAGGCTTACGCCATGGAGGAGCTGGTTGCTGAGCTGGGCGCAGCCTTCCTTTGTGCCGATCTTGGGATTTCTCAAGCACCGCGTGAGGACCATGCGGGCTACATCAAGTCATGGCTCGCTGTCCTGAAGGAGGACAAGCGGGCGATATTCACGGCGGCCTCGAAGGCGGCGCAGGCAGCACAGTGGTTGCAGTCAATGGACGCCATCGACGTCAAATCCGCCGAGGCCGCCTAGACCGGCAACGGGACAACGAACGCAACCCAACGACGAACACCCTTTCGAGAGCACCGCGTCGACCGCTGTCAGACACCATGACTGGCTGAGGGCGCACTCTCGTGTGCAGGCCGCACCTACTCAACGGAAAATTTCGTCCCAGCCCTATCCATTCTCTAAATCATCAATTCAGGTTCAATCATGAAGATTCTTGTACAATCGCTCGCTCTTATGGCTGTACTGACCGCCTGTGTCGAACAAGCTGAGGTCCCATTCATTCCGGTGTCTCCACAACCTGTAAGCCCAGCTGCGATGTCAAACTCGGTCACAGCCCTGCGCTCCATGCTCAATGACCCGGCCTCACTCCGCATCACCTATACCGCGACCTTTGCCTCCGACACAGGTTCATTTCAGTTGGTCTGCATCACCTTCTCGGCCCGCAACAGCTTCAATGGTATGAGCCCGCCCAATTACTTCGGTGCAACCCTGTTCAATGGGGTTGTTCGAGACGCCAAGATCGAGAGCCGGTTCGCGACTTACGAGTGCAGTACGGCTATGCGGGAAGGGCGGCTCTACCTATGAATTTGAATAGTAAAAACATTGAAGCCACTTATATTATTTTTCAGCGCAGCACTAGCTATACACATGGCTTTACAATCAAGGCTCGGTATTTTCTCGTGGTCAGTTCCCGCAGGCATATAGATAGTGCTCGACGCCCCAAGTACTCTGGTCTTGGCCTTGCTCGTACCGTCTGGGATAGATAGCCGTACCCCCGCAGCCCATCTTTGGACATGAGAAATCAAAGTGAAGACGAACATTTGAGAGAAAGGTCTTGCAATTACATCTTGAGAAAGTAGTAAATCATGACAAAGGACATATTTATTGAGCTATGCCGAAAATATGCGCAAACCGAACCTAGCAGTGACGATAATCACATTGCGCATTACATTTCTGGGAGCACTATCAGCTTGCACATCGACAACCGCAAGCCTCGACAGGCTACCCTATACCAACGCTCCTACAATAGATTTTTCAGATAGAAGCAATAGACTAATTTATATCAGAAACGTTCCTACATCATGCAAAAAGGCAGATCGTATATTTCCGGAAAAACTCGAGCCGACTATTGGAAATATTATTCTTTTGACCGGCGGCCTTCTAATAGATCGCGATCTTCCTCTAAGCAACCTTGCGTCTCAAGCTGGAAGCAGTGGTTCTTTTCAAAGTCGCGCCACTGGAAGGTATTTTCTGGAATTAAATAGCGGAAATCGGAATGAAACACTGCGATACCTATCAAGCCTTGAGTCCAGCGAAATTGAATGCGTAAAAGACAAACTTGAAGAATTAAGACGTCAACTCCGTGTTACGGCTGCTTACCCGTTTGGCGCTCAAATCCCGACTAGCGCTGGACCAGTCCAGCGAGAGCAGAAGATCGATGAGTTGAACCAACTCATAAGTAAAATGGGAAGCACAGCTAGAAATTTTCGCACGGCCTACGGTCAGGCAAGAGCTTCTGTGATTGCATTGACCGAACCATTAAGACCGTCCGCAAGACCCGATCTACCTATTTCAAGAACTCCAGAGCCAGCCCCTAATACGCAAACTCCCCGAGAACCAATTGATCCGTTACCGCCTCCAAATATACCAGAAACAAGTCCGACCCCCCCAAGTATCGAACCTAACCCGCAATCAACTGAAAGCTGGAACGGAGTGTTTGAGATAATCGCAGGCTTACTGGGTAATGATTGTCGAGTTTCGAGATCAACCGGATGTGCTTGAATTCATTGCAGGGTTCCCCCGCAAGCCTCGTAAACCAAGCGCTGATCTATATACGTAGACCGTGATGCTCGCTCAACGAGCTGCTTGTATTGTGCACCAAGCTGACGATCAAAAGCATTTTGATTCTGCGAAGAGCAATAGAAAGCAGCAAGAGTACTAGCGGCAGCCGCACCAGTTCTCGTATCGCACTGTGAGGCCGAATCCATTAACTGCAAATACTCAGAGAACCTTCCTTGATCTCTAGAGTCTGCGATAAGACGTGCTTCGTCAAACGCTGCGCCACACCCTTTTACCCTATCGATTATCGCATCCCCCCAAGCGCTAAACTGACTGGAGAAAAGTGCAGAAGCTAAAAGGCTTACCAGTATTACAGCAGCCTCAATTGTTATGATCCAACGCCAAGACATTCTTGAATCGCTCACCTCACACCTCTGACATCTAGTCAACCTCAATTACCGCTACGTTGGTGAACCTAGAACGACTTGTCGAGTGGGTTTTAAAGCAAAATAGTGATCACGATATAGAACGTTGGTCAAACCGTTCGATTTTGTTGCGTGAGCGATACTGAGCAAGGACCTATGGATGAGCCGTCTTTTTCAGAGGGTGAAAGTTAACAAATCATTCTGAAAGGCCTCAAGCTATTTGGCCTCCGCGCTATGATAGCTCCCGAAATCTCTCAGAATTTACCTGATTTTGCCTGCCTCCATTTGGTGCAAGGCCCTGATTTACCTGTCAGAAAAGGGTGTACACCTTCCATATCGCCAGCGGCCTCCAGGCAACAGAGTAGACCCATCGAGAGGCACACACCGCCCCTCGGTGGGGCCACCTGAGGTCCACGCGGAACAAGCGCTCGCTAGCCTCCTGTGATGGGGTGTTCAGGCCATAGCTCTGCCCTGTTGTAGACAGGGTGAAACAAGCCGGATTGGTGGGGTTTGGCGTACCCCCAATCAGACAGTGCCTGGAAGGCCTGACCTGCGGGGTCAGGGTGGGACAGTCCGGCCAGAGACAGCGAAGAGACGGACCCTCTGTCAGCTTCTGCAGGCACGTCCCAATTGGTTCCTGACGGTCCAAGACAGGACAGCCTGTGGCGGGCGAGAGAGTTCTTGTCTCACGACCCAAGCGCGCTTGGGCAGGTCTGACACACCTGCGCGTTCAAAGTCCGGTCTCCCCGGCCATCGACACGGCACATGTGACAACAGTCGATGAAACTCTCCAATGGCAACACCCTTTCTACGTCCGGCCAACCGGACCTGAGCCACGCGCTCTGGGATTTCGGGTGTTGCCTGACATGGGCCACCAGCGCGTGACCCATGACGGCAACATCCCCTTTGGAGACCCAACATGACACGTATCAATTTCAACAAGCTTGCGCTTGCCAACAGCGACGATCAATTCATCGCGGCCATTGCCTCGATCCAAAGACGGGGCGAGACTGTCCAGCTCGACATCCACCTCTTTTTGGTCGCCGTGGCCTCCCGATGGGCCAGCACGGGCGATGTCCGCCCCGCCGTCAAGATGATCAACAAACTGGTCGATGCCCTGCCCTCTGGCATCCGCTCCAATGCCATCAAGGCATGGGTTGAGACCCATCTCGGGTTCAAGTGGGACCAAGCGGGCATGTTCACACCGAGCGATCTGAAACACGCGGACCTGTCGATCAAGAAGCTCGCCAATATCCGCTGGTGGGAGTTCAAGCCGGAGCCTGACTACAAGCCGATGGATTTCACGGCCTCTGTGCTCACGCTGATCAAGAAGGCGGATGAGCGGGTGCGCAAGAACGATCCCAGAGATGCCATTAATGGCGACACGCTGCGCGCGGTGAAGTTTGCGGCCTCCGGCAAGACACTTGGCGTGGCAGACCTACTGAGCGCCATCCAGGCCCTCGACCCTCAGGACATGGCGCAATTGATGATCGAGCTCTCAGGTCCTCAGGAACAGCGTCAGGCGGCGTGAGGGCTGCACCACAGGGGGGCAACAGGGTCGATACGTACCTTATACCCACCGGCCCTGCCCCATAAATTTGCGAGGACAAGACATGCTGAACATGTATTCAGATCACTACAGGCTGACCGCCAACCACGTTGACGGAGCCCGAGCTCGAAGATTTCGCATGCGGGCAAGGGGCAAGCCCAGGAAGACCATCAAGACGCGCGAGCCATCCAGTGTCGCACGGGACGAACAGATGCTTCTTGGCCTACTGGAGAAGAGCTGTGCTGCCGCCGAACGCGTAGCACGGACAACCGGGCTGCAAAGACACCTGAGGCTTGCGAAACAGGCGAAGCAGCGGCTGAACGACCACGCCAAAGCAATGCATTCGGCACACTCTCAGTAGCACCCACAACCCTGCGCACGACTCCTCAAAACACATCATCCCATCGCGGAGACAATACCATGAACGCTCCCACACCAGCGGACTTTGCGCGTGAACTAGCCACGCGGTTTGGCCCAAAACCCGATCCGACCAATCCGTTCTTCCAACCCGTGGAAATCGCCACACATCGACTCCTCATTCAAGCTGTCTCGGAGGTCTTCGGTCCCGAAGACCCGTTTGCACAATTTGCCAAGGCCTATGAGCGGGCCTACCGCCTGATGGTGCCTGTTCATTGGTCCGGGGAGGACACGGCGGAGTGCCTTGAAGCCAGTTTGGACAACATGCGTGCAGCGTGGGAGGTCATCGAACGGGATACTGTGCTGACTATCGATGACATGCGTGGGTAGGCGAGCCAAAAAATCTCTTTATCCCCACTGGGCATCCGCATGCGGACACTCCCAGCCTTGGCGGCAATAGCTGTAAGTAAAGCCAAGCACGGGTTCTCTAGACCCTTAGTGCTTCGACCAGACAGAGACCAATCGGAGGAAGTATTGCGTTGCAGACCCACCCGCCTTTCACACCCGACACTCTGGCAGCCCGCTGGTGCTGCTCATCCGAAACCATTCGCCAAATGATCAATCGCGGTCAGCTTCAAGCATTCCGCTTGAAGCGCTTGTACCGCATCCCCCATCACGTCGTGGAGGCCTACGAATGCCAGAACTTAAAATTGGACACCTACGCGGAGGCCTCTGCGTCTATTGGTACGAAAATGGAAGACGTCAGCGTCATCAGCTTGAAGCATGCACCCGCAAGGAAGCGGAAGCAGAAGCGTTAGATGTTTACAAAAGGGAGGCTTTGCGACCGTCGGCCCCGACGGTTTCAGACCTTTGGCAAAAATACTTGGAGGAACGGAAAGGTCGCCCTGTCGCGGAAACGATGATCTATACAGGAAAACCAGTGTTGAAACACTTTGGCGCTCTGCGTGCAGATCAAATCGATGCACCCTGTTGTCGGAGTTATGCGGACATTCGATATAAAGCCGGTGTCCAGCCTGGGACAGTCTGGACTGAACTTGGGCATCTGACGACAGTATTGAACTGGGGCAAGACCACACGCCTTATCGATCACGTCCCGAGCATTCCCCGTCCACAAAAACCGGCACCAAAGGATCGGTATTTGACCCGACAGGAAATCAAACGACTCTTTGATGCGGCCTCCCAGCCGCACATCAAGCTGGCCATTCTTCTGATGCTGTCGACCGCAGCACGTGTTGGTGCAGTCCTCGAATTGACATGGGATCGTGTCGATTTCGACCGAAACCAGATTGATTTGCGTAAATCGGCATCCGGCCCTCGCAAGGGGCGCGCGGTGGTGCCAATGAATCCGGGGCTCCGCGACGCCCTATTGGGTGCGAAACAGGCTGCACTGAGCGACTACGTCATCGAATGGGCCGGAAAGCCATTAAAGAAGATCACGCGCGGGTTTTCGTCGGCAGCGAAAGCCGCCGGGTTGGAGGACGTCACACCACATGTTCTACGGCACACCAGCGCAGTGCATATGGCCGAGGCGGGCATCCCGATGTCTGAGATCAGTCAATACATGGGGCACTCGAACACCTCGATTACAGAACGCGTGTATGCAAGATTCTCACCGGATCATCTGCGCCATGCTGCTGACGTTCTCGACTTCACGCAACGCGATTAGGTGCTTTGGTTCAATGAACCAGAGAT
>NZ_JFKD01000090.1 GCF_002115725.1 Marivita cryptomonadis
AGTGTGGAGGCCACACCAGATTTCAACCCACGCGATGTGCTTCAACTGGCCGCTAGCCTTGATCAAGGCAGCGAACATCCTTTGGCACACGCCATCGTCGATCACGCCCGAACTGAAAATATTGCGCTCACCAAGCCTGAATCGTTTGAGTCCGGCTCAGGGATTGGGGTGAGTGGTCTCGTTGATGGCAAGAAAGTACAGCTGGGCAACACTGCACTGATGGAAGCTGCCGGCGTGAGCACAAAGGTCTTACAAGAACGTGCAGAGTTGTTGCGCCTTGAAGGCATCAGCATCATCTATCTAGCAGTTGACGGGGTCTTGGCAGGATTACTAGCGGTCTCAGACCCGATAAAACCGACCTCTAAAGAAGCAGTCACCAAGCTTAAGGCTGATAACGTAAAAATCATCATGGCCACGGGAGACGGGCTCACCACCGCACGTGCTGTCGCCAAGGAGATGGGTATTGAAGAGGTTCATGGTGAAGTGAAACCTCAGGACAAGGAGCGCCTGGTGGCGGACCTCCAGCAATCCGGTCGAAAGGTTGCCATGGCCGGCGACGGTATCAACGACGCACCGGCCTTGGCGCGAGCAGATGTGGGCATTGCCATGGGTACAGGGACTGACGTCGCGATGAATAGCGCGCAGCTCACGCTGGTAAAAGGCGACCTGATGGGGATTTTACGGGCACGGGCACTTTCGGTTGCAACGGTAAAAAACATGCGGCAAAACTTGGGGTTCGCCTTCCTTTACAACTCAATGGGTATTCCCCTCGCCGCAGGCCTGCTCTATCCACTGACGGGGCACCTTCTGTCTCCAATGATTGCTGCGTTAGCCATGAGCGTCAGTTCTGCGTCTGTAGTTTTCAATGCATTGAGACTGAGGAATACCCGAATTGACTGAGCTTCAATTGCGAAATTGCAGCGCAATT
>NZ_JFKD01000091.1 GCF_002115725.1 Marivita cryptomonadis
TGGATGAACGCCAAGCCCTGGATACCGGAGTGGATACCGCGCGATCTGGTCAGTGCTGGCGACTTAACAAAACTTAACTTTTTGCAAGGCGATAGCCTGACAAAACCTGACATCGAGTGAGCACCAGAACCATATAAAGCCTAATATCGATTCGAGTATTGACCTTGGTTAAGTTAAGCTGGAGGGTTTCGTTCAATGTCTGTGAAGTCTTCCTCTTCATAAAGTTGGTCAAGTTTGCCCGCTAACTTTTCATTTATATCCAGGGCGTGAGTTGATGTCGTTTCATAGAGCTTTATGAAGTGTGAATGGCGGCTCGAAATTACCGGCTTGTAATATAATGCAGCGCACGCAGTAAACCAGAACACTAGAGAAAGTAGCCGTACTAGTGTATCGCTTACAAGCGCTACGCTTGGAGTCATGACTGGCCCGAGAGTGAATGGGTTCCCAGCTCCAAGGAATCGATCGCTGATTGCGATTCTACTGGGATGTGCCTTGTCCGAGAGCTGATAGTAAAGAGCTTGGGTGCGTTCCAGCGCCTCTCCGGCGGGAGATGTGTTCAGCACTTTTCGCACCTCTTTGTTTACGACCTCTTGGCCGCGAAACCATTTGTCGTACAGCTTTTTGTCGATTATGAAAGCATTCATTAGAGATACGTTTTCATATATTCGCCTGATTAGCGGTGCCGCCGCATTTGGCAGGCCCAATTTAATGACGGCTACGGCTCCATCCAACAAGTCATAAGTGTCAGCAATAAAGTTTCTGACCGCTATGTCGACGCCCCCAGATGGCTTGTAAGCACCAATTATTTGCACTAGTTTTATAATCAATATTTTATAGTTGTCGAGTGATTTTAAGTGAGGTGAAAACATCTTTGCTATCTCACTTTTTCTCAACTCTGTGAGATTTTCCATTTCTTTGAGACTTTC
>NZ_JFKD01000092.1 GCF_002115725.1 Marivita cryptomonadis
CTAGTGTTCCGAGTCTGACATTTGCTACCGATTTCCCCTAATTTGATCGAGCGCGTCGAGTGCGCGGCGCTCTCGGGTGAGGATGTCCTCGGCGGTCTTGCTCCAGACGAAGGGCTTCGGCTTTGCGTTGTGCTGCAGCAGGTAGTCGTAGATCGCGCCTTCGAGGTCGTCGACGCTGGAGTAGCTGCCGCGCCGGATGCGCTTCGACGTGATCTCGGCGAAGAAGCGTTCGACGAGGTTCAGCCAGGACGCGCTTGTGGGTGTGAAATGCAGCTTGAAGCGCGGATGTTTCTCCAGCCAAGCCTGCACCTCGGGCGTCTTGTGGGTGGCGTAGTTGTCGAGAACCAAATGAATGTCGCGGGGTTTCTTCACGGCCCGGTCGATGCGGCGCAGGAAGCTCAGGAACTCCTTGGCGCGGTGGCGGGGCATGCAGTCACCGATGACCAGGCCGGACTTTACGTCCAGCGCGGCGAAGAGCGTGGTGGTGCCATGACGCTTGTAGTCGTGGGTCATGCTCGCACCGCGCCCCTTCTTCAGCGGCAGCCCGGGCTGGGTCCGATCGAGCGCCTGGATTTGCGATTTCTCATCGACGCACAGCACCACCGCCCGGTCCGGCGGGTCGAGGTAGAGCCCGACGATCTCGGTAACCTTCTCCTCGAACATCGGGTCGTTCGAGACCTTGAAGCCCTTTGTCAGATGGGGCTTCAAGCCTGCGTCCGCCCATATCCGGCCCACGCTCGAGGGCGAAATACCCACCGCGTCAGCCATCGTTGTGCGGCTCCAGTGCGTGGCATTGGGCGGTGTTTCCTGCACGGTCTTCGCGATCACCTTGAGTCGCACTTCTCTGGGCAGAGGCGGCACCCGCGAGGGCCGCGTCTTGTCCCGTTTGAGCCCCGGCACGCCCTC
>NZ_JFKD01000093.1 GCF_002115725.1 Marivita cryptomonadis
ATCGGCTTGGACTGGTCAGCAAACGGCGGTTCAAGCGTCGGCACGGTACCTCCCATATTGAAATGCGAGAGGCCAATGACCCCAACAAAACCTGGTGCGTGGACTACAAAGGGCAATTCAAGATGCTCAACGCCCAGATGTGCTTCCCGCTGACTGTTACAGACCATGCATCCCGTTTGATTCTGGCTTGCAGGGCTCATCCTAAAATCATGACCCAGCCTGTAAAACAAACCTTTGAGCGGCTTTTTCAGGATTACGGCATGCCGGAAGTCATTCGTTCTGACAATGGCGTTCCCTTCGCCTCTCCTGGCTTGGCGAGAATGTCCACACTGGCCGTTTGGTGGATCCGTTTAGGTATCTATCCCGAGCGCACCATACCAGGAAGACCTGCCCAGAATGGTCGACACGAACGAATGCATCGCAGCCTGAAACTTGAGCTACCGCTAGGGAACAACTTGGTCGAGCAGCAGCTTTTGTTGGAACATTTCCGACATGAGTTCAATTACGTACGCCCTCATGAAGCGCTTGGTATGAAGCGCCCGGGAGAGGTGTACGTACCATCTACCCGACTGTACCCAGGATGCTTGCCCGATGTGGAGTATCCGGCAGAAATGCGGGTGCGAAGCGTCAGGCAGGATGGATCGATCAAGTGGAATGGCAAGTTGGTATTTGTCAGCGAGGCCCTATCCGGAGAAAGGATAGGGCTTAAAGAAGCTGAGGATGATGCCTGGGATTTGTACCTGTGTGACTATCCCTTGGGGAGGCTTGGACGAGGTACGACCCGCGTCCAAGCCTCAAATGTGTAAACGATGTCCCCGGTTTCAGATGTAAACGATGTCTACGGTTCTACACCCCGATGGCAGTGGGTCAGCGACAGACGAGCTGAC
>NZ_JFKD01000094.1 GCF_002115725.1 Marivita cryptomonadis
CCATCGGCATTGATCCGGCGTGCAGTCTTGGGAGATAGACCAAGAAGGGACTTAATGGCGGCGGAGGTTTGCGACCGGGCTTTGAGCTCAAGAATCTGCCCAAGCAAGGTGAGCGAGATGATGACCGCGGCGGCTTCGAAGTAGACGCCGATACGTCCATCTTGCATGAAGGTGGCGGGAAAGCTTTGGGGTAAGAGCGTTGCCATGACGCTGTAAAGGTAGGCTGCGGCGGTACCCAAACCAATCAGAGTCCACATGTTTGGACTGCGATTTCTAATAGAGGCTATGCCCCTTACAAAAAAGGGCCAACCTGCCCATAAGGTCACCGGTGTCGCCAGAGCTAACTCGATCCAGTTTTGGATCGAGCCATGGAGGAGTTGTAACGAGTGTCCCGCCATGGCTAGAAGGGCCACCATTACGGTTAAAGGCAGCGACCACCAAAAGCGGCGGGTGAAATCCAGGAGCTCGGGTTTGTCATCGTCATCAAGCGCGGGCATGACGGGCTCTAATGTCATGCCACATTTAGGGCAATTGCCGGGCCCTGGCTGTCTTATTTCCGGGTGCATAGGACAGGTAAACTCAGTGGCTACCTGTAGCGTGGGCTCTATAGCGGCGCTGCTGGGTTCAGCGCTGGGATGATTACCAATGTAGCGTTCTGGATCTGCCCGAAATTTCTCTTGGCATTTCTGGCTACAAAATTGATACGTCTGTCCTTGGTAAGACTCGCCAAATTTACTTGGAGGTATAACCGCCATACCGCACACCGGGTCGCGTAGACCACCGTCATTGGGTGAGGCAGCGTGGGCGGGACCGTGATCGTGGTGGCTCGGTGGAGTGGGCATAGCTATTTCTCTTCCTTGTTGGTTCCTGCCTGAT
>NZ_JFKD01000095.1 GCF_002115725.1 Marivita cryptomonadis
TTTGCCGCGGCCCCAAGCGATTTCGGCGCGTTCGCGCACGAAGTCGGTGGTGAAGATTGGCTTGAGGGTTTTCTTGTCCAGCTCGGCCAGTTGCTCGGGCCAGCATTCGCCGTCGAGTTTCTTGACGTCGAGCTTGGCTTTGGGCAATTCCCAGTTGTATTCGTTACGTTCCGACAAGCCAGCGACGCTTTGGCCACGGGTCTTGAGGGTCTGGATAATGTCGTCACCGTCCTTGCGCAGGCGCAGGGCAACCTTGGCCTGGGCCAGGTCGCGCTCGGGGGTGTCGAAATACTGGTTCATCAACTCACGGCGTTCCCAGCCACTTTTGTTGCGTTTTTTCAGTAGCGGGTGCTCACGCAGCGCGGCGAGTGTTTCGCGGCTGACGCGGAGCTTGATTTCGGTTTCTTTCTGCATGGCCGGAAAATCCAGGATCGGGAGCGCAGCCGGGGAAAAGAGTGGCTGCCAAGGTCGTGCAGTGTACAGGACTGAGCCCGGCAGCGCGCCGCAACGGTTTATTGTGTCGTGCAGATGCCTCTATAGTGAGGTTCATCCGGGAAGTAGGGAGACCGCGCATGCCGTTGCCGTCCATGAAAGAGCAATTCGCCGCCTTGATTGCCGCGCCGTCGGTCAGTTGTACCCAGGCGTCTCTCGACCAGAGCAATCGCCCGGTGATCGATCTGCTCGCCAGTTGGCTGGGCGACCTGGGATTCGCCATCGACATCCAGCCCGTCAGCCCCGGCAAGTTCAACCTGTTGGCCAGTTTCGGCAGCGGCCCGGGTGGCTTGGTGCTGGCAGGTCATAGTGACACCGTTCCTTATGACCCGGCGCTGTGGAAGACCGACCCCCTCAAGCTGACGGAAGTCGATGGCCGCT
>NZ_JFKD01000097.1 GCF_002115725.1 Marivita cryptomonadis
CCGCGCGCCATGGGATTTGCGCCATGCAAGGCGGCGTCGCTTATACTGTTTCCGACGGGTCGCGTATTCCTTGCAGACCATTAGGGGCGTATGGCTGTGAAGGCCGAGCTCCTTGTTTGCGCCCTGCACATACTTCTGCAAGTCGAACGCCGACAGGAACAGGCCGCGTTCACGGATGGCCCGCTCGCTCAGTTCGTTCACATAGGGGTAGATTCCGGTAGGGGGCAGGATCGTATCACAAGGCCCTGAAGCCCCCTACTTTCCTTCAATCTGAGCTCTGTGACCGCCTTCGTAGCGGCCATGACCGTGGCACGCCCGTTTGGTGGGCGTGAAGGTGGCAAGATATAGGGCTGATTACTTCACAACTTTGCCCCAGGTTGCCGCCGCCACCGGTATTCGCCTGTGAGCAGGATGTGAGCCCAGCCGAGCGGGGAGATATGCGCGAGGAGACCGGGGTCGCAATTCAGCCCGGCCCGCTGCCGCGCGGCCACGGCCTGACCGAGGTACTTGGTGTTCCAGTAGATGATGATGGCGGCGAGCAAGTTGAGGCCGGCCATGCGGTAGTGCTGCCCCTCGGCGGTGCGATCGCGGATTTCACCCTGTCGCCCGATACGCAGAGCGTTTTTCAGGGCGTGATGGGCCTCGCCCTTGTTCAGGCCGATCTGGGCTCGGCGCTGCATGTCGGCGTCGAGGAGCCACTCGATGATGAAGAGCGTGCGCTCAACTCGGCCGATTTCACGGAGCGCCACGGCCAGCTCGTGCTGGCGCGGATAAGCAGCGAACTTCTTGAGCAGCTGACTGGGCGGCATGACGCGCGTCACCATGGTGGCCGCGGACCGCAGGACGCCGGGCCAA
>NZ_JFKD01000098.1 GCF_002115725.1 Marivita cryptomonadis
AAAAGCCAATGCGCATTTTTCCCGGCCAAACAACATCACCCTCTGCGGGCTATGAGATTGTGTCTTTGTCCCGGTATCGTCATGCTGTTTTGCACCCGAACAATGAAAGGCCCGGTGGATGCGGACGATAGATACCCTGACACAGGCCCTGTTGGACGCTCGAAACAGCGGATCGCGGGCCGATGCCTCGGCCCTGCCCTCACCGGACTACCAGCAGGCGCTTGCCGTGCAGCGCGCAGTGCAGGCCCGGATTGGCAAGGTGAGCGGCTTCAAGGTGGCCCGTCGGGCCGAGGAGCCTCCGGTCATCGCGCCGATCCCGGCTCAGAAGACTTTTCCAAGCGGCGCGGCCCTGCCTGTTCGGGATCGATTGGGGATCGAGCTGGAAATCGGGTTCGAGGTGATCGCATCGCCGGGTCCAGACCCGATGCAGGACGCAGCCCGAGTCTTTCGGCCTCGCCTTGTTCTGGAACTTGTCGATACCCGGCTTACGGGGGCGGAGAACGATCCGCTGCTGAAACTGGCGGACATGCAGATCAATGACGGGCTCGTGCTTGGTCCAGAACTGCAGCGCTGGAATGGGCAGGACTTCAGCACGCTCGACGCGCGCCTGACCTGCGGATCGCAGATCGTCCTTTCTGGGAGCGCCACGGTGCCCGGAGGCTCCGCGCTGACCAACCTGGCCTTGCTTTGCACCCATCTGGGCGATCATTGTGGCGGGCTTCAGATCGGGCAGACAGTGATCACCGGCTCACTCTCGGGACTGCACTATTTTCCGGCAGCGACCGATGTGGTCGGTCATATTGATGGGTTCGGTAGCATCAGCTGTCAGTTGCGCTGATCCTTTTGG
>NZ_JFKD01000099.1 GCF_002115725.1 Marivita cryptomonadis
GGAATCTTCCGCGAGCAAACCGACTTTCACATTCAAGTGCGCCGACAACGAACGCCACTGCGGCCAGTGCTGGGGCAGCGCGTACATGTGCAGCGCGGCTTCGGCGTCGCAGTGCAGGTCGAGGACGATGTCGGCGGTGCAGGCGTGGCCGAGCAGGATGCGCTGCATGCCTTGCAACTGGCTGCTCGGATCAGGCAAGGCGTTGAGCGCATCGGTCATCGCCTGGCGAATCATGCGCACATTGGCGTGAGGATCATCCCCCAGCCTACCTGTGAGCAACTCCGCCACCGGCTCGCTCAACTCAACGAAATCGCGGTTGAAATTCTTGCCGCTGCCCACCTCGAAACGGCCCTGGTGGCTGCCTTGTAACAGTTGGCCCAAGCCCATCGGGTTGGCCACCGGCACCAGCTCGATCACGCCGTTCAAGGCACCTTGCCGTTCCAGTTCGGTGAGGCGTTTTTTCAGCTCCCAGGCCGCACGCATGCCGGGCAACTCATCGGCGTGCAGGCTGGCCTGGATATAGGCCTTGCGCTCGCCGCCGCCGAAACGGAATACGCTCAGTTGGCGCTCGCAACCCAGGTGACCCCAGGGCAACAGGTGATCGATGCGTTCCATATCAGTGCTTCCGTGGAGCCAGGTAGCTCAGCCAGCGGCGCTCGGCCAACTTGAACAGGCGCACCAGGATAAAGGTCAGGCACAGGTAGAACGCGCCAGCGGTGATATAGGCTTCGAACGGCAGGTAGTACTGCGCGTTCACCGTGCGTGCGGCACCGGTGATGTCGATCAGGGTGACGATGGATGCCAGGCTGGTGGTCTGCAGCATCATGATCACTTCGTTGCTGTACT